>JAHEGD010000006.1:0-42548 GCA_024639885.1 Porticoccaceae bacterium | reverse complement strand
ATCCAGCGCGATGAGAGTCTCGAGGGCAGCGACCGGTTTGCCAACGTCGAGCGGGTGTTCGCGATACTGATGGTATTCACCGCCTGTGCGATGGCGTTTGCGCACGGCTCCAACGATGTCGCCAACGCAGTCGGCCCGCTCGCAGCGGTGGTCAATGTCGTCCAGTCGGGCGGCTCGATCTCGGCCAAGGTGGCGATGCCACCGTGGATCCTACTGCTCGGTGGCGCCGGTATCGTGATCGGCTTGGCCACCTATGGCGTCAAAGTGATGGGCACCATCGGCCGCAAGATTACCGAGCTGACCCCGAGCCGCGGCTTCGCTGCTGAACTTGGCGCCGCCGCCACGGTGGTGCTCGCCTCGGGTACTGGGCTACCGATCTCAACCACCCACACCCTAGTTGGGGCAGTGCTTGGAGTCGGTATGGCGCGCGGTATCGCTGCGCTCAACCTGCGCGTTATCGGCACCATTCTCACCTCGTGGGTAGTCACCCTACCGGCCGGCGCCGGCTTGGCGATTATCTTCTTCTTTATCTTAAAAGCGATCTTTGGCGGCTAGCTACTCGGTGCAATCCCGCGCGATTGGCGCGCTGGCTAGCTCGCGCTTGGCCTCGACTAAATCAGCCATAAATTGATCACTACTGTGCAGTGCGGCCACTGCGGCGCTGCCGATCAGCCGGCCGGCGGCAATATCGCTGGCCCAGTGCACATTACAGACCGCCCGGCTCTCGCCAAACTGATAGCCGCGCGCCAGCAACTCGTCGCGACGTTGCGGTACCAACTCGCTGTAGATCAGCCCCCACGCCCAACCGATCGCGGTGTGGCCTGAGGGGTAGGAGCCGTCACTTTCAAGCTGCTCACGCTGGTCGGGGGTGCAAATCGGCGCGCCATTCTCTTCAAACGGGCGATCGCGATCATAGCGCCGTTTGGCCGAGTAGGTGGCCAGACCGGCATCGGTCATCGCGCGCCGGGTCAGCTGATAGAGATACGGGGTGCTCGCCTCGCTCAACTCAACACCGAGTGCACAGCGAAAACTCTCCAACGCCTCGGGAAAGTGCAACTGCGCATCAACCGTCGCCTGCTGCCAGCGCGGCCCGCCCTGCAGGGCGAGCAGCTCGGCCGCGTTAGTGCGGTCAAAACTGGCTTGAGCAGAGTCGTAGGCCGGCGCCGGCGGCAGCAGTGCAGCGGCGTTGGGCAGCTGCTCAACGCTTAAGTAACCACGTAAAAAACCGTGCCGAATCTCTTCGACCGGGGCCGGCGCCGCCGCCAGCCCTCCTGCCAATAGCAGCCCGACAGCCAAGGTGGCGCCGCGCATCAGTAAAAGCCGACCATTTTCTCTAAGCTAACCGGGGTGATCTTGTCGGCGTGGCCGGCTGAGCCAAACGCGGTGTAGCGGTCGGCGCAGATCGCCTGCATGGCGTCGGTAGCCGCTTTGAAGTAGGCGCGCGGGTCAAAGTTATTCGGGTTCTCGGCGAGGTGGCGACGGATCGCGCCGGTCGAGGCGAGCCGCAGATCGGTGTCAACATTGACCTTGCGCACGCCGTGTTTGATACCCTGCTGAATCTGCTCGACTGGCACCCCGTAGGTCTCGGGGATCTCGCCGCCGTACTGGTTGATGATCGCCAGCCACTCCTGCGGCACCGACGAAGAGCCGTGCATGACCAGGTGGGTGTTGGGGATCTTTTTATGGATAGCGGCGATCCGGTCGATCGCTAAGATATCGCCGGTCGGTGGACGGCTAAATTTGTAGGCGCCGTGCGAGGTGCCACAGGCGATCGCCAGCGCGTCGACACCGGTCTGCAGGACAAAGTCGACCGCCTCGTCGGGGTCGGTAAGCATCTGCTCGTGGGTCAGCGTGCCCTCAGCGCCAATGCCATCCTCTTCGCCGGCCTGACCGGTCTCCAGCGAGCCCAAGCAGCCCAGCTCGCCCTCTACCGAGACACCGCAAGCGTGGGCGTTTTCGACCACCCGACGGGTCACATCAACATTGTACTGGTAGCTAGTCGGGGTCTTACCATCCTCGCCGAGGGAACCGTCCATCATCACCGACGAAAAGCCGAGCTGCATCGAGCGCTGGCAGACCGCGGCGCTGGTGCCATGGTCCTGGTGCATGCAGACGGGAATGTGCGGCCACTCTTCAATCGCCGAGCTGACTAGGCTGCGCAGAAATGCCGAGCCGGCGTATTTGCGCGCGCCGGCCGAGGCCTGCACGATCACCGGGCTGTTGGTCTGCTCGGCGGCAAGCATGATGGCGCGCATCTGCTCGAGGTTGTTGACGTTGTAGGCGGGCACGCCGTAGCCGTGTTCGGCGGCATGGTCGAGCAGTTGTCGCAGGGAGATAAGGGCCATGAGTCAGTTCCTTTTGCTTTAGTTTATTCAGTCGGCGCCGCGCTGTTCGAGGACAGCGACGGCGGGCAGGGTTTTGCCTTCCACATATTCGAGAAACGCGCCGCCACCGGTGGAGATATACGAGATCTTCGCGGCCAAGTCGTACTTATCGACCGCTGCCAGCGTGTCGCCACCGCCGGCGATCGAAAAGCCGCTACTGGCGCCGATAGCGCGCGCCAGCACTTCGGTGCCGGCGCCAAACTGGTCAAATTCAAACACGCCGACCGGGCCGTTCCAGATAATCGTGCCGGCGTTGGCGAGCAGCTCGGCCAGCTCGGCCGCCGCCTGCGGGCCGATATCGAAGATCATATCGCCGTCGGCCACCGCGTCGGCGCTGATGGTGCGCGCCTTCGCCTGCTCGGAGAACTCGCTGCCGACCACCACATCGCTGGGCAATGGGATCGCGGTCTTGGCCATCAGTGCGCGGGCGGTGTCGAGCAGCTCGTGCTCGCAGAGCGACTTGCCGACCGGCTTGCCGGCCGCCGCCAAGAAGGTGTTGGCGATGCCGCCACCGACAATCAGCTGATCGCATTTTTCAGCGAGCGCCTCGAGCACCTGCAGCTTGGTCGATACCTTGGAACCGCCGACGATCGCGACCAGCGGCCGCGCCGGGTTGGCGAGCGCTTTTTCAAGCGCGGCTAGCTCGCCGGCCAGCAGCGGGCCGGCACACGCCGCCGGCGCGTATTTGGCCACCCCGTGGGTCGACGCTTGGGCGCGGTGGGCGGTGCCAAAGGCGTCCATCACAAACAGGTCGCAGAGCGCTGCGTAGGCTTTGGCGAGCGTCTCGTCGTCGGCTTTTTCGCCGGAGTTAAAACGAACGTTCTCAAGCAGTGCCACCTCGCCGTTGGCTAGCGCAACGCCATCCCGCCAATCGCTGATAAGCCGCACTGGCTGGCCGAGCAGCTCGGCGAGGTGGACTGCCACCGGTGCCAGCGAAAACTCGGCAGCGGGCTCGCCCTCGGTGGGGCGGCCGAGGTGCGACATCAGCAGCACCTTGGCGCCGGCGCTGACCGCCAGCCTGATGGTCGGCAGGGCGGCGCGAATCCGCGCGTCGCTGCTCACCGCGCCATCTTTAATCGGCACGTTGAGGTCCTCGCGGATCAGCAGGCGCTGGCCCGCCAGCTCAAAATCACTCATCAACTTAACTGCCATGATCACTCCGTTTGGTAAAAAATTAGCCGTTCACCGGCAGCTGGTACCAGCTGCGGGCGGTGTCGAGCATGCGGTTAGCGTAGCCCCACTCGTTATCGAACCAGATCAACACCTTGGCCAGGCGCTGGCCGCTGAGCCGGGTCTGGCCGGCGTCGACAATGCCGCTGCGCGGGTCGTGGTTGAAATCACAAGAGGTCAACAGCTCTTCAGTGTAGCCCAAGATGCCGGCCAGCTCGCCGCCCGCTGCGACGGCCAGTGCGCTATTAATCGCGGCGACGCTGGCGTCGCTGGCGAGCAGCACCGACAGGTCGATCGCCGAGACGTTCATGGTAGGTACGCGCATCGCCTGCGCCTCAAAACAGCCGGCCAGCGCCGGCATCAAGCGGTCGATACCGCGCCCCAGTGAGGTGTCGACCGGGATGATCGAGTGGATTGCAGCCCGGGTCTTGCGCAGGTCGGTGGCGTGGTAGGCGTCGATCACCGGCTGGTCGTTCATCGCCGAGTGAATGGTGGTGATCACCCCACCGGCGACCCCAAAATGACGCTCGAGGACGTCGATGACCGGCACCACACAGTTGGTCGAGCAGGACGCCGCCGAGACCACCCGCTGGCTGTCGCTGAGTGCGGCGAGCTGCTGGTGGTTGTAGCCGTAGACGATGGTGGCGTCGACATCGGCCTCGGCCGGCTGCGAAAACAACACCCGCTGGGCGCCGCGCGCAAGGTGCTGCTCGGCGGTGGCGCGGTCGGTAAAGCGGCCGCTGCACTCGAGCACCAAGTCGACGTTAGACGCCGACCAGTCGATCTCGCCGATCGTCTCGAAGTGGCTGACCCCAATGCGGTCGCCGTTGACGATCAGCGTGTCGTCGCTGTAGCTGACCTCGCCGGGGAAGCGGCCGTGGGTCGAGTCGTAGCGGGTGAGGTGGGCGATGGTGCGGCAGTCGGCCGGCTCATTGATGGCGACCACCTGCAGCTGGCTGCGCGCACCGGACTCATAGAGCGCGCGCAGCAGCGAGCGGCCAATCCGCCCGTAGCCGTTAATCGCCAGCCGAATCATCGGCTCAGCCGCCGACCTGGGCGGCACTTTCGCGAACAGCGGCGACAACGTTATCGACGGTGAAACCGAAGTGCTTGAGCAGCACATCGCCCGGTGCCGACTCGCCAAAGCTGGTCATGCCGACCACGCGGCCGTCGAGGCCGACAAACTTGTACCAGTAGTCGGCGTGCAGCGCCTCGACCGCGACGCGAATGCGGACCGCCGGCGGCAGCACGCTGTCGCGGTAGCTGGCCGGCTGGGCGCTGAATAGCTCGGCACACGGCATCGAGACCACCTGCGCCTCTATACCATCGGCGGCCAGCTGCTCGGCGGCCAGCATCGCCAGCTCGACCTCTGAGCCGGTGGCAATGATCAGTGCGGCGGGGTTGGCGGCGGCGCGCAGCACGTAGCCGCCGCGTTCAATATTGGCGACCTGCTCGGCATCGCGCGCCATCGGCGCCAGCCCTTGGCGGCTGAACACCAACGCACTGGGGCCGTCGCTGCGGACAATCGCACTCTTCCAAGAGACCGCCGACTCGACCGCGTCGCAGGGCCGCCAGGTGTGCAGGTTGGGGGTGCTGCGCAGCGCGCTGAGCTGCTCGACCGGCTGGTGGGTGGGGCCATCTTCACCGAGCCCGATCGAGTCGTGGGTATAGACGAAGATCGCCCGCTGCTTCATCAGCGCCGCCATCCGCACCGCGTTGCGGGCATACTCCATAAACATCAGGAAGGTGGCGCCGTAGTTGATGAAGCCGCCGTGCAGGGCGATGCCGTTCATCATCGCGCTCATACCAAACTCGCGCACCCCGTAGTAGAGGTAGTTGCCGCTGGCATCGTCGGCGCTGATGCCCTTGGCACCCGACCAGAGAGTGAGGTTGGAGCCGGCCAGGTCGGCCGAGCCGCCAAGTAGCTCGGGCAGCAGCGGGCCATACGCATTAATGCTGTTTTGCGACGCCTTGCGCGAGGCAATTTTTTCCATCTTGGCCTGACACTCTGCGATATAGGCGTCGGCACCGGCGATGAAGTCGGCCGGCAGCTCGCCTTTGACGCGGCGGCGGTATTCGGCGGCCAGCTCGGGGTGGGCGGCGGCGTAGGCAGCAAACCGCTCGCTCCACGCGGCGTGGGCGGCGGCACCGCGCTGGCGGGCGCTCCACGCGCTGGCGATGTCGGCGGGGATCTCAAACGGACCGTGCTGCCAGCCGAGTTGGGCGCGGGTCAGGGCGATCTCGTCGGCACCCAGCGGCGCGCCGTGACAGTCCTCTTTGCCGCCCTTGTTGGGCGAGCCAAAGCCGATCACGGTCTTGCAGATGATCAAGGTCGGCTTGCTGCTCTGTGCGCGGGCCTGCTCGATGGCCGCCTTGATGGCGTCGCCGTCGTGGCCGTCGACGCCGGCAATCACCTGCCAGCCGTACGATTCAAAGCGGCCCTGGGTGTCGTCGGTAAACCAGCCGGGCTGGCCCTCGGCGCCGCCGACGTCGCCATCGATCGAGATGCCGTTGTCGTCGTAAAAGGCGATGAGCTTGCCCAGGCCGAGGGTGCCAGCGAGCGAGCAGACCTCGTGCGAGATGCCCTCCATCAAGCAGCCGTCGCCGAGGAACGTGTAGGTGTAGTGGTCGACGATGGCGTGGCCGTCACGGTTGAACTGGGCGGCAAGAATTTTCTCTGCCAGCGCCATACCGCAGGCGTTGGAGATGCCCTGGCCGAGCGGACCGGTGGTGGTCTCGACACCCGGCGCGTAACCGTATTCGGGATGACCGGGGGTTTTGCTGTGCAGCTGACGGAAGTTTTTTAGCTCCTCGATCGGCAGGTCGTAACCGGCCAGGTGGAGCAGTGAGTAGAGCAGCATCGAGCCGTGGCCATTGGACAGCACAAAGCGGTCGCGGTTGCACCACGCCGGGTCGCTCGGGTCGTGGCTGAGGTAGTCGTTCCAGAGCACCTCGGCGATGTCGGCCATGCCCATCGGCGCGCCGGGGTGGCCGCTGTTGGCCTGTTGAACCGCGTCCATACTGAGGGCGCGGATGGCGTTGGCCAACTCTCTACGTGAAGCCATTTTACTTCTCCTAATTGCTGCGATCGGGTGGTCTGCTAGAACAGCGGTTGAGCCGCCAAAAATAAGCCGCTATTGTCGCTCAGCGCGGCTGGGCAGACAATAAAACCGCCATTATATCGGCGCAAATGGCGATTTATTCACTATTTAACCGGCGAATAGTCTAAACGGGGGGCAGCCGGCGGGCGGATTATATGCAAATATTTCTATATAAAAATATTTCGATATAGCGGTGCGATGTGCTAAAGTCGCCGCCATGAACGCTGCCACCCCCGCCACGCTGGACGGTCTGCCCGCGCAACCGGCCCGCCACGACCCGCTCACCCCGCTCTGCAAAGCGGCCGGTGACCCGTTGCGCATGCAGGTGTTGCGGGTGCTGCGCCACAACGCCTACGGCGTCTTGGAGCTCTGCCAGATCTTTGCGATCCGCCAATCGACCATGAGCCACCACCTCAAGCTGCTCGCCAACGCCGGTCTGGTAGCAACCCGCCGCGAGGCGACCAGTATCTTTTATCGGCGCAACCTCGCCCACCCCGACGCCACCATCGAGCAGTTTTTGCGGGCGCTCTACGCCGCGGTCGACCAGCTTGAGTTAGACCCCGACGAGCAGCAGCGGCTGGCCGCAGTACACGCCGAGCGCAGCGCCAGCTCGCGGCAATTTTTCCACGATAACGCCGAGCGCTTTGACGCCAACCAAGACCTGATCGCCAGCTGGCGCGACTACGGCGACAGCGTCGAGCGCTTTGTCGACGAACAGATTGGTGGCGCGCGCACAGCCGCGGTCGAGATCGGCCCCGGGCTGGGCGACTTTTTGCCCTACCTGAGCCGCCACTTTGAACGGGTCAGCGCGGTCGACAACGCCGCGCCGATGCTGGCCGCCTGCCGCCAGCGGATGGCCGACTACGGGCTCGCCAACATCGACTACCTGCACGGCGACAGCGCCGCCGAGCCGCTGCCGGCCGGCAATGCCGACCTGGTATCGCTGAATATGGTGCTGCACCACAATCCGGCGCCGGCCGAGATCATCGCCGACGCTGCGGCGCTGCTCGGCGAGGGTGGCTCGCTGCTGATCACCGAGCTCTGCGAGCACGATCAAGGCTGGGCACAGAGCGCCTGTGGCGACCTCTGGCTGGGGATCGCCGCCGAGGCGCTCGACGAGTGGTGCGAGGCGGCCGGGCTGGTCGCTGGTGCCAGCCTGTTCTTGGCCCAGCGCAACGGTTTTAGAGTACAGATACGCCAATTTACCCGCGCCGCGGTGGCGCCGGTTAATCGATAAACTCAGGAGAGAGTATGTCCCAGTACACCACCTTCACCTCGGAGTCCGTCTCTGAGGGCCACCCCGACAAAATGGCCGACCAGATCTCCGACGCGGTATTGGATGCGATCATCAAAGATGACCCGCACGCCCGCGTCGCCGTCGAGACCCTGGTCAAGACCGGTATGGCGGTGATCGCCGGCGAGGTGCGCACCAACACCTATGTGGATCTGGAAGAGATCGTTCGCAAAGTGATCTGCGACATCGGCTACAACAGCTCGGCAGTCGGCTTCGACGGCAACAGCTGTGCGGTACTCAACGCGATCGGCAAGCAGTCCGGCGACATCGCCCGCGGCGTGGATGCGAACGACAACAAAGAGATTGGTGCCGGCGACCAGGGCTTGATGTTTGGCTACGCCACCAACGAGACCGCGGTGCTGATGCCAGCACCGATCTACTACTCGCACCGGTTAGTTGAGAAACAGGCCGAGCTGCGCAAGAGCGGCGCACTGGAGTGGCTGCGCCCGGATGCCAAAAGCCAAGTGACCCTGCGCTATGAGGGCGGTGTGCCGGTGGCCGTCGACGCGGTCGTGCTCTCTACCCAGCACGACGAGTCGATTGCGCTGGCCGACCTGCAGGCAGCGGTCAAAGAGCAGATTGTCGCCCCGGTGCTGCCGGCTGAGTGGCTGCACGCCGGCACCCAGTACCACATCAACCCGACCGGGCAGTTTTTGATCGGCGGGCCGATGGGCGACTGCGGCCTGACCGGGCGCAAGATTATTGTCGACACCTACGGCGGCATGGCACACCACGGCGGCGGCGCGTTCTCCGGCAAGGACCCCACCAAGGTCGACCGCTCGGCCGCCTACGCCGGCCGTTATGTAGCGAAGAACATTGTCGCCGCCGGGCTCGCCGACCGCTGTGAGATCCAGGTCTCCTACGCGATCGGTGTCGCCGAGCCGACCTCGATCAGCCTCAACACCTTTGGTACCGGAAAGCTGAGCGACGATGAGATTGTCGCACTGGTCCGCGAGCACTTTGACCTGCGCCCGGCCGGGCTGATCGAGATGCTCGACCTGCGCCGGCCGATCTACCGCGAGACCGCCGCTTACGGCCACTTTGGCCGCGAGCTGGCCAACTTCACCTGGGAAAAAACCGACAAAGCGGCGAAGCTACAGCGCGCCCTGTAAACCACCAAACACCCCTTTAGGAGCAGACTATGAACGCCCAATTAGACCTCAACATCGATTATAAAGTCGCCGATATCGGCCTCGCCGAGTACGGTCGCCAAGAGATCGCCATCGCCGAGACCGAGATGCCGGCACTGATCGCGCTGCGCGACAAGTACGCCAAAGCCCAGCCGCTGGCTGGCGCCAAGATCCTCGGCTGCATCCACATGACCATTCAAACCGCGGTGCTGATCCAGACCCTCGAGGCACTCGGCGCACAGGTGCGCTGGACCTCGTGCAATATTTTCTCAACCCAAGACCACGCCGCCGCCGCGATCGCCGCCGCCGGCACGCCGGTGTTTGCCTGGAAGGGTGAGACTGAACAGGAGTACGAGTGGTGCCTAGAGCAGCAGGTACTCAAAGATGGCAAGCCGTGGGATGCCAATATGATCCTCGACGACGGCGGCGACTTGACCGCACTGCTGCACCAGAAGTACCCGCAGGTGCTCGACAATGTTCACGGCATCACCGAGGAGACCACCACCGGGGTCCACCGCCTCTACGAAATGCTTAAAAATGGCGAACTAAAAGTACCCGCCATCAACGTTAACGACTCGGTAACCAAGTCTAAAAACGACAACAAATACGGCTGTCGGCACAGCCTCAGCGACGCCATCAAGCGCGGCACCGACCACCTCCTGATGGGCAAGAAAGCGCTGGTGATCGGCTACGGCGATGTCGGCAAAGGCTCAGCGCAATCTCTCGCCCAAGAGGGGATGATCGTCCGGGTTACGGAGATCGACCCGATCTGCGCCATGCAGGCTTGTATGGACGGCTTTGAAGTGGTCTCGCCGTTTGTCGGCGGCGACCCCGCCAACGGCGTCGACCGTGCCACCGTCGCCGCGTTTGACCTGGTCGTCACCACTACCGGTAACGTCGATGTCTGCAGCGCAGAGATTCTCAACGCGCTGCGCTCGGGCTGTGTAGTCTGCAACATCGGCCACTTCGACAACGAGATCGACACCGCCTACATGCGCAAAAACTGGCAGTGGGAAGAGATCAAACCGCAGGTCCACAAGATCTACCGCGACCGCGCCAACCACGACTACCTGCTGCTGCTCTCCGAGGGCCGGCTGGTCAATCTCGGCAACGCCACCGGCCACCCCAGCCGTATCATGGATGGCTCGTTCGCCAACCAGGTGCTGGCCCAGATTCACCTCTTCCAGCAGGGCTACGCCAACCAGAGCGCCGATCAGCAAGCGCAACTGCTGCGTGTGGAAGTACTGCCCAAGCAGCTCGACGAAGAGGTCGCGGCCCACATGGTGCGCGGCTTTGGCGGCGTGATTACCAAGCTCAGCCAACAGCAAGCCGACTATATCGGCGTGGCCGTTGCCGGCCCCTACAAAGACGACCAGTACCGCTACTAAGAAGGCCCGCCCATGAGCAACCCATCCGTGCCAATCAGCTTCGAGTTCTTTCCGCCTAAAACCGAGAAGGGCCACGCCAACTTGGCCGAGACCCGCAGCCAGCTGGCCGCCTACAGCCCCGAGTATTTCTCGGTCACCTACGGCGCCGGCGGCTCGACCCGCGACACCACCCGCAATGTGGTCGTCGACCTGATCCAGGCCGGCAGCCGCGCCGCACCGCATCTGTCGTTTGGCGGTGACGGCGAGCAGACCATCGCCGCCTTACTGCGCGATTACGCGGCCGCCGGGGTCGAGCACATCGTCGCCCTGCGCGGCGATCTGCCCTCTGGCATGGGCGGTGCCAGCCAGCTGGTTCACGCCAACCAGCTGGTCGAGTTCATCCGTCGCGAAACCGGCGACCAGTTCAATATCTTGGTCGCCGCTTACCCAGAGATCCACCCCGAGGCGGAGAGCTACAGCCGCGATATCCACTGGCTCGGCGAGAAGTTCAAGGCCGGTGCCGACGCCGCGATTACGCAGTACTTCTACAGCGCCGACGCCTACTTCGCGTTTGTCGACGCCTGCGCCAAAGTCGGCATCGACCAGCCGATCGTGCCCGGTATCATGCCGCTGACCAACTACCAAAACCTGCTGCGCTTCTCCGATGCCTGCGGTGCCGATATTCCGCGCTGGCTGCGCTGGCAGCTCAAAGAGCGCGCCGACGACAGCGAGGCGCTGATCGAGTACGGCCTCGAAGTGGTCACCAAGCTCTGCGAGCAGCTGATCGCCGGCGGCGCCCCCGGCCTGCACTTCTACACCATGAACCAGTGGCGGCCGACCGGCCGGCTGTGCAGCAACCTGTTCGGCGACGGCCAGTAAGCGGTGCGCTGCCCGCGCCTGTTCAGCCCCGCACCGCTCGAGCGCGGCGCCACCGTTGCACTCAGCGAGAGTGCCGCCCGCCACTGTGTGGCGGCGCTGCGGATGGGGCCGGGCGCAGCGGTGACCCTGTTTGACGGGCGCGGCGGCGAGCACGCCGCCAAGCTCGTCGAGGCGGGTAAAAAACATGCCACCGCACTGGTTGGCGAGCACTGCCCGGACGACCGTGAGTCTGCACTTACTGTCCATCTAGCCGTTGCAGTATCTAAGGGTGAGCGTATGGAGTGGGTCGTGCAGAAGGCCACCGAGTTGGGTGCCACGACTATCACACCGCTGCTCTGCGAGCGCGGTGATGTCAAACTGCGCGGCGAGCGCGCCGACAAAAAACAGGCCCAGTGGCAGCAGATAGCCTACAGCGCCTGCGAGCAGTGCCAGCGCAACAGACCGCCGCAGATCAACCCGATCACCCCGCTCCACGAGCTGCTGGCCAGCGAGCCGAGCGCGCTCAAGCTGGTGCTCCACCACCGCTCTGCGGCGGCGCTGCAAAGCTATACCGCGCCCAGCTCGGCCTGCCTGTTGATCGGCCCCGAAGGCGGTCTCAGCGATGCCGAAATCAGCGCCGCCCAAGCGGCCGGCTTCCAACCACTGACGCTCGGCCCGCGGGTGCTGCGTACCGAGACCGCGCCGCTCGCCGCGATCGCCGCCCTGCAGACGCTGTGGGGGGATTTTTAAGCTCCAGTCAGCACTACTCGACAGCCACTTCCACTACTATTAGGCTGTTGAGGTCATTCAATTGCGCGGAGTTTTATATGGCCCAGCTGCCCATCGATTTAGCCCAGCAGTGGGGCGCTGCGGGCGACTACTTCACCCACCGCAACCAGCAGGTTTTCTATCGCGTCACCGCCAATCCCGACAAACCAACCCTGTTGCTGTTACACGGCTTCCCATCATCGGGCTGGGATTGGCAGCCGGTCTGGGCGCCGCTTGGCGAGCAGTTCGAGTTGCTCGCCCCCGATCTGCTCGGCTTTGGCTTTTCGGCCAAGCCCAACCGCCGCAACTACACCATTCACGGCCAAGCCGACTTGGTCGAGGCACTGCTTGTCGCGCGCGGTATCGATAACTGCCACCTGCTGGTCCACGACTACAGCGTCAGCGTTGCTCAAGAGCTGCTGGCCCGCCAGGCCGAACGGCAGAGCGATCAATACGCCAGCTGCTGCTTTTTAAACGGCGGCCTGTTCCCCGAGACCCATCGCGCGCTGCTCACCCAAAAGCTGTTGCTCAGCCCGCTCGGCGGGCTGGTTAACCGGCTGGCCGGCTATCGGCAATTTGCCGCCAGTTTTAGCAAGGTGTTTGGCCCGGCCACACAGCCGAGTGATGATGAGTTACAGGCGCACTGGTGGCTGATCAATCAGCACAACGGCAAGCACCTCTTCCACAACCTGATCACCTACATTAACGACCGCCGCCAACACCGCCAGCGCTGGCTGACACCGCTGCAAACCAGTGCAGTGCCGCTGGCGCTAATCAACGGCTCGGTCGACCCGGTGTCGGGCGAGCATATGGTAGCGCGCTATCAAGCGCTCGGCTGCCGGCTAGACTATCTCGCTCGGCTACCCCTGATCGGCCACTACCCGCAAATAGAAGCGCCGGCAGAAGTGGTTGACCACTACTTGGCGTTTTACCGTCAACTCGACGGCGCTGCGCCCATAGCTAGGTGACCTGGCTGGGCGGCAAAATCAGCTAGCCAGCGGCTAATCTGCGGGTAGCCGGCCAGCTCAAAGCCACCTTCATCGGCGACGTGGGTATAGGCGTAGAGGGTGATATCGGCAAGGCTGAGCTGGTCGCCGAGCAGAAATCGGCTGGCGGCTAACTGCTGCTCCATCACCGCCAGTGCTTTATGGCCGCCCTGCTGCTTAGCGGCATACTCGGCGCGGCGCGCCTCGGGCAGGCCGAGGTAGCGGTTGATAAACCGGGCGGTGGCGATGTAGGGCTCGTGGCTGTACTGCTCAAAAAATTGCCAGGCGAGCAGCTTGGCGGCGGCAAACGGCTCACTCGGCAGCAGGTCACTGCCGGTGGCGAGGTAGTGGATAATGGCGTTGGACTCGCTCAACGCGCGGCCGTCGGCGAGTAGCAACCAGCGGCACTTTACCGAGCGGGTTGATGGCCAGAAACGCTGGGGTGTGCGTTTCGCCGGCGAGAATGTCGGTCTCTACCCAGCGGTGATCGACAGCCAGCCGGTGTAGCACCCAGGCGACTTTGTAGCAGTTGCCAGAGAAGCGATCGCCGTAGACAGTTAGCATGGGACTCCCCAACAGTGAACTGATAAACTCGCACCGGTGCTCAGCCGCCCGCAGTGGCCTGCCAAGGGTTGAGCAAAGCCACCCCGGTGGCACGAAAATCTTCTACATTGCGGGTGACTACCGTCAAGCCGTGAACCAGCGCGGTGGCAGCAATCAGAGCGTCGCGCTCGCTGCGCCGGTCGGGAACATGCAGGCGAGCACAACAGAGCGCGACCCTACTATCGACCGGTAGTGTTCGCGAGCTGAACTCCGGAATCACTTGCTTGTCCAGCCAGCCACGCAACACCGCGCCCTGCACTGAGTCGCGGCGCTCGAGCGACAAGACACCCAGCTCTAACTCTAAGATCGTCATTGCAGAGAGATACAGGTAGCCGGCATCAACGGCCTCTGCCCACGCGGCAACAGTTGGCTCTGCCCTACCCGAACGAACCTTGCGCAGCTCTGAGATGACGTTGGTATCGAGCAGATACATCAATCGAAATCGACAGGCGCGGGCTCAATGGCTACCCGCCCCGGCTCGAACTCGACGTCGGCACTGTCCCGCAAATGTAGCGCATCGGCAATACTGCGGGTGCGCCCAGAGAGGCGGCGGTACTCTTCGATAGTGAGCAGTACATGGGCGGGACGGCCCCGATCAGTAATGATTACTGGGCCGTGTAGCGCCGCTTTTTTTGCCTGAGTAACATTTTGGTTTAGCTCTCGGCTCGACATGGTGGTGATCGTCATCGTTACTGGCTCCCAATCATTAATGTAGCCATGTTACTACATTAACTGTTTGGCCTGCTAGTAGAACGCTGACCGAACGCAGCGCCAACCGCAATAGCGGCATCTGCGGCCTTACTCTTTATCCGGCTTTTTGCGCGACAGGGTAGTCTCCACCTCGCCGGCCCCCAGGCGCTGTTCGAGTTCATCGAGCGAGAGGTAGTCCAAGTCCCAGTGGTTGCAGATATCGTTGCGGTAGCGGGTATGGTTCTTGTCGGTTGAGGCCGATTTTTTGCGGTTGAAGTAGTCCAGTAGCCGTCTGCTGATCGCCATGCTCACCTCGCTTGTCGGTTACTCGTCCACCGCTAATAGTGGGTTGCGACCCCAGCGATTGTGGTCACCTTCGGCACCCGGCTTGGCCGGCATCACCAGCCAATAGAGCAGCACGATAACGCCGATGCCGGTAAACACCAGCAGCCACCACCAGCCGCTGTGGCCGCGGTCGTGGAGACGGCGCACCGCCACCGCGAGCGAGGGCAACAACAACCCCAGCGTGACCGTCAGCTCGAGTAGGCCGACGCCGCTGTCGGCGACCGGCGGCGAGCCAGCCGCGCCGTCGATTAGCGCCGCCGCCGAACTCGCCAACAGCGAGAACAGCGCAAACCACCAGTACTCAGAGCGCGCCGCGCGGCCGTTGAAGGTGGCGTAGTTATCAATGACAACGCTCTTTACCGCTTGACCAAATTGCATAACCCACCCCGCTGTAGTGACGTCGGCTAGCGACAGGCTATCAGCATAGCAGCCCTGTGCGGTTTAGCCAGAGTAGCTGTTTTGCTGCTGCTGCGCGTTGGCGGCGCGGTACTCGGCACCGAGGCGGTCGATCAACTCGGCTACCGGCGGGCTGTCGTGGATCGATCCCACTCCTTGGCCAGCCGACCAGACCGTCTTCCAGGCGCCCTGCGCTTTGTCGCCGCTGCTATTGTCGGCGTCGACGGTCAGCTCGGAACCAAAATCGATATCTTTCTTCGGCTCAAGATTGTCCGGGTCAAGGCCGGCACCGACAATACTGGGGCGCATAAAGTTGGCGTAGACACCCGAGATATTGGGCGTATAGAGGATATCTTTGGAGCTAGTATCAACAATCATCTGGCGGTATTCGTCGACCACTAGGCTCTCTTGAGTGTTGATAAAGCGGGTCCCCAAGTAGGCTAGATCGGCACCCATCATCTGCGCGGTAGCGATATCGCGGCCGGTCGATAGACAGCCGGCGAGCAGAACCGTTTTATCGAAGAACTGGCGGATCTCGTTGATCAGAGCAAACGGGCTGGTGGTGCCGGCATGGCCACCGGCACCGGCCGCGACGGCAATCAGACCATCGACGCCGGCCGCGGCCGCCTTGGTGGCATGGCGCGCATTGATGACATCGTGAAAGACCAGCCCGCCGTAGCTGTGGACGGTGTCGATCAGCTCAGCGACTGCACCGAGCGAGGTGATAATCAGCGGCACCTTGTACTTAACGCAGAGTGCCAAGTCGGCCTCAAGGCGCGGGTTAGAACCGTGCACAATAAGGTTGACGCCGTAGGGGGCCGGCTCGCTGCCGGTCGCCTGTGCGTGGGCGGCGAGCGCCTCGGTGATCTCGATCAGCCACTGCTCAAAACCTTCGCTGGTGCGCTGGTTGAGCGCTGGAAAGGTGCCGACCACGCCGGCTTTACAAGTTTCGATCACCAGCTGCGGGCCGGAGGTGAGAAACATCGGTGCCGCCACGGCGGGCAGACGCAAGCGGTTTTTGAACAGATCGGGCAGGGCCATCGAAGATATCCTAATACGGCAGTAGTTGGGTTGTGATACCAGCTATAAATAAGCTGGCCACAGTCTAGCGCCGCGCTACGGCGCTGCAAAGCCCCTGCCGGATGGCGCCCTAGCCCGCCGTGCGCTGGCGCTGGACGATACCCATCATCTTGTAGAGCAGTTGCGCGGCGGCAAACTGGTAGGCGTGAAAGCCCTCGATCGGGGCGAACTCCATCAGGTCAAAACCGATCACGGTACGCTGCGAGGCCACGGATTCAAACAAGCCAAGGGTTTGGTACCAGCCCAACCCGCCCGGCACTGGGGTGCCGGTCGAGGGGAAAATAGAGGGGTCCATGCCGTCGATGTCGAGGGTAAAAAAGACCTGTTCGGGGAAGTCGGCGGGCAGCTCGAAGGCAGAGATATTATTAGGGACCAGCTGGTCGGCGTCGAGGCTGTAGACACCGTGTTCGCGGCGGATCGCCATCTCCTCTTCACAGTAGGCGCGGATGCCGAGCTGAAACAGCGGGATACCGAGATCGACAACCCGTTTCATCACCGAGGCGTGGCTGAGCGGATTGCCTTCGTAGGCGTCGCGCAGGTCGGCGTGGGCATCAATTTGCACCACCCCAAAGTCGCGCAGACCGGCGTCGAGCAGCCCCTGCACCACCCCGCCGGTGACCGTGTGCTCGCCGCCGATAGCGACCGGCATGCCACCGCCATTGACGATCGCCGTCGTAGCGGCGGCGATCCGCGCCACCGCCTCGGCTTCACTGCCGCCGCAATCGATCGCCGGGTGGGTGTGAATACCCAAATCGGCTGGGCGGCTGCGGCCGTCCCAGACCTCGAGCTGCGAGGAGGCTTCAATAATCGCCGCTGGGCCGAGCGCGGTGCCGCCGCCGTAGCTAACCGTGCGCTCGTAGGGCACCGGCAAAATGTGAAACAGCGCGGCGCTGCCGCCCTGAGGAATCTCTGAGCCGAGAAAGTGGTCGCCGTGGTCGCTGCTCAACTGAGTCGCTCCTTAAAGTCTCGATAGCCAAACTGCTTGATCACCCGCAGCTGGTCGCTGCGCGAATCCCACAGCGCAATAGCCGGCAGGTTGATGCCGTTGAAGGTGGAGGTTTTCACCATGGTGTAGTGGGCCATGTCGTCAAACAGCAGCCGTTCGCCAACCGCCAACGGCTCGGCAAAGGCGTAGTCGCCGATCACATCGCCGGCCAGACAGGTCATGCCGCCGAGCCGGTAGCTGTGCGGGTGGCTGGCGGTCGCCGCGCCGTCGTCACCCTCGGCGGCACCGCGGATACCGGGACGGTAGGGCATCTCCAACGTGTCGGGCATATGGCAGGTGGCGGAGCTATCGAGGATCGCCAGCGGGCGGCCGTTATGGGTAATGTCGAGCACCTCGGCGACCAGCACGCCGCTGTTGATGGCGACCGCTTCACCGGGCTCCAGGTAGACCTGCACACCGTACTGAGCGCTGAACCGGCGAATCTCGGCGACCAGCCCGTCGATGTCGTAGCCGGGCTGGGTGATGTGGTGGCCGCCGCCAAAGTTGACCCACGACAGCGCTCCCAGCTGCTCGCCAAACTGCGCCTCGACCGCCGCCAGGGTGCGCTGCAGCGGCGCAAAACCCTGCTCACAGAGGGTGTGAAAGTGCAGTCCGCTAATCCCCTCAAGCGACTCCCCGGCAAACTGCTCGGCGGGGATACCGAGCCGCGAGCAGGGTGCGCACGGGTCGTAGATTGCGGCGGCGCCCTCGGAGTGCTGCGGGTTGATGCGCAGGCCAAATTGCAGCTCGGGGCGCTGTTGCTGGGCGGCCAGCAGCAGCGGCTTAAAACGCCACCACTGGCTGAATGAGTTGAGCACGATATGGTCTGCAAAGGTGGCAAGCTCGGCTAGCTCTTCGGCGCGAAACGCCGCAGAGAAGACATGGCACTCGCCGGGGTAGTGGTCGCGGCCGAGCCGCGCCTCGTGCAGCCCGCTGGCGCAGCTGCCGGCCAGATAGCGGCCGGTCAACGGCCCGAGCTGCCAGAGTGAGAACGCCTTAAGCGCGGCCAATACTTTGGCACCGCTCGCCTCGGCAACCGCTGCGAGAATCGCCAGATTGGCCTCGATGGCAGCGACATCGACCACAAAGCAGGGCGAAGGCACCCGCTGCGGATCGAACTCGGCAAAGCTTTTGGCGCGCATGGCTAGCGCTTAAACCAGCTCAAAGCCGGGCTCTTCGACCACCTGCCAGGGCAGGCCGTGGACGTTGAGATCGGCCATAAACGGATCCGGGTCGAGCTGCTCGACGTTCCAGACGCCGGGCTTGAGCCACTGCCCCTCGAGCAGCATCTTGGCGCCGATCATCGCCGGCACCCCGGTGGTGTAGGAGATCGCCTGCGACTGCACCTCGGCGTAGCACGCTTGGTGGTCTTTGATGTTGTAGAGGTAGACGGTTTTTTGCTGGCCATCTTTGCTGCCGGTGACCACGCAGCCGATACAGGTTTTGCCCACCGTGCGCGGCCCCAAACTGGCCGGGTCGGGCAGCAGCGTGCGCAGGAACTGGATCGGCACGATCTGCTGGCCGTTGAACTCGACCGGGGCGATACCGGTCATGCCGACGTTGCCGAGCACCTCGAGATGTTTGAGATAGCTGTCGCCAAAACTCATCCAGAACTGAGCGCGCTTTAGGGTCGGGAAGTTGACCGCCAGCGACTCGAGCTCCTCGTGGTACATGCGGTAGATGTTGTAGGTACCGACATCTTCCGGGCAGGTGAACGACTGCTTGAGCGACATCGCCGGGGTGGTGACAAACTCGCCGTTCTCGTAGTGACGGCAGTCGGCGGTCACTTCGCGGATATTGATCTCGGGATTGAAGTTGGTGGCAAACGGGTAGCCGTGGTCGCCGCCGTTGACGTCGATAATGTCCAGCGTGTGGATCTCATCGAAGTAGTGCTTGGCCAGGTAGGCGGTAAAGATATTGGTCGCACCGGGGTCAAACCCGCAGCCGAGCAGTGCCATCAGGCCGGCCTGCTCAAACTTCTCGCGGTACGCCCACTGCCAGTGGTACTCAAACTTGGCGGTGTCGAGCGGCTCGTAGTTGGCGGTGTCCATGTAGTGCACACCGGCCTCTAGGCAGGCGTCCATAATGGTCAGGTCTTGGTAGGGCAGCGCCACGTTGATCACCAGCAGTGGCTGCTCGGCGCGCAGCAGCGCCACCAGCTCGGCGACATGGTCGGCGTCAACTTGAACAGTTTTGACCGGCCGGCTCAACTGCGCGGCGATCGCCTCACACTTGGCGACGGTGCGGCTGGCCAGCACGATCTCGGTAAAGGTGTCGGGCAGCTGGGCACATTTGTGGGCTACCACGCCGCCGACGCCGCCGGCACCAATAATCATTACCTTACTCATACTGTTCTCCTGTGCACAAAAACCGCGGGCTACTGCTCGCGCTCAAAATAGGTGTAGCCGTTAAGGCTGGCATTAAACGCCTGCAACATATCGCGGCGCATGGTCAGGTCGATCTCGCCGCGCTTGACCGCCGCCTCAGCGGCGACCCGAAACTGCTCGTAGAGCTCTTTGGGGTTGTACTCCACGTAGCTAAGCACATCGCCGATGCTGTCGCCGACAATCTCTTCGATAAACTCAAAACCACCGCTCTCGTCGATGCGCACGCTGGCGACATGGGTGTCGCCAAACAGATTGTGTAGATCGCCGAGCGTCTCTTGGTAGGCACCCACCAAAAACACCCCCAGATAATACTCCTCGCCGTCGCGCAGCGGGTGCAGCGACAGGGTGCGGCTTTCGCCGACTGGGCCGGCGAAGTGGTCGATCTTGCCGTCTGAATCGCAGGTGATGTCGGCGATGATCGCGGTGCGGTCGGGGCGCTCGCAGTGGCGGTGAATCGGCATCACCGGGAACAGCTGATCGATCGCCCAGCTGTCCGGCAGCGACTGGAACAGGCTAAAGTTGCCGTAGTAGATATCGGCCAGCGCCTGATCGAGATCGGCCAGATCGGGCGGTATCCGCGCCAGTGTCGGCAGCAGCTCGCGGCTGCGCTGCAACACCTCTAAGTAAATCACCTCGGTGATGGCTAGCTCGCGCAGCTGCACCAGCCCCTGGCGGAACATCCGCCGCACCTCTTCGCGGTAGTGGACGGCGTCGTTGCAGCTCTCTTGAAGATTTTTACCGCACAACTGAGCGAGCGTACCAAACAGGTTGCGCAGGTAGTCGCTGCACTCGGCCGGCGGCTCGGCCGGGATCACCGCGGCGCGAAAGCGGCTGACATCGAGCACATTGAACAGCAGCACCGACGAATAGGCGACGGTGGCGCGACCCGACTCGGTAATGATGGTCGGGTGCGGCACCCCGTAGCCGTCCAGCGACTCGCCGATCGCCTCGACGATATCCACGCAGTACTCATCCAAGCTGTAATTTTTGCTGTGCGTCTCGTTGGTAGCGGCGCCGGTGTAGTCGACCGCCAGGCCACCGCCCAAGTCCAGATAGGTGAGCGGCGCACCCTCGCCAACCAGGTCGACAAAGTAGCGGCACGCCTCTTGAACACCGGCGCGGATATTGCGGATATTGGGGATCTGCGAGCCGATGTGGTAGTGCATCAACTCCAGGCAGTGGAGCATATTGGCGCTGCGCAGCCGGTCGACGACATTGATCAGCTGGCTGACCGAAAGCCCAAACAGCGAGCGGTCGCCGCTGTCCTCATACCAGTGGCCCTCGACGCGGGCGGCGAGCTTAACCCGCACACCCAGCAGCGGCTCGATACCCAACCGCTGGCTGGTGCGGATGATGATCTCCAGCTCGGCGAGTGTCTCGATGACAAAAAAACAGCGCAGGCCGAGCCGCCGGGCGTGCAGCCCAAGCTCGACAAACTCGGCATCTTTATAGCCGTTGCAGATAATGCACGCCTCGCGGTCGCGCAGGTGGGCGAGCGCCACCATCAGCTCGGCCTTGCTGCCGGCCTCTAAACCGTGGTGGTACTGGCCGCCAAACTTGGTGATCTCCTCCACCACGTGGCACTGCTGGTTGACCTTGATCGGGAACACCCCGCGGTACTCGCCGCGGTAGTTGAGCTGAGCGATAGCGCGCCGAAACGCCTCGTTGAGGCGAGTGATCCGATCATCGAGAATGTTTTCGATGCGCAGCAGTACCGGCATGGCGTGGCCGCGCTGCTCTAGCCCGGCGACGATCTCCATCAACGATACCGACTGCTGGACACTGCCAAAGCTGGCGTTGGCGACCACCTCGCCGCTGTCGGCGAGCGAGAAGTAACCGGCCCCCCAGTGATCGATACCGTACAGTGCCGCGCTATCGGCAGCGCGCCACGGCGGTTGGCCGCTCAATGTAGGCGCCCGCGGTTGGCTCGGCTCAGGCCGATGGTGGCAGTGGTAGCCGGCGCTGTAGCCGGTGTGGCGATCGTCATCATCAGTACCCCCGTGGCCGACCGCTCGGGTCGCACCGCAAAAAGATAGTACCAACAACCGGAGGAGCTCTGCCTCCGAACCTAACCGCGGCCGCCTTAGGCGGCGCGGTCGCGCACTATACAAAATTGGTGTGGCAACAACAGGGTTTTTTAATCGCAACCGACAATCTGCGTGACTGTTTTGGCGCTATCAGTCGCGGTTTAGCCGACCCAATCGCGCCGCCCGGCCACGCTTTTCGCCACAGCGGCTACGGTAAAGGCAGGCCCACCACGCTGAGAGAGACCGCCATGCAACTCACCTGCCGCGCCACCCGCTGGCACTACCTGTGCGCCGCCGCGCTGCTCTCGCTGCTGCTCAACGCCGCACTCGCCGCCCAGCTCTACCGGCTCGCCGCAGCCGCCCCCACGGCGGCGCTAGTCCCGCTCGAAGAGGTAAGCGCCAATCAACTCAACCCACCGCACCCGCTGCTCAACCAGACCCTGCTGCCGACCAGTGAGCGGGCGATCACCGCCCAACAGCTGAAGTTGCGGCTGTGGAGCAGCTACCCGCGCAGCAGCGACAACTACTGGCAGGCCGACTACCGGCCGCTGCCAGCGCGCTGGCTGGCCCACCGCCGCGCCTGGCTGGCCGCCAGCCGCACCGAGCTGCTCGAGCTGTTTGGCCCGACCGCGGTCTACGAGCCACTATTTAGTGAGTTCTTTTTTCCGCTCCGCGAGCTGCTGCCGTTTTTACCCAGCGCCGCGCAGCAGCGGGTCCACGACCGGCTCACCGAGCAGCTGGCGGCCGACCCAGATTGGCTGACAGCGCTACATGGCGCAGAAATAGAAGGGCTGCTGACCCCGCCGCAGCAGTTTGAGTACCAGCTGCGCCATTCGGCCGCCGCTAAACTGCTGCGCAGCAGCGGCGTGGCGCTCGATGAGCCGCTGTTCCGTGCACTGCTGCTGCCGGCGCAAAGCTACCTGACCCTGCCCAGCGCCGCGCAACTGGCCGCACTCAAGCAGGCTGCCGCCGCTCAGCTCCACGACGCTGACGCGGTGCGTCTCATCGAGGCGCTCCGCCGCTAGTTAACTTTTAGCGGTCATGTCCTGCCACGGGTTACTGGTGTCGTAGGCTACCGGCTGGGAGAACCCCGGCACACGCACATTGCTGTCGGTAAACTGCAACTCACGAACGTCAACTTGGTCTTCACCAAATCGATAGATCACATTGAGCTCGGCGCGATCGGCGCGCTGGATATAAGCGGCGGCGGCCGCGCGGGTCTGCTCGCGACGCTCACAGTAGCCGGCAAAGGCCTGGCCGTAGCGGGCGGCTAACATCGCCTCGGTTTTGTCGGGGCCGATCACCACACCGGTGGCGTTGTTGCCGCCAAACCCTTTCGAGTTGATAAAGGCGATCTGGCGGGGGGCCTGCCGACAGTCCAGATCGGCCAGCGGGAAGGTCAGGTGCTGCTGGAAAACATCATCGGCGACTTTGTCGATAGTCTTAATACCCGGCACCCACTGGTGTTTCAACACCCCCAGCGCCGCGACCAGCTGGTCGCCACTGGCCGCGGTCATCGAATGGCCGAGGAAGCTTTTTGGTGCAGTGACCGGCCAGTTGTCGATGCCAAATTCGCCGGCGATCAGGTCAAACATATGCGACTCGGTGGTGCGGTTAGCCGGCGTGCTTGAGCCGTGCGCGTAAACCATACTGCTGCTGCGCACGGTGTCGATACCGACCACCGCGGCGGCCTTGGCGACCGCCTTGGCAAAGCAGAGGTAATTGCCGGCGCCGGGGGCGGAGATCGATTTTTTCACCCCGTCGGCGTTGATATAAACCGCCGGCACCGCACCATGAATATCGGCGCCCAGCTCGATCGCCAGCGCGTCATCCATCAACACAATGTACTGGGCACCCTCGCCGATAGTAAAACCGACGTTGTCGCCAAACGGACGGCTGGCACGGCGCCAATCGGGCTTCTCGCAGCCGTCCAGCTTGCAGAGATTTTCGTCGCTGGCCAGCGCGCCCATAGCACCGAAGCCCTCGATCACCTCCGGCTCGACGACCGCCTCGGCATTGCCGACAATCGCCAGCCGCCGCGCGCCGCTGCTGATGTCGCGCACCGCTGCCTGCAGCACATAGAGAAAGCTGGCACAGGCGCCGGTAATCGCCTCGGTATGGCCGACACTGCCGAGCACATAGGCGTTGATGAAGTCGGCCGGCATCGAGTTGAGCCCCAGCGGCAGCTGCTTGGCGGTCACCCGGCCGCCAGCTAAGCGCATCTTCATCAGCCCGGCCAGACCGTCGTTAGAGAGCTGGCTAATGCTTGAAGAGTAAGTGCCCACTTGGTCTGGACGAACTGAATTCAGGAGTTTATCTAGCGGAATACCGGTGCTGTGCAGCGCGTCGCTGGCGCCCAAAATTGCCGCCTGCAAGCCGCGCGGGTGAAACCGCGCGTTGTAGTGCTCGGCCATATCAAAACCACTCGGCAGCTGGCCGGCCGCCTTGACCGCCAGCGAGTAGCGCTGGCGCACCAGCAGCTCATCGCCGCCCTCGGTGGTCACCTCAACCGTGCCGTCGTCGCGCTCGGCCAGCTGCCAGCTGGCCGGGATGGTCGCCGGTAGATCGCGCTTGGCGATGGTGAAGGTGGTGGTACCGGTCGCGGCGATGTTCTTCTGCTCGACGACTCGATCGGGGTCAAACAGCTCAATTTTGCGGATCAGCGTGCCATCCAGTACCTGCTGCGCGTAGCGCTCAGCCACTTCAGCAGCACTCAACAGCTGGCCATCGCTATCTTGGTAGCCATCGGGCTGCCAGCGCACCAGCTTCATCAAACAGGCCAAGCTGACAATCGTCTGCTCGCGCTCCTCGGCGGCCAGCGACTCGATCACCATGCGCCGGTAGCCCTGATGGCCGGAGCTGCGGCCGGCGGCGTTGTAGCCGCCAAAGCCGACAATAACTGGCAGCGGGGCGGGGCGAGCGGTGGCGTCTGACATAACTATCTCCTATTGGTGTGGCGCTATTGTAGCCTAGCGCTACCCGAGTAATTATCTTAAAAGCGCCAATAACTACTGTAAACTAGCCAGCATGGCCTTTAATGTCACACTACTGCTCTGCGAGGGGATGCTGATCTCCAGCTCGACGCTGGCCGCGGAGATCTTTCAGTTTGCCCAGGCGATGGCGCGCGCCCAGCGCCACCCGGTCGATACCGTCAAGCTGACGTGGCTGATCGACGAAGGCGATGAGGTGACCACCTCGGCCGGCTTTAAACTGCCGGCGACCAGTACCCTCGACCAATTTGAGGCTGCCGCGACGCCGTGCGACCTGATCCATATCCCGGCGCTGTGGCGCAACCCGCGGCCGGCGCTGGCTCGCCATCGGCGTTACCTAGGTTGGCTGACCGAGCAGCAGCAGCGCAACACACCGATCGCCGCGGTCGGTACCGGGGTCTGTTTTCTCGCCGCGGCCGGGCTGCTCGATGGCCGCGATGCCACCACCCACTGGCACTATTTCGACCAGATGCAGCGCGACTATCCGGCAGTCAACTTACAGCGCCAGTTGTTTGCCACCCGCACCGGCAACCTCTACTGCGCCGCCAGCGTCAACGCCATGGCCGAGGTCATGATGGGGCTGGTCGAGCGGGTTTTTGGCCGGGTGATCGCCCGCCAGGCGCAGCGCAACTTCTTCCACGAGATCCGCAACATTACCCCGCCGGCCGAGCGCCGCGACGACCGCCACCGCGACGAAACCATTGTCCAGCTGCAGATCTGGCTGCAGGACAACCTCCACCGCGAGGTCCGCTTCGACGAGTTAGCCGCTCAGTTTGGGCTGTCGCTGCGCACCTTTAACCGCCGCTTTAAAGCGGCGCTCGGCCAGACCCCGGGGCACTATCTAGTAGAGCAGCGCCTGCAATTTGCCTGCGAACTGCTGCGCGACAGCGACCTCAGCATCGGCGAGGTGGCAGCGCGCAGCGGCTTTGAAAACGCCAACTGGTTTGCCCAGCGCTTTAAACAGTGGAGCGGCTCGACCGCTCGCGACTACCGGCGCACCGTGCGCGGTAAGCTGTTTGGCGGCCAACCGGGCGCAACTCATGCTGCTGAGAGCTTCGATAGGCACTAAGTCGGCACGGCTTGCCCGGCCAGCCCAAGCCTAGACGAAAAAAAGGGCCACCGCAGTGACCCTTTTGAACGCAACTAAAGTGCGCGCTCAGAGCACCCGAACGTGAGTGACCCCGTCGATGGCAGCGATGGCGCTGTGTACCGCTGCCGTGACCTCACCCTCGACATCGACGATGTTATAGGCGACGTCGCCACGGCTCTTATTGACCATGTCGAGCACGTTGAGCTCGGCGTCGGCGAGTACCGCCAAGACACTGCCGAGCACCTTGGGCACGTTGTTGTTGCTAAAGGTGATGCGGGTGCCGCCATTGCGCTCCATGGCAGTTTTTGGGTAGTTGACCGAGTTGTTGATGTTGCCGTTTTCAAGAAAGTCGATCAGCTGATCGGCCGCCATCATCGCGCAGTTCTCTTCGGCTTCAGCCGTGCTGGCGCCGATGTGCGGCATGGTGATGACATCTTTGCGGCCGAGCAGCTCGGGGCGCGGGAAATCGGTGATATAGCCACCGAGCTGACCGGCGTCGAGCGCAGCGAGCAGGCCGTCGGTGTCGACGATCTCTTCGCGGGCGAAGTTGAGGATCTTGGCGGTCGGCTTCATACCGGCCAGCGTCTCGGCGTTGATCAGGTGGCGGGTCGCCTCAATCGCCGGCACATGCAGCGTGATAAAGTCGGCGCGGCCGAGCAGGGTCTGTAGGTTCTCCATCCGCTCAACGCGGCTGGAGAGCTGCCACGCGGCCTCGACTGAGATCGCCGGGTCGTAACCGATTACCCGCATACCCAGCTCTACCGCCATGTTGGCGACCAGTGAGCCGATCGCCCCCAGGCCGACGATACCGAGCGTTTTGCCGACGATCTCGCCACCGGCAAAGTGCTTCTTTTGCGCCTCGAGTAGCTTGCCCATCTCGCCGGCGTCGCTCATCTCGGTGAGCCCCTGCACATAGTTCATGCCGCCGTAGATATCCCGCGAGCCGAGCAGCAGGCCGGCCAGGATCAGCTCTTTAACCGCATTGGCGTTGGCGCCGGGGGTGTTAAATACCACCACGCCTTTGCCGGTGTACTCGTCCACCGGGATGTTGTTGGTGCCGGCACCGGCGCGGGCGACCGCCACCACGCTGGCCGGCAGCGGCTCGCCGTGCAGTTTTTGGCTGCGCAGGATGTAGGCGTCGGGCTCGTTGAACTCGCTGGCAATTTCGTAGCGGTCGCGCGGGAAGCGGTCGAGCCCTTTGCTGGAGATGGCGTTGTAGGTGCGAATTTTAAACATGGTTTAATCCCATCTGGCCGCAGTGCGGCGGTAAATAGTTGGCTCGGCTCAGCCGGCGAGTTGCTGGTAGCCCCACTCGATCCAAGGCAGCAGCGCTTCGATGTCGGCAGTCTCGACCGTGGCACCACACCACAAGCGCAGCCCCGCCGGTGCGTCGCGGTAGGCGCCGATATCGTAGGCGACCGCCTCGCTGTCAAGCAGTTTAACCAGCTGCTTGACCGCCTCTTCGCTCATATCCAGGGTCAAACAGACACTGGTGTTGGAGCGCTGGGTCGGCTCTGCGGCGAGAAAATGGATCCAGTCGCGGCTGTCGACAAACGTTTCGATAGCGGCCAAATTGGCCTGCGAGCGCGCGATGGCAGCGTCTTGGCCACCGATCTCGGCGACCCAGTCCAGAGCGTCGAGGTAGTCGGCTACGCAGAGCATCGACGGGGTGTTGATGGTCTCGCCGCGGAAAATACCCTCGATCAGCTTGCCACCTTTGGTCATGCGGAAAATTTTTGGCAGTGGCCAGGCCGGGGTGTAGCTCTCCAGCCGCTCTACCGCGCGCGGGCTGAGAATCAACATACCGTGGGCGCCCTCACCGCCGAGTACCTTCTGCCAGCTGTAGGTGACCACATCGAGCTTTTCCCAAGGCAGCTGCATGGCAAACACCGCTGAGGTGGCATCACAGATAGTCAGCCCGGCGCGGTCATCGCTGATCCAGTCGCCGTCTGGCACGCGCACCCCCGAGGTGGTGCCGTTCCAGGTAAACACCACGTCGTGGTCGCAGTTGACGCTGGCCAGATCGGGCAGCTGGCCGTAGTCGGCGGTGATACTGCGAACATTGTCTAACTTCAGCTGTTTGACGATATCGGTCGCCCAGCCGGCACCAAACGACTCCCACGACAGCACGTCGACCGGCCGCTCGCCGAGCAGCGACCACATCGCCATCTCTACCGCACCGGTATCTGATGCGGGCACTACACCGACCCGGTAGCCCTCTGGCAGGCCGAGCAGCTTGGCGGTATCGGCACAGGCGCGACCGAGTGCCTGCTTGCCAACAGACGAGCGGTGCGAGCGACCGAGCGTGGCAACATCGAGCTGGTCGAGCGTATAACCGGGCCGCTTGGAGCAGGGGCCTGAAGAGAAATTGGGGTTGGCTGGTTTAACAGCTGGCTTCATAGCGGTCGATCTCGTTGGGGGCGGGCGCGCGGCAGAGGCGGGCACGGCACAATAAAAGGGCGCCAATTCTACTGCCGGGTGCGGTGCAAATAAAGAGCGGGCGCTGACTGCGCCCGCTATAGAGGAGATTGGCGGCCGTTATAACCGCCGCGCTGCGGCTCAGTTGGCCTGGGCCGCCAGCTCTTTTTCGACCAGGAAGCGGGCCACCGCCAGCATGCCGTCAAAGCTTTTGGTTTTTTGCAGGGTGACGCGGTATTTGCCGTTGACTACCAGTTCGGGCGTACCCTGGGTGCGGTAGGCGCGGATTCGCGATTTGGCCTGGTTGACCAAGCTGGTGACACCGAACGAGTTAAATACACTGGCCAGCTTCTCTGGCGAGACGCCGGCGTCGGCAAAAACCTCGGCGAAGTCATCGGCCTTTAGACCGCGACCACCAAGCACCAAGCTCTTCTTGATATGGTAGGCCTCAAACACGGCGATGTGAGTCTGCTCCAAGACGCCCAGCGCAATGGCACTGTAGTAGGCGCGTGCGAGAGGCTCGAGCGCTGGCTGCCACGGCGCCGGGGTGCGCTGCAGATCGACCCCGTCGGGCAGGCTTTTGCTCCACTCGTGCATCGGCTGCTCAAAATCAAAGCAGTGGCCACAGTGGTAGGAGAAAATTTCATTGACCTCGACCAGTGCCGGGTTGGCGGTGCGCACTGCTTGCGGCAGCAACTCGTAGTCGACACCGGCCTGGTAGCGCTCGGCGGCACTTGCCATCGGCGCCAACAGCAGCGCCAGCAACAGCGCGCCAACGGGTTTAAATAAATTTTTCATAAAGACTCCTACGATGGGTATCTGGTAGTGAGGACAGCGCCGGCGGCGCCTTGGGGCAGTATAAACTCGGCCACAAAAAAGGGCGACCAACGGCCGCCCCTTTTACTCAACGCCAGCCGCTTAGTGGAGGCCGGCGATGTAGTTGGCCAGTGCATCGATCTCGCGGTTGCTCATGCGCTCAGCCACGCCGCGCATCACTTTAGCTTCACCGTCGTTGTGGCGCAGGCCATCGCGGAACTGGCGCAGCTGCTTGGCGATGTAGTCGGCATGCTGGCCGCCCAGCGCCGGGTAGCCAGCCGGCTCATTGCCGGCGCCGTTGGGGGCGTGACAGCCGGTGCACGATGGAATACCAACATCGACATTGCCACCGCGGTAGAGTGACGCGCCAAACGCAATTGCCTCGTCGCCGCTTATGCTGCTGCCGATCAGCTCAATCTGCTTCGAGCCCGACAGTTGGCGGCCCTGGCTGTCGTAGAACGCCGCCATGTCGGCGAGGTCTTGGTCGCTTTTGCCATTGAGCTGGCCGGTCATCTCGACGATCACCCGCTTGCCATCACGAATATCCATCAGCTGCTTGGTGAGGTATTTTTCACCCAAGCCAGCCAGCTTGGGGAAGGCGCCCATGGCGCTGTTGCCGTCCATACCGTGGCAGCCGGCACAGCTGGCGACTTGCGCCTCACCGGCGGCCGAGTTGCCGGCCGGGTAGATAGCTGCAGATGCAGGGCCCGCGGCCAGAGCGAACAGGGTGCCGGCGACGGCGGCGACGAGAGTTAAAAATTTTGTCTTCATGGTTATTCCCACTTACGCATTCCGCTAGAATATAGGCACCCGCAGTGCCCGGCTAAAAAGCCGCCGCATTATATACCATAGTTGAGCCATTCCTAAAGCCGTGCCGCGATCAATTGTGCGGCCGCCAGAGTGCCCCGCTTACCCAAAGAGATCGCCATGGCCCCCGCACTGAATTTTCAGGCAACACAGTTTCTACTCAGCGCGCCAACGCTCGCTCAGTGCCCAGCCGACGAGGGCCGCGAGGTCGCCTTTGCCGGCCGCTCCAACGCCGGCAAGTCGAGCGCCATCAACACGCTAACCCGCAACAAAGGCATGGCGCGGATCAGTAAAACCCCCGGGCGCACCCAGCTGATCAACCACTTCTCGCTCAGCGACCACCAGCGCATTGTCGATCTGCCCGGCTACGGCTTTGCCAAGGTACCGCTGGCAATGAAGAAGCGCTGGGACCAACACCTCGCCGAGTACCTGCAGCAGCGCCAGTCGCTGGCCGGGCTTATTCTGCTGATGGATATCCGCCATCCGCTGCAATCTTACGATGAGCAGATGCTGCGCTGGGCCCTGCAGGCCGATCTACCGGTCCACGTACTGCTGACCAAGTCGGACAAGCTCAAGCGCGGCCCGGCGCAGGCTTCAATGCTACAGGTCAGCAAATTTCTCAGCGCGCTCGATAGCAGCGACGAGCTGTTCTCGGTGCAGACTTTTTCGTCGTTAAAAAAACAGGGGCTAGAGCAGCTCGAGGCGGTACTCAACAGCTGGCTCGGCGATGATAGCGACCAGCCCGACGACGCCGATGAGTCGGCCGATGACGACCACCGCGACGAGGCCGAGCGCCGCCGGGTGCCCACCGAGCTGTAAGCGGCCCGCGGTGCTGGCCTGCCACTTTGTACTAAGTAAAAAAAACCCCAGTCCAAGTGGCTGGGGTTAGCTTTAACTAGCTCAGTTAGGGGGGATATCAGCAATCAATCACAATCACTGTTACTTTTGAGCCCACCTTTTAAAGATAGTTCCCATCGGTTACCGTTTTTTCTAAAAGAATAGACCCGCGCGCAGGCGGCGTGATGCAGGACGGCGCGCAGCGCTCCAACAAACGTCATCCCGGACAGCGCGCAGCCCTCCAACAAACGTCATCCCGGACAGCGCGCAGCCCTCCAACAAACGTCATCCCGGACAACGCGCAGCCCTCCAACAAACGTCATCCCGGACAGCGCGCAGCCCTCCAACAAACGTCATCCCGGACAGCGCGCAGCGCGTGATCCGGGATCTTTTTCGGGTTGGCACACTGCCCACCTTTTGGCTCAGCCGCCGCTGGGTGCTGAGAGACGCCGTGAATCCATCCCTGCAGGCTCGGCTCCCGGTGTCCCTGCGGGAGACAGTCCCAGCCCGCCAAGCGCCGGCCGCGCTTGATACCCTGCGAGTGCAGCGATGCTCTAGTTAAGATCCCGGCTCAAGGCCGGGATGACGGTGATGGGTTTGCCACGACATCACCCAGACCAAGGTGGCTGGGGTTAGCTTAGCTCGCTGGGTGAAGGCGGAGAATACATTCTCGCCACATCGAACAGGCAAAAAAAACCCCAGACCAAGGTGGCTGGGGTTAGCTTTTAATAGCTTGGCTCGCTGGGTGAAGGCGGAGAATACATTCTCGCCACATCGAACAGGCAAAAAAAACCCCAGACCAAGGCGGCTGGGGTTAGCTTTAAATAGCTTAGTTGGGGGAGAATACAAGCAATCAATCACAATCACTGTATCCTTTGAGGCCGCCGCAACACTTTAGTTCCAACTATTTGATAAAAAGCCGTAATAATTTTATTTTTTGCAATTATTTCAATGGGTTAGTGCGCCTCATCCCAGCTGTCACCAATGCCAATGTCAACGATAAGCGGTACTTTGAGCGCTGCAGCGCCCTCCATAATCGCGCGCAAGCCGGCGCTCACCTGCTCTACTTCGGCTTGCGGCACCTCCAGCACGAGCTCGTCGTGTACCTGCATGATCATTTTGCTGGCCAGCTGTTCGCGGCTCAGCCACCGGTCCACTTCAATCATCGCTTTTTTGATTAAGTCCGCGGCGCTGCCCTGCAGCGGGGCGTTGATCGCGGTGCGCTCGGCGGCTTGGCGGCGCATCGCGTTACGGTCGTTGATCTCGGGCAGATAGAGGCGGCGACCGAACAGCGTCTCAACATAACCGGACTCGGCGGCGGCGCTGCGGGTGTTGTTCATAAACGCCTGTACGCCCGCGAAACGCTCAAAATAGAGGTCGATATACTCTTGGGCCTGCTTGCGACCGATCTGTAACTGGCGGGCGAGACCGAACGCCGACATGCCATAAATGAGCCCAAAGTTAATCGCCTTGGCGCTGCGCCGCATGTCACTGGTAACCCCATCCAAGCCGACAGCAAACACCTCGGCGGCGGTCGCGCTGTGGATGTCCAACCCCTGCTCGAAGGCGCTGCACAGACCGGGGTCAGCAGACAGCTCGGCCATAATCCGCAGCTCAATCTGCGAGTAATCGGCGGCCATCAGCACGCTGCCGGGGGCGGCCACAAACGCCTTGCGCACCCGTCGGCCCTCTTCAGTGCGGATCGGTATATTTTGCAGATTGGGGTCAGACGACGACAGCCGGCCAGTGGCAGTGCCGGCCTGGTGGTAGGAGGTGTGCAGGCGGCCGCTGGTTGGGTCGACCATGCTCGGCAGTTTGTCGGTGTAGGTCGACTTCAACTTGGCGAGCCCGCGGTGCTCGAGAATGACTTTAGGCAGCGGGTAATCTACCGCGAGCTCGGCGAGCACCTCTTCCTTGGTCGAGGCGGCCCCTTTGGCGGTCTTCTTGAGCACCGGGATATTGAGTTTTTCAAACAGTATCTCGCCCAGCTGCTTGGGCGAGGCGAGGTTGAACTCTTGGCCGGCCAGCTCCCACGCTTGGTCCTGCAGCTCGGCGATACGCGCGCTCAACTCGGCGCTCTGGGCGGCCAGCTGCTGGCAGTCAATTAGCGCGCCGTTGCGCTCTATCTTTGACAGCACCGCCACCAGCGGCAGCTCAATGGTCTCGAACAGAGTACGCAGGGCCGGCTCTTTTTCGATCGCCGGCCAAAGCTGCTGGTGTAGCCGCAGCGTGACGTCGGCATCCTCGGCGGCGTACGGGGCAGCCTGCTCAAGCGCAATCTGGTTGAAGGTGAGCTGGCCGGCACCTTTGCCGGCGATATCGCTAAACGCGGTAGTGGTCTGGTTGAGATAGTGCTGGGCGAGGCTGTCCATGTCGTGGCGGCTGCCGACTGAATCGAGCACATAGGACTCGAGCATGGTGTCAAATTTAACGCCGGCCAGGGCGACGCCGTGCTCGGCCAGCACACTCATGTCGTACTTGATGTTTTGGCCGACTTTGGCCCGCGCCGGGTCCTCCAGCAGCGGCCGCAGCGCGCTCAGCACGGTGTCGCGACTCAGCTGGGGCGGTGCGCCGAGGTAGTCGTGGCCAAACGGAATATAGCAGGCGCTGCCCGGCTCGACCGCCAGCGACAGGCCGACCAACTGCGCCTGCATGTAGTTGAGACTGGTGGTCTCGGTATCGACCGCAAACAGCTCGGCGTCGCTCAGCCGCGCCACCCACTGTGCCAGCTGCTGCTCGCTGAGCACCGTCTCTACCTGTAGCGGGGCGGCCGCTGGCGGCGGCGCGACGAGCAGCGCGCCCTGCTCCGGCTTACCGCTGGCAGCGCTCTGGCCGCCGCTCAGCTCGGCGCTCCAGCTCTTGAACTCCAGCGCGGTAAACAGCGCCAACAGCGCGTCGCGGTCGGCGCTGGCGTTGCGCAGCTGCGCGGCGCTCTGCTCTAGCTCGACATCCACCTTGATGGTCGCCAGCAGGTAGGAGAGGTAGGCGACTTCGCGGTGTTCGGCAAGCTTGTCGGGCATCTTTTTGGCGCCGCGAAACTCTAGCTCGGCCACTTTTGGCAGGTCGGCGTAGATCGCATCGAGCCCACCGAGCTGCTGCAATAGCGCCAGTGCGGTCTTTTCGCCAACCCCCGGTACGCCGGGGATGTTGTCCGACTTGTCGCCGATCAGCGCCAGGTAGTCGATGATCAGCTCCGGACCGATACCAAATTTCTCGCGTACGCCGTCGCTATCCATCACCGTGTTGCTCATGGTGTTGACCAGGGTAATGCCGGGGCCGACCAGTTGCGCCATATCCTTGTCGCCGGTCGAGATCACTACCGGTAGCGACTCGCGCTGTGCCTGCAGGGCCAGTGTACCGATCACATCGTCTGCCTCAACGCCGTCGATAATCAGCATCGGCAGCCCCATCGCGGTAACGATCTGGTGGATCGGCTCGATCTGCGCGCGCAAGTCGTCCGGCATCCGCGGGCGGTGCGACTTGTAATCGCCGTAGAGCTCGTCGCGAAAAGTCTTGCCCTTGGCGTCAAACACCACGGCAATGGTGCTGCCCGGGTAGTCGCGCTGCAGCGCGCGCAGCATCGAAGTGACACCGCGCACCGCGCCGGTCGGCTGGCCGGACGAGGCGACCAGCGGCGGCAGCGCGTGAAAGGCGCGATAGAGGTAAGAGGAGCCGTCGACCAAGACGAGGGGGGCTGTGTCGCTCATAATCTGTTTGCACTCTTTAGCGCGGCCAAGCGGCGCATGACGGGGTGATGAAGGTGCTGCCGAGGATACACTAAACGGGCCTACCGAGCGCTCAGGCAGCGCTCTAAATCGGCCACCAAGCTGTCGATCAGCGCGCTATAGCCTCTGTCGCCGGGGGCGATAGCGGCGCCCAAGCTATCGGTGCTGTAGAGCGGCCGGCCGAGCTGTTCGGCGAACCGCTGCAGACGGCGATCGGGCTCGCTGCGCTCGGCCAACAGGCAGCGGTAGCGCGCGGCACCGAGGGTGCTGAGCTGGTGGCGCAGGCCGCCATCGACGCCGGCCGCCGAGGCCAGTGCCTCTGCCGGGCGCAGGCCAAAAAAGTCGGTGAGGTAGTCGAGCGAGCGGTGCGGCATCAGCAGCGCGCGGTTTTGCAGCGCGCCGAGCCGGTGCTGCCATTCGCCGAGCTGAGCGGCGCTGAGCAGCGGCCGCGGCGGCAGACCGAGCCGCTGACGCAGTGCCGCCGCCAACCGCTCGGCGTAGGCCGGCTGCAGCCACAGGTGCGGGTCTATCGTATGATCGCCGCGCTGGTCGTGGTCGTGGCCCCGATCGTGGCTGTGATTGTGGCCATCACCGCCAGAGTCGCGCTCAATGGCAGCCGGCCCGGCGATCAGCTCGGCAAAGCTGATTACGCTCTGTGCGGGCCGCTCGCGCAGGGTGGCGGCGAGCGCCCCCTCCAAACTCGGGCCGACCCAGACCACCAGATCGGCACCGGCCAGCTGCCGCAACATCGACGGCCGCAGCGGCTGCTGGTGGGGCGATTGGCTGGCTGCGTAAAGCCAGCTGACCTCGGCGCGGTCGCCGAGCGCCTGGGCGGCGATCAACGCCAACGGCTTGACGGTGGTGACCAGCTGCAGCCGCTCGGCGGCCGCCAGCGGCATCGCCAACAGCAGCAGAGCGCAGAGCCAGCGCCGGCAGAATGGGGCAAAAAGGTTCATAGGCAGAGGTGCGGGTTGTTTTGCAACAGTATATCATTGCGGCTCTGTGGCGAGATAGCCCGACGAGGTAGCCGATGCTCACCAATGCCAAGGCGGTCCACCGCCCCCACGACCACCGCCGCTGTGTCAACAGCGCGCTGAGCCGCGCCCGCACCCTGTGCAGCGAGCGCCGCGCGCGGCTGACGCCGCTGCGCGAAGCGGTGTTGCGGCTGCTCTGGCAGAGCCACCGGCCGCTCGGTGCCTATCAGCTACAGGAGCAGCTGTCGCAGATCAACGCCAAGCCGGTGGCTGCGCCAACCGTCTATCGGGCGCTCGAGTTCTTTCTTGAGTTGGGGCTGATCCACCGCATCGCCTCGCTCAACGCCTATATCGGCTGCCCGTTCCCGGACAGCGACCACTCGGATATGTTTCTGATCTGCAGCGAGTGCGGCAACGCCGCCGAGGTCAGCCACAGCCATGTCAATCAGCTGCTCGAGCAGACCGCGCGACGCGCCGATTTTGCTCTCGACACCCAGTCGCTAGAGCTCTACGGCCGCTGTGCGCAGTGCCGCGAGCTGGCCGCCAACAACGCGGTGCGGATGCGATGAACGCGCTGGTTGAGCTGCGCGGGGTCAGCAAAGCGTTCGGCGGTCAGCTGGTGCTCGATGAGATCACCCTGCAGCTTGAGCGCGGTGCCATCACCACCCTGATCGGCCCCAACGGGGCCGGTAAATCGACGCTGGTACGGGTGATACTGGGCCTGCTCAAGCCCGATCGCGGCGAGCGCGTCAGTCGCGCCAACAGCATCGGCTACATGCCGCAGCGGCTGCATATCGACCAGACCCTGCCGCTCTCACTGCTGCGCTTTATGACCCTCGCCCACCGCGATAGCGCGCACTGCCGCGCCACGCTTGCGCGAGTCGGGCTGGCCGATGAGATTCACCAACAACCGCTCCACCAGCTCTCGGGCGGCCAGCTGCAGCGGGCGATGCTGGCGCGCGCCATCGTCCACCGCCCGGAGCTGCTGGTGCTCGACGAGCCGGTGCAGGGGCTCGACATCGCCGGCCAAAGCTCGCTCTACCGGTTGATCGACGAGCTGGTCGCCGAGCTCAACTGCGCCGTGTTAATGGTCTCCCACGACCTTCATGTAGTGATGTCGGCCAGCCACCAAGTGATCTGTCTGAACGGCCACATCTGCTGCCAGGGGATGCCCGAGCAGGTTCGCAGCGACCCCTCTTACTTAGGTATTTTTGGCCCGGCAACGGCGATCTACAACCACCACCACGACCACAGCCACGGCGACGAGTGCCAGCATGACTGATATGAAATCAAAAGTGGGCGCTCACTTCGATGCGCCTATCGGAGTGTCCAGCGGTGTTTGAGCTACTGGCGACTGCGCTCGGCGGCGGGCTGGCAGTGGCGCTGGTAGCCGGCCCGCTCGGCTGCTTCGTGGTCTGGCGGCGGATGGCCTACTTTGGCGATACGCTGGCCCACTCGGCACTGCTCGGGGTGGCGCTGAGCGTCTTTTTCTCGCTCAACCTGAGTGTAGCGACCGCGCTGGTGCCACTGGCGATCGCACTGCTGCTGGTCTGGCTGGAGCAGCGCGGCGGGCTGCCGCTGGATACTTTGCTGGGGATTTTATCGCACTCGGCACTGGCCGCCGGGCTGGTGCTGGTCGCGCTGATCGGCGAGCTGCGGGTCGACCTGATGGCGCTGCTGTTTGGCGATCTGCTGGCGATCACCCGCGCCGAGCTGTGGCTGATCGTCGGCGTGGCGGTGGTGATCCTAGCCCTGCTAGCGCTGCTCTGGCGACCGCTTATCAACATCACACTGAACGCCGAGCTGGCCGCCGTTGAGGGCACCGCGGTGACAGCGGTGCGCAGCGCCCTGATGGTGGCCACCGCGCTGCTGATCGCGATCGCGATGAAGATTGTCGGGGTGATGCTGATAACCGCGCTATTGATCATCCCCGCCGCCGCCGCGCGGCGGCTGAGCACCACCCCGGAGCAGATGGCGCTGTGGGCAAGCCTGCTAGCTTGTCTGAGCGTGATCGGCGGTACCGCGATGGCCTGGCAGGCCGACACCCCGGTCGGGCCGTCGGTGGTGGTGGTCGCCAGCGCGCTGTTTGTGGTGGCGACCGCGCTGCGCCGCAGCTAGCCGGTTACTCCGGCCAGGCGTCGAAGGTGGCGTCGATCGAGCGCCAAGTTTTGCGCAGCATCATCTCGTTGTGGGGCGCCTTAAAGAAACCGTGGTAATCGCCGCGCGGGTTGATCAACACCAGTTGGGTGCTGTGGTCGATGGTGTAGTCGCTGTCGCCGAGCGGCACTTGGCCGTAGGCGATATTGAGCTCTGCCGACCAGCGCTTGATGCGCGGCTCTGAACCGGTCACGCCGATGAAATCCTGGTGAAAATAGGGCACGTAATCGGCCAGCAGTGCGGCACTGTCGCGGGCCGGGTCGAGCGTGACCAGCACGATTTGAATGCGCTCGCGCTCGCGCTCGCGCAGCTTGCTGTACATGTCGCGCAACACCCCCATGGTGGCCGGGCAGATGTCGGGGCAGTTGGTGAAACCGAAAAACGCGATCGTCCAGATACCCTCGAGGTCACCGTCGTCAAACGGCTCGCCGCGGTGGTCGGTTAGCGCCACCTCGCTAAACTGCCGGGGGGCCTCAAAGACGATTGCGCCGTTGGCGCGCAGTTCGCGGTCGAGCATCACGATCGGCTGGTTAATCCGCCAGATAAAGCCGAGCACCATGACGATAATGGCGGCGACAACAATGATGACTGTGCGCTGAATACCGCGGCTTTGGGGTGTGCTCATATCAACCTCCAACAATCAAAATATGGGTTTTAGCGATTAAATAATGGTCTAGCAACATCGCCACAAACAGGGCCATCAGGTAGACAATCGAGTACTTAAAGGTCTTCATGCCGCTCTCTTGGCCACGGCCGAGCAGCATGGTGACCGCCCAAAATAGAAAGCCGCCGCCCAGCAGCAGCGCGCCGGTCAAGTAGAGCCAGCCAAACATACCGGTCAGGTAGGGCATGATCGTGACCACAATCAACATCAGCGTGTAGAGCACAATGTTGATGTTGGTGTAGTGCTCACCGTGGGTGACCGGCAGCATCGGAATGTCAGCTTTGGCATACTCCTCTTTGCGGTGTACTGCCAGCGCCCAGAAGTGCGGCGGCGTCCAGACAAAGATAATCAATGCCAGCAACAGCGCGTCGTGGTGGATCTCGCCGGTCACGGCAGTCCAGCCGAGCAGCGGTGGCGCCGCCCCGGCGAGCCCGCCGATGACGATATTTTGCGGGGTCGCACGCTTTAAAAACATGGTGTAGACCAGCGCATAACCGAGCAGCGAGGCAAGCGTTAACCACGCGGTCAGCGCATTGGTGAAGAGCAGCAGAATCACCATGCCGAGGCCGCCGATCACCGCCGCAAAGGCGACCGCTTGGGCAGGGCTGACCCGTCCGGTGGCAACCGGGCGGTTGAGCGTGCGCGCCATCTTGTTGTCGATGCCGCGATCGACGACGTGGTTGACGGCGGCGGCGGCACCGGCGCACAGCGCTATGCCGAGGTTGCCCCAAAAGAGGATCGCCAGTGGGACGCCGTCGCTGGTCGACAGCAGCATGCCAATCGCGGAAGTGAGCAGCATCAGCAGCACCACATTGGGCTTACACAGCTCGTAAAAGTCTTGCCACTTGAGCGGCTCGACGGCCGGGGAGGTGGAGGTCATGGCGGCGCTCCTAGCGGCTCGGTGAGTATTTTAGAAGGTGTTTGAGGTCCTCCAGCAGCTCGCTGCCGGTGTTGCTCTCGTCGTAATAGAGCACCGCATCGCCAACCGGATTGATCAGGTAGTAGCGGTTTTCGCCGTTGCGCGGTGAATGGGTGTCGGCCAGTAGCGCAGTCAGCGCAGCGCTGTCGAGCTCGCCGATGGTCAGATCGGGGTTGGCGGCGGCGAGCTCCTCTAGCCGGGCGGCACTGAGCCCGCTCTGCAGCAGCACGCGATCGAAGCGCTTGGCATCGCGGCCGAGCCGGATCGCCACTGCGCGGGTGTCGTCGATCATCGCCTGGCAGCCGCTGTCGCAGTCGCCGTCGGCCAGCAGCACCGCGCGGTAGTGGCCGTCGATGTCGTCGCTGGTATTCTCACCGGTCGGCAGCAAGGCGACCAGGTTGACGGTAGGTGTCACCAGCGCGCCTTGGTTGGTCGTGCCCAGTAGGGCCATCAGCTCGGCCCGTTCGGCCTCGTCTTCAGGCAGCATCACGGTGCCGAGCACGGTGGCGCCGATGACCATCGCCAACATAATAATAATTTGAATTTTCATACCTGAACCCGCCGGTTGGTTAGCTGTTGTCATGGTCTCTCTCTGTCGTTTTTGTTCGCTGGGCGCGCAGCCACGCGGCTAAGTTACTGTTGGCTAACACGGTTAACAGGACCAATACTGCGGCCATGATAAACCACTGCACTGCGTAGCCGGTATGTTTCTGCGGATAGATCGCCACCACCGGCCAGCCTACCTCCAGCGCGCCCGGGGCGCCGCGCTCTAGGCGCAACTGGTAGGGGTAGAGCGGCCGCGCCAACCAGCCGGCGAGGCGCGGTACATCGAGCCAGCCAACCCGCTGGCGGTCTGCGAGCGGCGCAGCCACACGGTCATCTAGCTGCAGCCCGCCTGGCAACCGCCGGTAGAGCGACCCTTCAACCGTCTGCTCGCCGGTAGGTGCCGGCAGTACTGGCAGTGTGCGGCGATCGAGATCGGCCGCCACCCAGCCGCGGTTGACCAGCAGTGGCGGAGTGCCGTCGCTGGGGGCAAACAACTGGGCGATCTCATAGCCGGGGCGGCCGTGACGGACCCGGTTGTCGATCACCAGCTGCGGTGTCGGCAGGTAACGGCCGCGGACACGGACACGGCGGTATTGGGCGTCGGCGCCGTCGAGCTCGCCCAGCGCCACCGAGGCGGCCGCTTGGTTGGCTTGATAAGTCGCCAAAATCAATCGCTTCTGATCGGCGCGGTCCAGCTGCCAGAAGCCGAGCCAGAGTAGCAGCGGCAGAAATAGCAGCGACAAAAAGACCCCTACCCGGCTCGGCTGCCAGGCAAACGCAACGCTGCCATTGGTCGCTTTGCTCATCTGTGGTTAAATCCTCTGGCGGCCGTGTGGCCCACTCAACTGCGGAGTCTTAGTGTGCTAAAAGTCGTCATCGTCGTGCTGTTTGTCGCTGTGGTCGCGAGCCTGTTTACCGGCCTCAACTTTTTGGTTAAAGACCTCGGCAACCGCCGCAAGCGGCTGCTTTACGCGCTCGGCACGCGGATCGTGCTGGCCGCCCTGCTACTCGCCACCATCGCCTACGGTGTGGCCACCGGCCAGCTCGCCAGCACCGCCCCGTGGGACCGCCAACTTCACCCCGAGAACACGGCCCCGGTTAGCCGTTAACCCGCCGCCCAAGCAAAAAAAGCCGAGCAGCGATGCTCGGCTTTTTTTATCGCCGGCAGTTAGGCCAGCACGTAAACAAACAGGAACAGGCCGACCCAAACCACGTCGACAAAATGCCAGTACCACGATGCCGCTTCAAAGCCGAACTGGTCGTCGCTGTTGAAATGGCCTTTCAGGCCGCGGATAAAGGCGATCAGCAGCATTACCGTACCCATTGTCACGTGGGCGCCGTGGAAGCCGGTCATCATGAAGAAGGTGGTGCCGTAGATACCGGTCTCCAGCGTCAGCCCCATCTCGGTATAAGCGTGGACGTACTCTTCAACCTGAAGTACCAGGAAGATTGCGCCCATGAAAACGGTGAGGCCCAACCAGCGCAGGAACTTGGTGCGGTCGTTGTTCTTCAGTGCGGTGTGAGCAATGTGCACGGTAACGCTGGACGAGAGCAGAATAATGGTGTTCCAGAGTGGCAACCAGGCCAGCAGGTTAGACCAGCCGGGGAAGCTCATGTTTTGATCCGGCCCTTTAAACTGCGCCGCGTCGCCATTGACCGCTTGGTCGGGGGTGATCATTACCGGCCAGCCAGACTCAAAACCGGGGTAGAGCAGCTCGCTGTTGGCAACCGCCGGGCCGGTCGGAGTGTTGTCGAACAGGCCGATGGCCGCTTCGCCGCCAAGCCACGAGTTGGTGAATACCCGCACGTAGAACAGCGCGCCGAAGAAGGCGGCAAAAAACATCACCTCAGAGAAGATGAACCAGAGCATACCCAGCACGTAGGAGTGCTTGAGCTGGGGGCTGACCAGCCCTTGGGTGTTCTCTTTGACCACCAGGCTCCACCAGACATACATCACCACCACCATCAGCGCGAGGCCGGCGAAGAAGATCGCCGGGCCACCCATACCGCCGGCCCAGCGGGCCGCACCAATAGACAACAAGCCCATTGCGGTAGCGGTGAAGATCGGCAACTTGCTCGATTCGGGGACGTAATAACTGCTTTCAGTTGACATGGTTATTCTCCGTTCTGGACAGACTGGGCGAGCCCGCTGTCACTGCAATTGCGCGACCGTGTCGGCGGTCGCCGGCGTAATGTCGAACAGTGTGTAGGACATCACTAAACTTTTTATGCTCCGCGGCAGCTCGGGGTCGATAACAAACACCAGCGCCAATTCGGCCTCTTCACCGGCCGCAAGCGGCTGGTTGTTAAAACAAAAACATTCGGTTTTGTGGAAAAAGTCACCGGCCGAAAATGGCACCAAGCCGGGGATCGCCTGACCGATCATATCGCGGTCGGTGAGGTTTTTAGCGTAAAACTTAACCTCATAGCGCTCACCGGGGTGAACCACCACCTTGCTCTGCATCGGCTCAAACCGCCACGGCATCTCTTCGTTGTTGGTCGCGGCAAAAATAACGCTGACCTCACGCGAAGTGTCTACCGCAACCGGTGTCGCCTCGTAGCGCTCTGCTTCGCGGATACCGACGCCGGTGATCTCACAAAACAGGTCGTAGAGCGGCGGCATCACAAACAGCGCAAACCCGAACATGCCCACTGCCCAAACAAGCAACTTGGTAACAAGCTTTTTGTGTGACTGTGCAGCGGCCATGGCGGTCTCCTAAAACCTATTTACAACGCTTACTTAACAACCGGCGGCGTGGCAAAGGTGTGGTACGGCGCCGGGGTCGGCACTTCCCACTCGAGCCCTTCGGCTCCTTCCCACACTTTGTTGTCAGTAACCGGCTTGCCGTTGCGGATAGTCGCAATCACGTTGTACAGGAACAGCAGCTGGGCTGCGCCGTACATGAAGGCGCCAACACTGGAGACCATGTTCCAGTCGGCAAACTGCAGACCGTAGTCGGCGTAGCGACGCGGCATACCGGCCAGCCCCAAGAAGTGCTGCGGCATGAAGGTGATGTTAAAGCCGATAAAGGCG
>JAHEGD010000021.1 GCA_024639885.1 Porticoccaceae bacterium | reverse complement strand
AATGATGTTTTCGGGTTTTTTCTCCTCCTCGACGTCGGCCTCCCAGCCGAGGTCAAAATCGATCCGCCAAACGTTATCGGCTTGGCGGTGAAGTAGCGTCGACTGTCCCTCGTGGAACGGCGGGTTAAACCAGAACCAGCGCTCGGGCGGAAAGTTTTTCGGGTCCATCACCACGTCGGCGATCAGGAAGTGGTCTTCGAAAATATGCCCTTTCGACTCCAAGCCGCAGAGCTTGCGGGTGGCTGAACCGGCGCCGTCGCAGGCGACCAGATAGTCCGCCTCGATCTGGTAGCTGCCGTCTGGTGTATCCACCGTTAGCCACACGCCGTCGGCTAACTGCTCCAGTCCGCTCAGTCGGTTTTTCCAGCGTAAATCGACCTGCTCGAGCTGGCCAATGCGATCGACGTAGTACTCCTCCATATAGTACTGCTGCAAGTTGATAAAGGCCGGCCGCCGGTGGTGCTGCTCTGGCAGCATATCGAAGTGGTAGACCTCGTCTTGCTCAAAAAATACTCGGCCGACATTCCAGGTTACCCCTTTGTCGACCGCCCGCTGGCCAACGCCTAAACGGTCGCTGATATCCAAAAAGCGCTTACCGTAGCAGACCGCTCGCGAGCCGACACTGACCGTGTTGTTGTCGTCGAGCACCACTACCGGCTTCCCCTGCTGAGCGAGATCGACCGCCAGCGCCATACCGACCGGGCCGGCACCAATTATCACCACGGGATGGCGGACCGGTCGCGTAGCGTGCTGGTCTGCCGACTTTACGTAGTCATAGCTCGGAAATTGGTAAGTGTTTAGCATTGAGTTTCCTGCACTTCATAGAACCTAGGGGTACTACGATAAGTGCATGACTTGGACTCAACCAAGGGGATAGCGAGAATTATTTATTTCCAATACGAAGACAATAAACCCAATTAGCATTACCGTAATTCAACGCTTCACCCTACCCTCACGCTGCTGATCGCGGTAGAACTGCTCGGTATACGCGTCTAGCTCGCCGCGCTCGATGGCGTTGCGCAGCTGCGCCATCAGGGTCTGATAGTAGCGTAGGTTGTGAATGGTGTTGAGCTGCGCGCCGAGGATCTCGCCGCACTTCTCAAGATGGTAGAGGTAGGCGCGACTAAAGTTGCTGCAAGTGTAACAGTCGCATTCGGCGTCGAGCGGGCCGGTGTCGTGGCGATGGCGGGCGTTGCGGATTTTAACCACCCCGCCGCTGGTAAATAGATGGCCGTTGCGGGCGTTGCGGGTTGGCATCACGCAGTCGAACATGTCGATACCGCGGCGCACCGCCTCGACGATATCGGCCGGCTTACCGACCCCCATCAGGTAGCGCGGCTTGTCGGCCGGCAAGCGGTGACCGACATGGTCGAGCACCTTGATCATATCCTCTTTGGGCTCACCCACCGATAGCCCGCCAATGGCGTAGCCATCAAAGCCGATCGACTCGAGCCCAGCCAAACTGACATCGCGCAGCGCCGGGTACATACCGCCTTGAACGATACCGAATAGCGCCGCCGGGTTGTCGCCGTGGGCGTCTTTTGAGCGCTGTGCCCAGCGCAATGACAGCTGCATTGACGTTTCGGCCTCTTGCTCGGTAGCGGGGTACGGGGTGCATTCATCAAAGATCATCACCACATCGCTGCCGAGCTGGCGCTGTACGGCGATCGACTCCTCCGGGCCCATGAAGACCTGATCGCCATCGATCGGTGACTGAAACTGCACACCCTGTTCGCTAATCTTGCGCATCGCGCCGAGGCTAAAAACCTGAAAACCACCGGAATCGGTCAGGATCGGCTTCTGCCACTGGGTAAAGTCGTGAAGATCGCCGTGCTCTTGGACTACCTGAGTGCCGGGGCGCAGCATCAAGTGGAAGGTGTTGCCGAGAATAATCTCGGCGCCGATCGCCTCAATATCGCGCGGCAACATCCCCTTGACAGTGCCGTAGGTACCGACCGGCATGAACGCCGGTGTCTCGACGGTGCCGCGCGGAAAGGTCAGCGTAGCGCGGCGCGCCTTGCCGTCTTGGGCGTGTTGCTCAAAGCTCATAAAACAGCGGCGGTCACTCACGGGGCAGGCTCCAAATTAGGGGTGGTCGGCAGATCACCGATAAACATTGCATCACCGTAGCTAAAGAACCGGTAGCGCTCGTCGATCGCCGCTTGGTAGGCGGCCAGAATCGACTCGCGGCCGGCCAGCGCCGACACCAGCATAATCAGTGTCGACTCCGGCAGGTGGAAGTTGGTCAGCAACCCGTCGATAACATTAAAACAGTAGCCCGGGTAGATAAAAATATCGGTTTCGCCACTGTAGGCGGCAAGCTTACCGTTGTTCTTCCAGGCGGCGCTCTCCAGCGACCGGACCGAGGTAGTGCCAACGGCGATCACGCGGCCACCGGCCGCTTTGGTGGCGGCAATTTTGTCGACCACCTCTGCGCTAACCTCAAGCCACTCGCTGTGCATTTTATGGTCACTAATCTCATCGACCCGCACCGGCTGGAAGGTGCCCGCGCCTACGTGCAGGGTAACAAAGGCGCTCTGCACACCGGCGGCGGTCAACTGGGCCAGCATCGGCTGGTCAAAGTGCAGCCCCGCCGTGGGGGCCGCCACCGCACCGGGGCGCTGCGCATAGACGGTCTGGTAGCGCTCGCGGTCTTGAGCGGTGTCGTCGCGCTCGATGTAGGGCGGCAGAGGCATGTGGCCGATTTCATCAAGCAGCGCCAGCAGTGGCGCACTAAACTGCAGCTCAAACAGGGTGTCGTGGCGGGCCACCATCTGCGCGCTGTAGCCGCCGGCAAAGTTGAGCTGGTTGCCGGGCTTAGGGGATTTGCTGGCGCGGATATGGGCGAGCGCTGAATGCTCCCCAGTCACTCGTTCGATCAATACCTCAACCTTGCCACCAGTGGCCTTCTCGCCCCAAAGCCGCGCCGGTATCACCCGGGTGTTGTTAAACACCAACAGATCGCCGCTGCGCAGGAAGCTCGGCAAGTCGACAAACTGGCGATGATTGATAGCGCCACTGGTTTTGTCCAAGGCCAATAAGCGGCTCGCCGATCGCTCGGCGGTGGGCTCACTGGCGATCAGCTCTTCAGGTAACTCAAATTTAAATAGGTCTTTGCGCATAGCGTAAATAGTTGGGTCGCTTAAAGCCACTAAGGGTATAGAAATTTGGCGAATCGGCCAAACGATTTAATGGCCATAGGGTAATAGAACCAATCCTTGGGCTTTAATCAGTGGACCGCCCCCGCCACTGTAATAATCCGCGCTTCTTTGAGAGAACAGGCTCACGCGTCGGCAGCAACCGACCTACCAGTGTGATAAAAATTTTGGCTGAGTGGCGGAACTGGTAGACGCGCTGGATTCAAAATCCTGCTGCTTCGGGAGTACCGGCTCAACCAAAAGCGCAGCTTTTAGGGCGCCGCAGGCGGGCGCAGCCCGAGCAATCGTCCCAGCGATTGTGAGTCCTTCCGGCCCTATCAGTGCCAGACCCCTTTAATCAGTTGACCGCCCCCCTGCCACTGCTATAATCCGCGCCTGTTTAAGTTAACAGACTCACGCGTCGGCACTACCGACCTACCAGCGTGATAAAAAATTTGGCTGAGTGGCGGAACTGGTAGACGCGCTGGATTCAAAATCCTGTTCCTTCGGGAGTGCCGGTTCGATTCCGGCCTCAGCTACCAAAATAAAAAACCGTCCTCTGGACGGTTTTTTTGTTTGGGCAGAGCGCAGCGATGCGAAAGAGCCGATCGCTGGTTAATCTAGCAGCAACACTGACTCGCCTCTCAGTTCATCATCACGCAGGACAGCGCGCCGGAAGCCGCCAGCGGGCAGCTGTACAATCACACACGGCGAGGTTATTACCTGCGCATACATGCGGCCCGGCTCGCCGGCTCCCACCAGCTCAACGGTTGCTAATAACTGGCCATTTTCAGATCCATCAAACACCACCCGGTAACCGGCGTGCGGCTTGCTGCCGGCGGCAATCACCCAGCGCCGCTCACCGACCGGCCACACTTGGCTATCAAACAGAGCCGACTTAACACCATGCGACGCCGCCCACTGCTGCCACTGCTGGGCAGTCGCCAACCGCTCAACCGCAGCATGCAGATATCCACACTGACTAATCTGACGTTGCGGGTAATCGAAACTTTCAGCTCGCTGTGACGACTCGCTGGGAGCCGGAGTACAGCCCAGCAGCACGGCCAGTATAAGAATACCCCTCCAAATCATCATTCTGCCTGCCGCCGTGTTGTCTTCTCTTTGCGCGGCTGGCCAGAGTCTATTGACGCACTACCCACCCCTGCGGCAATGGATACCTCGTACTCGACACTGAAGTCGATACCGCGCAGATCCGCGTCGACAAGGGTAACCACCGTTGGATTGCTGCGAGTCTGGTAGCGACCGCAGGCCTCGCCGGCATCACAGATATAGAGATCATTATCAAAGTCACTGCCAGCCAAGATCCGATAACTACCCACCGGCACATCAGCAAAGCTGTAAGCGTATTGGCCCTCTAATGCGGTAAGTGGCAACTCGGCTACCACTTCCTCAGTACTATTGTTGACCAGCAGGGCATAAATGGGGCCGACCTCAGCGGTAAAATCAGTTGTTTGTACCAGCATAGCGACCTCGACGACGCGACGGTTGCTGCTCGATTCAAAGGTCACTGTAGCCACATAGCTGCCCTCGGAAAGACCCTCTCGGCTTACTCTCAGTAGATAACCACCAAGGCCGTCAGTGCTACCCGGCCCGACGATTGTCAGCCAGCTTGCTGAGGAACTGACCGAGTTGACCGTCAGGTCACCTCCACCCGCATTGCGAGCTGTCAGCATTGATTCGGTGTAGCTACTGCCGAAATTGACGCGGCTTGGGCTCACCGTCAATAGTGCCGGCGGCGGGTCAGCGCCGATATCAAGTGCAGCTGCAACCGCTTTTCGGGCATTGATTAACCCCCAGCCAAACTGATCGTCGCGGCCAGCAGCACCGATATCATCGGTAATATTTTCGCCGGCCAACATCGCGTCAATATGGGCCGGGGTCAATAGTGGATTGGCCGATCTCATTAGTGCGAGCACACCGGCAAAGTGCGGCCCAGCCATGGAGGTCCCCTGATAGAACGAGTACTCGTACTGCAGGACGCTGGCAGTATCATCCGCCAAGGTGCTCAGCACACCGTCGGGGTAGCCATCACCATCGCGGTCACGCGATGTATCACCACCGGGGGCGGCAACCTCGACGGTGTCACCATAATTAGAATACCAAGCAAGTGCCAAGTCAGGATCCACTGCACTTACCGTATAGATACCGTCACAGTTGGCCGGTGCAAAACCGTTCGCATTCGACGAGTCATTCCCTGCGGCAACGGCCACCATAACTCCGGCAGCTCTAGCTGCATCGAATGCCGCCTGCTGATCCGCTGAGCAGACGCCCATCCCCCCCAAACTGAGGTTAATGATATCAACCGCAGGAGTCAGTACAGTGCCAGAGACGTTATCCAACCCGCTTGCATAGCGGACTGCTTGTGCAACATCGTAACTGGTCCCACCAAACTCTCCTAACACTCGCAGTGGGACTATCTTAGTCCCGGTCTTCCAGCTGACGCCACTTACCCCTAGGTTGTTATTAGTCGACGCTGCGATGGTGCCGGCCACGTGTGTCCCGTGAAAGCTACTGGCAGAGCCACCGCCATCGCCAGGGTCAGTGGGATCTGAATCGACACCGTCGCCATCGCCGCTATTCGAAATATCGCTAATAAAGTCATAACCGCCGGTGAATTGGCCAGCCATATCGGGGTGGTCAGGCAGCGAGCCGGTATCGATCACCGCGACCCGAGCGCCAGTCGGATGTACGTCGGTCGCGATATCCCAAGCTAAATCGAGATTGATCAACGGGTAATGCTACTGCTGGCTGTAGCGGGGATCGTTGGGAGTGGCCTGAGCGCTAATCCGGTAGTTGGGGTGAACGTAATCCCCAATACCGCTGGCCACCAACCGTTTAAGCTCTAATAGAGTGGCATGGCGCTCGGCTTGCTCAGCGCTCATTGCCGCGCGGCTGGAGGGCAGCAACGCACCCCTAAAACTGGCGGCAACGGGGCTCGGCAGTTGGTAGAGCGCACTGCCACCGCCACTGCGCAGCACCGTGTAGCCACTGGCTTTCTCTTTGGTCGCACGCTTTGCGACAACATCGCCAAGCTGACCAACGATCGCCTGGTTAGCGACAATAGGATCCGAGAGCCGATAACCGTTGCTGGCCAGCGTCTCGTTGAGCCCTACGGCTAGGTTGTAGTTAGAGAACCCTGACCATGCTTCCACATCAACAACATACTCACCATCTGCGGGCGCCACCACGCTCTCGTTAGATGAGGCGCTCAAGGACGAGTCAATCACCTCACCACCCAGTGAGTAGAGCCACAAATCAAGATCGGCATCGATCCGGCTACCGATCAGCAGCAGTACACTCTGACCCTCCAGCAGGGTTATCCGATAACTGTCGTGTAAATCACCGTCATCAAATGAGTTACCGTCACTACCCCGAACCGGCTGGTTGACGTAGCCGCCGATGATGGACGGGCTGGGCATCCGCTGCGCCGTCGCAATAGTGTCATTAGCGACTGGGATTACACGCCGGTCATTAACATCGCTATCGAGCTGGCTAGCTGCGGCTACATTGATAACGCCACTTATTTTGAACACACTCGCAACCGGAGCTGGCGCCAACACGGTTACTTTTACAGTATCACTGTCCAGCTGTTCTTCATCATCGGTCACGGTGAGCCGGAAAAATAACTCGCGGTCCTCGGTCAGTTCAGCATCAACTGTCACAGTGGCATTAGCTCGGTCAGCGTTACTTAGTACAACACCGGCTACCGGCGGGGATACCTGCTCCCAACGGTAGCTAACAATCACACCATCTGGATCACTGCTCTCATCGCCAGCCAATATCGTCGCAAGTGGTGTCACATTGGCGTCGGTCGAATCGATAGTTTTACTGGCGCCAGCATCGGCGATCGGTGAAATTAAGGTGTTGGTGACCGCCACGTTTACGGTATCGCCGCTGCTCTCGCCTAGGCTGTCCGTTACGGTCAGCTCAAAGACCAGCTCGGCTGGGCTGGCCGCAGCACCGTCAACAGCCGGCGCAACAAACCGCGCCATGTTGGTCGCCGCGCCAACTAGCGAGACTGCAGGACCGCTAGTCTGCGTCCAGAGATAGGTGATTGGGTCGCTAGAACCGACATCACCACTGCCACTGCCATCAAGAAAGACACTGCGCCGCTCGCCTATTGTCTGATCGCCACCGGCCTGTGCAACCGGAGCAGCAAGATTAATGGTGATATCAACGCTATCAACTGCTGTTACGCCACTGAGGTCGGATACCGTCAATTCAAAAGTGAAAAAACCGTCTGCACTCAAAGGCGGTAGACTAACCACTGTTTGTGCACTGTCCGCGTCAATTATCTCGCCGCCATCTGGTCCGGCGGTCTGCCGCCACAAATAGCTAGTTACGGCACCACCAGTATCAACACTTGCACTGCCGTCTAAGCGCAACACACCACTAGCCATCACAGTTTGATCGCCGCCGGCGTTTGCAGCTGGCTCTGCTGCATTAATGTCTACAGAGACCGTGTCGCTATTGGCGGACCCCTTGTCGTCAGTGACACGGAGCTGAAACTGCAATGTCTGATCAGTAGTCAACGCACCCGTAGCAAAGCTCACTTGTGCAGTCGAAGCGCCGCTGAGCACAACATCATCACCACCAATTTGCGTCCACTGGTAGCTCGCTATACGGCCATCACTGTCACTGCTGGCGGCCCCATCGAGCACTACAGTAGCGCCCGCCAAAACCGCCTGATCGCTGCCTGCGCTTGCCACTGGGGGCTGGTTGCTAGCTCCACCACCACCGCCGCAGCCAACCAGCCCAGCGGTGAGCAGGGCCATCAATGCCAAAATCACTTTACGCATTGCACACTTCCATTGTTAATTGATAACCGACCCGATTTCAGAACAGCATCGTGAGCTTAGCTGCAAAAAGGCCAGACTTGATAAAATTTGTCACATCTAAACTTAGATTCACAACGCTTGAGTTGCTGGCTGTAGCGCCTCGCCATCGACGCTACTTGCGACGCCGAGCGGCGCACCTGCGGTTTTGCTTTGTAGCTGCCGCGCGCATAACCGCCCTGCCCCTCGTGGTAAGCCAGGTAGAGTTGGCCGGGATCGTTGAGCGGGATTTTCACTTTGCGGTGGCTGCGCTGGTTGTACCAACCGATAAAATCGGTGGCATGCTTCATATGGGTACGACGGCTGAATACGGTGCCGGTCTCGGCTAGGTACTCTCCCCACACTGGGTCTTGAGCCTGCGCGTAGCCAAATGCCGATGACGGCCGCATCCACGGAATAATACCAAGCAGCCACTCGCGGTCTGGCCGCACATGGCTGCGGAACGATGACTCTTTTTGGATAAACGCCATCTGCGTGGCGATCGGGGTGCCCCATTTTTTCTCTGAGCTGCGTGCATAGTCATACCAGTCCGGCTGCTCGGCGAATATCTCGCAAATATCGGTCTGGTCGGCCGGCGGCGACGGTGCCAACACAGAGCACCCGACCAATAACATCGCGGGCGCCAACAGCGTCAATTTGCCAAAAGATAAAAAGTAATGCGGAGCCATACGCTGTGCCCAATACCTATTTTCAGGCAGTTTAACAAATTTGCGGGGCGCTGGAGAGCGAACCCAGTTGAGCTATAATATAGCCCATCAGACAGGGCCGTGGTTGTACCAAGTGGCCACTCAAAGATCGTCGACAAGGTAGACCCACCATGGCCCCCTCTTTTCTCCACATTGCACCGCTAGCGCTGGCTTTTAGCCTCATCGCACTGCCCAGCCCAAGCTGGGCGATCAGCCTTGAAGACGCCCTGGCAGCGACTATTGCCAACAACCCGGCACTGGCCGGTAAACAAGCCGAGTACGAGGCGGCTCAGGGTCAAGTGAGCAGCGCCAAGTCATCGCGTTTGCCGTCGCTATCAGTAGCGGTCAATAACGTCGACAACCAGGACAATAACACCCAGGGCACGGTGGTGCTGCGCCAACCGGTCTGGGCGTTTGGCAAGATCAGCCAGCGCATAGAGCAGGCTGAGGCGAACGCCTCGGTCGAGCAGCTCGGCGTCAGCCAAGTGCGCCGCGAGTTGCTGTCACGCACTGCGGCCGCGTTTGCAAAAATTGAGGGGGTGGTCGCCCGCCAGGCGATTGCCGCCGACAACATCGGCGAGCACGAACGACTCTATGAGCAGATCCAGCGCCGCCAAGCGGGCCAGTTGGCATCCGACGCCGATGTCCGTCTCGCCTACTCGCGGCTGCTACAGGCGCGCGCCACCCTGCAGCGGCTGAATGGTGAGTATCGCGTCGCACTGTCGGACCTAGAGCGGCTGACACTGGCGCCGGCCGCCAGTGTCGAGCCGGTGGCGGCGCACTACCTACAGCTGCCCAACAGCAACGATCTGTGGCAGCTGGCACTGGTTAACAGCGTACAGTTGGCGCAAAAACAGGCCGCCCTGCAGGCCGCCGATGTCGCTATCCGCCAAGCCAAGAGCGCGCCGACGCCAACCCTTTACCTGCAGGCGGAGCACGATTTTTACGAGTCGCAAAACCGCTTTGCCGATCTGAATGAAGACCGCGCTGGGCTGGTACTTGAGGCCAGCCTGGACGGTGCCGGCTTGGCAACCCTGGGCCAGGTGCGCAGTGCAGTAGCGAGGCGCAGCGCAGCGCAACGGGATATCGATGTCACCCGCAACGAGCTGCGCCACGAGGTCACCCAACTACAGAGCAACCTGCGCCTGCAAACCGAGCTGGCGGAGGCGCTGACCGGCACCGTAGAGGCGCTGGTCGGCACCGCTGAATCGTTCTTGCGCCAATATGAGACCGGCCGAAAGTCGTGGTTAGACCTGCTCAATACCCAGCGCGAACTCCAGCAGCAGCAGCTAGAGCTAGCGGCTGCAGTCAACAACCGCTTGCAGATAGCCCTACAGATCAATGCGCTAGTCGGCGCGCTGGACCTTATCGCCGAGGGCGCCACCAATGGCTGATCCACAAAACGCAGAGGCACCCGCTGCGCTGCCTGCCGTCGAGCACAATGTCATTGCAGCGCTACTCGCTAAGCTGGACATTGACGTCAGCGATGAGGCGCTGTGCGATGCGGAAAAGGTCTCACTGGCGGCCAACTCCAACAACCCGGTCGAACGGCTCAACGGGCTCTTTCAACAGCTCCAGCTGCGCGGCGTCAACGCCACCATCATGCGCTGGCACCGCTTTGATCAGAGCCGGCTGCCGGCACTTATCTTACTTGACGACGAGTGGCAACTGATCGCCCACGACGGGCAAGAGCAACTCTGTGTGCGCGACAACCAGGGCAGCGAGCAGCCGATTGATGCCGAGCAGCTCTCCACCAACCCACTGATCTGGGTACGGGTGCCGGCGCGCCGCGAGCTTGGCTCACTGTTCTCTCTAACCGATAATGTCGCCGCCAAGCTGGTACTCGGCGAGATCTTTAAAAAGCGCGGCTGGCTGGTAGACGTGCTAGTCGCTACGGTCATTATTAATATTCTCGCCGTCGGCACCTCGCTGTTTGCCATGCAGGTGTACGACCGCGTGGTGCCGACCCTCGCCTACGCCACCTTGGCGACGCTGGTGGCCGGTATGGCCATTATCATCGGCCTAGACTGGACGCTAAAGACGCTGCGCGCGCGGATCCTAGACAGCGTAGCGCACAACGCTGACAAGCGCATTTCGCAGAAGGTTTTTGACCACGTGATGCACCTACAGCTAGACAGCCGACCGCGCAGCCTCGGTACCCTGGCCGCGCAGATCGGGGGGCTGGATAACGTTCGCCAGTTTTTCACCTCTGGGGTGATTTTTACTCTGGTCGATATGCCGTTTGCACTGATGTTTATCGGCTTTATCGCGGTTATCGGCGGGCCGATCGCGCTGGTCTACCTACTGTTGTTGCCCGTTGCCGCACTGCTTGGCATGGTGACTCAACGGCGCTTGCGCGGGCTGATGAAGCGCCAGCTGATCCGCTCCAATGAGCGCCAAGGGCTGCTGGTTGATGCCATTCAGGGCACAGAGACCATTCGCACCAGTAACTCGACCTGGCGTTTTGCGCAGCTCTGGCGCGAAGTGACCAGCACCTTGCTGCGCTACAACATCCAGCAAAAAGCGATCAGCAACTTTGCCACTGTCACCACCGGCAGTTTCTCAAGCAGCGGCTATGTGCTTGCGCTGGTAGTCGGTGTTGGCCAGATCGAGGCCGGCAACCTCACCATGGGGGCGCTGATCGCCTGTTCGATCTTAGGTGGCCGGGTAATTGCGCCGATCGCCCAGGGGGTACAGTTTTTAACCCAGTGGGAGAATGTCGCCCAGTCGCTGCAGATGGTCAACCAAGTGCTGCTGCTAGAGCGAGAGCGCAAGCCCGACCAGACTCTGTTGATACCCGACCAGACCCCCGCCGAGCTGCGCGTTGAACGGCTCAGGTTCTGCTACCCCGAGTCGCCCATCAAGCAGCTTGAGATCGACCAGCTAAGTTTTAAGGCCGGCGACCGCGTGGCGCTGGTTGGCGCGATTGGCTGCGGCAAATCCACCCTGCTAAAAGTACTCGCCGGCCTCTACCGCCCGACCGAGGGACGCATTCAGCTCGGCCAAGCCGATCTGTGGGAGACCGACCCCGCGGTAGTGGCCAACCACATTGGCTATCTGCCGCAGTCTGTCCATCTATTCAAAGGGACACTGCGCAGCAATTTGCTACTGGCCGGCGCGGCCAGCGACTCGCAGCTGCTAGCGGTTATGCAACAGCTGGATGTCGACACCATCGTCAACAACAGCCCCAAGGGGCTCGACCACGAGATCTATGAAGGTGGCGATGGCCTCTCCGGCGGCCAGAAGCAGCTGGTTGGGCTGGCCCGGGTGGCGTTGGCGCAGCCAACCGTGTGGCTGCTTGATGAGCCAACCGCGTCACTGGACAACGACACCGAGCGCAAGGTGCTAGACGCGATTGAGGCGAGCCTAAACCCCAACGACATTCTGATTCTATCCACCCATCGGCCGCTGCTCGCCAACCGTTTGGCCAAGCGCATTATCCATATGGATGCCGGCCGAGTGGCCGCTGACGGCCCCGCCGAGCAGGTGCTGCAGGGGTTGATGGGCAAGCGCCGCGGGCCGGCCCGCGCCGGGGGAGCCAACCATGCGATTTAACGCCCTTTTCGAAAGCCTGTTTGATGTCGACAGCGCCGCTAATCAGCGCCGTGTAGACCGGCTGGCCAATTTTCACAACCGCCACTACTCACTGGTGCTGCGCGGCCTGCTGGCCGGCTTAGTGATCTTTGTGATCTGGGCCAACACCCATGTGCTAGACCAGGTGGCGCGCGCCACCGGCGAGGTGATCGCCAGCAACCGTGTTCAAGTGATCCAAGTGGTCGACGGCGGCGTACTGGAGTCGCTGAATGTGCGCGAGGGTGATCGGGTCACTAAGGGTGAGGTGATCGCCGAGCTCGAGCAGGGTCGCATCGGCGCCTCGGTGGCTGAAGTGGCCGTGCGGCTGTGTGCGCAGCGCGCGCAGCGCTCGCGGTTGGTTGCCGAGGTGACCGGCCGCGCTGCACCGCGCTTTGAGGCCGACGAGGCCTGCTCTAGCGAGCAAGAGCAGATAGAACTGGCGCTGTTTGAGCAGCGTCGCGACGGCCTCAGTGCCGAGCTGGACAACCTGCAAGTAGCGGTCAAACTCGGCCGCGAAGAGCTTGAGCTAGTCCGCGAACTGTCGCTCTCCGGTGACGTTAATCGCTCTGAGGTGATCCGCACCGAGCGGGCACTCAACGAGGCCGACGCCAAAATTGTGCAGCGCAAAAACCGCTTTTTTGAGGAGGCCAACACCGCACTGGCCAAAGTTGAAGACGAGATCGCCCAGAACGAGCAGATCCTCAAGCAGCGCAGTGAACAGCTCGATGCGATTATTATTAAAGCGCCGCTGGCCGGCATCGTCAAAAATGTCCGTGTCACTACGGTGGGTGGTGTCCTGCGCGCCGGTGACGAACTGATGCAGCTGATCCCGGTCGACGACGAGCTGATTGTTGAGGCCAAGGTAGCGCCGACCGACATCGCCCTAGTGCGGACAGGTATGGAGGCAATGCTGCGCTTCGATCCATTCGACTACACCATCTACGGTGGCGTCGTCGGTACCGTGCGCTATGTGAGCCCCGACACACTAAAAGAGGAGAGCCGGATGGGCGAGGAAATTTACTACCGAGTGCACGTGGCGATCACCAACAGTCCGGTGCAGACCACTACCGGCTACCCGCTAGAGATACTGCCCGGCATGACCGCGCAGGTAGATATCCGCACCGGCGAACGGACGGTGATGGAGTACCTGCTCAAACCGCTGCGCAAAACACTCACCACCTCCCTGGGTGAGCGCTGAGCGATGAGCGCCGCGGCTAGTTAAGCCCCTGGCTAGTGAGAAAGCCCGCCGGTAGCGCCGTCATCAACACGGCTCCGAGTGCCTCACCACTGTTTGGGTTAGCGCCCCAGTTGCCGTTCCAGAGGTCTTTAGAGAATTGATACGAGTTAATGTAACCCCCACCATCGTAACTGCGAGAGAACTTACCACCTCGTGTTACCCATGCCGCCCTGCCGGCGTCAGCAGTCCGCCACTGGGCTGCACCCGCGCTGGCCCGCGCATCATTGACCAGACCGTTTTTACTGCCAAGTATCTCACCGCCGCTGCCGACCAGAATAATGGTGTCGTCGGCACCTAAGTTGTTAGCGTTGTTCCACATACCCCAGCCATCGCCATAATCGGGCGCTTGGGCCCCATCGCTGTCGACACGGATATAAATGTCGTAACTGACGTTGTCATAGAAACTACGAGCGCTGTGGTTTGAGCTGACACCGCGGACTAGGTCGAATACCACCACCTTAAGGTCTCTTATATCCACGCCGTAATCGGCTGCCGCCGACAAGTTGCCTGCGGCGTCGACCGAGTAGATATTGTAGTGGCCACCGGCCATACCCCCGGTGGCAATATTGATGTCGGTGTTGGCAGCACTCACTGTGGTCGCCCGCCACAGGTAGGTAAACTCATTGCCGGTAATCGACTCTACACTGGTCACGTTAATCAGCTCGTGAGCAAGGTAAATGGTACCCACTTCGGTACTGCGCACGGTCACTGTCGCACCGATTGCCACCGACAGCGGCTGCACCATACTGCCATCTTGGTAGAACTGCTGCACAAACACACTGTTATCGCCGCCACTATCGACACCGTGCCAGCTCACCGCAAAGCCACCGGCACCGCCGGCGGTGGTGATTTGCGGTAGGTAGTCGTTGCCGTCGGTGCGGCCGTCGCCCTCCAATTTGATGCGGCCGCCCTTGGTGACCTTTCCCCCCAAAACTAGCCCATGACGACGATGAGATTTCCAATTAACCTTACGGGATGGAGATTTCACTATGAAGAAGCGATACACCGAAGAACAGATCATCAAGGCGATCAAA
>JAHEGD010000002.1:142843-205088 GCA_024639885.1 Porticoccaceae bacterium | reverse complement strand
CACACCCCGGCACACCGTGGTTGTGCAGGCGTTAACCCTTGCGGGCATTTCGAGAAGGGGCTTACCAGTGTTTTTGATTGCGTCGATGGAGGCGGACCGCCAGCCACACCCCGGCACACCGTGAGTCTGCTACCGTTGCTCCCTTCCGGGCCTGGCGGGGTTTACAGGTCACAATTGCGAGGGGACCGGCGGCCCACCATCGACGGCGCGGATTATCCGCACTTTACCCGGCAGTTGCAACCAAAGCGGCTGGAGCGGCGGTGAGTTTTCGTTATAATCGGTGCGCGATGGGCAGCCGCCCACCCCTGCGACCCGAACTGGCCCGGCGAAACAAGGAACTCCCCCACCATGTCACTGTTAACCCGCCCACTGCGCCGCGCCCTGCTCGCCGCTCTGCTGCTGCCACTGCTGGCTGCCTGCTCGCCGCCGCCCCAGCCAAGCGATGGTGCCGGCGACAAAACCCTGACAATCGGCATCACCCAATACCCGTCGACGCTGCACCCCAATATCGAAAGCATGGTCGCCAAGTCCTACCTGCGCGGCATGACGGCGCGGGCGTTGACCATCTACAACCGCGACTGGCAGCTTGAGTGCTCACTTTGCGTAGAGTTGCCAACCCTTGAGAACGGCCTGGCCACCCTTGAGCAGACCCCAGCCGGCGAGCCCGGCATCGCGGTCACCTTCGAGATTCCGGCCGGCTTGCGCTGGGGCGACGGCCAAGCGCTAACCACCGCTGACTTTGAGTTTGCCTGGCAGGTAGGCCGCACCAGCGGCTCGGGGGTTAACAACCTAGAGCTGTACCGCAGCGCCTACCAGTTTGATCGGCTCGATGAGCAGCGCTTCACTCTTCATCTCGACCGCGTCACCTTCGGCTACAACCAGCTCGGTGATCTCTACCCGCTGCCGGCCCACCTAGAGGCCGAGCTGTTCGCCAACGACCCATTGGAGTACCGCCACCGCACGCTCTACAACAGCGACGTGACCAACCCCGGGCTCTACTACGGGCCCTACCTGATCACGGCCGTTGAGCAAGGTGCATCACTGACGTTACAGCGCAACCCGCACTGGCACGGCCGGTCGCCCTACTTCGACCGAGTGGTGGTCAAGGCGATTCAGAACACCTCGGCGATGGAAGCCAACCTGCTCTCTGGCACTATCGACATGGTCGCCGGCGAGCTCGGTCTGCAGCTAGACCAGGCGATCTCGTTTGCCAACCGCCACGGCGAAAAATTTAACATCGTCTATAAACCCGGCCTGCAATACGAGCATATCGACGTCAATTTAGATAACACGATCCTCACCGATCTGCGGGTGCGTCAGGCGCTGCTCTACGGCATCGACCGCGAAGAGATGAACCAGCGTATTTTTGCCGGCCAGCAGCCGGTTGCCGACGGCCCGGTCAGCCCACTCGACCGCGTCGCCAGCGCTACCGTCCAGCGCTACCCATACGCGCCCGAGCGGGCCGCCGAGCTGCTCGAGGCGGCTGGCTGGCAGGTTGGCGCCAACGGTGTCCGCGTCAATGCCGCCGGCGAGCCGCTGCGCATCGAGATCATGTCGACAGCCGGCAACAAAACCCGCGAGCTACTGCAGCAGGTGATCCAGGGCCAACTCAAACAGATCGGCGTCGACCTGCGCATCAACAACCAAGCGCCGCGGGTGTTTTTTGGCCAGACCACCCGCGAGCGGCGTTTCTCGGGGCTCGCCCTGTTTGCCTGGATCAGCGCACCAGAGAGCGTGCCGCGCTCTACCCTGCACTCCAGCGAGATCCCGACCGCGGCCAACAGCTACGCCGGCCAAAACTACCCCGGCTTTGCCAACGCCGAGATGGACCAGCTGCTCGAGCAGCTTGAGACCACCCTTGAGCTGAGCGCACGGCTGCCACTCTGGCACCGCTTACAGGCGATCTACGCCGAGCAGCTGCCCGCCCTGCCTCTTTTCTGGCGCCCCAACAGCTACATCTACCCACTCTGGCTGCGCGGCGCCGAGCCGACCGGCCATCTCGACTCTAGTACCAACTGGATTGAGGAGTGGTACCGCCAGCCATGAGCGATGCGCCGCTGCTCACTATCGACCGGCTCAGCCTTGCGCTGCGCACCGACCGCGGCGACCTGCCGCTGGTTGAGCAGCTGTCGCTGCAGCTCGATGGCGGCGAGACTCTAGCGCTGGTCGGCGAGAGCGGCTGCGGCAAATCGCTGACCGCGCTGGCACTGCTCGGCCTGTTACCCAACGGCATTGTCCAGACCGGCGGCGAGATCCGCTGGCGCGGCCGCTCGCTGGGCGACTACCGCAGCGCCGACTGGCAGGCACTGCGCGGCGAGCAGATCGGCATGATCTTTCAGGAGCCGATGTCGGCGCTCAACCCCGCCTACACGGTGGGCGGGCAGATCGCCGAGGCGCTGCGCCTGCACCGGCTGCTGAGCCGCAGCGAGGCCAATTTGCGCAGTGTCGCCGCACTGGCGGCGGTCGGCATTGCCGACCCGGCGGTGCGCGCCGACCAGTACCCCCACCAGCTCTCTGGCGGTATGCGCCAGCGGGTGATGATCGCTATGGCGCTCGCCTGCGAGCCGGCGCTGCTGATTGCCGACGAGCCGACCACCGCGCTGGATGTCACGATTCAGGCACAGATTCTCGACCTGCTCCACGACCTGCAGGCGCAACACCAGACCGCGATACTGTTTATCAGCCACGACTTGGCTGTGGTCGCCAAAATGGCCGACCGGTTGGCGGTGATGTACGCCGGCCGGCTCGCCGAGTGCGGCCCGGCGCGGGCGCTGCTCGACCATCCCCAGCACCCCTACAGCGCCGCCTTGTTGGCTACCACGCCGCGCTTGGCGGCCGCCCAGCAGCGGCTGCCAACCATCGCCGGGCGCGTGCCGGCCCCGGCCGAGCGCGGCGCCGGCTGTCACTTTGCCGCCCGCTGCCAGTTCGCCAGCCAGCACTGCCAGCAGCAGCCGGCGCTGGCTGTCGACAGCGGTCGTCAGCTCGCCTGCCACCACCCACTGGCGGCTGCGCTGTGACCGCCATCACCGACATCGCCCGGCTAGACAACCTCAGCGTGCGGTTTAAGCTAGCCGATGGCGAGCTGACTGCAGTCAACGGCGTATCGCTGGCGATCCGCAGCGGCGAAACGCTGGCACTGGTTGGCGAGAGCGGCTGTGGCAAAAGCACACTGGGCCGGGTATTGGCGCTGTTTCAGCCGCCCAGCGAGGGCAGCGCCACCCTCGCCGGCACCCAGATCAGCGCCACCGCAAGGATGCCGCGCAGCCAGCGCCAAGCGCTCTGCGAAACGGTGCAGATGATCTTCCAAGACCCGGTCGCGGCGCTCAACCCGCGCCAGACCGTCGCCGCGATTGTCGGCGAGCCACTGGCGCTGCAGCGCCGCGGCACTGCCAGCGAGCGCAGCGCCGCCGTGGTCGCGCTGCTTGAGTCGGTCGGTTTGAGCAGCGCCGACTTAGACCGCTACCCACACCAGTTTTCTGGCGGCCAGCGCCAGCGCATCGCCATCGCCCGGGCACTGGCGCTGCGCCCACAGCTGATCATCGCCGATGAGCCGGTGTCGGCGCTCGACATCTCGGTACAGAGTCAGATCCTCAACCTGTTTGCCGAGCTAAAAGCCGACCACAACCTCACCTACCTGTTTATCAGCCACGACATGGCGGTGGTAAAACACGTTGCCGACCGGGTTGCGGTGATGTACCTCGGCAGTATTGTTGAGCTCGGCAGCCGCGCCCAACTGTTCAGCCAGCCGGCCCACCCCTACACCGCTGCGCTGCTCGCGTCGGTGCCCGACATCGCCAGCAGCAAGGGCAAGTTTGGTCGGCTGCTGGCCGGCGACCCGCCCAGCCCAGCCAACCCGCCGAGTGGTTGCGCCTTCCACCCGCGCTGCCCACACGCCAGCGACCGCTGCCGCAGTGAAGCGCCCTTGGCGCAACCGCTTGGCGACGGCCACACGGTTGCCTGCCACCACCCACAGAGCGATGCGGGGCTACCCCATGGGTAAATTTATTCTCGCCCGCAGCGCCCAAGCGCTGCTGGTACTGGCGGTGATGTCGGTAGTGATCTACGCGCTGATCGGGCTTATGCCGGGCGACCCGATCGACCTGATGATCAGCGCCGACCCCAAAATGACCAGCGCCGACGCCGCCGCGCTGCGCGAGATCTACGGCCTCAACCAGCCGCTCTACCGCCGCTACCTGGCCTGGCTGGGCGCTGCACTGCAGGGCGACTTGGGCTACTCGCGGCTATTTGGCCAGCCCGTGTTGGATGTGCTGCTGCCGGCGCTTGGCAACACCCTGCTACTGATGGCCAGCGCATTTTTAATCGCGGTGGCGATCGCCCTGCCGCTCGGCACGCTGGCCGCGGCCAAGCCGCGCTCGGCGCTCGATTACGGCGTTAACTTATACGCCTTTGCCGGTATCTCGCTGCCTTCATTCTGGCTGGCGCTGCTGCTGATTATGCTGTTCTCGGTCACCCTCGGCTGGCTGCCGGCCGGCGGTATGGCACCGGCCGGCGCTCCGCTCGGCGAGCAGTTGCGCCACCTAGCACTGCCGGTAGCCACGGTTGCCACCCTGCATATCGGCGCCTACTCGCGCTATATGCGCTCGGCCATGTTGGAGGTGTTGCGCCACGACTACATTCGCACCGCCCGCGCCAAGGGGGCCAGCGAGCGGCGAGTGGTCTGGGTACACGCCTGGCGCAATGCACTGATCCCGGTGGTGACTATTTTGGCGCTCGACTTTGGCTTTCTGTTCTCCGGGGCGCTAGTCACCGAGACGATCTTCAGCTGGCCGGGGATGGGCAAACTGATTTTTGACGCGGTGATGGGCAACGACTTTAACCTGGCGATTGTGGCGCTGCTGTTTGCCACCGCGCTGACGCTACTCGGCAACCTGATCGCCGACCTGCTCTATGCCAAGCTAGATCCGCGCATCACCGTCGGTAGGCCGCGATGAGCAGCGCCGTGCACCACAGCCACTCGCCCACCCAGCTGGCACTGCGCCGCTTTGCCCGCCACAAGTTGGCGATCGCCAGCGCCGCCCTGCTGGCGCTACTCGCCTTGGCGGTCGCCTGCGCACCGCTGATTGAGTGGCTGCTGGGGGTCTCGGCCAACCAGGTCGACCTCTACAACCGGCTGGCAGCGCCGAGCTGGCAGCACCCGATGGGGACCGACGAGCTCGGCCGCGACACCCTGCTGCGGCTACTCTACGGTGGCCGCGTATCGCTGCTGACCGGTCTGGCAGCGGCCGCCTGCGCCGCCTCGATCGGCACGTTGATCGGCATCTGCGCCGGCTACTTTAGCGGCCGCACCGACACCGTACTGATGCGCCTGACCGATAGCATCATCGCCCTGCCGCTGCTGCCACTGCTGATTGTACTGGCCGCCATCGACCTGACTAAGCTCGGCCTGTCGGCGCAGCTGGCCAACAGCGAGAGCATCAGCCTCTACCGAATTATCGTTATCGTCGCGCTGACCGGCTGGACCACCGTCGCGCGGCTGGTGCGCGGCGCTACCCTGAGCCTGCGCGAGCGCGAGTTTGTGCTCGCCGCGCGCGGCATCGGCGCCAGCGACTGGGTGATTATGCGCCGCCATATTCTGCCCAACTTGCTGTCGCCGATTATTGTCGCGGTCACCCTGTCGATCGGCAGCGTCATCCTGCTTGAGTCGGTGCTCAGCTTTCTTGGGCTCGGCATCCAGCCGCCGCTGGCCAGCTGGGGCAATATGCTGACCAACGCCCAACAGCTTATTTGGGAGGCGCCGCAGTTGGCGATCTACCCCGGCCTGCTTATTTTTATCACGGTCATCTGTTTTAACTTTGTCGGCGATGGCCTGCAAGATGCTTTCGATCCGAAAGCTGAACAGTAGCGGCGCGCTCTGCTGCGCGCTGCTGGCCGCGCTGTTGGTGGCCGGCTGCAGCGGCGGCGAGCGGCGTGTCGACAGCGGCACCGCGGCCGGCGTGCTGCACTGGGGCAACGCCTCAGAGCCGGCCTCGCTAGACCCGCAGATCGCCAACGGCGTTCCCGAGCAGAAGATTCTATCGGCACTCTGGGAGGGGCTGGTCGGCAAACACCCGGTCACCCTAGAGCCGATCCCGGCCGGCGCCAGCCACTGGCAGATAAGCGACGACCGGCGCACCTACCGTTTCCATCTGCGCAGCGACGCGCGCTGGTCAAACGGCGAGCCGGTCACCGCCGAGGACTACCGCTGGGCGTGGTGGCGCGCGCTACAGCCGGAGCTCGGCAACTCGTTCGCGACCATGTTGTTCCCGATCGTCAACGCGCAGGCCTACTGGCGCGGCGAGATCGACGACTTCAGCCAAGTCGGTGTGCGGGTGGTTGACCCGCTCACCCTAGAGGTCGAGCTGAGCCACCCAACCGGCTACTTTTTACAGCTGCTTGATATGCCCACCCTCTACCCGCTGCACCGCGCCAGTATCGAGCGGCACGGTGCGGCTACCGCCCGCGCCAGCCGCTGGAGCTACCCCGGCAACTTGGTCAGCAACGGCCCGTTTCAGTTAGCGGAGTGGCAGATAAACCGGCGCATCGTAGTCGCTAAAAACCCCCACTACTGGGATGCCGCTGCAGTGGCGCTCAACCAGATTATCTTCTACCCGACCGAGAACACCACCACCGAGGAGCGGATGTTCCGCGCCGGCCAGCTGCACTACAGCTACGACGTGCCGGTTAACAAAATGGCCTACTACGCCAGCCAACGGCCCGCCGAGTTGGTGGTGGCGCCCTACCTGGGCAGCTACTTCTACCGCTTTAACACCCGCCGGCCAGAGCTTGCCGACCCGCGCGTGCGCCGCGCACTGGCGCGCGCCATCGACCGCCGCCAACTGACCGAGCAGGTGCTGCGCGCCGGCCAGCTGCCCGCCTACGCGATGACCCCACCCAACACCGCCGGCTACTACCCGCCGGCCAGCGCCGAGGCACAACTTAGCTTTGACCCGGCGGCGGCGCGCGCGCTGCTCGCCGAGGCCGGTTACCCCGACGGTGCCGGGCTCGGCCCGATCGAGATTCTCTACAACACCCAAGACGAACACCGCAAGGTAGCGGTGGCGATCCAGCAGATGTGGAAACAGCATCTCAATGTCGATGCCACCCTGCAAAACCAAGAGTGGAAGGTCTACCTCGACACCGAGCGGCGCGGCGACTATCAGATTACCCGCGCCTCGTGGATCGGCGACTACGTTGACGCGCGCAATTTTCTAGAGATCTGGCTGTGCGACAGCGACAACAACCGCACCGGCTGGTGCGACCCGCAGTTTGACCAGCTGCTGCTTGAGCAGCTGCCGGCGGCGACCAGCCAGGCCGAGCGCCACCGGCTGCTGCAGAGCGCCGAGCAGCGCCTGCTCGACGGCCTGCCACTGCTGCCGATCTACACCTACACCAGCAAGCACCTGGTCCACCCCGATCTCAACGGCTATACCGCCAACCTGCTCAACCAGCCGCTGTTTAAGCAGCTCTCGCTGGTCCGCCAGCCGCCGGCGCTAACGCCGTGAGCTGGGCGCTGCTACAGCTGATAGCGCGCCGCTTGGCCACCGCCGCGGTGCTACTGGTGGTGGTCGCCGCCGGCACCTTTGCGCTGATCCACGCCGCGCCGGGCGGGCCGTTTTCGGCCGACCGCGCAGTCAGCGCCGAGGTCGAGACGGCGCTGGCCGCCCAGTACCGGCTCGACCAGCCGCCGCTGCTGCAGTTTGCCAGTTACCTAGGCAACGCGCTGCGCGGCGAGTTCGGCCCGTCGTTTAAGTACCCCGGCCGCGAGGTCAGCGAGTTGATCGCAGCCGGCCTGCCGGCCACGCTGGAGCTGGCGCTCTACGCGCTGCTGCTGGCGCTGGTGGTCGGCATCAGCGTCGGCGCACTCGCCGCCAGCCGCCCCGGCACGCTGCGCGACCGGCTGCCGATGGGCGCCGCGCTAGTGGGTATCTGCCTGCCGGCATTTGTGCTCGGGCCACTGCTGGTGCTGGTATTTGGGGTCTACAACGAGTGGCTACCGGTCTCTGGCTGGGGCGAACTGGCCGGCGATAAGCTCCTGCCAACCGTTACCTTGGCCGCTGGTTACGCCGCCTATATCGCCCGGCTGACCCGCGCGGGGCTGCGCGAACAGCTGCGCCAGCCGTACATTGTCACCGCCCGCGCCAAGGGGCTCGGCGGCGCCGCGGTGATACTCAAGCACGCCCTGCGCGGTGCGCTGCTGCCGGTGGTCGCCTACCTTGGGCCGGCCTGCGCCGGGCTGATCGCCGGCTCGTTTGTGGTCGAGACGATATTTCAAATTCCCGGCATCGGCCGCTTTTACATTCAGGCCGCGTTCAACCGCGACTACACGCTGATCCTCGGCCTGACGCTATTTTTTGCCACCCTGATCACACTGTTCAACCTGCTCGCCGACCTTCTGGCGCTGTGGCTTGACCCGCGTCAGCGCGAGGCGCTCTGATGGCGCGCCGGGTCACCTACAACCTACCGCTGCTGCTGCTCGCTGCTATCGCACTGGCCTGCCTGCTGGCACCGTGGCTGAGCCCCTACCCGCCGGCTGCCCAACAGCTGTTGCTGGGCGCGCAGCCGCCCTCGGTAGCGCACTGGCTGGGCACCGATATCTTTGGTCGCGACCTGCTCACCCGGCTGCTCTACGGCGGCCGGCTGTCGCTGCTGGTCGGGCTCACCGCCACCGCCGTGGCGCTGCTAATCGGGGTCAGCTGGGGGGCCGTGGCCGGCTATGTCGGTGGCCGCCTAGACGCGGTAATGATGCGCATCGTCGACACCCTCTACGCGCTGCCGTTTGTTATTTTTGTGGTGCTGATGATGGTGGTCTTTGGGCGCAGCCTGCTGCTGCTATTTATCGCCATCGGCGCGGTCGAGTGGCTGACCATGGCGCGCATTGTCCGCGCTCAGGTGCGCGCCATTGTCCACAGTGACTATATCGAGGCGGCGCGCTGCCTTGGCCTGTCGCGCTGGCAGATCGTCACCCGCCACATCCTGCCCAACTGCGCCGGCCCAATTATCGTCTACACCACCCTGACTATCCCCAGTGTGATGCTGCTCGAGGCGTTCCTGTCGTTTCTCGGTCTCGGTGTCCAGCCGCCCGACGCCTCCTGGGGGCTACTGATCAACCAAGGGGTAGAGACCATGGAAGAGTACCCGTGGCTGCTGCTCTACCCGGCGCTGGCGCTGACCGCCACGCTGCTCTGCCTCAACCTAGTCGGCGACCGACTGCGCGATCGGCTCGAAGGTAGCGCTGTCGGTGGCGACCGATGAGCCTGCTGGCGGTAGACAACTTAACTGTCCGGCTGGCCGACCGCGAGGTGGTCCGCGGACTTTCGCTGCGGGTTGAGAGCGGCCAGACTCTGGCGATTATCGGCGAGTCTGGCTCCGGCAAATCGGTGTCGCTGCTCGCTCTGCTCGGGCTGCTCGACGCCAGCGCAGCCGCCGTGGTGAGCGCCGAGCGCGCCGACTACAACGGCAGTGTAGCGCTGCTGGGGCAACCGCAGGCGCGGCGCCGGTTGCTGGGCACTCAGATCGGTTTGGTCAGCCAAGAGCCGATGAGCGCGCTCAACCCGTTCCAGACCATCGGCGCACAGATTAGCGAGCACTACCGCGGTCCGCTGCCGGCCCGCCAGCGCGCCGCCGATCTGCTCGAGGAGGTCGGCATCCGCGCTGCCAGCAGCCGGCTAGATGACTACCCGCACCAGTTTTCTGGCGGTATGCGCCAGCGGGTGCTGATAGCGATGGCGCTGGTCAACGACCCGCAGTTGCTGATCTGCGATGAGCCGACCACCGCGCTCGATGTCACCGTGCAGGCGCAGCTGCTGGCGCTGCTCAAACGGCTCGCCAGCGACCGTAAGCTGGCGGTGATACTGGTCTCTCACGACCTCGCGGTGGTCGCCGCCGCCGCCGACCACGTGGTGGTGATGCGCCACGGCGAGCAGGTCGACGGCGGTCCACCCGCGCAGCTGTTCCGCCAGCCCGGCCACCCCTACACGGCGCAGCTGTTGGCGGCGCTGCCGCAGCCGCGCAGCGGCCACCCCCCTGCTGCCGGCCGCGCGCTGATCGCCGCCGAGCAGCTGCAGGTGATGCGCGGCAGCGGTCGCCAGCGCAAACTGGTGGTCGATCGCGCCAGCCTAACCGTCGGCCGCGGCGAGATCGTCGGCCTGGTCGGCGAATCTGGCTCGGGCAAATCGACACTCGGCCGCGCCCTGCTCGGGCTGCTGCCGACCAGCGCAGGGTCTCTGCAGTTTGACGGCCAACCGCTGCTCGCCGGCCAGCTCACTGGCGCCCAGCGGGCCGCACTGCAGCTGGTGTTTCAAGACCCGCTGGCCTCGCTCAACCCCCGCCAGACGGTCGCTGCGACCCTAGCCGAGCCAATCCGCCTACACGGCGGTTGGCGCGCGGCGGCGCTGGCCGCGCAGGTGGCTGCGCTCGCCGACCAGGTGGAGCTGCCGACTGCACTGCTGACGCGGCTGCCCAGCCAGCTCTCCGGCGGCCAGCGCCAGCGGGTCGCGATCGGCCGTGCGCTGGCCTGCCGGCCGCAATTTTTAGTCGCTGACGAGGCGGTCTCGGCGCTGGACCTGTCGATTCAGGCGGAGATTTTGCAACTGCTGCAGCGGCTCGTCAGCGACCACCAGCTGGCGCTGCTGTTTATCTCCCACGACCTCGCCGTGGTGCGCTCAATCGCCGACCGGGTGGCGGTGATGGAGGCCGGTCGCATTGTCGAGCAGAACAGCGCCGAACAGCTCTGGCAAGCGCCCCAGCACCCTTATACGAAGCGCCTACTGGCCGCCACGCTGTCGATTTAAGCGCCCCAAGAACGCGACTCTGCAGTCGCCGTCTGGGCTGCTGCCGGCACGCCCAACTGGGTATACTGAACTCAATTAACCGACCGACACAGGAGCAGAGCATGACCGACGATATCGCCATCAGCCAGCAAGGTGCGATCCTTACCATCGCCCTCAACCGCGCCAGCAAGAAGAACGCCGTCACCCGCGCCATGTACACCAAGATGGGCGACGCACTGCGCGCCGCCGCCAGCGACGAGTCGCTCAAAGTGGTGGTCATCAAAGGCGGCCGCGACTTCTCGGCCGGCAACGACCTGGTCGACTTTCTTGAAGAGCCGCCCACCGATCTGGATGCGCCGGTGTTCAAATTTATGATGGCGCTGCTCGAGTGCCCGCTGCCGCTGGTCGCCGCAGTTGATGGCTTCGCGGTCGGCATCGGCACCACCCTACTGCCGCACTGCGACTTTATCTACGCCACCGACCGCAGCCTGTTTATGATGCCGTTTATCAACCTCAACCTGCGCCCCGAGTTCGGCTCAACACAGCTGCTGCCGCAGCTGGCCGGCAACCCGATGGCCGCCGAAATGCTGCTGCTCGGCGACAAGTTTGACGCCGCCACCGCTCTACAGGCGCGGTTGATCAACGCGGTGGTAACCCCAGATGAGCTCGACGCCAAAGTCAACGAAGTTGCCGAGAAGCTGGCCGGCAAACTGCGCCCGGCACTGATCGAGACCAAAGCGCTGCTGCGCCGCCCGATCGAGCCGATCGAGGCGCGCATTAAAGTCGAGGGCGCGGCGTTTATGGCAACGCTAAGCAGCGATGAGACCCGCGCGGCGTTCAACAAAGTGCTCGGCCGCTAGCCGAGCAACCGATCATCACCTACCCAAAAAAACCCGGCACTGGCCGGGTTTTTTCGTTTAATGGCCACCGCACTGCGGCTGGCCGGCAATCAACAGCTGAGACCAGTACCGCGCAGCCCACAGTAGCCGTCGGGGTTTTTGGCGAGGTACTGCTGATGGTACTCCTCGGCGTAGTAAAACGGTGCCGCCATACCGATCTCGGTGGTGATTGCGCCGTAGCCGAGCTGGCTGAGCTGAACCTGCATCTCATCGGCCAGTACCGTGGCCCCGGCCAGCTGAGCGGCGGTGCGGCAGCCGATCATCGAGCGGTACTGGCTGCCGATATCATTGCCTTGGCGCATCCCCTGGGTGGGGTCGTGGCGCTCCCAAAATGGACTGAGCAGTTCGCGCAGCGATAGCTGCGCCGGGCGGTAGACCACCAACACCACCTCGGCGTGGCCAGTGGCGCCGCTGCAGACCTGCTGGTAACTGGGATGCGGCCGCGCCCCGCCGGCGTAGCCGACTGCGGTAGTCACCACACCGGGCAGCTGCCAGTAGACCCGTTCGGCGCCCCAGAAGCAGCCCATGCCGACCAGCAGCCAGTCGCTGTCGGCTGCAAAGGGGGGCAGATACTGGCTCTGGTTGACCCAGTGGCGACCGCTCAGCGGCTGCTGTGGGTCGACTAGCGTGCCAGCCGGGTAGCTCTCCACGCTCAACCCAGCCCAGCCAGTGCCGCGGCCAAATCGGCTTGAATATCGGCGATGTCCTCAAGCCCGACCGACACCCGGATCAGCCCGTCGACGATGCCGGCGGCGGCGCGGCTGTCGTCGCTGAGACGGCCGTGGGTGGTGGTCGCCGGGTGGACGATGGTGGTTTTGGTGTCGCCGAGGTTGGCGGTCAGCGACAGCAACCGGCAGCCGTCGATCACCTGCCAGGCAGCGCTGCGGCCACCCTTGACGACAAAACCTACCACCGCACCAAAGCCGCTCTGCTGCTTGGCGGCCAGCGCGTGACCGGGGTGGTCGGGCAGCCCGGCGTAGTAGACTTTTTCGACTTGCGGCTGCGCCACCAGCCATGCTGCCAACGCCGCGGCGCTCGCGCAGTGGGCGCGCATCCGCAGCTTGAGTGTCTCCAACCCCTTGAGAAAGACCCAGGCGTTGAACGGGCTCATGGTGGGGCCGGCCGAGCGCACAAAGCCGAGCACCGGCTCGAGCAGCTCGCGGCTGCCGACCACCGCACCGCCCAGACAGCGGCCCTGGCCGTCGATAAACTTGGTCGCCGAGTGGATGACTAAATCGGCACCCCACTTGAGCGGCTGCTGTAGCGCCGGCGTACAGAAGCAGTTGTCGACCGCCAGCAGCGCACCGCCAGCGTGGGCGATCTCGGCCAGCGCAGCGATATCACCCACTTCGGCGAGCGGGTTGGAGGGCGTCTCGCAGTAGAGCAGCTTGGTATTGGGCTGCAGCGCAGCGCGCCACGCGTCGAGGTCGGCGAGCGGTACGTAGGCGACCTCGACACCAAACTTGGCAATGGTCTTTTCGAGCAGCACGTGGGTGGAACCGAATACATCGCGCGAGCAGATGATCTGGTCGCCCTGCTTGAGATGGCCCATCACGATCGCCATGATCGCCGCCATCCCAGAGCTGGTGGCGACCGCTTTTTCAGCCCCCTCCAACGCGGCCAAGCGCTCTTCAAAGTTGCGCACGGTCGGGTTGGTGTAGCGCGAGTAGACGTTACCTTCCACTTCGTTGGCGAAGTGAGCGGCCGCCGAGGCGGCGTCGTCAAATACGTAGCTAGAGGTGAGGAACAGCGCCTCGGAGTGCTCGCGTTCAGCGCTGCGGCGCTGGCCGGCGCGCACCGCGAGGGTGTCGGGCCGGTAGTGGTTGTCGTCGTTCATGGGCTCCTCGGCTCTCACGAGCGGATGTTGTGAATGCCGACCACCTGATTCTGCCGGGCGTTGGCGGTGGCCGCGCCGCGAGTGCTCTGGGCGTGGTCGTTGCGCGACTGCTCGAGCTCATCGAGGTAGGCGGCGTCGACGTCGCCGGTAATGTACTCGCCGTTAAACACCGAGCACTCGAACCGCTCGACCGCATCGCTGCCCTCGGCAGCGGCCGCTACTAGGTCGTCGAGGTCTTGATAGACAATCCAGTCGGCACCGATAATCTCGCCGACCTCCGCGTCGCTGCGGCCGTGGGCGATCAGCTCTTTGGCGGACGGCATGTCGATGCCGTAGACGTTCGGGTAGCGCACACCGGGCGCTGCCGAAGCCATATAAACTTTGGCGGCGCCGGCGTCGCGGGCCATCTGAATAATCTCTTTAGAGGTGGTGCCGCGGACGATCGAGTCGTCGACCAGCATCACATTCTTGCCCTGAAACTCGAGTTTGACCGCGTTGAGCTTCTGGCGTACCGACTTTTTGCGCTGGGTCTGGCCGGGCATGATGAAGGTGCGACCGATGTAGCGGTTTTTCATGAACCCTTCGCGCAGCTTGATGCCGAGCGTCTCGGCCATCGCCTGGGCCGACACGCGGCTGGTGTCGGGGATCGGAATCACCACATCAATGTCGTGGTCGGGGCGCTCGCGGAGCACCTTCTCGGCGAGCTTCTCGCCCATTCGCAGGCGGCTCTTGTAGACCGAGATATTGTCAATCATCGAATCGGGGCGGGCAAAGTAGACGTGCTCAAAGATGCACGGCACCAGCTCGCTGTGCGCTGCGCACTGCTGCAGGTGCAGCTCACCATCGCCGTCGACGTAGAGCGCCTCGCCGGGTGCCAAATCGCGCACCACGGCAAAACCGAGCGAGTCGAGCACCACGCTCTCCGAGGCGACCGCATACTCATTGCCGCTCTCGCCGTGACGCACACCAAAACAGAGCGGGCGGATACCGTAGACATCGCGGAACGCAAACAGCCCGTAGCTGGCGATCAACCCGACCACCGCGTAGGCGCCGACACAGCGCTGATGGGTGGCGGTTACCGCGGCAAAGACGTCGTCGGCGCTGGGCACCAACTTGCCCTGGCGCTGCAGCTCGTGGGCGAATACGTTGAGCAGCACCTCGCTGTCGGAATCGGTGTTGAGGTGGCGCAGATCGGCGCGGAAGATATGCTCGCGCAGCTCGTCGGAGTTGGTCAGGTTACCGTTGTGGGCCATACAGATGCCGTATGGCGAGTTGACATAGAACGGCTGGGCCAACGCCGGGCCGGAACTGCCGGCCGTCGGGTAGCGGACGTGGCCGATCCCTTTGTTGCCGACCAGCCGCTCCATGTCGCGCTGGCGAAAGACATCTTTGGCCAGCCCGACATCTTTGCACTGGTGCAGCTCGCCGTTGGCCTCGGTGACAATGCCGGCGGCGTCTTGGCCGCGGTGCTGGAGGATGGTCAGGGCGTCATACAACTGTGTGTTGACACCTGATCCCGCTGATATACCGACTACGCCGCACATTGCCTGTTGTTACTCCCAGATCCAAGATTTAACTGTGTAATAGAGCTCGATACCCCACCCTTCAAACTGCCTAAACAGCGGGATAATTTGCGAATCCTTCCACCATAAATCCTCTTCTACCGGCAGCATCTGCGGCAGCAACACGGTGCCAGCGAGCACAATTAGCGCGCCGCGCAAGGTGCCAAACAGCAGCCCGAGCAGGCGGTCGGTGCCGCTCAGCCCGGTCGCTGTGACCAGCCTACCGAGCAGGTAGTTAACTATCGCACCGGCCAACAGCACCGCCACCAAGACCGCCAGCCAAGCGGCCGCCGAGCGCAGCGAAGCGAGCTCGATCCAGGCGCTGAACAGCGGTGCGACGTCCTCGCGCAGCCAGCTGGCGACTACAAATGCCGCCAGCCACAGGGTCAGTGAGAACGCCTCTTTGACAAACCCACGGACCGCGCTGACCCCAGCCGAAATCGCAATGATGGCGATGATGATCCAGTCGACGGTGGCCATCGCGCTCACTGCAGCGCCCGCAACAAGCTGGTGACCCCGTATTGGCTGTTGAGCTGGCGCTCCAGCGCCTGCGCCTCGGCCTTGTCGAGCAGCGGGCCGACCAATACCCGGTGGGTAAACTCGCCGTCGACCGCGACGCGGCGCAGATAGACTTTATAGCCGTCGGCAAACAGGCCGGCGCGCTTGGTCTCAGCGGTCTCTGGGTCTGGGTAACTGCCAAATTGAATCACGTAGCCGCGCGCGTTGGCGGTCGGCTCGGTGGTTTCAAAAATCGGTGCCGGTGCGGTGGCTTGGTCGAGCAGCTGCGGGCGCAGGTCGGCTTCGATGAGCACCGTTGGCGCCGCCGGTGCGGTGGGGATCTGGCTGCGCTGGTCGAGCGGCACCGCCCGGCTGAAGTCAAACAGCAGCGGGATCACCACCAGACCGAGCGCGGTGAGCACCAAAATGCCGACCAGACGCCGGCGCAGCTCGTAGCTCACGCCACCCCCTCACCGATCTCTTTGAGAATTTCTGCGACCACCATGAACGACCCCAGTACCACGATTAAACTCTCTGGCGGCGACTCTGCCACCGCGGCCCGCAACGCCTCGCCGAGACTGGCGACAGCGTCCGCTTGCGAGCCGCCATTGTATATCAGTTGGGCGAGCATAGGGGCGTCGGCGGCGCGCGGATTGGCGGCGATCGGCGCCACCCACCAGCGCCCTATCAGGCCGCGCAATGGCGCCACCATGGCGGCGAAATCTTTGTCGGCAAACGCCGAGGCGACCGCCACCGCCGGCTGGTCGAGGCCGGCCAAGGTGGCCGCCAGCTGGCGGCAGCCGGCCGGGTTGTGGGCGACATCCAGCAGCAGCTGGCGGCCGCGCCAAGTGAGTCGCTGCTGGCGGCCAACCACCCCGGCGCGGGCCAGTGCGGCAGTGGCGGTGTCGGCCATAAACGCCAGACCGAGCTGGCGGTAGGCAGCCAGCCCGAGCGCGAGATTGATCGGCAGCAGCGCGCTGCGCGGCAGCGGCCCGATCTCAATGCCGGCGTCCCGGTAGCGCCACTGGTCGCCGTCGACTGTGCAGCTAAACGCCTCGCCAACCCAGTGTGGCTCTGCCGCGGTGGCGGCAACCGCGGCGGCGAAGCCATCCGGGTGGTCGGCTTCGCCGATCAGCAGCGGCCGGCCAGCGCGGGCGATGCCCAGCTTCTCGACGGCGATCGCGGCGCGGCTGTTGCCGAGAAAACTCTGATGGTCCAGGTCGATCGAGGTGACCACGGCGACGTCGGCGTCGATGATATTGACCGCGTCGAGACGGCCGCCGAGGCCGACTTCGAGCACGATAAGATCGAGCGGCGCACTGGCAAAGATAGCGAGTGCGGCGAGTGTCGTGTGTTCAAAAAAGGTCAGCGGCACGCCGTCGCGGGCGCGATCTACCCGGTCGAGCGCGGCAACCAGCTGGGCGTCATCGATCTCGCTGCCGGAGAGCCGAATGCGCTCGTTAAAGCGCAGCAGGTGCGGCGAGGTGTAGCAGCCGACCCGCAGGCCGTGGCCGAGCGCCAGCGCTTCGATAGCGGCAACCGTCGAGCCCTTGCCGTTGGTACCCGCCACCGACACCACCGGCAGGTCGCCAAACGACAGCGGCCAGCCCTGCTCACCAGCCAGCCGTTGCCAGACCGCCGCTACCCGTTCTAAACCGAGCTCAATCTCTACCGGGTGGGCGGCCTGCAGCCGCTCTAGCCACTGCGCTAGGGCAGTGTTAGCCACCGGCGGCCGACTCGTCGGCAACTTGGTCGCCAACGGGGTTGGGCAGCCCCTGCAGCTTGGCCAGCAGGCGCGCCAACTGATCGCGGATCTGGTCGCGGGCGACGATCATATCGATGTGGCCGTGCTCGAGCAGAAACTCGCTGCGCTGAAAGCCCTTCGGCAACTTCTGGCGGATGGTCTGCTCGATAATGTTGGGGCCGGCAAAGCCGGCGCGCGCGCCCGGCTCGGCCATGTTGAGGTCACCCAGCATCGCCAGGCTGGCCGATACGCCGCCGTAGACCGGGTCGGTCATAAACGAAACATAGGGGACGCCGGCCTGTTTGAGTCGTTCGATAATGGCGCTGGTCTTGGCCATCTGCATCAGCGAGATCAACGCCTCTTGCATGCGCGCACCGCCGGTCGCCGAGAAGCAGACCAGCGGGCAGCCGCTCTCCAGCGCCAATTTGGCAGCGCGGGTAAACTTTTCACCGACCGCATAGCCCATCGAGCCGCCGTGGAACGAGAACTCGAAGGCGACCGCGACAATCGGGTTGCCGTGCAGGGTGCCCTTCATCGCCACCAGTGCGTCGCGCTCGCCGGTCTGTTTCTGTGCGTCGCTGAGCCGGTCGCGGTATTTTTTAACGTCTTTAAACTTGAGCTGGTCGACCGGCTCGACCTCGGTGGCGAGCTCTTCGCGGCCGTCGCGGTCGAGGAAGATATCCAGCCGACGCCGCGCGCCGATACGCATGTGGTGGTCGCACTTGGGGCAGACATCGAGGTTGCGCTCCAGCTCTGGGCGGTAGAGCGGCGCGGTGCACTTCGGGCACTTCTTCCAGAGCCCCTCTGGGACACCGCCGCTGCGGGTCGCCTTGGCCGTCGCCGGCCCCTTCGGTTTGATTCTCTCCAACCAGCTCATTGACCACTTCCTATCTGTTCAGATGACTCGAATTCCAGCCCGCCATTCTAGCATGGCGGGCGCTTTAGTTTGCGCCGGCGGCCGCCGCGTCAGCCGATTTGGCGGCAGCCACAAAGGCGGCCACCCGCTGCGGGCATTTAATCCCCGGCGCCGACTCCACCCCGCCGCTGACATCGACCGCATAAGGGGCCACTGCGGCGACCGCCGCGGCGACATTGTCGGGCGCTAAGCCGCCGGCCAAAATCAACGGAGCCGGGCACTCGGCCGGCAGCAGCGACCAGTCAAACTGCTGGCCGGTACCGCCAAAGCGGCGCTCGTCCCAGGCGTCAAACAGCAGCCCGCGGGCGCGCCGGTAGCCGCTCGCCAGCGCCTCGACATCATCGCCCGGCTTGACCCGAATGGCGCGGATGTAGGGGTAGTTAAACTGCTCACAAAAGTCGGCTGTCTCGTCGCCGTGAAACTGCAACAAGCCCGGCTGCAGCCGCTCGATCACCTGCTCTACAGCGGCGCGGTCACTGTTGACCAGCAGCGCCACCAGCTGGCAAAACGGCCCGCTGGCGGCGGCTATCTCGACTGCCCGCTCAAGCGCAACCGCGCGCGGGCTCGGCGGGTAGAGCACCACACCGAGCGCGTCGGCACCGGCGGCCGCTACCATCTGCGCCTGAGCCGGGCTGGTGATCCCGCAAATTTTTACTTTGACCGCCATCGCAGCTATCCCGTCTGGCTGTTTTTGAGTTGCCGGCTATTATCGGCGAGCGGCCGCCCCGCCGCCACCCCTGCGGAGAGCGATTAATCGTCCAGTTGCGCTGGCAGCCAGACCGGGCCGCGCACCACGGCCGGCAGGCCGAGCTCGGCCGGGTAGCCGACCTCGACCAGGTAGAGCCCCCGCCCGCTGGCGGTCGGCGCGCTGGCACAGCGATCGCGGCCGGCCAGCAGCTCGGCCAGCCAGCTGGACGGTTTTTTACCACTGCCCACCCACAACAGCGCGCCGACAATGTTGCGCACCATGTGCAGTAAAAACGCGTTGGCGGTGATCTCCAACACCAGCAGCTGGCCGTGCTCGGTGAGTGTGACCGCCTGCACCTCGCGGTTAGGGGAGTGCGACTGGCAGCCGGCACCGCGCACCGCGCTGAAGTCCTGCTCGCCGAGCAGCGCCGGCAGCGCCGCCCGCATCGCCTCGACATCGAGCTCGCCGCGTACCCAGGTGATCCCCTCGGCGAGTACCGCTGGGCGGGTTGGCGCGGCCAAAATGCAGTAGCGGTAGGTGCGCGAGTAGGCGCTAAAGCGGGCGTGGAAGCGCTCGTCGACCGCGACTACCCAGCCGAGTGCAATGTCGTCGGGCAGCATCCGGTTGGCGCCGGCCAGCCAGTTGCGCGCCGTGCGCGGCGCGGCACTGTCCCAGTGAACCACTTGGCCACTGGCGTGGACCCCGCTGTCGGTGCGCCCGGCACAGGTGGTCAGCACCGGCTGGTTGGCGACCGCGCTGAGCGCCTGCTCAAGCGGTTGCTGTACCGACGGGCTGTGTTTTTGGCGCTGAAAGCCGCAGTAGCCGGCACCGTTGTAACTGACTAGCGCCGCCCAGCGCTGCTCGCCGGCGGCAATCGGAAAGCGCTGCTCGGCGCGGCTGCGGTTGGCGGTTTGATCACTCATTGCCGGCTGCCACTGCTAACTGGCCGCGCAGCGCCGCCGCCAACTGCGGCTCGCCGAGGCTGTCGTAACAACCGGCGAGCTGCTCTGCGAGCGTATCGGCACTCTCTGACTGGGCGCCGCGAGCGCTATCATCAAAGCTGATCGTGCGCCGGCTCGGCGCCGCGCGCAGCGCTGCTGCCGGCGGCTCGGCCGTTTCAACCAGCTGAAATGGCAGTGGCGACCGCGCAGCAGCGGCCGGCGCGGCCATGTCGCCGACCGGTTTGGCCGCCGGCTTAGCTGCCGGCACGGACACTGGCGTTGACGGCGGGGCGACATAGGCGATCGCAGCGCGCGGCCGAGCGGGCGCTGCGGCGGCGACCGCCGCTGCCGGCTGGCGGCGCGGCCGCCCTGCCCCCGGTGTCAATCGGGCTCTCAACTTGATCGCCAAGCCCAGCAGTGCCGCCGCGATCAGCGCCGCGGTCCACCAGCGCCCCCTGCTGCCAGTGGCTGCAGCGGGTTGAATGGGTGAGGGTGAGGCTGTTGCCGCTTGCGGCGCTGATCGCGTCGGCGCCAAGACTGCGGTAGTAATCGGGGGTGGTGCCGCCGACGGCGCGGCGGGTTCGCTGGGTTGCAGCTGGGCAGCGCTGGCAACCGGCCCGGCCGGCGGTTGCAGCGGCGGCACTCTGCTAGCGGCCGTCACGGCCGGTAGCGCCAGCGCCACCGAATAGCTGCGCTGCAGCTCGCCGGCTGGCGTATGGACGGTGAGTTGCAACTCAAACAGCGCGGCGTTGATGCGCTGGCGGCTACTTATCAGCAGCGCCGCGCCGGCCATGCTCTGTTCAAATGAGGCGTTCAGCCGCTCGGCTGGCTGGCCCGGCAGCTGGGCGCTGGCGGTCACGCTCAGCTGCCGCTCGCTCCACTGCTCTACCCCGCGCAGCGCTACCGCAGCCTGCAGCGGCTCGCCGAGTGGGCTGGCGATCTCTAGCTCGCCAAGCCCCAGCCCGGCCGCCGCGCTGCAGAGCAGTGCGGCGCAGAGTTGCGCTGCCCAGTGTAGCCGGCGCGGTCGATTCACAGCCCGCTCAGCGCTCGAGCAGAATCCGCAACATCCGTCGCAGCGGCTCGGCAGCGCCCCACAGCAGCTGGTCGCCGACCGTGAACGCGGTCAGATAGTCGCCGCCCATCGACAGTTTGCGCAACCGCCCGACCGGTACTTCCAGGCCGCCGGTCACCGCCGCCGGGGTCAGCTCCTCGACGGTGCGCTGGCGATCGTTGGGGACCACTTTGACCCAGTCGTTGGCGTTGCCGATCAGCGCTTCGATCTCCGCCATCGGCAGGTTTTTGGTCAGCTTGATAGTCAGCGCCTGGCTGTGGCAGCGCATCGCACCAACCCGCACGCAGAGCCCGTCGAGCGGGATCGGCGCACTGTCGCGACCGAGAATCTTGTTGGTCTCAGCTTGGTTTTTCCACTCTTCGCGGCTCTGGCCGTTGTCGAGCTGGGCGTCGATCCACGGCAGCAGGCTGCCGGCCAGCGGCTGGCCCCACTGTGCGGTCGGCAGGCTGCCGTCGCGCAGCGTGTCGGTCACACGGCGGTCGATATCCAAGATTGCCGATGCGGGGTCGGCGAGCTGGTCGGCGACCGCACCGTGAATGGCGCCCATCTGGCCGATCAATTCGCGCATGTTCTGCGCGCCGGCACCGGAGGCAGCCTGGTAGGTCATCGAGGTTGCCCACTCGACTAGGCCTGCGTTAAACAGCCCGCCGAGCGCCATCAGCATTAGGCTGACGGTGCAGTTGCCGCCGACAAACTCTTTGCAGCCGTCGGCCAGCGCCGCATCGATCACCGCGCGGTTGACTGGGTCGAGCACAATCACCGAACTCGACTCCATGCGCAGCGCGCTCGCCGCATCGATCCAGTAGCCGTCCCAACCGGCGGCGCGCAGCCCCGGGTAGACCTGCTTGGTGTAGTCGCCGCCCTGACAGCTGATGATGGCGTCCATCTCGCTGAGCGCCTCAATGCTGTGGGCGTCCTGCAGCAGGCCGCTGCCGGCGCCGACATCGGGGGCTGCCTGGCCGGCCTGCGAGGTAGTGAAAAATACCGGGCTAATCAGCGCAAAGTCGCCCTCGGCGCGCATCCGCTCCATCAATACCGATCCAACCATGCCGCGCCAACCGACTAAACCTACTTTCATCATCGTACTCTCGTGTTATGTGGGGTAGAGGCCGCTACTGGGCCAGCTGTTGGGTGAGTGCCGCCATGACCGCGTCGCCCATCGCTTGGGTGCCGACCAGCGTATCGCCATCGGTGACGATGTCGCCGGTGCGCAGCCCGCTGTCGAGCACCGCGCCGACCGCCTGCTCAATCGCCGCGGCGGCCTCTGCGGCATTCAGTGAATAGCGCAACATCATAGCAACCGAGAGGATAGTCGCCAACGGGTTGGCCTTGTCTTGACCGCTAATATCGGGCGCCGAGCCGTGGCACGGCTCGTACATACCGGCGTTGTTTTTATCCAGTGAGGCGGACGGCAGCATGCCGATCGAGCCGGTCAGCATCGAGCCGATATCGGAGAGGATGTCGCCAAACATATTGCCGGTCACCACCACATCAAACTGCTTGGGGCGCATCACCAACTGCATCGCCGCGTTGTCGACATACATATGGGTGAGCTCGACATCCGGGTAGTCGGCGGCCAACTCGTTCATCACTTCGCGCCACAGCATAGTCGCCTCGAGCACATTGGCCTTGTCGACCGAACAGAGCCGCTTGCCGCGCAGCTGCGCCGCCTCAAAGGCGACCCGGCCGATTCGGCGAATCTCGCTCTCGCTGTACTTGTAGGTGTTGTAGCCCTCGCGCTCGCCATTTTCCAATTCGCGGAAACCGCGCGGCTGGCCGAAGTAGATACCGCCAACCAGCTCGCGGACAATCAAAATATCCAGCCCAGAGACAAACTCGGGCTTCAGCGACGAGGCGTGGGCGAGCTGCGGGTACATAATGGCTGGCCGCAGGTTGGCAAACAGCTGCAGCTCTTTGCGAATCTTTAGCAGCCCCTGCTCTGGGCGCAGCGGTCGGTCGAGCTGATCCCACTCCGGACCGCCGACTGCGCCGAGCAGAATGGCGTCGCTGGCGCGCGCCGCGGCCAGCGTCTCGGCCGGGCACGGGTCGCCACTCGCTTCATAGGCGGCGCCACCGAGCAGGCCGTGCTGCAGCTCGATTCCGAGCTGGTAGTGGTGGTTGACTGCCTCGAGCACACGAACCGCCTGCGGGACAATCTCTTGACCGATATGGTCGCCGGGTAAAACCAGTACTTTACTCATCAGTTATCCTCGTTGCGCTCAGCGCTTGATGGCGCCAAACACCCACGGGTGCTGCGCGGCGCGCTTGGCTTCATAGGCTTTGATGGCGTCGCTGGACTGCAGCGACAGGCCGATCTCGTCGAGCCCCTCAAGCAGGCAGTGCTTGCGGAAGTCATCGATCTCAAAGTGAAACAGCAGTTCGCCGGCGGCGACGCTCTGGGCGGCGAGGTCGACGGTGATCTGCAGCCCCTCGCTGGCGGCGATGGCGCCGAACAGCTGGTCTACTTCAGGCTCGCTGAGCACCACCGGCAGCAGGCCATTCTTGAAGCAGTTGTTGTAGAAGATGTCGGCGAAGCTGGGCGCGATCACGGTGCGAAAACCGAAATCTTCAAGCGCCCACGGGGCGTGCTCGCGGCTCGAGCCGCAGCCAAAGTTTTTGCGCGCCAACAGCACAGTGGCGCCGGCGTAGCGCGGTTGGTTGAGGACAAAGTCGGGGTTGAGCGGACGGCCCGAGTTGTCGCTGTCGGGCTCGCCGACATCGAGGTAGCGCAACTCGTCAAACAGGTTGGGGCCAAACCCGCTGCGGCGGATCGACTTCAAAAACTGCTTGGGGATAATCATATCGGTATCGACGTTGGCGCGGTCGATCGGCGCCGCCAGACCGGTGTGAACTGTAAACGGTTTCATCTCAGAACTCCTCCATCATGCTGCGGACGTCGACGATATGGCCGGCGATCGCCGCCGCTGCCGCCATCGCCGGGCTGACCAAGTGGGTGCGGCCGCCATTGCCCTGGCGCCCTTCAAAGTTGCGGTTAGAGGTCGATGCGCAGTGCTCGCCGGCGCCCAACTTGTCGTTGTTCATGGCCAGGCACATCGAGCAGCCGGGCTCGCGCCACTGCATACCGGCGGCGCGGAAGATGGCGTCGAGCCCCTCGGCCTCGGCCTGCTGTTTAACCATCTGCGAGCCGGGCACCACTAACACCTGCTTGACGCTGGCGGCGACTGTGCGGCCGCGCGCAACCGCGGCGGCGGCGCGCATGTCTTCAATCCGCGAGTTGGTACACGAGCCGATAAAGACCCGGTCGACCGGGATATCGGTGATCGCACTGCCCTCTTGCAGCCCCATGTAGTGCAGTGCGCGCTCCAGCGCGGCGCGCTGTTCGGCGCTGTTCTGCTCAGCCAGCAGCGGTACGCTACCGGTCACCGGCGCCACCATCTCTGGCGAATTGCCCCAGGTCACCTGCGGGGCAATAGCACTGCCGTCGAGCACCACTTCGGCGTCGAACACCGCGTCGGGGTCTGACACCAGCGTCCGCCAGTAGCTGACCGCGCTCTCCCAATCGGCCCCTTTGGGGACAAACTGGCGCCCTTCTACGTAATCGATAGTGGTCTGGTCGACGCCGACCATACCGACTCGGGCCCCGGCCTCGATCGCCATGTTGCAGACTGTCATGCGGCCCTCGATGGTCATCGCTTCAAACACTTCACCGGCAAATTCGATCGCGTAGCCGGTACCGCCGGCGGTGCCGATCTTGCCGATGATCGCCAGCACGACATCTTTCGGGGTGACCCCAAAACCGAGCTTGCCGTCGACGCGGATGCGCATATTCTTCATCTTCTTGGTGACCAGACACTGGGTGGCGAGCACGTGCTCGACCTCCGAGGTGCCGATGCCGTGGGCCAGACAGGCGAGCGCGCCGTGGGTGGCGGTGTGCGAATCGCCGCAGACCACGGTCATGCCCGGCATGGTGACGCCCATCTCTGGGCCCATGACATGGACGATGCCCTGGCCGAGCTCGTTCATCTTGTACTCGACAATACCGAAGTGATCGCAGTTGTCGTCGAGCGTCTTGACCTGTAGCCGCGACGTCTTGTCGGGGATGCCGTCGACCCCGGCCTCGCGCTCGGCGCGATCGGTAGAGATGTTGTGGTCGGGGGTGGCGATGTTGGTGTCCAGCCGCCACGGCTTGCGGCCGGCCATACGCAGCCCTTCAAAGGCCTGCGGCGAAGTCACCTCGTGGAGGATATGGCGGTCGATGTAGACCAGCGCCGAGCCGTCGTCGCGGCTCTCAACCAAGTGGCTCTGCCAGAGTTTGTCGTAGAGGGTCATTGCGGCCATGGTGTGCTCCCTAGGTCGGTTAACAGGTGGCTAGGCGCGCAGTGTACCCGCGGCTAGAAATGAATTAAACTCATATTTATCATAAAATCCATTCCGATTAAGACTACATAGCCGGAGAGCACCCACCGATGTACGACGCCCATTTAGCCGCTTTTGTCGCCGTTGCCGAACAGCGCTCATTCTCGCTCGCAGCCGAGCAGCTCCACCTCACCCAGTCGGCGGTCAGCAAGCGCATCGCCCTGCTTGAGGAGCGCTTTGGCCAACCGCTGTTTGACCGCATCGGCCGCCAGGTGCTGGTGACCGAGGCGGGCGCCGCCCTGCTGCCCCACGCGGTGGCAATTTTGCAGCGCTACCGCGACGCTGGCCAGGCGGTCAGCGACAGCGCTGGGCGGGTCGCCGGCCAACTGCGGCTGGCGATCAGCCACCACCTCGGCCTGCACCGGCTGCCGGCGGTGCTCCAGCAGTACAACCGCAGCTACCCCGAGGTGGCGCTGGCGGTCGAGTTTATGGACTCCGAGCAGGCCTACGCGCGGGTGTTGCGCGGCGACTGCGAGCTGGCGGTGGTGACCCTTGCCGAGCAGCCGCAGGCGCGGCTGGTCGAGCAGCCGATCTGGCCCGACCCGCTCTACTTTGTCTGCGCCCCAGACCACCCGCTGGCGCAGCTGGCCGCGCCGAGCTTGGCGACCCTCGCCGAGCAGCCGCTGATTTTGCCGGGCAGTGCCACCAACACCAGCGCATTGGTCCGCGAGGTGTTTGCCGCCGCCCAGCTGCCGCTGCAGTCGGCGATCTCAACCAACTATTTAGAGACGATTAAAACCATGGTGGCGATCGGTATGGGCTGGAGCCTGCTGCCGGCGACGCTGTGCAGCAACCTGCAGCAGCTGCAGGTCGACTGTCGGCCGATTGTCCGCCAGCTCGGCTACCTGCACCTCGCTAAGCGCACCCTCTCCAACGCCGCCAACCAGTTTGTGCAGCTGCTAGAGGCGCAGCGCCAGCCGACGCTCAGCTGACGGCCAGGTGCCAGCCGCTCTTTTCGGCGACCTCGCCTTCGTCATCCAGCGCCGGGTAAGGCAGGTTCTTTTCGCGGCAGTAGCGCGCCAGCACCGGGTGCAGCCACTCAAATTTGGTCTTCTCGTAGAGCGCGTCGCGCGCTGCCGGGCGGCTGTAGCTGCCGGCCAGTAGCCGCTGGCGGCGCGCCTCAGCGAGAATGATCGCCGCCGCCACCGAGACGTTGAACGATTCGACCATGCCGAGCATCGGGATAGTGATACGGGCATCGATGTAGGGCGCCGCCGCCGCGCTGACCCCTTCGCGCTCATTGCCCATCAGCAGTGCTGTCGGGCGGCTGTAGTCGATCTGCTGGTAGTCGACCGCATCGTCGGCAAGGTCGGCGGCGATCACCTGCATACCAGCCGCGCGGCACGCCTGCAGCGGCTCAACCACATTGCGGTGGACCTCTACCGACACCCACTTGTGGACCCCCATGGTGGTGCCTTTGTGGGGGCGGTAGCCGCCCTCTGGGTAGACCGAGTGGACCACGCCGATACCGACCGCGTCGCAGGTGCGGGTGATCGCCGAGAGGTTTTGGCCCTTGTGTACTTGGTCGGCGATCACGGTCAGATCGCGCTGGCGGCTGTCGAGTACTTGCAGCACCCGCTGGTAGCGTTGCGGTGTCATCAGTGCGCCGCGGTGTACCAGAGCACGCCGCCGCTATCGGCTTGCACCGTGAGCCGGCCGGCGGCGACCAGGTAGTTCATGTTGGCGCGGCTCTCGCTCAGTGCCATGATCAGATTGTGGTTGCCGATCTCGCTGCGGAATAGAATATCGAACAGGTCCATGGCGCGCAGCGGCTGCTCTGCGGCGCGCGCAACAATCGCCTCAAAGGCGGCGTGGTGCTCGTCGATCAGGTGCTGCAGGCGCACCTTGGCACCGCGAAACGGCAGCCCGTGTGAGGGCAGCACCAACACCTCGGCCGGCAGCAGCTCGCGCAGCTTGGCGCACGAGGCGAGCCAGCCAACCAGCGGGTTTTCGCTCGGCTCGAGCGGCCAGACCCCGACGATCGAGCTGATTGTCGGCAGCAGCTGGTCGCCGGAGATGAACAGCTGGTCCTCTTCACAGTAGAGACAGACATGCTCTGGCGAGTGGCCGTCGCCGATCACCACCTGCCAGCGGCGGCCGCCGATGGTCAAGCAGTCGCCCTCCTGAAGGCGGTTGTAGACCCGCGGCAGGCTGCGGATCAGCTGTTTAAAGCCACCAAAGCGGCCGCGGTAGTAGTCGATCTGCTCTTCGCTGCAGCCCATCTCGCGGTAGAAATCGAGCGCCTCTTGCGGGGCACTGCGCATCGAGTCGGCAACCAGCGTCTGGCACATAAAAAACTCGCTGCGCGACATATAGAACTTCGCCCCGCTGCGCTCGCAGATCCAGCCAGCAAGGCCGACATGGTCGGGGTGGAGGTGGGTGCAGATCACCGACTTGACCGGTTTTTGGCTGCCGCTCAGCTCGGTCGCCTGGCGCCACACCGCGCGCCAGACATCGGTGCCCTGGTCGGTCGCCATGCCGGTATCGATCACCACCCAGCCGTCGTCATCTTCGAGCAGCCACAGGTTGATGTGGTCGATACCGCCCGGGATCGGCATCCGCACCCAGTAGATGCCGGTCGCCACTTCGGCGAACGAGCCGGCTTGCGGCGGCTCGGCAAAGGGGTAATCCAACTCGGGTCGCTCTAGGTGTACCGCCATACGTCAACTCTCTTCTGCGCGCCGGCGCTCTCAACGGTGTCGCCAGCAGGGATCGGCAAGGATACCAGAAGCGCGCCGCCGCTACAGGGGCGCGGCTAGTCCTGTGTGGCCTTGCGGTCGGCAAAAAGCGCTGACCGACGGCGTCGCGATGCGCTACATTACCCACCGACCAATAGACCAATACAGACCCACCACTGCCAAGGAGCCACCCCATGATTGCCGATTTAGCCGATAGACGCCCCACTGTTGCCGACGACTGCTTTGTGGCCAGCAACGCCACTGTAGTCGGGTCAGTGACCCTGCAGAGCGGCGCCAGCGTCTGGTTTAACGCGGTGTTGCGCGGCGACGCCGAGCAGATTAGCGTCGGCCACAACAGCAACATTCAAGATGGCGCGGTGGTTCACGCCGACTTTGGCGCACCGACCGTGATCGGCGACAACGTCACCGTCGGCCACCAGGCGACCGTGCACGGCTGCACGGTTGGCGACAACAGTCTGATCGGTATCCACGCGGTGGTGCTCAACAAGGCGGTGATCGGCGCCAACTGCGTGATCGGCGCCAACAGCCTGGTCCCGGAGGGCATGGTGATACCGGACGGCTCGCTGGTGATGGGCTCGCCGGCCAAGGTCAAGCGGCCGCTCAGCGAGCAAGAGATCGGCTTTTTGGCGCTGTCGGCCAACCACTACGCCGACAACGGCCGCCACTTTAAAGCCAATATGGTGGTCCGCGACGCCTAGCCAAACAGCGTCGCCAAGCCGGGGAACTGCGCCACCCGCTCAAACACCCAGAGCGCCGCCAAGCCGCCGACTGCGTAGAGCGCCACCGCGCGCAGCCGGCCGGTTGGCGGCTGCCACAGCGAGGCCGGCGGTGCGCCACCGGTCACCTGCCGGCTGAGCGCGCCCAGCAGCGCAAAGCAGACTACCAGCAGGCCGATAAACAGCAGCTGGCCGACCTCCACACCAAGGTTAAAGCCGAGTAGCGCCGTCACCAGCTGCTGCTCGGGCAGGCCGATCTCGGCGAGCACCGCGGCAAAACCAAAACCGTGCAGCAGCCCAAACGCCACCGACACCCAGAGCGGCTGGCGAAAAGTCAGCGAGTCGCGCCGCTGGCGGGCCAGCTCGACCGCCAAGAACAGCACGCTGAGTGCGATCACCGCTTCGACCGGGGCGATCGGCAGGCGCACCCAGCCGAGCGCAGCGAGCAGCAACGTCACCGAATGGGCCAGGGTAAACCCGGTCACGGTCAGCAGCAGGCGCCGCCAGCTGGGCAGCGTCAACAGCACCAAGCAGCTGACAAACAGCAGGTGGTCGATGCCCTTCCAGATATGCTCGACGCCGAGCACACCGTAGTCGAGCAGGACATTGCTAGGCACCGCGCGGCCGGCCAGCTGCCAGCTGAGTTGGTCGGGGCGCAGCAGCTCGGCAGTGCGCAGCGCGCCGCTCTGGTCGTCGACCCTAAACAGGGTGAACAGTCCGGGGTTGGGCTGGCGGTAGTCGAGCCCGATCGTCTGGCCGAGCAGCGGTTGTTGGCAGGCGACGATGCCGCGCTGGGTGGTGCTGTCGCTGCGCTGCTCGGTGCGCTCGCTCTGCCAGCTGCAGCCGGGCGGCCAGCGCAGGGTTGGCGAGACCGCCAAGCGCGGGCTGCGCGGCACCTTAAACAGCACTTGGTAGCGGGCCGGCTCGCCGCCGAGCGCGGTCAGGCTGACCAGCACCGGGCGGGCATCGTCGGCGGCCGCCGGCTGCACTATCAGCACGGCCAGCACCAACAGCGCCGCAGCGGCGGCGCGCAGGCTAGCGGCCATAGCGCTGCTCTACCTGATACTGGTCGATGATGGCGTCGATCGCCGCGCGCTGCAGGCGGTCCTCTTCGCTGCGCCGGTAGTCGAGCGCAACCCGCTCGGCGACCTCGGCAAAGCTGGGCAGCCGCGCTGGGCGGTAGTCGGCCACCAGCACCAGGTGCCAGCCGTAGGCCGACTCAAGCGGCCCAAACCAGCTATTTTGCGGCAGCGTAGCGGCCGCCAACCCGTCGAACAAATCGGCTGCGGCAGCGCTGCCAAAGTGGTTGGCGATCACCTGGCGGCCCTTGTCGACGTAGTTTTTGTGAAACGGAAAGTGGTCGCCGCGGCCGAGCGCAGCGGCAAAATCGAGCGACTCGGCGCGCACTGCAGCGAGCTCGGCTTGGGCATCGGCGCGAGCATCGCTGCGCCGCTCGCGGTCAAAAAACAGGTGGGTCAGGGTCAGCTCGGCGGGCTGCCGGTAGTCGTCGCCGCGCTGGCGATAAAACGCCTCGAGCTGTTCGGCGCTCGGCGCCGCCTCAAACTCGCTGAGGCCGCGGGTAATAAACTCCAGCTTTTGCACCATGCGCCGGCGGATGATGTAGTCCTCGCGGTCCATGCCGAGCTTGAGCGCCTCGCGGTAGAGCACCTCTTCGCGGACGTAGTCGGCGATCAACGCCTGGCGCTGCGGCGCGGCCATCGCCACCAGCTCGGCGGCAAACCGCGGCGGGTCAAACTGCTTGGCGCGAAACTGCATAAAGCTCACCAGCGCCGCCTCGTCGACCACCACCCGCTGCTGGTCGAGACCGCTGTCGCGGGATGCCAGCCAGCTGTAAAAGGCGAAAAACAGCGCGCCGATCAGCAGAAAATGGAGCAGTGGTTCGCGCCACCAGCGCGCGGCAGTGGTTGAGTGCATAGTGACCCCTTTAGGCAGTAATTTTTTTGTTGCAGCCTACAGGCCGATCGCGACAAATGCCAGCCCGGCCAGCAGCGCCGACAGCAGCGCGTAAGGGAGCTGGCTGAGCGCGTGCTCCATCACCCCGCAGCCGGCGCTCTGCGCCACCAGCGCGGTCGAATCACTGTAGAAACAGGCGTGCGAGCCAAAACTACTAGCCGACAGCAGCGCGCCGATCAGCAGCGGCGCCGGCACCGCCATCGCCTCGCCGAGCGGCATCACAATCGGGATAGCGATGGCAAACACCCCCCACGACGAGCCGGTCGCAAAGCAGATCGCGGCCATGGTTAAAAACACCACCAGCGGCAGCAGCAGCGGCGTCATCAGCGGCTCGACCGCGCCGATGATGTACGGCGACAGGCCGAGCTGGTCGTTGACACTTTTAAACATAAAGGCAAAGAAGACGATCGCCAGTGGCGCCATCATCATCTTAAAACCGTCCATACAGGCGTCGAAGGCGCCGCGCAGGTCGATCAAGCCGCGGGCGACAAAGAACGGCACCGTCAGTGCCAAGGTCACCATCACCCCTTTCAGCAGATCGATATCAAACCACCAAGAGAAACCGATCAGCGCGATCAGCGGCAGCAAAAAAGCCCACAGATCACTGCGCTCGGCACCGCTCTGCTCTTCAATTTCAGCGACCGGGGTGAGCACCAGCCGGCCGTTCGCCGCGGCCGCCTCGGCGCGGCGCATAGCCCCGAGCAGCGGCACCCGGCCGGTCACTACCAGCGGCACCATCAGCATCGCTATCCAAGCGTAGAACATATACGGGATGGCGCTGATGTAAAGGCTCAACCCGTCGCCACTGGCGGCCGCCCCGCTCTCTTCGAGCAGCGCGGCAAAAAATACCGCCCAGGTCGAGATCGGCACGATCACGCAGACCGGCGCGGCGGTCGAATCGACTACATAGGAGAGCATTGAGCGCGATACCTGATAGCGGTCGGTGACCTTTTTCATCGAGGCGCTGATGGCGATGGCGTTGAGGTAGTCGTCGATAAAAATCATCACCCCGAGCAGCCAAGTGACCAGCAGCGAGCGCTGGCGGGTGTTGGCGTATTCGGCCAGCCGGTTGGCAAACGCCGTCGCCGCACCGGTGCGAATCAACAGAAATATCAGGCTGCCCATCAACCCGCAGACGACGATCACCCAGGCGACCGTCTCATCTTGCAGGGTGGCGGTGGTAAGCTGCGCAAAATTGCCGATCAGCGCCGCCGGCTCAACCATCGCCAGCCCCAACAACACCCCGCAGATCAGGGCAATCGCCGGCCGGTGCAGCCACAGCGCCACTCCTACTACCAGTGCCGTCGGCAGCAGGCTCCACGCTCCAAAAACTTCCATCGATGCTCGCCTTGTGGCGCCCTGCAGCGGGCGACCGGTTGTGGTTGTGCAGGCAGCTGGGCGGGCCAGCCGGTTGAGTCGCCGTCAATGATACGACAAAACGGCGTCGGTACAGCGATTTTGCACACGCCGCGGCGGCCGCTGGCAGCGGTCACAAAATTGCCGGCGCGGGGTGCTTGCCAGCTCGGCGGCTTTTGATTAATACTGTACATCCATACAGTATCTGTTTTTAGCCATGAACTCGATCGACCACAATCCGTCACTCAATAAACTGCTGCAGCGCAGCGACACCTGGCTGGGCAGCCGCTTTCACAGCGAGCGGGCGCTGCTGGCGACCGGCCACCGCCAGCTCGACCAGCTGCTCAGCGGCGGCTGGCCGGCCAGCGGCCTGATAGAGATTGCCCGCCAGCAGTGCAGCGAGCTGGCGCTACTGCTGCCGGTACTGCGCCAACTGCACAGCCAACAGCGCGGCCGCACCGCCACTGTACTGGTCGCGCCGCCCTACCGGCCCAACAGCGAGGCGCTCCAGCAGGCCGGTATCGACGTCGATAGCGTGGTGGTGGTCGCGCCGCGCTCACTGGCCGAGTGGCTCTGGGTGGTCGAGCAGGCACTGCGCCACGACGCCGTACCGATCGGCTGGCTGGCGGCGCGCCAACGGCCGAGCAGCGCCCAGCTGCGCAAGCTGCAGCTGCTGGCCAGCGACCGCCAACTGCCGGCCACGGTGGTGACCAACGGCGCTGCGCCGCTCGCCCACACCGTGCTGCGCCTGCAGCTGCAGGCGGTTGGCCCAAATGCGGCGAGCACCCAGCCGGGGCTGTCGGTCGAGGTCGGCAAACAGCGCGGCCGCGCCGCCGGTAGCCGCCAAACCATCGCCCGCACGACGCTGCGATGAGCAACGCACGACAATCCAGCCCGCTGTGGCTCTATATCGAGCTGCCGCGGCTCGCGGTTGAGGTACTGCTTAGCAGCGCCCAGAGCGGGCTCGCCGCAGTCGCCGTCAGCAGCGCGCAACCACCGCGAATCAGCGCCTGCAGCGCAGCCGCCGAACAGCTCGGCGCGGCGGTTGGCCAGTCGCTGAGCAGCGCCTTGAGCCTCGCCGCCGAGCTGCTGAGTGTGACCCACTGCGACGACCGCTGCCGCGCCCGGCTGACGGCGCTGGCGCACGCCTGCTACCGATTTAGCCCCGAGCTCTACCTCGACGGTGAGCGCGGCATCTGGCTCGAGATCAGCGCCAGCCGGCAGCTCTACCGCGGCTACCCGGCGCTGCTCGAACAGCTCGACGCCGCCCTCAGCGAGGTTACCGCCAGTGCCGACGGCCACCCGTTGAGTGTGCGCGCGGCACTCGCCACCACCCCGCTGGCGGCGCAGCTGTGCGCCCGCCAGCAACCGCTTGGCGAATCACTGGCGGTTGCCGGGCAGCTCTCGCAGCGCACCCAGCAGCAAGCGCTAGAGACGCTACCGGTCGCCGCGCTGCCACTGCCGGAGCGACACCGCCAACAGCTCGCCGAGCTGGCTATCGGCGACTATGGCGCGCTGCGCAAACTCGACAGCCGCGCGCTTGGCGCACGCTTTGGCGAGCCGCTGCTGGCACTCATCGAGCAGCTCGACAGCGGACAGCGGCCGCCCGCCGAGTTAACCCGATTCCGTCCCGCCGAGCAGTTTGCCAGCGACTGGCAGCACAGCGAGGCGATCATCAGCAAAGCCGGGCTGGCGTTTCCGCTTAAGCGGCTGCTGCTCGAGCTGCAGCACTACCTGCTGGCGCGCCAGCTCAATGCGCTGGCGCTGCACTGGCAATTTAGCAACCTCTACAACGAGCAGTGCACGCTCGAGGTGCGGCTCAGCGCCGGCGACTACCGCTGGCCGGTACTGCTGCGGCTGAGCCAGCTGCAGCTGGACAGTGCCACACTGCCGGCGCAGATCGACAAAGTGGCGCTGCGCTGCGACCAGTTCAGCGCCCAGCCCAACGGCCAGACCGACTTGTTTGGCGACGCCAACAGCCGCGACGGCGACCGCCGGCCGCAGCGCCAGATGCTGCTCGATCTCTACTACAACCGGCTTGGCAGCGCCGCACTGCGCTATTTGGCGAGCGCCGACGAGACCCTGCCGGAGTGGCGCAGCCGGCTCACCCCGGCCCCGGCCGGTAACCGCTTGACCGCGCTGAGCCGCCAGCCGCGGCCACTCTGGCTGCTCAGCCCGGCACTGCCCGCCAACCGCCCGCCGCGGCTGCGCTTTCAAAACAGCCCGCTGCAGCTGCTCGATGGCACCGAGCGGATCAGCGAGGCGTGGTGGCGCGGCGAGCCGCAGCAGAGCCCCCAGCCGGGTGCCTACCGCGACTACTTTGTCGCCGCCGATACGCTCGGTAACCACTACTGGCTGTACTGTCGCTCTACCGACAACCGCTGGTTTGTACACGGCCTGTTTGGCTGATGGTGCGACCCGCGACAACCCATAGCGACGGCTATGCCGAGCTGTTCTGTCTGAGCAACTACAGCTTTTTGTCGGCCGCCTCGCATCCGCACGAGCTCGTCGAGCAGGCCGCCGCGCTCGGCTACTGGGCGCTGGCGATCAGCGACGAATGCTCGCTGGCCGGTGTTGTCAAAGCCCACGCCGCCGCGCAGGCGCTGGCCGAGTCGGCGCGGCCGCTGCAGCTGATCATCGCCGCCTATTTTCAGATCGACGGCCAGCGGCTGGTGGCGCTCTGCCCCACCTTGGCCAGCTACCAACAGCTCTGCGAGCTGATCAGCCGGGCGCGGCGGCGCAGCGCCAAAGGCAGCTACAGCGTCGACTGGCCGCTGGTCGCCGAGCTGCTCGCCGACAATCTGTTGGTCTGGCTGCCCAGCGGCAGCGGCAGCGACGACCTGGCCCGCGCCCACTGGCTGGCCGAGCGCTTTGCCGGGCGCTGCTGGATTGGCGTCAGCCAGCTGCTCGACGGTGCCGACCGCAGCCGGCTCGACCACGCCGAGCAGCTCGCCGACCGCACTGGGCTGGCACTGACCGCCTGCGGCGAGGTGCGCATGCACAGCGCAGAGCGCCAGCCGCTGCTCGACTGCCTCAACGCCATCCGCCACCACTGCTCGGTGATGGAGCTCGGCGCGCGCCGTCACAGCAATGCCGAACGGCGGCTGCGCAGCCTCGATGAGCTGGCCGCCGCCTACCCGCTGGCACTGCTCGCCGAGAGCGTCGAGATTGCCCGGCGCTGCCAGTTTAGCCTTGCCCAGCTGCGCTACCGCTACCCCGACGAACTGGTCCCGGCCGGGCTGTCGGCCAACCGCTACCTGCGCCAGCTGGTTGTCAGCGGCGCCGCCAAGCGCTGGCCAGACGGTATCGAGCCGCGCTGGCAGGCAATGATCGACCGCGAGCTGGCGCTGATCGCCGAGCTCGACTACGCCTGCTACTTTTTAACCGTTTACGACCTGGTCGCGTTTGCCCAGCGGCGCGGCATTCTCTATCAGGGGCGCGGCTCGGCGGCCAACTCGATCAGCTGTTACTGCCTGTTTATCACCGAGGTCTCGCCCGAGCAGATTGGTATGCTGTTTGAACGGTTTATCTCCAAAGAGCGCCGCGAGCCGCCCGACATCGATGTCGATTTTGAGCACCAGCGCCGCGAGGAGGTGATCCAGTATATCTATCAAAAGTACGGCCGCCGGCGCGCCGCGCTGGCCGCCGCGGTGGTCACCTACCGACCGCGCTCGGCGCTGCGCGACATCGGCCGGGCGCTGGCTATCGACCCGCTGCTGATCGAGCAGCTCAGCCACTCGATGGGCTGGTGGCAGCGCCCCAGCGAGCTGCACGCGGCACTCGCCGGCGATCGCCGCGGCGGCCCGACCGCCACCCTGCTCTACCAGCTGGTCGAGCAGATTCAGGGCTTTCCGCGCCACCTCTCGCAGCATGTCGGCGGCTTTATCATCAGCGACGGACCACTCAGCGAGCTGGTGCCGATCGAAAATGCCAGTATGGCCGAGCGGACCATTATCCAGTGGGACAAAAACGACATCGAGCTGCTCGGGCTGATGAAGGTCGATGTGCTGGCACTGGGTATGCTGACCACGCTGCGGCGCTGCTTTGAGCTGATCAACCGCTACCGGCCGGCGGCCGCACCGCTGAGCCTTGCCGCGCTGCCCAAAGAGGACCGCGCCACCTACCAGATGCTCAGCCGCGGCGACAGTGTCGGGGTGTTTCAGGTCGAGTCGCGGGCGCAGATGGCGATGCTGCCGCGGCTGGCGCCCAAGACCTTTTACGACCTGGTGATTCAGGTCGCGATCGTCCGGCCGGGGCCGATCCAGGGCGACATGGTCCACCCCTACCTGCGCCGCCGCGCCGGCCGCGAGGCGGTCAGCTACCCGAGTGCCGAGATCGAAGCGGTGCTGCAGCGCACCCTTGGCGTGCCGATTTTTCAAGAGCAGGTGATCCGGCTGGCGATGGTCGCCGCCGGCTTTAGCGGTGGCGAGGCCGACCAGCTGCGCCGGGCGATGGCCGACTGGGGTAAAAATAGCCGGCTCGACAGCTTCGAGGAGAAGCTGGTCAGCGGCATGTTGGCGCGCGGTTACAGCGAGCCATTTGCTCGCCAGCTTTTTCAACAGATTCGCGGCTTTGGCGGCTACGGCTTCCCGGAGTCGCACTCGGCCAGCTTTGCGCTGCTCAGCTACTTTTCTGCCTACCTGAAGTGCCACCACCCGGCGGCGTTCTGCTGCGCGCTACTCAACAGCCAGCCGATGGGCTTTTACCCGCCGGCACAGCTGATTCAAGATGCCCAGCGCCACGCCGTGTCGTTCTACCCGGCCGACGCCAACCACAGCGAGTGGCTGTCGACGCTGGTCGATAGCAGTGCCGCCGGGCAGCCGGCGGTGCGGCTCGGGCTGCACCAGATCAAGGGGTTGAGTGCCGCCAGCGGCGAGCGGTTGGTGGCGGCGCGCGCCGAGCAGCCGTTTGTGTCGCTGACCGATCTCGCCAGCCGCGCCCAGCTCAACCAGCGCGACTGCGGCCTGCTGGCCGGCGCCGGGGCGCTGCACAGTATCGACAGCCACCGCCGCCAGAGCCAGTGGCAGGCGCTGGCGATCAACGAGCCGCGGCCACTGCTCGGTTATCAGCGCGCCGATGACGGCGTCGCCATGGCGCCCGACAGCGAGCTGGAGCTCCTCTACAGCGACTACCAGCGGCTCGGTTACTCGCTGCACAGCCACCCGCTCGCCCACCTGCGCGACCACCCGGAGCTGCGCGGCTGCAAGCGCGCCGCCGAGCTCGAGGCGCTCGGCCACCGGCGCTTTGTACGGATCGCCGGGCTGGTCACCTGCCGGCAGCGACCGAGCAGCGCCTCGGGGGTACTGTTTTTAACCTTGGAGGACGAGAGCGGCAGCAGCAACGTGGTGGTCTGGGTAGCGGTTCAGGAGCGCTGCCAGCAGGCGCTGCTGCGCAGCCAACTGCTGCGCGTCAAAGGGGTGGTTGAGAAGGCCGCCGACAGCGGCGGCCGAGTGGTCCATGTGATCGCCCAGGAGTTGACCGACCTGACCGCCCTGCTCGGCAGCGATCTGCCGCGCTCGCGCGATTTTCGTTGAGCGGCCTTGACCGGCTGCGGCTAGGCGTCGCCGAGCGCCGCTTCGAGCGCGGCGTAGGCGCTGATCACCTGGTCTGGCGCCTGCACCAGCTCGACCAGCACACCCTGTGAGCTGAGCGGAAACTCGTCGTTGCCCTTGGGGTGGATAAAACAGACATCGTGGCCGGCGGCACCGGCGCGAATGCCGCCCGGCGCAAAGCGCACCCCGCGCCCACTCAACCACTCGACGGCGGCGTGGATGTCGTCGACCCAGAGCCCAACGTGGTTGAGCGGCGGCGTATCGACGCGCGGCTTGCGGCTGGGGTCGAGCGGCTGCATCAGGTCGACTTCAACTGCAAATGGACCACTGCCCAGTTCACAGATATCTTCGTCGACATTTTCTGATTCGCTGACAAAGGTCGACCGGTAGCTGAGCCCAAGCAGCTCCACCCAGAACTCGGCGAGCTTGGCCTTGTCGGCACCGCCAATTGCGATCTGCTGCATACCGAGCACCGAGAATGGACGCACTTCACTCATAACAAAACCCTTAACCTACTTTAATTTACTTTCATAACTATTTGAAATTAGTATCAAATAACTCTAAAAAATAGTCCAGCTGCGCAGCCGGCAGGCAGTTGATGCCGGCTGCCGCAGCGCGCCCACCGCCACCGGCAAACTGGCTGCAGAGCTCGACCGCGCCGCGCCGCCGCGCCAGCGGTGCGCGCACGCTAACCAGGTAACCATCGGTTTTTTCGGTGAGCAGTGCAACCGCCTTTTGGGGGTTGTCGCGGGCCAACTGGTTGGCCCAGACGCCGCTGATGCGCCGCGCCCACGCCGCATTGGGTAATTTTTTAGCCAGCCCGGTCGGGCTGTCGAGCAGGCTCTCTACGCCACTCAGTGCGGCAAAATCCGCTGCGTAACCGGCGCGCAGCTCGGCAACTGCCGGCGTGGCGACTACCGCCAGCGGGCTATCGAATTCGAGCAGCGTCCGGTAGAGCGCTGCCGGGTGCAGGTGCAGGTCGTCGAGCGACTCGCCGTAACCGTTGTAGTTGATCAGCTCGCCGAGCTCACAGAGCGCCGCCCGCTCGCTCTCATCGAAACCGATCTGGGTGGCCAGCTTGGCGGCACTGGCGTGCAGGTTGTCGCCATAGGCGCCGACCACCGCCCACGCCGCGTAGCGGCCGCGCAGGTAGCCGTTGATCAGCAAACTGGTACAGACCTCGGCGGCCTCGTTGAGCAGGGTCGCCAGCTGCGCCGAGGCCGGCACCTCGCCAGCGTAGTGGTGGTCGCAGTAGAACACCTCGGCACCGCGCTCAAGTAGCTGGTTGAGCGCGGTGCGGTTTTTATCCAGCGAGATATCCAGCGCCACCACCCGGTCGCCCTGCCCGGCTCCGGCCGCTGCAACGCGCGCCAGCAGCGCTATGTCGCGCTTGATGCCGGTAACCAGCTCTGCCGAGCGCGGCTCTGCGAGCCGCAGCTGCAGCAGCGCGGTAATGCCGTCGGCATCACCATTAAAGGCGTCGTAGTCGGCCACTGCTTAGCTGGCCGCTTCGCTCTGGTAGTAGTCCATCAAGATTTGCGCCACTTCGGGCCGCGAAAATTCTGGCGGCGGCGCGATGCCGTTGCCGAGCATCTCGCGCACCTTGGTGCCCGACAGCAAGATGAAATCCTCTGCGCTGTGGTCGGGTGCCTCGTTCATCATCACTACCCGGCCGAGCTTTTTCGAGAAGGCGGTGTGGTCGGCGTTAAAGATCTCGATCTCCAGCGCGCCGGCCGGCACCTGCTCGGTGAAGATAGTCTGGGCGTCAAAGGCGCCGTAGTAGTCGCCGACACCGGCGTGGTCGCGGCCAACAATCAGATGGGTAGCGCCCATATTCTGGCGGAACAGCGCATGCAGAACCGCCTCGCGCGGGCCGGCATAGAGCATGTCAAAGCCGTAGCCGTTGACCATCACGCTGTTGGCCAGGAAGTAGTTGTCGACCATGGTGCGGATCGAGGCGTCGCGCACCGCCGCCGGGATATCGCCCTGCTTGAGCTTGCCCAGCAGCATATGGACGACACAGCCGTCGGCGGCCAGTCGCTCCATCGCCATCCGGCAGAGCTCTTCGTGGGCGCGGTGCATCGGGTTGCGGGTCTGGAAGGCGACCACTTTCTGCCAGCCGCGCTCGGCGATCTCGTCGCGGATCTCTACCGCGGTGCGGAAGGTGTCGGGGAAGTCGCTGGCAAAGTAGCTGAAGTTGAGCACCTCGATCGAGCCCGACAGCAGCACCCGGCCAACCCCCATAAAGGCAGCGACACCAGGGTGGCTGGGGTCGGTGGTGGCAAATATCGCCGCCGCCATCTGCTCAAACTGGGCGTCGCTGGCGGTTTCGATCGCCTCGACCGTCATCACCGCCAATACCGGCTGGCCGTCGACATTGGGGTCGCGCAGCGCCACCCGGCTACCGGCGCTGAGGCCTTCGGCGCTCTCGACCACGTTGAGTACCGGCACCGGGAAGAACAGCCCGTCCGCAGTCTGCATCGACTCGGCGACGCTGAGCGCATCGGCGAGATTCATATAACCGGTCAGTGGGTTGAAGTAACCGCCACCGAGCATCACCGCATTGGCGGCTGCGGCTGAACTGACCACCACCGAGGGCAGACTTGCCGCCTCTTGTTCGAGCGCGGCGCGCGCTGCAGCGTCACTGACATAGAGGGGATTGAGGTGGTCGGATCCGTGCGGTTTTATCAAGGCGTACTCCTAATTTTGGCTATGAAATAAGGCCGCACATGATACCGGAAAACTAGCCCTCGCGGAGCACCCCGCGCTCGATAAGGTAGCTGATAATCGCCTCGACCTCTTGATCGAGACTGAGCTGATCGGTGCGCAGTGTCAGCTCCGGCGCAGCCGGCGTTTCGTACGGATCGTCGATACCGGTAAAGTTGCGAATCTCACCGGCGCGGGCCTTTTTGTACAGCCCCTTCGGGTCGCGGCGCTCGGCCTCATCGAGCGGGCACTCGACATAGACCTCGAAAAACGGCAGCCCAGCGGCATCGTGCAACGCCCGCACACCGTAGCGGTCAGCCGCATAGGGGCTGATAAAGCTCGACAGAGTAATCACCCCGGCGTCGGCAAACAGCTTGGCGACCTCGCCGATACGGCGAATATTCTCGGTGCGATCCTCTGCCGAGAAACCGAGATTTTTGTTAATACCGAGGCGAATATTATCGCCATCGAGCCGGTAACTGAGCTTGCCGCGGCGGTGCAACTCGGCCTCGAGTGCCACCGCGATGGTGCTTTTACCGCTGCCCGACAGCCCGGTAAACCAGAGCGTAGCACCGTGCTGGCCGAGCGTGTCGGTACGATTTTGGCGGCTGACCTCGCCGTCATGCCAAGTTAGGTTGCTATCTCTCGATGGTTGGTTCAACGCCGCTCCTTAACTGCCTTGTCTATTCGCGCTCTTTAAACCCAGACGACGCCATTAATCGACTCATCAACGATCTGCGCGGCAAAGTGTTTTTCAACTTCATCGCGCTTCACTTTCAAAGTGGGCGTGAGAATGCCATTTTCCGGCGTCCACGGCTCCGGCGCAACGATCAGTGCGTCGAGCACTGCGTGGCTCTCGCTGTGGCTGTTAACCTCGACAAAGGTGGTCAGCAGTTGGGCGGTCAGCTGCTCGCGCGAGTAGCCTTCGGCCGCCTCGGCTGACAGCACCACGACCGCTACCGGCTGCTTGCGGCCATCACCAACTACGCTGGCCTGCTCGATCAAACCGGTGCCGAGCAGACGCCCCTCAATCGGCGCCGGCACAATGTATTTACCTTTGCTGCTTTTAAAGATGTCTTTGACCCGGCCGGTGATGTAAGCAAAACCCTCGGCGTCAATCGTGCCCTTGTCTCCGGTCTTAAACCAGCCATCGACAAACGACTCAGCGGTCAGCTCGGGCTGCAGGTAATAGGATTTAAACACCCCGGGGCTTTTAATGAGCAGCTCGCCAATATCAGAGACTTTGATCTCAGTGCCAGGCACCGGCTTGCCGATTGAGCCAAACTTAGCCGCGTTGACCGGCGAGTTGCCGGTAGACAGCCCACCGGTTTCGGTCATCCCCCAGCCTTCGCCAATGTCGATACCCAAGCTGTGGAACCACTCCAGCAGCCCCACACTCAACGGCGCCGAACCACCACCGCAGAAGCGGGCGCGGCTCAAACCGAGCTGGCTGCGCACTTTACGTTTCACAACACCACTGATCACTGGCAACTTTAACAACAGATTGAGTTTGCGCTGCGGCATCGCCGCCAACACCCCCGACTGGAATCGCTTCCAGAGCCGCGGTACCGAGATAAAGATGGTCGGCGAGGTGAAGCGCACGTTGTCGGCAAAGGTAGCGATCGATTCGATAAAGTCGATCGACGCACCAGCGGCCAAAGAGACCCCCTGAATGACGGTGCGCTCAGTGATGTGCGCCAGCGGCAGGTAAGAGAGCATGTGGTCGTCTTTGAACACGCCAAACTGCTCGATCGGTGCGCGGGCGCCGTAACAGTACCCTTCAAAATCCATCACCACCCCTTTCGGCCGCCCGGTGCTGCCAGAGGTGTAGACGATCGACATCATCTCGTTGAGCTGGGCGTAATGCGGGGTGGCCAGTGGTTCGAAGCTGGCCAGCCAATCTTCCCAGCGCAATTTCCCTTCAATACCGGGGTAGTCAAATGCCACCGTAGTGACGTGGCTGGCAATGTTGGCAAGCTGCTCGGTGGGATTGGCCAACTTGCCGACAAACAACACCTTGGCATCGGAGTGCTCGAGAACGTAGTCCACAGTAGCGCGCGATGCGGTGGCGTAGATCGGTACCGAGACCAGCCCAGCGGCCTGGATGGCCATATCGGCTATGAACCACTCGGCACAGTTCTCACTGTAGATGCCTACTCTATCGCCCGACTCCAACCCCTGCGCCTGAAGCGCCGCAGCGATACGCAATGCCGCATCGCGAAACTGCAACCAAGAGTAGCTGCGATACTCACCGTTACGCGGCTGGCGCAAATAAATGGTATCGCCCTGCTCGGCGCACCAGTGGTCGACCCAAGCCAGTGGAACTGTTCCTGTCGCTGCCATCGAAACCCTCTCTTTCTTGTTGTTATGCAAAAACCCATTTGATCGGGATTGTAATCTGAGAGCTACGCGCTGACCAGTATCGCGCGCCGCCGTCGGTAGCACTGACAGCATGTTCGTGACTCACGGGTTCACTGTCTTCTTTGCGCGCGACAAACTCGCTACACTCGACGGCCAAATAGAAACCGTACACCAGTAACTATAATTTTTAGAAGGGGTTGGCCATGCAATTTGAATACAGTGACAAAGTGATCGCGCTGCGCGCGCAAGTGGAAGCATTCATCAACGAACACATCTACCCCAACGATGAGCTCTATCACCAACAGGTGGCCGCCAACCGCTGGGCCACGCCGGCAATTATTGAAGAGCTAAAGGTCAAAGCGCGCGCCGCCGGGCTCTGGAACTTCTTTTTACCGGTCAGCTTTGGCGAGTATAGCGGCGGCTTAACCAATCTTGAGTACGCGCCACTGGCCGAGCTGATGGGCCAGATCGGCTGGGCCTCGGAGGTATTTAACTGCTCCGCACCGGACACCGGCAATATGGAAGTACTGGCCAAGTACGGCACCCCCGCCCAGCAGGAGCAGTGGTTGGTACCGCTGCTCAACGGCGAAATCCGATCGGCGTTTGCAATGACCGAACCCGATGTCGCCTCGTCGGACGCCACCAACATCGAGACCACCATCCGTCGTGATGGCGACGACTACGTTATCAACGGCCGCAAGTTTTATATTAGCGGCGCCTGTCGCGAGTCGTGCAAAATCATGATCGTGATGGGCAAGACCGACCCCGACAACGTCAACCGGCACCTTCAACAGAGCCAAGTGCTGGTGCCGATCGATACGCCCGGAGTGACGGTAGTGCGGCCGATGAAGGTGTTTGGCTACGACGATGCGCCAGAGGGCCACGCCGAGATCACCTTTGAGAACGTCCGAGTGCCGGTCGAAAACATTATCCTCGGCGAAGGCCGCGGCTTTGAGGTGGCGCAAGGGCGTCTCGGGCCGGGCCGCATCCACCACTGTATGCGCAGCATTGGCGCCGCGGAACGCGCACTCAAGCTGCTCTGTGAGCGCGCCAACAGCCGGGTGGTATTTGGCCGGCCGATGAGCAAGCAGCAATCGGTGCGCGAAGATGTCGCCCGTGCGGCGATCGGTATCGAACAGTGCCGACTGCTAACCTTAAAAGCCGCCGACATGATGGACAAGGCCGGCAATAAAGGTGCCCGCCAGCTGATTGCGATGATTAAAATTGCCGCCCCTAACATGGCCCTGCAGGTGATTGACCGCGCCATTCAAGTGCACGGCGCAGCCGGGCTCGGCCAGGACACCTTTTTAGCCGAGATGTTTGCCTGGCAGCGCGTGCTGCGTCTTGCCGACGGCCCCGACGAGGTGCACATGATGCAGCTGGGCCGCGACATCATGGCCAGCTACGAGACTCTGTAACTATGGCTGCCGATCTCACTACCGCGGCTGGCCAAGCTGAGCTTAGCCGCTACCTAACTGAGCAGGTGGAGGGCTTTAGCGGCCCTGCGCAGTTCGACAAATTTAGCGGCGGCCAGTCCAACCCAACCTATAAGGTGACGACGCCGGCTGCCAGCTACGTGCTGCGCAGCCAGCCCGGTGGCACCCTGCTGCCCTCGGCGCATGCCGTCGACCGCGAGTATCGGGTGATCGCTGCGCTGGCGTCGACCGCGGTGCCGGTGGCCCGCGCCCTGCACCTGTGTACCGACCGTGCGATTACCGGCGCGCAATTTTATCTAATGGAGTACGTTGAGGGCAACATCCACTGGGATGCGGCGCTCTCCCAAGCCGCCGACAACGCCCAGCGCGGCCGCATCTACCAGCAGATGACCGACGTGCTGGTCGCTATCCACTCAGTTGATATTGAAGCCGTCGGGCTTGGCGACTACGGCAAGCCGGGCAACTACTTTGCCCGCCAGCTCAAACGCTGGAGCGGCCAATACGCAGATAGCGCCACCCATACCATCGCCGCTATGGACCAGCTCGGCGCTTGGTTAGCTGACCACACTCCCGACGACGACGGTCGTATCGCGCTAGTGCACGGCGACTACCGGCTCGACAACCTGATGCTGTCGCCGGACAACGAGCGGGTGGTGGCGGTGCTTGACTGGGAGCTGTCGACCCTCGGCCATCCGTTTGCCGACCTCGCCTACCTCTGTATGAACCGCCGGCTCTCAGCACAGGGCGCTGCGGCGAATAGCATGACCGGCCTGGGCGGGCTCGATATCGCCGCACTGGGTATCCCCAACGAGCAGCAAGTGATCGCCGATTACTGCCAACAGATGGGGCTGAACGACATTGATAACTGGGCGTTCTACCTGCGCTTTAGCTTTTTCCGGCTCGCCGCTATCTGCCAAGGGGTGGCTAAACGCGCGCTCGATGGCAACGCCTCCTCGGCGCAAGCGGGCCGAGTCGGTGCGCTCGTCGAGCCACTCGCCGAGATGGCACTGGCGATCCAATAATCATCACCCAAGGAACCTTTATGACGACTTCTACCCCGCTAGATCCGATGCTCAACTTCACCGATAAAGTGGTCCTGATTACCGGCGCCGCCAGCGGCTTGGGGGCGATGCTGGCCGAGCAATTTAGCGAGCGCGGCGCCAAGCTGGTGCTCGGCGATATCGATGAGATCGGCCTCTCTGAGGTCGCCTCGCGACTGGAGGGCGACAGCGTCACGCTGCGCTGCGACGTCACCCAAGAGGCCGACTGCGCCGCCCTGGTCGAGGCCGCCATCGAGATGTTTGGCGGGCTCCATATCGCCATCAACAACGCCGGCTACGGCCACGACTTGGCCCCGATCGACCAGCTGACCGAAAGCTACTACGACGCGATGTTCGCCGTCCACGGCAAAGGGGTCGGCTTTGGCATGAAGTACCAGCTGCCGGCAATGCGCGCCAGTGGCGGTGCGATCGTCAATATCAGCTCGATGGCGGGCATGGGCGGCGCGCCGATGCTGGGCGCCTACTCGGCCGCCAAGTACGCCATTATCGGCTTGACCAAAACCGCCGCGATCGAAAATGCCGCTGCCAATATCCGCGTCAACGCGGTCTGCCCATTCTTTACCCTGACCCCGCTGGTAACTGAGAGCGGACTGATCGACAAGATCGACGGCATGGTGCGGCGCGCGCCGATCCGGCGGCTGGCCGAGACCGAAGAGGTGACCAGTGCGATTGTGCTGCTCTGCTCGCCGGCCAACAGCTACATGACCGGACAAGCGATCTCTATCGATGGTGGCGTCTCCGCATACTAACGCCGGGCGGCAACAGCCGTTACTCAAACCCGTTTACCCAACTTTCCGACTAGGATTCACCATGAGCAACGCAACTTCTCTACTGCGCCCCTTCGAGAGCGACAAACTTACCCTGCGCAACCGCGTAGTGATGGCGCCGATGACCCGCGCATCGAGCCCCGGCAATGTGCCGCACGCCGGCAACATTGAGTACTACCGCCGCCGCGCCGCCGAGGGTGTCGGTCTGATTGTCACCGAGGGTACCTGCATCGGCCACAAGGCCGCCAACGGCTACACCAACGTGCCCTACTTCTACGGTGACGAGCCGCTCGCCGGCTGGGCAAAAGTGGTCGAGGCGGTACACGCCGAGGGCGGCAAGATCGCGCCGCAGCTCTGGCACGTCGGCGGTATCCGCCGCGCCGGCACCGAGGGCCCCGAGCCGGAGCTGCCCGGCTACTCGCCATCGGGCATGGTGATACCGGGCAAAGTGACTGGCCACGCGATGACCGTTGAGGATATCGAGGAGACCGTTGCTGCGTTTGTGCAGGGCGCAGTCGACGCGCAACGGCTCGGCTTTGACGCCATCGAGATACACGGCGCACACGGCTACTTGATCGATCAGTTCTTCTGGCCCGGCACCAACCAGCGCGATGACCAGTACGGCGGCTCGATGGCCAACCGTCAACGTATCGCCATCGAAATCGTCGAAGGTATACGCGCCGCGTGTGGCGACAGCCTGCCGATTATCTTCCGCTTTTCGCAGTGGAAGCAGCAGGACTACACCGCGCGGCTCTGTGAAACCCCCGATGAGCTGGACGCCTTCTTGCAGCCGCTGGTCGCCGCCGGCGTCGACATTTTCCACTGCAGCACCCGCCGCTTCTGGGAGCCCGAGTTTGAAGGCAGCGACCTCAACCTAGCCGGCTGGACCCGCAAGCTCACCGGCAAGACCGCCATCACGGTGGGCAGCGTCAGCCTCAACAGCGACTTTTTGCCTGAAGATGGCACCGCCAACTTCAAATCGGGCAACGCCGCCTCAATCGACAACTTGGTGGCGCGCATGGACAACGACGAGTTTGATCTGGTCGCTGTTGGGCGCGCGTTGATCGCCAACCCCGACTGGGTACAGCACCTCACCAACGGCACGCTAGAACAGCTGGCCCCCTACTCTGCGGAGCTGCTGCTAGAGCTGGATTAAATAGGAGCGCAACGCTGAGCGGCTGGGCCGCAATTAGGGCCGCGTGCCATACCAAAAAAGATCCCGGATCACGCGCTGCGCGCGGTCCGGGATGACGTTGTAGTGAGCACTGCGCGCCACCCCCACCACCGTCATCCCGGCCTTGAGCCGGGATCTTCGCGCAAACCCCCACCACCGTCATCCCGGCCTTGAGCCGGGATCTTTTTTTGACATACCGCAACCGTTGCAGGGCATAAGCGCGGCCAGCGCTGGTGGCTGAGACCGTCTCCCGCAGGGACAGCGGGAGCCGAGCCTCCAGGGATGGATTCACGGCGTGTCTCAGCCAGTAGCGACGGCTGCGCCACCAGCTAGAACAGTGTGCCACCCCCAATAAGATCCCGGATCACGCGCTGCGCGCTGTCCGGGATGACATTGTAGTAGGCGCTGCGCGCTGTCCGGGATGACATTGTAGTAGGCGCTGCGCGCTGTCCGGGATGACATTGTAGTAGGCGCTGCGCGCTGTCCGGGATGACATTGTAGTGGGCGCTGCGCGCTGTCCGGGATGACATTGGTGGGGACTGCGCGCTATCCGGGATGACATTGGTGGGGACTGCGCGCAGTCCGGGATGACGTTGTAATAGGCGCTACGGGCAGTCCGGAACGACGTTGCTACCAACCGCTCCAGCGGCCTAAAACCGGTAGTCGGCCCCCAATGACAGGGTGCGACGGGCGCCAGGGAAGTAACGTTCGTCACTAAATACGGTGTAATCGGCGCGATCGGCATAGAGCTCGTCGGTGACATTGAGTAACCGCGCCGATAGCTCAAACTGCTCGGAGAGCTGCCAGCGGCTGCGCAGGTTAAACAGCCGGTGTCCGCTGTAGCGGTAGTCGTTGTCGATATCCAGATAGTAGCCGGCCACGGCGCTATATTCGAGCTCGGCGGTAATCTCCTCGCTCGGCTGCCAGACCAGTGCGGCGCGGCCAAACCAGCGCGGTGCGGCGTCCATGTCGTTGCCTTTAATCTCACCCTGCGCGTTGTTGGCGTAGCGGTGGCGGGCATAGCTGCCCGACAGCTCGGCGCGCCACTGCTCGGCCCACTGATAACTAGCCGCCAGCTCGACACCGCGGTGGCGGGTCTGGCCGTTGCTGACATTGTAAAATGCGCTATCGCGAAAGATCACCTCGCGCTTTTTCATCGCGTAGAACGACAGCTGATAATCGAGCGCCGCGACGCTGCCGCGCCAACCCAGCTCGACTGCAGTCAGTTGTTGGGCATCCAGCTCGGCGCTCAGCTGCTCGCGCTGCAGGCGGTAGAGCTCAGTCGCCTGCGGGGCCCGAAAGGCGCGCGACAGGCGCACAAAGCCGCTCTGGCTGTCGCTGAACCGGTAGTTGGCGGCCAGCTCTAGCGACAGGTTCTCGAAGCGGTCACTGCGGTCGCTCGGTCGGGTGTAGCGACAGCCAGCGGCACACGGCTCGCCAGCCTGATCGGTGCGGCCATCTGCCATGCGGTTGTCGTAGTCGTAACCGATCACCTCAAAGCGGGCGCCGGCGGTGACACTAAGCGGCTCGCTCAGCTGCCACTGCAGCCGTGCAAACGGCGACAGCTGCCAGCTGTCGACGCGGTAGTCGTAGTGCTTGCCGGTCGGTATCTGGCTCTGCAAAAAGCTCGGCGCGGCACCCAGCTGGTACTGCAGCAGCTCACCCTCGGTCAGCTCGCTGTCGAGCCCGAGCAACCAATTGCGCCCACCCTGCTCTGGTAGCGCCCAACGCAGCTGCACGCCGGCGCTCTGCTGGCTGTTCTGCTCGACTGGGGTGCCGGGCAGAAAGTGCATTAAAAAGTCCATCTCGGCACTGCGCAGATAGGGTTTGATGGTCAGCTCGCCGCGCTCGCCATCGCGCTGCCAACGGCTCCAGAGCCGCATCGCCTCTGCATTGCGGTAGGCGTCGGGGTCTAGGTTTTGGCGGCGCAGGGTTTTATCAGCATAGCTCTTGTAGCCCTCAATATAGCTGGCCGTCTCTTGGTTGAGCTGCGACAGGGCCAGGCCGCTGTCGACCTGCCAGCCGGCCACGGCGGCACTGTGCTGCAGGGTCAGCTTGGTCTGTTTAACGCCGGACGAGTCGCGGCCGCCGCCATCGACGGTAGTAGTCAATGCCGCACCGAGCCGCTGCTGGCCGATGTCGCCATTAACCGTAAACGACAGCTGCTGGTAGTCGCGCTGGGCCCACTCCAGAGCGATACGGTTATCGGCCGACAAGCTTGGCGGTTGTACGTCGACCACCCCGTGCAGGGCGTTAGAGCCGTACAGCACGGTGCCGGGGCCGCGGATCAACTCAATCGCCGCGGCCTGCTCGGTGTGCGCTTCAAACAGCTCGTTGATATTGCAAAACCCATTGGCGCGCAGCGCGATACCGGCCTCCATCAGCAGCAGCTCGCCACACGCGCCGGCACCGGTAAACACCGGCGAGCGCACCGCAGGCAGGTACTCTTGGCCACTGCCGCGCTGCAGCAGTACGCCCGGCTCGCGGTTGAGCAGCTCTGAGGGGTGCTGGGCACCAAGCAGCGCGATCTGCTCGCCATCGATCAACGAGACGCTCAGCGGCAGCTCGCTGGCCAGCTGTGGGCTGCCGCTGGCGATGGTGACCACCTCTTCAAGCGGGTTGGCGGCAGCGGGCAGTGATAGCAGCAGAGCGATCGATAGGGCGCGGTATTTCATAGCGGTCTCTTCGTGGTTGGCTTAAAAAAAGAGCCGCTAAGCGGCTCTTTAGTTGGGCTGTGGCAATGTTACCTTAGCTTTTCATCTTCACCATCATGCCAAACACCTTATCGGCCAACTTGCCGTAGGGCGGGCGCAGATACTTCATGGCGGTAAAGCTGGCCTGGTAGAAGACCGGGCGCATCTTTGAGCAGGCGGTAAAGCCCTCGTAGCCGTGGTAGTGACCCATGCCGCTGGGGCCGACGCCGCCAAACGGCAGGTCGTGCTGGGCAACATGGAACAGGCAGTCGTTGACACTGACACCGCCCGACATGATGTGGTCGATGTAGTACTGCACCAGCTTCTTGTTGTTGGAGAACGGGTAGAGCGCCAGCGGCCGGTCGTGGCGATTGACGTGGGTAACCACGTCGCTGGGCTCTTTGTAGGGCAGCACCATTAACAGCGGCCCGAAGGTCTCGCGCTGGCGAATGGTCATCTCGGCGTTGGTCTCCAAGATCAGCGTCAGCGGAATCTTGCGCAGCGCTGGGTTGGCCGGCTGGCTGCTCAGCGGTACCACGCGGGCGCCCTTCTGCTGGGCGTCGTCGATGGTGGCCAGCACCCGCGCGTAAGAGCGGTCGTCGATCAGCGATGTGTAGTCTTTGTGGTTGATGTCTGGGCAGTGGGCGGCAGCGTAGTCGCTGGCCTTCTGTACAAACTCCTCAATTTGGCTCTCGTGGACAAACACGTAGTCGACGTTGGTGCAGATCTGGCCGGCGTTAAACTGCTTGGTGAACATAATCCGCCCAACCGCCTTCTCCAGGTCGTAGTTGGGATCGATCACGGCCGGCGCCTTGCCGCCCAGCTCAAGAATAACCGGGGTAAGGTTTTGCGCCGCCGCCGCCATCACCGCGCGGCCGGTCTGGCCAGAGCCGGTAAAGATAATCAAATCAAACGGCAGTTTAGAGAACTCGATGCCGACGCCGCCGGTCTCTTCAAAAAACTGCAGTTTATCGGCGGCAAAGTATTTGGGCGACAGCTCTTGCAGCAGCCGGGTCAGCGCAATCGAATTTTCTGACATTTTTACCATCGCCCGGTTGCCGGCGGCAAACACGGCAGCCAGCTGCGAGAACGATAGGTTAACCGGGAAGTTCCACGGCACAATCATGCCCACCACGCCGAGCGGCTGCGGGATCAGGCGGTTTTTAGCGCCGGGGTACATACCGACATCAATGTGGCGGCGCTCCGGCTTCATCCAGCCCTTGACCTTTTTAATGGTGTCGTTGATGCCATCGGTTACAGCAATTACCTCGGCAAACAGCGTCTCGTGGTAGCTGCGGTTGCCGTAATCTTCGCAGATCGCCGCGGTGATCGCCTCTAGGTTGTCGGACAGCATCGCCTTGAGCTGCTTAAGGTCGTGGCGACGCTCTGCCGCGGTTGGGATCGGCTGCGCCAGGTAGGCGTCGCGCTGCTGCTGTAGCGCCTCGCTCAACATAGCGGTGTGCGGGCCGGCCACGGCTGGGTCTACGGGGTTTACTGCGCTGTTCATAGTGCCTACCTTTAGTTATGTGTTTATTGAATTTATTAGCGACGGTTAGCATCGCGATTGGCGGGCGGCTTTGCAAGCCCACCGCACTCTGGTTTGCGACCCTGCAGTCGCCTGCCCTACCGCCACTGCTGAGCCGCTATAGTAGCGATACAAAACCACCAGAATTGTCAGTTTTATGACCATCGCCGGGCAACCCAGCGATTACACTACGTCTATACATTGCGTGGCCGCTGCGCCCGCCCAACAAGGAGAACCCATGAGCCTCTACAACATCGCACCGGTCACCGTCGACGACTACCGCGCCATCGCCAAGCGGCGGCTGCCGCGTTTTCTATTTGACTACATCGACGGCGGCGCCAACCGCGAAGAGATCCTAGCCCGCAACTGCGACGACTTTGCCGCCATCACCCTCAAGCAGCGGGTGATGCGCAATGTCGACAGCGTAGACACCAGCACCCAGCTATTTGGCCAATCGATGGCGATGCCGGCGGTACTCGCTCCGGTCGGTATGGCCGGGCTGTTCCGGCGCCGCGGCGAGACCCAAGCGGCGCGCGCCGCAGAGCGCTGCGGAATACCGTTTGCCACCTCTACCGTGGGCATCTGCCCAGTCGACGAGGTAGCCGCGGCCAGCCGCCAGCCGATCTGGTTTCAGCTGTACATGTTGCGCGACCGCGACTTTGTCGTCGAGATGCTCAACCGCGCCGCAGCGGCCGGGGTAGAGACACTGCTGTTTACCGTCGACCTGCCAGTCGCCGGCATGCGCCAGCGCGACTACCGCAACGGTATGCTCGGTGGCGGCCTGCCCGGCAAGCTCAGCAAACTGGCCCAGTTACTCAGCAGCCCGCAGTGGGTCTACGACGTCGGCCTGCGCGGCAAACCGCACACCTTTGGCAATGTGGCCGATAAGGTCAGCGACCCCAACGATCTAGATCTTTACAAAACCTTTATCGACGGCCAGTTCGACCCCACCTGCACCTGGGACGACATCGCCTGGCTGCGCCAGCAGTGGGCCGGCAAATTGGTTATTAAAGGGGTGATGGAGGCCGATGACGCGCGCGCCGCGATCGACTGCGGCGCCGACGGTATCGTCGTCTCCAACCACGGCGGGCGCCAGCTGGACGGCATCAGCTCGTCGATCGGCAAGCTGCCCAGCGTTGCCGCGGCGGTCGATAAGCGCTGTACCATTCTGCTCGACAGCGGCGTCCGCAACGGCATCGACATCGCCAAGGCCATTGCGCTGGGTGCCGATTCGGTGATGCTCGGCCGGCCGTGGGTCTACGCGATGGCTGCGCGCGGCGAGCAGGGCGTGGTCGACCTGCTGACCATGATCAACCGCGAGATCGAGCTGGCGATGGCGCTGATGGGTGTCAACCGGGTTGAAGAGATTACCCAAGAGCTGATAGATTCGCAGCCGGTATAACAATAACAACTAACAAGGATCTCCCATGACTGCACTTGACCTGCTCGGCTACGCTGGGTTGTTTGTTTCGCTGGTGGCGCTAATCGGGCTGGCCATGCGCGGCGTTGACATTATTTTTGCCGCGCTGTTTAGCGCAGTGATCGTCATCCTGACCAACCAGCTGCCACTGGCGGCGGGGCTTGGCGAGTACTTCTCGTTTGGCAAACTGGGGGCATTTACCTTTGCCGGCAACTTCTTTTTTCTGTTTGCCGCTGGGGCGATGTTTGGCCGCACCATGGGCGACAGCCAGGCGGCCACCAGCATAGCGCTGGCGCTCTCCAACCGGCTTGGGGCGCGCCACGCGCTCACTATTACCGCACTGGCTACCGGCCTGCTGACCTACGGCGGCATTGTCGTTTTTGTGGTGATCTTTGCGGTCTACCCGCTCGGCATCAAGCTGATCCAGCAGGCCAACATACCCAAGCGGCTGTTTTGCGGCGCGCTGGCGCTGGGCGCCGGTACCTTTACCCTGACCGCCCTGCCCGGCACCCCCTCTATCCATAATGTGATCGCCTCGCGGGCGCTGGGCACCGACCTGTTCGCCGGCGCCCTGTACGGCCTGCTGGCCGGCGCCATTATGTTGCTGGCCGGCCTCTGGTACCTAGAGCGCCAGCGGATGGCCGCTGCCGCAGCCGGCGAAGGGTTTGAGCCCGGCCCAATGGATATGAAAATTGTTAACAGCGACGGCCAGCTACACCCGCCGGCGTGGGGTTTAGCGCTGCTGCCACTGGTGACCGTGATCGGCCTGATTATGCTGCCGCGCTTGCTCGGCGGCGCCGGCCAGCCCGGCCCGCTTGGCGAGCTGCTCAGCTTTGCCGCCGCCCAACCGGTGCTGTGGCCGTCGATCGCGCTGGTGGCTGGCACCGTGCTGGCACTGCTGCTGTTCCCGGCGGTGCGCAGCAAACCGCTGCTCACCATCGGCGACGGCACCCGCGACTCGATTATGCCGCTGATCAACACCGCGGCAGTGATCGGCTTTGGCGGTGTGGTAGTTCAGACCAGCGGCTTTAACGCCTTCTCGCAGGGGCTGCTGACACTCGACCTACCGCCCTTGCTGTCGATGTTTTTGTCGGTTAGTACGCTGTCGGCGGTTACCGGCTCGGCCTCGGGCGGGCTGCAGATCTTTATGAGCAGCATGGCCGATAGCTACATCGCGCTTGGCATCCCCGTCGAGACCCTCCACCGCTTGGCGACAATCGCCTCGGGCGGGTTTGACTCGCTGCCGCACTGCGGTGCGGTGGTCGCTATGCTCACCATTACCGGGCTCAGCCACCGCCAAGCGTACCGCGATGTCGCGGTGGTAACGGTGGCGATCCCGGTGGTGGCGACGCTGGTCTGCCTGGCTATTGCCGCCAGCATTTAAGAGACCAGCGATACAACATCGACTAGCTAGCTATTTGGAGCAGAACATGAGCCTACTCACCGAACTGGAAGCGATCGTCGGCAGCAACGGGCTACTGCAGGGCGACGCTGTGGCAGCGCGCCCCAACGAGAACATGGGCCACGGCAGCTGTCCGGCTGCGGCCATCGTCCGGCCTGCCAACACCGAGCAGTTGGCCGCGGTGATGAAGCTCTGCCACCAGCACAACCAGCCGGTAGTGCCGATGGGCGGACTGACCGGGTTAGTTAACGGCACCCAGTGCCAGCCGGGCCAGATTGGTATCTCTACCGAGCGAATGCGCACCATCGAAAACATCGACGAGCTGGCCGGCACCATGACCGTGCAGGCCGGCGTTGTATTGGAGACCGCCCAGAACGCCGCCAGCGAGCACGGCTGGCAGCTGGCGATGGACTGGGGTGCGCGCGGCAGCGCCCAAATTGGCGGTGCGCTGGCCACCAACGCCGGCGGCAACTCGGTGGTACGCTCGGGTATGGCCCGTGAGCAGGTGCTCGGCTTAGAGGTAGTGCTGGCTGACGGCACGGTGATTAGCAGCATGAACGAGATGCTTAAAAACAACACCGGCTACGACTTAAAGCAGCTGTTTATCGGCTCTGAGGGCACGCTGGGCATGATTACCCGCGCCGTGCTGCGGCTGCGCCCGGCTTGCAATGCGGTGCAGACCGCGATGATTGCGGTCGATGACTTTGCCAGTGTCGGCAAAATACTGCGCCATCTGGGCAGCGCTTTTGAGGGCAAGCTAAGCTCGTTTGAGGTGATGTGGCAAAGCATGACCGATCTGCTAATTAAAGAGACCGGCCGCCACCAAAACCTGTTTGACGCCGACCACGGCTACACCATTTTGGTTGAGTCGAGCGGTGTCGACGAACAGCGCGAAGCGGCCCAGTTTGAGCAAGCGCTTGGCGAGCTGCTTGAGCAAGAGCTGGCCGCCGATGTCCTAATCGCCCAGAGCAGCCAGCAGGCGGCGCAGTTTTGGGCGCTGCGCGACGACATTGAAGGGCTGATGGGGGCGCTCTACCCGCTGGTGCCGTTTGATGTAAGCCTGCCTATCCGCGATATGCACGCCTACACCCAGGCCATTACCGAGCGGCTGCAGGCCGCCCTGCCCGATTGCCGCTGTATCATTTTTGGCCACCTGGGTGACGGCAATCTGCACATTGTGGCTGGCCCGACAGAGCAGAAAGAACTGGTTCAGGAGATTGTCTACGGCGAACTGGCGCAGTTTGGTGGCGCGGTATCGGCCGAGCACGGTATCGGCGTAGATAAACGCGCCTACCTCAGCCACTCCCGCAACGACGCCGAAATCGCGCTGATGAAGACCATCAAACAGGCGCTAGACCCGGCAGACCTGCTCAACCCCGGCAAGCTGTTTAGCTAGCGGTTACTCGTAGCTGGCGGCGATCGAATCGATCGAAATCAGCGCGGTGTACTCCTCTTCCAGCGGGGCTAAATCGACGATCAACAGTTTGTTGTAGCGGATCGCGATGCGGCCGTCGCGCTCGAGCAGTTTGAGCTCTTTACTGACGCTCTGCCGTGAGGCACCGAGCAGCTTGGCGAGCTCCTCGTGCGAGGTGGCCAGCATAATCCCGCCCTCATCGGTCTTGCTGCCGTGGCTGTGGGCCAGCCGGCACAGCGTGCGGCCGAGCCGCTGGCGCAGGTTAAGGCTCTTGGCCTCTTCCGAGAACTCGTAGAGCAGCCGCACCCGGCGGCCCAAAAACAGGTTGATAGCACGCGCCAGCTCTGGGTACTGCAGATAAAACTTATTGAAAGCAGACGCCCGCAACACCCGCAGCTGGGTGGGCACCACCGCCACCGCGCTGGTCATACGCGGCAGTCCATCAATCAGCCCTAGCTCACCAAAGCAGTCACCGTCGCGAAAGCTGGCGGTGGTCACCTCGCGCCCCTCGGCCGAGTAAATGCAGAGCTTGACCTCGCCATCCACCACCTGGGCCATAAACTCTGGCACCTGGCCCTGCTGGTAGACAAACTCCTCGGCACCCACACTGCGCAGCGTCATCGCCGCGTAGATCTCCTCACGGATCTGACTGGGCAGATCGGTGAGGAAATCATGTAGGTGTGGTATCGGCTGCAATAGATTATTCCGTTGGGTAACCTGCTTCGATCAGCTCGTCGCGCAGGTCGTGGGCACGTTTAATCACGTAGTTCTGGATGTCACCCACCTCTTCAACCGTCAACCGGTCGGCAAAGCTGGGCATACCGTTCTCTTGCAGTGCGCCCATCAGCGTGCCGAGGAACATCTCGTGCTTCTCTTCGGTGAGCATTCGCAGATCGGGCAGTAGACCACCGCTGATCACGCTCAACCCGTGGCAGATACCACACTTAAGGCCATACAACTCTTTACCATTGGCGATAGACTCGGCATCGCCGCGCGGCGCTACCTGTGGAGGCATTTTTACGGTGCGGCGCTTGAACTCAGGCAGTGGCTCTTGACCACCAAGTTTAAATACATAGATACGTGAGTCGGGCAGCACTTTGGTCAACTGCGACAGCGCACCAAAGGATATCCCGAACGAACCACCATAGCCGACATTAATCGCCACATACTGCTCGCCGTCCACACTGTAGCTTATTGGCCCGGCGCCAACGCCACTGGTCACAGGCACCTCCCAGAGCTTCTCACCGCTATCCGCGGCGTAGGCGACAAAGCGACCATCAGCGGTACCTTGGAAAACCAAGTTTCCAGCCGTTGCCAGGGCGCCACCGTTGGCGATATGGTCGTGGGGGTGCGACCAGACCTCCTCCTGCTTGATCGGGTCCCACGCCTGCAACTTGCCGCGGTAGACCTGATGAATCTGGGCGATCTCTTCGGGGGTCTCGGGCACAACCGGGGTTACCATACCGAGATTTGCATCCCATTTTTTTGGCTTGACGATCTCTCCGCTGGGCAGCGGGACAAAGTGCTCTAAGCTAGTTTGCTGCGGGATGTAGACCAGGCCCGTCATGGGTGAGTAGCTCATCGGGTTCCAGTTGTGGGCGCCCTGCGAGCCGGGAAACACGATTTTACCTTCGCCGCTTTCCCAATAGTTGGCCGCCTCGTTGTCGACAATCGGGCGGCCGGTCTCCATATCGATCCCCTTCGCCCAGGTGACGTAGCCAAATTTCTCGGCAGAGATCAGCTCGCCAGTGGCGGCATCAATCACGTAGAAGAAGCCGTTCTTGGGGGCCTGCATCACCACCCGGCGCGGCTCGCCATTGATCGGCAAAGTAGCCACGGTGATAGTCTGGGTGGCGGTGTAGTCCCAGGCATCGCCCGGAGTGGTCTGGTAGTGCCAAACATATTCACCGGTATCGGGGCGCAGCGCCACGATCGACGAGACAAACAGGTTGTCACCCTTGGCGTCGCTGCGCTCTTTGTAGTTCCACAGCGAGCCGTTACCTACGCCGATATAAAACAGGTCGAGTTCAGGGTCGTAGGCCATCGAGTCCCAGACGGTACCACCGCCGCCCTGCTTCCAGTAGCGGTCGCCAAACCAGGTTTTTTGCGCCATCTCCATCGCAGCGTTTTCGGCCGGTAGCGACGGGTCGCCCGGCACGGTAAAGAACCGCCAAGCCTGTTTGCCGGTGTCGGCGTCGTAAGCGGTGACATAACCGCGCACGCCGTATTCGGCGCCGCCGTTACCAATCACCACCTTGTCTTTTACCACCCGCGGCGCACCGGTAATGGTGTAGTTGCGCTCGTGGTCGACGACTGTGTCGACAGACCAGACTAACTCGCCAGTCGCCGCATCTAACGCCTCCAAGCGGCCGTCGTAAACACCGACAAAGACTTTGTCGTTGAGCACCGCAACGCCGCGGTTGGCTGCATCACAGCAGCCGGTCCCGGCAATGGCTTTGTCTACTTTGGGGTCGTGTATCCAGAGCAGCTCGCCGGTTACCGCGTCCAACGCGTGAACAATGCTGTAGGCGCTGGTGGTGTACATCACCCCATCGACTACCACCGGCACCGCCTGCACTACCCGGTCAAGCTCGTATTTGAAGTTCCACGCCAAACCCAGCTGGTCGACGTTGTCGCTATTGATCTGGTCTAGACGGCTAAAATGCTGCTCGCCGTAATCGCCGCCATAGCCGAGCCAATTGTGCGGCTCGGCCGCCGAGTTAACCAGCCGCTCATGGGTGATGCCGGTTGGCGCCTCGGTACCGGCCGAACAGCCGATCAGCCCCGCTAGCAGCGGCAAAGCCGCTAGTGCCAAGGTTTTGTTAAGTCGTTTTGCAGTGTTCATCAGGTTACCTCTCAACAGTCCCGTGAATGACCCGGCTTAGCGTATCGCGTACCGTGCTTTATTATTTAACACCTGCAATCTACCCAACCCGGAAGCCGTTGCCAACTGCTGTGAACCACGCGTTTGTGGCCAACCGGTCGCAACCCGTATCATGCCCCCGTACCGCGCCGCGCCAAGCCACCCCGGCGCCATTCCATCTGCCGACTCAATACGACTTGTATTCCCCCCAGAAAATAGTCGAGGTTTTAAGTAGAGGCTTTTATGATGATGTCGCGAGGAGTGACCTATGAGGAAGTCTCGATTTACCGAAAGCCAGATAGTCTCAATATTGAAGCAAGCCGAGGCCGGAACACCGGTGGCTGACCTCTGCCGGGAGTTTGGCATGAGTAGCGCCAGTTTTTACCAATGGCGGTCGAAGTACGGTGGCATGGACGCGTCGCTGATGCGTCGCCTCAAAGAGCCATCAACAACCAACCCCACGCCAACCAGCTCACCGTCTATCAAGTGACAGCTGACCAGCTTATTACCCTGACGAGCAAAAAAGCCCTCAAGAATAACCTCTCCATTGGAGGTCACCAGCCGCAAGTCATCCTCTGTTCGGAACAGAAAAACGGTTGGCTCAAATTCTTTGGAACTGCCCAAGTGCTCTGCGCTGGCGACCTGAAAATCAGGTGCAACAAAGTAGACCGTGGTCGAGCCACCAAAGTCTGCGTAAACAGTCGAGTTTCTCCCCGCATACGGGGCGATTATTACTTCCTTGATAAGTGTCACATCCTAAGCCATCCCCGCTTCGCCACATTACAACCGGCTAGGCAAGTTGATACCTGCCCACTGCGACGGTTGCTTCATTTCAAGAAACAACAAGCTTTCGCAGCAACGCGCGCCCAGAAAATCTTACAAACCTAGCCAGCAATTGCTTTTACACCCCCAACTGTTTAGAGTGCAGTCCCTTACGGTGAGGTGGCCGAGCGGCTGAAGGCGCACGCCTGGAAAGTGTGTATACGTTAATAGCGTATCGAGGGTTCGAATCCCTCTCTCACCGCCAAACAAACAACGCCCAGCCAATGCTGGGCGTTTTTGTTAGTGAGAGTGCGCGAAAATTCTCGCCACGCCAATCCAAGTTTGCGGTGAATAAGCCAGTTAATCACCGCAAACTGTGCGGCGATTGATCTTGTTCTTGCTGTAAATAAGATCTATAATCACCTTACATTATGCGGTGATTATTATGTGGATTCATAAACATCAAAATTGGCCCCACTTTACATGGGATACAGAGGCGCTCACATCGAAGCTGGCCAACATACGGTACGCCCAAGGCCACTTGCTGGGGCGTATGACAGGGCTTGGATTTGAACTTAGGCGTGAGGCGTCCCTTAGGACACTCACTAATGATGTCGTTAACTCCTCGGCTATTGAGGGCGAAAACCTGAATCCGAAAGAAGTACGATCGTCTATTGCCCGCAGGCTTGGAATTGACATCGCTGGGTTTGTCCAAGCAGGTCGTGATGTTGAGGGTATCGTAGAAATGATGCTGGATGCCACGCAACACTTCTCGAGGCCGCTGGCAAAGGATACCTTGCTTGATTGGCATGCGGCACTGTTCCCAACCGGGCGCAGCGGCATGCACAAAATCACCGTTGGGGGGTGGCGAACTGGTGATGCCAGCCCTATGCAAGTTGTTTCTGGCCCTATTGGCAAAGAACAGGTGCACTTTGAGGCCCCCACTGCTGATCGCATTGAAACTGAAATGGACGCGTTTTTTGAGTGGATGGCTGGTAAAGACAATACCGATCCTGTTATCAGAGCTGGCATTGCCCATTTGTGGTTTGTGACGATCCATCCGTTTGAAGACGGCAACGGACGTATTGCCAGGGCCATTGGCGACTTGGCACTAGCGCGCGCCGATGGTACGTCAGACCGCTTTTATAGTCTGTCATCCCAAATCGAAATTGAACGCAATCAGTACTACGCCCAACTAGAAGCGCAACAACGTGCAACGCCTGATATAACGAACTGGCTTTCATGGTTTTTGGACTGCCTTGGCAGAGCCATAGCTAACGCAGAAAAGACCATCGGCAACGTACTATTTAAGGCCGAGCTCTGGAATAGGATCAACCAAAAGCCGGTAAATGACCGCCAGCGATTAATCATAAACCGTATGCTAGAGGATGAGTTTACAGGATTTATCAATACCTCCAAATACGCCAAGCTAGCCAAGTGCTCAAACGATACGGGGCTCCGCGACATTCAGGAGCTCAAACAGCGAGGCATCTTCATTAAGAACCCCGGTAGTGGGCGCAGTACAAGTTACCGGTTGCCAAGCCGTTAGCCATAGAGAAGCAACGTCACTCAACGCCAAACTTTTGTCGATATTGCAACATTATCCTACTATCAGCACCAGCTAGCCGGCTAGCTCTGCGAACCACTCTGCTATAGAAACGGTCAGGTCGGCGTCGGGGGGCGACGCCTTTTGTAGCTTCTCGATAAGTCGACGTACTGGCCACCGCATCTTCTCACCATAGCTACTCGCCATTAGTGCAACCAACACCCCCACTACTATCACCTGCTCTTTGTCACCGTGTAGTGGTCAAAAAAACCGACGCAGGGGGCTTTGTCGGTTTTTTGTTATCAAGCCGCGCTCCTCACTCAGGGGCAAGTGTTTTCACCAAGCTACGAGCAATCGCCTCTACTGGCGTGGCCGTATAGCCATTGGCAAACCACGCTATTACGATGTCGTCGGCCGGCGAGATATAGAGCCCTTGGCCATTCATGCCACCCTTGTAGATGTCACCATCAGTAAAAACGGCGTCCCACTGATACGCATTAGTGATGCCGCTCTCGCCAAATATAGCCGCCATACGACGGCCTATTGTCCCTTTGGTGTAGTTTGCCACTGCACCGCTAGAATAAATTTTGCTTAACGCTGGTGCCGAAACTAGTCGCTCATTCGCGACAACACCCCAACTCTGGGTATAGAGCAGACCAAACCGCGCTAAGTCCATCAATCGCGAAGAGACCAAACCGTGAATAATGCCATTACCCTGCGGGCTCAGGCCTAGCTGGGCATCCCCCTGCATCCCCACTTTCATCCAAAGCCGTTTAGTAATGACATCTGCCAACCGCTCGCCAGTCACCGCTTCTATGATCAAACCCAGCATTTGGGTATTAGCTGATGAGTACTCGAAAGCCTTGCCCGGCGGCTTTAGTGGGCCGATGGCAAATAGTGCCTCGTCGTGGCTCTGCAGCTGTCCATCGGCATTAGCTAGACCCGCCTCAGCTAGCATAAACCGGGCAAAGCCAGAATTTTTATTGGCGCGCTGACTGGCGTCCTCGACTAGGTCTAGACCCGTCTGCATGTTGAGAACATCGATGATTTTTATCGACTCCCAATTAGTGCCCTCGGCATCTGTTACGTAGCTAGCCACCGTTTGATTGACATCGACTAATCCTTCGTCTTCAAGCTGTGCGATCAGCAGACTGGCGATCGGCTTTGCCACCGACATCCATACATGGTTATCAAATACGCGCATCCCTGGATAGCGCTCAAAAACGATAGCTCCGTTTTGAATAACAACCAACCCGCGCAGCGGTGTAGACGGTTCAGCCACTAACTGATTCAGCGTTGTGACACCATCAGCCGTTGGTACTGAAATGTCACCCAACCGTGACCGCCGGTCTACGGGTAACTCTTTTACTGGCCCATGCCGGTAGATAACCGCGGTTGGAAACTGCTCTGCAAGGTGCAAGTAGGAATAACCTCCCGCGGGGGTAATGCCCAGAAATTGGCCGAGGGTCCAATTTGCATTTAGTTCCTTCGCCTGATCGGCGGTATATCCCTGTT
>JAHEGD010000002.1:57747-142833 GCA_024639885.1 Porticoccaceae bacterium | reverse complement strand
CGAACTATTTACCGCAGCGACTAGACCACTAGCCATTAAGGCGCCAACCAGCAACGCCGCTAAGATAGGTTTACTCACCCTAGCCTCCCCATAAAATTTATATTGGCGCCGCGGCTGCAGCTAACAGGCTTACTAGCCTCTCGCGCAGAAGGTTACAGCACCTTGGTGCGCACTTATGCACCACTTGGTGCACTCTGCTCTTTCGCGCCTTAACGCAAAAGAATTGCCCCGCTCAATCTCTTGTATTGAGCAGGCCGTGGTAATCGGGGACCATCGGTTCATCTCCGATCAAGGTGTCACTCGCTGCTGCCAGTGCGTCGATGTCACGGATGATGATCCGCCCATAGCTGCACTCTAGCAGCGCCATATTTTCGAGAATTTTCAACTCGCGGCTCACGCTCTGGCGGGAGGTTCCCAACAGCCGCGCCAACTGATCGTGAGAGACCCCCTTGAGCACGGTATTCCCCCCAGTGCCATTGACTCCCGCGCTAAAACCAAGCCGGCACACCAAGCGCACCAAGCGGTCGCGAAGAGTCAATACGCTGGCTTCTTGGGCGAGCAAGTAGGTCATTCGTAACCGCCTACATAGCAGCCGGTTTATCTCCAGCCCAATTTGAGGAAAACGCTGGTAGGCAACCCAAAAATCGTCACTTTTTAAGACGAGCAACCCTGTGACGCCGGTCGAGTAAGCGCTGTTGGCTCTGGGCAACCCATCGAGCAGGCTCATCTCACCAAAGCAATCGCCTACCTGCAGCTCCGCGATTTTTAACTCTCGCCCGCTTTCAGAGTAATTACAGACATTGACGCTACCACTCTCGATTAAGTAGAGCTCTTTACCAATACCGCCAAGTTCGTAGATCTTTTCGCCGTCCTGATACTGTCGCGGTCGCATAGTTTGGCGAAGAGCCAACCAAACCTCTTCGTCAACTTGCTTCGTCCAATTGTGGAAATCTGATAATCGCTGCACTGTGCCCTCGCCCCATCGTTTTGGCCCCTGCGACGTGAGCGCCGGGCGTCTCTCAAAGAGAGCGTCGTACGCCCGCTCACGGCTACCCCTATCCTACACAGAAGCCGAAAAGAGATTGCAACAATGGGGACAAACAAGCCCAAAGCCGATCGCTTACTGTACAAAAATTGGCCTAGTGACGATGCGAAGCCCCCTTTTGTCCGCGTTAACACCCTGGCCACCATTGGATCGATGGTAACGAGGAGGCATCCAATCAAACTCACCACACTAGTGCGACTACAACTCACTTTTTTAATTGCGGCAGTAGCCTACTTGGTCGCTAGCTGGTCATACAGCAGGACTTTTGGCATGCCCCTTAGTGCCGCCAATATTCCTATGTCGCTCTGCTTGTTTGCTGCCTACGGCGCTTGCCTCTGGCTAGCGAAACTCAGTCGGTTAACCGGATACCGGATTGCGATGACCTGCGCTGTGATCGTGTTTGGGGGTGGTGGCGTAGTCGGTAACCTCGCTCGATTTATAGATTCAGGGTTGACCGAGTATGCCAACCTCAGTGCATTCGTCTTGGCCGTAACAATCAATGCTTATGGCACGCTATTAAACGTACGTGCGACACTTGGCCTATTCATCCCACCATCAAAAAAATAATCAAGATACACCAACTAGGGGACCTACTCATGAACCACGCACTACAAAAATTTGTCTTTATCGGAGCGCTGCTGCTCTCCCATCTGGGGTACGCGCAAAGCACAGAGCAACTCAGCACACTGATTACCAACGCAAAGATATTTGACGGTGAGTCAGACGGGCTAAAGCAAGACCTGGATGTGCTAATTGTTGGCGACAAGATCGCTAGCATTGCTGCAAACATTGCGCCCACCGCCAACACCCGGGTTATTGATGCCGCTGGACGGACTCTCACACCCGGATTCATTGGCATGCACGAGCACATCATAGGCCAGATGCCTCTCCGCGACTTTTTCTTTCAAGACACACGCTTCGCCGCTTATGTGGCTACCCAAACCGCCGAAACCTACCTCATGAACGGGTTTACCACCATACGCGACGTAGCCGGTAATACCTTCTCACTCAAACTCGCTATAGACCGCGATATTGTGGTTGGCCCGCGCATCTACCCATCGGGGCCCATGATTTCACAAACCGCTGGACACTCTGACCACCGCCACGCGTCTGATGGCACCGTATTTATGGGAGACCACTCTTGGGATCCGATGATCCGCAATGGCGACATGATGGTCGTTGATGGTGTGCCCGAAGTCCTCAAAGGTGTCCGTGAAAACCTGCGCCAGGGCGCCTCGCAAATAAAGATCGCCGTGGGCGGTGGTACCGGCTCAGTGGCCGACCCACTCGAAGTTATCGAGTTCACTGAAGAGGAGATCCGCGCCGCTGTCAGTGCAGCAGAGGACTACGGCACCTATGTGCTGGCGCATGTCTACAACAACGACGGTATCAGGCGCGCGATTGATAACGGGGTAATGAGTGTCGAACACGCCAACCTAATTGATGAGTCGACGCTGCGCCACATGAAAGATAAAGGCGTATGGCTGTCGCCGCAGGTCATCACCTACACCGTAATCCCCAACGGCTACACCGAGGGCCAGGCAGAGAAGCACCGAAAAGCCTATGCTGGACTGGCACAGCTTTTCTCGCTAGCGAAAAAGATTGACTATCAAAACATTGTCTTCGGTTCAGACATCATCACAGACCCAGCGACGCTGGCTTCGATTAACCGTGAGTTTGTTTATAGAAATGAGTGGTTTAGCCCCTATGAGATTCTCCGCCAAGCGACCTCCTCGGGCGGCAAACTGTTGGCGCTATCAGGCCACAAAAACCCCTACCCCGCTCCACTGGGTGTTATCAAAGAGGGCGCTTATGCTGACCTGCTGCTCATCAATGGCTCGCCACTAGAAGACATCAGCATTCTGACCAATGCCGCCGACAACTTGGCTCTCATTATGAAAGGCGGGACGATTTACAAGAACCAGATAACACAATAGCTAACGGCCAGCTCTAGGTGCAGCCCATCGCCATCTTGGCCAACCACCAGTTGGCGGTGGACGTTACACAGTTTTGCACCAAATGGTGCAAACCTAGCCTGGCTAGCTGGATAGAATTGTCTGCGCAGGGAACGCCTCGTAGCACATTAATTGGTACTGAAAACACAAAGCAGCAGACAGCCCAGTAACCGGCTGGCAGCAGTTGCATCGGGTCAATCGCCCACCCTGCACCCCACAACCAGAATAATAGAGAGCACAAGCCATGAAACAACTAAAATTGTCATCACAAATTGCCGTACTCAGCCTCGCCTCTACTTGCACGGCGCTGAGTCAAGCCGCCGTGATGCTCGAAGAGGTCGTTGTAACTGCCCAAAAGCGCTCACAGAGCCAACAAGATGTACCTATCGCCATCACTGCACTGAGCGCCAATGATATCGAGCGACTGGGCGCCACAAATGTTAAAGACATCCAGTTTTCTGCCCCCAACTTGGTCGTGGCAGGTGGCAATCCGGTAAACCAACGTTTCAGTATCCGCGGTATCTCCGACCGCGGTCGCAACCCCGGTTATGACTTACGTGTTGGCGTTTACGTCGACGGTGTCTGGGTTGGCAAGTCGGCCGCGTCTAACCAGTCTTCTCTTGATGTCGAGTCGATCGAGATTCTGCGCGGCCCGCAAGGCACTCTATTTGGCAAAAATACAGTTGCGGGCGCGATCAACATCACCACCAAAAAGCCAACGGACGAGTTTCACGGCAATGTTGAATTAGGTGTCGGCAATTATGGCGCCAGCAAGCTAAAAGCTGCTGTCAATGTCCCCTTTTCCGATACTGTACGCGGCAAGTTGTCGGTTATCAAAGATACCCGGGATGGTTACGTTGATAATCTCGCCAGCGGCGATGCTGTCTCGCAGAGCGAGTATAACGACAAAGACGAAGAGGCAGTCCGCGCTCAGTTAGTCTGGGATGCAGGAGACCAAACAGAGGTTATGCTCACGTTTGATCACCTCGAGAGCAGCGCCAACGATCTCCTGGCGGGCGAAAGACTGGGCGATCCCTTAGCGCCAAGTATCCGCGAAGTGAGTCTGGACGGCGCCAGCAGTGTCGAGGTTGAAGGTGTTGGTGGTTACTCGTTACAGGTAAACCATAGCCTTGCTAACGGCTTCGAACTGACCTCTATAACGGCCTCGCGCTACGAAGATTGGAACTACCAAAATTTTGACGAGGATTACACGCCGCTAGCGCTTGCCGAATCAAACACTTGGGTAGAAAGCAGTCATATCACCCAGGAAATTCGCTTAGCATCACCTGCCAATGAAAAGTTCGATTACGTGGTTGGACTCTACTACTTGGATCAAGAGATTGACGGTATTGGCGACGCATCGGTAGATGCCTTTGCAGTGGGTGCGGTGCCTTCGCCCGGATTACTAGTGTTAGGCGTGAATTACGACACCACGGTTACGGTTGAATCTTGGGCAGCGTTTGCTCACTTTAACTACCGCTTTAACGATCAGTTACAACTGACCGGTGGTGTACGTTACACCGAAGAAGATAAAGATATCGATTTTATCATTACCGATAACTCAGGGTTCTTTGTTGCGCCAGCGGCGACAGTGCTTACCACTGAAGAGGTGATCGCCGCGCGTTCGTCAGATGACCTCTCGCCAAAGATAAGCCTAAACTGGTTCGTAAATGATGACATCATGGTCTACGGTGGTTACTCAAAAGCGTTCAAGAGTGGCGGGTACAACGCTGACTTTATCGCCGACGCCAACGGTCTAGAGTTTGACGATGAATCAGTTGACGCTTATGAACTGGGCATCAAGAGCACCTGGGCAGAGGGTCGTTTACGTATCAACGCGGCCGTGTTTGAGTCGAATCACTCTGACTTCCAGGTTCAAGCCCAGACTCCGATCGCCGGTGGTGGTTCAATCCTAACGGTCTCTAATGCCGGTGAGCTTACTAGCCAAGGCTTTGAGATTGACGCCCAGTTCCTACCAACCGACTGGCTGCGGGTGTGGGGTAGTTACGGCTATACAGACGCTGAATTCGATTCTTTCGAAGGTTGCAGTATCGGTGGCGGGATAGGTAGTTGTGCTGGGAACCGTCCGACGGAGGCACCCAAGCAGAGCTATAACTTTGGTGCAGAGGTAACATCTCAGGTCGCAGGTGGCGAAGCGTTTGCCAACCTGAACTACTTCTGGCGTGATGAGTTGTACTCGAACCCCAATAACGAGGCCGCTTTCCTCAATGAGGATCACAGTGAGCTCAGCGGTCGAGTAGGCTGGAATTCACTTGATGGAGAGTGGTCTGTTTACTTGTGGGGCAAGAACCTTACTGATGAAGAGACTCAGGTCTTCAACGGCGAGTCCTTCCTAAACTACGGCCGCGCGATCTACAATATGCCGCGTATGTACGGCGTTACTGTAAGCAAGGCCTTTGGTTCAAACTAACAGGCAGCAACGTATAAAAAACCCAGCTTCGGCTGGGTTTTTTCATTTTGGCAATTAGAGCACATCAAACTATTAAGGAGGCCTGTCGATCTAGCTATACAGCATGATCGTTTTCACCGACCCAGTATGTTTATTTCAATGTGCCAATTCGGCGATGAAAGTCTAATAGGTGTTCAACGCACAGAGAAGGCGCCTCAAGTAGAGGAAAATGGCCGATACCAGGTAACCGCACTACTGGGACATTGGGTAGTTGTGCCTCGATAGCGTCGCATGCATGGGACCCTGAAATAGGGTCTTCGATACCGTTCACCATGGTCATAGGGATAGTCGTCTCAGTGAGGGCCTTTACCCAACGCGGCGCGTACTGATGTCGGTCAATCATGTTGTGGCTGCGGCGCGCGAGAGAGCTGCGACCGTTAATCCCCTTGCTGATCGTCCAGATTTCGTTAAGTTCCTGATCTGTTAACTTATTCTGCCCAATCACTGCCTGTACATTGGCCAGAAATGTCTTCTTTCGCATTACCTGTGCTACCAGCCAGCCAAACTTGCCTGCAAGTTTTGACTGTAGCCCTAGGGGCCGGTGAGCAGACATAAGAATTCCGCCGTTTAGAAAGAGACAGCTCTCTACAGTGAAACTCAATTGGCCTGTATTTTGACGCGCCACGAGCTCTTGACAGATTGCATCACCAACGTCGTGGCCTACTAAGTGGAGTGTTGAAATATTGAGGTGGGACATCAGCACCTCAAGCATATCGGCATGCTGATGCAGAGTATAAGTTAGCCGTCCCGGATTACGTGAGTTACCAGCATCGGCAATATCGGGCACGATCAAGGTAAAATAATGGCCAAGCCATTGAGCCATCTTTAGCCAATCGCAGCCCGCGGTGGGGAACCCATGAACCATTAACAAGGTAGGGCCAGACCCCATTCTTTTGTAGAACACTTGGCTGCCACTCCAGTCAAAATAGTACCCAGATTGGTACCAATCTCTGGTTTCTTTTTTAAGATTATGGCTAAAATTCATAGTTATTGTTAATGGGTCCGCTAAGTCGTTGTTTATGCAGGGCGATATAATCGCCTCTCGCCCCATTAATAATATCGAGCTCTAAGACTAAATAGCTGGTTATTTTAACTGTTAACTCAAAATAGCCCCTTCACTAGCGGGGCGAACATGTTTGCGGTAGCGGTCCATATAGCCATAGCCAACTTCTTTGAATACGGGTTTCCATAATTTCCGGCGTTGCTCAATCACCGTATCGTCTAGCTCAGCCCGCAGCGTGCCATTGGGGATATCGACCTCAACGATGTCGCCATCCTCGAGCAAGCCAATCAGCCCGCCATCGGATGCCTCTGGGCAGATATGGCCTACGCAAGGCCCACAGGTGGCACCAGAGAAGCGGCCATCGGTGACTAGGGCGGCCTCGTCTAGACCAGCAAATTTCAGTGCCATAGTGACACCTAGCATCTCAGGCATACCTGGGCCCCCTTTTGGCCCTTGGTAGCGCAGTACAATGATGTCGCCTTGCTTTACCTTGCCATCCTGTATGCCAGCCAGTGCATCATCTTCGGAGTCAAAGCAGACAGCGGGTCCGCGGCAGTAGAGCATATTCTCGCTGACCCCAGCCTGCTTGACTACAGCTCCGTCGGGCGCCAGATTGCCGCGTAATACGCGGATGCCTCCGGTCTGGCGATGCGGATTGTCACGCGATGGAATTACCTTTGGGTTGAGCACTAACGCATCGTCGGCGACTGCTTGTAGAGTGCGGCCGTCGGCGGTGGCAGCAGTCATATCGAGGTCGTTTTGCATCACTTTCAATACTGCGGGCATTCCGCCCGCAGCCCAGACATCCTGCAGCCCCCAGGGGCCGTTCGGGCTTACAGCTAACAGGGTAGGGACCTCTTTGGTGGCTTTGTCAAAGTGGTCCATGGTTAACTCGCAACCGGACGAGTGTGCGATAGCGGGCAAATGCAAGGTACCGTTGGTAGAACCACCGATCGCCATGAGCATTTTGACCGAGTTCTCCATGGCTGCTTGAGTCAGTAGTTGGCGGGCGTTGAGCCCTTCGCGAAACATCTGTACGGCGCGCTGGCCGGTGGCACGCGCAGCTTTTAATTTATCGGCATGCCAGCCAGGTATGTTTGAGCTGCCGGGTAGACAGATCCCCATTACCTCGGCCAGACATTGGAAGGTGTTGGCAGTACCCATGATCTCGCAGGCACCACAGGTTGCGCAGTGGAAGGTGTTGGCGGTCGCCTCCATATCGTCGTGATAACTGTTGTGGTCGATGGTCGACTTAAAGCTAGGCGAGTTGCGAATGTTCATCTGCCCAGGGCCGCCAGCGAGGTAAATACTTGGAAGATCGAGCCGCCCCATCGCCATCATCATGCCTGGGTTTATTTTGTCGCAGCCGGCGATAAAAACAACAGCATCAAATGCCTGAGAGCGGACATGGGTCTCGACTATATCGGCAATGAGATCACGTTGCGCCAATACATAGCGCATACCATCGTGAGCCATGGCAATACCGTCGCAGGGAGCTGGCACGTTGAACTCGGCGTACTCGCCACCCTCGACAAGGATACCTTCTTTGACCTTGTCGCCTAGCCGGTTCAGGTGGTTGTGGCCGGCCGTCATCTCGGTATGGGAGTTGGCGATCGCGATTAATGGACGTTTTTTTAGCCGTTCTGTTTCATATCCGGCCCCTTTCATTATTCCACTCCGGAATACGTTGGCAACTTCACTTGCGTTAGAAAACAATATATCGCTATTCTTTTTTGACATGTAGCCGGCTCCAGAGGTTTTAATACTCTTTTACATTAGAGGCTATCTGGGTGTTTTTCCGTCGGCAAGCCGACATTTATATAACTCCTGGAGGCTATCCGTTCGTTGATGTTAGCTAGTCGTCGAGGGTGTTTTTGTAGACCTCTCCGCCTTTGACAATCACCTTGATGTTCTGCTTTGGGCTGGTCAGCACGGCGATATCGCGCAGTGGGTTGCCGTCGACAATCAGCATATCGGCCACTGCACCCGGCTCGATGACCCCCAGCTTGCCGTAGGGGTTGCGCGGGCCCGACAGGCTCAGCAGCTCGCCGGCTTTTGAGGTGGCTTGGCGGAGTATCTCTACCGGGCTGAACCAGCGGGTTCGCAGCTGCAGCTCTTCGTTCACCTTGGCCACCGTGGCCAGCGAGGTGACGATGTCAGCGCCAAACACAATGTTCTCAAAGCCGCTGTCGCGCACTGCGCTCATCAGGTTGTCGACCCCGTCGCGGGCCTGTGCCTGTTTGGCGCGTTGGTCGGCGTTCATGCCGACCAGCTCCTGTTGAAACACCATCACCTGCGGTGACAGCCAGACATCGTTGTCGCGCATGTACTCTAGGGTGGCGCGGTCAATCAGGTTGGCGTGTTCAATCGAGCGCACACCCAGTTCGACAGCGCGGCGTACACCGTCACTGTTGTAGACATGGGCGGCCACGTAGGTACCCCAATCGGCAGCGGCGGTGACCGCTGCGCGGATTTCGGTGGCGGTGTACTGGGTGACATCGAGTGGATCGCCGTACGAGCTGATGCCGCCGCCGACCGAGATTTTAATTTGCGTGGCACCGCGGCGCAGGTTCTCGCGCACCGCCTGCAGCACTTCGCCCTCGCCGTCGGCAACAATGGTCATACCGCGTCGCTCCAGCGTGCTGCGGCTGGCCGGCTCAAGCAGCCGCGAGCTGGCATCGTCGGTGCGGTGGTCGGCGTGGCCAGAGGTCTGGGAAATCATAGCCCCAGACGGGAAGATACGCGGCCCCGGTACCACACCGCGGTCGATCGCTTTTTTCAGCGAGAAGGTGTTGCCGCTCATATCGCGAATGGTGGTAAAGCCGTTGTCCAGAAAAAGCTCGGCAGCCACCGTGGCGGTGTAGGCGTAGTAGTAGTCGTCTGAGGTCAGCGCCTGCATCACCGGCAGTTGCAGCATAACGTGGGCGTGGGCGTTGATCATGCCTGGCATTAGGGTGCGACCAGCAGCGTCAATTTCGCTGGCGCCAGCCGGTGCGGTCAGGCCTTTACCGATACGCTCAATAATGCCGTCGACCACCAGCAGGTCGCTGGGTGCTGACAGCTGCTCGCTGTGGCCGTCAAAGATCTGTGCGTTGCGCACCAGCAGGCTGGCCGCTTGGCTAGCGCCGGAGTAGAGCAGGGTGCCAGCCAGTGCCAAACAGCCCAGCCGGCTAAATTTAAATAGCTTCATAGTCACCTCTTATTTTACGGGTATGGGTCGGTCCGCAGCCGGTAGGCGCGGGTGATAGTGATCGGCGCGGAGAGAATCTGGCCGGCTAAAAAGGGGATCGCGGTGGCGCCGTCGAGCGGTTGTTGGGTAACTTGCTCCACCACCGCCATACCACTTACAACGCTGCCGATGGCGGGGTAGCCGCGGCTGTCGGGTATCTGTCGGCCGTGCTCGTCCATCGCCGGGGTGTCGCGCAGGCAAATCACTAACTCTGGGATAACACTGCCGGTGGCCAACAGATCGCGGGCTAGGCTGACCGTACCGCGGCGGTGCTGGCGGCCGCTCTCGCTGGTGGTCTCCCACACTGGCAGCAGCTCGGTCACTCCGTAGTCGGCCGGGTCGACGGCACCGCTCTGGGTCAGTGCGCCAGCTAGCATCCCGCCTTGGATAAGTTGTGGCGCCGCGGCACCGTCCAGTGCCGCACTGCGGTAGAGCGTGGCGCCGTCGTAGCGACCGGCGTCGATGTAGCCGAGCAGGTAGTTGCCTGCCAGCGGCGCACTGGCGACATCGATCGACATCACTATTGGGCCGAGCGTGGTCTCTAGCATCACCTCTACCGGCGCCGGCCGGTTACCCGCCAACAGTGGCTGCGACAGCAGGGCAGTGGTTAGTATGGCCAAAAGATAACGGTGCATAACGAGGCTCGGTTGGGTTAAAAAGCTAAATTACCACTCCGTCTCGCTTTTAAAGTATCATTTGGCGACAGGGCGCATACCGTTTTATGTCAATGCGCCGGCACCGAGGGGGGCTTTAGATGCCACATCGCTACCAAGCGGCTAACCCACTGCTGACCAGTGCAGAGATTCTGCTCGGCAGCCAAGAGGCGGCCGAAGAGCTCAACGGCTCGTTGCACGGGTCGTTAAAGTACAGCGGCATCAGTCGCGCCCAGCTAGTCAGCGGCGAGGGCTACCTGCCGCTGCATCAAGTGGTCAATTTTCTCAACCACGCAGCACAGGCGCTGGGTTGCGACGACTTTGGTCTAGTGGTTGCCAAGCACCAACCGCCGGCGCGGTTTGCGATGGTCGGCCAGCTGATCCGGTTCTGCGCAGATCTCGGCGGCGCAATTGATGATGCGATTAACTTCTCCATACTCAACAGCCAGTACACTGCGTGGGAGCTTCAAGAGAGCGAACAGAGTGTGACGCTGGTGCGGCGGGTGCGCACCAGCCTAGAGTTGAGCCTAAGCCAGTTTCAGCCACTCGCCTTGGCAGTTACCTACAAGGCGATGAGCGCCGTCTGCCAGCGCCGTATCGCACTGTCGCAGGTAATGTTTAGCCACCGCGCACCGCAATCAACCGAACGAGCCAGGGCGCTGTTTAGCGCGCCACTACTCTACGACCAGCCGGCGGCTGGTTTGGTGATACCGCGCCGCGAGCTGGCGACGCCAATACTAACTGCCGACCCAGCCGTCTACCAGTTGCTGCGTGGCCAGCTTACCGCGCTTGCCGCCAGCGCTGGTGGCGAGCAGAGTGTGGTCGAGCGGCTGCGCCACGAGCTTCGCCGCACGGTCGGCTCGCGGCACTGCAATCTCAACGGTGTGGCGCAGAGCTGGGGGGTGCACAGCCGCGACCTACAGCGCCGCTTGGCGGCCAGCGGGGTCAGCTTTCGGCAGCTGCTGCTAGAAGAGCGCCAAGCACTGGCCGAGGAGTACCTGCGCGATTCGTCGATCTCGGTGTTGGAGCTCTCGGACCTGCTCGGCTACAGCAATGCCAGCGCGTTTTCGCGCAGTTTTAAGCAGTTGACTGGTCTTGCGCCCAACCATTGGCGCGATCGCATAGCGACACCGCTGTCGTAAAATGATAGCCCGTTCGTCGTAATATGATAGCCCGTTCGTCGTAATATGATATGCACTTTTTGGCGGTTGTGCTGATACTAATCGCGGATAACTGCAATGACCTATCCCGATAACCATTAAAACAAGTAGCTAAGCCACGCGCTGGCCTACAGGAGAGCAGACTATGAAGCAGAGCAACCACTACACCTACCGCCGCCTATTATTGCCGCTGGCGATTGCCGCTATCTCTACCCCCGCCTTGGCTCAAACCCTAGAAGAGGTTGTGGTCACCGCACAGTACCGCGAAGAGTCGCTGACCGATGTGCCGATCGCGATCACAGCAATTGGTGCTGAAGAGCTGCGCACCTCGGGCATTGACGACCTCAACGGCGTCTCTATGCGCACCCCCGGCTTTAGTATGGGCTCGTTTACCCCGTCGCAGCCGCAGCTCTACATCCGCGGCATCGGCTCTAACGACGACGGAGCAGCCGGCGACCAATCCGTTGTGGTGTTCCTCGATGGTGTCTACCTTGGCCGCACCGCCGGCCAGGCGTTCGATCTGTTTGATCTGGAGCGCATTGAAGTACTGCGCGGCCCACAGGGTACCCTGTACGGCAAGAATGCCGCTGGTGGTGCCATTAATGTGGTATCACAAAAGCCTACCGACGAGTTTAGTGGTGAGGTGGAAGCGTCGGCTGGTGACCTGGGTTACATGGCCACCCGAGCCAAGATTAATGGCGCGATCAGCGACAACGTCGCCGGCAAGCTGTCGGTTAGCTACAAAGAGCGCGACGGTTACGTCGAGAGCTTGGCGGCTGACATGGATGACCTCAACGGCTACGAGAGCAGCGCCATTCGCGGCCAGCTGCTGATCGATGCCAGCGAGGACTTAGAGCTGCTGATCACAGCAGATTACGCAGAAGATGACCGCAACGGCCCCGGCCGTAATGTCGGTTATACCTATGGCGCGGAACAAGCCGTGCGATTAAATCCTGCCAACCCCAATCCCGGTTTTTACCAGAATCTGATTGAAAGCGAGCCGCGCTCAGAGATTGAAACCTGGGGCCTTTCGCTTAAAGCCGATTGGCAGATAGGCGAGGGTACTTTTACCTCGATAACAGCCTATCGAGAGACTGAGGCGGATGCCGTCGATGTCGCAGTATCGTCAGCCTTTCGTTTTCAGAATGCATTCACCGGCCTCGGTTTTTCGGGTGTTGCCACACTTGATAATCCGGTTGTGGAGAATAGCGAGCAGTTTACTCAGGAGTTCCGTTACGCGCTCAACCTCAGCGACAACCTGTTCCTGCAGACTGGCTTTTTCTACTTGAACGAGCAGGTCGAGCGTGTTGAGAGCTCCATAGTGGTTTGTGACTACGCTTGTGCGACTGTCCCTGCAGCATTCCGGCCCGCGACGCTGCCGGTGGCTAAAACCACTCAGAACAATGAGACCGATAGTTATGGCTTGTTCGCTCAGGGTATCTGGTCGGTCAATGACCGCACCGACATTACTCTGGGTGCCCGCTATACCTACGAAGAGAAAGAGGCCTCTAACGTCGGTAACGCTAACGGCTTGAACGTGGTGAGTCCATACGATGTGGAGATGAGCGAAGACTGGAGTGCATTCACCCCTAAATTGGCGGTCAACTATGCTATCAGTGATGATGTATCGGCTTACGCCTCTGTTACTACCGGCTTCAAGAGCGGTGGCTACCAAGGTATGGCTCCCGATGGCGTGGCGGCATCAACCCCGTTTGATGAAGAACAAGTCACCAATTTTGAGATGGGTGTTAAAGGCACGCTGCTAGATGGTACAATGCGCGTCGGTTTGGCTGCGTTCAGCTCTGATTACACCGATTTGCAGGTGCTGCGAGTTGTTGGCGTCAACCAAGTGATTGATAACGCGGGTGAAGCTGACATCCAGGGCCTTGAGATTGAAGGCCAGTGGGCGGTTAGTGATAATTTCCAGCTGTTGGCCACCTACGCGTACCTTGATACTGAGTACACTGAGCTGGCTGCCGCCAGCGCCTCTGAAGGCAACGCCCTGCGTAACGCCCCAGAGAACGCCTACTCGATCAGCGCGCTGTTCAACTACCCGGTCGCCTCAGGCAACGTTAGTGCCCGTGCAGACTTCACCAGTAAAGATGAAGCCTACCAAGACATTGAAAACCGCGAGCTGGCTGCAATGCCCGCTTACGAGGTGCTCAACCTGCGCTTGGCCTACACCCCGGCCAGCGAGCAGTGGGAAGTGGCGGGCTGGGTGAAGAACGCCCTCGACGAAGAGTATCTGGCCCATAACTCAGTCATCGCACCGTTGGCCGAGCTCGCTCTGCCCGCAGCACCGATGACCTGGGGTGTAACGGTTAACTACCGGTTTGGGCAGTAACGCCATGCACTACGGCGCTGCACGGCAACCGCAAGCGGGTTGCCAACCCAAAGCACCCGCAACAATCCAGCGCACTCTGCGCTGGATTGTTGCGTTATTGGCCAGTGGTTTTTTACACCATTCGCTGGCCGCCAACCAGTCGGACTCGATCGACGCGATCGCGGTTGATTTTGTTCGCGCCGGGCTGCTGTTTCAAAACCACGACCCGCTGCCCTATATCTACCTGGGCGAGCCAAGCTGGCGCCAAACGGCCAAGGCCGACCCGCGCGATCTGGCCGCCACCCTAACTAGTTTAGCCCAGCTGCAAACGCGGCTGGCCGAGTTGCCGCCGGCCGCCGCGCCGTTGGAGCAGCGCCGCCGCCGCGACTTGGCTGCGCGGCTGACTGCGCTGCAAACCCGCGGCGAGATTTTGCGCGGTAACTTTCCGGCCGATTTCGACCAAGAGAGCCGCCAGCTGTTTGGCGTTGCCGCACCACACTACAGCGAGGCACACTTTCGCCAGCTGGCCGCGCAGCTGGATGTGCTGATCGGCGGCGAGGGGGCGTTGGTTGAGCGTATCGGCGCGTTTCGCGACCGCTTTATTATTCCGCCGGCTAAACTCGAGGCGGTGATCGGCCGGGCGATGGCCGAGTGCCGTGCCCGCACAGCGGTGCAGGTTGCGCTGCCCGCCAACGAGAGCGTCACCCTTAACCTAAACCCCAACATGCCATGGGTCGGCTTTACCGAGTACCGCGGCGACAGCCAGAGTATCGTCCACCTCAACAACGGGGTGCCGGTGCACATCGAGCGCGCTATTGAGCTGGGCTGCCACGAGGGCTACCCCGGCCACCATGTCCACGCCACCTTGGTAGAGGCAGAGCTGATCAACCGCCGCGGCTGGGTCGAGTATGTCTATATCCCGATGGTCGGGCCGCTGGCGGTGATCGCCGAAGGGGCGGCCAGCTACGCTATGAACCTGGCCTTCAGCCGCGAGCAGCGTATGCAGTTTGAGCGCGAGGTGCTGCTGCCACTGGCCGGGCTATCGGCAGAGGGGCTAGAGGACTACTACCACTACGTAGACCTAATTGAGCAGCTTAACTACGCCCGCAACGAAGTGGCGCGCAAGTACCTCTATCAGGGCATGAGCCGCGCCGACGCAGTCGCCTGGCTGGTTGAGTTTGGGTTAGAGACACCCGACACGGCAGAGACGCGGCTCAAGGTGATTGATGCCCAGCGCAGTTATGTGGTGACCTACAACCACGGCCGCCAGATAGTCGCCGACCACATTGCCGCCAAAGCGCCAACCGACCGCAACCAGGCCTGGGCCAGCTTTTTAGAGATACTGACCGGGCCGCTGTCGCCGCAAGACCTGCAGTAACTAACCGCCGAGCGCGCCGGTCAGCTGGTAAGCCAGCCACGCCAGCGCGTAGGCGAGCAGGCCGAAGGCGACAAACAGCTTGCCGGGCAGCGCCCAAGAGCCGGTTTCGCGGCGCAGTACCGCCAGCGTCGAGACGCACTGCAGGGCGATCGCAAACAGCACCAGCAGGGCGACTCCAGAGCCGAGCGACAGGCCGCTGTTGGCGACCCGCTCGGCCAGCCCAACAAACTCGTCACCCTGCGCGGCAATACCGTACAGCGCCGCCAGTGTGCCGACAAACACCTCGCGGGCGAGGAAGGCGGTAATCAGCGCCACGCCGTACTTCCAATCCAGCCCCAGCGGTGCAAACAGCGGCTCAATAACGTGGCCTATTTGGCCCAGCCACGAGTCGGCCAGCGAGCTGCCCGAGTTGGGGAAGTAACCCAGCAGCCAGATGACTACGGTCACCATAAAGATCACCTGGCCAGCTTTGGTGACAAACAGCGTACTGCGCTGCCAAGCGCCGCGCAGCAGTGGCCGCCACGACGGCAGCCGGTAGGGCGGCATCTCCAGCACAAACGGCAGGTCGTCCTGCTCGCTGCTGCGCTGCGAGACCAGCGCGGTAACCAGCAGCGCCACCACAATGCCAAACAGGTAGATGGCAAACATCGCCAGCCCCTGCCAGCCCACCAAGCCGCCAAACGCCGATTGGGCGGGGATAAACGCGGCGATCAACAGTGCGTAAACCGGCAGCCGTGCCGAGCACGGCATCAGCGGTACCGCCATATAGGTAAGCCGGCGGCGCAGCGGCGATTCAATGGTGCGCGCTGCGTAGATACCGGGGATGGCACAGGCGACGCCGGAGAGCATCGGGATAAAGCTTTTACCGGTCAGCCCAAACAGCCGCAGCGGGCGGTGGCAGATCACCGCGGCGCGGGCCAGGTAGCCGCTGTCCTCTAAAATACCGACCACCACGGTCAGCACAAAAATTTGCGGCACAAACACCAAAAACGCGCCGATGCCGCCAAACAGTGCATCGCCGACAAAATCTTGTGCAAAGCCGGCTGGCAGCAGCGGCGTTACCCGGCCGGCCAGCCAGCCGATGGCGCTCTCGACCGCGTCCATCGCCGGTGCCGCCCAGGTAAAGATCGACTGAAACATCAAATACATAATGGCAAAAAATGCCGCGCCGCCCAGCCACGAGTGCAGGAACACGCGGTCTATGCGGGTCTGGCTAACAATCAACAGGTCACCCTTGGGGCCGTACTGCTCGGCCAGCTGCTGGGCGCGCCAGTGGCCCTGTGCATCGCCACCGATCAGGTCGCCGACCTCGCCAGTTGGCAGCGTAGCGGCCGCTAGCTGCTGCTCGCAGGCGCTGTTGAGCGCATCAATACCGCGGCCACTGCGCGCCGACAGTGCCACCACCGGTGCGCCGATGGCAGCGCTCAGGCCGCTGCTGTCCAAGCTCAAATTGTGGCGCTCCAGCACGTCAATCATGTTGGCGGCGATCACCATCGGCACCTGGTGGCGATGGCAGAGATCGAGCGCCTGCAGTGCAAAGCCAAGCCCCTTGTCGAGCCGGGTGGCGTCTACCACGGCAACCACCAACTCCAGCTCGCCGCGCGCCAGCAGCTCGGTAAAGCCACTAATCGCCGCCTGTTCTTCCCCCGACAGGGCGGTCAGCGAGTAGACGCCGGGAAAGTCGATCAGCCGCCAATCCGGTTGGCTCTGGCTGTGGCCGCTGGCCATGTCGACGGTAATGCCGGGAAAGTTAGCCACCTTCTGGTTGAGCCCAGTCAGGCGGTTGAAGAGTAGGCTCTTGCCCGAGTTGGGGCTGCCGATCAGCGCTATCTGCTTCATGGCTGGCCGCCGTCAACGGCGATCGCGTCGGCCAGCTGGCGGTCCAGCGAGTAGACGCTGTTGTTAATGGCGTACTGGCGCGGCGCGCCCATACCCGGCCGCAAAATACACTGCACACTGGCCCCCACGCTAAACCCCAGCTCGCTGATGCGCTGGCGGTAGCGGCTGTCGAGCTGGTCGTCGAGTGCAGTCACGGTGGCGCGTTGGCCGGTGGGCAGTTGCCAGAGTGTCATAGGGCAGGGCTCAATTAGCAGGTTGGCGGCTATTGTATGCGCTGCAGGCCCAGTTGTTAATAAGAATCGTTATCAAAGCAGCGGCGGACATTGACCTGCATCAACTGTGTGGTTATTCGCGGGGCGTTTGCGCGTACAATGGGCGGCTTATTGACCCGCCCGCGCGGCGCTACCCCACAGGTTTTACGCTATGTCCCAAGCGCTTGCCCAGCACCCGGCCAACCCGCCCGGCTCGCACGCCGACCGCACGCTGCCGGCGCTGTTTGGCTACCCAAAATATTGGGCCGAGTGCCTCACCCCGGCCGAGTTTTTGCCGATGAGCCGCGCCGAGATGGACCAGCTTGGCTGGGACAGCTGCGACGTGATTATTGTTACCGGCGATGCCTACGTAGACCACCCCAGTTTTGGTATGGCGGTAATCGGCCGCACCCTAGAGGCGCAGGGCTTTCGGGTCGGTATTATCTCGCAGCCAGACTGGACCGACCCAGAGAGCCTGCGCGTGCTCGGTGAGCCCAACCTCTATTTTGGGGTGACTGCCGGCAACATGGACTCGATGATCAACCGCTACACCGCCGACCGCCGGATCCGTCACGACGACGCCTACACCGCCGGGGACGCCGGCGGCAAGCGCCCAGATTACGCGCTAACCGTCTACAGCCAGCTCTGCAAGCGCGCCTACCCCAACAGTGTGGTGGTGGCCGGCGGCATCGAAGCGAGCCTGCGCCGGCTCGCCCACTACGACTACTGGAGCGATAAAGTTAAGCGCTCGGTGTTGATGGACTCGACCGCCGATCTATTGCTGTTTGGCAACGCCGAGCGGGCGCTGATCGACATCACCCACCGGCTTGCCGCCGGTGAGCCGGTCCGCGACATCCGCGACCTGCGCGGCACCGCGTTTTTGTGCCGCACCATCCCGGCCGGCTGGCGAGAGATCGACTCGACCCGCATCGACCAGCCGGGCAGCCTGCCGCAACACAAAAACCCCTACGACGCACCGCACCCCAGCGACTGCGACGACGCCAAATCGCAGCACGCCGCGGTTGATGCCGGCAGCCAAGCGAGCGCAGCGCCGACCCAAGTGGTCAACTTGGTGCCAGACACCCAGGCGATCGAGACCGACCCCAGCTCTACCTATATCCGTATGCCCAGCTTTGCCGCGGTTACCGAAGACCCGGCGCTGTACGCCCACGCCGACCGCATCTTCCACCGCGAGACCAACCCCGGCAACGCCCGCCCGCTGGTGCAAAACCAGGGTAAAAACGATATCTGGATCAATCCGCCACCGCTGCCGCTAGAGACCGCCGAGCTCGACTGGGTGTTTGAGCAGCCCTACAAGCGGGTGCCACACCCCAGCTACGGCGACGCCAAGATCCCCGCCTACGAGATGATCCGCTTCTCGGTCAATATCATGCGCGGCTGCTTTGGCGGCTGCACCTTCTGCTCGATCACCGAGCACGAAGGGCGCATTATCCAGAGCCGCTCAGAGCAGTCGATCCTCGACGAGGTAGAGAAAATCCGCGACCTGACGCCCGGCTTTACCGGGGTGATCTCAGACCTTGGCGGCCCCACCGCCAACATGTACCGGCTCAACTGCAAAGACAAAAAGATTGAAGAGAGCTGCCGGCGGCCGTCCTGTGTCTACCCAACCATCTGCGTCAACCTAGAGACCGACCACTCGCACACCACCGCGCTCTACCGCAAAACCCGCGCGCTTAAAGGGGTCAAGAAAGTGGTAGTGGCCAGCGGGCTGCGCTACGACCTAGCGGTGCGCGACCCCGAGTACGTCAAAGAGCTGGTTACCCACCACGTCGGCGGCTATCTAAAAATTGCCCCGGAGCACTCCGAAGAGGAGACCCTGGCCAAAATGATGAAGCCGGGCATGGGCAGCTACTACGAGTTCAAAGAGATGTTTGAACGCTTCTCGCAGCAGGCCGGTAAAAAGCAGTACCTGATCCCGTACTTCATCTCGGGCCACCCCGGCTCTGGCGACAAAGAGATGTTGGCGCTGGCGCTGTGGCTTAAAGAAAACGACTTTAGGGTCGACCAGGTGCAAAACTTCTACCCGTCGCCAATGGCCTCGGCGACCACCATGTACCACACCGAGCGCAACCCGCTGCGGCCGCTCAACCGCAACAACACAGAGCGGGTGCTGACCGCGCGCAGCCCAGAGCAGCGCACCCTGCACAAGGCGCTGCTGCGCTACCACGACACCGACAACTGGCCACTGCTGCGCAAGGCGCTGCGGCGGATGGGCAAGCAGGAGCTGATTGGCTCTGAGCGCGGCTGTCTAGTGCCGCTCGAGTCGCGCCGCGAGCGCGAGCTCTACCAGCGCGAGCAGCGCAAAAAGCAGCCGGCCAGCCGACTTAAAAAGAGCCGCGCCAGCCAGCGCAGCAGCCGCGGCCGGCGCTAGCTGGCCGGCATACTCACACGATAAGCGAGCAACAGCATGCCAGAGATGACGTTAGTGGGGTGGTTTCACACAGTGCTGGGCGCGCTATCGATCGGCGCCGGCGTCTACTCGCTGGCCCGCTACCGGGTGATTCGCGCCAGCAACCGCTCCGGCGCACTGTTTCTGCTCTGCACGCTGGTGACAGCGCTGTCGGCGCTAACTATCTTCCAAAATGGCGGCTTCAATATCGCCCACCTGCTGGCGATTATGACCCTGCTGGCGGTGGCGGTCGGCTGGGCCGCCGAGCGCTACCGGCTGGGTGGCCGCTACGCACCCTACCTGCAAGCGATGAGCTACTCGGCGACCTTTCTGTTTCATATGATCCCGGCAATCACCGACGGCCTGCGCCGGCTGCCGATCGGCGACCCGGTGGTCAGCGAGATCAACGACCCGCTGTTGCTCGGCTTTTATCAGGCGTTTTTGGTTAGCTACCTAGTCGGTGTCGCCCTGCAGTGGCGCTGGCTAAAGCGCACCGCCAGCGTCTAACTGGCCGGGTAGAGCCGGCTGGCCAGCGCCACCACAGCGGTCTCTACCCGCAAGATGCGCGGCCCCATGGTCACCGCGCTAAAGCCCTGCTCGGCTAGCAGCGCCACCTCGTAGTCAATAAAGCCGCCCTCTGGGCCCACCACCAAGGTGGCCGGCGCGGTAGCGGCCACCGGGCAGGGCTCGCTGCCGCCGGGGTGGGCTAGCAGCCGCAGGCCATCGCCGCACTGCGCCGCCAAGCGGTCCTCAACAAACGGTTTAAACAGCGGCTCAAAGGTGACCGTTGGCAGCTGGGTGTCGACCCCTTGCTCCAGCCCCAGTAGCAGCTGCAGGCGGATATTGTCGGCGCCAAGCTGCGGGCTCTGCCAGTAGCTTTTCTCTACCCGCCAGCTATTGATAAAAGTGATCTGTTTAACCCCCATCGCGGTAATCGCCTGCAGCAGCCGGTTGACCATCTTCGGCCGCGGCAGGGCGACCACTAGCTGCAGCGGCAGGGGGGCTGGCGGGCGCTCGGCCCCCGCGCGGTAGGCGACGGTAAAGGCCGCGCCATCATCGGCTAGCACAGTCACCTCGCCAAGCCCGCCGCCGATCACCCCGGCGCGCAGGGTGGCGCCCGGTGTGGCGCGCTGCACCGCGCGCATATGGGTAGCCCGGCGGCCGCCGATCAGCGTGCTGGCGGCGGCGCTCTCGGCCGGTTCTAGTAGCAGTAAATTCATAAATAAACGGGCGGGCTCGGTTAGCTCAGCGGCGGGTGGTTGGGTATACTGCGGCAGCCCAGTTTGCCGTATCACTGTGGCAGCCGCGCGCCCCTTAGTTTAATGGATAAAACAAGGACCTCCTAAGTCTTAGATGCAAGTTCGATTCTTGCAGGGGCGGCCAATAACAAAAATTTAGCTAATTCGAGAGGGTACCATGCAAGATAAAGTTGTCATTATCACCGGCGGGTCGGCCGGTATCGGTGCCGCTGCGGCGCGCTATTTTGCCGCACGCGGCGCCAAGCTGGCACTGGTGGCGCGCAAGCCAGAGGCGCTCAATGCGCTGGTGGCAGAGCTACAAGCGCAGACCGAAGCGTTGGCAGTGGTCGCCGATGTCGGTGACCGCAGCCAGTGGACCGCTATCCTCGAGCAGGTTCAGCAGCACTTTGGCCGTATCGATGTGCTGGTTAACAACGCCGGCGTGCACCACCGTGGCGATGTCGCCAATAATGACTGCGACGGCTTGGTGCAGATGATGGACGTTAACCTCACCGCACCGATCGCCCTGTCGCGGCTGGTGATCCCCTACCTGCGTCAGGCCGGTGGTGGCGCTATCGTCAACGTTGCCTCGCTGGCCGGTTTTGCGCCGCTGCAGGGCGCGGCTACCTACGCCGCTGGCAAGGCCGGCTTGCGCGCATTCAGCTACTCGCTGGCTGACGAGCTGCGCGACGAGGGCATTGTGGTCGGGCTGGTCTGCCCCGGCCCGGTTGATACCGGCTTTATCATGAACGAGATAAAAGATGTCGAAGGCATCGTTTTCGCGCAGCCGATGAGCAGTGCCGAGCAAGTGGCAGAGGCGGTCTACCGGGTAGCCCAGGGCGAGATGCTAGAAGCGGCTCTGCCGCGCATCAGCGCGGTGCTCAGCACCATCGCCTACCTGTTCCCCGGCTTCCGTCGCAAGATGCGCCCGGCGATGAACCGCAAGGGCGAGAAGAACAAGCTCAAGTACCTAGCGCGCGCCGCCGGCAAATAACTCTGCCAGTTAAAAGAGCGCTAACTGTTGGCTGTCGGTGGCCGCGGGCGCTGCCTGCGGCTTCAGTGAGTGGCGCCGCTCGCGGTGATCGTTGGGGCGGGCGATACCCTCGCGCTGCTCAATCGCCACGATGGCCGCCTTGCGCTTGCGGTTGGCTTGCTCCAAATCAACCACTGGATTGGGGTAAGTATTGTTAGTGCCAAGCCCATAGCGCTGGCGCAGGTTGTTGGGCAGCTTCCACGGCTCAATCAGCCACTCATCTGGTAGCTCTTTTAGCTCCGGCACCCAACGCCGTATAAACACCCCTAGCGGGTCAAGCTGGCGTGCTTGGGTGGTGGGGTTGTAAATACGCAGTACTGGGTTCCACGATAGGCCACTCTGCATCTGTACCTGCGGGTAGTGGATGCCCGGTTCGTAGTCGACAAACTGGCCGGCTAGCCATGCAGCCACTTTCTGCCAAGGTAAGCCAAGGGTGTGTGTGCCGACCGATACCAGCATGGCACGCATCCTAAAGTTAACCCACCCATGATGGTGTAGGTAACGCATGGCGGCATCTACCATTGGCCAGCCAGTTTGGCCGTGCTGCCAGATGGCCAGCCGGGCGTAGTCTTCACAGACCGGTAGCTGCTCGAGCGGGGTGATCTGGGCGCAGCGCTCAATCGCCGGCTGCGATTCGAGCTTCTGGATGAAGTGACAATGCCACCACAGTCGCGACTCAAAGCTGCGTAGGCTCTTTAGCCAGCGCCCACTGGCCGTAGTTTGCGTACGGCTGAGCGCATCGACCAGCTCGCGTAGGCTCAGCGTGCCGTAAGCGAGGTGAGCGCTTAACCGAGAGCCAAACTGGGCGGCGCGATTAGTTCGGCTGAGTGAGCCGCGGTAGTGCTCGCCGCGCTGGTTGAGAAATGATCTTAGTAGTGCCTCCGCTTCACTCCGCCCACCGCGTTGACGCTGCGGGCAGGAGTAGGTGTCATGTTTGATGATCGCCGGCGCGCGGGCCGCTGCAGTGCCGATCGAGCAAGGGGCGAACGTCGGTGTAGCCATTACTCTGCGCGGCTCGTGGAGCCACTGGTTGCGCCACTGCTGCCACTCGCCGCGTTGGTTCTGCGAGCCGCGTTGTATGCCAAATTGCTTGTATTGCTGCCACCCTATACGATTTTGGCGGCACCAGCGGGCGATGGCTCTATCGCGCTCATAGGTCCACAAATTGCCGGTCTCTTCATGGCTGTGTAGCGCAAATGGCCCATACGTTTCATATATAGCCTTCAGTGCCAGGCTGGTCGGCCCGTGGTAGAGCGTCAGTCGCCCACCGAGTGCAGTGAGCTGAGTGTCGAGGTCGAGTAGAGATTCGCGGACAAATTGCCACTGGCGGTCGCTGGTGTCAGCCAGCCGCCAGTAGTTGGGCTCGACGACGTAGATGCAAATAACAGGCCCTGCAGCCGAAGCGGCTGTGAGCGGTGCATGGTCTGCCGTGCGCAGATCGCGTTTGAACCAGACAACTTGAAGCATAATCTTTAGCTAAGCTATGAGTGCTGCATTAGTTTAAAAGTGTTGTGGTGAGTAGTGAAGTAGTTGATGGAGTGAGGTGATTGATGCGCCGAGAAACCCGGAATTAAGGTCGGCGAGTGATCGTTACACCTGCGCCGCGTTGCGGCTTGGTTTCAATGCTTCGCATTGGACCGAACTTTTTTTGTGAGTACAGGTTCTCGTCCGCAAGGCCCATCCGGTAAATAAAAAAGGCCCCAGTCCAACGTCGGTGCTGATAAGTACAGGGATTGATCATTACGGCTTTAGGCCGTAACGACCTCGTTGAGGCTGCGCCGCGTTGCGGCTTGGTTTCAATGCATCGCATTGAATCGAACGGGGGTTCTCGTCCGCAAGGCCCATCCGGTAAATAAAAAAGGCCCCAGTCCTTTGGACTGGGGCCTTTTTTATTTAATGGCGGAGGGACAGGGATTCGAACCCTGGGAGCCTCTCGACTCGTCGGTTTTCAAGACCGGTGCTTTCGACCACTCAGCCACCCCTCCGTAAACTTTTTCGTGGCTCACCGCGGCAGGGCGTAGGTGAGGTCACGCTTTTCAGTGGGTAGTTAAGCCCACTGAAAAGGAAGGCGAAATTATACAGTTCGCCACTGTTGCCGCAAGTGGTTATTGCGCTGTTTCGCTGTTTTCTTCGTTGCTGTTGGCCAGTTTGGCGCGCGGGTCGTTAGCCGGGCGCTTGATGTCGCGCTGGACTACTGCGACCGGTGCCGGTGCGCTGGTGTCTAGGGCGCTGGGCAGCGGCCGTTCGCGGCGTTCGGTGATCACCGTAACATCGGTTACCGCTTTCGGCTTGAGCCGCGGGTCGTTGGCCGAGCGGGCCGCTGTGCCCGTGCTGGCCGGTGCGGTTTCTGCGTGGTTAGCGGCTGGTGCTGCTACTTCGGCTACCGGCTCGGCTTCTGGCTCTGCTTCTGGTTGGGTGGCTGCTTCGGCGATTTCAACCACTTCGGCTTGGTCCGCTGCCTCGGTTGTTTCAGCTGTTGCGGGTTGTTCTTCCTCCGCTGCTGCCACGGCCGGAGCTTCCTCCGGCTGCGCTTGCTCGGCCGGTTCCGTTTGCTCGGCCGGTTGCACCGCTTCAGTAGCGTCAGTCGCTTCTGCTTCTACCTCTGCAGTCACGGTCTGTTCAACAGCCTCGTTGGTGTCAGCTGGGCTGTTATCTAGCGCTAGCTCAGTTTGCACTGCGTCAGTGGCTGTGGCCGTCTCTGCCGGCTCGGCGGCGCTGTCGGCACTGCTGTCGCCTTTGGGGGCGGTAGCGGCTTCGGCTTGCTCGAGTAACTCGGTCGGCACTTCGACGCGCTGGCGACGGCGACGCGGCTCGCGGCGGCCACTGTCTGGGCGCTGCTCGAGGGTGACGGCTTCAGTTTCAGTTGTGGCGTCAGTCTCACCGTTGTCGTTGGCCGCGGCTTGCTCGTCAGCTAGCGGTGCAGCAACCGCGGCAGCGCTATCACTGCTGGCTCGGTTAGTTCGCTCGGTAGTCGCTTCAGCGGTGGCTTGAGCTGCTGATTCGGCTGTCGCGTCAGTGACGTTGTTGAGCTCTTCGTTCTGCTCGCCAGTTACCTCTGGGCGGTTGCCGCGCTCGCCGCGGTTGCGGCCGCCGCGACGGCGGTTGCGGCGCGGCCGATCACCGTTGTCTGGGCGGCTGTCGCCGTTTTCTTGGCGCGCCGCATTGGCGTTGTTGTCGGTCTGCTCTTCGCGGTTGTCGCGGCGGCTGTCGTTACGGCCTTCATTGCGAGAGTCGTTGCGCGGCTCTTGGCGGTCAGCGCGGTTGTCCGGGCCGTCACTGCGGCGACGGTTGCGATTGCGGTTATTGCGGTTGCCAGAGCGCTCGCGGTTTTGATCGCGCCCTGAACGCTGGCCCTGTTTGTCGCTGCGCTCGCTGTCGCTGCGCTTTGCGCTGCTCTGCTGGTCAGCTTTTTTGGCGGCAGGCTTGTCGCTGCTGCCAAACAGTGCGGCAACGATACGCTTGAGCAGGCCGGGCTTGGCGGTAACGTTTTTGCGCACCACTTTGCCGCCGCGCTGGGCAGCCTTGTCGCGCTGGCTACCGCTCTTTTTGGCTTTTGGCTCGGCTTTGGCTTTGGGCTCAACCACCGGTGCGGGGGTGTCGGGCACCAGCGTCTTAACCGCCGGCTGTGAGATCGGCAGCGGCGCCGGGGCGTCGATAACCGGGTTTACTTCGTCGCTGTGGGCGACTTCGGCGGCCAGCTCAAAGCTGTAGCCTTGCTGCTCTTCGTCTTGGTTGCGGATGCGCACCACTTCAAAGTGCGGGGTATCCATGGCGGTGTTGGGCAGCACGGTAACGCGGATACGGTTACGCGACTCGATGGCGGCCAGCTCGCCGCGCTTCTCGTTGAGTAGGAAGGTGGCGACCGGTACCGGTACGATGGCGCGCACTTCGCGGCTAAAGTCTTTTTGAGCCTCTTCTTCCATCAGGCGCAGGATCGACAGTGCCAGCGAGCGGGTGCCGCGGATAGTGCCCTGGCCGTCACAGCGCGGGCAGACGTGCGACATGGTCTCTTCCAGCGAGGGGCGCAGCCGTTGGCGCGACATCTCGAGCAGGCCAAACCGCGAGATACGGCCGACCTGTACGCGGGCGCGGTCGATCGCCAGCGCGTCGCGCATGCGGTTCTCAACCTCTTTTTGGTGCTTGCTCTGCAGCATATCGATAAAGTCGATAACAATCAGGCCACCCACATCGCGCAGCCGCAGCTGGCGGGCGATCTCGTCGGCCGCCTCTTTGTTGGTGCTGAACGCGGTCTCTTCGATGTCGCCGCCGCGGGTTGAGCGCGCCGAGTTGATGTCGATAGAGACCAGTGCTTCGGTGATGTCGATGACGATCGAGCCGCCCGAGGGCAGTTTGACTTCGCGCTCGAAGGCGGTTTCGATCTGGTTCTCAACTTGGTAGCGGTTGAACAGCGGGATCGGGTCTTGGTAGAGCTTCACCTTGCTGCTGAAGTCGGGCATCACCGTGCTGATAAACGCGTTGGCGAGCAGGTAGGCGTCGTTGTTGTCGACAATCACTTCACCAACATCTTGGCGCAGGTAGTCGCGGATAGCGCGCACAATCACGTTGCTCTCTTGGAACAGGAAGTGCGGGGCTTTAGCTTGTTCGGCTTCGCCGACCACGGTGTTCCACAGCTTGATCAGGTAGTCCAGATCCCACTGCAGCTCTTCGGTGGCGCGGCCGATGCCGGCGGTGCGGACAATCACGCCCATGCCGTCGGGGATCTCTAGGCCGCGCATGGCGTCGCGCAGGTCGCTGCGCTCTTCGCCTTCAATGCGCCGCGATATACCACCGGCGCGGGGGTTGTTGGGCATTAGCACCATGTAGCGGCCGGCCAGGCTGATGTAGGTAGTCAGTGCTGCGCCCTTGGAGCCGCGCTCTTCTTTCTCTACCTGAACGATAACCTCTTGGCCTTCGCGGACTGCCTCTTTAATAGTGGGTCGGCCGCTAACGCCGGGCTTGGCGTACTCTGGGGCGATCTCTTTAAGTGGCAGAAAGCCGTGGCGCTCGGCGCCATAGTCGACAAATGCGGCCTCTAAGCTCGGCTCTACACGGGTCACTTTACCTTTGTAGATGTTGGCTTTTTTCTGCTCGCGGGTGCGGTTTTCAATATCCAGATCGTAGAGGCGCTGGCCATCTACCATAGCAACGCGCACTTCTTCAGTGTGCGATGCATTGATTAACATACGTTTCATATTTCACCTTCTCTCGTTGTGGGCGAGGCGGCGAAAAGAGGGAAGAGGGTGGTTAGCTAGCCTTAGTTATAACAGGCCAAAGCACCACACCGCAGGCACCTAGGGGCCTTGGCGGTGGTTTGGTAGAGCCTTGTGGCGGCTCTGCTGTGGTGTATTGGTCTCATTGTCAGGCGGTTCTAATCACGTTGGTTACAGAGGCCAGCGCCGGGTTGGCGCTGGTTGGTGGGCTGTTTAGGCGGCTCTTGCGCTCTGGTGAGCGGGGCGTCGCTGCAAGCTCCCGAATCTGTTTTCTACCTTCTTTATGCCGCCGGGGTTGCCCGGCTTGTGTGGGGTTGTCACCCCTGTGGTGACAACGCGCCGCTATTCTTTACCCGCAGTGCGGATGCTGTTGAGGTGGGCCAGCCGCCATTGCGGGGGGCGCCACCCAGGCCATAAACTGTCGGTAAATCAACAAACCTACCGGTGACCTGCGCCGCAATATAGCAGTTAACCGCAAGCTGCTCAAATAAAAAGATTTTTTTCTTCAGGGCGGGCGGGGCAGTCGGTACAATGCGCCCCTCTACCCACCCGCAAGGCGATTGCATGTCCGACCACCAACCCGAGCCGCACAGCAGCGCTGTCCGCTATATCACTATCGAGGCCGACGACGCTGGCCAACGGCTGGACAACTACCTGCTTAAAACTCTCAAGGGGGTGCCCAAGTCGCACATCTACCGGCTGTTGCGCAAAGGCGAGGTGCGTATCAACAAGGGCCGGGTCAAGCCAGAGACGCGGCTAGTGGCCGGCAGCGTATTGCGCCTGCCGCCGATCCGTATCGCCGAGCGGCCGGCCGTGCCGGTGCCGGGCCAGCGGCTGCAGGCCACCTTGCGCGCCTCTATTCTGTTTGAAGACGAGGCGATGCTGGTCATCAACAAGCCCGAGGGGTTGGCGGTGCACGGCGGCAGCGGGCTCAGCGGTGGGGTGATTGAGGCGCTGCGCGCTATGCGCCCCGACGACCGCTTTTTAGAGCTGGTCCACCGCATCGACCGCGACACCTCGGGCTGCCTGATGATCGCCCGCAAGCGCGCCGCACTCAAGGCGCTGCACGGCAGTATGCTGGCGCAAAAAATTGATAAGCAGTATCTGGCGCTGGTGCGCGGCAACTGGGCGAAGGGGCGCAGCACGATCAATGCGCCGCTGCTCAAGCGCACGGTCGCCTCTGGCGAGCGGGTGGTGCGCGCTGACGCCGCCGGTAAGAGCGCTATCACCCACTACCAGATAGAAGAGAGCTTTGCCGCCGCCACCCTGATGCGGGTGACGCTAGAGACCGGCCGCACCCACCAGATCCGCGTCCACAGCCAGTTGGCCGGCCACCCGCTGGCCGGCGACAGCAAGTACGGTGACGAGCTATTTAATAGCCAGCTGCGCGAGCTGGGGTTAAACCGTATGTTTCTGCACGCCGCTGCACTGCGTTTTCGCCATCCATTGAGCGGCAAGCAGGTCAGCGTAGAGGCGCCGCTGCCCGACGAGTTAACCAAGGCATTGGCGCGGCTGCGTGCGGTGCAATAAATGTATAAACAGTAGGGGCGAGCGATGGCCGATATAAAACTGGTGGTATTTGATTGGGACGGCACGCTGGCCGACTCGCTGGGGCGTATTGTCGACTGTTTGCAGTTGGCCGCCCGCCGCCACCAGCTGCCCGAGCCGAGCGCCCAAGCGGCGCGCGATATTGTCGGCTTGAGTTTGGTGGTGGCGGTCGACAAGCTCTGGCCGGGCGTCGATGGCGCGCTCAACCAGCAGTTGGTTGACAGTTACTCAGAGTTTTACGCCGCCCATACGCCGGGGCCGTGCCCGTTTTACGACGGCGCCGAGCAGATGCTCGACACCCTACGCGCGGCTGGCTACACCTTGGCGGTCGCCACCGGTAAGCGCCGCGCCGGGCTAGATGAGTCGCTGCACGGGCTGGCTGCCGGCCACTGGTTTGCGGCCAGCCGCTGCGCCGACGAGACGGCCAGCAAGCCCCACCCGCTAATGCTGCAGCAGCTGATGGCCGAGCTGGGTGCCAGCCCGGCGCAAACGGTAATGGTTGGCGACAGCGAGTACGACATGCAGATGGCCGAGGCGGCCGGCGTACACCGGCTGGCGGTCAGCTTTGGCGCCCACAGCCGCGAGCGGTTAGAGCGCTACGCACCGCTCGGTTGCATCGACCATCTCAGCGAGCTGCCGGCGCTGGTCTAGCCCGGCGGCCACTCAGCCGAGCGGGTCTAGGCCGAACTCGCCAAGCAGCTTGGCCAGCGCCAATAGTGGCAGGCCGACCAGCGCGGTCGGGTCGCTGCTGCGGATCTCATCAAACAGGGCGATACCATAGCCCTCTACCTGAAAGCCGCCGGCACAGCCAAGCGGCTGTTCGCGCTCTAGGTAGCGGTCTATCTGTTGTGCGCTAAGGCTCTTAAAGCACACCACGGTGGTGTCGCAGGCGAGTAGTTGGCGGCCGCCGGTACCCACGCAGAGCGCGGTATAAAAGGTAACCTGTTGCCCAGATTGGCCGATGAGCTGCTCGCGCACCTCCGCCAGGGTGGTCGGTTTGGCGATTGGCCGGCCGTGGTGGCAAGCCACTTGATCGCTACCAATAACTACACAATCGCCGTTTTTGTCGGCTATTTCTTGCATTTTCTCGGCAGCTAGCCGGCCGGCCAGAGCCTCGCAGGGCTCATCGGGGCGGGGGCGCTCGTCAATTGTAGGGCTCTGGCAGCGGAACGGCAGCCCCAGCCGGGCCAGCGCGGCGCGCCGCCACGGCGAAGAAGAGGCGAGAATTAACGGCGGGTCTAGGTCACTCATGGCAACGATTTCTTTGACAGATCAAAAACTTGAGCCTATCATGCGCGCCTCAATGAGAACCACCTAATTTTATGGCACTTCCGTCGATTATTGATCCTCGCAAGTTGGCGCAGCAGCAGGCTCTCTACGAGGGCAATGTCGCCGCCGATTCGCTGCCGCGATTCGCCGAGGCGGTGCTGGCCATAGAGTCGCCGCTGCAGGCGCGGGTTGAGTTTGAAATTAACCAGAGCCGCAAGCCCTGTGTTAATGGCCAGCTCAGCATTACCGCTGCGGTGCCCTGCCAGCGCTGCTTGGAGCCGGTCACCATTGAGGTCGGCGCAGAGTTTGCGCTAGAGGTGGTGTGGAACGAAGAGCAGGCCGCCAAGATAGTGAAGCGCACCGACAGCTGGATTGTCGCCGAGCGCCAAGCCAACTTGGTCGAGCTGCTAGAAGACGAGCTGCTGCTGGCACTGCCGGTAGTTAGCTACCACGCCGAAGGCGGTTGTGCAGCAGACCTGCGCGAGCTGCTGCCGGCGGAGCAACAACAATCAACGGCGAGCGATAACCCGTTTGCTGTGCTGGCAGCGCTCAAAAAGCACTGACAGTTGAGCGGGCGGCGCAAGCCGCCTACAGACAATCACTAAAGTGGGCCATTGGCCCAACAGCAGGAGTTACCATGGCTGTCCAGAAAAGCCGCAAGACCCGTTCAAAACGTGACATGCGTCGTTCACACGATGCGCTGACTGCACCGACCCTGTCGGTAGACGCAGTGAGCGGCGAGAAGCACCGTCGCCACCACATCACTGCCGACGGCTTCTACCGCGGCCGCAAGGTACTCGACCTTAGCAACGACTGAATAATCGATTGGCAACTCCACTGCGAATTGCCGTTGATGCGATGGGCGGGGACTTCGGTCCCCGCTTAGTTGTGCCCGCAGTTATTGCCGCGCTGCAGCGCCGCGCCGGGCTCAGTGTCCTGCTGTTTGGGCAGGGCGACAGCTTTGCTGAAGCCATTGCCGCTATCCCGCCGTCACTGCAATCGCGCACCACCACAATAGAGTGCGGCAGTTCGGTGGCGGGGGACGACAAGCCCTCTGCGGCCGTGCGCCGCAAACTCGACTCTTCACTCTCGCAGGCGGTCGCCGCAGTGGCCGAGCAGCGCGCCGACTGTGTCGTTAGCGCCGGCAACACCGGCGCGCTGATGGCCTTTGGGCTCTACCACCTCGGCGCCTTGGCCGGGGTCGACCGGCCGGCAATCTGTACCGCGCTGCCAGGTATTAGCGGCTCTGCCTACATGCTCGACCTGGGCGCCAATGTCGTGGCCAGTGCCGCCCAGCTGCACCAATTTGCCCTGCTCGGCTCACTGCTGGCCGCCACTGTCGGCCAGCGCCCAGAGCCCGCCGTCAAGCTGCTTAATATCGGCAGTGAGGCGGGCAAGGGGATGGCCCACATCAATGCCGCCGCCGAGCTGTTGCGCACCGATACGCGGATTAATTACTGCGGCTTTGTCGAAGGCGACCAGCTGTTTGAAGATGGTTGCGACGTGGTGGTCTGCGACGGCTACGCCGGCAACATTGCGCTGAAAACCAGCGAAGGGCTGGTCAAGATGGTCGCCGAGTTGGCCCGCCAGCTGCTCGCCAGCAAGCGCTGGCTAAAGCTGCCGCTGCTGTTGATTGCCGGTGCGGTGCGCAAGTTGTTTGCTCGCCTCGACCCGGCCCGCTACAACGGCGCCTATCTGCTCGGGCTCAACGGCCTGGTAGTAAAAAGCCACGGCAGCGCCAACCAGCGCGCCTTTGAATGCGCAATCGACAACGCCGTAGAGGCGCTCGACAGCCGCCTGCAGAGTCGCCTTGAGGCGGCCCTTAAACAAGCGGCGCCAGCTGCCCAATAACGGAGACTCCGATGACCGAACTCAACCCCACTGCGCTGCCACACTTTGCCGCGCTGTTCCCCGGCCAAGGGTCGCAAAAAATTGGCATGTTGGCGGAGCTGGCTGCCGCCCACCCAGTCATCGAGCAGACCTTCACCGAGGCCTCTGAGGTGCTCGGCTACGACAGCTGGGCGCTGCTGCAGGGCGGCGAGCAAGAGCAGATCAACCTGACTGAGCGCACCCAACCGCTGCTGTTGACCGCCAGTATCGCTATCTGGCGGCTCTGGCAGCAGCGCGCTGGGGCACAGCCGTCAGTAGTGGCTGGCCACAGCCTGGGCGAGTGGAGTGCGCTGGTTGCCGCCGGCGTGGTCGAGTTCACCGCGGCGGTCGAGATTGTCCGCCAGCGCGGTGCTGCCATGCAGCGCGCGGTGCCGGTTGGCGCCGGCGCTATGGCGGCGATTATTGGCCTGGATGACGACAAGATTATTGCCGCCTGTGGCGCTGCCGAGCAGGGCGAGGTGGTCAGTGCGGTCAACTTTAATGCGCCCGGCCAAGTAGTCATTGCCGGGTCGGCGGCCGCGGTCGAGAGGGCCATTGCCGGATGTAAAGAAGCTGGCGCCAAGCGCGCACTGCCGCTGCCGGTCAGCGCGCCGTTTCACACCGCGCTGATGCGCCCAGCCGCCGAGGCGCTCGCCGAGCTGGTAGAGTCGACCCCATTCAGCGCCCCAGCGATTGCCGTGGTGCACAACGTCAACGCCGCTACCGAGAGTGACCCGGCGGCGATCAAGGCGCTGATGCTCGAGCAGATCTACCAGCCGGTGCGCTGGGTGGAGTGCGTGCAGGCGATCGCCGCGCGCGGTGTCACCAGCGCCATCGAGTGCGGCCCCGGCGCGGTACTGTCGGGTATGGTCAAGCGCATTGACCGCTCGGTTAGCTGCATGGCCACCGACCAGCCCGAGGCACTCGCTGCCGCGCTCGAGGCGGTCGCGAACTAATTAACCCGATCGCCACCTACGTGGTGTTAATCCATTTTTATCGATAGGACGCTGTTATGAGTTTAGAGGGAAAAGTAGCTTTAGTGACCGGCGCTAGCCGCGGTATTGGCGCGGCGATCGCCGACCAGCTCGGCGCGGCTGGCGCCACTGTAGTCGGCACGGCCACCAGTGAGAGCGGTGCCGCAGCGATTAGCGCGCGGCTGCAGGCGGCCGGTATTGCCGGTTGTGGTATGGCGCTCAATGTCACCGAGCCCGATGCGGTGACCAACCTGTTGGCGGCGATTGGCGAGCAGTACGGCGCCCCGGCGATTTTGGTCAACAACGCCGGTATCACCCGCGACAACTTATTGATGCGCATGAAAGACGACGAGTGGAGCGATGTGCTCGACACCAACCTCAACGCTATCTTCCGGCTCGCCAAAGGGGTGCTGCGCGGCATGACCAAGGCGCGCTGGGGGCGGATCGTCAATATCAGCTCGGTGGTTGGCTCAATGGGCAACGCCGGCCAGAGCAACTACGCGGCCAGCAAAGCCGGTGTGGCAGGCTTTTCGCGGGCGCTGGCCAAAGAGGTGGGCTCGCGCAACATCACCGTTAACACCGTGGCGCCGGGCTTTATCGATACCGATATGACCAAAGCCCTCCCAGAAGCTGGGCGAGCTGCTATGCTGGAACAGATCCCCGCGGCGCGGCTCGGCCAGCCCGAGGAGATCGCCGCACTGGTGGCGTTCTTGGTTGGCGAATCGGCCGGCTACATCACCGGCGAGACGATTCACATCAACGGCGGCATGTACATGGGGTAATTGTGGCGATATTCACAATTGCGGTCAAAAAACAAGGTTGGCATTTAGATAAATACAGGTAAAATGCCGCCCAGTTCAGAGGGTCGCCCGCCAATCGTGGTAGGCGGCTCTGTTAAGTCCAAGAAGGAGAACAAGAACAATGAGCAATATCGAACAACGCGTTAAAAAAATGGTCGCCGAGCAGTTGGGCGTAAAAGAAGAAGACGTTAAAAACGAGTCTTCTTTTGTTGAAGATCTGGGTGCTGACTCACTCGACACCGTAGAGCTGATCATGGCCCTCGAAGAAGAGTTCGACGCCGAGATCCCAGACGAAGATGCCGAAAAGATCGCCACCGTGCAAGACGCGATCGACTACATCAACGCCAACGGCTAAGCCCGGTTGCGTTGCAAAAGGCCGCTCACACGAGCGGCTTTTTTGTGCGCGGCAAAGAACTCATGAGCCAGCCCGACAGCGATAACCGTGCAGCCAGCAGCGCGCCGCTGCCGCTCGATGACCGCGGCCTGCAGTACGGCCACGGTCTGTTCGAGACGGTGCGCGTGGTCAACGGTGTGGCGCCGCTGTTGGAGCGCCATGTAGCGCGCGCCGCAGATGGCCTACAGCGGTTAGCGGTGCCGGTCGACGAGCTGACCCTGCGCGGCTGGTTCGCCGCAGCGGTAGATGCGGTGGCGGGCGGCAGTGGTGCACTCAAGGTGGTTGTCACCGCCGGTAGTGGCGGTGCCGGTTACCGCGCGCCGGCGCAGTGGGCGCCGCGCTGTCGCTACCGGCTACTGCCGCTGCCTGAAGGGGCAGCAGTACAGCGCCGCGACGGTGTGCGGTTGTGGCGCTGCGACTACCAGCTGCCGATCAATCCGCCACTGGCCGGTATCAAACACCTCAACCGGCTCGACCAACTGCTTGCCCGCGCCGAGTGGCACGACCCAGCCTACGCCGAGGGGCTGGTCTGCAGCCGCGCCGGCGATGTGGTTGAGGCAACCGCCGCCAACCTGTTTGTGCGCACGGCCAGCGGCTGGGTGACACCGCCTATCGACCGCTGCGGGGTGCGCGGGGTGATGCGCGACTACCTGATCGATGAACTATTTCCCGCCTGCGGTGTGGCCGTTGCCGAGCGCAGCGTGGCGCTGGAGGAGCTGCAGGCAGCCAGCGAACTATTGGCCTGCAATGCGCTGCGCGGTATCGTGCCGGTGGTGGGCTTGAACAGTGGCGAGCAGTGGCCAGTCGGCGACCAGACTCGCCAGCTGCAGCGCAGCTTGGCCGCTGCGCTGCCCGGTTACTCGCTGGAGGGTGGCGATGAGAGCTAATATTGCTGGCGTGGTGCTGCTGGTTGCGGTGCTGCTGTTGAGCGCGCTAGCCGCGGTGGCGGGGCGGGTCTACCGGGCGGTTGAGTCGCCACTGCCACTGGCCGAGCCGCTGGCAATTAGCGTAGAGCGCGGTACGACGCTGGTGGCACTGCTTGAGCAGTTGCAGCAGCGCCAGCTGCTAGAGCAGCCGTGGCAGTGGCGGCTCTATGCGCGGCTGCACCGGCTCGAGGCGGTCAAGGCCGGCGCCTACCGATTGCCGTTAGGCACCACCGGCCGCGGTCTGCTTGAGGCGCTGGTCGCCGGGGAAGTGGTGATCGAGCGGATCACCTTTCCCGAGGGCTGGACGGCGCGCCAGTGGCAGAGCGCGCTGCGCGAGCGGGGTCTACTGGCCGCCACACAGCCGTTAGATGCCAGCCTGATCACCGATTTTGCGCAACAGACCGCGTTTAGTGGTGCGCCCAGCGCCAGCTTGGAGGGGTGGTTGTTTCCCGATACCTATCACTACAGCGCTGAGCGCGGCGCGGCGCTCGCCCGCTTGGCGGTGGCGCGGATGGCCGCCGAGCTGGCCGCCGTATGGCAGAGCCGGGCCGCCAACTTACCGTATAAAACCCCCTACGAGTTGCTGATTATGGCCTCGTTGATCGAGCGCGAGACCGGCCTGGCTGCCGAGCGCGCGCAGATCGCCGGGGTCTTTGTGCGGCGCTTGCAGCGCGGTATGCGGCTGCAGACCGACCCGACCGTGATCTACGGTTTGGGCGAGGCGTTTGACGGCGACCTGCGCCGCGCCGACCTGAAGCGGCCGACCCCGTACAACACCTATATGATCGCCGGTCTGCCGCCGACGCCGATCGCCAACCCGGGATTGGCGGCGCTGCAGGCGGCCGCGCAGCCGCTGGCCGGCGAGTGGCTCTACTTTGTTGGCAAGGGTGACGGCAGCCACTATTTTTCCGTTACACTAGCGCAGCACCAAGCGGCGGTGAATCGCTACCAGCGCTTTCGCCGCACTGAGCAGTACCGCTCGGCGCCGCGCTGATCGCCACGGCCGCTGCGCTGTCAGCCCACAATTAATGATTTAAGGAAGCCCGCAATGCGCGGTCAGTTTATAACCTTGGAAGGCGGTGAAGGGGTCGGCAAATCGACCAACTTGGCCGCCATCACCGGCTGGTTGAGCGAGCAGGGGATCGATCACCTGGTCACTCGCGAGCCCGGTGGCACGCCGCTTGCCGAAGAGATCCGCGGCCTGCTGTTGGCACCGCGCGACGAGCCGATGGCCGAGCCCACCGAGCTTCTGCTGATGTTTGCCGCCCGCGCCCAGCATATCGCCACGGTGATAGAGCCGGCGCTGGCCGCTGGCCGCTGGGTAGTTTGCGACCGCTTTACCGATGCCACCCGCGCCTATCAAGGCAGTGGCCGCGGGCTCAGCCAGCAGTTGATTGATAGCTTGGCGGCGCTGGTGCAAGGCGAGTTGGCCCCCAACCTAACTGTGCTGTTGGACCTGCCGGTAGAGCAGGGGCTGGCCCGCGCCGGTGAGCGCGGCGCGCTCGACCGCTTTGAGCTTGAAAACCTCGACTTTTTTCAGCGGGTGCGGGCCGGTTACTTGCAGCTGGCTGCCGCCGAGCCGCAGCGGTTTGCGGTGATTGATGCCGGCCAGCCACTGGCTAGCGTAGAGCAGGCGGTGTTGGCGGCACTGACAGAGTTTGCGGCGCAGTGGCGATGAAGAAGCCGCCGCTGTTGCCGATCACCGAGCCGCTGCCGCTGCAGCTGCCCTACCCGTGGCAGGAGTCGCTGTGGCAGAGTTGGGACCAGCGCCGCCAAGCTGGGCGGCTGCCGCACGCGGTAATGATCAGCGGTGCCGAGGGGGTCGGCAAGCGCCGGCTGGCGCTGGCGGTTGCCAACCGGCTGCTCTGCCTAGACGCCAACGCGCTCTACCCGTGTGGTCGCTGCAAGGGCTGCGAGCTGTTGGCCAGTGGCAGCCACCGCGATCTCTACCAGCTGCGTCCAGCCGACAAGAGCCGTTTTATTTTGGTCGACCCGATCCGCGAGCTGAGCCGCGCGCTGGCCAAAAGCGGCCAGCAGGGCGGCTGGAAGGTGGCGATTATTGAACCGGCCGAGGCGATGAACAACGCCGCGGCTAACGCCCTGCTGAAAACCTTGGAAGAGCCGGACGGCAAGACCCTGATGATACTGCTGAGCTCGCGCCCCAGTGCGGTGCCGGCGACGGTGCGCTCGCGCTGCCAGAAGTGGGTGATGCCGCTGCCACCGCGCGAGCTGGCACTGCCGTGGTTGACTGCGGTGGCCAACAGTGACGCCTGTGCCGCGCAGCTTGACGCCGCCGGCGGCCGGCCGCTGCTGGCGCTCTCTTACTGCTCTGGCGATGAGCTGGCCGAGCGCGCTAAACTGCGCAGCCAGCTCGATGAGTTGACTGCACAGAGCCTGTCGCCGCTGCAGCTGGCCGAGCAGCTCGGCCGCAGTGGTGAACCGCCGCTGCACTGGTTTAAAGAGCTGCTTGAAGAGGCGCTGCGCGCGCTGAGCTGCCAGCCCGGCGATGGCCGCCGTGGGCTTCACGAGCTATTTGCGCTGCGCGATGCCACTGCCGAGGCGATCGGTTGGCTGCAGCGCGGCAACAACCCCAGTTTGCAGTCGGTTTGGGAGACGCTGCTGCTGCGCTGGGTACAGCTGCCAACAGCGGCCGCCAGCCGCTAGGAGTGAGTATGCAGAGCCATCAACTGTTGCAGCTGACCATTGAGGACGAGCACGCGCTCTACCAGCACTATATGCCGTTTGTCGACGGCGGTGCGCTGTTTATCCCCACCGAGCAGCCCTACGAGATCGGCGACGAGCTGTTCTATCTGCTCGATATCTACTTTGCCCACGAGCCGCAGCCGCTCACTGGCAGCGTGGTCTGGGTGACCCCGAGCGGGGCCAGCGGCGCGCGCCGCAGCGGGGTCGGTATCGCACTGGGGGCGGCCCAGCGCGGCTTGGCCGACGAGATTGAGCAGGCGCTGACGCTGGTCGCCCACTCGCACAAACCCACCCTGACCCTGTAAGGCCACTGTTCTGATGTCTCTGCCGTACCTGATTGATTCGCATTGCCACCTCGATCGGCTTAAGTTGGCCGGCGGCGAGAGCTTGGCCGCTGTGTTGGCGGCGGCGCGCAGCGCCGGTATCGGCCAGCTGTTGAGTGTGGCGGTCGATTTAGATTCGGCGCGCCACCTTCAGCAGCTGGTCGACAGCCATCGCGGGCTGTTCTGCTCGGTTGGGTTTCACCCACTGCAAGACGGTGAAGTGCCGGTGGTCAGCCGCCAGCAGCTGATCGCGTTGGCCGGCCACCCCAAAGTGGTGGCGATCGGCGAGACCGGGCTCGACAACCACTACGGCGACGGCGCCAGCGGCTGGCAGCGCGACAGCTTTGCGCTGCACCTTGATGTGGCTAAGCAGCTTGAGCTGCCGGTGATTGTCCACACCCGCCAGGCCCGCCAGCAGACCCTAGAGATGATTGAAGCCGCCGCATCGCCGGCCGCTGGGGTGCTGCACTGTTTTACCGAGAGCCGCGAGATGGCCGAAGCGGCAGTGGCGATGGGCTACTATATTTCGCTGTCGGGGATTGTTACCTTCAACAGCGCCAAAGAGCTGCGCGAGGTCGCCAAATGGGTACCGCTAGAGCGGCTGCTGGTCGAGACCGACGCGCCGTGGCTGGCGCCGGTGCCGCACCGCGGCCAAGAGAACCGGCCGGCACTGGTGCGCGAGGTAGCGGCGTTTATCGCCGAGCTGCGCGGTATCTCGCTGGATGAGCTGGCCGCCGCCACCAGCGCCAATTTTTACCAACTGTTTAAGCGCGCAGGCGCCTATAAAGAGGAGCTGTTATGAGCCAAGAGCCCGCCACCCACACCGACCGGCACATGGTTAAGTCATTCCCGGTCGGCCCGCTGCAGTGCAACTGCACTATCATTGGTGACCGCATTACCAAGCGCGCCCTAGTGGTTGACCCGGGCGGCGACGCCGCGGCTATTTTAGCGCTGCTAGAGCAGGCCGAGCTGAAGGTGGTGGCGATTATCCACACCCACGCCCACCTCGACCACATACTGGCCGCCGGTGAGATCAAAGCCGCCACCGGTGCGCCGATCTACCTGCACGAGGGCGACCAGTTTCTCTGGGATATGGTCGAAGAGCAGTGCCAGCGCTTTGGCGTGCCCAGCGTGACCCTGCCCGACCCCGATTTTTACCTCAAAGATGATCTCGATCTCAACTGCTGTGGCGGTGTGGCGATCCACACCCCCGGCCATACGCCGGGCTCGACCAGTTTCTGGTTTGCCGATGCCAAGACCTTGATCGCCGGCGATACCCTGTTTCAGGGCAGTATCGGCCGCACCGACCTACCGGGTGGCGACTTCGACCAGATTATCACCTCGATCAAGGAGCGGCTCTACACCCTCGATGACGACGCGGTGGTGATCACTGGCCACGGCCCCAATACCTCGATCGGCCGCGAGAAAAACCACAACGGCTTTGTCCGCGGCTAGCCGCATAACGGCTATTTTAAGGAGTGAGTGTGAACCGAGTAGAAGTAAAGATTTTAGACCCGCGGGTAGGTAGCGATTTTGCCCTGCCAGATTACGCCACCCCCGGCTCCGCCGGCATCGACCTGCGCGCCTGCTTGGACACCGGGCTGGTACTCAACCCCGGCGATTGTGAGCTGGTGCCGACCGGGCTGGCGATTCACATGGGCGACACCAATATGGCGGCCGTGATCCTGCCGCGCTCGGGGCTCGGCCACAAGCACGGTATCGTGCTCGGCAATTTGGTCGGGCTGATCGACTCGGATTACCAAGGCCAGCTGTTTATCTCGGTCTGGAACCGCGGCAGCGACACCTTCACCATCGAGCCGGGTGACCGCGTCGCCCAGCTGGTGTTTGTGCCGGTGTTGCACCCGGAGTTTGTCGTGGTCGATGAGTTTGCCGCCAGTGAGCGCGGCGAGGGCGGCTTTGGCCACTCCGGCAAACAGTAGCGGCCAATATTGGACATTAGTCCCATTGATGCCAGTTAGCGCGGCTAGAGATTAGTCGCGCCGCCGCGGTTGGACTATAATGCCGCCCCATAGCGCGCCGTCCCCGGTATCGGCAGTGCACTTTCCTATTTTAGATACCGCCATTTTTAACGGAGATGCCTTGTGAAATCACCTGTTCGCGTTACTGTCACCGGTGCTGCCGGCCAAATTAGCTACTCTCTGCTGTTCCGCATCGCCGCTGGCGAGATGCTGGGTACCGACCAGCCGGTTATTCTCCAGCTGCTTGAGATCACCCCGGCGCTGCAGGCGCTCAAGGGTGTGGCGATGGAGCTCGACGACTGCGCCTTCCCACTGCTGGCCGGCATCACTTGCACCGACGACGCCAACGTGGCGTTCAAAGACACCGACTACGCCCTGCTGGTTGGCGCCCGTCCGCGCGGCCCCGGCATGGAGCGCAAAGACCTGCTTGAAGCCAACGCGGCGATCTTCTCTGCGCAGGGCAAGGCGATTGACGCCAACGCCTCGCGCGATATCAAGGTGCTGGTAGTCGGCAACCCGGCCAACACCAACTCGCTGATCGCCCAGCGCAACGCGCCGAGCATCAACCCGCGCCAGTTCACCGCGATGACCCGTCTCGACCACAACCGCGCGATCAGCCAGCTGGCCGCCAAGACCGGCAAGACCGTCAACGATGTCACTAATATGACTATCTGGGGCAACCACTCAGCGACCCAGTACCCCGACCTGCACCAAGCCAAAGTGAGCGGCGCGGCGGCGATCGATATGATCGACCAGGCGTGGTACGAAGCTGACTTTATCCCCACCGTGCAGCAGCGCGGCGCGGCGATCATTGAAGCGCGCGGCGCATCGAGCGCGGCCTCTGCGGCCAACGCCGCTATCGCCCACATGCGCAGCTGGGCGCTCGGCACCGCCGACGGCGACTGGGTTAGCATGGGCGTCTACAGCGACGGCAGCTACGGTATCGCCGAGGGTTTGATCTACTCGTTCCCGTGCACCTGTAAAGATGGCGACTGGACCATCGTGCAGGGCGTTGAGATCAACGACTTCTCGCGCGCCAAGATGAGCGCAACCGAGCAAGAGCTCTGTGAAGAGCGCGATGCTGTCCAACACCTGCTGCCGTAACTGCCAGCGCTGTTGTGAAAAAGGCCCTGCGGGGCCTTTTTTGTTGGGCCGACAAAAAGCCGGCAAAAATAGTTGCCGGCAGACCAATTAGCTAATTTACCCGGCCCGGCTTAATTGCTAAAGTAACAGCCGTTTTGAATAGGCCACTGGTGAGGATGTCGGTTGTGAGTTTCCCTAAAGTTGGTGCTGCGGCACCCGCATTTACCCTGGTTAACCAGCGCGGTGAGAAAGTCTCACTCAAATCCTTTAAGGGCGAGAAGAACGTGGTGCTGTACTTCTACCCCAAGGCGATGACCCCCGGCTGCACCGTGCAGGCGTGCGGTATCCGCGACAGCCACAAGGAGTTTGCTAAGCTCGACACGGTGGTGATGGCGGTTAGCCCAGACTCGGTCGAGCGGCTGATAAAATTTGAAGACAAGCAGGAGCTCAACTTCACTCTGCTCAGTGACGAAGACCATAAAGTGACCGAAAAGTACGGCTGCTGGGACATGAAGAAATTTATGGGCCGCGAGTACATGGGGGTGCTGCGCACCACCTTTATCATCGGTAAAGACGGCAAAATTAAGCTGGTGATGGACAAAGTTAAGACCAAGACCCACCACCAAGATGCGCTCGATTGGCTGCGCGCCAACCTCAGCGATTAACTCGGTTTATCATTTACCCACTCTAGGAGTCTGCATGTTTTTTATCTCTCAAGCCCACGCCCAAGGCGCCGCCGCCGGTGAACCCAACCCGATGATCACACTGGTGATGTTTGCCGGCCTGTTTATCTTTATGTACCTGTTGATTATCCGCCCGCAGCGCAAGCGTCAGAAAGAGCACACCGCGCTGATCGAGGCGATCGCCAAGGGCGACGAAGTGGTGATGAGCAGCGGCATGCTCGGCCGTATCAGCAAGGTTGAAGGCGAGTACATTGTGCTTGAGGTCAACGGCTCGCTGGAGCTCAAGTTCCAGAAGGGCGCCGTCCATGCGGTGCTGCCCAAGGGCACCATCAAGGCGATCTAAGTCGCCGCTGCCTGATGGCTAAGCTCAACCAAAAATTGGTTATCGCCATCTCCTCTACGGCGCTGTTTGATATGCGCGAGAGCCATCGGGTTTATATGGAGGAGGGGGTAGACGCCTACGCCGCCTACCAGCGCGCCCACGAAGACGACGTGCTGGCCCCCGGCGAGGCGTTTCCGCTCGCCAAAAAGCTACTGCGTATCAACGAGAACCTCGGCGGCGAGCCGCGGGTAGAGATTGTGCTGTTGTCGCGCAACTCGGCCGACAGCGGGCTGCGGGTGTTCAACTCGATCGCCCACCACCAGCTGGCGATTACCCGCGCTGCGTTCTCTGGCGGCGGCTCGCCCTACCAGTATGTCGCGGCGTTTGGCTGCCACCTGTTTCTTTCCACCAACGGCGAGGATGTCCGCAACGCACTTGCCAACGGCGTGGCGGCAGCAACGCTGCTGCCCTCGGGTATCCAGCGCCAGAGCCACGACGAGCTGCGCTTTGCCTTCGATGGCGACGCGGTGCTGTTCAGCGACGCCTCCGAGCGGATCTTTAAAGAGCAGGGGCTGTCGGCGTTTACTGAAAACGAAAAGCTCGCCGCCCACCAGCCGCTCGATCCCGGCCCGTTTAAAAACTTTTTACAGGCGCTGCACGGCCTGCAGGCCGAGTTTGGCGTCGAGCACTGCCCGATCCGAACCGCGCTGGTGACCGCGCGCGCCGCACCGGCCCACGAGCGGGTGGTGCGAACCCTGCGCGAGTGGAATGTGCGGCTCGACGAGAGCCTGTTCTTGGGCGGCCTGGACAAGGGCGACTTTTTAAAGTCGTTTGGCGCCGACGTATTTTTTGACGACCAGCAGTCGCACTGCGACAACGCCAGCCCCCACGTCGCCGCCGGCCACGTGCCGCACGGCGTCGCCAACGAGCGCTAGCTTAAAAGACGAAGAATTTTATCCCCAGCCCCATCAGCAGGGTGGCGAGTATCTTCTGCAAGATGCCGTTGGGTATGCGGTTGGCAAACCGGCTGGCGATGGTGATCGCCGGCAGCGAGCCGATCAGCAGCGCCGCCAGCAGCGCAAAGTCGACATTGCCGAGAAAGATCAAGTGGGCCAGCCCGGCGATCAGGGTCAGCGGCACGGCGTGGGTGATGTCGGTGCCGACCACTTTGATGGCCGGCATGTGCGGGTAGAGCAGCATTAAAAACGCCGCACAGACCGCCCCGGCGCCGACCGATGAGAGCGTCACCAGCACGCCCAACAGGGCGCCCATCAGCAGCGTGTAGTAGAGTTTTTGCTTACTCGGCGGCCGCTCGTCGGTATCCACTGATGGCTGCCGATCGCCCATGATGCGGTGGCGCCAGAAGATCACCAGCGCGGTCAGTACCAGCATCACCCCAAGGCTGCGGGTCAGCAGGTTCTGGTACTCGCTGGGGTCGCTGAACACGCTGCTCAAAAAGCTGGCGGTGAGCAGCGAGGCGGGGATTGAGCCGGCTGCCAGCCACAACACAACCGGCCAGTTGATCGAGCGCTGGCGGTGGTGGGGCAGGACTCCGCCGGCCTTGGTGATGGCGGCGTAGAGCAGATCGGTGCCGATCGCAACGTGGTAGGGGAAGCCAAACAAGATCAACAGCGGCGTCATCAGCGAGCCACCGCCGACGCCGGTTAGGCCGACCGCTAGGCCGACCGCGCCGCCGGCGAGTATGTAGAGTAAAAAGTCGACCATGGTCGGCGGGTCCTTGCTGTTCGAGCTGATTGGCAGGGTTGCACTTTAGCAGCGAATGGTTATTCTGCTAAGTAATTATTGTTTATGGTTTTATATCTTTTTGACCTAGCGCGGAGCCGTCGATGAAACTGCAACAGTTACGCTATATCTGGGAGGTGTCGCGCCACGACCTCAATGTGTCGGCGACTGCGGCCAGCCTCTACACCTCACAGCCCGGTATCAGCAAACAGATACGGCTGCTTGAGGACGAGCTCGGCGTCGAGATCTTCTCGCGCTCGGGCAAGCACCTCACCAAGGTGACCCCAGCCGGCGAGCAGATTCTCAAAGTGGCCGGCGATGTCCTCCGTCAGGTGGAGGGCATCAAGCAGCTCAGCCAAGAGCACAAGAGCCCAAACAGCGGCAGCCTGTCGATCGCGACGACCCACACCCAGGCGCGCTATGCGCTGCCCGATGTGATCGGTGGTTTTATCGCCAAGTACCCGAAGGTGTCGCTGCATATGCACCAGGGCACGCCGCTGCAGATATCAGAGCAGGCCGCCGATGGCACGGTCGACTTTGCCATCGCCACCGAGGCGCTGGAGCTGTTTAACGACCTGATTATGATGCCCTGTTACCGCTGGAACCGCTGCGTGCTGGTGCCCAAACAGCACCCGCTGGCGGCGCTCGACAAGCTCACCTTGGCCGATGTCGCCGCCCACCCGATTGTTACCTACGTGTTTGGCTTTACTGGTCGCTCGCGGCTCGATGACGCCTTTGCCGGCGAAGGGCTGGAGCCGCAGGTGGTATTTACCGCCACCGACGCCGATGTGATCAAAACCTACGTTCGGCTCGGGCTGGGTATCGGTATTGTCGCCGATATGGCGTTTGACGCCGAGGCCGACGACGACCTGGTAGCGCTCGATGCGCGCCATCTGTTCGCCTCTAGCGTGACCAGTATTGGCTTTCGGCGCGGCACCTACCTGCGCGGCTTTATGTACGACTTTATCGAGGCGTTTGCGCCGCACCTGACCCGCAGCGTGGTCGACCAAGTGATGTCACTGAGCAGCCGCGAGGCGCGCGAGGCGTTCTTTGCCGATATCTCGCTGCCGGTCTACTGACCGCTGGCAGGCCAAAAAAAACCGCGGCAGTGCCGCGGTTTTTTTGTTGCTAGGCGTTACGCGTCGATGTTGACGGCGTGCAGGCCACACTCTTTCTTGGTTGCCTCCTCCCACCACCAGCGCCCTTCGCGCTCGTGCTGGCCGGGGCCGGTAGGGCGGGTGCAGGGCTCGCAGCCGATGCTGACAAAGCCGCGGTCGTGCAGCTCGTTGTAGGGCACGCCGTAGGTGCGGATGTAATCCCAAACCTGCGCCGAGCTCCAGTTGGCGAGCGGGTTAAATTTGGTCAGGGTGCGGCCTTCGCCGGCGAACGCCTTGTCGTCCTGAATCACCGGGATAATTGCGCGGGTGCCGGGGCTCTGGTCTTTTCGCTGGCCGGTGATCCAGGCGTCTAAGCTGCCCAGTGAGGCGCGCAGCGGGGCGATCTTCCGGATGCCGCAGCACTCTTTGTGGTCATCTTTGTAGAAGCTAAACAGCCCTTTCTCTTTGACCAGCGCCTCGACCGCTGGGCCGCTCGGCATCGCGATCTGTATATCGATCTGGTAGTGGTCGCGAACCCGTTCAATAAACTGATAGGTCTCGGCGTGCAGGCGGCCGGTATCCAGTGAGAAGACTTTGATGTCGGGGCGGATCTTATGGGCCATATCGATCAGCGCAACATCTTCAGCGCCGCTGAACGAGATGGCGATATTGTCGTACTGCTCGAGTGCATAGCGCAGAATCTGCTGCGGCGACTGGGTGGCGAGGGTCTGGTCGAGATCGATTAGGTTGAGAGCGGCATCGGTCATGGTATGTTCTCACGGTGTGTGCCGGCGCGGTCAGGCAGCGGCTAGTGGCTAATTTGGGCGGCACTATAGCAGCGGTTAGATTGGTGCAAAAAGAATAAGTAAATATACTGTTATTCTATGTGGGTATATGACGACGTCGCCGCAGTTGCCTCGCTGGCGGCTCCGCGGTAGAGTGCCAACCCTGTGCTGGCGCGTGTTGCGCCGCTGTTACCGCCGCAACGAGGAGTTACCGTGGAGATCGCCTGTTTAGATTTGGAAGGGGTGTTGGTGCCAGAAATCTGGATCGCATTTGCCGAGAAGACCGGCATTGAAGAGCTCAAACGGACCACCCGCGACGAGCCCAACTACGACACCCTGATGCAGTACCGGCTGAATATTCTCGACCAGCACGGGCTGGGTATCAACGAGATCCAAGCAGTGATCGCCACCCTCGAGCCGCTGCCCGGTGCGGTCGATTTCGTCAACTGGCTGCGCGAGCGCTTTCAGGTGGTGATCCTCTCCGACACGTTCTACCAGTTCGCCCAGCCGCTGATGCGCCAGCTCGGCTTTCCGACCCTGCTCTGCCACAACCTGGAGCTTGCCGACGACGGCCGCGTGGTCAACTACCACCTGCGCCAGGCCAATCCCAAACGCCAGGCGATTGTCAGCCTAAAGAGCATCTACTACCGCACCATTGCCGCCGGCGACTCCTACAACGACACCACTATGCTCGCCGAGGCCGATGCCGGCATTCTGTTCCACGCCCCGGACAACGTGATTGCCGAGTTCCCGCAATTCCCCGCGGTGCACACCTTCGACGACCTAAAGCGGGAGTTCATCAAGGCCAGCAACCGCGATTTGAGCCTGTAAGAGGGTAGCGCGATGAGCAGCGAGTGGAAAGAACTGAGCGAGCAAGAGCGCTATGTGATCGTCGATAAAGGCACCGAGCGACCGTTTAGCGGCGAGTATGACGACCACTACGCGCCCGGTAGCTATCACTGCCGGCGCTGTGACAGCGAGCTCTACAGCGCCCAGAGCAAGTTCGACGCGGGCTGCGGCTGGCCGGCATTTGACGACGAGATCGCCGGTGCCGTGCGCCGCGAGCGTGACGCCGACGGCCGCCGCACCGAGATTCTCTGCGCCGCCTGCGGCGGCCACCTCGGCCATGTCTTTGAAGGCGAGCGACTGACCGATAAAAATACACGCCACTGCGTCAACTCGCTGTCGCTGCGGTTTGTGCCGGCCGTCGATTAGCTCCGTTTTTTTGGATCACTGCGATCTAATTAATCGGTTTTTCTAATAGCAAAGCAGCGGCCATACTAGCCCCGTCAACTCATAGCGGCGGGGCAGTAACAATGGCAAAAACAGCGAGCTTTGCAGTGGTCCACTTCAGTGTGGCGTTCAGCGTCGCCTATCTGGTAACCGGCAGTGTGGTGGTCGGCGGCAGCTTAGCGCTGCTTGAGCCGGCGATCAATACGGTGGCTTTTTATCTGCACGAGAAAGTCTGGAGTAGGCGCCAGCCGGCGCCGCCGAGCGGCTATGATTTGGGTCACTGCTAGTCTGGGTCGCCAAGATGCTGCTTAATCTCCTGCAGGGAGAGTCGCTGGGATTTTAGCCGGTGAATGGCTTTTATGCGGTCGACCATCTCTGCAGCATAGAGCTGGTAGCCCGATGGAGTGACCTCAGCGACCACCAAAAGCCCCTGCTGCGTCCAGTGACGTAGTGTCGAATTGCTCTCGCCAGCTTGTTTTGCGAGTTGGCCTATTTTTAATAGCGGTTGGTTCGGCTCGGCTTCGGCCTGCTCGCCGCTAGCCGCCTTTAAGTAGATATTGAGTGAACGATCGACCGCTTTGGCGATGAGCTTTAAGTAGTCGGCTTTGGATCCGCCCAGCTGCGCCTGCTCTAGCGCGCTGATATAGGCGAGTCGGTCGCGCTGACGAATGATTGCCGGCGGGTAACCCGACATCAACAAAATCATGTTCATCAGCAGCCGGGCGCTGCGGCCATTGCCGTCGGTGAACGGGTGTATGGTAACCAGCCGGTAGTGGGCCTCTGCCGCCAGTTCGACCGGGTGTAGGCTGTCGCAGGTGCGCAGCCAGTCGACCATTTCAACCATGAGATCGGGGACTTTGCGCGGGTTGGGCAATATTACTGTAGAGCCCGAAATTCTCACCGATACGCTGCGGTAGTGGCCGGCGTTGGGCGTGTCGATACCCCGCAAGATAATGTCGTGCAGCTGCAAGATATCGCGCTCGCGCAAGGTTGCTGGCGACCGTGACAGCTGCGTCTCTACCCAGTCCAGCGCGGCCGAGTGGTTGGTTGCCTCGAGATGCTCAACCAGCGCTTTGCCGCCAACCGTGAGCCCTTTTTCCACCACAAGGGCGGTCTCGCGGCGGGTCAAGGTGTTGCCCTCAAGCGCATTGCTGGTAAAGGTCAGCTCGACTTTGAACCAGCGGTCGAGGTTGTCGACCAGCGCGCTTGGGAGTGGCCGGAGGGCGTCAAGTTGTGCTTTCTTGCGGGTTAATGCATCAGTTTTCATGCATAAACCATAAACCATAACGTTACGGTTTACAAAAAAACCGGCGGCTCTTCGGCTCGCCGGTTTACTCGATTAGCGCTTGGGCAGCACGTCGCGCAGCTTATCGGCCATCTGCAGGATCGACTTTTCAGTGGTCTCCCAATCGATACAGGCGTCGGTTACCGATACGCCGTAGGCCATCTCATCTTTGTTGGCCGACAGCTTCTGGTTGCCGCCGTTCAGGTGGCTTTCGACCATCAGGCCGATAATTGAGCGGTTGCCTTCCACAATCTGGTTGGCGACGTTGTCCATCACCAGCGGCTGCAAATTGTGGTCTTTGTTGGAGTTGGCGTGGCTGGCGTCGACCATGATGTTAGCGGTGATACCGGCCGCTTCGAGCTCCTGCTCGCAGATCGAGACACTCACCGAATCGTAGTTGGGCTTGCCGTTACCGCCGCGCAGCACCACGTGTGCCCACGGGTTGCCTTTGGTGGTGATGATCGACACTTCGCCTTCCGAGTTAATGCCGAGGAAGCGGTGCGGGCTGGCCACCGACTGCAGGGCGTTAATGGCTACCGTCAGGCTGCCGTCGGTGCCGTTTTTGAAGCCAACCGAGGAGGACAACCCAGAGGCCATCTCGCGGTGGGTCTGCGACTCGGTGGTGCGCGCGCCAATCGCAGACCAGGCGATCAGATCTTGCATGTACTGCGGCGAGATCGGGTCGAGCGCTTCGGTGGCGGTCGGCAACCCCATTTCGGCGACATCGTTGAGCAGCTGGCGGCCGATGTGTAGACCATCGGTAATGCGGAAGCTGTCGTCCATGTGTGGGTCGTTGATCAGCCCCTTCCAGCCGACCGTAGTGCGCGGCTTCTCAAAGTAGACTCGCATCACGATCAAGACGGTGTCAGAGACTTTATCAGCGAGGGTCTTGAGCCGGCCGGCGTACTCTTTGGCGGCGTCGATATCGTGGATAGAGCAGGGGCCGATCACTACAAAAATGCGGTGGTCCTTGCGCGCCAAAATATTCTCAATCGCTTCGCGGCCGCTGGCGATAGTCTCCATGGCGGCGGCTGAGACCGGGATATCGGCCTTCAATTTGGCGGGGGTGATCAGCGTCTCTTGCGAGGCGATATTGACGTTGTCGATGTTGCGCTTGCTCATAATCGGTTTAGGCCTGCTGGGTAGTCATTGCGGTGCGCCGCGGCGCGGTTGTGGCTGCGCATTGTACTGTATTCACGCGGCGCTGGCGACGCGCTCAGCTGCTGCTGGCGGGCAGTTCGAGCCAGCCGCCAAACAGCGCAAAGTAGATGGCACGACGCTGCGGCCGGCCATCGAGCTGGGCGAACAGCTCGCCGTAGCGGGCTAGCTGGTCGCTGTGTTCCGTGGTTTGACGCTGGTAAAACGCCGCCTCCGGCTCGTCCGGCTGTGGCAGTGCGCTCTTGTAGTCGACGATCCAGCGCTCGCCGTCGACCACGAAGGTGCGGTCGACGATAGAGCTGCGCAGCCGACCACTGCCATCGCGGTGGTTGAGGGCGAGCTCGCAGGCGGCTTCGGGGTGGTCGCTGAGCAGCCAAGCGAGCCGCCCACAGCTGGCCAACCGCTGCGCGGCGGCGATCAACCGCGCTAGGGCGGCCCGTTCAAACTCGTCGTCGCTCTGTTCTAAGCGCTGCTGCCAGAGCTGACAGGCGCTGTCGATCAGGGCGCCGCGTTGCTCATCGGCGGTGCTGGCGAGCCGTTCGAGCAGGCGGTGCAGCTCGATACCGAGCTGGCGCTGGACGGCGTTGTGCGGATCAAAGCCGCCGTGCTGAGCGGCTTGGCTGGCGGCGCGTAGCGGTGCGCTGATGGCTGCGAGTTTAGCGATCGGCAGGCGGTGCCACTGTGCCGCACTGGGCGCGACAGGTTGGTCTAGATCAGCCGCTTGCGTATCGCAGCAGACGCGGTAGCGCACCCCGTCGACAAGTTGCGAGCCGCCGCCGGCGACCGCGAGTGCCGTCAGGGTTGGCTCGCTAGTAGGCCACAGCAGCGCCAGTGGGCTGCCCTTGCTGGGTGGCTTGAGCCGTGTCGTCGGCTGCTCGCCGTCCTGCTCAGTTAGTTCGGTCGCGCTGCTGGCAAACAGGTGAAGATGCTCGGCGGCGCGGGTGGCGGCGACATAGAAGACCCGGGTCGCCTCGTGGCGCTGCTTGTCACTGCGGCGGGCTTTGATAAATTGATAGAGCGGGTCGCTGCTGTCGTCCCAGGCCGGCTTGGCGGCGAGGATATGGGTGGCTTGGTTGTCGTCGTCGAGCTCTTCCAGCCAGACCAGCAGATCACTGCCATCGCTGGCGCCGCTGGCGCCGAGTGCCGGCAGCAGGACATGGTCAAACTCCAGCCCCTTGGATTTGTGGATTGTCATTACCTTGACATCAACGGCGCCGCTCGCGGGCTTGGCGTAGAGCTTGTCGATAGTCGGTTGCAGCTGCTGCCAATCCAGCTGTGGCTGCTGGTCGAGATGGCGGCTGAGCTGCTCGAAGTAGACCTCGGCGCTGTCGAGCTGTTCGGCGGCACTGAGCGTCGCTGGGCCGTTCAGGGTGCGCCACAGCGACTCGACGCGGCGATCCAGCCGCTGGCGGCCGCGCTGTTGCCAGTGGTCGACAATAACCGGTGCGCAGTGCGCCAGCCGCTGCTGGCCGTCGTCAGAGAGCTCGGGCCAATCGCTGCGCTCGAGTTGGCTGAGCAGCGGCGTCTGCTGATGGTGGTCGCCGGCCAGCTGCCAGAGATCGGCGAGTGTCAGCCCGACCATCGGCGAGCGCAGCAGGCCGAGCCAAGCGATGCGGTCGGCGCTGCTGCTCAGCGCGCGGGTTATGGTGACCAGGTCGGTCACCACCATGGTCTGGGCCAGCGGTTCGATATCGACCGCCCCCCAGCTTATCCCGAGCCGTTTAAACTCGGGTAGTATCGGCGCCAGCGCGCCGCGGCTGCGGACCAGCAGGGCAATACTGGTCGGCTTGCCGTCGCGGTTGGTCTGGCTGCGCAGGGCGGCTACCCGCTCGGCGACGGCGCGCCCTTCGGCCTGCTTGGCGCGGGCCAGATCGTCGTCGGCGCAGACGGTCAGCTCAACCGCTGGGCCGCTGCCGGCGGCGACCTCGGCCAGCGAGTGGGTGTAGCTGACCGCACCGCTGCTGGCGTCGCTGGTGGCTGGAAAGAGCTCGACAAAGGTGGTGTTGACCCAGTCGATCACGCCGCTCTGCGAACGGAAGTTGCTGGCCAGCTGCAGCGGTGTGCAGTGGGCGCCGCCAATCGGGTGGTGCTGGGCGGTGATGAATAGACCGACATTGGCGTTGCGAAAGCTATACAGCGACTGCATCGCGTCGCCGACCAGAAACAGTGTGCGGCCATCGCCTGGCTGCCAGTGGCCGGTCAGCGACGCGAGCAGCTCGTACTGCAGCTTAGAGGTGTCCTGAAACTCATCGACAAGGATGTGTTTGAGCTGGTAGTCGAGCCGCAGCGCGACATCGCTGACCACGCCGCTCGCCTCTGGCCCGGCCAGGGCGCGCCGAGCGGCCAGTGCGTAGCTGGTGAAATCGCAGCGGTTGTTGGCGCTAAAATGGACATCCAGCAGCGCGGTCAGCACCGGCAGCAGCGCCATGGTGGCGGCGATAATGCCGCGCTCGTGGTCTACCAGCTGCGGGTCGGGCAGGCTCTTGATCGGCACTAGCTCGGCCAGCAGCTCGGCACTGGCCGGCTCGCCGTTATCCAACTCGCCGAGTAGGGTCAAAAACTCCGCCTTGATCGCCTTGCTGGCGCTGTCGCTGGAGGGAAACCCTTGATTGATATTGACTGTCTTGCGCCAAGTGTTTTTGCCGGTTAGCAGCAGCTCGGCCAGCCCCTGCCAGGCCGGTAGCGCGGCCGGCTCGGCGGGCAGTTCGGTAATCCCGTGCAGTGCGCTGATCGCGCTGTCGAGCTGCTTTTCTGGCAGTTGCCCGGCGGCGCGGTCGGCCAGCTCTAGCAGCTGGCCGAGAAACGGCAGTAGCAGTATGCGGGCGCGCGCTAGCTGCTGGCTGACCAGCTGCTCTAGCAGCCGGCGCGCCTGCTCGGTGCCGGCGGCGCTGGCCGACTCGTGCTGATGGACGCCAAGCAGCCACTGCTCGCGGATCGCCAGCAGCCGCACCAGCAGCTCGGTGGCGTTCTGTTGGCTGTTGCCGGTGTGGCCGAGCAGGATGGCGATCGGCTCGCGCAGCCCGTCGCGGTCGGCGTAGTTTTCGAGCAGGTCGGTGGCCACGCAGCGGTAGTCGTAGTCGGCATTGTCGGCCGGCGGCGGCAGTTCGCCGAGCTCGGTCTCCAGCGCCAGCTGTTTGGCGAGGTAGCGGTTGAAGCTATCGATGGTCTGGATACGCAGCCGCTGTGGCGAGCTCAGCAGCGCCCAGCCGCGTGCTTCACTGCGCGCCAAGGCGGTGCGGGCCAGCTGGTAGGTGGCCAGCTCGAAGTCTTTTTTGGGCGGCTCGCCGTCGCTCGCCGCGATCAGTGCCTCGCTGATGCGCTTGGCCATTTCAGCGGCGGCCTTGCGGGTGAAGGTGATCGCCAGGCACTCCTCGGGCTCGTCGACGCTGGCCAGCAGCGCCAGGTAGCGCTGGGTTAGCAGCGCTGTCTTGCCGGAGCCGGCCGGCGCCGAGACGATGAAACTGTGGCGCGGATCGATCGCCGCGGCGCGGGCGGCGCGGTCGGCATCGCGCAGGGCAGTGCGGTCGTTCATGACAACACCTCGCTGGACTCGGCGAGTTGCTGCCATTCGGGGCTGCGATTGATACGGCGCAGATCGGCTTGGTAACCCTCTTCTGTTTTGTTGTAGACAACCAGGCTGGCGTCACCGCTGCAAAACTCGTCTGCTAGGCTTTGCAGCTGCAGCCGCCAGTTTGCCAACTGCTGCTGCCAACCGTCGTCGCCGAGCCCAGTTTTATCCAGCAGCGGCGGACCCGCCTCACCAGTTAGGGCAGCACTATCGCCGCGCACCACGGCAAAGCTGCAGCCATCTGGCGGTACCGCCAGCGCGGCGGAGTAGAGCGGCAGCTGCGGGTCGCTGAGCCGTTCGCCCTGCCAGCTGCTCTTGGTCACCTTGCCGGTCTTGTAGTCGATTACCAACTGGTGGCCGTCGATGCGGTCGATCCGATCGATACTCAGCGATAGGGTCAACTCGCCGATTTGGGTGGTGACCCGCTCCTCGACCGCCTCGATAGTGAACGCGGCGCGGCCGAGGTCGAAGCTGACCCAGCGCTCGAGCAGCTGGGCGAGGGCGCGCTGCTCGCAGCTGGCTACCGAGTCGCGCCGCAGCGGCGGGTTGTTTCGTTTTTTGTGCTCGATAGCGGCCGCCGCCGCCGAGTTGATCGCTGCGCCGAGTGCCGCCGGGTCGGCGGCCAGCTCCGCTAGCGCTTGGCTGCTGGTGCCGACCGGTAGCAGTTTTTCCAGCGCGCGGTGCAGCAGCGAGCCGCGCAGTGCCGGGCCAACCCCGACCGCCGGCTGTTGCAGCGCCACCGCTGCCAAGCGTTGGGTTAAAAAGGCGTTAAAGGGCATGCTGGCCTGCTGCTTGAGCAGCTGGCTACCGTTCGACAAGAGCTGTTCGTCGGCAGAGAGCGCAGGCGCGCGCTGGTCGTCGAGTGGCTCGCTGGCCCGCGCTGTCCACTGCAGCCACGGTGGGCTCTGCACCGCGGCCGGTTGTGGTTGGGTGCCGATGGCGGCCAGCAGCGGGCTCGGCTCTAGTAGCTCCTCGCCGGCGGACAGTGCGCAGCTAACCGTCATCTGGGCGCTGCAACCGCGCAGGGTGGCCAGCAGCTGCTCGCCGATCTGTTGCTCGCGGGCGTGGTCGCTGCGCGGCATGGCGTGGCTGCGCTGCCACTCTAGGCTCAACAGTGGATTGGGGCTCAGCGCTGCTGGCAGCACTTGGCTGGACAGACCCAGCCAGTGCAGCTGGTCAAAGCGCAGCCCGGCCGCCTCTAGGGTGCCGAGCAGGTGCAGCCGCGGCGCGCCCGCTTGCGGTTGGAACGGGCGCTGCGCGAGCAGCTCGGCCAGGTAGCTGACCGCCGCGTTGGCGTCGACCACGCAGCCGCCGACCGCCACCGGCGGGCGCAGTGCAGCCAGCTCCTCTAGCGCCAGCTGCCACTGGCGCAGCTGCTGGTACTCGGCGCTGTCTAGGCTGCGCTGGCCGGCCAGGCCGAACGCGGTCAGCCCGGCGTGGATAACCGCGGCCCAGTCGCGCAGCGAGCGGTTGCCGCGCCACTGTTCGCGCAGCCAGATCAGTGCGCTGTGGGCGCTGTTGGGCGCTTCCGGCGACTCTTCTGCAGGTGCCGTGCTGGCATCGCTGAGCGCGGCGAGCAGCTCGCTGAGCCGCAGCTGGCTCTGGCCGCTGGCGCGCAGCGTTAGCTCGGCGGTGGCCAGCTCTGCACTGCTGGCGGCGCCGGCCAGCCAGTAGGGGCTGTAGAGCAGGTGCAGGCAGTCGGCGAGCGGCAGCGGCTGGCTAAAGCCGCGCAGCAGCATAGTGGCTATGGCGATGATGGGCTGTTCGGCGAGCGGCCGGCTGGCCGACAAGTTAACCGTGTCGGCGGGCAGCTGGTAGTGCTCAACCAGCCGCTGGGCGACCCGCTCAACCTCGCTGAGCCGCTGGCTGAGGTCGCTGATAACCACCGCGGCGACGGTGTCGGGCGCGGCGGCGATCTGGGCGAGGGCGGCGTCGATGGCGGCGTAGAGCTCGTTGGCCGGGTCGCTGGGGCGTACCAACAGCGCCGGCTGGCAGTGGCTGGGGTCGCCCAGCGGCAGCTCGTTGTGGCTGGCAAAAGCGGCAGCGAGCAGGGCGCTGCGCAGCGGCGGCAGGCTCTGGAAGCCGCACAGGGTGAGCTTGCGGCGCTGTTCGGTCGGGTTGGCGGTCAGCCAGTCGATCAGCTGCTGTTGCTGCTGCTCTGCGGTGGCGCTGCCGATCTCGTCGAGCAGCGCGCTGAAGCGCTGGCTCCAACCGGCAAACTGCTCGCTGGCGGCGCGGTGGAGCGGCAGCTGGGCGGGGGTTAGCTGCCAGCGTTCCAGTAGCTGGTGCGCCTCGCTGGCCAGGTTGGCGTAGCGGCCGGCATCCAGTTCTGGTTGGCAGTCGCCGATGGCGCGCTGCCAGAGGCGCCGCGCCAGCACCGGGTGCAACGGCTGTAAGTGCTCGGCCTGCGCGGGGTGGCGCTCGCACCACTGCTGCCAGCACTGGGCTATCCACTCGTCGAGCGCATAAATTGCCGGCGCCGGCCAGACCTTGGCGCTCTGCTGCGCGGCCCAACTGGCGCGCAGCGCCTGCGCCAAGCGCTGGTTGGGGGCGATAACCACGCCGCCGTCGACGAGTGCGGCGCTGAGTAGACTGGGGGCGACGGCGGCCTGTAACACGGTGTAAATCCTTTTAGCTGGGTGGCGCTGTGCAGAGGCCAAGCGGCGCTGCTAGTAGCAAGTCAGCAGCCAGTTTACCCCCAATGGCCAGCTGCTTCACCTGCTGGCGGGGGCTAAAAAGAGCAATTCGGTGCAGAAAAGTGACTACCGCTAAGGTAACATTCGGCGACCGCAACGGCGCCGCTGGCGCCACCATTGACCAAGGGGTGAGCGAGCTGTGCTGATTGACCTGATATTGGCTGTTTTACTGCTGGCCAGCTGTGCCGGCCTGGCGGTGGTGTGGCGCAGCGCCCAGCGCGAGCGGGCCGCCGCTGCCGAAGAGCTGGCCGAGCTGGAGCAGGCGCGCGACGCGGCGCTAACCGAAGTGACCGAGCTGCGCCGCGACAACGCCCTCCAAGCGCAGCGGTTAGAGATGCAAGAGCACACCCTGGTGGGGCTGCAGAGCAAAATGAGCGAGCAGTTTGAGAACCTGGCCAACCGAATATTCGACGACAAGCAGAGTAAGTTTCAGGCCGCCAGCCGCGAGGCGCTGGACAACACGATGCAGCCACTGCGTCGCGATCTCAACGAGTTTAAGTCGCGTGTCGAGCAGGTCTACAAACACGAGAACGATCAGCGCAGTGCACTGGTCGGCCAGATCACTGAGCTGCGCACCCAGACCGATAAGATCGCCAACGACGCCGCCAAGCTGGCCGAGGCGCTGCGCGGCGACAACAAGGCGCAGGGCAACTGGGGTGAGCTAGTGCTGGAGCGGCTGCTCGAGGACTCCGGTTTGACAGAGGGGCGCGAGTACACCACCCAGGCCAGCAGCCGCGACAGCGATGGTCGGTTGCGCTACCCCGATGTGGTGATTCACCTGCCCGAGGGGCGCGATGTGATCATCGACTCTAAAGTGACCCTGACCGACTACGAGCGCTACTACAACGCCAGCGACGAGGTAGAGCGCGAGCGCTACCTCAAGCAGCACCTGCAAGCACTTCGCAGCCACATGCGCGGGCTGTCGGTCAAAGAGTACGAGTCGCTGCCGGGGGTCAACAGCCTTGATTTTGTGCTGATCTTTGTGCCGGTCGAGGCGGCCTTTATCTTGGCGATCGACCACGATGGCGACCTGATCCGCGACGCCTACCAGCGCAACATTATTATCGTCAGCCCCAGTACGTTGATGGTGACCCTGCGGACGATTAAAAATCTCTGGCGCTACGCCGACCAGAACCTCAATGCGCTGGAGATCGCCGATAAAGCCGGCGCACTCTACGACCAATTTGTGCTCTATGTCGAGGCGCTGGAGGATGTTGGCAAGCACCTCGACAAGAGTGTCGAGGTCTACACCACCGCCCACAAGCGGCTGACCGCTGGCAAGGGCAACTTGGTGCGCCGCGCCGAACAGATTAAGGCGCTCGGCGCCAAAGCCAAAAAATCGCTGCCGCAACCGCTGCTCGACAGCAGTGAACAGGAGCACGGCGATGAGTGAGATCACTACTTTGGGTTGGGCGGCTGCGGCGGTTGGCCTGCTGCTATTGGTTGGGCTAGTCGCTTATGCGCTGTCGCTGTCGCGCCAGCTCGACGCCCAGCAGCGCCGCAGTGCCGAACGCGAGGCTAGCTACCGGGCGCTGGCGGCACAGCGCGACAGCGAAACCCGCGACTCGATCGCGGTGGTCTGCCAAGCGCTGGTGAGCGGCGATATGGTCGCCACCGAGGCGGCCTTGCGGGTCAACTACCTGATCACCCAGAGCCAGCTGACCGATACCGAGCAGAGTGGCCTTCGGCCGTTTATCCAGCTGGCCGAGCGCACTGCCCACCTGCCGATTCGCGACGCCTGGCAGGCGTTAGACAAGGCGACTAAGCGCCAGCTCACCGGTGAGCGCGAGGCGCATGAGGCGGAGCTGGGCGAAGCGCTCGGCCACGCCGCCAAGAGCTGGCTGGCGGCCCATAAGCCACGTGGAGTAATCCACTAGCTGCGCGGCTTAAAAATTACCGGTAGAGTGGCCGGCAGATAAAAACAGTTGATCACAACAAAAAAGGGGTAGGGCAATGGTCTTTTTACGAGCGATGGTAGCCGGTGCGGTGGCACTGGGATTGGTGGCGGGCTGTGGCGGGGTGGCCGAGCGGCCAGCCGATACGCTCTATCTAAATGGCGCGGTGATTACCGTTGATGCGCAGCGCACAGTGGCCGAAGCGGCTGCCGTGCGCGATGGTGTGATCGTTGCGGTGGGCAGTGCCGACCAGCTGCAAGCCGACTGGCAGGGCGAACAGACGGCGCTGGTCGATCTCAATGGCGGCGCGTTGCTGCCCGGCTTTGTCGACCCGCACAGCCACTTTTTCATGGGTACCAATATTGTCGGCAAGGTCGACCTACAGGGGCCGCCGATCGGCTCTATTCAAAGCGTTGCCGATGTCCAGCAGGCGCTGCTGGCAGAGGCCGACAGTCGCGACCTCGCTGCCGGCGAGTGGCTGATGGGCTGGGGCTACGATGAGAACAACATGGTCGACGGTGTCTGGGTCGACCGCTTCAACCTAGACGAGGCGTTCCCCGACAACCCCGTTGGGCTGTTCCATGTCTCTGGCCACGGCGCCATCCTCAACTCGGCGGCACTTGCCGCGATCGGTATCAGCGAGGAGACGCCGGTGCCGGCTGGCGGGGTGATCGGCCGGCGCAGCGACGGCCAGCTGACCGGCTGGCTGATGGAAACGGCGCTCTACGCGGTCTACCCGGTGATGTTTAACAGCAGCGACGAGGCGATCCCTGGCTTGATTCGCGGTATCCAACAGCTCTACGCCGCCAGTGGTATCACTACTGCCCACGAAGGCGCTGCCGACATGAAGGCGATGCAGGCGCTGCAGCAGGCCGATGCGGCTGGCGATCTGGTGATGGATGTGATCGCCTACCCGCAGAGCCATCTGCTCGACCAGTTGGCCGAGCAGTACGACCTGGCGGCGCTGGGCAGCTACCACGGTGGCCGCGAGGCAGCCGTTGAGTTGGCGCCGGGGTTCCGTTTGGGTGGCTGTAAAATTGTCTCAGACGGCTCACCGCAGGCGCGCACCGCGCTGTTCACTGCCCCCTATCTGGTGCCCGGCCCGAGTGGCGAGCACGACTGGCACGGCACCGCGCTGATGGACCAGCAACAGCTCAACCAGCAGTTTGCCAACTGCTACGACCGCGATCTGCAGGTGATTATTCACGCCAATGGCGATGGCGCGATTGATATGGCGATTGCCGGCCATCAGGCCTATCTGGCTGCCAACGGTGAACAGCCGGGCGCGGTAGACCGCCGAACTACTATTATCCACAGCCAGTTTGTACGCCAAGACCAGCTCGACAGCTACCAGCGCTACGCGATGGTGCCGGCGCTATTTACCCAGCACACGTTCTTTTTTGCCGACGCCCATATTCGCCAACGCGGTATGGAGCAGGCATCTTTTATGAGCCCGCTGCGCCGCGCTATCGATATGGGGCTGCGGCCAACCAACCACACCGACTTTATGGTCACCCCGCTCAACCAGATGTTTCTGATCTGGACGGCGGTTAACCGCATCTCGCGCGAGGGCGTCGTGATCGGCGAGGATCAGCGCATCAGTGTGATGGAGGCGATCGCCGCGCAGACTATCAACGGTGCCTACCAGCACTTTGAAGAGGACCGCAAAGGCTCGATCGAGGTCGGCAAACTCGCCGACTTAGTGGTGCTGGATAACAACCCGCTCAGCGTAGAGCCGATGGCGCTGCGCGACATCAAAGTGAACCAGACGATCAAAGCTGGCAAGGTGATTTACACCCGGCAGTAACAGAGCCCGCAAGGGCGGCTATCCCCGATATCGTCATTTCGGCCTTGAGCCGTGATCTTCGCGCCACACCACTACCGTCATCCCGGCCTTGAGCCGGGATCTTTTTTTGAAAGATAGCAACCGTTGCAGGGTCACAAGTGTGGCCAGCACTGGTGGCTGCGCCACCAACAACGACCGTGTGCCAACCCACACAAGATCCCGGATCACGCGCTACGCGCTGTCCGGGATGACGTTGTTAGGGTGCTACGCGCGGTCCGGAATGACGTCGTTGGGGCGCTGCGTGCGGTCCGGGATGACGTTGTTGGGGCGCTGCGTGCGGTCCGGGATGATGTCGTTGGTGTGCTGCGTGCGGTCCGCGATAACCGGGTGCTAGGCTGCTGTCTCCCGCTTGGTGAGCAGCGCGCCGCTCTCCAAGTGCGCGGTACCGGGGAACTGGTCGAACGCAGCCAGTGCGGTAATGATGTGGGTGGCGTGCAGTGCGGTCAGGTCGCGGGCCAGGGTGTCGGGGTTGCAAGAGATATACACGATACGCTCAAACTGTGCGGCCAGCGCGCGAGTGCCTTCGTCTAAGCCGGCGCGCGGCGGGTCGACCAGCAGTGTGGTGAACTGGTAGCTGGGCAGGTCGACTGCGGCAAGGCGGCGGAACGGCCGCACCCCTGCCAGTGCTTCGCTCAGCTCTTCGCTCGACATACGCACTACGGTGACGTTGTCGACCGCGTTGGCGGCAAAGTTGTGCTCGGCTGAGCGCACCGAGGTTTTAGAGATCTCGGTGGCCAGCACCCGGTTAAAGTTGGCGGCCAGTACGCTGGTGAAGTTGCCGTTGCCACAGTAGAGCTCAAGCAGATCGCCGTGGCTGTCGGCAGTCTGCTCAGCGGCCCAGCCGAGCATCTTCTGATTGATCAGCGCGTTGGGCTGGGTGAAGCTGTTTTCTACCTGCTGCTGGCTAAACTGGCGACCATTGACGGTCAGCTGCTCGTCGATGCTGTCGCGGCTGAGCACTACTTTTTGTTTGCGGCTGCGGCCGATGATAGCAACACCGAGCACCGCCTCAAGCGGCTTTGCGACCGCTTGCCAGTCGTCGCCGAGCGGGCGGTGGTAGAGCAGGGTGATCAGCGCATCGCCGCTGAGGCCGGTGAGAAACTCTACCGCAAACAGCTTGCGGGCCAGCAGCGGCTCGGCATTAATCGCCGCCAGCAGCGGTGGCATCAGCTGTTGGATCAGTGCATAGCCGATCGGGAATTGATCGATGACATAGGGGCGTTTCTCGCCCGGCTTGTGCATGGCGTAGTGGGCGCGGCCGTGCTCGTGCCAGATACGAAACTCGGCGCGCATCCGGTAGCCTTCGGGCGGCGAATCAAACGCGACCAGTGGCGGCGGATTGAGCGCGCTGAGTTGGCTGTTGAGCGCGGCCATTTTGTCGGCAAAGCTGGTCGGGGCGGGTAGGGTGTCGGTCACAAGCAGTTCTTCGGTTTAGGCAGCCCGGCAAGCAGGGCAACGGTTTTGGCGGGGCTGTCGGGAAACTGGCTCTGCAGATAGATGCTGCGGCCCTTCTCTAAGCCGAGTCGCTCGGCGATGGTGCTGATCAGCGGCCGGTTAGAGGGCGAGAAGCCGTAGCGGTCGTAGAAGGCGCGTGCCGCTTCAAGCAACTCGAAGCGGGCATCGGTCAGCTCGATCGCTTGCTGGTTGGCCAGTTGCGCGGCGCGCTTGCGGTCCCAGGCTGGCAGCCGGGCCAAGTAGGCCTTAGCCACAGCGCTGGCCGCCAATAAAAAAGGGCCCGCGCACGGGCCCTTTAGCAGCACTGTGGCAGTTAGTCGTCACTGAGACCGATCAACTGCAGCAGGCTCAAGAACAGGTTGTAGATCATCACAAACAGGGTGACGGTGGCCGAGATGTAGTTGCGCTCGCCGCCGTGGATGATGGCGCTGGTCTGCCACATGATGACCCCGGTTGAGATCAGTGCGAACGCCGAGCTAACCGCCAGCGACAAGCCGCGGATCTCAAGAAAGACGTTGGCGATACCGGCAACGAAAGCGACCAGCATACCGACCATCAAGAAGCCGCCCATGAAGCTGAGGTTTTTCTTGGTGGTTAACACGTAGCCAGAGGCGCCAAAGAACACCAGCGCGGTGGCGCCCAGCGCGGTCAGGATCGGCTCAGAGCCCGAGGTGGCCAAGTAGTAGCTGAGGATTGGCCCGATGGTAAAGCCCATCCAGCCGGTCAGCGCGAATACCCACAGCAGGCCAGCGGCGCTGTTTTTATTTTTCTCTACCATCCACAGACAGAGGAAGTAGGGGAGTAGAGTCCACAGCCCAAAGTAGGGGGCGTTGACTGCCATCGCCACCGCGGCCATAACCGCGCTGAAAGTGATCGTGGCGCCCAGCAGTAGATAAGTTGAGCGCAGAACCTTGCTGACTTCAGGGCTCAGTGCGGTGCTGGTGATGCCAGAGCTGCTGCTGCGAACGATTGAGTGTTGGTCGTTCATGGTATGCGTATCTCCTAACTATTGCGGCGCGGCGGCGGGATTGCCGGGCGCCCCAACTGTGCTGTTTGCAATGGTAAATTTAGGGGCTGATGGCAAATTTTTCAAGATTTATCGCGCCATTGTCGAGCGCAATATACCAGCCGTAGTCACCCCAATCCCCCAGTACATAGCGGGTCTTTGTGCCGTGTTGGTGGGTGTTGGGGCGGTGGGTGTGGCCGTGGATCAGCCGGGTTACCCCGTGCTCAACCATCACTGCCTCCACGGTGGCGGCGTTAACGTCCATAATCGCGGCCAGTTTGTTGGCACTGGCGGCGCGGCTTTTGGCCCGCCACTGGGCGGCCAGCCGCTGGCGGTAGCGCAGCGGTAGGTGGCCGAGCATGAAGCGGTAGAGCGGGTGGCGCGATTTGCGCCGAAAGCGCTGGTAGTCGACATCGTCGGTGCAGAGCAGGTCGCCATGGGTGAGCAAGATCGGCCCGGCCGGGTCGTCCAGCTGCGCGTAATCGCCGAGCAGGGTGCAGCCGCTGTCGCGGGCAAACCGTTTGCCAAGCATAAAGTCGCGGTTGCCGAGCTGGACAAAGCAGGCTACCCCGCGCTGGCCGAGGTTGCGCAGCAGCGCCTTGACTGCGCAGGCCAATGGCGATGGATCGTCGTCGCCGATCCACGCCTCAAACAGGTCGCCAAGGATGTAGAGTTGGTCACCGCTATCCAGCTTGTCGGCACAAAACCCCTCTAGTGCGGCCAGTAGTTCTGGCCGCTCTGGGGCGAGGTGCAGGTCTGAGATCAGATAGCGGGTCACTGCGGCTTAGCGGTCGGCGTAGCTGTCGCTGATCAGCGTTTCGGTGATCTCGATGGTGTCGACCGGGACATCTTGGTGAAAGCCCGAGCTGCCGGTGCGCACTTCTTTAATCGCATTAACCACATCCATGCCGTCGACTACCTTACCAAACACCGCGTAGCCCCAGCCCTGCGGGTTTTTGCCAGAGTGGTTGAGGAACTGGTTGTCGGCCACGTTGATAAAAAACTGCGAAGAGGCCGAGTGCGGGTCGTTGGTGCGCGCCATCGCCAGCGTGCCGATTTCGTTCTTGAGGCCGTTGTCGGCTTCGTTTTCAATCGGCGGGTGGCCCGCTTTTTGGTTCATGTCGCTGTCCATGCCGCCGCCCTGGACCATAAAGCCATTGATCACGCGGTGGAAGACGGTGCCGGTGTAAAACCCTTCGCGGGCATAGTTGAGGAAGTTGGCAGCAGAGAGCGGCGCGTTGTCGAAGTCGAGCTCGATGGCGATATCGCCCATGGTAGTGCGAAGCGTGATCATAGCGGTTACCTATTGGTTGGCACAGAGTTGTCGGTGCGGGTGGAACGGGAAGTCTGGCGCGGGGTGCGCAGGGCGCCATTGTACCGATTGGCGGCGGGCAAATGAACCGATCTGCGGATAAACCGGCTTAATTGGCGCAGTTTGGTTTAACCGGCTCGGCGCAGCCGATATAATCGCTGCCTAACTACGGGTGCAACCGGCGCCCGCTAACGAGTTTGCACCATGACCGACCCGCACCAAAGCGCCGCGCCCGCCGGCAATTTTATTGAACAAATTATTCGCGACGACCTCGCCACCGGTCGCGTAGAGCGGGTGGTGACGCGCTTCCCGCCCGAGCCGAATGGCTACCTGCACATCGGCCACGCCAAATCGATCTGCCTAAATTTTGGCTTGGCGGCCCAGTACGGTGGCGACTGCCACCTGCGCTTTGACGACACCAACCCCGAAAAAGAGAGCCAAGAGTACGTCGATGCCATCATCGCCGATGTGCAGTGGCTCGGCTTTGAATGGGCCGGTCCGGTCCGCTACGCCTCTGATTACTTTGGCCAGCTCTACGAGTGGGCGCTGTATCTGGTCGACAATGGCCTGGCTTATGTCTGCGAGCTAAACGCCGAGCAGATGCGCGACTACCGCGGCACGCTCACCGAGCCCGGCCGCGCCAGCCCGTACCGCGAGCGCCCGGCGGCAGAGAGCCGCGCGCTGCTCGAGCAGATGCGCCGCGGCGACATCAACGAGGGCAAAATGACCCTGCGCGCCAAGATCGATATGGCCGCAGCCAATATTAACCTGCGCGACCCGGTGCTCTACCGGGTTCGCAAGATGGCCCACCACCGCACCGGCAGCGAGTGGAGTATCTACCCCAACTACGACTTTGCGCACGGCCAAGAGGACGCCATCGAAGGTGTCAGTCACTCGGTCTGCACGCTGGAGTTTGCCGCCAACCGGCCGCTCTACGAGTGGTTTGTCGACAACCTGCCGCTGCCCAGCAAACCGCGCCAGTACGAGTTTGGTCGGCTCAATCTTAACTACACGGTGACCAGTAAGCGCAAGCTTAAAAAGCTGGTCGACGAAGGGGTAGTAGACGGCTGGGACGACCCGCGCATGCCAACCATCAGCGGGCTGCGCCGGCGCGGTGTCAGCGCCGCAGCGATTCGCCAGTTTTGCAACAGTCTAGCGGTCGCCAAGACCGACGGCGTGGTCGATATCGCCCAGTTTGAACACTTTATCCGCGACGACCTCAACAACAACGCACCGCGCGCTATGTGTGTCATCAACCCGCTCAAGGTGGTGGTGACCAACTGCCAGCAGGGCGAGCTGCTGAGCGCCGCCAACCACCCCAACCGGCCGGAGCTCGGCGAGCGCCAGCTACCGTTTGACGCCGAGCTGTACATCGACGCCGGCGACTTTAGTGAAGACACCACACTGTCGCGCAAGAAGTTTAAGCGGCTGGTGATCGGCGATTATGTGCGGCTGCGCGGTGGCTACATTATTCAGGCTGACGAGGTGGTGCGCGGCAGCGACGGCGAGATTGCCCAGCTCAACTGCTCTTTAGTCGCGGGTACAGTAGGTGCCGATGGCCCCGACGGGGTCCGCCCGCGCGGGGTTATCCACTGGGTATCAGCGCAGCGCTCGCAGCCTGCCGAGCTGCGGCTTTACGACCGCTTGTTCACCAACCCAGAGGCCGATGGTGGCGACGGTGAGCTGCTTGAGCAGATCAACCCCGCCTCGCTCAGTGTGGTCGCCGACGCCCGCGTCGAGCAGAGCCTGGCCGAGGCACCGCTGGGCGTTACCTACCAGTTTGAGCGCGAGGGCTACTTTACTCGCGAGGGCTCGGCCAGCGATCGGCTGGTGTTTAACCTGACCATTGGCCTGCGCGACAGCGGCCGGGGGCAGGGCTGATGGAGAGCGTGCTGCAGCTCTACAACACCGCTAGCCGCAGCAAGCAGCCGTTCCAGCCGCAGAGTGCTGAGCGGGTCACCATGTATGTCTGCGGGCCGACCGTCTACAACCGTGTGCACATCGGCAATGCGCGCCCGGCGGTAGTATTTGATACGCTCTACCGGCTGCTGCGTCAGCGCTACGGCCGAGTTGATTACGCGCGCAATATTACCGACATTGACGACAAGATTATTCAGGCTGCAGCGGCCAACAACGAGACCACCGCGGCGCTGACGGCGCGCTATACGCAAGCCTATTTCGACGATATGGCGGCGCTCAACAACCTGCCGCCGCCGATTGTGCCGCTGGCGACCGAGCACCTCGCCGAGATGATCGCGCTAGTCGAGCAGCTGATCGCCAGTGGCCACGCCTATGTCGCCGAAGGTCACGCGCTGTTCAGCGTCGAGTCGATGGCCGACTACGGCGCGCTGTCTGGCCGCAGCCTAGATGAGATGCTGGCCGGCGCACGGGTAGAGGTGGCCAGCTACAAGCGCCACCCCGGTGACTTTGTGTTGTGGAAGCCCTCAACTGTCGAGCAGCCCGGTTGGGATAGCCCGTGGGGGCGCGGCCGGCCCGGCTGGCACCTCGAGTGCTCGGCAATGATCGAAAAGCACCTCGGCACCACCATCGATATTCACGGCGGTGGCCAAGACCTGATCTTCCCCCACCACGAGAATGAGATCGCCCAGAGCTGCTGCGCCCACGCCGGCGAGCCGTTGGCGCGGTTCTGGTTGCACAACGGGTTTATCAATATCGATGGCGAGAAGATGTCCAAGTCGTTGGGCAACTTTAAAACCGTCGACGAGCTGCTCACCCTCTACCGCGGCGAGGTGCTGCGCTACGCACTGCTGGCCGCCCACTACCGCTCTGAGGCCAACTTTAGTGGCGACCTGCTTGAGCAGGCGCAGAGCTCGCTCGACTCGCTCTACACCGCGCTGCGCAGCGCGACCGATATCGTTGCTGCGCCGGTCGCAGTAGAGGGCAGCGCCGGCTATGCGGCACTGTGCGACGACTTAAATACCCCGGCCGCACTCGGCGAGCTGCACCGCTTGGCGCGGCTGCTTAACAGCAGCGCAGACCAAGCCAAGCCGGCGATAAAAGCCGAGCTGTTGGCACTCGCCGAGCTGCTCGGGCTGCTGGCCAATGACCCCGAGCAGTGGTTTACCGCCGCCCGCGACGAGGGGGCGATTACCGCGGAACAGATCGAGGTGCTGATCGCCGAGCGCGCCGCTGCCAAGCAGGGGCGGGAGTTCGCCCGCGCCGATGAGATCCGCGAGCAGCTGCTGGCCGCCGGCGTGGTATTGGAAGACAGCCGCGCCGGCACCAGCTGGCGGCGCGAGTCATAGACAACTAAGCCGGGTGGGTTACACTGCGCAGGCGCCACAGCAGGGGTTGTGAGTGTCGGCAACAATGAGTAGGGATGGTGACTAGGTGGCAGACAAACAGCGGTTAGCAACACAAGAGAGCATTGCCGTCATTGGGCTCGGCTATGTCGGCCTGCCGCTGGCACTTGCCTTTGCCGAGAAATATCCGGTGGTCGGTTTTGATCTTAACCCGACTCGTATAGCAGAGCTACAGCGCGGCGTTGACCGCACTGCGGAAGTAGAGCCCGCCGCACTGGAGGCGTCGAGCTTGGTATTTGCCAGTTCGCTGGCCGATATCGCCCACTGCAGCTGCTACATCATTACTGTGCCGACCCCAGTCGACGCCTTCGATCAACCGGATTTTACCCCGCTGGTCAGCGCTAGCCGCACCGTCGCACAGCTACTTGACGAGGGCGACTTGGTCATCTACGAATCTACCGTCTACCCCGGCGCGACCCGTGAGGTCTGTGTGCCGGAGCTGGTGGCGGGCTCGGGGTTGGAATTTAACCGCCAGTTTCAGGTTGGCTATAGCCCCGAACGCATCAATCCCGGTGACAAGCAGCGGCCACTGGCGTCGATCGTTAAGGTCACCTCGGGCTCCAGCCCAGAAGCGGCTGAGCGGGTTGATGCACTGTATAAAACCATCATCACCGCAGGTACTTATCCGGCCGGCCAACTCGAAGTGGCTGAAGCGGCCAAGGTGATTGAGAACGTTCAGCGCGACGTGAATATCGCGCTCATGAACGAGCTGGCCGTGCTGTTTAATCGCCTCGGCATCGATACGCTAGAGGTGTTAGAGGCGGCCGGCTCTAAGTGGAACTTCCTGCCGTTTCGCCCCGGCTTGGTTGGTGGCCACTGCATTGGTGTCGACCCCTACTACCTAATCCGCAAGGCCCAAGCGGTCGGCCACCACCCTGAGATCATCCAAGCTAGCCGGCGGATCAACAACCAGATGGGCGGCTATCTGGCCAATCAGGTGATCCGCTTGATGCTTGAGCACGACGTGTCGGTCAACCGCGCCAGGGTGTTGGTGCTGGGCCTTACCTTCAAAGAGAACTGCCCAGACCTGCGCAACTCGCGGGTGATTGATGTCGTTAATGAGTTTGTCGCTCTCGGCCTGCAGGTCGATATTCACGATCCTTGGGCAGATCGCGACGAGGCCGAGCGAGAGTACGGTGTTGGGCTGATCGATGCACCTCAGCCGGGCAGCTACGACGCCATTGTCGTGGCGGTGGGTCACACTGTGTTTCACGACGCCGGTGTCGCGGCGCTGCGCCGCTGGGGTAAGTCGGCTCACGTCGTCTACGACGCCAAGTGCCTGTTTGCCCGCGACGAGGTTGACGGCCGGCTTTAAGTCGGCTGCCGCGGCCCATGAAAGTCGTCCAGTTTGTCCCAGCGTTGGATACGGGCGGTGTCGAGCGCGGCGCGCTAGAGATCGCCGCCGCACTGGTGGCGGCGGGCCACCAGTCATTGGTGGTCAGCGCCGGCGGCCGGTTGGTCGAGCAGCTCGAACGCGAGAGTAGTCGGCATATCCACTGGCGGCTCGACCGTAAATCCCCGGTTACGCTACTGCAGCTGTTTAAGCTACGGCGCTGGCTGCGTGTCGAGCGCCCTGACATCATCCATGTCCGCTCGCGCATGCCGGCCTGGGTGGTGTGGCTGGCGTGGCGCGGATTGCCCCCCGCTACACGGCCGAAGTTGGTCACCACCCTGCATGGGCTGCACTCGGTGAGCCGCTATAGCGAGATTATGGGCTGCGGCGAGCGTGTTATTACTGTATCTGAAACGGCCGCCAACTATCTGCGCGACCACTACCCGCGGGTGGCTCCCGGCAAGATCCGGGTGATTCCGCGCGGGGTAGCGCCCGACCAGTTCCCGCGTGGTTTTCAGCCCGGTGCGGAGTGGCTGGCGGCGTGGCAGCAGAGTTACCCGCAGTTGGCGGGCAAACGGCTGGTGACCATCGCGGGGCGGCTGACTCGCCTCAAGGGCCACAGCTATTTTATCAATTTGATCGAGGCGCTCGGTGAACGCGATATTGTCGGCCTAGTGGTTGGCGGCGAAGACCCCAAGCGGCAAGCCTACGCGCACTCGCTCTACCGCGAGGTTGAAGCGCGTGGGCTCAGCGAGCGAGTGATTTTTACCGGCCACCGCAGCGACGTGCGCGAGATTTACGCCATCAGTAGCCTGGTGGTGTCGCTCTCCACCACACCGGAGTCATTTGGTCGCAGCGTGCTGGAGGCGTTGGCTATGGGTGTGCCGGTGGCTGGGTTTAACCACGGTGGCGTGGCCGAGATTCTAGCCGCGCTTTATCCGGCGGGGCGAGTGGCGGTAGCCGATTGCGCCGATCTGGCGGTAGTGGCCGGGCGCCTGTTGGCCGCGGATGCACCGCTTCCGGCCGTTAACGAGCAGTTTACGCTGGATAAAATGTCAGCGGACACGCTAGCTGTTTACCGCGAGCTGCTGCAGTGAACTGGCTCCTGGTGGCGCTACCGCTGGCCGCTCTGGCACTGCTAGTTTGGCGCCGGTCGTGGCCGGTCGACTATCGCCATCCACGTGTATTGATGTACCACATGATCGACCGCTGGCAGCCGGGGCAGAAGTGGCGTGGCCTGCGGGTGGCGCCAAGTGATTTTGAAGCGCAGCTGGCGTGGCTGGCTGCCGAGGGCTGGCACTTTGCCAAAATGAGCGAGTGGCCCGAGCGCCATCGGCTGCCGGTCAAGAGCGTCTTTATCACCTTTGACGACGGCTACCGCGACAACTTTACTCAGGCGCTGCCACTGCTACAGCACTACGGTGCCTGTGCCACCCTCTATCTGGTTGTTAATCGCCACGACAACGACTGGTCGACCAATAAAAAAGCACACCACAATTCCGGCGAGCTGCTCCGCGAGGAGAAGCTCACTGACAGCGAGGTAGAACAGATGCTCGCCAGCGGCTGCTTTGAGCTTGGCGGCCACACGCTGGACCACAGTAACCTACTCAGTCTTTCCGATGACGAATGCTGGCGCCAGATCAGCGCCTGTAAAACTGCGTTAGAGGCGCAGTACGGCTGCCGTGTAAGTAGCTTCGCCTACCCGTTCGGGCTCTATCAGCCGCGCGACGCCGAGCTCGTCGAACAGGCCGGCTACAGCAGCGCTGTCACGGTGGAAGAGGGCATCGACACCGACCCGGCACCCTACGATTTGATGCGCATCAAAGTGTCGGGCAAAGATTCACTGGCGCTGTTCAAGTACAAGCTCTATAGCGGTCGGCGCGGGTGGTTTAAGTGAGCGCGTTGCGGGTGCTGTTGCTCAGCGAGGGCCGCGGCGGTCACGACAGCCAGAGCGAGGGTATCGCCGCCGCGCTGGCCAGCCGCTATGTCGTAGAGCTGCACCACTGCCGAGTCTCCCTGCGCCAAAAGTGGCTGCGCTCGCTGCTGCGCTCGGCTGCCAACCGGCCGTGGCCGCGGCTGCAGCGCTGGCTGCTGCGCCGCTGTTATCGGTTTGATAGGCCGCTCGATGGTGGTTACCAGATTATGGTCGGTTCCGGCGGCAATCTGCTGTTTGCGCTACTGGTGGCCGAACAGCAGGGCTGGGCGAGATCCATCTATAGTGGCACCAGTAAAGGCTATCCAGCGGCCAAGCTCGGCGCGGTTGTCAGCGTGGTCGCCAGCGGGGCGGCCAACAACATTGTCCTGCCACTGCCGCCGGCGCGCCGCAGCTCGCTGCCAGCGCCGGATAACGCCGTGGCTCTAGGCGCGCTGTTCATCGGCGGCGATGGTGCGGGTTATCACTATACAGCGGCGGACTGGCAGCAGTTGGCGGCCCAGTTGGCGGTGCTGCCGGCGGTGACCGGCTGGCTGTTAACCACCTCGCGGCGCACCGGTGCGGCGGCCGAGCTGCTGCTGCGCAAGGCCGTCGCCAGTGCGAATCTCACGCTGCTCGACAGCTGCTACTACAGTGAAGCACCCCGCCCGGTGGTGGCCGAGTACTTGGCCCGGGCCAGTTTTGTGGTGGTCAGTGAGGAGAGCTTTAGTATGCTCGCTGAGGCGATCTACTCCGGCCGGCCGGTCTACACATTCGCTCCTCAGGCGTGCGGCCGGCTCAGCGATAACGACGCGCAGGCGCTGGCCAGCTACCGCACAGCGGGCTACCTACGCCCGCTCAGCCAGCTCGATGCCGATCTAGCCGAGCCGATAATTACCGCCCAGCCGCTGCCGGACATCGACGGCATACTCTGCGATCGTCTGGCCGCGCTGGGCATTGTCGCGGTGGTGCAGTGAGCCGCCAGCCGCGGGTGCTGTTCTGGGGGCGCCACGGCAACTACGGGCCGGACTACCCGCGCAATCGCACCATGGCCCGCTGGTTCGAACAGCTCGGCTGGCGAGTTGATAGCTTTCAGCCGCGCCTCTCGGCGGTTGCCGATTGGCAGTGGCGGTTGGTTGGCTACCGCGATGTCGATCTGGTCTGGGTGCCGTGTTTCCGCCAGCGCGACATCGCCGCCGCCGCGCGCTGGACGCGCGCCGCCGGTGTCCCGCTGGTGGTCGATCCGCTGATCAGCAGCTACGACAAACAGGTCAACGAGAAAAACAAGTTCGTGGCAACCAGTCGCGCAGCGAGGCGCTTACTGCGCTGGGAGAGCGCGCTGTTTGGCCGCGCCGACGCGGTGGTCGCCGACACCGCGGCACACGCCGATTACTTCGCCAGCCAGCTCGGTGTGGCGTCGGAGCGGCTGGCGGTGCTGCCAGTGAGCGCCGAAGAGGCACTGTTCTATCCGGGAGAGCGGACCGAGCCGTCCAAAGTGCCGCTCGAGGCGCTATTTTATGGCACGTTCATCGGCTTGCAAGGCAGTGCGGTGATCGCCGAGGCGGCCTGCCTCTACCGCGGCCCCAAACTGCGGTTGACGCTGCTGGGCGATGGCCCTGAACGCGCGGAGTGCGAGTCTATTGTTGCTGGCGGAGTCACCGAGCAAAGCGATATCAGCGTCGTATTTGAACCCTGGCTGCCGTTTACTGAGCTGCCGGCGCGGATCCGGCGCGCCGATATCGCTCTGGGTATTTTTGGTGGCGGCGACAAGACTCAGCGGGTTATTCCCAACAAGGTCTACCAGTCGCTCGCCTGCGGGGTGCCCACGCTCACTGCAGCTAGCCCCGCCTACCCGCCACTCGACACCGCCGAGCGGAGCGGTTTGAGTTTTGTGCCAGCTGCGGATCCGCAGGCGCTGGCCGATGCGCTAGCAGGATTGGCCAGCGAGCTCTGCAATCCAGAGCGAAAGGGCGCTGCGCGCGGTGCGGCGGCAGGGGTCTATCAACGGTACTTCTCGGCTGCTGTGGGAGCGGCCGAGTTGCGCCGGCTACTGGATAGCCTTCAACGAAACGACCGAGAGGGCACTCAGTGACGGATCAGTTCAGCACCGTTGCGGTAGTGATACCGCTCTATAACCGCGCCCAACTGGTGCTAGCCACGCTGGAATCGGTGGTGGCGCAGCAGCACTCGGCCAGTCGCGTGGTGGTGGTTGATGACGGCTCTACAGATGGAGGCGCGGACGCGGTCGAGGAGTGGGCAGCGCAGCGTGTATTGCCATTCGAACTGGTGGTCTACCGCCAAGCCAACGGCGGCGTCGGGGCCGCCCGCAATGCCGGTATCGAGAGGATCGGAGATGCCAGCTGGGTACTGTTTCTCGACTCAGATGATCTGCTGCCGGATGACCTGTTCGCCCGCCAGCTGGCTGGGCTGGCCGACACCCGTGCGGTGGCCGCGGTGGCGACCACCAACGAGAGCTACTTTGACGCCGATGACCGGCTGCTCTCTGAGCGACTTTGGCTACACAATCAGCCGAGCCGGCAGGGACCGCTCGGGGTGTACCTCAATCCGCAGGGGGTTGATGCCTATCTGATTGCTAGCGATGTGGTGCGTGCGGTGGGCGGCTTTGATGCGCGGCTTCGCCACAGCGAGGACAAACTGTTTCTTCTTCAAGTTGCGTGCTTTGGCAACATAGTGCGCATCGACGGCGCGCCGGTGCTCTACCGCTGCTACGCCAAAAAACTGCAGGGCGATCAACTCTCTAACCGGCCTCACCAGAACTCGCGGATACGCTACGCCCATCAATTACAAAAGCGGCTGCCGCCGCTGCTAGCCCACAACCCAACCGGTAACCGCGGCAGCGCCATGGTGCTCTGGAAGGGCTGGCACCGCGCAGGCAAGCAGCTGGAGGCGACCGGCCACTGGCGGCTCGCCCGCGACCACTACGGTTGGGCGATTTCCCACCGGCGGTTTAGCAAATCGCTGTTCCGCTGGCTATACTGTGCGGCGCGGGCGCGCTAGGGGTGGCGGCCCTCAAACCCAACAAGGAGCAACAATGAGCAACCAGCAAGGCGCAGTGCGCAAAGGTATCGTACTGGCCGGCGGCTCCGGCACCCGGCTTTACCCGGCTACCCGCGCGCTCAGCAAGCAGCTGCTGCCGGTCTATGATAAGCCGATGGTCTTTTACCCGTTGAGCACGCTTATGCTAGCCGGCATCCGTGATATTTTGATCATCTCAACACCGCAGGATATGCCGCGCTACCAGGAGCTGCTCGGTGACGGCAGTCAGTGGGGGCTCTCGTTGAGCTACCAAGTGCAGGACGAGCCGGCCGGCATCGCCCAAGCCTTTATCATTGGTGCCGAATTTATTGGCGAAGATCCGGTGGCGCTGGTGCTTGGCGACAACATCTTTTACGGTCACGATTTGCAGTTGCAGCTGGAGCGCGCCGCAGCGCGCGGGCAGGGCGCTTCGGTATTTGCCTACCACGTTAAAGACCCAGAGCGTTACGGTGTGGTTGAGTTTGATAAAAATTACCAAGCGCGCTCGATAGAGGAGAAGCCGGCCATACCGAAAAGCAGCTACGCAGTCACCGGGCTCTACTTTTACGACAACCAAGTGGTCGACATTGCCCGCTCGATCAAGCCTTCGGCACGGGGTGAGCTGGAGATTACCGATATCAACCAGCGCTACTTGGCGGCTGGTGAGCTGTCGGTAGAGGTGATGGGGCGCGGCTACGCGTGGCTGGATACCGGCACCCACGACAGCTTGCTAGAGGCGTCCAGCTTTATCGCCACCATCCAGCACCGCCAGGGATTGATGGTCGCCTGCCCAGAGGAGATCGCGCTGGAGCAGGGCTGGATCGACGCGCAGAGCGTGGTGGAGCTCGCCAAACCGCTCTTGAAGAACGAGTACGGTAAATACCTGATGAAGCTGGCGGCCGCACGATGAGCCTGACGGTAACTAAAGCCCCGCTTGACGGGCTACTGATGATCGAGCCTAAAGTATTTGGCGACGAGCGCGGTTTTTTTAGCGAGAGCTTTAACCAGCGCGACTTTAACGCCGCCACCGGCACTGACTACACGTTTGTACAAGACAACCACAGCCGCTCGGCGCGCGGTGTGCTGCGCGGCCTGCACTACCAGTTCAGCGCGCCACAGGGCAAGTTGGTTCGCGTGACCAGCGGCAGTGTGTTCGATGTCGCGGTCGATCTGCGCCGCAGCTCGCCCACGTTTAAACAGTGGTGGGGCTGCGAGTTAAGCGCTGCCAACGCCACCCAGCTGTGGGTGCCGCCGGGCTTTGCCCACGGCTTCCTGGTCCTCAGCGAGAGCGCGGACTTTCTCTACAAAACCACCGATTACTACCAACCGGCCGACGAGCGGGCTATCCGCTGGGACGACCCGACGGTGGGCGTGGAGTGGCCGCTGGCCGGCCTGGTGCCGAGCCTCTCTGGCAAGGATAGCGATGCGCCGCTGTTTGACGCCGAGCGCTGCTACGCGTAACCGATAACCTGTTGGCAGACTAGCCAAGGATAGTAACTATGATTTTAGTCACTGGCGGTGCCGGCTTTATCGGCTCCAATTTTGTACTCGACTGGTTGGCCGGCAGCGATGAGCCGCTGGTTAACGTCGATAAACTGACTTACGCCGGCAACCTAGCTAACTTGGCTAGCTTAGAGGGCGACAGCAGGCATATTTTTGTCCACGCCGATATTGGCGACAGCGAGATCATTGGCCAACTACTGCGCCAGCATCGCGTGCGCGCGGTGGTCAACTTTGCTGCCGAGTCGCACGTCGACCGTTCGATCAGCGGCCCGGCGGCATTTGTAGAGACCAACGTCAACGGTACCTTCAACCTGCTAGAGGCGGTGCGCAGCTACTGGGGCGAGCTCGATGCCACAGCGCGGGCGGCGTTTCGGTTTTTGCACGTCTCGACCGACGAGGTTTATGGCACGCTGGAAAAAGACGCCCCAGCGTTTACTGAAACACACCCCTACCAGCCCAACAGTCCGTACTCGGCGAGTAAAGCCGCCAGCGACCATTTAGTGCGCGCCTATCACCACACTTACGGCTTGCCGGTGCTGACCACCAACTGCTCTAACAATTACGGCCCCTACCACTTCCCCGAGAAGCTGATACCGCTCTGTATTCAGAATGCCCTCAATGGCGAGCCGCTGCCGATCTACGGCGACGGCCAGCAGGTGCGCGACTGGCTCTACGTCAGCGACCACTGTGCGGCGATCCGTGAGGTGCTGGCCAACGGCAGCGTGGGTGAGGTCTACAACGTGGGTGGCTGGAACGAGAAGGCCAATATTGAGGTGGTGCAAACGCTCTGTACGCTGCTGGACGAGCTGGCACCGCGCGCCGACCAGCGCAGCTATGCAGAGCAGATCAGCTATGTAAAAGACCGCCCCGGTCACGACCGCCGCTACGCGATTGACGCTGGCAAGCTAGAGCGCGAGCTCGGCTGGCGACCGGCCGAGACCTTCGACAGTGGTATTCGCAAAACGGTGCAGTGGTATCTGGCCAACCCGCAGTGGGTGGCCGATGTCACCTCGGGCGCTTACCGCGACTGGGTCGCTAGCCACTACCAGAGCGCGCCGTGACGGTTTTAGTAACTGGTGCGCGTGGCCAACTTGGCGCCGCGGTCTGTGCCCAGTTAGCCGCAGCGGGGCAGCGCTATACCGCTATGGCCAGCAGCGACTTAGATATTGGCGACGGGGCTGCAGTGGCCAATACGGTCGCCAGTGGTAGCTACGCCGCTATCATCAACTGCGCCGCCTACACGGCGGTCGACAAGGCCGAGAGCGAGCCAGAGGCGGCTTACCGAGTTAACCGCGATGGCGCCGAAAATCTCGCCGCGGCGGCCAAACGAGCGGGCATCCCGCTGCTGCATGTCTCTACTGACTATGTGTTTGATGGCAGTAAGACCAGCGCCTACCAACCCAGTGACGCCACCGCGCCGCTCGGCGTCTACGGTGCCAGTAAACTGGCCGGCGAGCAGGCGATTGCCGCCAGCGGCTGCCGTTATTTGATTGTGCGCACCGCCTGGGTGTTTGGTGAGCACGGCAACAATTTTGTGAAGACTATGTTGCGGCTCGGCGCCGAGCGCGACCAGCTCGGCGTGGTCGCCGACCAAGTGGGCTCGCCAACCTACACTGGCGATTTGGCGGCGGTGCTGATTGCCGCCGCGCAAAAAATGAGCGCGGGCAGCTGCGCTGAGTTAGACAACCAGCTGCACCACTACGGCGGCACACCCAGTTGCAGCTGGCACCACTTTGCCGGGGCGATCTTTGCCAGTGCCGTAGCGGTGGGGGTGTTAGCTAAAGCGCCGTTGGTCAATGCCATTACCACAGCAGATTATCCAACCCCGGCCCGGCGGCCGGCTTATTCGATACTGCCCCATCAGCCGTTGACCGATCTGCTGGGCTTGGCTGAGCCCAGCTGGCAGCGTGGCTTACAGCAGGTGTTGGCGACCACTCGCTAGCCCTTTCTGCCAGCCGGCGGCCGATGTACCTTAGGCGAAAAATACACTAGGATAAGGCCACCTTTAGCCAGCGAAGACTTGGCCCACTATGCAGTCGTCACCTCACCACAGCGCTACTAATCCTGCTGCCGCGTCGCTGCCGTCCTCTGTGGCTGGCGTGATGGCGCGGCACAGTACTCGCTTTTTCTGGTTATTCAATACCATCGGCTGGCTTGGCTTTGCGGTGGTGAGCTTTGTCAGTCTCAACCTCTGGTACAACCAGCCAGAAGTTGAGTACGTGGCGCACAATATTCTGCAGTCGTTCTTGGGTATGTTGGTGTGCTGGCCGATGCGGCCAATCCTGCGCAGTATCTGGGACACTCATCTAGTGATGCGGCTGGTACTGACGGTGGTGGTGGTGTTGCTGCTGTCATTGATCTGGGCGGCACTGCGGCTGGTGCTGTTCTTGCTGCTGACTGATGAGACCGGGCTGTGGGCCGATTTTGGTGGCTGGTACTTTCCATCGATCTTTATCTTCTTCTGCTGGACTGCGCTCTACTACGTAGTGAAGTTTTATCAGCTGTTTGAGGAAGAGCACCAGCGGCTGCTGCGGGTTGAATCTGAGCAGCGCGAAAGTGCGCTGCTGTTGGTGCAAGCCGAGTCGCAGGCGCGCGACGCGCAGCTGAAGATGTTGCGCTACCAGATTAACCCGCACTTTCTGTTCAATACATTGAATGCAGTCAACTCGCTGATTGCCGCCGGCCAGCCCGACCGCGCCAGTGAGATGGTGCTGCAGTTAAGCCGGTTCTTGCGCTACTCGCTAGAGAACGACCCAGCCCAGCAGATTACCGTCGGCCAAGAGGCGGGCATGCTGGCGCTCTACCTGGCGATCGAAAAAGTCCGCTTTGCCGAGCGGTTAACGGTTACCGTGGCGATTGATGACGACGTTGCCGAGTGCGCTATCCCCAGCTTGATACTGCAGCCGCTGGTTGAAAACTCGATCAAGTACGCGGTGGCCGCCTCCGCCGATGGCGGCCAGATAGCAATAGCCGCTCGCCGTGACGGCGAGCAGTTGGTGATCAGTATTGGCGACTCGGGCAGCGACGCCAGCGCCAGCGGCGATGCCAAAGGTACCGGCACCGGTTTGCGCAATATTACCGAGCGGTTGGCCACCCTCTACGCAGAGCATGCGCAGTTAGAGGTGGGGCTATCGCCACTGGGTGGCCGCGAGGTGTTGGTGCGGCTGCCGCTGGTCAACCAGGAGGGTTTGGCAGATGGACAATGAGCTGACAGTCATCAAGGTTTTGGTGGTGGACGACGAGCCGCTGGCGCGCGACCTGATGTGTAGTGTGCTGGCCAAACTCGACGCGGTTGAGGTAGTGGGCACCGCCAATAACGGCCGGCAGGCCATCGCCGAGACGGCGCGGTTGGGCCCCGACCTACTGCTGTTGGATATCGAAATGCCGGCCGCCTCTGGGTTTGATGTGGTGCGCTCGCTGCAGAGCGATGTGATGCCACTGGTGGTGTTTGCAACCGCCTTTGACCACTACGCGGTAGCCGCCTTTGAGCTGAACGCGGTCGACTACCTACTCAAACCGTTCGACCCAGCGCGGATAGCACAGAGTATAGAGCGCGCCCGTGCGCGCCTGTTGCGCGAGCGCGGCGACCAGCGTAAGGGCCAGCTGCTGGCGGCGATGGATGGCAGCCAACCGATGGCCGAGGTCGCCTGGCCAGACAGCCGCGACGCCAAGCTAGCGATCACCGATGGTGGCTCCACGTCACTGGTCGCGTTTGACAGTATCGACTGGGTCGACGCCGCTGGCGACTATATGTGTGTGCACAGCCAAGGCAAAACCTATGTGATGCGCAGCACCCTAAAAGACCTAGAAGAGAAGCTGGCCGGCAGCACCATTGTGCGCGTGCACCGCTCAACGCTGGTTAACCTAGACAAGATTAGTGAGATTGGTGTGTTGCCCAAAGGCGAGCGCCAGCTGACCCTGGACAACGGCGCCAGCATCAAGGTTAGCCGCAACTATCGCGACGTGCTGTCGCGCCTAAATAGCTGATTTATGTCGATTTAGTCCATTTTATCGCACAGCTAATCCCGTTCGTCTTGTCGCCCTGTTATTGCCGGCGCCACTCTGAAACTATCAGCTCAAGCACTCTCTGCACACTCCGTGCAGGGCTGCTAGTAGAGGTTCGCGGCAGAGCGCTGCCAGCGGTTCCGAAAAAACCATAGGGGATGACACGTGCATACAAAATCTGTGATTAAGAAGAATCAACTGGCTATCGCCATTGCCGCCACGCTGATATCGGGTGTGGCGCTAGCTGCAGAGCCCGCCGCTGAGCAAGATGAAATTTCAGAAGTGGTGGTGCTGGGTATCAAAAAGAGCTTGATCGACGCAATTGAGATCAAGCGCAACAACGTGGGTGTAATGGAGGCGATCTCTGCTGAAGATTTCGGCAAGTTCCCCGACGGTAACTTAGCAGAGTCGCTAGCCCGTGTGCCGGGTATCGCCATCGACCGCAGTAACGTGGAAGGGCAAACCATCGCGGTGCGCGGCTTTGGCCCCGAATTCAACTTAGTAACCCTTAATGGCCGCCAGATGCCGACCAACCCAGGCCAGTATGGCGGTGGACGCTCGTTCAACTTTGGCGATATCGCCTCGCCCGGTGTTGCCGCGGTTGAGGTGTTTAAGAGCAGTAATGTCACACTGCCGTCGGGTGGTATCGGTTCTACTGTGAATATGGTGACCACCAAGCCGCTCAATGTCGACGGAACCCTCCGTTCATTTAGCATCGCCGGCGTTGAGGATACGACTAGCGAAGAGGGCGGCATGCCGATCGAGACCTCACTGCTGTTTGCTACCAATCAAGATCACTGGGGCTTCTCGGTGTCGGCTTCGTATCAGGAGCGCACCAACCGTGAGGCGGGTACACGCGAATCTAACTGGATTATTCCGGCAGGCAGCGCTGCCCATGACGGTAACCGGGTTACCTCTACGGATGGCTTCACCAACAACAGCCAGCGTGATGACGATGTTACCTTCTATCAAGAGCCGACCGCTTATCTGATCAAAGATAACGATCGTACCCGAACCAATGTACAAACAACTTTTCAGGTAATGTTGACCGATAGCGTTACCGCAACAGTTGACTACACCTACTCCGGGGTGGATTTTGAGTCTGAAGGTACGATGTTTGGCCCTTGGTTGGGCGGTTGGACAACTGAGCAGGCGACCATTAACGCCAACGGCGTCTATACCGATGTGGTCGTGGGCGACCGGGGTTATGATCACACCGTAACCTGGGGCGATTCTAAGAGCAGTAATAACTCATACGGTTTGAATTTGGTTTGGGATCTGTCTGATAGCTGGCAGGTAGAGCTGGATGCACACAATTCAACCGCCAAGTTGGCCGGTAATATCTTCGATAACGAGATGGGTGTCACCTCGCCGACCGATACCGTTAGCCACACCAATGGTGGCAGTAACGGCATTCACACCTTTGCCTTTGATCGCGATTTCACCGCGGCAGATATGCAGATCTCTAACTTGGTGATGAATGATGAGACTCAGGTTAACGAGATTGAACAGTACCAGTTGAAAGTTAACTGGACCAATCCCGGGGCGGGCTTTGTCAAAGCGGTCAACATGGGACTGTCTACCTCCGATAACAAATTCAACCGAATCAAGCGCAAAGGCGCGTTTGCCCCGGGTGACCGTTACGGCGCAGACGCCTTTGATGACGAGTTGTTCCAGCGCACACTACTGGATGGCGACTTCATGGACTCGTTCAGCTTTACCCCAGCTACCAACTACTACTTTGAAGTTGATGCCGCTGCCGCTTATGCCGCCTATGCCGCACTGGGCGCCGACTTGGTTGACAACACCGATGGAGCCGTCTGCTGTACCGCGGGTGGCATTGACTCTAATGAGCGCGTTCGTGAAGAGCTCGACTCGGCGTTTGTCCAGGTACAACTTTCAGCTGATATCGGCCGTATGCCGTTAAATGTTGTTGCTGGTCTTCGCTATGAGGGTGTTGATACGACTTCAACTAGCCTCTACCCACTGGTTAACCAGATTGGTTGGAACATTGATGGCCTCTACGGCATTCGTGGTGATGTCACCGACGGCGCTCGTTACGGTAGCCATAGCACGGTGTTGCCGTCTATCAATATGTCACTGGGGCTCACTGACAATCAAGTGGTGCGAGTGTCGTGGGGCAAGACCATGGCGCGACCTAACTTGGGTGACTTAGAATCGCAACTGGCGATCGGCTCTCAAGATTTCTTTAACTTGACGGCCACCGGCGGCAACCCTGACCTCAACCCGCTGATGTCGACCAATTTCGATATCAGTTATGAAAACTACTACGATGAAGGCTCTTACGTGGCGGTTAACTACTTCCGCAAAGAGATTAAAGACTTTATTGGTTCGCAAACTACTCGTGACCAAGCCTTCAACGGACTGACTGACCCGTCGCTGAGTGAGATTGGTCTTGAGGCACGAGCTTGTGTGCAGGCGTGGGCAGATGCCGGACGTCCTGCAACCGGCTTCCCCGGTGAGGGCGGGACTGGCGATTGTGTGTCTCAGCAGTTTTTGTGGGCTCAAGGTTGGGCGATTGACCAACATCACATGTTTCAAGTCGCATCAGCTATCGAGGCGGGGATAGACGTTAGTGGTGGTCAAGCTTGGTTAGACGGTAGTGCTAACTGTCCCGCGGGCCACTGGTGGGTTTGTGGAGACGGTATTATCGAAGGCCAAGCCACTGATCCCGCAGCGCTGTTCGATATCACCCAGCCCTACAATATGGAGAGTGGTCGTGTTTCAGGGTGGGAGTTCGCGTGGCAGCACCTCTTCCAAGGTAGCCCGTACGGCATGACATTCAACTACACGCTGGTCAGCGGTGGTAACGTTGAGCCAGACCTAGCTGATGTCAGCCGTCAGTTTATCCTGCCGGGCCTGGGCGATTCAGGTAACGCGTCGGTATTCTACGAGGACGATCGTCACACCCTACGCTTGGCATTGAACTACCGTGCTGAAACCGCAGCGGGCTTTGCCAACTACGACCAGCCGGTGTTTGTTGAAGAGCGCAAGCAGGTCGACTTCTCTTATCAGTACCGCTACAACGAGAACACCACAGTGTTCTTTGATGCAATGAACATACTGGATGAAGAGACGCGGCTCTATGTTCGCCACCCAGAGATGTTGTTCCTGGCCCAAGACCACGGCCCGGTTTACAAGTTGGGTCTGCGCACTAGCTTCTAACTATCACCCGCGCCGGCTAGCTGGCGCAACTTGCCCCCCGCTGTCGCTGCGGCAGCAGCGGGGGGCTTTTTTTCAACGGTTGGGCCTGCGTGGCCGGGCCGTCTTTATACCTGAAGGAAACCCCAAGCTATGTTGAAAGTGGTTGTATTGCGCCCGCTGTGGTTACTCTGTCTGTCGTTAATCTGCCAGCCGGCACTCGCCAGCGAGCGGGTAGAGCAGCTGCTAGCGTCGATGACGCTAGAGCAGAAAGTCGCCCAGATGACCCAGGCCGAGATCAAGCACGTCAGCCCAGAGCAGGTGCGTCGCTACGGTATCGGCAGCATTCTCAACGGCGGCGGCTCGTTCCCGAACAGCAACAAACAGTCGGCAATAGCCGACTGGGTGGCGCTGGCCGACAGCTACTACGCGGCCTCTGTCGACCGCTCGCAAGGGTCGGCAGGTATCCCGATTATCTGGGGCACCGATGCGGTACACGGCCACAACAACGTGATTGGCGCGACTATCTTCCCGCACAATATCGGCCTGGGGGCGGCTAACAACCCGCAGTTGGTAGCCGACATCGCCACCGCGACGGCCCGCGAAGTGGCCGCCACCGGCATCGACTGGATCTTTGCGCCGACTGTAGCCATCGCTAAAGATGACCGCTGGGGGCGCACTTACGAGAGCTACAGCGACCGCACCGAGATTGTTAGCAGCTACGCCGGCCCGGTGGTACAGGCGATGCAAAACGAGGGTATCGCCGCCACGGCCAAACACTTTATCGGTGACGGTGGCACCTTTCGTGGTATCGATCAGGGTGACGCGCGGCTCTCGTTAGAGCAGCTGCTGGTAGAGCACGGCGAGGGTTATCTCAAAGCGATCAGCGCCGATGTGATGACCGTGATGGCGTCGTTTAACAGCTGGCAGGGCGAAAAACTGCACGGCAGTTACGATCTGCTAACCACGGTACTCAAAGAGGGACTGGGCTTTGAGGGGTTTGTGGTTAGCGACTGGAACGGTATCGGTCAGGTGGCCGGTTGTACCAACGAAAGCTGTGCGCAGGCAGTCAACGCCGGTATCGATATGTTTATGGTGCCAGAGGACTGGCAGGCATTTATCGCCAACACGGTTGAGCAGGTTAACAGCGGTGAGATTGCCCTGTCGCGCATTGATGACGCTGTGCGACGTATTTTACTGATTAAAGAGAAGCTCGGCCTGCTCGATGCGGCCGCGCCATCGCAGCGCTCGCAGTGGGTTGGCAGCGGTGTGATCGGCAGTGAGCCGAACCGCGCACTGGCGCGCCAAGCGGTTCGCGAGTCGCTGGTGCTGTTAAAAAACCAAGCGGGGTTAGTGCCGTTTTCACCGCGCCAGCGGGTGCTGGTGGCGGGTCTGGCCGACGACATCGGGGTCGCCTCGGGCGGCTGGACGATTAGCTGGCAGGGCACCGGTAACAGCAATGCCGACTTCCCCAACGGCAGCTCTATTTACGCCGGTATTGCCGAAGCGGTCACCGCGGCGGGCGGCGCAGTCGAGTTAAATGTCGATGGCGATTACACCACCAAGCCCGATCTGGCGGTGGTGGTATTTGGCGAGCAGCCCTATGCCGAGGGGCAGGGCGATGTCGACAACCTGCAGTTTGATACCGCCAGCAAGCAGGGGCTTGCGGTGATGCGCAAGCTCAAAGCAGATGGCATACCGGTGGTTGGCGTGTTTTTAAGCGGCCGGCCGATGTGGCTGAACGCCGAGATCAACACCGCCGATGCGCTGGTGGCAGCGTGGCTGCCGGGCAGTGAGGGCGGCGGTGTCGCCGACCTGCTGGTGCGCGACATCAACGACCGGGTACGCTACGAGTTTACCGGTCGGCTGTCGTTTGACTGGCCGAACAGCGATATCAATGCCAGCAACAGCGATCTGCCGGTGGACGACTTTTTGTTCCCCTACGGCTACGGGCTAGCGGCCGGCCAGGCGAGCAGTGCGCGCCTTAACCAGCTTAGCGAGCAGGCCAGTGTCGCCGCTGCCGCGACCGATCTGGTGATTTTTGAGCGCGGTAGTAAAGCGCCCTGGCGCCCCTACCTTGGCGACGCCAGCGACTGGCGCAAGCTCTACCCGGGCGGTATTGTCGCCTCGCAGTACGGCGAGCTCACCGTAGCACCTGTCGATCTGCAGGTGCAGGAAGATGGCCGCCGGCTGCGCTGGAGCGGCAATGGCCAGCGCATCAGCCAGTTCTACTGGCAGGCTGATAGCGCCGCTGACCTCTCTGCGCTGGCTGCCGAGCAGGCCGCGCTGGTCATCGAGTACAAGGTAAACCAACCGGCTAACAGCCGGGTTGGGCTGCGTATGGATTGCGGCTACCCCTGTTCTGGCGAAGTCGATATCACAGCGGCGCTGCAAACACAAAGCGATCAGTGGCGCAGCGTGGCGGTGCCGCTCAGCTGTTTTGCAGAGCGCGGCGTAGCGTTGGCGGCGGTCAATACCCCGGCGCTATTAAGTAGCAGCGGCGCACTGGATATCACCTTGCGGCGGGTAGCGGTGACCACTAGTTACACGGCGCCAGCCAGCTGCCCGTAGCGGCGCGGTTAAATTCTAATAATAAATTGAGGTAGGGTTATGTTGTCACAACTGGATTTATGGATTGTTGCGGTTTACGCCATCGCGCTGTTTGGCTTGGCGCAGTGGGTGTCGCGCGAAAAGAGCGGCCACCACAAAGACTCCAACGACTACTTCTTGGCGGGCAACTCCCTACCGTGGTGGGCGATCGGCGCTTCACTGATTGCCGCCAATATCAGTGCCGAGCAGATTATCGGTATGTCGGGCTCTGGCTATGCCGTTGGGCTGGCGATCGCCTCCTACGAGTGGATGGCGGCAATCACGCTGATTTTAGTCGGCAAGTACCTGCTGCCGGTTTTCTTGCACGCAAAAATTTACACCATGCCGCAGTTCTTAGAGCAGCGCTTTGACCACCGGGTGCGAATGGTGATGGGTACCTTCTGGCTGGGTGTCTATGTGTTCGTCAACCTGACAGCAATTTTGTGGCTGGGTGCGCTGGCGATCAACACCATGACCGGGCTAGATATCGTCCACGGTATGTTGCTGCTCGGTCTGTTCTCTATCGCGTACTCGCTCTACGGCGGTCTTAAGGCGGTCGCCTTTACCGATATTATTCAGGTGGTGCTGCTGGTGGCGGGGGGCTTGTTGATTGTCTATATGACACTTAATGTGGTGTCTAACAACGCCGGCGTCTGGGAGGGCTTTAAGCTGGTTAGCGAACGCGCCCCAGAGAAGTTTGACATGATTCTCTCTAAGGATAGCCCGCACTACATGAGCCTGCCCGGGCTGTCTGTGTTGGTTGGCGGTATGTGGGTGATGAACCTCTCTTACTGGGGCTTCAACCAGTACATCATTCAGCGCGCGTTGGCCGCCAAAAGCGTGGCAGAGGCACAAAAGGGGATTGTCTTTGCGGCGTTTTTGAAGATTTTAATGCCGGTGATTGTGGTGCTGCCCGGCATTGCCATGTTCGCCATTAACAGCGAGCTGAGCTCGCCCGACCAAGCCTACCCAACCGCCATGGCACTGCTGCCCAGCGGCGTTAAAGGGGTGGTGTTTGCGGCGCTGCTGGCGGCCATCGTCTCGTCGCTCGCCTCTATGGTTAACTCGATCTCT
>JAHEGD010000002.1:4377-57737 GCA_024639885.1 Porticoccaceae bacterium | reverse complement strand
ATCTTTACCATGGACATCTACCCGTCACTGGTTAAACAGAACCGCGCCGAGCCGATTGTGGTGGGCCGGGTTGCCGCCTTTGTAGCGATGGCGCTGGCGCTGATTACCGCCAAGCCGCTGCTCGGTAACTTCGACCAGGCCTTCCAGTACATCCAGGAGTTCACAGGGTTCTTTACGCCGGGCATTGTGGTGATCTTTTTGCTGGGTATCTTCTACAAAAAAACCAGTGCCGACGGAGCCCTGGCAGCAGCGATCGGGTCGGCGGTGTTCTCGCTGGCCGGCAAGTTGCTGTTCCCGGCGCTGCCGTTTATCGACCGGGTTGGGCTGGTGTTTTTGCTGTGTGCCGGCTTGGCGCTGCTGGTCTCCCACTACAAGCCGCAGTCGGCCGACAGTGGCCACGCGGTGGCGCTGAGCGAAATCGACATGAGCACCTCGGCCAGTTTTAACGCGGCCACCGTTGCGGTGGTGTTGATCCTCTGTGCGCTCTACATCACTTGGTGGTAACGCTATGCGATTGGCTTGTTGCTGGCCGTCGCGGCCAGCCAAGCCGGTGCGGCTGGTGTTTGTGCGCCCAAATTTGCCGACGAGTTTAACGGCGATACCCTCAACCCCGCCCACTGGAACGTGGTAGAGGGCGACGGCTGTGACCAAAACCTGTGTGGCTGGGGCAACAACGAGCGGCAGGTTTACCATCGCGATGCCGCGGTAGTGAAGGGCGGTATGTTGCAGCTGATGGCTTACCAGCGCACCGCCAGTGAAATTGCCTCGGCGCGGCTGACAACCCAGGGTAAGTTTAGCCAGCGCTTTGGCCGCTTTGAAGCGCGCATGAAGCTGCCGCCCAACCTCGGCTTGTGGCCCGCTTTTTGGATGTTACCGGCCGACAAGCAGCAGGTTTGGCCGCTGGAGGGCGAGATCGATATCCTCGAGCAGAAGGGCTTTAGCCGCGAGAGCAAGCGCGAGATTTTAGGTGCCATACACTTTGGCGAGCGCTGGCCCAACAACACCCACTACAGCGAGTCGATGACCCGGCCGGTGCCGTTTGGCCGAGGCTGGCATGTCTACGCGGTAGAGTGGAGCGAGGGCGAAATAAGCTGGTGGGTCGACGACAAACAGTACGGCCGCGCCACCCGCGCCGATGCTGCACCGCACCGCTGGCCTTTTGACGACAACCCATTTTACTTGCTGCTAAACCTAGCGGTTGGCGGCACCTTGGGTGGCGAGGTAGTGGCAGAGACGGTGCCTGCCCACCTGTTGATCGATTACGTGCGCGCCTACCCGGCCGGTTGTAGCGGCGATGCCAATTCCGTGCAATAAGGCCGGCCAATAACGCGCTACCAAATGGCGGCTGGCGGTCACACAATGTGTGTTGGCAGCGCTAAATAGCCCCACCCGCAGGTAGCTTTAGCCCTATGATGCGCCCACCACCCGGGCGCTTTTTTGTGCCCGCTGGCCAGCCACTCCACACCAATGGGGGTGCCCAACCGCTCGCCAAGACGCGCCTAAGCAAGCCCCCGCAAGGGTTAGTTATGCGCACAATTTTGTTTGTTGTCGACGACGACACTGCCGGCTTTGCCGAGCCCGGCGGCTTGGCGGCGATCACCTTTAGTGACTACCTGCAACACTACCCCAAACTCAACGAGCCGCGGGTGCGGGTGATCAACCTCTGCGATACCAGCCGCTACCTCAGCCAGGGTTACTACTGCTCGCTGCTGGCCGAGGCGCGCCACCATCAGGTGCTGCCGACCGTCAAAGTGATTAACGCACTGCGCGACGACAACGCCACGCTGGTGGCACCGGCTGCGGCGATACCGCGCAGTGGCGAGCCGCTGCCTGAAGAGCTAATTGTCTGTATGGGCGAAGCGCATGAGCCGCGGCTGCAAAAGCTGGCCGGCTGGGTCTACCAGCAGTACGCCGCACCTATTTTGCGCTTGGCGCTCTCCCAGCAGGGCGGCGAGACGCGCGTAGCGATCAGCCGGCTGGCGCTGGCGGCGCTCAGCGACCCGCACCGCGAGTTTGCTGTGCGGCAGCTGCAGCGGTTTTCTAGCCGAGCTTGGCGCACCCGCGCCGAGCAAAAAAAGTACCGTTGGGAGCTGGCGATTTTGACCAATCCGGCCGAGCCAGTGCCGCCCAGTAACCGCGGAGCGATCGCGCGGTTTATCAGTGCTGCAGAGAAACTGGGTATCCGCGCGGTCGAGATTGGCCCCGGCGACTTTACTCTGCTCGGCCAGTTTGATGCGCTGTTTATCCGCGAGACTACCGCCATCGACCACCACACCTACCGGTTTGCCTGCGAGGCAGAAAAGATGGGGCTGGTTGTGATCGACGACCCCAGCTCGATCTTGCGCTGCTGCAATAAGGTCTACCTGCACGACGCCTTCAGTTACAAAAAGGTGCCTAGCCCGCGCACGGTGATTATGGCCGATGCCAGCAGCGCAGCGCTGGACGAGCTAGAGCAGCAGCTGGGCTACCCGATTATCCTCAAGATACCTGAGGGGGCTTTTTCAAAGGGGGTCTACAAGGTCGCCGACCGCGCCGCGCTGCAGAGCCAAGCGGCGGCGCTGCTCAGCGAATCGGCGTTGTACATCGCCCAGCAGTACCTCTACACTGATTTTGATTGGCGGATTGGGGTGCTAAACGGCCGCGCGCTGTTTGCCTGCCGCTATTTTATGGCCAAAGGCCACTGGCAGATTTACAACCACGGCTCTAAGCGCAACTTTAGCGGCGGCTTTGATGCGATGCCGACCTTTGAGGTGCCTACCCACGTGCTGCGCACCGCGCTCAAAGCCGCCGCCGCGGTCGGCAATGGGCTGTATGGGATCGATATCAAAGAGGTCGATGGCCGCGCCTACGTGCTGGAGGTTAACGACAACCCCAGCCTGGAATTTGGGGTAGAGGACTTCATTATCGGCGAAGAGCTCTATATGCAGATAATGGCCGAATTTTTGCGCCGGCTAGAGGCGCGTGGGCTGTGACCGACTGCACGGTGCGGGTTGGCCAGCGCAGCGATCTTGAACCGCTGTTGGCGCTAGAGGCGAGCTGCTTTAGCGGCGACCGGCTGAGCCGGCGCAGTTTTGCCCACCACCTAAAAGGCAGCCACAGCCAGCTGTTGGTGGCGGTCGATGAAGCCAGCGGGGCGCTGGTCGGCTACGGGCTGGTGTTGCTGGGGCGCGGTACCCGGTTGGCGCGGGTCTACTCGTTGGCGGTAGCGGCCAAAGCACGGGGTGGCGGGGTCGGCGAGCAACTGCTAGCTGCACTTGAGGGTGCCGCGGCAGCGCGCAGCCGAGTCTTTATGCGGCTAGAGGTAGCGGCGGGTAACAGCGCCGCGATAGCGCTCTACCAGCGCTGTGGCTATCGCCAGTTTGGCCACTACAGTGATTACTACGACGACCACCAGGACGCCCTGCGACTGCACAAAGTGATCCGTGCCGGGCGCTCTTTGCGGCCGATACTGGCCGCCGACTGGTACCGGCAGAGCACCGATTTTAGTTGTGGGCCGGCCGCCTTGATGATGGCGATGGCAGCGTTAGACGAGTCGGTGGAGTTGACGCAGCCGCTGGAACTGGCGCTGTGGCGCGAGTCGACGACGATTTTTATGACCTCTGGTGTCGGCGGTACCCATCCGTTTGGGCTGGCGTTGGCGGCGCGGCGGCGCGGCTTTAGCGCCGAGGTGGTGCTAAACAGCACGGCCCCGCTGTTTGTCGATGGGGTGCGCAGTGCCGACAAGAAGGCGATTATCACTGCTGTCCACCAGCAGTTTGAGCGGGACTGCAGTGAGTACGGTGTGGTGCGCCACTACCGCGAGCTAGACGACCAGCAGATTGCCAGCTGGCTGGCCGCCGGCAGGGCGGTACTGGTGTTGATCAGCACCTACCGGTTAGATGGCAAGAAAGCGCCGCACTGGGTGTTGGTGACCGGTATTGATGAGCACTGTATGACCGTACACGACCCCGATCTCGACCCGCGCTGGCAGCAGCCTATCGATTGCCAGCACCTGCCGATAGCGCGCGCCGATTTTGCCAAAATGGCCAGCTTTGGCAGCGCGCGGCTGCGCTGTGCCATTGCGATAGGCAATAAGCGATAGGCGGTTAACGCGGCGCGTAGCGCAGCCGGTAGGCGGCCGGCACCATCAGCAGCGCAAGGATCATTGAGCCGCCGACACCGCCGACCAAGACGATCGAGATAGACGGCCAAAAGTCACCCTCAACAAAGATCAACAGCGGTAGAAAACCGCCGATGGTGGTCAGCGTGGTAGAGAGGATATGGCGGGTGCAGCCGATGGTGGCGGCCACCAGCGCGGCACTGTTGGCGGCGCGCGCGGCGGTGTCGGCACGGATACTGGCCAGCACCACAATCGAGTTATTAAACGCCAGCCCAATCAGCCCAAGTATGCCGAGGAAGGTGTTAAAGCCGATCGGGTAACCCATTGTCCAAGTCGCAAACAGCCCGAGCCCAACCGACAGCAGCGCCACGCTGCCCAGCAGTGCGGCCAGAAACAGGTTGCGGAACAGCAGTATCAGCGTGGCCAGGGTCAGGGTGATCAGCAGCGGGATATAGATCAGCAGGTCGCCACTGGTGTCGGCGTCTTGCTCAAGCGCACCGCCGAGCTCTAGCCGGTAGCCGCTGGGCAGCTGAAAGCCGTCGCGGTCGAGCGCCGCCAGCACCCGGTAGGTGACATCGATCGGCAGCGCGCCGTTGCGGGTATAGGCCTGTACCCGGTTGGTGCGCTGGGCGTTGTAGCGGGTCATTCCGCCCAGCTCGGGGCGCAGCACAAACTCGCCCAGAGCAGCGGCGGTGATGGCGTCGCCGCGCGGGGTGATCAGCTGTTGGGCGGCGATCGCATCTAGCCCGTTGCGCTGCTCGTCGCGGTAGCGGACCCGCACCGGCAGCTGCTCTAGGTTCTCCAATACCATACCGCCCACGGCGCCATCGGTGTTGGCGGCCAGCTGGGTGGCGATATCGCTGAGCGACAGCCCGGCCAGGCGCGCTTGGTCTTCGTCTACATCAAACCACAGCTTGGGCTCGCCACGCGGTAGGGTGACGTTGGTGGCGACCACGTCGGGGTCGGCCTGCAGCGCCAGCCGCATCTGCTCACCGAGCTGTTGCAACTGCTCAACACCGGGGCCGTACAGCCGGTATTCGATATCGGTGACCACCGGCGGCCCCTGACCAAACTGGCGGATCACAATCTGTGCCTCTGGGAACGCCTCGTTGAGTTGGTTTTGCAGCGGCGCAATGATCGCTTTAGCGGCGTCGCTGCTGGTAGTTTTGATCACCGCATCGGCGTAGTTGGCGGCGCCGTCGCGGTTCATGGTGAGGTTGTAGTAGACCGTTGGGAAACTGCCGCCGACCATCCACCAGACCGACTCTACCTCTTCAAACTGACGCGCTTGGCGCTCTACCCGCGCCGCCACCGCGCGGCTGCTGGCGACACTGGCGTCGGCCGGCAGGGTCACTTGCACCTGGAACATATCGCGATCGACCGGCGGAAAAAACTCTTTGCCCATACCGCTGGCCGCGACAAAACCGAGTAGCGGCCAGCTGACCGCCAGCACAATCGCTGCCCCTGGGTTGCGCATAGCGGCCAGCAGACCGCGCCGATAGGTTTCGGTCAGCGCGGCGGGGTGGATGCCGTTCTGCCACCAGTGGCGGTCGCGGCTGGTGTCGGGGTGGGTAAAGATACCGGCCAGCGCCGCGATCAGTGTGATGGCAATAATAAACGAGGCGATGATAGCGATGATCACCGTGCTGCCGATCGAGCCGACAAAGTCGCCGGCGTTACCGGGCAGCAGCAGGATCGGCGCGAACGCCAGCGCGGTGGTTAGCGTAGAGGCGAGCAGCGGCACAAACAGGTGGTGGATGGTCTGCTGCACGGCGGCCAGCGAGCCGACCCCGCGGCGACGACGCTGCAAAATCTCGTCGGCCACCACAATGGCGTTGTCGATCATCAGCCCGATCGAGATGATCATGCCAAATATCGACATCTGGTGGATGGCGGTGCCATTGATCTGGAATACCAGCAGCACAACACAGACCACCAGCGGCAGCACCGAGCCAACAATTAGCGCCAGCTGCCAGCCCATCATAATAAACACCACCGCTACCACTACGGCGGCGCCGGCCACCAGATTGGCGGTGAGGTCGTTGAGCAGCCCGGTGGTGTACTGCTCTTGCTCAAAGACCCGCTGCAGTGCGATGCCGCTGCCGATCTCTTGCTGGAGTTTATCGACGACGGCGTTGGCCTCGGTCGCCCAGCGGTCGATCCGGCGGGTCTCGTCCATTCGCGCGGCGACGTAGATCACTTGGCGGCCATCGACCAGCCCGACGCTGGCCAGTGGCTGCTGCCAGCTGCGCTCGATGGTGCTGATATCGCCGAGCCGGACGGTATCGCCGCGGGCGCCGGCCAGCAGCGGCAGGTCGGCGATGCGGGCGACGCTGTCGAGCTGACCGCTCACCTCAATGTTGATGTCGCTGCCGCCGCCGTGCAGTACGCCGGCCGGCTGTTTGACATCGGCGCTGCGCAACTGGGCGGCAATCATCGGCAGTGTCAGCCCGCTGGCAGCGCTATCGGCGCGGTCTAGCTGTACACTGATCTGCTCTGCGGGGGCGCCGTAGAGCCGTACCATCTCGGTGCCGGTAACGGTGCGCAGGCGGTTGGCGAGCTCTTCGGCGGCGCGGTTCATAATGGTTAGGTTGGGCGCGCCGGCGCCGTTCCAGCCTACCGCGGTGAGTAGGGTAAAGGCGACCGTGCCGCGCTTGTCATCGACAAACGGCGGCAGCGTATTGGCCGGAAACTGGGTGGCGACTTGGCTGACTTTGTCGCGCAGCTCAGAGAACAGCTGCTTGTTGGTATTGGGGCCGACGCTGTCGAGCAGCACCACTTTGATCAGCGAGGTGCCGGAGCTAGAGGTCGACTCGATCTGTTTGATCCCCGATACCTCCTGTAAGCCGCGCTCAAGTGGCTCAGTGATCAGCGTCTCGACTCGCTCGGCAGAGGCGCCGGGCAGGTTGGTAATAATCAGTAGTACTCGGTTGGTGATGCGCGGGTCCTCAATGCGCGGCAGCGCGTTGAGCGCCGACAGGCCGCCAATCACAATAACGACAATCGCCAGCACCAGCAGCGTGCGGTTGCGATAGAACAGAGTGCTGAGCCCGGTCACGGCTGTGCTCTCTTGATCGCCGTTACTCATCGCCACTGCCAGCTTTGGTGTGGACCAGTTGGCCCGGCACCAACCGATGCAGGCCGCTGATCACAATGGTGTCGCCGTCGGTGATATCGCCGCGCACAAAAACGGTGTCACCGCTCTGATGGAGCAGCTCAACCTGGCGGCGCTGCAGACGCTGCTCGCCGCTGTCGCTCTCGGTCACTACCGCATAGACCGCCCAGATACCGCGGACACTCTCAGTCAGTGCGCCGAGCGGCAGCGCAAATGCGGCGCGCTCAATCTGTTGGTCGATTAGCAGCGTGGCGGTAGCGCCGTGCTGGACAGCACCGATAGGCAGGTCGAGATCGAGCACCACGGTGGTACCGCGGGTGCGCGCTGTGCTCTCTGGTGCAATCGCAGCCAGCGTCGCATCGAGCCGCTGATCGCCGAGCTGCACGCGGTAGCGGTCGCCGACTGTCAGAGCGGGCAGCGCGGCGGCGGCGACAGTCGCCTTGAGTTCGGCGCTGCCGCTGGCCAGCAACTTCAGCAGGGGTGTACCTGCGGCGACTACACTGCCGTTATCTAAAAAGCGGTCGGCGATGATGCCCGGGTAGGGCGCGCGCAGGGTGCTCTTGTCGATTTGGGTAGCTACAGCGGCGAGATCGGCGGCGACCGCTTGGCGGCGCGCCGCGGCGCTGCTGGCGGTGGCGACTGCGGTGTCGAGTGCCTGCTGCGAGCTGAGCTGACGGGCGAAGGTATCGCGCTCGCGCTGCAGGGTCAGCTCGGCTAGCCGGCTCTGCGCCGCGGCGACATCAAGTGCTGCTTGCAGGCTGTTGCGTCGGTCTTGCAGCAGTGCGGTGTCTAACACCGCCAGTGGTTGTCCGGCGGTCACTCGGTGACCCTCTTCGACTAATACGGCGGCGATTAACCCGCCTAGCTCAAAGCCGAGCTCACTCACCTGTGGCGCTTCAATGCGGCCTAGGTAGGCGCGCTGCTGCGGGTAGCTGGCTTGCAGCACCGCGGTGGTGGTGACCACCGCAAGGTTGGGGGCATCGGCAGTACCGGCTGCGCTGTCCGGTGGGGTGTTGGCCAGCCGCGCAAAGACAACCAGTAAAGCGACAAGAGCGGCGACAGCGATCAGCAGCGGACGCTGGCGAAAGAGGAAAGGGGGCATGGCATGGGCTCTACTTATTATAGTGAACCCATTCTAACCAAACCGGCGCGGTGATGTCTCGGCGAATGGCCCCGCAGTGTGTTGTGTTACTCCTGCTCGGGGTGGATTAAAAACAGGTAGTGGGCCGAGCGCTCGCCGTTGACGCGGCGAATCAGCTCGTGCTGCTCCAGCTGCTTGAGCGACTTAAAGTACTGAGCCCGTGAAATAGAGAGCTGGCGCTGTGTGGCCAGCTGCTCAAACTCATCAAAGCCGATATGGCAGTGGCCGCTCTGCTTGTCGCGGTGCCCCCAGAGAATCACCGCGACGGCGCGATCAGACTCGCTGAGCCCAACCAGCCCGAGCTGGCGCGCGGCATCATCGACGCGGTTGAGAAGGTTGAGGTAGCTCTCAACACTCTGTTTCATAACGTTGCCCTCGGCGGTTTCTACACAGTGGTTACCTATGAGAATAGACCTGATTGGCAAAGCTGCAAGGTTGATTGGGTGGTTTTAGGCTAAAAAAATGCTCTTTTTTACCAAAAAAACCGGCTAAGTCTACAGCCCTAGTCTTACGCCGATTTTGGGCAGAGCTTAGGGTGCTGTCGCAGTGATTACCGCGCGCAGCGGGGCGGGGTGGCCCTCGGCGGTTTTGCTCGAGTCACTGGGGTCGAGAAAATCGCTCAGCGACTCAAAGGTCATCCACTCGGTGGCGCGCTGTTCGTCGCAGCTAGTTGGGCACTGGTCGATACAGCGCACCTCTTTAAAGCCGCATTTGCGCAGCCAGCTGATCAGCGTGGCGACGCTGGGCAGAAACCAGACATTGGGCATTTTCGCGTAGCGCCCCTCTGGCACCAATACCTCGCCCAGTTCGCCGTCGATCACCAGTGTCTCCAGTACCAGCTGGCCGCCGCTGCGCAACTGCGCGCGCAGCTCGCGGAGGTGGTCGAAGGGCGAGCGGCGGTGGTAGAGGATGCCCATCGAAAACACCGTGTCGAACGCGGCGCCGGCGGCCGGTAGCTCTTCGATACCAATCGGCAGCACATCGATGGGTAGATCGGCCGGCAAGAAATGTTTGAGCGCATAAAACTGGCAGACAAACTTGACCGCCGGGTCGATACCGATCACCCGCTGTGCGCCCGCGCCGAGCATACGCCAGCAGTGGTAACCGCTGCCACAGCCGATATCCAACACTTGGCGACCGGTGAGAGGCTCTATCTCTTCGATCAACCGCTGCCACTTCCAATCGGAGCGCCACTCGGTATCAATGTGGATACCAAACAGGTCAAACGGCCCTTTGCGCCAAGGGTGCAGGGCCATCAAAGTTTTTGCCAGGGTTTGACGGCGCACTTTATCCAATAGGCCCGGGTCGCCGATCGCCACCCGGTCGGCGAGCTCGACATTGATCGGTTCGATATCGGGTAGCTCGCGCAGCGCATCCAGCCACTGCGGCAGATCCCCCCAGCGGGCGCTGTTGATGCGCTCGGCAATGGTCGCCGGTAGCTGGTCGGCCCACGCCGCCAATGTGCGGTTGCCAGAGTGCGACAGCGCCGCCAGTAGCGCGGTGTAGTTGATAGCGGTGTCGGCAAACTCGCTGCGGGCAAGATCAAAAGGGGGGCTAGGGTTCACGTAAAAGGCTCGCTGACGGGCGCTCAATCGCCCGTTGTGATCGGTTAAACTAAAGCGCTGCAGTATACGCAAAAGCGACCGGCCGTTCAGCCGCGGGCCGCAGCCCGACCAGTGGAGAGAGCAATGAGCGAGCAGCAGATAGCTGAGCTACAAGAGAAAGTAGCATTTTTAGAGCAGGCCAACCACGAGATGAGCGATGAGATCTACCGCCAGCAGCAGGCGGTCACAGCGCTGCAGCTGGCCCACCGCAAGTTAGTCGAGCGGTTCGAGCAGTTTGAGTACGACAGTGACGGCGGCGGTAGCGGTGGGGCAGAGGCCAAGCCACCGCACTACTAAGTAGAGGCGCTAACGATGAACTATCTTGTACAGTTATTCAGCTACCCGTTTCGGGTGTTTTTTCTCTCGGCGGCGGCTTGGGCGCTGCTCTCAATGGTGTTGTGGCTGGGGCAGCTAAACGGCGCGGTGGAGCTGCCGCTCGCCTACTCGCCACTGGTTTGGCACCGCAGCGAGATGTTGTTTGGTTTGCTTAACCCGGCTATTGCCGGTTTTCTGCTTACCGCGGTCTGTGTCTGGACCAACAGCGAGCGGCTGCACGGCCGCGCGTTGGCGCTGCTGTGGCTGGTTTGGCTGGCGGGGCGAGTTGTCGGTGTGGCGCTTGGTGAGCACTGCACGGCTTATGCGGTGTTGGTGAATGCGCTGTTTTTGCCGCTGGTAATGGTCGATGCCGGTCGTCGTATTGTAGCGGTCAAGCAGTGGCGGCAGACACCCTTGCTAGTCGTGCTTGGGCTGCTATGGTTCTGCCAGTGGGCGGCACTGGCTTGGCCGGCGGGGCGCTGGTTTGATCTTTCGCTGCTACTGGTAGCGGTATTAATGTTGGTGGTCGGTGGGCGGATCACCCCGGCGTTTACCGGTAACTGGCTGCGCCAGCACCGGTCCGGCGCGATGTCGGTGAGCCGCCCGCGGCTCGAGCGGCTGTTACTGCCGCTGGCGGCGTTGCTGCTGTTGGCGGTGGCTGCCGATTGGGTGGTACTCATCGCACCCTTGGCGACCACGCTGGCTTGTGTAACGCTGTGGCGTCTCTATGGTTGGCGGGGCTGGCTAGCTGCCAGCGAGCCACTGCTGTGGATGCTGCACCTGTCGTTGGCGTGGGTTCCTCTTGCACTACTGCTATTGGCTAGCCAGCAGTGGCTGGGGCTGCCGTCGCTGGCTTGGCAGCACGCACTGGGTATCGGGGCGATGGCTGGGCTGATTGTGGCGGCGATGACGCGGGTAGCGCTGGGCCATACCGGCCGCCCACTGAGCCTGCCGCGGTTTATGTTGGCGGGCTACTGGTTGGTGCAGCTCGCGGTAGTGACGCGGCTGGCGGGGGTTTTTGGGTGGTTGGCGTGGACACCGGCAGTGGTATTGGCGGCTGTGAGTTGGATTGGCGTGTTCTCGCTTTATTTACTCCGTTATGGCCGGCTGCTCGGCCAGCCGCGGGTCGATGGCAGGGCCAGTTAGTCGACTCTCAGCAGAGAGCTTTGCCTGAACCTGACCAGCGCACAAAAAAAACCGGCGGTATCTTTACCACCGGTTTTTTTATACGGCCACTGTCAATGCGGTTTAGCCGTTGTAGCGCTCCATCACTAGGGTAGCGTTGGTGCCGCCAAAGCCGAAGCTGTTGGACATAACCCGCTGCAACTGCTTCTCTTTAGTGGCGAGCAGAATCGGCAGGTTGCCGGCCTCTGGGTCGAGCGTGTCGATGTTGGCCGAGGCGGCGACAAAACCGCCCTCAAGCATCAGCAGGCTGAAAATCGCCTCCTGTACACCGGCGGCGCCGAGTCCGTGGCCAGACAGCGACTTGGTAGAGCTGATATCTGGACAGTTGTCGCCAAAGGTCGAGTGGATGGCGCGCAGCTCGGCGAGATCGCCGACCGGGGTGCTGGTGCCGTGGGTGTTGATGTAGTCGATCGGGCCGCTGGCGGTGGCCATCGCCATTTTCATACAGCGCTCGGCACCCTCGCCTGAGGGGGCGACCATGTCGTAGCCGTCTGAGGTGGCGCCGTAGCCGGTTACTTCGGCGATGATATTGGCACCGCGCGCCAGGGCGTGCTCTAACTCTTCAACTACCAGCGTGCCGGCACCGAGGCCGGGCGCAAAGCCGTCGCGCTCCGCATCGTAGGCGCGCGAAGCTTTTTCAGGGGTGTCGTTGTATTTAGAGGTGAGTGCGCCCATCGCGTCGAACATGCCGGCCATCGACCAGTGCATGTCTTCGGCGCCGCCGGCCAGCACGACATCTTGTTTGTTCATCTGGATCAGCTCGACCGCGTGGCCAATACAGTGGGCGCTAGTGGCGCAGGCCGAGGCGATGCTGTAGTTGACACCCTTGATCTTGAGCGGGGTGGCGACACAGGCAGAGACGTTGCTGGCCATGATCTGGGTGACCCGGTAGGGGCCGGCACGCTTGATGCCGCGCTCGCGCATGACGTCGATCGTCTCAGTGAACATCTCGCCAGAGACACCGCCCGAGCCCATCACTAGCCCGGTACGCAAGTTGGAGACCTGCTCGGGGCTGAGCCCAGCGTCGCTGATGGCGCGCTCGGCAGAGATGTAGCCGTAGGCAGCGGCGGGGCCCATAAAGCGCAGGATCTTGCGGTCGATATGCTCTTTAAGGTCTAAATCGAGCACGCCGCCGACGTTGCAGCGCAGGCCGGCATCGGCAAAATCTTGGCGAAAGCGAATGCCCGACAGGCTGTTGCGCAGTGCGTTAGTGACCGTGGCGCGGTCGTTACCTAGGCACGAGACGATGCCCATTCCGGTGATTACGGCTCTTCTCATTGCTGTTCCTCTCAGTTGTCTGGCCGGGCTGGGGTAGCCCCAGCCCAAACTATTCGGCTAAATTAAAAGTTGTCGGTGCTTTCGAACAGGCCGACTTTGAGCCCTTCGGCGGAGTAGATCTCGCGGCCGTCGACTTCGACGCTGCCGTTGGCGATGCCCATGACTAGCTTGCGCTGGATCAGCCGGGTGATGTCGAGCTTAAAGGTGACTTTTTTGGCTGTCGGCAGAATCTGGCCGAAGAATTTGACGTTGCCGGCGCCCAGCGCGCGGCCGAGCCCTTTGTTGCCGTTCCAGACTAGGAAGAAACCGACTAGCTGCCAGAGCGCATCGAGACCGAGGCAGCCGGGCATGACCGGGTCATCTTTAAAGTGGCAGCCGAAAAACCAGAGGTCTTTGTGGATGTCCAGCTCGGCGACAATCTCGCCCAGCCCGGCGCTGCCGCCGGTGTTGTTAATCGTGACGATGCGGTCGATCATCAGCATGTCGGGTGCCGGTAGCTTGGCGTTGCCGGGGCCGAACATATCGCCGTTGCTGCAGGCGAGGATTTCTTCTCTTGAGTAAGAGCTTTGCGGAATAAAAGTCATGGGCTGATCACTGTCGTCGGCTAGAAAGGGCGAATCGTACCGGCAAAGGGGGGTGGCGGCAACTTCGATCGCCGCCGGCGCGCGCTCTGGCGGCCACTTTTCGGTTGACAGGGTGGGTTGCGCTGCCTAGCATTCACCGCTCTTTGCTACGGGTTTCTACGCATCCATGACCGCTTTCCACCGCGCTGTTGAAACAGAGTTCAACGCAGTCAACCAGATGATTGTCGACCGGCTGCACTCCGACGTGGCACTGGTTGAGAACATCGGCCACTACATTGTTGAGGGCGGCGGCAAGCGGCTGCGCCCGGTGGTGGCACTGTTGGCGGCAATCGCTTGCGGCTACCGCGGCGAGCGCCACATCAAGGCGGCGGTGATCGTTGAGTTTATCCACACCGCCACGCTGCTGCACGACGATGTGGTCGATCTGTCGACCCTGCGCCGCGGCCGCAAGACCGCCAATGCCGAATACGGCAACGCGCCGAGCGTGTTGGTGGGCGACTTTATCTACTCGCGCGCCTTCCAGATGCTGGTGGAGCTGGGCGACCTACAAATCATGCAGGTGATGGCCGACGCCACCAATGTGATCGCCGAGGGCGAAGTAGAGCAGTTGGTCAACGCCGGCAACGGCCAGCTCGACGAGCCGGCCTATTATTCAGTAATTTATAAAAAAACCGCTAAATTGTTTGAAGCGGCGGCGCAGCTGGGCGGCTGTATCGGCGCGGCCGACGACGCCCAGCGGCAGGCGCTCGGCGACTACGGCCGCCACCTTGGCAACGCATTTCAAATTGTTGATGACCTGCTCGATTACTGCGGCGACCCCGCCGAGATCGGCAAGGCGGTCGGCGACGACCTGGCCGAGGGTAAGATGACTCTGCCACTAATCTACGCCCGCGACCACGGCAGCGCTGCTGGCGCCGAGGTGATCGCTGCGGCCATCGCCGATAAAGCGGGCGACCGTTTTGACGCGGTGCTGGCGGCAGTAGAGCAGAGTGGTGCGGTCGACTACTGCCGGCGGGCGGCCAGTGACCAGGTGGCGCTCGCCAAGCGGGCGCTGGATGTACTGCCGGCCGGCCCAGAAACCGCGCTGCTCGGTGAGTTGGCCGAATTTGCGCTGGCGCGCAGCCACTGAGTTGCGTCGGTTTTCTGATGCGCATAACATAGCCGTATAATTTCTGGCAATAGTATAAACGTCGCAAATAGTAGCTATTTTGCGACTATTTTTGTGGTTGCCGTTGCGTTAACCTTTGCTGTGAAATAACCGTTTAGACCGGCCGCCCCGCCAGTATCAACACCACTGCGGGGCGGCGCTGTTTAGTATTGGGGCTGCTTTGGCAGCGTCGCTCAGCCTGTTAGCAGGCGTTTATTCAGGGGAGTAAAGAGTGAATATAGGAATTCCAAGCGAGATTGCGCCGGGTGAAAACCGCGTCGCCATGACGCCCGCCAACGTCGCCGTGTTTACCGGCCGCGGCCACCGCGTAGTGGTTCAGGCGGGTGCCGGCGACGCCGCCGGCTACCCCGACAGCGCCTTTGTTGAGGCCGGTGCCGAGATTGGCAGTGATCGCGATGCGATCTTTGCCAATGCCGAGATCGTGCTGCAGGTGCAGGGCTTTGGCGCCAACGCCGTGAACAGCGAGCAGGACCTGGCGCGCGTCCGCCCCGGCCAGCTGCTGATGGCCTCTATGGACCCGCTGGCGGCCCCGCAAGCGGCCGCCCAAGTGGCCGAGCGCGGCGCTACCGCAGTCGCCCTTGAGCTGGTGCCGCGGATCAGTCGCGCGCAGAGCATGGATGTGCTGTCGTCGATGGCGACCCTAGCTGGCTATAAAGCGGTGCTGACTGCCGCGATGGCGTCGCCGCGTATCTTCCCGATGCTGATGACCGCCGCCGGCACCTTGCAGCCAGCGCGTGTCTTTGTGATGGGCGCCGGTGTCGCTGGCCTGCAGGCGTGTGCCACCGCCAAGCGCCTCGGCGCCGTGGTTGAGGCGTACGATGTGCGCCCAGCCGCGCAGGAGCAGATTCTCTCGGTCGGTGCCAAGCCGATCGAACTCGACCTCGATACCGGTACCTCGGAGGGCTCCGGCGGTTACGCCAAAGAGCAGGGCGAGGAGTTCTTGGCTCGCCAGCGCGAGCTGATGACCGAAGTGATCGCCCAGCAGGACGTGGTGATTACCACGGCCGCGGTGCCGGGTGCCAAGTCGCCGATTCTGGTCACGGCCGATATGGTTAAAGCGATGAAGCCGGGCTCGGTGATTGTCGATCTGGCCGCCGAGCGAGGTGGTAACTGCGAGTTGACCGAGCAGGGCAAGACCGTGATAGTGCATGGCGTTACCATCATCGGCCCCGAGAACGTGCCGGCCACTGTCGAGTACCACGCCTCGCAGATGTACGGAAAAAATCTTGAGAACCTGCTCAACCTGATGCTGAGCGAAGAGGAGCAGCTCAATCTCAACTTTGACGACGAAGTGATCGCCGGTACCGTGGTCGCCCACGCCGGTGAGGTGGTTCACCCGCACATGCGCAAACTGCTCGGCCTGCCAGATTTGGCCGCCGCCGATGCCGCGCCCGCCAACTAATTCAAGGAGTCACTGATGGAAACCTTAATCCTGTTACTCGCGCTGTTTGTGCTGGCGCTGTTTTTGGGGGTCGAGTTGATCACCAAAGTGCCGCCAACCCTGCACACCCCGCTGATGTCCGGCACCAACGCCATCTCGGGTATCACCCTGGTCGGCGCGCTACTGGCTGCTGGCGCCGAGGGCTCATCGCTGCTGGTTGGCGGGCTCGGTTTTGCCGCGGTCACGCTGGCGACTATCAACGTTGTGGGCGGTTACCTGGTAACCAACCGCATGCTCGCAATGTTCAAGAGGAAGTAAGCGATGATTGAATCCACTATGCACCACTGGGTCAGCCTGGCCTACCTCGTCGCCGGTGTGCTGTTTATCCTCGGTATTAAAGGGCTGGGCAAGCCCAAAACCGCCGTTCGCGGCAACTTGCTGTCGGCGCTGGGTATGCTGCTGGCGGTCGCCGTGACGCTGCTCGATGTGGTCGACTTCAAGCTGATCGCCGCCGGTGTCGCCGCCGGTACCGTGATCGGCGCGGTGATGGCGCTGCGCATTCAGATGACCTCGATTCCGCAGATGGTCGCACTGCTCAACGGCTTTGGCGGCGCGGCGTCGCTGACTATCGCCGCCGCCGAGTACTACGGCAAAGTGGAGGGCGCAGTCGGCCATCTCGACTCAGCTGTCGGCGCAGTCGCACTGCCGGCCGGTCTGTTTGGCGCCGGTTTTGAAGGCTCTGTCGCACTGGTCTCGATCGGCCTGACGGTACTGATCGGCGCAGTGACGCTGACCGGTAGCCTGGTCGCGTTCGCCAAGCTGCAAGAGCTGCTCAAGGGCAGCTTTGGCCTGCCCGGCGGCCCGATCGGCAACGGCTTGCTGCTGCTGATCGGCCTCGGTGCGGTTGTCGTGCTGGTGGTGGCGCCCGGCAACCTCACCGCGATGCTGGTGATTATTGGCGCTGCGCTGATTCTCGGCCTGTTCCTGGTCGGCCCGATCGGTGGCGCCGATATGCCGGTGGTGATTGCGCTGCTCAACTCTTACTCGGGTATCGCCGCGGCGCTGGCTGGGTTTATCTTGGGTAACACGGTACTGATCGTGGCCGGCTCGCTGGTCGGCACCAGTGGCTTGATCCTCACCCAGATTATGTGTGTGGCGATGAACCGCTCACTGGCCAATGTGCTGTTCGGCAAGATGGCGGAGGGTGGCGAGACTATCGACGCCGACGAGGTCTATGCCGGCAAGGTGAAGAGTGCCCAGCCTGAAGAGATCGCGATGATGCTAGAGATGGCCAAGCGCGTTGTCATTGTGCCCGGCTACGGTATGGCGATGGCGCAAGCCCAGCACGCGGTGCGCGAGCTGATGGACTCGATGGAGAAGCGCGGTATCGAGGTGGAGTTTGGTATCCACCCGGTGGCGGGGCGCATGCCTGGCCACATGAACGTGCTGCTTGCCGAGGCCGAAGTGCCCTACGATAAGTTGGTCGAGATGGAGCGGATCAACCCGACCTTCGAAGAGACCGACGTAGTGATTGTGATCGGCGCCAACGACGTCACCAACCCGATGGCGCGCGACGCCGAAGGTAGCCCGATCTACGGGATGCCGATTCTCAACGTCGACAAAGCCAAAAATGTCGTGGTTGTGAAGCGCTCGCTGAGCCCCGGGTTTGCCGGCCTGCCCAACCCGTTGTTCGCAATGGACCACACCTACATGGTCTACGGCGATGGTAAGAAGGCGATCATTGAGATGACCAGCGCGCTCAACGAGGCGTAAGGTTAGCTTGCTAAAAAAGCCGCCTTCGGGCGGTTTTTTTTGGCTTTAATACGGGCGCCTTGAGGTTGGCCACTGTTGCGCTTGGTGGAGTACGCGCAATATCTCAATCGTGTTTTTATGGTCGTTCGCAGAGTAGATAACGAGATACGGCAGCCCGTCGATTGGCAGCTCTCTGGTTTGCGCAACTCTACCTAGCCGGCCAGCTCTGGGGTGGTTAAGCAAGATAAGTTTTACCCGGGCAATGATGCCAATAACAATCTCTGTGGCAACCCGTGGGCTGTTAGATTCGCTGAGGTAAGCTTGGATTTGTCCTAGGTCGTCACTGGCTAGGTCAGTCCAGCAGAGCCGCACGTTTGGCCTCCCACTGCGCCGCTATGTCGTCGTGGTCGGTAAGTTGTCCTTGCTCGGCAGCGGCCAATCCTTTCTCTACTTCGCGGATAAACCACTCTTCGCGTTCGACATATTGCTTCACCGCCTCGGCCATAACCCACGCGCGGGGCCTGTTGATGGCTTTGGCCATTTTGCCAACCCGGTTTAAGGTCTCGTCATCGAGCCTTACTGAAATGGCTTTGAGTGGCATAGCGGTTCTCCGAGAATCTTTAACAATCTCAATCATAGCTCAGCCTCGCTTGTTTGTCGTTGCGGCTACCACGCCGGTCTACACGAGTTTAGACGAGAGAGCAAAAACCGCCATAGAGGCACGCGGACTTCAGCTAGCCACCTTGCAGCGAGCTGCGCACAAACTCGCTGAGCCGCTCCACCGCTGGGCTGCTGCCGTCCGGTTTGATCAAGCTAATGCCGATCTGGCCCAGCTCGGGCAGCGCGCCGGCGGCCAGAGGGTAGAGCGACGGCGGCACCGTGCTTTTGGCTAACACCGTAATGCCGAGTCCCTGCTCGATAGCGGTCTGGATACCGCTGACATCGGGGTTGGTATAGCTAATCTGCCACTGGCGACCGAGCTGGCGCAGTTTAGTCAGGCCCCGCTTGCGGTAGATACAGCCCTCTGGGGCGAGTACCAGCGGCAGCGCCCGATCGGGCTGTAACAGCGAGTTGGCGCCGCCCACCCATAGCAGTTCGTCGACCATCACCAGCTCGTTGAGGGTGTCGCGCGGGTCGTCGTGCAGCGCCAGGATCAGGTCGTAGCGCTGGCTTGGTTGGTCGGCCAGTAGCTGGCGGCTGAGTGCGCAGGTGATCTCTAAATTGACGTTCGGGTAAGCCTTGCTGAACTGGCTCAGGATCTTCGGCATTAGGCTCGAGGCAAACTCACTGGGGATGCCAAAGCGGATTTTACCGGCCACGCCGCTCTCGCTGAGTTGCGCCAGCGCCATGTCGTTGAGCGCCAAAATCTGTCGCGCATAGCCGAGCAGGCTGTCGCCGCTGGCAGTCAGCTGCAGCGGGCCGCTGCCGCGGCGCACCAGCGGTTGGCCGACCAGTGTTTCGAGCCGCTTTAGCTGCAGGCTAATCGCCGGTTGCGAGCGGCCGAGCACTTCACCGGCGGGGGTAAAACCGCCCAGCTCGGCAATGGTGGCAAAGGTTCGCAGCAGTTCGGTGGGTAGGTTTTTCACGGCCGGCTCCGGTGCTTTGGGGGCGTATTACAGGGTATTAAAATTATTTATGTATGCATTATAAATATAAATTTAATAAATGCGTACCGGTTGCCTAAAATAGCGGTCTAAGCCTAACATCGCACCCTTGGAGCCCGCCGTGAACAGTTCAGTGAACTCGCAAATTTCCTCCTCTCCAGAGCAGCTGTCGCTGTTCGACAAACTGGCCGCCGACCAGGCCGGCGAGTTTATCCCGCGCCATATCGGGCCGACCAACGCGGCTCAAGCGACCATGCTCAACGAGCTGGGCTACGCCGATATGGACAGCTTTATCGACGCCGTGGTACCGGCCAATATCCTCACCCGGCCGGCGCTGGCGCTGCCCGAGGCGGTCAGTGAGGTGGATGCCCTAGCGGCGCTGAAAGCGGTCGCCGAGCAGAACGGCGTCAACCGCTCGTTTATCGGACAGGGCTACTACGGCTGCCACACCCCGCACGTGATCTTGCGCAACATCTTGGAGAACCCCGCCTGGTACACCGCCTACACGCCGTACCAGCCGGAGATCTCGCAGGGTCGGTTAGAGGCGCTGCTCAACTTCCAGACCATGATCACCGACCTGACCGGCATGGACATGGCCAGCTCGTCACTGCTCGACGAGGGCACCGCGGCGGCTGAAGCGATGGCGCTCTGCAAGCGGATGGGCAAGTCCAAGGGCAACATCTTCTGGGTCGACCAGCACTGCCTGCCACAGACGATAGAGGTGGTCGAGACCCGCGCCGAGGCGATCGGCTTTGAGGTGGTGGTCGGCGACCCGGCCGGCGAGCTGCCTGACGGCGTGTTCGGTGCGCTGCTGCAGTACCCCGGTGTCGACGGTGAGGTGCGCGACTTTAGTGCGCTGATCGCGGCGGTTCACGAGCAGAAGGGGCTGGCAGTAATGGCCTGCGATATCCTCAGCTTGCTGATGCTCAAGAGCCCGGCCGAGTGTGGCGCCGACGTAGCGATCGGTTCAACCCAGCGGTTTGGTGTGCCGTTTGGTTTTGGCGGCCCCCACGCCGCCTACATGGCGACCCGCGAGGCGTTCAAACGCTCGCTGCCCGGCCGGCTGGTCGGCGTCTCGATCGATAGCAGCGGCAAGCCTGCCTACCGGCTGGCACTGCAGACCCGCGAGCAGCACATCCGCCGCGAGAAGGCGACTAGCAATATCTGTACCGCGCAGGTGCTGCTGGCGGTTATGGCCAGCATGTACGCGCTCTACCACGGCCCGGCCGGGCTGCGCAAAATAGCCCAGCGCACCCATCTGCTAACCACTGCGCTGCAGCGCGGTCTGGCCGATATAGGCTATGCGACCAGCAACCAGAGCTGGTTCGATACGCTCACGCTTAACACCGGTGCCGACACGGCTGCGATCCACCAGCGCGCCCGAGCGGTCGGTATTAACCTGCGCGAGATCGACGCCAACCAGCTAGGTATTTCGCTCGATGAGACCGCTAGCGAGGCCGACGTCAACGAGCTGCTGGCACTGTTCGGCGCCACCGACAGCGAGCTGCCCGACTTGAAATTTGAGGTCGCGCTGGCTGCCGCGCAGCTGCGCAGCGACGCGGTGCTCAGCCACCCGGTGTTTAACCGCTACCACAGCGAGACCGAGATGCTGCGCTACTTGCGCAAGCTGGCCGACCGCGATATCGCGCTCGACCGCGCGATGATCCCGCTCGGCTCGTGCACCATGAAGCTCAACGCCACTGCCGAGATGATCCCGGTCACCTGGCAGGAGTTTGGCCAGATCCATCCGTTCGCCCCGGCCGACCAAGTGGCCGGCTACCACACCATGATTAAAGAGCTGGAGCAGATGCTCTGCGATATTACCGGCTACGACGCGATGTCGCTGCAGCCCAACGCCGGCTCGCAGGGCGAGTACGCCGGGCTGCTGGCGATCCGCGGTTACCACCACGCGCGCGGCGACCAGCACCGCAATATCTGTCTGATTCCCAGCTCGGCGCACGGTACTAACCCCGCCTCGGCACAGATGTGCGGTATGCAGGTGGTGGTGGTTAAGTGCGACAGCGACGGCAACGTCGATCTCGACGACCTGCGCGCCAAAGCCGCCCAGCACAGTGCCAACCTGTCGGCGATCATGATCACCTATCCCTCTACCCACGGCGTATTTGAAGCGGCTGTTTCAGAGGTTTGCGAAATTGTCCACGACCACGGTGGTCAGGTCTACATCGATGGGGCCAACTTTAACGCCATGGTCGGACTCTGCCAGCCGGGTAAGTTTGGCGGTGATGTCTCGCATCTCAACCTGCACAAGACCTTCTGTATCCCGCACGGCGGCGGTGGCCCCGGGGTCGGCCCGATCGGCGTTAAGTCGCACCTCGCACCGTTCTTGCCCGGCCACAAAGTCTCTGGCTTGGCCGGCGGTGTTGGCGCCGTCTCGGCGGCGGCGTGGGGCAGCGCGTCGATCCTGCCGATCACCTGGATGTACATCCGCATGATGGGCGGGGCCGGCCTGCGTAGCGCTACCGAGGTGGCGATACTGTCGGCTAACTACATCGCCGCCAAGCTGGAGGGCAGCTACCCGGTGCTCTATACCGGCGGGAACGGCCGTGTCGCCCACGAGTGCATTATCGACATTCGGCCGATTACCGACCGCACCGGCGTGACTGTCGACGATGTTGCCAAGCGGCTGATCGACTTCGGCTTCCACGCGCCGACCATGTCGTTCCCGGTTGCCGGCACGCTGATGATCGAGCCGACCGAGAGCGAGTCGATCGCCGAGCTCGACCGTTTTATCGACGCCTTGCTGGCGATCCGCGCCGAGATCGCCGCCATCGAGGCCGGCGAGCTGACTGCCGAGCAGAGCCCGCTGCATTTTGCCCCGCACACCGCCGAGGTGTTGCTCGACGACAACTGGCAGCGCGGCTACAGCCGCACCCAGGGTGCCTACCCGGCAGCCTATCTTCGCGACCACAAATACTGGCCGCCGGTCGGCCGCATCGACAACGTCTACGGCGACCGCCAGCTGGTCTGCAGCTGCCCGCCACTGTCTGATTACGAATAGGAACAGCGCATGAGCGACTCAGCGATAGCGACCACGCCACTGCACGCCATGCACCTGGCCGCCGGCGGCAAGATGGTGCCGTTTGCCGGTTATTCGATGCCGGTCCAGTACCCGGCTGGGATTAAAACCGAGCACCTGCACTGCCGCGCGGCCGCCGGCCTGTTCGATGTGTCGCACATGGGGCAGGTGGTGGTCAGCGGGCCCAACGCCGCCGCCGAGCTAGAGGTGCTGCTGCCCAGCGACCTGATCGATATGCCGATCGGCGCGCAGAGCTATTCGGTGCTGCTCACCGACGACGGCACACTGCGCGACGATCTGATCGTCTGTCGTTGGGGTGCCGAACAGTTCTTCTTGGTGGTCAATGCCGGCTGTAAACACGACGACATCGCCTACCTGCGCGCCAACCTGCCCACCTCTACCGTCGACTACCGCGACCAGCAGGCGCTGCTGGCGCTGCAGGGGCCGGCTGCCGCGGCGGTGTTGACCGCGCTGCTGCCGGCAGTGGGCGAGCTGACCTTTATGCACGGTTGCGCCGCCAGCCTAGAGGGTGTCGAGCTGTTCGTGACCCGCTCGGGTTACACCGGCGAAGACGGCTTTGAGATATCGGTGCCGGCAGCGCACGCGGTCTGGCTGGCTGAACAGCTGCTGGCCGCCGAGGCGGTCGAGTGGGTCGGCTTGGGCGCGCGGGATTCGCTGAGGTTAGAGGCCGGCCTCTGCCTCTACGGCCACGATATGGACGATACCAAAAGCCCGATAGAGGCATCGCTCAACTTTGCCATCAACAAGGTGCGGCGCAGTGACGGCGCCCGCGCCGGCGGCTTCCCGGGTGCGACGCGGATCCTCGCCGAGTTACAAAGCGGCGCAGCCAACAAGCGGGTTGGGCTGGCCCTGAGCGGCCGCGCACCAGTGCGCGAAGGCGCCGAGCTGGTCAACGGCGACGGCCAGACCGTTGGTGTGGTCACCAGCGGCGGGTTTGCGCCGAGCCTAGATAAGCCGATCGCGATGGGCTATGTGACCGCCGCCAATGCGGTGCTCGGCAGCGAGCTGTTTGCCCGGGTGCGCGGCAAGCTGCTGCCGGTTACGGTAGCTAAGACACCGTTTGTGGCGCAGCGCTACTACCGCGGTTGAGCTAGATCAACAAACCGGCCGCTAACCCGGCGGCGGTGGCGGCGGCCATTGAAATAACCCAACGCTAGCCCTATCTCTAGGTTAAGCCGCGCTGACAGTGCGCGGCACAACCTAGCGAGGCAGACCATGCAATTCGAGAAACTTACCCGCCAGCTGCAGAGCGCACTGGCCGAAGCACAGTCGCTGGCGATCGGCCGCGACCACACCAGTATCGAGCCGGCACACCTGTTGTTGGCGATGCTCAACCAGCAGGGCGGCAGTGTCCGGCCGCTGCTCAACCAGGCTGGCTTTGACGTCGCCGGGCTCAGCCAAGCGCTCAACGGCGAGCTGGACACGCTCGCCAAGGTGTCGCAGCCGACCGGCGAGGCGGCGCTAGGCAGTGAGCTCAACAAGCTGTTCAACCTAGCCGATCGCAAGGCGCAGCAGCAGGGCGACCAGTTTATCGCCAGCGAGACCGTGCTGGCGGTGGCGCTGGAGGGCAGCGGTGCGACCGCTAAACTGCTCGGCCGCTACGGCGATGCCAAGCGGGTGGCGGCGGCGATCGAGCAGCTGCGCGGCGGCGAGGCGGTCGACAGCGCCGACGCCGAACAGCAGCGCGAGGCGCTCAACAAATACACCATCGACCTGACCGAGCGCGCCGAGGCCGGCAAGCTCGACCCGGTCATTGGCCGCGATGACGAGATCCGCCGCACCATCCAAGTCTTGCAGCGCCGCACCAAAAATAACCCGGTGCTAATCGGTGAGCCGGGGGTCGGCAAGACCGCCATCGTCGAAGGGCTAGCCCAGCGCATCATCAACGGCGAGGTGCCGGAGGGGCTCAAGAGCAAACGGGTGCTCAGCCTAGACCTTGGCGCGCTGCTGGCCGGCGCCAAGTTTCGCGGCGAGTTTGAAGAGCGTCTCAAGGCGGTGCTCAACGACCTCGCCAAGCAGGAGGGCCAGATCATTCTGTTTATCGACGAGCTGCACACCATGGTCGGCGCCGGTAAGGGCGAGGGGGCGATGGACGCCGGCAATATGCTCAAGCCGGCGCTGGCGCGCGGCGAGCTGCACTGCGTGGGCGCGACCACGCTCGACGAGTACCGCCAGTACATCGAGAAAGACGCGGCACTGGAGCGCCGCTTCCAGAAGGTACTGGTCGACGAGCCGAGCGAAGAGGACACCATCGCCATCTTGCGCGGCCTTAAAGAGCGCTACGAGGTCCACCACGGCGTCGCCATCAGCGACGGCGCGATTGTCAGCGCCGCCAAACTGTCGCAGCGCTACATCACCGACCGTCAGCTGCCCGACAAGGCGATCGATCTGGTCGACGAGGCGGCCAGCCGCATCCGTATGGAGATCGACTCCAAGCCCGAGCAGATGGACCGCCTGGAGCGGCGCATCATTCAGCTCAAGATAGAGCATCAGGCGCTCTCCAAGGAGAAGGATGCCGACGCCCGCGCGCGGCTCGCCAAGCTCGACCAAGAGACCGCCGAGCTGGAGCGCCAGTACTCGGATTTAGAGCAGATCTGGCGCGCCGAAAAGGCCACCCTGCAGGGGGCGGCTCAGTTTAAGAGCCAGCTCGAGCAGGCGCGGCTGGATCTTGAAGGTGCGCGGCGCGGCGGCAATCTGGAAAAGATGGCCGAGATTCAGTACAGCGTGATCCCCAAGCTCGAGCAGCAGATCGCCGAGGTCGAGGCGGCCAACAGCGACGAGCAGGCCGCCGCCAAGCCGCGGCTGATGCGCAACAAAGTCACCGAGGAGGAGATCGCCGAGGTGGTCTCCAAGTGGACCGGTATCCCGGTTAGCAAGATGCTTGAGGGCGAGCGCGAAAAACTGCTGGCGATGGAGAGCGTGCTGCACGACCGCGTGGTCGGCCAGAGCGAGGCGGTCGTGGCGGTCAGCAATGCGGTGCGGCGCTCGCGCGCCGGGCTGTCAGACCCCAACCGGCCGAGCGGCTCGTTTCTGTTCCTCGGCCCGACCGGGGTCGGTAAAACCGAGCTGTGCAAATCACTGGCCAACTTTCTGTTCGACAGCGAAGAGGCGATGGTGCGCATCGACATGTCCGAGTTTATGGAGAAGCATTCGGTCGCCCGGCTAGTGGGTGCACCGCCCGGCTATGTTGGCTACGAAGAGGGCGGCTACCTGACCGAGGCGGTGCGCCGCCGGCCCTATTCGGTGCTGCTGCTCGACGAAGTGGAGAAGGCGCACCCCGATGTCTTCAATATCCTGCTGCAGGTGCTCGACGACGGTCGCCTGACCGACGGCCAAGGGCGCACCGTCAACTTTAAAAACTGCGTGATTGTGATGACCAGCAATTTGGGCTCAGACATCATCCAGACGCTAGCCGGCGAGGCCAATTACGAATCGATGAAAGCCGCGGTGATGGGTGCGGTTGGCAACCACTTCCGCCCGGAGTTTATCAACCGGGTCGACGAAGTGGTGGTGTTCCATCCGCTGGCCAAACAGCAGCTGCGCGGTATTGCCAAGATCCAGCTGGGTATCCTCGAGCAGCGCCTCGCTGAACGCGGGCTCACTCTGCAGCTCAGCGATGCACTGCTCGACCAGCTGCTAGAGGAGGGCTACGATCCGGTCTACGGCGCGCGGCCACTCAAGCGGGTGCTGCAGCAGCGGGTAGAGAATCCGCTCGCCGAGGGTATCCTGGCCGGCCGCTACCCGCCCGGTACGGCTATCAACGGCGACTGGCAGGACGGCGCCGCGCAGTTTAGTTAAAACTGCTCGGCGGCGGTGGCGACCTGTGCGTAGGGGCGGGCGCTGCCGTCTTGCTGTAGCGCCCAAACCGTGTAGGGGGTAAACCGCTCGCCCATCTCCATGCCGGGGGTGCCGATCGGCATGCCGGGCACGCTCAAGCCGATCGCGCCGGCCGGCGGGTTGTCGATAAACGCGGCAATAAACTTAGCCGGCACGTGGCCCTCAAAGACAAAACCCTGCTTGCTGATACCGGTGTGGCAAGACTGGTATTGCGGTGCAATTGAGAGCTCCGCCTTGCGCTGGTTGAGATCGGCCGGGTGCTCGTAGCGGGTGCTAAAGCCACTCTCGTCGAGGTGTTCCATCCACCCCTCGCAGCAGCCGCAGGTCGGGCTTTTCAAAACCAGCAGAGGGGTAGCGGCGTAGCTGGTAGCCGTTAGGGTGAATAGCAGGGCGGCGATTATTTTTTGCATGGGCGGGCACTTTTAGGCGGGAAATAGGGAAGTCTAGGGTAAATTAAAATGAGCCAGTTCGGAAGCGCCACCAGTACCGTCGGCAGCTGAGCGCTGCTGGTTGACCCAAACGACCTATTTAGGTCTAATAGGTCAAAATGAGGTGTCGCCATGAAAATCAGTATTTCTGAGGTTAAAGCTAATCTCTCCAAGTTCGTCAATTTGGCGTACCACGGCCAGCGTATCGTCATACTCAAAAACAACGTTCCGTTAGTTGACTTGGTGCCACACCAGGTGCAAACCAAGCGCACACTGGGTCTGCTGGAAGGGCAGATTGAGTGCCCCGCCGACTTTAACGACGAGGATGATGAGCTCAACGAGATGTTCTACGGCAGCGATTCTTGAACATCATCATAGATACGCACATATTTCTCTGGGCATTGGCAGATCCTAGTCGCCTCACCGCTAGCCACCGGCGCGAGCTCGAGAATCCGGTTAACGCGGTTTATCTCAGTTCGGTCAGTGTGACTGAGTTGATGATAAAGGCCTCGCTTGGACAGTTGCAGCTGGGCTTTGACCCAATTGATATGGCCCGTCAAAGCGGTTTTGAGCTTCTCGACTACAGCGCTGAAGACGCCGCACCGCTGCGCGCGCTACCGTTTCATCACCGCGATCCGTTCGACAGGATGCTGATCGCACAGAGCTTGGCGCGCGGCTACCGGCTGATGAGTAACGACACCAAGTTCGAGCACTATGAATGCCGGCTAGTAAAATGAGGTATCGGCACCGCTGCGCTGGCCTGCTGATAAGATAAGCAACTAGCGATCGGCAAATTGTGCTGGGCGCTTTGCGGCGACCGCCGCCAACCCCTCTGCTAAATCACCAGCCTGGTTGCAAGCATCGGCGAGCTGTTGGGCGCGTTCAAGCAGCGCGTCACTGGGTTGTTCAAAGTCATTAAAAATTTGCTTCATGGTATTCACCGCCTGTGGCGACAGCGTCGCCAGCTGGTCGGCGAGCTCTGTTGCGCGGTCGGCGAGCCGCTCGGCGGGTACCAGCTCGGTCAGGTAGCCGATGCGCAGCAGGGTGTCGGCGCCGTGGGGCAGGGCAGAGAGAAACAGCTGGCGGCTGGCGCTCTGGCCGAGCCGTGCCAGATAGCGGGCCAACCCGCGCGGTGGGTAACAGAGCCCGAGAGCGGCCGGCGGGATACGCACCGCAAACGGCGCGCTGGCCAGCCTAAAATCACAGCACAGCGCCAGTTCGGCACCGCCGCCGTAGGCATTGCCATTGAGCAGCGCGATGGTCGGCTGGGCAATCGCGGCGACCCGCTCCATGGCGTCGGCGTACTGCTCGCTGGTCAGCTCGCCGCTACTGAGCTGGTCGAGCGCTGCGCCAGCGCAAAATGTCTTGCTGCCGCTGCCGGTAATGATCACTGCCCGGCACTGGCTGTCGCCGGCCAGCGCGTCGGTGGCCTCGGCGAGTGCTGCCAGTGCCGCTTGGTTGAGGCTGTTGTGTTGGGCGGGCCGGCCGATAGTGATGGTGGCGATACGGCGATCAGCGCTGTGCTGTAGGGTCACGGGCATGGGTTGAGCTCGATTAATGGAATAATAACTATGGTACGCCGGCTAGCGTCTGGCTGCCAACCGCTGGGTGGGCAAAGCGATTGGTTAACGGCGGCAGATCGGCGACAATAACCGCCACTTTGACGACCCCACTAGCGAGTACCGCCATGAAGCTCAACGACCCCACTCTGTTAACGGTTAAGAACCTGCTCGATGGCGAGTGGATCGACGCCGACTCCGCCGCTACGCTGGCGGTAGACAACCCCGCCGATGGCAGCGTGCTGGCCGAAGTGGCGCGCTGTGGTGGCGCCGAGACGGCGCGAATGATCGGTGCTGCGCAGCGCGCCCAGGCCGCTTGGGCCAGCTCGACCGGTAAAGAGCGCAGCGCACTGCTGAGGCGCTGGTACGATCTGATCATCGCCAATGCCGACGACCTAGCGGCGATCCTCACCGCCGAGCAGGGTAAGCCGCTGGCCGAGGCGCGCGGTGAAATTGTCTACGGCGCCAACTATGTGGAGTGGTTTGCCGAGGAGGCCAAGCGCCGCTACGGCGATGTGATCCCGGAGCCGGCGGTGGACAAGCGCATACTGGCGATTAAACAGCCGGTTGGGGTGGTCGCGGCGATCACCCCGTGGAACTTCCCCAACGCGATGTTGACCCGCAAGATCGCCCCGGCGATTGCCGCGGGTTGCGCGGTGGTCTGTAAGCCGGCCAACGCGACGCCGCTGTCGGCATTGGCACTGGGCGTGTTGGCGCAACGGGCTGGTTTCCCGGCCGGGTTGCTCAATATTGTCACCGGCGACACCGCCGCGATCGGCGCCGAGCTGACCGCCAACCCGATCGTCCGCAAGCTTACCTTTACCGGCTCCACCCCGGTCGGTAAAACCTTGATGGCGCAGTGCGCGGCGACCGTTAAACGCACCTCGATGGAGCTCGGCGGCAACGCACCGTTCATCGTGTTTGACGACGCCGACATCGAAGCAGCGGTTGCCGGCGCGATGGTCTCTAAATACCGCAATGCCGGCCAAACCTGTGTCTGCGCCAACCGCTTTTTAGTGCAGGCTGGGGTGTTCGAGCAGTTTGCCGCGCGGTTCGCACAAGAGGTCGCCAAGCTCAAGCTGGGCAACGGCAGCGAGCCGGGGGTAGAGATCGGCCCGCTGATTAACGACAAGGCAGCCAACGAGGTCTGCGCGCTGATCGACGACGCTGTGGCGCTGGGTGGCCAGCTAATTACCGGTGGCGGCCGCGCCGAGCGCAGCGGCCCATTTGTAGAGCCGACCATCGTCGCCGGTATGCCGACCTCGGCGCGGCTTTTTAAAGAAGAGATCTTTGGGCCGGTCGCGCCGCTGTTTAAATTTGAGACCGAGGCGGAGGCGATCGCGATGGCCAACGACACCGAGTTTGGTCTGGCGGCGTATTTCTACTCGCGCGATATCGGCCGGGTCTGGCGGGTCGCCGAACAGCTCGAATACGGTATTGTTGGTATCAACGAGGGTCTCATCTCCAACGAGATGGCGCCGTTTGGCGGCGTCAAAGAGTCTGGTCAGGGGCGCGAAGGTTCCAAGTATGGGCTAGACGACTACCAAGAGATCAAATACCTCTGCATGGGCGGGTTGACCGGCTGATGGCGCTGCTCAACTACACCGACAGCGGCGTCCAGACCAGCGGCGCACTGGCCGGCCACAGCGCAGTGTTGATGCACGGGTTGTTTGGCTCGCTGAGCAACCTCGCCGGTATCGGCCGCGCGCTGCAAGAGCAGGGCTGCCGAGTGGTGGCGGTCGATATGCCCAACCATGGCGATTCGCCACACAGTGCAGCAATGAGCTACCCGAGTATGGCCGCCGATGTCGTCGCGGTGATAGAGCATCTCGGGCTGGTAAAACCGTTTCTGGTCGGCCACTCAATGGGCGGCAAGACCGCTATGCAGATGGCGCTCAGCTACCCCGGCCAGTTTGCCGCGGTGGCGGTGCTCGACATCAGCCCAGTCGCCTACCAGGCCCGTCATGACGCCGCCCTAGACGGCTTGCAGGCGCTCGACAACACCCCCGTGGCCAGCCGTCGCGAGGGCGAGCAGCTGCTGGCCAACTATGTGCCCGACGCGATGACCCGCGGCTTTCTTCTGAAAAACCTCTACCGCGCCAGTGACGGTAGCTATCGGTTGAAGCTCAATCTCGCCGCGCTGCTCAGCCACTACCACACCGAGTTGGCCGGCGCGGTCAGCGGCCAACCGTATGGCGGGGCTATGCTGCTGCTCAAGGGCGAGCACTCCGCCTATATCCAGAGCAAACACCAGCCGCAGATCGACGCGCTGTTCCCAGCCTGCCAGCTGACCGTGGTCGCCGATGCCGGCCACTGGTTGCACGCCGAGCAGCCACAAGCGGTGCAGGATGCGCTGCTACACTTTTTTAGCCACTACGCATAAAGGTTACTAGACCATGTTCGACACGCTCAGCGCCACCCCGCTAGACCCTATCCTAAGCTTGATGGCAGAGTTCAGGGCCGACCGCCGCGAGCGCAAAATTGATCTCGGCGTCGGAGTCTACCAAGACGACAGCGGTGCGACGCCGGTAATGGCTGCGGTACGCAGCGCCGAAGCGCAGCTCTACGCTACCGAGCAGAGCAAAACCTACCAGGGCATCGCCGGTAACCCCGCCTTTGGCGAGGTGATGTTGGCCCAGCTATTTGGCGCTGACAACCCGTTGCTTGCCAGCGACCGGGCGCGGTTTATCTCGACCCCGGGTGGCTCTGGTGCACTGCGCCTGGGCGGCGAGCTGTTGCGCCGCGCCAACCCGCAGGCGCAGCTGTTGGTTGGCACGCCAACTTGGCCCAACCACATACCGCTGCTCGGCTCCGCTGGGTTGCCGATGGTGGAGTACAACTACCTCAACAGTGCGCGCAGCGCGGTCGATATGGACGCGCTGCAAGCCGCCTTGCAAGCGGCCAAGCCGGGTGATGTCGTACTGCTGCACGGCTGCTGCCACAACCCCAGCGGCGTCGATCTGAGCGCCGCCCAATGGCTGCAAATTGTCGAGCTGTGCGAGCGGGGTGGATTGATTCCGTTTGTCGATGTCGCCTACCTCGGTCTTGGCGAAGGACTAGCTGCCGACGGCGCACCGCTGCGGCTGCTCGCCGAGCGGCTGCCGGAGTTTATTGTCGCCAGCTCTTGCTCGAAAAACTTCGGCCTCTACCGCGAGCGCACCGGTGGCTTGGCGATTGTCGCGCAGAGCGCTTCCGCAGTGGAGCGCGCCGCCAACCAAGCGATGGCGCAAGCGCGGCAAATTTGGTCGATGCCGCCGGCTCATGGCGCCGATATCGTCGCCACGCTGCTGGCCGACCGCGCGCTCGCGGCGCAGTGGCGCGATGAGCTGGAAGCCGTTCGCCAGCGCATTGTGGCGATGCGCCAACTGCTGGTAGAGCGCGCCAATGGCAACCGCGCTGGCATCGATTTCTCTGCCATTATTGAGCAGCGCGGTATGTTCTCGTTTCTGGGGATCAGCCCCGCCCAGGTGGTCGCGCTGCGCGAGCAGCACGGTGTCTATATGATCGATTCGACACGGGTTAATCTGGCCGGCATCAACAGCCATAATATCGACCACCTCAGCGAAGCGCTCTACGCTGTATTGGTTTAGGTCTAGGTAGGCTTGGCGGCGGTCGTCAGCGCCTACCAAAATTGCGCCATCATCAATTATCGTCATCCCGGCCATGAGCCGGGATTTGTTTTTGAAGTGGCGCAACCGTTGCAGGGCATAAGCGCAGCCATACTCGACATCGTCATCCCGGCCTTGAGCCGGGATCTTAAGCTAAGAATCGCTGCACTAGCTGGTTATCAAGCACGGCCGGCGCTTGGCGGGCTGGGACCGTCTCCCGCAGGGATAGCGGGAGCCGAGCCTCCAGGGATGGATTCACGGCGTGTCCCAGCACCCAACGGCGGGCGAGCCACAACCTGAACAATGTGCCAGCCCGAAAAAGATCCCGGATCACGCGCTGCGCGCTGTCCGGGATGACGTTGTAAATAGCGCTGCGCGGGTGGCGGGATGACGCTGTCTACGGAGATTACAGCAACACTCATTACCGTCATCCCGGCCTTGAGCCGGGATCTTATCGGGAGAAACAATGTACTGGCAGATTGCAAAGCGCGGCCGGCGCTTGGAGGGCTGGGACCGTCTCCCGCAGGGATAGCTGGAGCCAAGCCTCCAGGGATGGATTCACGGCGTGTCCCAGCACCCAACGGCGGGCGAGCCACAACCTCAACAGTGTGCCAATCCCAACAAGATCCCGGATCACGCGCTGTTCGCCGTCCGGGATGACAATTTTTAGAGGGCTGCTAGCTATCCGGGGGCTCCTCGAACGGCGGCTGCGCGAAAAACTCAGCAGTGTGCTATTCCCAGCCAGATTCCGAATTTAGCGCTGCAATCACCTCAGCGCAGAGCTGCTCGGCGCTGCGCCCACTACAATCGATAACGATACCACCGCTGTCGGTTACCCAGCGCAGGTAGAGTGGGGTGCGCTCGGCATAGAGCGCGGCCAGATCGGCCCCCGGTGCACTGGCGATGCCGCGCTGCGCAAAGTTGCCCAGGCGCGCCGCCAGCTGATCGGCCGATAGCCGCAGCCAGACCAACCGGGCACAACGACTGAGCCGCTGCATGCCCGCCTCGGCGTAGACCGCGCTACCGCCGGTGGCGATCACGGCGGCATCGAAGCTATCGCTCAGCAGCACCTGCTGCTCCTGCTCGCGCAGGGCCAGATAGCCGTGCTGATCGAGAAACTGCTGCAAGGTGGTGGCGGTGCGCTGCTGGATCGACAGGTCGGTGTCGATAAACCGCAAACCGAGCTGTTTGGCGAGCAGCACACCTACGGTACTTTTACCCACGCCGGGCATACCGATCAGGGCGACAGAGGGGCGGTTAGCTTGGGTAGTGGCCATCGGTTGGGCTCGCTGTAGGCTGTGCAGATTCATGGTGACACGGCTCGAAAGCGCTCGGCTTTCTGTATAATCACCGCCACATAATAGGTTTTGGTGACGCCATGTCCAACCCAAAAACACTGCATTTTAACACCATCGCACTGCTCGCTAGCGTCAACATCGAAGCGGTCAGTGCCACTCTGGCCAGGCTTGCCGGTTACCTGCAAGGTGAGGGCTGCCGCGTGGTGTTTGAGCAGAGCACTGCCGGGCTGATGGCTGATGGGGTCGATGCACTGCCGATCAACGAATTTGCCGGCCGCGTCGACCTCTGTATTGTGGTGGGCGGCGACGGCAGTATGCTCAGCGCGGCGCGCAAGATTGCCGCCACCGGTATCCCGCTGCTGGGTATCAACCGCGGACGGCTGGGTTTTTTGACCGACATCTCGCCCGACGAGCTGGCCGAGCGGGTGGCGCCGGTTCTGCGCGGCGACTACACCGTCAGCCACCGGTTTATGCTCGATGCCCAGATCAGCCGCAACGGCGAGCTGCTACAGCGCGGCCGCGCCGTCAACGACGTGGTGCTGCACCCCGGGCGGTCGGTGCGGATGATGGAGTTCGACCTCTATATCGATAAACAGTTTGTCTACAGCCAGAGCTCAGACGGCGTCATCATCGCCACCCCAACCGGCTCTACCGCCTATGCACTGTCGGCCGGTGGGCCGATTTTATTCCCGGAGTTAGACGCCATTATTGTGGTGCCGCTCAACCCGCATACGCTCAGTAGCCGGCCGATTACGCTCTCTGGCGACGCCTGTATTGAGCTGCAGGTGAGCGCCCGCAACGAGCTGTCGCCACTGGTCACCTGCGATGGTCACAACGACTTTGTCACAGCGCCTGGCGACATTATTACCATTACCAAGCACCCCGACGCGCTGCAGTTGATCCACCCCAAAGACCACAACTTCTACCAAGTGTGTCGCTCTAAACTGGGCTGGGGCGGCCGGCTTGGCAAGTCGCTGACCGAGGGCTAAGCGGTGCACGTGGCGCCAACTAATCTCGCCGAGCTGCTGCGCCGCTGCCCGCTGACGGCGGCGCTGATCGCCGCATCCCTGGTCGGTTACTTTTTGGCCAGCCACCTGCAAACACCGACCGGGCTGTTCTTCTTGCCGCCCGGTCGCGGCCAGTGGTGGCAGAGCCTGACCCCGGTTTTTCTCCATTTTGGGCTCGCCCACTTTGCCTTCAACGCGCTCTGGCTGATTATCTTGGCGCCACGGATAGAGCTGCACGCCGGCCGCTGGCACCTGTTGCTGCTGGTGGTGGTGACCGCGTTGCTCTCCAACACCGCCCAGTACGCATGGAGCGGCAGCCGCGCGTTTGGCGGTATGTCCGGCGTCATTTATGCACTGCTCGGCTATATCTACCTGCGCGGCAAGCTCAACGCCATCCCCGCCTATCAGCTACCCAACGAGTTGGTCGGGTTTATGGTGGGGTGGATGCTACTGTGTATGACTGGGCTGCCAACCTTATTGCTCGGCAGCGGTATCGCCAATGCCGCCCACTTCGGCGGTTTTCTCGCTGGTCTGGCGGTCGGTGCGCTGTTCGCAGCCGCCAGTAGCGTGCGGCGCAGCCAATAAATCATCAACCAATAAGGAGCGGGTGTGGACCTCAAACAGCTGTTGCAATCAATTACCCCAGACATCTACCAGCGCCTGGTGCGCGCGGTTGAGATCGGCCGCTGGCCAGACGGCCGCAGCTTAACCGCCGAACAGCGCGAGACCTGTATGCAAGCGATCATCGCCTACGACCAACGGAAGCCAGAGAGCGAGCGGACCGGCTATGTGCCGCCCAAGCCGACCCCGTGTGCCGACACCGCGCCGGCCGAGCAGCCTCTCAACTGGAAACATTGAGATGAGCGAACCAGCAGCGGCCGAGCCGCTCGGCGCCGGCTCGTCGCTACAGGGTAACCTCAGCAAGATGCGGGTGGCGGCGACCGCCCCGGTCAGTTACCAGCTGCCGATCGGCGAGCGGTTGCTGGACATGAACAGCTTGATCGGCCGCCAGCTGCGGCTGAGCTACACCGGTGCGATCAACTGCGTGCACTGCAACCGGCTCTCTAAAAAGAGCTTTAACCAAGGTTACTGCTACCCCTGTTTTCGCAAGCTGGCGGCCTGCGATAGCTGCATTGTCAGCCCCGAGAAATGCCACTTTGCGGCCGGCACCTGCCGCGAGCCGGAGTGGGCCGAGCAGAACTGTTTCACCGACCACTTTGTCTATCTAGCCAACTCGTCTGGTATCAAGGTCGGTATCACCCGCGGTAGCCAGCTGCCGACCCGATGGATAGACCAAGGGGCGAGCGCTGGGCTGCCGATCTTTAGAGTCGCCAACCGTCGCCTCGCCGGCCTGTTAGAGGCCGAGCTGCGCGCCCATGTCAGTGACCGCACCCAGTGGCAGGCGATGCTTAAAGGGGCGCCGGCGCCGGTCGATCTGGTCGCAGCGCGGGAGCAGCTGTTCCGCTACGCCGAAGAGGGGATCGACGCGGTGATGGCCGATTGCGGGCCGGCCGATGTGGTGGTGTTAGATGACGCCGAGCCCGAGCAGTTCGAGTTCCCGGTGGAGCGCTACCCAGAAAAAGTGAAAAGCTTTAACTTAGACAAAACCGCAGAGATCAGTGGCCGGCTAGAGGGTATCAAGGGCCAGTACCTGATCTTTGACAGCGGGGTGATTAACATCCGTAAATTTGGCGGCTACAACGTGGTGATCGAACACATCAGCGGTTAGCGGCAACAAGAGGGTAGGGCAATGGTCAGTTGGTTGATAGCGGCGGCTTACGCAGCGATGGGTTTTAGTCTGGTGCGCTCGCGGCAGCGGCCGTTGCGGCGGGTACCGTGGGTTACTTTTGCTGTGGCAATGCTGGCCAGCGAGCTGGCACCGCAGCTGCTGGCGGTGTTGGCGCTGGTCTTGGTGGTGGCACTGTTTGGCGGCGCCAGCGGCTGGCTGGTGCTGCTGTTAGTGCTGTCGGCGCTGCCGTTGGTGTGGGCGATGATGCACAGCAGCCGGGTCGAGCGGCAGGTAGAAAAAGCCCTTCAAGATGGTCTTGGCAAAGTGTATCAGAGCGGCCTTGCGGCTGTACCCGCAGGCGACAGCAAACCGCTCTGGCAGCGGCTGGTCAACCCGGTTGGGTTCGCCGAGCCGGGCGTTGAGGTGCTGCGCAACATCGCCTACGCAGAGCACGGTACCCGCACTCAGCTCGATATCTACCGGCCAACCCAGCGGCCACCGGGTGGTTGCCCCGTGCTGCTGCAGATACACGGCGGCGCGTGGATGTTTGGCTCTAAAAATGAGCAGGGCCTGCCGCTGATGCACTACTTGGCCAGCCAGGGCTGGATCTGTTTTGCGATCAATTACCGGCTGGCGCCAAGCCAACCGTTCCCGACTCAAATTGAGGATTGCAAGCGCGCCCTGCAGTGGATCCGTCGCAGTGGCGGCGAGTACGGCGCCAACCCAGAGTTTGTTGCAGTCTCCGGCGGCTCGGCCGGTGGCCATCTGGCGGCGCTAACCGCAATGACCGGCGAGACTGAGCTGTTTAGCGACGGTAGCGGCGATACCTCGGTGCAGGCGATGGTGCCATTTTACGGCCTGTACGACCTGGTGCCGCGCGGCGAACAGCCCAACGACGAGCTGGTTATCGGGCTGCTCAACCAGCGGCTGTTTCACCAGAGCCCAGAGCAGAACCCGGCACTGTGGGAGTCGGCCTGCCCAATCAACTACCTAAGCCAACCGCAGCCGCCGGCGATGGTGATCCACGGCGAGATCGACAGCTTAGTGCCGGTTGCGACCGCGCGCGATTTTGTCGGCCAGCTCTCGGCCAGCTCTAGCAACCCGGTGGTCTATTTGGAGCTGCCGGGTGGCGAGCACTCGTTCGATGTCCCCAACAGCTGGCGCAGCCAGACTGTAGTGCGCGGCGTCCACCGCTTTTTAGAGTGGTCGCGCAGCCACTACTACAGCCAGCTAGATGGCCAGCCGAGCGGCGAGCCAAACCCCAGCGACCCCAACCTTAGCGAGCCCAATCCTAGTGAGCCCAACAGCAGCGAGCCCCAGCAATGAGCAACCCCGAAATTCGCTTGGCCGACTACCGCCCCCCCAGCTTTTTGATCGACAGCGTCGCCCTTAACGTCGATCTCTACGCGGAGCACACCGTGGTGCAGAGTCGCCTGAGCGTGCGCCGCAACCCGGCTGTTACCAGCCGTGAAGCGCTCTGCCTAGACGGCGGCAGCGGGCTGCTACTCAACCGCATTGAACTCGATGGCGAGCCGCTGGCCGCTGATCGCTACCAGCGCGATGGCGAGCAGCTAACCATTATCGGCGTTGCCGACAGTGCCATCATCACCACCGAGGTGACCATCGACCCGGCCGCCAACACCCGGCTGGAAGGGCTCTACCGGTCGCGGCAGATGTACTGTACCCAGTGCGAGGCAGAGGGCTTTCGCCACATTACCTTTTACCTAGACCGCCCCGATGTGCTCGTCGAGTTCAGCTGCCGGATAACCGCCGAGCAGCGCAGCTACCCGGTGCTGCTCAGCAACGGCAACCCCGTTGCACGCGGCCAGCTCGACGGCGGCCGCCACTTTGTAGAGTGGCACGACCCGTTCAAAAAACCCTGCTACCTGTTTGCGCTGGTGGCCGGCGACCTGGCGGTGGTCGAAGACAGTTTTACTACCTGTTCGGGGCGCGAGATCGCGCTGGCAATCTACGTTGAAGAGAAGGACCTCGACAAATGCGATCACGCCATGCGCTCGCTGCAGGCCTCAATGGCGTGGGACGAACAGCGCTACGGGCGCGAGTACGATCTCGACCTGTTTATGATCGTCGCCGTCGACGACTTCAATATGGGCGCGATGGAGAACAAAGGGCTCAACATTTTCAACACCTCGGCGGTGCTGGCTAACCCTTCTGTGGCTACCGATGCCACCTTCCAGCGTATTGAGAGCATCGTCGCTCACGAGTACTTCCACAACTGGTCTGGCAACCGGGTCACCTGTCGCGACTGGTTTCAGCTCAGCCTCAAAGAGGGCTTTACGGTCTTCCGCGACGCCCAGTTCTCGGCCGATATGAACGCGCCGGTGGTCAAGCGTATCGAAGATGTCGGCCTGCTGCGCTCACTGCAGTTTGCTGAAGACGCCGGCCCGCTGGCCCACCCGGTGCAGCCGCAGTCCTACGTTGAGATCAATAATTTTTATACGCTGACAGTCTACGAGAAGGGCGCCGAAGTGGTCGGTATGCTGCACACGCTGCTCGGCGAGCGCCAGTTTCGCGCGGCCAGCGATCTCTACTTTGAGCGCCACGACGGCGCGGCGGTCACCATCGAGGAGTTTGTCGGCGCCATGGAGGAGATCTCCGGCCGCGATCTACAGCAGTTCCGCCGCTGGTACTGGCAGGCCGGCACCCCGCAACTTGATGCCAGTTGGGCGTGGGACGAGGCGAGCGGCATCGTCACACTGACCGTGGCGCAGAGCTGCCCGGCAACCCCGGGCCAAGCACAAAAAGCGCCGTTTCATATCCCGATAAAGGTCGGTATGGTCGGTGCCAACGGTGATTTGGTACTGACTGCCGATGGCGCCACCGAGCAACTCTTAGAGCTAACCGGCAGCCGCCAGAGCTGGCAGTTTGGCCCGTTTGCCGAGCAGCCGGTGCCATCACTGCTGCGTGGGTTTAGCGCCCCGGTGGTGCTGCGCACCGACTACAGCAGCGAGCAACTGCTGCACTTGGCCAGCGGCGACAGCGACGGCTTCAACCGCTGGGAGGCGCTCCAACAGCTCTACAAGCGGGCGATTGTTGGCTGCTGCGAGCACGGCGAGCAGTTTACCGTCGACCCCCAGCTGCTGGCCCGGTTCGCTGACATCGCCGCTGATCGCAGCCTCGACCACGCCACGGCCGCCCAGCTGTTAACTCTGCCGGCCGAGTCCGAGCTCTACGAGGCGATGCAGCCGATCGACCCGGCGCAGGTAGCCGGTGCCCGCCAACAGCTGCGCAGCCAGTTGATCAGTGGCTGTGGCGAGCTGCTTGCCGCGCGCTACCATGAGCTGTCACCCAATCAGGCGTATGCCCCGAACAGTGCCCAGATTGGCCAGCGTGCGCTTAAAAACCTTGCGCTGCGCTACCTCTGCGAGCTCGGCCAAGGCGAGCAGCTGGCCGCGGCGCAGTACGCCGCAGCCGACAATATGACCGACCAGCTCGCTGCGCTGACCTCTCTGCTGGTCCTGCCGCATAGCGACCAAGCCAGCGCTGCGCTGGCCAGCTTCTACCGGCAGTGGTGCAACGAGCCGCTGGCGCTCAATCTGTGGTTCCGCGCCCAAGCGACCGCGCCGACGGCAACCCCAGCGGCGCTGCGCGAGCTGCTCAGCCACCCAGACTTTGCGCTCACCAACCCCAACAAGGTGCGCAGTGTGATTGCCGCCTATGCGATGGCCAACCCGAGCCAGTTCCACCGCGCCGATGGCGGCGGCTACCAGCTGCTTGCCGACGTGATCGGCCAGCTCAATACCATCAACCCGCAGATCGCGGCGCGGTTGGTGGCCCCGCTAACCGGTTGGAAAAAATATGCCGAGCCCTATCAAAGCGCAATGCGCGACAGTCTAGCGACAATCGCCGCACTACCGGCGCTGGCCAAAGACATTGCCGAGCAGGTCGACAAATCGCTGGGCGACTAAATTAGCCAGTCACTTGACCGAGGTCAACGCTGCACCGGCCAAGCTAGGTAAAGTAGGCCCTGTTGCACCATCTGACGGTGAGGCAACAGGGCTGTAGTTACCCGTTGGGGATCCCACAGCTTTGAGTGACATCTGACCCTTTTAGGAGCCGCATGCGGCTCCTTTTTTGTGCGCGCGAATCAGCGGTAGAGCGGCGCCAAGCTGGTAGGCTTAGTGGCTAGAGAGCCGCTGGCACCGCGCACCGCTGAGCGCTGTTTGCGCAGTGACCTGCGCAGCGCAGTGTAGTCGCTACTGGTGCCGGCTTGCTGATAGGCATAGGCCTGTTGCTCTAGTTCGTATAGCTGATTGGCTAGCGCGCTGTCAGTACGGTCGACTGTTCGAGAGAGCTCGTTTAGTGAGCGGATAGCGCCGCCGCTGAGCAGTGCCGCCCAGCGTACAATGGCCTCGCTCAATGCGGCGGCGTCCTGTTGGCTGGCGGCCGCTTCGATAGCGCGCCACAAGGGCGTCTCGTCGGGGTGCTGGTGGCCAACCGGGTCTGCCGGTCGCGGCGCGGTCCGCGGCCGGTACCAGAGTAGGCCGATCAGCGCTGCGGCGAGCAGGGCGTTAATACTCAGCGACAGTTGCAGCCAGCGGTTGTCGGTGGGTGGCAGCGGAGTCACGGCTGTAACTGCCGGCGCTACGGGGGCGACGCCGACAGTGGGCGGCGGCGCAACGCTGGCCGCAGGGTTGTATGCCGCTACCACATTGACCACCCGCGCGGGCAGGGTCACTTGGCGCGGTTGGTCGCTTTCGGTGTCCCACCAGTTGACGGTGATCGCCGGCAGCTGCAGTTCGCCGGCGCGCTGCGGGACGATCGCGGTCGACTCTATACGTTGGCCGACTACGCCGCGGCTGTTGCTGGTCTCGCTCAGTTTGGCTTGGTCTGGGTAGCTCTTAAAGCCATCGCCGTCGGCGGCCGGAAGTGGTGCCAGCTGTGCGCCGGTAAGCCCGTTGGCGGTTAGGGTCAGGGTGCGGGTGATCGGCTCGCCCACGGTCAGTGAGTCGATTTGGCCGCTCCAGCTCTCGTCTAGGGTCAACTGTGTCGCCGGCATCCAGCCGGCGGCAGACTGGCCGCTGGGCAGTGCGGCGACAGTGACCGTGTGCGCCTCGGTGGTGCGGATCACCCGGTTGCCGCGGTTAAAGAACGAGGTGCGGCCGCTCACCTCGTAGCCGCTAAAGCGCAATGCTGGGATCGTCAGGTTGCCGGTTTGGCTGGGGAAGATCGCATACTGCACCTCAACCACTAAATAGGTGCGCCCGGCGATAGTCTTTTGGTACTGGTTTTCGCCGATCCGCTCTATCAGGGCGTTGTCGATGTTGAGCTCGGTCAGCGCCAGGTCGCTGAGCCGCGAGGCGCTGTACAACCGCGCCGTGTAGATCAACTGCTGCTGTGGATAGAGCTGCTCGCGGTCGACGCTGCTCTCGGCGAATATCGTCTGGGCCACGCTGCTGGCGGTGCGGCTGGGTAGTACCTCGATCTCGACCGCGTTGCTGATCTCGTTCTTAAAATTGATCGACGGGATAATCAGCTTACCGGTCGAGCGCGGCAGCAGTGTCAGCTGCCACTCGCTGTACGAGATCGACTCGCCGTTGGCCCACGAGTACTGCTGGTTGCGGTTGTTGGAGATAATCTCCCAGTCGCGCAGCAGTACGCCTAGTTCCGGTTCGCCACTGAGTACCTGGCCGTCGTAGCGCAGCACCATCTGCAGCGACTCGTCGGCGCCGATGGTGGTGCGGTCGGTGGTGATGGTTAGCTCGGCAAGCAGCGGCGGCGCCCACAGTAGTAGGACAACCAGCAGCCAGAGGCGACGCCAGGCGAGATAGGGGATTGGCATAGGGCGGCTCTCAGTCATTCGGTTGGGCATGGCAGTTACCAGCGCTCACTGTCGTCACTGCCCGGCGGTGGGCGTAGTTTTTGCTCGCGGGCGCGCTGCTGCGACTGGTAGCGGAACTTGGCCCGCAACAGCCCGGCCGGGTCATCGTCTATTTTGCGCAGCCACTGCTCTAGCTCGCGGTCGGCGGCTTGCTGTTCGGCCTGCTCCGCGCTGAGCGGCGCAGCCGGCTGCTCGTCCTGCCGGTCGCCGTCGGGCTCGCCGCTGCCTTCGCCCGGTGTCGGCTCCGGTGGCTGTTGCTGCTCTTGCTCTGTCTGTTGCTCTGTCTCTTGCTCTGTCTCTTGCTCTGGGTTTTGGCCTGATTGCGGCTCGGCCGGTTGATCACTCTGCTGTCGCTGCTGTTGTTGCTGCTGCTGGGAATCGCCGGCGGGGTCGGGTGGCTGCTGGTTGGCTTGGTTGTCGCCAGCCTGGTCTTGGCCCTGGCTCTGCTGGTTCTGGTCGTGGCCGTCCTGCTGCTGGTCTTGCTGGTCTTGTTGGTCTTGTTGCTGCTGCTGTTGCTCTTGTTGCTGCAGGGCGCGCTCTACAATATCGCGGTTGTAGCGGCCGTCAACGTGGCCGGGCTGGCGCTCGAGCAGCTGGTCGTAGGCGGCCAGCGAGGCCTTTAGTTCGCCGGCCCGAGCCAGCGCCGTGGCGCGGTTGTAGAGCGTGTCGGCGGTCGCCGGCAATGGGTCGTCGGCATAAAACTGCTCCACTGCGCTGGCGTAGTCGCCGGCCCGGTAGGCGGCGGTGCCGGCCCAGTCGCTGCGCTCAAACAGCTGCGCGGCTGCCGTCGGGTCGCCGGCGGCTAGTTTTGCCGCGGCCTGTTGATCGCGCCGCCACCACAAATCTCGCCAGCCCTGGCTGAGCTGAGCGGTCAGCGGCACGCTCTGAGGGGTCGTGGCCAATTGGTCGGCGCCGTCCTCGGCAGTGGCGGTCGGGCTGTGGGTTAGTGGCAGCGTTAAGAGCAGCGCAACCATTAGCACGCCGCGGCGGAACGCCAGCATAAGCGGTAGCAATAGCAGCAGCGCCACCCAGTGGGCGCGGTCGCGCCACTGGTCGTAGTCGCGTTCGACCAGCTGGCTGGCGGTTACCGCGCGCTGTTCACTGTGCGCCAGCAGCGCTTCGATATCGCTGTCATCGACACTGATGTCGCGGTAGATGCCGCGGTGGCGGGCAGCCAGGTCGGCGAGCAGCGCGCGGTTCAATTTGGGCAGCACGATGGCGCCATCGGCCGCTTTAACAAAGCCACCGGCGGCCAGCGGGATCGGCGCGCCGGCGGCGCTGCCAACCCCCAAGATAGAGAGCCGCACGGCGCTGTGGTTGGCGAGCAGGGCGCTGCTCCTGGCCGCTGCGGTGGCAGTGGCGCCATCGGTGATTAAAATAATGTCGCCGCGCTGCTCGGCGCCATTGTCGATCAGCGTCACCGCTTGCTCGATCGCGTCTTCTAGGTTGCTGCCAATCTCTACCAGCAGGCTTGGGCTGAGTACCGGCACCAGGTGGGCGATGGTGTTGCTGTCTTCGGTGAGCGGCGACAGTACGTGCGCTTCGCCGGCGTAAACCACTAGCGCGGTAAGCCCGTCGCCGCGTTGGTTGAGCAGATCGAGCAGCTTAAAGCGGGCCCGCACCAGCCGGCTCGGGGCGATGTCTTGGGCGTACAGCGACGGCGACAGGTCGAGTATTGCCACCAGCGCCGACTGGTTCTGCTCGACCGGCTGCGGCAGCTTCTGCCAGGTTGGCCCCGCGGCACCGATGATCGCACCGCACAACAGGCCGATCAACAGTGGCCAGCGCCGGTTGCCGCCGCTGCTGCCGCGCAGCAACAGGGGCAGTAGCGCCGGGGCGATGTGTCGCTGCCAGCCGCTGGCAGCGGCGCGCTGGCGGCGCTGCCACCACCACAGCGGCAGCACCGCGAGTAGTGCCAGCAGCCACGCCGGACGCAAAAAGTGGAAATCAGTGAGTGCGCTCTCCATCTCAACGCCCCCTCAATACGGTGGCGGCGAGTGCCGCCACCGCCAGCGCGGCAACCGCCAACAGCCAGTGCGACAGCGATATCTGCGGGCGGATGGTCTCGCCCTGCTGCTCTATCGCTTCGATGCGGTTGAGCTCGCGGTAGACAGCGACCAGCTCGCCCAAGTCGCGGGCCCGAAAATAACGGCCGCCGCTGCTCTCGGCGATCGCGGTCAGGGTGGGTTCATCTAGGTCAGAGCCGCTGCGCGGGCGCATAAAGCCGAGGATGCTGTCGCGCTCGGTAGCGTCGGAGCCGATGCCGATGGTGTGAATCTTGACCCCGGCGCGGGTGGCCAGTTCGGCGGCGCGCAGTGGGTCTAGCTCGCCGGCGGTATTAGCGCCGTCGGTCAGCAGTATCATTACCCGCTGGCTGGCCGGACGGTCGCGCAGCCGCTTGATGCCGAGCCCAATCGCCTCGCCGATGGCGGTGCCGTTGCCGGCAAAACCGATCTGCGCCTCGTTGAGCAGGGTCTGCAGGGTGGCGCGGTCAAAGGTCAGCGGTGACTGCAGGTAGGCGCGCTCGCCAAACAGCACCAAGCCGAGCCGGTCGCCGCGGCGCTGCTCGACAAAGTCACCGACCACGGCCTTCACCGCGACCAAGCGGTTGACACGGCGGCCGTTAAAGCTCATGTCCTCTTGCTCCATGCTGCCGGATATATCGACCGCTAGCAGCAGGTCGCGGCCCTCGGTCGGCAGTGTCGCCGGCTCGCCCAACCAGCGCGGTTGGGCGGCTGCCAGCAGTAGCGCCAGCCAGGCCAGCCAGAGCAGCAGTTGGCCGGCGCGGCCGCTGCCGGCTGCGCTCGGCGCGCCGACCGTGCCGAGCTGGCGAACCAGGGTAGGGGCGAGCAGCGCGGCGCTCGTTTGCGCTGGCAGCGGCGGTAGCAGTCGCATCAACAGCGGCAGCGGCAGCGCCAGCAGCAGGAGTGGCCAGTGCAGCTCTATCATTGGCCGCCCCCAGCTGGTCGCCGCACCGGCAGCGCCGCCAACCAGCGCTCAGCGGCACTGCACAGGGCGGCGGCGTAGTCGGCGGTGGTAGTGTCCTGCGCGGCCGTATCAGCATAGAGTGTCTGCTCTAGCAGGGCCGCATCGATTGGCAGCGCGGGTTGTGGCTGACAGTGGTGGAGTGCGGCCAAAAACTCGGCGGCAGAGCGCTGGTTGGCGGCGCGCAACTCGTCGCGCTGCCGGGCAACCCGACGCAGTACCGCCACGGTGTCGGCGAGCAGTGCTGCCGGCGGTTGGCCGGCGGCCAATTGGCCGCTGATTTCGGTGAGCAGCGCGCGCGCCTCGCGCAGGTAGCGGCCGGCCTGGTAGCGCTGCCAGAGCTGCCAGCCGGCGTAGCCGAGCAGGGCGCAGAGCAGCGCGATCACCAGCCACCAACCCGGCGCCAGCGGCCACCAGCTAACAGCCGACGGGGTGGCGATATCGCGCAGCTCGGCGAGCGGGTCTTGGCTGGTCAGCGGCGGGTTGATCATCGCGGTGTGGCGCTCGCTTGTCTGCTGGTGCGGCCGTAGGCGCGCCCCAGTGGGGTGAGCACCGGCTCGCTGGTAGAGAGTTCGATATGTGCGGCGCGGTAGCGCTGGACCACTTGCTGGAGTAGCGTCTGTTGGTCGCTGCGGGCCTGTTGGTGGCGCTCTTGCAGGGCTCGGTCGGCGGCATTGAAGGTGAGCGGTACGGCGCCGTCGGTAATCGCAAATCGGCCCTGGCTGGGCAGCTGCTGCTCGAGCGGGTCGCTGACACTCAGCAGGGTGACGTTGGCGTGGCGGGCTAGCTCGCTAAAGTGGCGCTGGCAGTCGGCGTCAATGTCGCAAAAATCGCTGATCACAAATAGGCTGGTGCCCGGCTTAACAATCTTTTTGGTCTCGCTGAGTAGCTCGGCCAGGGTCGCTGGTGCGGCGCTGTGTGGCTCGGTGAGAGCGAGGCTGGCCTCGCTGAGCCGGTGCAGGTAGTCGAGCACCGCGTGGGCCGAGCGGCGCGGCCGGATATCGGCCTGTTGCGCGGGGCCGGCGACGATTCCGCCGACCTGATCGTTGGCGGCCAGCCCGGCCCAGCAGAGTAGCGCGGCAGCCTCGCAGGCGAGCACCGACTTGAGCCCACAGCTGCCAAACAGCATGGGCGGGCGCAGGTCGCAGAGCACCACAATCGGCCGCTCTTTCTCTTCGCGGTAGAGCTTGGTATGGGCGACTTGGGTGCGCGCCGTCACCCGCCAGTCGATGGCGCGGATGTCGTCGCCGGGCTGGTAGAGCCGCACCTCATCAAAGTCCATGCCGCGGCCGCGAAACCGCGAGCGCTGGCTGCCGGCGAGCTGTGCGCGGGCATTAATCTTTGGAAAGTGGCGCAGCTGCGCAGCGGCGTGGCGGAGCCGAATTAGCTCGGCGACCTCGGCGAACAGGGCGGGGCTGGCGAGGGCGGTGGCCACGCGGCTAAGCCGACGGTACCAGCGCCAACAGCTCGTCGATCACCCGGTTGACGGTAACGCCGTTGGCCTCGGCTTCAAAACTGCGGATCAGCCGGTGGCGCAGTACATCGTGGGCGACGGCGCGAATATCGTCGGGGGTGACATAGCTCTTGCCGTTGAGCCAGGCCAGTGCCCTGGCGCAGCGGTCGAGCGCGATGGTGGCGCGCGGGCTGGCGCCGTAGTCGAGCCACTCGCCGAGTTGACCGACGTCGCTGCGCCGGGTGGCGAGGATCAGCTGCACCAGATACTCCTCGACGCGCTCGTCCATATGCACCGCCAGTGCCGCTTGGCGGGCGGCGAACAGGGTGCTCTGGGCGATCTGTGCCGGTGCCGGTTGGTGTTGGTTGCTGGCCTCGCTGCGCGACAGCGCCAAAATGTCGCGCTCGCTCTGAGCGGCCGGGTAGTCGACCTCGACATGCATAAGAAAGCGGTCCATCTGCGCCTCGGGCAGCGGGTAGGTGCCCTCTTGCTCGATCGGGTTTTGGGTGGCCATCACCATAAACAGGGCGGGCAGCGGGTAGGTGGTTTTACCCACCGATACTTGGCGCTCGGCCATAGCCTCCAGCAGCGCCGCCTGCACCTTGGCCGGTGCCCGGTTGATCTCATCGGCGAGCACGATGTTGTGAAACAGCGGCCCGCTCTGGAACTCAAACTCGCCGCTCTGCGGGCGGTAGATATCGCTGCCGGTAATGTCGGCTGGCAGCAGGTCGGGGGTAAATTGGATACGCTGAAAATCGCCTTCGATCGCTTCGGCGAGCGCCTTCACGGCGCGGGTTTTTGCCAGCCCTGGCGCACCTTCGACCAGCAAGTGACCGTCGGCGAGCAGGGCGATTAAGAGCCGCTCGACCAGCTGCTGTTGGCCGACGACTTGGCGGTTGAGGTGGTCGCGAAGCGGTTGCAGATCAGCGGCGCTGATGGGGCTGGCGGGTTGGGCTGTAGCCTGCAAGGGCGGCTCCTTAATCGGTGGCGATGGTGGTAGCGGATAAGTTTAACTGAGAAGAATAATGTGGCTTGGCTGGCCAATAATCAACCCGCAGCGGCATCGCCGCCAACAAAAAGCCCTCGGTGGTTGCCGAGGGCTGTGGGTGGGCAGCGCAGCTGGCTACATATTGACCACTTTTGCCTGTGCGGTCATCTCGTTGAAGCCGTCCCAGTGGTCGTGGCGGCCCTCGCGCCAGCCGCGGGTCCAGTGGAAAGCCTGCGGGTTGTCGCTGTTAAACGGGTTACTGCTGAGTGGTTTATCGTGGATGGCGGCTTGGTAACCGCGGTTAAAAGAACGTTGGGAAGGGTCTCTCTTGTGGCTTCGCATAACTCTCTCCTAGATCACACAAAAAGCGCGGCGCAACCGGCCGCACTGGTTACGACCAATTGGTTATCAAAGAAGTTCAACGCGGCGAGAAAAAACTCGGTTTTTAACGGTTGGCTGGCCGCCAGTTAATGACCCCGCTGGCAAACCGGTCTATCATGGTTGGCTGCGCCGTTGTTGCCCCTGCGGCCCCTGCTTGTACCTACCTTAGAGCCGCTTATGTCGTCGTCACACCACTGGTTAACCACCTGCCCGAAGGGGCTCGAATCGCTGCTTGCCGCAGAGCTCAGCCAGCTCGGCGCCAGTGAAGTGCGCGAGACGGTTGCTGCAGTCTCTTTTGATGGCGATTTAGAGATCGGTTATCGGGTCTGTCTCTGGTCGCGGCTGGCCAACCGGCTGCTGTTGCCGCTGGTCCGCAAAGAGATCGATAGCCCCGATGAGCTCTACGAGACCGCCAAAGCGATTGAGTGGGAGCAGCACTTCAGCTCACACGCCAGTTTTGCGATCGATTTTGTCGGCACCTCGCGCTCTATCGACCACACCACCTTTGGCGCCCAGCGGATTAAAGATGCGATCGTCGATCGCTTTCGTGAGATCGACGGCAACCGCCCCAATGTTGACCTGGCACTGCCCGATATCCGTATCCAGGCGCGGCTGCACAAGGGCTATGTGACCATCTCGCTCGATCTGGCCGGTGAGAGCTTGCACCGGCGCGGCTACCGCAGCGGCCAGGGCAACGCGCCGCTCAAAGAGAATTTGGCTGCGGCGCTGCTTTTGCGCAGCGGCTGGGCCGAGCGCGCCGCCGCCGGCGAGGCGCTGCTCGACCCGATGTGCGGCAGTGCCACACTGCTGATTGAGGGCGCGATGATCGCCGCCGACGTGGCGCCGGGCACCTTGCGCGCCTCGCACCGCTACGGTTTTTTAGCTTGGCAGCAACATCAACCGGAGCTCTGGCAGCAGCTACTGGCCGAAGCAGTAGCCCGCCGCAGCGCCGGTATGGAGGCGCTCGAGCTGAACATTACCGGTTACGACAGCAACCCGCGGATGGTCGACTACGCCATCGAGAACATAGTTAACGCCGGCTTCGACGAGCATATCCGCATCGCCCTGAAGCCGATCGACCAGTTTGGCAAGCCGACCGCCGAGCGCGGCCTGCTGCTGACCAACCCGCCTTACGGCGCAAGGATCGGTGAGCAAGAGACGCTGGTACCGCTCTACGAGAAGCTTGGCCTGGTGCTGCAAAAAAACTTCAGTGGCTGGCGGGCGGCGATCTTTACCGGCAACCTTGAGCTGGCCCGCAAGCTCGATCTGGCGCCCGCCAAGCAGTACAAGTTTTACAACGGCTCGATCGAGTGCAAGCTGCTGCTGTTTGATGATTTGAGCTCTAAGTCAGCGGCGATAGCGCAGCGCCTGGCCACCGCGCCACCCAAACACGAGCTGGCCGAAGGCGCCCAGATGCTGCTCAACCGGCTGCGCAAAAACCACCGCCGGCTAAAAAACTGGCTAGAGCAGAGCGGGGTCACTTGCTACCGGCTTTACGACCGCGATCTGCCCGAATACGCAGTGGCGATCGACTACTACCGGCTAGAGCAGGGCGGCGATGTGCTGCACGTGCAGGAGTACGCGCCGCCGGCGACCATCGACGCCGGCCAAGCGCGGCGCAACTTTGACGACGTGCGGGCGGCGGTAAAAGCCTACCTGCCCAACTCGCAGCGCTTCTATAAAGAGCGCGCCCAACAGAAGGGCAGCGACCAGTATCAGAAGCTCGGCAGCGCCAACAGCAAGCAGCTGGTGGTGGCCGAGGGGCCGGCGCGGCTGGAGGTTAACTTTACTGACTACCTCGACACCGGGCTCTTTTTAGACCACCGCCCGGTGCGCAAGATGATTGGTGAGCTGGCCGCCGGCAAGCGTTTTTTGAACCTGTTTAGCTACACTTCAGCGGCCTCTATCCACGCTGCGCTGGGCGGTGCCGAAAAGACCTTGAGTATCGATCTCTCCAACACCTATCTGGATTGGTCGCGGCGCAACTTTGAGCTCAATGACCTGGATGAGCGCGACAACCCGTTGATGCGCGCCAATGTGCAGGAGTGGCTGGAGCGCGGTATCGGCGAGTTCGACCTGATCTTTTTAGACCCGCCGACTTTCTCCAACTCGAAGAAAATGGCCGGCTCGCTGGATATCCAGCGCGACCACGCCGAGCTGATTCGCGGTGCGATGAGCAAGCTGGCGCCGGGCGGTCTGCTGATTTTCTCTAACAACTTTCGCAAATTTAAGATGGATGCCGAGCTGGCTGACAGCTACAGCGTGACCGAGATCAGCGAGGCGACCTTCGACCCCGACTTCAGCCGCGACGCCCGCTTGCACAACGTCTGGCGGATTGAGCACATCGGCCAGCCGTTTAGCGCGGCGATCGCCCGCGACCCGTATGCGGCAAGCCGTGGTGGGGCGCCGGTGGCTGCGCCGCGCACGCGCCGCAATGACCGCAGCGACCACCGCGGCTTCAGGAACAGTCAGCCAACCGAGCGCAAACGCAGCGATTCTAGCCCCTACGACAAGCGCAGCAGCCAGCCAGATCAGCGCAAACGCGCCGACAGCACTCCCCACAGTAAACGCAGCGACAACAGCCCCTACGGTAGCCGCGATAGCAAGCCCGCACAGCGCAGCCGCAGTGATAGCCAGAGCAGCCCCTACGGTAGCCGCGACAGTAAGCCCGCACAACGCAGCCGCAGTGATAGCCAGAGTAGCCCGCCCGATAAGCCACCTAACGCCGACATCTGGAAGCGCAAGTAGTGGCGGTGACGCTCTACACCGGACCGGGTTGTCATCTCTGCGAACAGGCCGAGGCGATTGTCGCGCCGCTGGCGGCAGCGCGCGGTCTGGTGCTGGTTAAAACCGATATTAGTACCGACCCGGCGCTCTACCAGCGCTACCGCTACACCATCCCGGTGCTGGAGGTGGCGGGTGAAGAGAAAGGCTGGCCGTTTACTGCCGGCCAGGTGGCGCGGTTACTTGAGCGCGCTGGCTAAGTAGCGGTCGAGCTGGTTGGCAAACTCCATGCGGTCGCGCTGGTTGAGCGGCGGCGGGCCACCGCCGACCTGAATCGCGCTCGAGCGCATAGTCTCCATAAAATCGCGCATGGTCAGCCGGGCGCGAATGTTGCCGGCGGTGTAGCGCTCGCCGCGCGGGTTGAGCGCCGCCCCTTGCTTGTCGATCACCTCGGCGGCCAGCGGTATATCGGCGGTGATCACCAGGTCGCCGGGCAGCACCTGCTGGACGATGTAGTTGTCGGCCACATCAAACCCCTGTGACACCTGAATGGCGCGCAGCGACGGTACCCGCGGCACCGCAATCGCCTGGTTGGCGACCAGCACCACGGCGATACCGGTGCGCTCGGCGGCGCGGAACAAAATCTCTTTGATCACCTTGGGGCAGGCGTCGGCATCGACGTAAATGGTGGGTGCGGTGGCAGTAGGGGTGGATTGTTCGCTCATGGCGGCATTGTGCTTGAAACTGGCCCCCAAGCAAGTAAAATTGCCAGCCCGCTGCGGCGGACCCAACACATTTCACGTGGCCTTTGGTAGTGGCCACCACTGACCAAGGATACCCCATGCCGGTTATAACCCTGCCCGATGGCGCCCAGCGCCAATTTGACCACCCTGTTACCGTTGCCCAAGTTGCCGCCGATATCGGCGCCGGACTGGCCAAGGCGACCCTTGCTGGGGTGGTCGACGGCCGCGAGGTGGACGCTTCGTACACCATCGACAGCGACGCCCAGCTGGCCATTATTACCGACCGCTCGGAGCAGGCGCTGGAGCTGATTCGCCACTCTACCGCGCACCTGCTGGCGATGGCGGTCAAGCAGCTCTACCCGAGCGCACAGGTGACCATCGGCCCGACCATCGAAGATGGCTTCTACTACGACTTTGCCTTTGAGCGCGCCTTTACCCCAGAGGATTTGGCGGCGATCGAGACGCGCATGGCCGAGCTGGCCAGTGCCGATATCCCGGTCGCCCGCGAGGAGTGGCAGCGCGACGATGCAGTGGAGTTTTTCAACTCGATCGGCGAGGCCTACAAGGCCGAGATCATCGCCTCGATCCCCGCCGACCAGCCGATTGGGCTCTACCGCCAGGGTGACTTTATCGACCTCTGCCGCGGCCCGCACGTGCCGTCGACCGGCAAGCTGAAAGCGTTCAAGCTGACCAAGGTGGCCGGCGCCTACTGGCGCGGCGATAGCAACAACGAGATGCTACAGCGTATCTACGGCACCGCGTGGGGCAGCGCCAAAGAACTCAAGGCGTATATCAACCGGCTGGCCGAGGCCGAAAAGCGCGACCACCGCAAGCTCGGCAAGAAGTTTGATCTCTTTCATATGCAGGAGGAGGCGCCAGGCTCGGTGTTCTGGCACCCCAACGGCTGGAGCATCTACAACACTATTGAGTCGTACATGCGCGCCGCCCAGCACCAGCACGGCTACCAGGAGATTAAAACCCCACAGATTGTCGACTTTTCGCTCTGGCAGCGCTCTGGCCACGCCGACAAGTTTGGCGACGACATGTTCGCTCTGCACAGCGAGGAGCGCGCGTTCGCCATTAAGCCGATGAACTGCCCGTGCCACGTGCAGGTATTTAACCAGGGGCTGAAGAGCTACCGCGATCTGCCGCTGCGTCTCGCCGAGTTTGGCGCCTGCCACCGCAATGAGCCGTCTGGCTCGCTACACGGCATTATGCGGGTGCGCGGTTTTACCCAAGACGACGCACATATCTTCTGTACCGAAGCGCAGATCCAGAGCGAGGTGGCGAGCTTTATCGAGTTTCTCCACCAGGTCTATGCCGACTTTGGTTTTGACGAGATTATCTACCGGCTGTCGACCCGCCCCGAGCAGCGGGTTGGCTCCGACGAAAGCTGGGACCGCGCCGAGCAGGCGCTCGCCGATGCGCTCGACGCCGCGCAGCTGCCGTGGCAGGAGCTGCCCGGCGAGGGCGCCTTCTACGGCCCCAAGATCGAGTTCTCGCTGAAAGACTGTATCGGCCGGGTCTGGCAGCTGGGCACCATTCAGGTCGACTTCTCGATGCCTGGCCGGCTCGACGCCCAGTACGTGGCTGAAGATGGCAGCCGCCAAGTGCCGGTGATGTTGCACCGCGCTATCCTCGGTTCGTTCGAGCGCTTTATCGGTATTCTCATCGAACACTACGAGGGTGCCTTCCCGACTTGGCTGGCACCGCAGCAGGCGGTGGTGATGAACATTACCGATGCGCAGGGCGAATATGTCGACCAAGTCGCGAAAACTTTGAGAAATAAAGGGTTTAGGGTCAATTCGGACTTGAGAAACGAGAAGATCGGCTTTAAAATCCGCGAGCATTCTATTCAGCGCACCCCGTACCTGTTGGTGGCAGGCGACAAAGAGCGCGAGGCCGGCACGGTGACTGTGCGCTCACGCAGCGGCGACGAGTTGGGTACGATGAGCGTTGACGCCTTTGCCGAGCTGTTGCAGAGCGACGTCGCCAAGCGCGCCTGAGTAGAGTTTTTGTTCACAACGGAGAAGTATCCATTAAAAAAGATAACAAGCGGTCGCGTCTAAACGACGACATTACGGCCCCCCAAGTGAGATTGATTGCCGCCGACGGCGAGCAGGTAGGCGTTGTGTCTATCGCCGACGCGTTAGCAGCAGCCCAAGCCGCCACCATGGACTTGGTTGAGATCTCTCCTGATGCGATGCCGCCGGTCTGCAAAATTATGGACCACGGTAAACACGTCTTTGACTTGAAGAAGAAAGCTAACCTGCAGAAGAAGAAGCAGAAGCAGACCCAAGTTAAGGAGATGAAATTCCGTCCTGGTACGGATGATGGCGACTACCAAGTGAAGATGCGTAACTTGGTGCGCTTTTTTGAAAATGGTGACAAAGCCAAAATCACCCTGCGTTTTCGCGGTCGTGAAATGGCTCACCAAGAGCTCGGTATGCAGATGATGAAGCGAATTGAAGCGGATTTGTTGGAGCTCGCCCAA
>JAHEGD010000002.1:0-4268 GCA_024639885.1 Porticoccaceae bacterium | reverse complement strand
CACGCTCTAAGAAGTAGCCGGTACGACCCGCGCGCAGCCAGATTTTGGCAGGCTGTCCGGGCGTCACTTCTTAATTAACTTAAACCTCTCAACATTGGAGAACAGCAATGCCAAAAGCAAAAGCGCACAGTGGAGCGGCAAAACGCTTCAAAAAAACTGCGGCAGGTTACAAGCATAAGCACGCTCACAAGAGCCACATCCTGACCAAAATGACCACCAAGCGTAAGCGCCAGCTTCGCGGCACCAGCATCATGAATCCTTCGGATTCACCGCGTGTTGACCGCATGCTTCGCGTTTAAGCCACTAACAATTTTGGTAGGAGACTAATATGCCCCGCGTAAAACGTGGTGTCGAGGCAAACCGTCGACACAAGAAGATCTTAAAATTAGCCAAAGGTTACTACGGAGCGCGCAGCCGCGTCTTCCGCGTTGCCGTTCAAGCCGTCACTAAAGCTGGCCAGTACGCTTACCGCGACCGTCGCGTCAAGAAGCGCACTTTCCGCCGTCTGTGGATCGCCCGTATCAACGCCCAATCGCGCGTAGAAGGGTTGAGCTACAGCCGTCTGATCAACGGCCTGAGCAAAGCCGGTATCGAGCTGGACCGCCGCGTCCTGGCCGACCTGGCTGTTCACGATAAAGCCGCCTTTGGCGCGGTGGTTGCACAGGCAAAAGCTGCCCTGGGTTAACTGCCGGCAGGGGAGGGCGAAGCCCTCTGCCTGCACTGTGTGAACAATAAAAACGGGGGAAGAGCGCGCGCTCTTTCCCTTTTTTTTGCCCGCCGCTAAGCTGGCCGGCAAACTAAACAGACTTGGTAATACCCTATGCAAGAGCTAGAGCAGATCGCCGCGGAGTCGCAAGCCGCTATCGATGCCGCCCCCGACCTCGCCACCCTCGAGCAGCTGCGCGTCGAGCTGCTCGGCAAGAAAGGCCGCCTCACCGACCTACTGAAAGGGCTCGACGCACTGTCGGCCGAACAGCGGCCGGCCGCTGGTGCCAAAATTAATGAGGTCAAGCAGCAGCTGCAAGCGGCGCTCAACTTGCGCAAGGCCAGCATGGAGCAAGCCGCGCTAGACGCCAAATTGGCCGCCGAAAGTGTCGATGTGACGCTGCCCGGCCGCGGCCAGCCGCTCGGTCGACTGCACCCGATCACCCAGACGATGGAGCGCATCGAGGCGTTCTTCACCCAGATCGGCTACCGGGTGGCCACCGGCCCCGAGATCGAGGACGACTACCACAACTTCGAGGCGCTCAATATCCCCGCCCACCACCCGGCGCGGGCGATGCACGACACCTTCTACATAGACCCATCGACGGTGCTGCGCACCCACACCTCGCCGGTGCAGGTGCGCACCATGGAGAGCGGCGAATCGCCGATCCGGGTGGTCTGCCCCGGCCGCGTCTACCGCTGCGACTCCGACCTCACTCACACGCCGATGTTCCACCAGGTCGAGGGGCTGCTGATCGATCGCAACGTCAGCTTTGCCGATCTCAAAGGCACCCTCGACCAGTTCATCAAAGCGTTTTTTGAGGAGGAGCTACCGGTCCGTTTTCGGCCCTCCTACTTCCCGTTTACCGAGCCCTCTGCCGAGGTCGATGTGCAGTGCAGTAGCTGCCACGGCGCCGGCTGCCGGGTCTGCGGGCAGAGCGGCTGGCTAGAGATTCTCGGCTGCGGCATGGTCCACCCCAAGGTGTTGGAGATGAGTGGTATTGACCCCAACGAATTCACCGGCTTTGCGTTTGGCATGGGGGTAGAGCGGCTGGCGATGCTGCGCTACCGGGTCAATGACCTGCGGCTGTTCTTTGACAACGACCTGCGCTTTTTGCGCCAGTTTTAACCGCTTGTGCCCGGCACACTACACACCCGCATTACAGTAAAGGTTACCCGATGAAATTAAGTGAAGTTTGGCTGCGCGACTGGGTTCAGCCCGCGGTAGACACCGACACGCTGGCCGCCCAGCTGACCATGGCCGGGCTAGAGGTGGACGGCATAGAGCCGGCGGGCGAGCCGCTGCCCGGTGTCGTGGTCGGCGAGATTGTCGGCTGCGAGCAACACCCCGACGCCGACAAGCTGCGGGTCTGTCAGGTGGCGTTTGGCGGCGCTGATCCGGTTCAAGTGGTGTGTGGCGCGCCCAACGCCCGGGTCGGTATCAAGGTACCGTTTGCCACTGTCGGCGCGTTGCTGCCGGGCAACTTTAAGATTAAAAAAGCTAAGCTGCGCGGCGTGGAGTCGCACGGCATGCTCTGCGCTCAGCAAGAGCTCGGCCTTGGCGATGCCAGCGACGGGCTCTGGGAGCTGGCCGGCGATGCGCCGACCGGTACCGAGCTGGCCACTTACCTAGCGCTCAACGACACCATTATTGAGGTTGACCTGACCCCCAACCGCGGTGACTGCCTGAGCCTGCGCGGCTTGGCCCGCGAGGTGGGGGTGCTCAACAGCGCGGCGGTTAGTGAGCCCGACTGGCAGCCGGTGGCCGACAGCCAAAGCCACAGCGTGGCTGTGCAGCTAGAGGCGCCCGACGGCTGTGCCCGCTACTGCGGCAGGGTGATCGAGGGGCTAAATTTGCAGCAGCCAACCCCGCTGTGGATGCAAGAGCGGCTGCGCCGCGCCGGTGTGCGCTCGCTCGGCCCAGCGGTCGATGTCACCAACTACGTCTTGTTAGAGCTCGGACAGCCGATGCACGCCTTCGATGCCGACAAACTTAGCGGTGACCTGCGGGTGCGCTTTGGCCGCGGCGAGACGCTGGCACTGCTCGACGACAGCGAGGTAACCGTCGACAGCGAGACCCTGGTTATCGCCGATGACAATGGCGCGCTGGCGATCGCCGGTGTGATGGGCGGCGCCGCCTCTGCGGTGACCGACAGTACCACTCGCGTCGTGCTGGAGAGCGCCTGGTTCAATCCGCTGGCCATCGCCGGCAAGGCGCGCCGCTACGGCAAACACACCGACTCGTCGCACCGTTTTGAGCGCGGCGTCGACTCGCAGCTGCAGCGGCTCGCCATCGAGCGCGCCAGCGCGCTGCTGATAGAGATCGCCGGCGGCAGCGCCGGCCCGGTGGTTGAGGCAGCCAGCGAGCCGCACCTGCCGGTCGCCGCAGAGATCACCCTGCGCCGCGCCCGCTTGGCCCAACAGCTGGGCATCGAGCTGGCTGCCAGCGAAGTCGACGAGATGCTCGAACGGCTCGGCCTGGTCAAGCTGGATGGTGACGCAGAGAGCAGCCGCTGGCGGGCGCCGAGCTGGCGCTTTGACATCGCCATCGAGCAAGACCTGATCGAAGAGGTGGCGCGCATCTACGGCTACAATAACCTGCCGACCTCGACCCCGAGCGTGGCTCTGGCGATTGCTGCCAATCCGGAAGGCGAGCGCAGCCTCGCCGAGATCCGCCGGCCGCTGTTGGCGCGCGGCTACAGCGAAGCGATCACCTACAGCTTTGTCGATCCAGCGGCCCAGCAGCTGGTAGCGCCGCAGTTGGCGGCGATCGCGGTCCAAAATCCAATCTCCGCCGAGATGGCGGTGATGCGTACCAACCTCTGGGTCGGCCTGCTCGGCGCAGCCAGCTACAACCTGAAACGCCAGCAGCCGCGCGTGCGGCTGTTTGAGGCCGGCCAGTACTTTATCGCCGACCCCAGCGAGCCCACCGGCCGCCGCCAGCGCCAAGCGATTGCCGGCCTGATTGGTGGTGCACGGCTGCCAGAGAGCTGGAACGGCGGCAGCGACAAGGTCGATTTCTACGATCTCAAAGGCGATGTCGAAGCGCTGTTGGCCCCAGTCGGCGGTGAGCTGGCGTTTGTTGCGGTCGAGTCGGGCGAGCAGCCCGCCCTGCACCCCGGCCAAGCGGCGCGGGTGGTGCTCAATGGCGAGTCGGTCGGTTATCTCGGTGCGCTGCACCCCTCGCTCTACAAGCCGTTGGGGATTAGCCAGCCGGTCTACCTGTTCAGTCTAGAGCAGCAAGCGCTGGGGCTGCGCCCGGTGGCCAGCTTCAGCCCGCTCAGCAACCAGCCGGCGGTGCGCCGCGACTTGGCGTTCAGTGTGGGCTGCGATGTGGCCGCCGGCGAGCTGCTGGCCACCGCCAAAGCGGCGGCGGGGCAGTGGCTGACCGAGTTGACGCTGTTTGACCTATATGAGCCAAAAGCTGCTGATAATCAACAGGAAAATAGCAGTAAAAGTATCGCCATAGGGTTGACCTTCCAAGACCGAGAGCGCACTCTAGCGGACGAGCAAATTGATGCCGCGATCGCCGCGGTGGTCGCCGCAGTCGCCGAGCAGCACGC
>JAHEGD010000009.1 GCA_024639885.1 Porticoccaceae bacterium | reverse complement strand
CGCCGTTGGGTGCTGAGACACGCCGTGAATCCATCCCTGGAGGCTCGGCTCCCGCTGTCCCTGCGGGAGACGGTCCCAGCCCTCCAAGCGTCGGCCGCGCCTCTAATCTGCTAGTGCCACGATTCTCTCGATAAGATCCCGGCTCAAGGCCGGGATGACAGTAGTTGGTTATGCCGCGATATGGTTTAGACATTGTCATCCCGGACCGCGCGTAGCGCTTCCTACAACGTCATCCCGGACAGCGCGCAGCGCGAGATCCGGGATCTTGTTCGGATTGGCCCGTTGTTTCGGGGCGAGATCCCGGCTCAAGGCCGGGATGACGGAAGTTGGTTATGCCGCGATATGGTTTAGACAGTGTCATCCCGGACCGCGCGTAGCGCTCCCTACAACGTCATCCCGGACAGCGCGCAGCGCTTCCTACAGCGTCATCCCGGACAGCGCGTAGCGCGTGATCCGGGATCTTGTTGGCAATAGCATCCTGTTGACGTTGTGGCTCGCCCGCCGTTGGGTGCTGAGACACGCCGTGAATCCATCCCTGGAGGCTCGGCTCCCGCTGTCCCTGCGGGAGACGGTCCCAGCCCTCCAAGCGTCGGCCGCGCCTCTAATCTGCTAGTGCCACGGTTCTCTCGATAAGATCCCGGCTCAAGGCCGGGATGACGGTGGTGGGTGCGACCGCGCTTGATGCCCCGCTAGGGCGCGACTCTTCTCTGTCGGGGCTGCGCGACTGCTGCGCGAGAACCGGCCAGGTGGTCACTGCAGCGATATGAGCGGCCCGGACGGCCGCGACTAAGCCTACAGGGAGGTATTCACGGCGATCGCGGAAGGGACCACGTGGGCGGTTCACCGGTTGCTGCCCGGCAACCCAACACAGCCTGCCAAGGACTATTCGAAAATCTACGCTTTTTCCTCGGGCCGCGCGATTGTCGCGCCAGAGCCGGCCGGGTGGTCGCTACCGCGATATGAGCGGTCCGGATGGCCGCGACTAAGCCTACAGGGAGGTATTCACGGCGATCGCGGAAGGAACCGCGTGGGCGGTTCACCGGCTGCTGCCGCGCAACCCAACACAATCTGCCAAGGACTGTAAGAAACTCTGAGCTTTCTCCTCGGGCCTCGCGACTGCGGCGCCAGCTGGCGGCTTCTATTTTATGGCGGTCATCTCAATTTCGACCTTGGCGCGCTCTTCCATCAGCCCTTTAATCTCGACTACCGCCATTGGCGGGTAGTGGCGGCCGATCACCTCGCGGTAGACCATGCCGATCTCTTTGAGGTTGTCGTTGTACTCGGTTCGGTCGGTTACATACCAGGTGAGCCGCACAATATGCTCTGGGCCGGCATCGGCCTCGCGAAGAATATCGACTATGTTCTCTAAGGTCTGCTGTAGTTGGCCGACAAAGCTGTCGGTCTCAAACTCACACTGCTTGTTCCAGCCGATCAGACCACCGCTAAAAATCATCTGCTGGCCGCTGGCCATAACGCCGTTGGAGTAGCCGCGCGGCTTGAGCCAATCTTCGGGTTGCAGTTGGGTGTGCATGGCAGTTCCTTTATTGTTTTGCTGTCGATGTGATCGGGGTTTTATTTTATACCTAAAATAGCTCGCCTCGCAAGTGGTCGATGATCACCTTTAATGCTTGTAAAGCGAGTTCGCTAAAGGTAAAGTTTTAGATATAAAGTAAATCGCCGCATCAGCCACTGGCTGCTTGCAGTTGGCTGCGGTGGTGCAAATAGGGCTGCGGTCTGTGTAGACTCACCAAGCGGGCGCAGCAAAGCACGCCATTAGCTAGCTAACAATAGACAACCGAGAGAGGGAATAGCATGAGCCAGTCAGTACTCACCAATCTAGTCGCCGGTATCGCCAGTGGCTCAATAAAAATGGTCGATCTCACCGAGACACTGCGGGAAGACTACCCCACCATTCAGCTGCCGCCCGAGTTTGGCCAGGCGCTGCCGTTTAAAAAAGAGGTGATCTCGCACTACGACGAGAACGGCCCGGCGTGGAGCTGGAGCAACTTCTCGATGAGCGAGCACACCGGTACTCACCTCGATGCGCCGTCGCACTGGGTGTCGGGTAAAGATGTGGTTAACGGCACTGTCGATACCATGCCGATGGAGCAGATGATCGCGCCGGTCTGCGTGATCGACTGCTCGGCAGAGGTCGCCGCCGACAAAGGCTTTCTGCTCACCAAACAGCACCTGCTGGATTGGGAGGCCGAACACGGTCAGATCCCGGCCGGCAGTTGGGTGTTCCTGCGCTCGGATTGGCGCAAGGTTGCCGACCCCGATAACTACATCAACATGCAAGAGGACGGCGCTCACTCGCCGGGCCCAGATGGCGAGTGTGTCCTGTTTATGATCAACGACCGCGATGTGATCGGCTTTGGTACCGAGTGTGTTGGCACCGACGCCGGCCAGGGCTTTTTTATGGACCCGCCGCTACCGTGCCACTTTTATATGCACGGCAACGGCAAACTGGGGCTGCAGTGTATGACCAATCTCGATCTGCTGCCGGCTACCGGCGCAGTGGTGATCTCACCGCCGCTGAAAATCATTGAAGGCTCTGGCAGCCCGCTGCGAGTCATGGCGCTGGTACCGGCATAACAGCGTTGAGTTCTTAACCCCCAAACAGAGGATATTGCGGCAGCCATGGCAGAGCGTTCATTTAAGAAAGAGGTAGAGCACCTGCGGTTGGGTGCTGGCGAAGTGTTTCGCGGCGAGGGCATTCTCGCCATCACCAAGGCGCTGCTGCAATCTGGGGTCGGCTATGTCGGCGGCTACCAGGGTTCGCCGATCTCGCACCTGATGGACGTGCTGGCCGACTCGCAAGAGATTCTCGGCGAGCTCGGCGTCCACTTCGAGCAGAGCGGTAGCGAGGCGACCGCCGCCAGTATGTTGGCCGCCTCGATCAACTACCCTATCCGCGGTGCGGTGGCTTGGAAATCGACGGTCGGCACCAACGTCGCCAGCGACGCGTTGGCCAATTTGGCCAGCAGCGGCGTCACTGGCGGGGCGATGGTGGTGGTCGGCGAAGACTACGGTGAGGGCTCGAGCATCATGCAGGAGCGCACCCACGCGTTTGCGATGAAATCGCAGATGTGGCTGCTTGATCCGCGCCCCAATTTGCCGTCGATTGTCGAGCTGATTGAGCATGGGTTTGAACTCTCCGAGGTCAGCAACACACCGCTGTTTTTAATGGTGCGGATCCGCACCTGTCATGTCACCGGCGAGTTTGTCGCCAAAGACAACCAGCCGCCGCAGTTCAACCGCGACAGCGTTGTCGAGCCGTCCCGGCAGCTCGATAAAATTATCTTGCCACCGATTATCTTCGAGCAAGAGCGCGACAAAATCGCCAAGCGGCTGCCCGCTGCGCGCGACTATATCGCCAAGCATCAGCTCAACGAGCGCTTTGCTGGGCCGGCCGACGAGGTCGGTATTGTCCTGCAGGGCGGCCTTTACAATACAGCCATTCGTGCGCTGGAGCGGCTCGGCCTGGCCGACGCCTTCGGCAACAGCCAGATCCCGCTCTATGTACTGAATGTCACCTACCCGCTACTGCCCGACGAGCTGCTCAGCTTTGCTGCCGGCAAGCGCCACCTACTGGTGGTGGAAGAGGGCCAACCCAACTATATAGAGCAAGAGATCGGCCTGATGCTGCGCAAGGCCGGTAGCAATGTCACGCTGCACGGCGCCGGCCTGATGCCAGGCTTTGGCGAGTACACCGGCACCATGGCGCTCGATGGCATGGCCGCCTTTGTGGCGCTGACGACCCCGGCCGGTATCGATGCCGATGCGGTTGAAGCGAGCTATCAAGGGCAGCGCCAGGGGGTCAACAACGAGCACCTGCAGCTGCTCGGCGACAACATTGTCGCCCGCCCGGCCGGGCTCTGCACCGGCTGCCCAGAGCGGCCGCTGTTTAGCGCCGTCAAGCAGGTGCAGCAAGAGCGCGGTACCCAGTTTCATATCTCGGCCGATATCGGCTGCCACGCCTTTGCGACCCTGCCGCCGTTCAACCTGGGCAACACCATCATGGGTTACGGGTTCTCACTGGCCGCGTCGTCGGCGATCCGCGCCAAGCTGCCCCACCGCGCTATCAGTATCATGGGCGACGGTGGCTTCTGGCACAACGGTCTCACCACCGGGGTGGCCAGCGCGGTCTACAACAAGCACGACGGCATTCTTATTATTGTCGACAACGGCTACTCGGCCGCTACCGGTGGCCAGGATATCCCCAGCTTTGTGAAGCCCGAAAACCTGATCGCCACCACCCGCGAGGAGCGCCCTGACAACCAGCCGATCGAAGCGGCGGTGCGCGGTGTTGGCGTCGAGTGGGTGCGCACCATTACCACCTACGAAATCGCCGAGATGAAAGCCACCCTGCAGGAGGCGCTCGACACCGACTACGCCGGTCTCAAGGTGATCATCGCCGAGGGCGAGTGCATGCTCAATAAGCAGCGGCGCATCAAACCGCAGCTTAAAAAGCGCATCAACGACGGCGTGCGCACTGTTAAAGAGCGGTTTGTCGTCGACCCCGACACCTGCACCGGCGACCACGCCTGTATCCGTATCTCCGGCTGCCCGTCGCTGACCATCAAAGATAACCCCGACCCGTTGCGAGTCGACCCGGTCGCCTATGTCGACAACAGCTGTGTCGGTTGCGGCGTCTGCGGCGGCAACGCCCACAGCGCCATTCTCTGCCCGTCGTTCTCGCGCGCTGAAGTGGTCTACAACCCCAACTGGCGCGACCGCGCGCTGCGCCGTCTGCGCGACGGAGTGATCGGCACGCTGCAGCGCCGGCTCGACCGTCAACAACTGAGGAGCGCCCTGTGAGTGCCGCCAGTATTCGTATCGTTATCGCCGCTCTGGGCGGGGAGGGGGGCGGTGTGCTCGGCAAGTGGATCGCCGATATGGCCGACCGCAACGGCTACCAGACCCAGACGACCTCGGTGCCCGGCGTTGCCCAGCGCACCGGTGCCACTATCTACTACCTTGAGCTGTTCCCGCGCAGCGCGATAGCAGCGGCCGCGCCGGTGCTGTCGATGTTCCCGGCGCCGGGCGACGTCGATTTGGTGATCTGCTCAGAGATCGTCGAGGCCGGCCGAATGGTTCAGCGCGGCTTTGTCACCCCCGGCCGGACTACCCTAATCAGCTCTACCCACCGCAGCTACGGTATCGCCGAGAAGCAGCACTGGGCCGATGGCAGCGCCGACAAGCTGGCGATCGCCACAGTCTGCGAAGAGAGCGCCAAGCGGTTTATCGGTTTTGATATGCAGGCGACCGCGCGCGCCCACGACAGCGTCATCAACGCGGCGCTGTTTGGCGCCATCGCCGCTACGCAGCTGCTGCCGTTCCCGCGCGAGGCATTTGAGCAGACCGTCCGCGATGGCAAGATCGCCATCGAATCTAACTTGGCAACTTTTGCCGCCGCGTTTGCGCAGGCCGAGCAGCACGCCGCCAGCCTAGCCGCCGGCGCGGTTGAGCAGTTTGTGCCAGAGACCCCGCCAGAGCCGCAGCGCAGTGCCAATAGCGAAGCCGGTCGCGCGCTTTTGGCGCGTATCGAGCAGTTGCCCGAGCAGGCTCGCGGCTTGGCGTGGCTAGGTGCACAGCGGTTGGCCGACTACCAAGATAACCGCTATGCCGCTGATTATGTCAGCGCCCTAGAGCGGCTGCCGGCCGACGCCGAGCTGGTCGCCGAGAGCGCCCGCTACCTAGCGCTGTGGATGGCCTTTGAAGACCTGCCGCGGGTTGCCCAGCTGAAAATTCGCAGCAGCCGCTTTAGCCGCTACCGCGAAGAGGTCAAAGCGGGCGCTGAGCAGCCGCTGCACATGGTCGAGTTTTTACACCCGCGGGTTGAAGAGTTTTGCGGGCTGATGCCGCGCCGGCTCGGTCTGTGGGCGCTATCGTCAACGCCGATGCGCAAGCTGCTGGGGCTGTTCGCCAAGCCGCGCCACTTTCGCACCAACCACCTGAGCGGCTTTTTAGCGTTTTACTTGGTGGCTGGGTTGCGCCGCTTTCGGCGCGGCTCGCTGGCCTTCCACGAGGAGCAGCAGCACCGCCAGCGTTGGTTTGATGCGGTGGTCGAACTGGCCGGCCAAGACCTTGCCGCGGCGCGTGAGCTGGCCCGCTGCGGGCGCTTTGTGAAGGGCTACAGCGACACCCGCGAGCGCGGCTTGCGCCGGGTCAGCCTGATCCTTGATGCGCACACGACATCCGCGCGCAGCGCCGAGCAGCTGGTGGCACTGCGCGAGCTGGCGGTCGCCGACGAGGACGGCGCAGCCCTGCGCGCGGCAGTGGCCGGCTAGCGTTTAGCTGGGTCGCGCTCGGCGAGGATGTTGGCGATAAAGCTGCAGACCCGCTCACCGTTCTGGTTGAACGCCTCGTTGCGGCTGCGGATGATCCCCCACTTGTCGCGGATCACCCGGTCGTCCTTCTCGATAATCTCGTAGGTAAAGGTGAGCGTGTGGCCGGGCCGCACCGGCACTAGCCACTGCAGCTCGTCGATGCCGACACCACCGCCGTTGCGGCGGCCGTCCTGAACGCCGTGGGCGTAGTTCTCCATGTAGCTGACCATCTTGGTCATCCACACCGCACAGACCTGCCAGCCAGAGGCGATCAGGCCGCGGTAGAGGGTGTCGCAGGCGGCGTCAAAATCGGTGTGAAAGGGCTGTGGTGCATAGCGCTGGCCAAACTCCACAATTTCGCACTCGCTAAAGGTGTGGCTGCCAAACACATGAAACTCGCCAATCGGCAGGTCTTCGTACCAGCGGCTGCGCAGCAGTGGGGTCTTATCCATGGCGCGGCTCCTCGGTTAGGCGGCTGTCGATCATCAGCTCGCAGTTCATAGTCAACACCGGCTGCTGATCTTGGTTGGTGAGTGTCACCGCAAACACAGCAACACCGTAGGCAGCCTCGGCGGGCCCGGCCTGCAGCTCGGTCAGCTCGATGGCGGCAGCGACCGACTCGCCGGCGAACAGTGGACGCTTCCAGCGCAGCGCCGGCACGCCGCGGGCGCCGAGAATAATCACCCGGTCGCTCTCCAGCGCCTCGCTGAGTAGTCGCATCGCCAGCGCACAGATCTGCCAGCCGCTGGCGCACAGGCCGCCAAAGATCGACTGTTCGGCGGCCTCGGCGTCCATATGGTAGGGCTGCGGATCAAAGTCGCGGGCAAACTCGACGACATCGTGTTTGTTCACTGTAGTCGGGCCGGCGGTGTAGTGCTCGCCGACGGTGAGGTGTTGCCAGTAGCGGGTGGTGGCCATGGGGCTCCTTTGCGAGTTGCGTTGCCAGACGGCTATGCTACACCGAATTGGCGCGCCGGCAAAAACCGGCTAGGGCAGCAACATATAGGTGGCGCTGCCGGTAGCGACCGTTTTGTTGTCGTCGCTGGTAGTTAGCAGCACCTCGCCAAACAGCAGCTGGCGGCCATTTTTGACGATACTGCCGCGCGCGATGATGTCCTGGCCGGCAGCGGCGCGGACAAAGCTGGTGTTCTGGCTAACTGTGGTGCAGTTGCCGTATTGCCCCTGGGCGGCGAAGGCGACGTAGACCATGCAGGTGTCGATCAGTGCCATCATCGCCTGGCCGCAGACGATACCCCCGGCGCGACAGAGCGCGTCGGAGTAGGGCAGCCGCAGGGTCGCACCGCTGCTGTCGATCGACTCCACTACCATGCCCAACTCTTGCAGCCACGGGGCGAAGATAGTGCTCGCCAGCTGGTTGGCGGTCTCTACATTGACGGGCAGGGTGGGGTCTAGCTCGGCCATGGTCGGCTCCTTGCAGGTATCGGTTGCGGTGCAGTTTAGCAGCGCCAGCGTATCGGCAGTGACTTAATGCCGCGTTGAAAGTTAGAGCGCAGGTAGCGAACATCGCCGGCCAGCTCTACTGAACTCAACCGCCGGGTCAGCTCGCCAAACAGCGCCTGCATCTGCGCCACCGCCAGCTGCGCACCAATACAGTAGTGGGGGCCGTAGCCAAAGCTGAGATGGGGGTTGTCGCTGCGGGTGATATCAAATTGGTTGGCCGCGGCAAACACCGCTGGGTCGCGGTTGGCGGCCAAAAACGACACTACCACTTTGTCGCCGGCGCGGATCTCGGCGTCGCCGAGCCGGTAGTGGTCGCGCGCGGTGCGTCTAAAGTTCATCACCGGTGTCCACCAGCGCAGCATCTCGTTGACGGCACTGGGCAGCAGTGCCGGCTCGGCGCGCAGCTGCTGCCAACTGTTGGGGTGCTGCAGCAGCGCCAGCATACCCCCGGGCAGGCCGTTGCGCAGTGTCTCGTTACCGGCTACTGAAAACAGCCAGAACATATTCTCAAACTCTTCGTTGGTCAGCTGCGCACCGTCGTCGTCGATCGCTGCCAGCAGCAGCGACATCACGTCGTCGCCGGGGGTGTGGCGCTTCTGCTCGGCGAGCAGGTGGGCGTAGCGGTAGAGGTCGGGCATGCCGGCGCGGCTGCGCGGGTCGGGCAGCTGGCCGTTGCTGTCGGGTTGCGGCTGCAACGCCAGCGCCTGGCGTGCAATAGCGCTACCGCTGGCCAGGTCATGGCGGCTAGAGCTCGCGTAGTCGGGGTCTTGGTAGCCGATCACCCGGTTGGCCCAGTCGTACATTAGGTAGCGGTCTTGGCTGGGCAGGCCAAAAATGTCTGCCAAGCAGCGCAGCGGCATATCGGCGGCGAGGTCGCTGACAAAGTCGCACTCGCCGCTGCGGTGGCCGGCTATCATGTTGTCGACCAGCTCGGCGGCGTGCGCCTCTATCTGTTGGTTGAGCGCCTTGATGGCGCGGCCGGTAAATGCGCTGATCATCAGCCGGCGCAGCCGGGTGTGGTCGGGCGGGTCCATGTTGAGCATCATCTGCTGCACGTAGTGGAGGTCTTCGGCGCTGGCGGGGTCGCGCAGCTGGGTGCCCTTCAGCGACGAGGAGAACTGTTTACTGGCCTTGAGGACCTCGCCACACAGTGCGTGGTCGAGCACCAGCCAAAAGCCACTGCCGCCCGGCCAGCTCGGCAGTGTGTGCTCATCGACCCAGATTACCCGCTGTGGCTGCAGGGCGAGCAGCGCGTCGACCGGTGCGGCGCGCTCGTAAACAGCCGGATCGTAGATAAACTCTAGCGCGGACTGGTCGACCACCGGTGGCTACTGCTGCAGCTGCAGTGAGCCGATGATGACTCGCTGCACTTCCGAGGCGCCCTCGTAGATGCGCAGCGCGCGCACCTCGCGGTAGAGGCTCTCGACCATGTTGCCAGAGACCACACCGCGGCCGCCGTGGAGCTGCACTGCCTTGTCGATGACGCGCTGGGCGGCTTCGGTGGCATACAGCTTACCCATCGCCGCCTCGCGGGTGATGCGCGCCGCACCGCTGTCTTTGGTCCAAGCGGCGCGGTAGATCAACAGTGCGCTGGCATCGATCTCCAGCGCCATACCGCCGAGATCGGCTTGGGTTAGCTGCAAGTCGGCGAGGGTGCCACCGAACATTTCGCGCTGCTGCGCGTAGCTGACCGCCTCGTCGAGTGCGCGCCGCGCAAAGCCGAGCGCCGCGGCGCCGACCGTAGAGCGGAATACATCGAGCGTGCCCATCGCGTACTTGAAGCCACTGCCGAGTTCGCCGACCAGATTGGCGGCCGGTACCCGGCAGTCGTTGAATACCAGGGTGGCCAGCGGGTGCGGCGCGATCACCTCGATGCGTTCGGCGATCTCTAGACCGGGGGTGTTGGCGTCGACCACAAAGCAGCTGATGCCCTTGCTGCCGCCCTGCTCGTCGGTGCGCGCAAATACGGTGTAGAAGTCGGCGATACCACCGTTGGATATCCAGGTTTTACTGCCATTGAGAACAAACTCGTCGCCGTCGCGGCGGGCGCTGGTCGCCATCGCTGCGACATCCGAGCCGGCGTTCGGCTCAGAGAGTGCGAAAGCGGCAATTTTTTTGCCGGCGGCGACGTCGGGCAGGTAGTGCTGGCGCAGTGTGTCGCTGCCAAACAGCGAGATCGGTCCGCTGCCGAGCCCCTGCATAGCGAAGGCGAAGTCGGCCAGCCCCGAGTAGCGGCCGAGTGTCTCGCGGCTCAAGCAGAGGTCGCGGACCTGTAGCCGCTCACTGTTGCCGCCCCACGGTGCCGGCACGCTGTTGCGCAGCCAGCCAGCGGCGCCCAGTTGGGCGACCAGTTGGCGGCAGCTGGCATCGACATCGCTGTGGTCTTCGTGGCCGCTGAGATGCTCGGCACACCACTGGTCTAGCTCGCGGACCAACTGGCGGTTGGCATCGTTAAAAAAGGGCCACTGGTGAAAACTGGTATCGCTCATGGTCTACCTCGTCGGGTCCGGTTAGTCGCCTTGGAACTCGGGCTGGCGTTTGTTGGCGAAGGCTTGGTAGGCGCGCTCAAAATCGCGTGTCTGCATACAGATCGCCTGCGCTTGGGCTTCGGCCTCAATCGCCTGGCCGATGCTCATATTCCACTCCTGCTCTAGCATCGTCTTGGTAATGCCGTGGGCGAAGCTGGGTCCGCTGACAATTGCCGCGGCACTCTGTTGGGCGGCGCTGTAGGGGTCGTCGTGGAGGCTGTTGTGAAAGCCCCAGCGCTCGCCTTCGGCTGCGGTCATCACCCGGCCGGTGTAGAGTAGCTCGCTGGCCCGGCCGTGGCCGATGATGCGCGGCAGTATCGCGCAGGCGCCCATGTCGCAGCCGGCCAGGCCAACCCGGGTGAACAGGAACGCGACCTTGCTGGTGTCGCTGGCAAAGCGCAGGTCGCTAGCCATGGCGATGATCGCGCCGGCACCGGCGCAGATGCCCTCAATAGCGCTGATGATCGGCTGTGGGCAGGCGCGCATCGCCTTGACCAGATCGCCGGTCATACGGGTAAAGGCGAGCAGCTGCTTCATGTCCATTTCAGTCAGCGGGCCGATAATCTCGTGAACATCACCGCCCGAGCAGAAGTTACCGCCGGCACCGCGGAAGATTACGGCACGCACGTCGTCGGCATAGGCGAGGTCGCGAAACAGGTCGCGCAGCTCGGCGTAGGACTCAAAGGTGAGTGGGTTTTTACGCTCCGGGCGGTTGAGGGTGATGGTGGCGACGCCGCCGTCGACCTCCCAGAGAAAGTGTTCGGCGCGGTAGTCAGCGCAGTGTCGTGGTTGCATCGGGTGCTCCTTAAAAAATGAGTTGGTGGCGCCGGTCTACATGACCTCGCCGCCAGAGACAGAGATCGCCTGGCCGGTGACGGAGCGGGCAGCGCTGCGGCACAGCCAGCTGACCGTGGCGGCCACCTCGTCGGGTTGGATCAGCCGCCCCTGCGGGTTGGTGGCAGTAAAGGTTTTGAGTGCGTCGGCGTCGCTGCGGCCGGTTTTAGCGACAATATTATCGATCGCCTCGCGGATGATGGCGGTGTCGATATAGCCGGGGCAGACCGCATTGACGGTGATGTCGCTACCTGCAAGCTCCAGTGCCAGCGAGCGGGTTAGCCCGAGCACGGCGTGTTTGGCGGCGCTGTAAGCCGATACGTAGGCGTAGCCGCGTTGGGCGGCGGTGCTGGCGATATTGATGATACGGCCGCTGTTGCGGCTGCGCATCTCGTCGATGACCGCCTGGGTGCAGTGAAAAACCCCGTCGACGTTGAGGTTGAACACCCCACGCCAAGCGGCGTAGTCGAGTTTGTGAAACGGCGCGGTGGGTGCGGCACCGGCGCAGTTGACCAGTGCATCGACCGCGCCGTGTTGGTCGCGGGCGAGCGCAAAGGCAGCGGCGACCGACTCCGGGTCGGTCACGTCACAGCTCACTGCGATGGTTTCGGGCAGCTGGTCGGCGACCGCTTGCAGTGGCTCTAGGCGCCGCCCGAGTAGGGTCAGGCGGTAGCCATCACCGGCCAGTTGCGCGGCGATCGCCGCACCGATACCGCTGCCGCCGCCGGTAATGACGGCGTGAAGGGTTGCGCTGTTTCTCACGGATCGCTCCTTGTGCCGGCCGACCGGCCGGGGTTATGCGTTGATGACCATGTCGGCAGCTTTTTGCATGTTGCGCGACAGCTGCTCAAAACCGGCTTGGTACTGTACAGGGCAGGGCGCACCATCGCCACGGTAACCCTGTTGAGCGGCAGCGCGCAATGTCCAATTCGGGTCGGCAAGGTGCGGCCTGGCCAGCGCACAGAGGTCGGCACGGCCGGCGGCAATAATGCTGTTGACGTGATCGATCTCAAAGATATTGCCGACCGCCATGGTGGCGACATCGACTTCGTTGCGGATATCGTCCGAGAACGGCGTCTGGAACATACGCCCATACACCGGCTTGGCGTCCAGCGAGGTCTGGCCCGCCGAGACGTCGATGAGATCGGCGCCGGCCGCCTTAAAGGCGCGGGCGATATCGATCGCCTCCTCGGGTGTGACGCCGAGATCGCCGACCCAGTCGTTGGCAGAGATCCGCACCGCCATCGGCTTGCTGGCCGGCCAGACCGTACGCATGGCGTTAAACACCGCCAGTGGGTAGCGCAGGCGGTTCTCCAACGAGCCGCCGTACTCATCATTGCGCTGGTTGAGCAGCGGGGTGATAAAGGCCGACAGCAGATAGCCGTGGGCGGCGTGCAGCTCAATCATGTCAAAGCCAGCGGCGTCAGCGCGGTTTGCAGCGGCAACGTGTTGCTCGAGCACCTCGTCCATGTCCGCTTGGGTCATCTCGCGCGGCAGTTGGCAGTGCGGCGCAAATGGGATCGCCGAGGGGCTGATAATCTCCCAGCCGTCGTCCAGCGGCTGGTCGCTGACGCTCTGTAGCCACGGCAGTTGTGTCGAGCCTTTCGGGCCAGCGTGGCCGAGTTGCAGGCAGATTTTGGCGTTGCTGTGCTGGTGCACTAGCTGGGTGATGCGCTGCCACGCCGCCTGCTGCTTGTCGTTCCAGATACCGGCACAGCCGGTGGTGATGCGACCTTGCGGCGAGACATCGGTCATCTCGGTGTAGACCAGCCCTGCGCCGCCCTGGGCGAGTGAGCTGTAGTGAGCGAGGTGCCAGTCGCTGGGCAGGCCGTCAACGGCGCTGTACATCGACATCGGCGAGACCACCACGCGGTTGTGCAACTGCATGTCGCGCAGCTGGTAGGGCAGGAACATCGGCGGCACGGCGGCCTCGGCCGGTTTGCCGTAGGCGAGCGTGGCGAGGTGCTGCTCGTAACCCTCCAGCCATGTTTTGTCGCGCAGCCGCAGGTTCTCGTGGCTGACCCGCTGGCTGCGAGTTAGCATCGAGTAGTTGAGCTGCTTGGTATCGAACCGTTCGCAGTAGCGCGGCGCGTTCTCAAACCAGACCATCGCGTTGCGGGCGGCACTCTGCAGTTTGAGTGCTTCGATCTCGCGCTCGGCTTGGTAGGCGTGCAGGGCGTCGATAGTCTTCTCTTGGGCAGTGAGGTGCTTGGCCAGCGAGATGGCGTCTTCGAGCCCCAGCTTGGTGCCCGAGCCGATACCAAAGTGGGCGGTGTGGGCGGCGTCGCCGATCAGCACTAGGCGGTCGTCTTTGATCCAGTTGCGGCAGAGTACCCGCGGGAAGCTGATCCACGCCGAGCCGCGAATGTGGCCAGAGTTGGTCAGCAGCTTGTGGCCGCCGAGGTATTTTTCGAAAATCTTGCGGCAGGTTTCGGCGCTCTCCTCGTGGCTCATATGCTCGAAGCCGAGCGCATCGTAGACATCCGGTTGGCACTCAACGATAAAGGTCGAGGTGTTCTCATCAAACTGGTAGGCGTGTACCCAGATCCAGCCGTGCTCGGTTTTTTCAAAAATAAAGGTAAACGCGTCGCGGAAATTTTGGTTGGTGCCGAGCCAGACAAACTTGTTGGGGCGCACATCGATATCGCAGTCGAACGCTTCCAAGTTGTTGTTGCGAACCTTAGAATTGAGCCCGTCGGCGGCGACCACAATGTCGGCATCGGCGTATTTGCCATCAATGTCGGCCAGTTCAAATTCGGTTTCGAACTGCAGATTAACACCGAGCTCTTTAGCGCGCTGGTAGAGAATCTGGAGCATCCGCTTGCGGCCGATGCCGATAAAGCCGTGGCCGTCAGAGCGCTCCATCTCGCCGTTGATGTGGCAGTCGATCATATCCCAGTGGATCAGCTCGCCGATCATCGTCTCGGCACTGACCGGGTCGCTCTTTTTGAGGTTTTGCATGGTCTCGTCAGAGAACACCACACCCCAGCCGAAGGTGTCGTCGGGGCGGTTGCGCTCGACCACGGTAATATCGTGATTGGCGTCGTGAAGCTTCATGCAGATCGCCAAGTACAGGCCTGAAGGGCCACCACCTAAACAGACAATTTTCATAATGACACCCTCTCAGCGCTATTGGTTAATCCCCAGCCGATGGCGGGGATTGCTCTCAACTTGGAGGCACTATAGCATATAGTTTATATATAAAGTAAAGTGCTAGCTGTCAAAATATGATCCAAATCAAACGGAGAGCCTCCATGTGGAAACCAGCCGAGCGAATTAAGTACCAAGCCCTCTGTGACAACTGGCCGAGCGCGGCTGAGGCGGCGCAGTCGACGCTGTTCTCGCCGCTCGCGTTCGCCAACCTGAGCCTGACCAACCGCAGCTGGGTGCCGGCCATGGTACCGTGGCGCGCCACCGCCGAGGGTGAAGTTAACGACGACGTGGTCGACTGGTACCGGCGCTTTGCGCAGGGCAAACCGGGCGCGATTGTGATCGAGGCGACCGGCATCCGCGATATCCCCTCCGGGCCGCTGCTGCGGATCGGCAGTGACCGCTATATCGACGGGCTCAAGCGGGTGGTGGAGGCGGTCCGCGAGGCCAGCGACGGCGAGACCAAGCTTTATATTCAGTTAATCGACTTTCTGCCGATCCGCCGGCGCCCCGAGCGCGACAAGTTTCTCGGCCGCTTCTTGCCGATTACCGACAGCCACCGCAGCCAGCTCGGCATTAGCGACGAAGCGGAGCTGCGCGCTGCCCTACAGGCGCTAGACGACGCTGCACTCGAGCAGGTGTTGACCGCTAAAGAGTGGGAGAATCTTCAGCTCGGTTACCGCGAGCGGGTCACCGACACCGAGCTGCCAGCGGTCGCCGAGCTGCCCAGCCAGCTGCCCGGCCTGTTTGCCGATGCCGCCGAGCGCGCCCGCCAAGCGGGCTTTGACGGCGTTGAGCTGCACTACGCGCACGCCTATACCATGGCCTCTTTTTTATCGGCCACCAACCACCGCACCGACGGCTACGGCGGCAGTTTGGCCGGCCGCCTGCGGCTGCCGCTAGAGGTCTACAGCGCGGTCCGTGAGCGGGTTGGCAGCGACTACACCGTCGGCTGTCGGATGCTCGCCGACGAAATTATCGACGGCGGCAGCCGGCTGCCCGACGCGGTTCACTTTGCCAAGGCGTTTGCCGCTGCCGGCATGGACTTTATCTCGCTGTCGCGCGGTGGAAAATTTGACGACGCCAAGCAGCCGCGGCCGGGCAACGCCATCTACCCCTATACCGGGCGCAGCGGCTATGAATGTATGCCGGGCTATATCTCAGACCCGCAGGGGCCGTTTGGGCGCAATGTGACCCCGGCGGCGACCATTCGCAGTGCGCTGCGCACCGCCGGCCACCAAACCCCTATCGTGGTGGCCGGCGGGCTCTACCACTTTTTTCAGGCCGAGCAGCTGTTAGACGAGGGTAGTGGCGATATTATCGGCTTGGCCCGCCAAGCGCTGGCCGACCCCGACTGGCCGCTGAAGGTGCGCGAGGGCTGCGGCAGCGAAGTGCGGATCTGTCGCTATCACAACTACTGCGAAGGGCTCGACCAGAAGCACAAACAGGTCACCTGTGAGCTCTGGGACCGCGAAGCGCTCGACGAACCCGACGCGGCGCTATCGCACGATGGCAAACGCCGGCTGCTGGCGCCGGCCTGGCAGCGCTAGTCGATAGCGGCTAGCTCGGTGCCGTTGCGGCGCAACCGTTCTACCGCCAGTTCACCGTCGAGCCGCCAGATACCGAGCGGGTGGTTGGCGGTAATCACCACCTCGCCGAGCCGTATCAGCTGGTTGTCGACCACCGCCCGTTGGGCGCGGCCGATCAGCTGGTCGGGCTCGGCGTGGGAGGGCTGTAAGTCTGGCCAGCTGGCCCGCGGCTGCCAGAACGGCGCAGTGCGGTAGCGCGGTTCGCCGGCGTAAAACTCGCGGCCGAGGCGGCCAAAGCGCTGGTAGAGATGTTCGATGCGCTGCTGATAAAAGGTCTTGGCGAGCTCGCCGTTGGCCGGCTGGCGGAGCAGCGTATTGACCACTGCGGGGGCGATCAGCGCCGACGAGATCGACTGATAGATACCGTTGCCGGAGAGCGGATCGGCGGCCAGCGCCGCATCGCCAACGGCGATTGCATTGTCGCTGACGGCGGCGCTGTTGAGCCGCGGTGTGGCGCCGCGGGTCAGCAGCGCGCCGCTGGCGGTGGCGTCGGCCAAGCTAAATTGGGCGGGGTCGAGGCGCGCCGCCAGTGCGGCGATGCCGGCGGCGCTGTGCTGCAGTGTCTGGGCGCTGTCGCCACCACAGCAGAGCTGGGTATAGACCTCGCCGTCACCGCTGTGTACATACCAGAGCCAGCCTTCGGCAACTGCAGCGACGGCGGTGTAGGGTCGCTGTGCGGCGATACTCGGCCGCTGCCAGTGCTGGTGGAGCGAGACGGTTGCCGCCGGCCGTGGCGTTGCGGCCTCTACCGTTGCTTGGCGGCCGCGGCCGTCGACCAGGAAAGCCGCGGTCAACTCGCTGTCGCCGACCTTTAGTTGCCATTGGTCATCGGCTTGTCGGTAGCTGACCGCGCTGTCGATGCAAAGGGTGATCTGGCGCTGCTCCAGCTCTGCTAGCAGGGCCGCGTTAAAAACCTGGCGATAGATCAGCCGCTCGCCGTTGGCCTGCTGCTGGCGCTCACCCCAGTCGATATAGCGCGGCACGGGTGGCGACACCGCCGCGCAGAGTTGTTGCAGGCCGATATTCTCAAAGGCGGCGTAGGTGCGCTCAGAGATCCCCTCGATGACCGATGGATAGCGCGAGGGCTTGCTGCAGACTGCGACCCGGTAGCCTAGCTCGGCGAGTTTTATCGCGGCGATAGTGCCGGCTGGGCCGGCGCCGAGCACGGCGATGTCGTAGTGCGAGCTGGTAGTCACGGAAGTTGCTCGGCGGTTGGTTGGCGGTATTCGCGGCCGCGGTAAGCGGCGCGGGCGGCGAGCGCGGCCAAGCAGTGATCGGCGCGACCACCGCTGGCCAGTTCGGCGAGCAGGGCCGCCGAGACAGCGCCGGCACCGATGCTGGCGCCGCGCAGCGGGTGGGCAGTGGAGAACACGCAGCCGCCCCACTGTGGGCCGCCGTCGCTGGCCTGTTGGCTGAGCTGAGAGATCTCGCCGGGCTGGCAGCGGGCGTCGCCGCTGGCACTGATCACACCGCTAAAATTGGCCGGGTAGACCGGCTCGCCCTGCGCCGGTGCGCTGGCCACCAGCAGTACCCCAGCGGCGCTGAGTTGCGCGCAGAGCGCGGCCAGCGGCTCGCTCGGCTGGCGCAGCCCCAAGCTCATATGAATGAGCTGCACATCGCAGTCGGCAAGCCATTGTAGCGCAGCGATTAGATCGCCCTGGCTGGTGCGCAGGCTGTCGTCAAAGATCGCCGCGTTGAAGAGCTGCAGCTGTCCGGCAGTGGCCGCCCAGCTGGCGGTGACAGCGCTGCCGTGGCTGGTGCTGGCCTCACTGGCGCGCCCAAAGCAGCGCAGCTGGTAGCTGGCAAAGCGCGCTGCACTGCCGGTATCGAGACCGGTATCGATCAGCCCGACGGCGATGCTGGCCGCGCTGTTGGTTGGCTTAGCCGTGGCCATCGTCGATGTCTACCAGTCGACCGTCGCGCAGCTCTAGCTGTTTGTCGGCGTTGGCTAGCGGGCTGTCGGCGTGGCTGATAATCAGCCGCGTGGTGTTGGCAAACAGCGTATCGATCAGTGCAATTAGCTCACGCTCGGCGGCGCGGTCGAGCGCCGAGGTCGGCTCGTCGAGTATGACTAAGAGCGGTTGGCGCAGCAGTGCGCGGGCGATACTGATACGCTGCTTCTCGCCGCCCGACAGGGTGTCGCCGCGCTCGCCGACCATGCTGTCCAGACCGTTTGGCAACCGCGCCAACAGAGTGGCTAGCCCGGCCCGCTCGGCGGCGCTGTGCAGCTCGGCGCGGCTGGCGTGCGGGGCAGAGAATAAGAGGTTGTTAGCCAGTGTGTCGCGCAGTATTACCGGCTGTTGTGAGACCAGCGCTACCCGCCGTCGCCAGCTAGCTAGATCGAGCTCGGCGAGGTCGACGGCGTCGATGGTGATGGTGCCGGTAGCTGGCTGATGGTGGCCGAGCAGCAGATCGACGAGGGTACTTTTACCGCTCCCTGACAGCCCTTGCAGGGCGATTTTTTGCCCGGCCGGCAGCAGCGCAGAGGCGCCGCAGAGCAGGCCGGTGGCGCCGTGGCCGAAGCGGATATCGGTGAGGCGCAGTTCACCGACGGCGCCGGCTGGCAGTTCGCGCTCGCCGCTGGGCTCGGCGGGCTGCTCGCGCAGGTAGGCGACCCGGTCGAGACTGACCACCATCCGCTGCCAGCTGAGAAACAGCCCGAGCAGCGACTGGACCGGACCAAACGCCATCCCCAGATAGGTGGTGAACGCGACCAGTGCGCCGAGCTCCATGGTGCCGTTGATGACCGCGAAGCCGCCAATCAGAAAGACGCCAGCGCGGGTCACCGAAACCAGCAGGCTGGGCACCGCCTGGCCGAGAAACTCGATCTTCTGCAGCTTGATTAGGCTGGTTAAAAAAAGATCGTTGAGGCGTTGCAGTCGGCTCTGTTGCAGTGGCTCGGCGCCGCTCGCTTGGCTGAACTTGACAATCGGCAGCGCCTCGGTGAGGAACGCCGACAGGTCGGCCGAGCGCTCGCGGCTGTCGCGGTTGCCGCGCTCGATCAGTGGCCGCACCTTGATCAAAAACGCCAGCTGGAGGGGAATCAACAGCAGCAACACCGAGGCTAGCTGTGCGTTTAGATAGACCAGCAGAGCGAGCGTTCCGACCAGCCCGATCACGGCGGACAGCGAGCTAAACAGGGTATCGACGGCGAACCGCTGGATCTCGGCGATATCGCGGTCCAGCCGCGAGATCAGATCACCGGCCCGCTCGGCCTGATAAAAGCGTGGCGACAGCCGGTGCATATGGGCGAACAGATCTTGACGCAGGGCAAACAAAATACGCCCGGAGACCGCGGTGTGGTAGATGCGGTTGATACCGCTGAGCAGGGTGCTGAGCAGTGCCGCCACCAGCATCACCGCGGCGACGCCAACCAGCAGGCTGCGGTCGCCGGCCAGCAGACCGTCGTCGATCAGCACTTTGACCAGCATCGGCTGCAGCAGCACGATGCCGGTAACAGTCAGCGACAGCGCTGCCAAGCCGATTAATGCAGTTTTTTCGCGTGCCAGATAACGGTAAAGCCAGCGCAGGGATTGCCTGCGCTGGCCTGTCGGTGGCACTGCCAGGGGCTCAGCCATCGAGCCGGTCAGAGCCGGCTGGTGATAATAGGCCGGTGGATAACCCGCGGGGTGGACATCGACATGTCGCCACCGAGGGTGACGTTGCCGAGTTTTTCCAACGTATCGGCGTCGTAGGCGACGATATCGTCGAGCGCACCACTCAGGTAAAGGGTGTTGCCATCGGTTGAGAAGTTGATGCAGTAGTAGGTGTGATCGAGCGTCAGTGAGCGGGTCTCGGTCTGGGTCGGCACATCAAACTGCTTGAGGTGGCTGAGCACTGCCCACATCTGCTCGGGCCGGCCGGGACGGGTCTGGCCGGAGAACAGCACCACTTCGAGCGGGCCGAAGATGGTCGAGGTCGGCTCGCCGGTAGTCAGGTCGATGCGCTCGTAGCCCCAGTGGAAGCTGGAGTCATCCATATCGCCCGGCTCACCATTGAAGCGCACCACGCTGAACATGCGGATAAATTCGTTAGAGGTGTCACCGATCGGCCATACCGTTAAGACATCGCGGGGGCTGTACTGCGGGTCGTCGATACTGCGGCTGGCAATCACCGTCGAGTAGTCGCCACTGCTGACATCCATCGCGTAGACATCGGGGCCGCCGAGGTAGAGCGTGCCGTCGTCACCGGTTTTCATGATGGTAACCTGACGCGGCGCTGGGAACTGGCGCACCGCCTTGGCATCGATACCGTCGGCAGTGTTGAACACCGCCACCCGGGTCGGCTGCACCTGGTAGTGGTCGCTGTTCATAACCGTTGGGTTCTGGTGGGTGTAGATCTCGCTGCCATCGGGGCTGATAGCGATCGCACCGATTGAGCGGACCCGCTCGTTGCCCTGGCTCTGGTTAGCGGAGAAGACCACTTCACAGGTTTCGATATCCAGCCCGTAGATCTCGCCGAAGCTGCCGATAAGCGTGTAGGCAACTTGGTTGTCGGGGCTCATGACAATGGTGCCGGGTGCCGGGTGGGCCGGCAGGTCACAGCGGTTAACCGGCTCGAGGGTCTCGGCATCGATCACATTGAGATGGTTGGGGCGGCTGACCGCAACCATGTAGTCTTTGCTGGTAGCGGCGGGCTGGGACGGCCCGCAGCCAGCGCTGGCAACCGCGAGGGCAGCCACCAGCGCGGCGCCGGCAAGGGTGCCGCACCGGTAGTGAGAGGCAAACATAACTTACTCCTTACCTGGGTAGACGCTGTCGAGGTTGCGCCAGTTCTTCGCTGCCGAGGGGGCGTCGGCCGACCAATCCGGGTAGGTGTTCATCATGTCGGGCACCTGCGCTGGCCACCAGCAGGGGTCAGAGCAGCCGTACAGATCGGCCTCCATCGGCTGGCAGAGACCGGCAGTGCCGCCAAACATATCGACCTCCCAGCCCGGGTCCGTGGTCGAGGCACAACCGACAACCGACTGCATGGCGACGACATCGTCAACCTGTTGCTGGCTGGTGGTACCGGCGAGTTCAATGGCTTTTTGGTTGATGGGCTTGAGCTTTTTCATTGTTGTGCTCCTCGTGGGGTGATGTGATTGTCGTAGAAACTGGGGTTTTTGGCCATGATCTCTGCGTAAACCGAGACACCAAAGTCGACCCAGTCGCGCATTAAGTCGCAGTAGTGGAATGTCGGTTTGGTCGGCTCGTTATATTTGGCGTAGCTTTCGTGATAGCAGCCGCCGGCGCAGAGGTTGCGAATACGGCAGGTACTGCAGCCCTGTTCGGCTTTTTCGACCCGCTCGTTTAAAAACTGGTTGAGTGCCTCGCGGTCGACGCCCTGTTGAATGTCGCCAAACAGCGGCAGGTCGGAGCCGGTAAAACGGTGGCAGAGGTTGACGCCACCGGCGTGGTCGACAGCTACCATGCCGACACCAGCACCACACGGCAGCGTTTTCTTGCGGCCGATGTGCAGATCGGTGAGCAGCTGGTGAAGGTTGGAGAAACCGATGTTCTCGTTGCGCAGCGCCGCCTCTAAATAGATCTTGCCGAGCGCTTTCATATTGCTGAATACCGCCGCCAGCTCTTCATTACTGAGGTTGTATTCGGGCATATCACCAGAGGTGACCGGCGCAAAGCCAACCTCGGCAAAGCCGAGCTCATTGAATAGATGGTCCCAGATAGTGTGGATGTCGGTGACCCCGGTAGTCAGCGTCACCCGCGCGCCGACCGGGCGGCTACGGTAGCTGTTGAGCAGCAGGCCGACTTTCTTGGCGACAGTCTCGTAGGTGCCTTTGCCGCCGACGGTAATGCGGTTTTTGTCGTGCAGCGCTTTGGGGCCGTCGATACTGACGGCGATCCCCACGTTGTGTTGGTCGAGATAGGCGATGGTCGCCTCGTTGAGTAGGGTGGCATTGGTGGTCATCGAGAAATCGACCAACTTGCCGAGCTCGCCAAACCGCTGCTCGCAGTAGGCGATCACTTTCTTGATTAATGGCAGGTGGCTGAGCGGCTCGCCGCCGAAGAACACCACGTTGTAGCGCGGCTGGTTGGGTGACTCTTTAAGCAGCATCTCGATTGAGCCGATGGCGGTGTCGTAATCCATCTTGATGCCGTTGCTCGGCGTTGCCAGATCTTCTTTATAGCAGTAGCTGCAGCTTAGGTTGCAGCCGGTGTTGATGTTGAGCACGACAGTGGTGAGCGGTACCGACTTCAGCGCAATGGCCGGTTTGGCCTGCTGCACCCCACCCGGCGCGCGCAAAATATCTAGCGATTGCAGCTCGGCGATGGTGTTGTCGAGCTCACCAGCTGGGAAGCTGTCGGCGAGTGTCGCGTAGTCGGCACCGCTGCCGTTGGCGTCGAAAAAGTCGATCACCGCGCGGCTGGTAGCGTCGAGTTCAAACAGCGCACTGCTGGGGATATGGAAGATCAGCTCGCGCTGCTCCACCTCGATGCAGTGGTAGTTGTTGTGGTTCAGTTCTAGCATCTGTCCCATCTGGGGTTGCCTCTCTGTAAGCCGGTGGCGCGCGCTTAGCGCAGCGGCGGGTTGTTCCAGCGCTGGACGGTGGCGATCATGTGGGCGCTGCCCTCAACCGCTCGATCGCCGTCGTTAACCGTGGCGACAACCTTGAGGTTGCCGACATTGTTGGTCGACTGCTTGCGCTCTGGATTGGGGCCGGCGGCGGCAGGGGTAAAGATGCCAGTGGTGGCGTCCATATTGCCGGCAAACTTGACGTCCTGGTCGTGCGCGGCAGTCTCGTCCCACGGCTCTACCCGCCAGCTGGCCGGCAGTGCGCCGAGCGCGATATCGTCGCCGCCGCCAGCGACGCCGTCGCTGCCGTAATCGGTACCGTAGGCGGTAAACGCGCCAAACATTTTATTTTGTGAGCCGCCATTGCCACCGACCCGCGCCACCGAGTAGTCGGGTAGTACAGTGACGGCGCTAACCTGGTTAAACAGAGCGACGCCGCTGTCCAGTGTCGCGCTTCCGTGGCTGACCGCGAAGCGCCCGGTATCGGCGTTGGCGGCGACATCAACTACTGCGCGCCACTCGCTGGGGCCGCTGCGCTCGACCGAGCGCACATTGACGCCGGCGGGCAGTGCCACTGCGCCGGCCATGTTGGCGCCGTGCAGGGTGAGTGTGGCGCTGCCGCCCACTTTTAGCTGCTCTGGCCAGACTGCGCTGAGGATCGGTTGACCGCTGTCGCGCACAGCGCTTAAGTTGACGCCGAGCTCACTGTGGTCGGCTTGGAAGAGCCGGCCCTGCATCGAGTTGAAGCTCTCGTCGGCAGCCAACACTTGGCGGTACTCGACGCCGTCGATGTCAAAGCTACCGCGCCACTCATAGCCGGTGTAGACCACGCTCTCGCCGCGGCTGGTGAAGCGCTCGCCGTTGTCGAACTCGCCGCTAAAGTTGGCGTAGTAATGATCGTCGCCATCTTGGGTGACCGCCATGGTGCCGACAAAACGGCCCTTGCCGGGCATATCGCCGGCCAGCTGCCAACTGCCGCTGAGGCTCTGTTTTTCGGTCGCTTGCCAGTCGCTCCAGGCGCTGGTTTGCAGCGGGAAGTTGGCGGCGATCTCAGGGATGATCTGATTGACGGCGATATCCAGCCACTCGCGGTCACGACCGTACAGCGAGTACTCGATAGAGGGGTACTGGCCGAGATGGAAGTGGATGCTCTTCTGCCACTCTTCTGCGCTACGGCGTTGGAGGGCGTGGCGGGCGCTAGAGTGGCAGCGCCCGCAGGTCTCTTGAATGTGGGCCGGGTAGAGCGTGGCCTCTTGGACTGCCGGCTGGCGCTCGGGCAGGTAGCGGGCAGTTGCGGTTTCGCTCGGGGCCAGCCCTTGGCTGTCGGCGAGGTGTTTGACTAGCGCCGATTTGATCTCGGCGGCGCTGCGGCCATCTTCATCGGCGATAACTAACCCGTGCATCAGCTGCATGCGGCTGATGGTCATCTCCCAGCCCTCGGGCGTTTTGCGCTGCTCGCTAATACGGCTCAAGCCCTGCTCGGACGGCATGTGGCAGCCAAGACAGTAGCGGTTGAGCAGCGCATCATCGGCGTTGCTGGTGGGCGCGATGGCGCCGATCAAAAGCAGTGGCGCAAGCAGCTTGCGAGCAGACATAACATTCCTCTCCAGTGTGTTGATCTGTGCTGCCCACTTCTAATCTCAATGCGGCTGGTGGGCAGTCACAAAAACGGTCAATAGACCCAATTTGTGCAAAAGTAGCGCACCGGCAAATGCGCTGTCAACTAAAAATTAGGTCGACCGACTAAAAAATTAGCTGGCAGAGAGTCCGAGTCAGCTCGGCGTTCAGTGTTGTGGTCACGCCAGTGCTGGGTTTAGCTGGGTATCTCGCCGGATTTGATAAGCCAGAGAAAACTCTGCGTGGCGATTGCGGCTATTGCTTTGGTCTCGCGCATCCACGGTTTGTGGTAGCCGACAAAGACCGTGTGGCCCTCTAGCGAGGCGGTGATGAACAGCGCCAAATGCTTGACCTGCTTTTCGGTCAGCGCTGGATTGATATCGCGGATAATATCCTTGACCACTAGCCGGTAGCGTTTGTACATCGCGTCCATGTGCTTGGTCATCGCCTGGTGGTGGTTGGAGAGCGACCACAGCTCCGGAAAGAAGATGGTGGTTTTTTTAGTCTTGAGATCTTCCACTACTGTCTCGACCAGCTCGGCGAGCTGCTGCTCGGGGCTGCCGTGGCTGCGTATCTCGTCAAAGGTGACTAAGTACTCTTCAATCTCGCGGGCCATCATCGCCTCGAGCAGGGCGTCTTTGGTGGAGTAGTAGTGTTGTAGGTTGCTGAGCGTTACCCCGGCGGCAGTCGCCACCTTGCGCAGCGAAAACTGCGCATAGCCCTGGTCGATAAATACCGCGATAGCCGCGGCGAGGATCTCGGCCGCGGTATTTTTGCCTTTGCTGTAAACGCCGGTGCGCATGGTGACTCAATCCTTGTGATTCATGATATCTGCTTGAGTGGACTTTGCTGTAACACAAAACTCATCAGTAAAAATACTTTTTACCTAAAATAGATGACCGAAAGCGGCTGATTTGCCTAGCTTTACCTAGGGTAAATCATTGCCGTTAAAAACTTGGGGTTATATGCTCGGGGTGTATTGACCGTGTTGTTGCGTTCCAATACACTCGACCTACATTTGCCTTGCAAGGGCAGATGATGGGGTATCAAAAAGACATAGTCAAAGGGGAAATACCAATATGCAATCATTCCGACTGAATAAACTTAGCGCCGCCTTGCTGGCCTCGTCGATGGCGATGAGCGCCAGCGCCGCGGTCCTTGAAGAGGTGGTGATCACCGCACAGAAACGCGAGCAGGGTCTGCAAGATGTGGGTATCTCGGTATCGGCGATGACCGGCGACCAGATGGAAGCGCTCGGCTTTGACAACGCCCAGCAGGTGACTGCGATGGCGCCCGGTGTCAGCACCGTGCAGCCCAACGGCGAGGCCAACTACTCGATCGCGATCCGCGGCGTGGCCAACTCTGACTTCACCACCAACGTTGAGAGCCCAGTGGCCATGTACGTCGACGAGGTCTACATCAGCCAGATGTCGGGCGCTGGCTTTGCCCTGTTCGACATGGAGCGGGTAGAGATTTTGCGAGGCCCGCAGGGCACCCTGTTTGGCCGCAACGCCACCGGCGGTCTGGCGCACTTCATCACTCGCAAGCCCAGCCAAGAGGCCGACGGCTACGCCAAGGTGACCCTCGGCGATTACAACCAAGTTAAATTTGAGGGTGCTGTTGGCGGCGCGATCACCGACAACCTGTCGGCGCGCGTATCGCTGGCGACTCACGACAACGACGGCTACATCACCAACCGTCTCGGCGGCGACTTGAACAACGCCAACGATCGCTCGGCGCGGGTGCAGTTGCTCTACACCCCCAACGAAGACACCGAGATCCTGCTCAACGCACGTCGCGCCACCCAGGACATTGATACCGGTTTCTTCGAGAACGTCACCTCTCTGCAAAGTGGAGTGTTAACGCCGGGTGAGATCAATGATTTTTTCGCTACCGATGAATTTCCTGATGGCTATGTTGACACCGACGGCGATGTCTTTGCAGGTGACTACAACGACCCGGGCTTCAACGATCTTGAAACCAGTGGTTATACGCTGACGGTAACGACTGCGGTGGGTGATGCTAACTTAACATCGATCACCGATTTCTCGAAGGTAGAGCGTCGCTACATCGAAGACTCTGATGCATCACCGGCATCGTTCTTCAACTTTTTCTTAACCACCGACGCCGAGCAGTTCTCTCAAGAGCTCCGTTTAGACGGCGAAACTGACAGCATGAAATGGGTCGCTGGTTTCTACTACCTTGACCTAGATATGGCTGACTCTAACGGTGCAATAAGCGACCCATTTATGGGGCCTGCTGATACTGCGGGTGCTGAGGCGGGTCTCTACAACCCCTACACATCAAAACTGGAATCGACGTCGGTATTCGGTCAGATCGAATATGCGCTGTCTGACGACTTAACACTTATTGCCGGTGCTCGTGTTATTCAGGACGAGAAAGAATTCGAGTTCTCGGTTAACTATGTCGAATTCTTGGAGCCGGATTCAGATGCATTTGACTCTGCCAGCAACCATGCCGGCCTGACCTTGATTGGTGAGCTCTTTGACTTGCCTGGGTGGGGTGCTTACCAAGGTGACCGCAAAGACACCGAGATATCTGCGCGCTTGCAGCTGGACTACCGTTTGAGCGATGAGACGCTGGTCTACGGCGGCTGGAATCGGGGTGTGAAAGGAGGCGGCTATAACGCGCCAATCTTCCCGTTCAGCGAGCCGCTAGATTACACCGATGAATTCATGACCTATGATCCCGAGCAGCTTGACGCCTTTGAGTTGGGCTTCAAGCACGAGTTTATGGATGGCAAGGCGCGCTTGAACGGTGCGGTGTACTACTATGACTACGCCGACTATCAGACCTTCTACATCGTCGGTATCGATACCATTACGTTTAACTCTAACGCAGAAGCGCAGGGCTTTGAGTTAGAGCTGCAAGCATCGCCGGCCGATGGTTGGGATATTTTGCTTGGCGCCGCCTACAGTGACATCGATGTTGACCTTCCCGATGGTCGTACATCACGCCCAGTACAGTCGCCGGAGTGGAACCTGAACGCCATGGTTCGCTACGAGTGGGAAGTGGCGCAAGGTGGCCGCGTAGCTTTACAGGCTGACTCTATGTACCGCTCTGAACATGTATTCGCTATGACCGGCGCTGAAACTGTCGAGAGCGATGGCTATACCGTTAGCAACGTGTCGCTCACCTACAGCTCGCCAGGTGACCAATGGCAGGTGTCTGCGTTTGTCGAGAACGTCACCGATGAAGAGTACTTGGTACAGACATTCGACCTCTCGGGCCCAGACGTAATGCAGTTCACCGAGCAGTACTACGGCCGTCCGCAGTGGTGGGGTGTGTCGTTCAAGTACAACTGGGGCAACTAAGCTTGGTTTAGGCTTAGTTAACCAACCTAGTTAACGGCAAAACAGTGGTGCGGGGGTTCTGCCCTCGCACCATTTTTGTCTCTGTCGGTTGTAATTTTAGGAGAGTGCGATGACCAGTGATTACCAGCAGTTGCGCGACAGCTTTAGCTGGCAGCGGCCGGCAAAGTTTAACTTTGCCCGCGATGTAATCGACCGCTGGGCAGAGCAGGACCCAGACCACCTAGCGATGCTCTGGGTGGACGACCATGGCAGCGAGCAGCGCATCACCTTCAGCCAAGTGGCGGAGCGATCGCGGCGTGTTGCCAACCTATTTTCTTCGCTGGGCATTGCGCGCGGCGATACCATTTTAGTTTTACTTGGCCGCCAGCTGGCCTGGTGGGAGGCGACCACCGCCGGGCTGCGTATGGGCGCGGTCATCTCGCCCGGCACCACCCAGCTGTCGGCCAAAGATATCAGTTACCGCATCAACGCCGCCAAGGCCACCTGCGTTGTCGCCGACCGCGCGCTCTGCGAGCGGGTCGACAGCATCGCTGCCGACTGCCCAACCTTGCGGGTGCGGGTGGCAGTGGCCAACAGCAATGAGCCGGAGCAGGCCGCGGCGTCCGTGGCGGCCGGCTGGGTCGATTACCAGCAGGCTAGCGATGCCGCCAGCGGCGAGTTTGCCACAGTCGATACCGATGGCGAAGAGGATGCGCTCTGTTACTTCACCTCGGGTACCACCGGCTACCCGAAGATGTGCATCCACAACCACCTCTACGGTACCGGCCACATCACTACCGGTAAGTACTGGCTAGATTTAAAGCCAGACGACCTGCACTGGAATCTCAGCGACACCGGCTGGGCCAAAGCAGCGTGGAGCAGCTACTTTGGGCCGTGGCTGTGCGGGGCGGCGATCTTTGTCCACCACGCCGGCGGTTTTGACCCGGCAGAGAGCTTGGCGATGTTTGGCCGCTACCCGATCACCACCTTCTGTGGCGCGCCGACTATCTACCGAATGTTTGTACTGCAGCCGCTCGACGCGGTCGATTTTGGCTCACTGCGCCACTGTGTGGGTGCCGGCGAGCCTCTCAACCCAGAGGTGATCGCGGTCTGGCAGAAGGCCACCGGGCTGGTGATCCGCGACGGCTACGGCCAGACCGAGTCGGTTATTTTGTGCGGCAACATGCCGGCCATCGAGCCCAAGTTTGGCTCGATGGGCAAGCCGATGCCGGGTATCGATTTGGCGGTAATTGATGAGCAGGGAAACCGGCTGATCGACGCGGAGGGCGATATCGCCGTCAACGTGGCCGGCCAGCGGCCGATTGGGCTGTTTAAAGAGTACCGCGGCGAGCCGGAGAAGACCGCCAAATGCTTTCGCGGTGACTGGTACCTGACTGGCGATCGGGCGATTGTTGATGAGCAGGGCTACTTTTGGTTTGTCGGGCGCAGTGACGACGTGATCCTGTCTAGCGGTTACCGGATCGGCCCGTTTGAAGTGGAGAGCGCGCTGCTCGAGCACGCCGCGGTTACAGAGTCAGCGGTGGTGGCGAGCCCCGACCCCGATCGCGGCGAAGTGGTCAAAGCCTTTGTCGTGCTGGCTGCCGGCCACACCGGTGACGAGGCGCTGGTAGCAGAGCTGCAGGGCCATGTAAAAGCGGTGACGGCACCCTACAAGTACCCGCGCAAGATTGAGTTTGTCGACTCGCTGCCGAAGACCGTGAGCGGCAAGATCCGCCGAGTGGAGCTGCGCCAGCGCGAGTGGGATCAATAACAATTTAACAACATAAGAGAGTGGGTAGAGTAAATAATGAGCACTGACAACACTGCATTGAGCTACGGCGCCGGGCCAACTAACACGTCGCTACTGAACCAGACCATTGGCGACTGCTTCGACGCCACCGTCGAGCAGTTTCCAGACTCGCCGGGGCTGGTAGCCTGCCATCAGAATATTCGCTGGAGCTACCGCGAGTACCAGCGCGAAGTCGACCGCTTGGCGCGTGGGCTGCTGGCGTTGGGCATCGACAAGGGCGACCGAGTCGGCATCTGGTCGCCCAACCGTTACGAGTGGGCGCTGACCCAGTTTGCTACTGCTAAGATCGGTGCGATCATGGTCTGTATTAACCCCGCCTACCGGCTCTACGAGCTGGAGTACGCGCTCAACAAAGTGGGTTGTAAGGCGATTATCACCGCTGCCCAATTTAAAACCAGCGACTACTTGGCGATGCTCAACGAGCTCGCCCCCGAGCTGGCCGCAGCCCCGGCCAACAGTGCGGCACCGCTGACGCTGGCCAAGCTGCCCAGCCTAAAACATGTGGTGCGGATGGGTGGCCAGCGGAGCCCCGGCATGCTCAACTTCGATAACGTACTGCGTGACAGCGACGCCGAGCTAGACCAGCAGTACGCGGCACGGCGCGCCAGTTTGCGCCCCGACGACGCGATCAATATCCAGTTTACTAGCGGCACGACCGGCTCGCCAAAGGGGGCGACGCTGACACATATCAATATTCTCAATAACGGCAAGGTGGTCGGTGACGGTATGAAACTCACCGAGCAGGACCGGCTCTGTATTCCGGTGCCGCTCTACCACTGCTTCGGTATGGTGATGGGCAACCTCGCCTGTATCACCCACGGCACTGCCGCTATCTACCCCGACGAAGGGTTCGACCCGAGCACTACGCTGGCGACGGTACAGGCCGAGCGCTGCACCGCACTGCACGGTGTGCCGACCATGTTTATTGCCGAGTTGGACAGCCCAGACTTTGCCAACTACGACCTCAGCACCCTGCGCACGGGTATCATGGCCGGCGCTACCTGCCCGGTCGAAGTGATGAAAAAAGTCAACGGCCAGATGCATATGAGCGAGGTATTGATCGCCTACGGCCAGACCGAGACCAGCCCGGTCAACCACATGACGGTCGCCGACGACCCGTTCGACAAGCGCACTAGCACCGTCGGCCGGCCCGGTCCCCACCTCGAGATCAAACTGATCGATGAGCACGGCAACACCGTGCCGCGCGGTGAAAAAGGTGAGATCTGCTGCCGCGGCTACTCAGTGATGCAGGGCTACTGGGGCGACGCCGACAAGACTGCCGAGACCATAGACAGCGACGGCTGGCTTCACTCTGGTGATTTAGGGGTGATGGATGAGCTCGACTACGTACAGGTGGTGGGGCGTATCAAAGACATGATCATTCGCGGCGGCGAGAACATCTACCCGCGCGAGGTCGAGGAGTTTCTCTACACCCATCCGGCTATTCAAGAGGTGCAGGTATTTGGTGTGCCAGACGCTAAGTACGGCGAGCAGGTCTGCGCCTGGGTTCAGCTCAAAGAGGGCGCCGAGTTGAGCGCAGAGCAGCTGCGCGATTACTGCAGCGATAAGATCACCCACTTTAAGGTGCCCAAGCTGATTCGCTTTGTCGGCGAGTACCCGATGACGGTAACCGGCAAGATCCAAAAATTCATCATGCGTGACCAGATGATAGAAGAGTTGGGCCTGTAGTAGCGGCCCGTAAAAACCACAGAGGTGCAGCCAATGCGCCGGATAGCAACAACACGAGGGCAATACCATGAGCGACTATAAAATGTTAATCAACGGCCAGCTGGTAGCGGCTGACAAAACCATCGACGTACTCAACCCCGCCAACGAGCAGCTGGTTGGCCTGTGTCCTGTCGCCAGCGAGGCACAGCTGGACGAGGCGGTTGCGGCCGGCAACGCGGCACTGCCGGCTTGGGCCGCGAAAAGCTACGCTGAGCGCGGCGGCTATATCAAGCAGCTTTGTCAGGCGATCGCCGACAACGCCGAGGAGTTTGCCCAGCTGCTGACTAAAGAGCAGGGCAAGCCATTGGCCGCTGCGCGCGACGAGGTGATGTTTGCCCAGTACTTTGCCAATTTCTTCGCCGAGCAGACCATCGAGCCAGAAGTGCTCAGTGAAGACGACAACCAGCGTATTGAAGTGTTGCGTCGCCCGATCGGCGTGGTGGCCGGTATCTGCCCGTGGAACTTCCCTCTGCTGATCACGATGTACAAACTAGCCCCGGCGGTAGTTGCCGGCAACCCAATTATCATTAAACCGGCACCGACCACGCCGCTCAGCTCGCTGCGGTTAGCCGAATTTGCGGCGACTATCTTCCCGGCTGGCGTTGTGCAGATCATCACCGACGACAACTCGCTCGGCCAAGCGATCACTGCCCACCCGGGCATTGCCAAGGTGTCGTTTACCGGCTCGACCCCGACCGGTAAAAAGATCATGGCCTCGGCGGCCGGCACGCTCAAGCGGCTGACGCTGGAGCTGGGCGGCAACGATGCCGCGATTGTGCTCGACGACGTCGACCCCAAGGCAGCCGCAGAGGGTATCTTTGGCGCCTCGTTCATCAACTCTGGGCAGGTCTGTATCGCGCTCAAGCGGCTCTACGTACACGAGTCGGTCTACGATGATCTCTGTACCGAGATCGGCGCACTAGCCAATGCCGCCGTGGTCGGTGACGGCAGTGTCGAGGGCGTTCAGTTTGGCCCGGTACAAAATCGCATGCAGTATGAAAAAGTCTGCGATTACATCGCCGATGCCAAAGCCAACGGCAACATCATTGCCGGCGGCGATATTCCAGATGGCCCCGGCTATATTGTGCCGCTGACGGTGGTGCGCGACATCACCGATGGCGCCCGGGTGGTCGACGAAGAGCCTTTTGGCCCGGTATTGCCGATCGTCAAGTACAGCGACCTCGACGATGCGATCGCCCGCGCCAACAGCTCGGAGTTCGGCCTGGGCGGCTCGGTCTGGTCATCTAGCCCAGAGCGCGCCCACGCGGTCGCCGAACGTCTCGACACCGGCACGGTGTGGATCAACCAGCACTGTGCGTTTGGCCCGAATATTCCGTTCCCGCCGGCCAAGCAGTCTGGCTTGGGCGTGGAGTGGGGCCGCGAGGGTCTGCTCGAGTTCACCGCGATGAAGGTGATCAACATCAACAAGGCGTACAGCAATCCGGTTCACTAACGTTTAGCGTCGCCACTAAAAACCGCGCTTATCAGCGCGGTTTTTTTTGCTGCTAAAAAATCAGTAGATCGATTTTTTAGCGGGGTAAGATCCCGGCTCAAGGCCGGGATGACAATGATGAGCGTAAGCGTCGATGCTTGCGACCGTCTTCCAGGATCGTGTGCGGCGCTCTGCGTGTTGAGATCCCGGCTCAAGGCCGGGACGACAGTGGTGGGGGTAAGCGTCGATTCCTGCGACCGTCATCCCGGATCGTGTGCGGTGCTCTGCGTGTTGAGATCCCGGCTCAAGGCCGGGATGACAGTGGTGGGCGTAAGCGTCGATTCCTGCGACCGTCTTCCCGGATCGTGTGCGGTGCTCTGCGTGTTGAGATCCCGGCTCAAGGCCGGGACGACAGTGGTGGGGGTAAGCGTCGATTCCTGCGACCGTCTTCCCGGATCGTGTGCGGTGCTCTGCGTGTTGAGATCCCGGCTCAAGGCCGGGATGACAGTGGTGGGCGTAAGCGTCGATTCCTGCGACCGTCATTCCGGATCGTGTGCGGTGCTCTGCGTGTTGAGATCCCGGCTCAAGGCCGGGATGACGGTGATAGGCGTAAGCGTCGATTCCTGCGACCGTCATCCCGGACCGCGCCTAGCGCGAGATCCGGGATCTTTTTCTGGCCGGCAGCCTGTTTTTGTTCGCGGCGCAGCCACCAGCGCTAGCTGCCCTTGATAAGCTCAGAGTATAGCGATCTGCTGGTTGAGATCCCGGCTCAAGGCCGGGACGACAGTGGTGGGGGTAAGCGTCGATTCCGGCGACCGTCATTCCGGATCGTGTGCGGCGGTCCTTACGTCGTCATCCCGGACCGCGCGTAGCGCGAGATCCGGGATCTTTTTCTGGCCGGCACACTATGCTTGTGCGGAGTCGAGCCGTGCGGTTTATCGGCTGCGGCGCGGCGAGCCGGCCACCCCGGCTATGTGCGCTTAGGCAATTTTTTAAAGCCAAAAAAAACCCCGGCGCAAGGCCGGGGTGGGAATGAATGGCTGAGTAGGCTGAGCGTCAGTGCTTGGCCACTTCCAGCGCTTGGTCGGTGCCGTACTCTGAGCGAATCAGCAGATCGTGGTAGTTTTGGCGATCAATCGCGGCGCGCTCTGAGCGGTCCGCTTTGGATACCAAGTAGGTCACCGCGAAAGCGATCGGCATGGTGAACAGCGCTGGGTAGTTGTAGGGGAACAGCGCCTGCTCGTTGCCGAGCACGCTGACCCAGACCTGTGGGCCGATAACGATCAGCACGACCGAGGCGACCAAACCGACAACCGCGCCCCAGATCGCACCGCGGGTGGTGGTGCCGGCCCAGAACAGTGCCATAAACAGTACCGGGAAGTTGACTGAAGCTGCGACCACCATCGGCATTGTAGCGAGGAATGCGACGTTCTCTTTCTGGAACAAGATACCCAACGCGATGGCGATGATGCCGATGGCGACGGTGGTAATGCGGGTGATGCGCAGCTCGGTGGCGGCGTCCGGTTCGCCCTTACAGATGATGCCGGCATAGAGATCGTGCGAGATTGCGGCGGCGCCCGACACGGTTAACCCGGCGACCACAGCCAAGATGGTGGCGAACGCAACCGCCGACATAAAGCCCATCAGCAGATCGCCGCCCACCGCGTTGGCGAGATGGATGGCGACCATATTACCGCCGCCGATAATTTTACCGTCAACAAACAGCTCGGGGTTTTGGTAGAGCAGGTAGATGGTGCCAAAGCCGATAATGATCAGCGCTAGGTAGAAGTAGCCGATCAGTGCGGAGGCGACAAATACCGATTGCTTGGCCTCTTTGATGTTGGCGACAGTAAACAGACGCATCAGAATGTGCGGCAGCCCCAAGATGCCAAACGCCATTGACACTAATACCGTGGCGACCTGAATCGGGTCGTTGTAAAGCACCCCGGCGGAGAGCACGGCGTCGCCCTTGGGGTGGTTGGCGGCGGCGCCGGCGAGCAGCGCGTCAAAACTAAAGCCGACCTCCATCATCACCAAAAAGGCGATCACGGTTGCACCCGACAGCAGTAGCACCGCCTTGATGATCTGTACCCAGGTGGTGGCCAGCATGCCGCCAAAGGTGACGTAGGCGATCACCAGAATGCCGACAGTGATGACTGCAGTCTCGTAGGGCAGGCCAAACAGCAGCTGGATCAGTTTGCCGGCGCCGACCATCTGGGCGATCAGATACATTACCACCACAGTGATAGTGCCACCGATGCCAACCGCGCGGATCTTGGTGCGATCGAGCCGCAGCGAGACCACATCGGTAAAGGTGTAACTGCCCATGTTGCGGATGCGCTTGGCGAGCAAAAACAGCAGCATCGGCCAGCCGGCCATCGCGCCGATCGCAAAGATCAGACCATCAAAGCCGTAGGCAAACATCAGCCCGCTAATACCTAAAAAGGAAGCCGCGGACATGAAGTCGCCGGCGATTGCAGTACCGTTTTGTACACCGCTGATATTGCCGCCGGCGGTGTAGAAGTCGCTGCTGCTGCGGGTCTGTTTAGACGACCAGTAGCTGATACCGAGCGTCGACAACACGAACGCCATAAACATAATGATCGCGGTGGTGTTGACCGGTTGTTGTTCGACGCTGCCTTCAATGGCGCCGGCGGCGAGTGTCAAGCCGGGGGCGACTGCTAGGGTAAGCGCGGCCACAATTAGCTGGGTTGTACGGTTAGTCATCTCAGTGTCTCTTGGTGGTGGCCGAACCGGCGTTACTTGCGCAGGACTAAAAACAGTTTTTCCATCGCGATAAAGACTGCGATAAGCCCGGCGATCAGCCAGATAGCGCCACTGATATGGTCGCTAAACAGCGGCTGGTTGAGCCAGCTGCCGGCCTCGGTGTAGAGCAAGATAACGGTGGCGTACAACACCAAAAAGATACCGGTAAACACAAACCGCTGGCGCACGTTGGCCGCTATAGCGCGGCGCTGGTCAGCTTCTCGTTGGTCGCTCATTAAATCCCCTCGGCCAGTGGCTGGCTCTATAAGTAAATCGTCAGTGACTTGTGCGGTGCATCACAGTTGATCAGCAACACTTTCTTGTGGCGGATCTTAAACCTGCCGCCCTCTTGAATCAAATGGTGCTCGTAGGTGCCGGCATAAACCCGCTGTTCGCGGCGGTAGTAGAGCACACATTGAAAATTTGAGGTGACAATCAGGTCGCCCTGGGCAGTGGTGCCGGTACAGCGCACGTTGCCGATGATGTGCGAGCAGCGCACCCGGTGGTCTTTGCTCGCCGCGCGCGGGTGGACAAAATTGCGCCGCCGCACCTCCATCATCACTCGGTCGTCGTAGAAGATAGAAACGTGGTTGAGCGGGTCGGCTTGGTCGGGTTTGACCGGCATCCAGTAGCTGCCGTCCGGGCTGTAGAGCTCAATCCAGCGATCGAGATCGGGGTTGTCGAGCAGGTTGGCCTCGTCGTAGAGAAATTGCTCAATAGCGCGCAGGTCGATATCTGGGTTACTCATGGTGGTCGCCTCCGGTCGGCAGATGGTGGGCCAGCCGGCCCATGTAGGCCTGCCAGGCTTGGTACTGGGTGCGCATATCCAAATCGCTGGTGCCGCCGCCAACCGTACGGTCGGCGAGCTGCTCATCGCGGTTGTAGTGGCGGTGCATCTCGACCCATTCGCTGCCGGTCGATTGCAGGCCATCTTGAATGCGGCTGTAAGCCTCCAAGTCATCAGGCCCGACCATTGAGGCCGATGAGTTGATCAGCCGGGAGTAGAGCAGGGTGCGTTGCAACATCTCCTCGGGGGCGCCTTTGAGACGGAACGACCAAGTCTCGATGATACATTTGTCGACCGCGATGGGGCGCACCACCCGAACATTCTGTACCGCACTCTTGATGGTGATGGAGGGGTAGTAGAGGGTGTTGTGGGTATTGAACGAGAGGATCTCTTTCGTGCGCTGCTCGCCGTAGCTGGCCACCATCGCCGCCCAGTAGTCGGGGTTGACGCTGTAGTTGGCGTGGATGCTAGTTTTACCGCCGTCGTAGTGGTGGCCGTAGGCAAACCCGGTAATGCCGGACTCCTCAAAGTTTTCGTAGGAGGCGCCAAACGGCGGAATGATCTCGGCCTCGGCGCGCTGATCGACGGCCTCGGGCGGCAGCGTGGCGATGTAGTCCTCAGCGGCTTGGACCACCGATTGGTGTGTCACCATCGGGTGCATGGTGTCGTTTAGGTTCTCTAAAAACAGCTTCCAGTTGCAGTCGTGCTCGTAGCGCAGCACGCCGCCGGCTACCTCCACCTCGCCCTCCGGGGCGCGGTCGCAGAGGTTGTCGAAGACCTCGGCGGCGCCGCCCAGCCACTCTGGCAAATCGACGATGGTGGCGCTCAAGGTGGCGAAGACAAACCCACGGTAACTGGCACTGCGCACGGTTTGCAGGTTGTTTTGCGGGTCTTTAATGTCAAACCCGGTGCCCTCGTAGCCCGCCTCATTGGGGATTTTTAGCACGCTGCCGTCGGTGTTAAAGGTCCAGCCGTGGTAGCAGCAGCGGAACGCGCGGGCGTTGCCTTCAACGGTGTCGACTAGCTTGGCGCCTTTGTGGGCGCAGCGGTTGTGCAGCACATTGACCGCACCGCTGCGGTCGCGTACCAGTATCACCGGTACCCGGTGGTTGATGTGGGTGGTGTAGTAGTCGCCGGGGTTTTTTACCTGGCTTTCGTGGCCGATAAATATCCACGCCTCGCCCCAGATGCGCGACATCTCCAACTCAAAGATCTCGTCGCTAATGTAGAGGCTGCGGTGTAACTTGGTCGGCTGTACCAGTCCCGCCAGCTGCTGGTCATCAATCGTAGCGGCGGCTGGGTTGAGCGGATCGAAGGTTTTGATCATGGGAGTACTCCTACTTAGATAGTCAGTGAGCCAACGCTGGCGCCACCGCAGACAAATAGCGTCTGGCCGGTGATAAAGCTATTTTGTTGGTCGCACAGAAAGCTGATGGCGCGGGCGACATCGGCGGGCTGACCGAGCCGCTGCATCGGGATTGACGCGGCGATGCGCGCCTCCTGCTCGCTGGCCTTGGCGACCGCGGCCTCAAACATCTCGGTGTCGGCGATCGGCCCGGGGGCGACCGCGTTGACGGTGATACCGTGTTGCGCCAACTCTAGCGATAGGGTGCGAGTCAGCCCGATCATGCCGGCCTTGGTCGCCGAGTAGCTACTGCGGGTCTGCAAGCCCAGTGCGGCGCGCGAGGTGACGTTGACGATACGGCCGTGGCCGGCCGCCTTCATAGCCGGCAGAAACGCTTGGGTGAGTGCGATCACGGCACCGAGATGGACCTCGGTGAGATAGCTGAGGTCGTCGAGCTCGACCGACTCAATCAGCGCCGCGCGGATCAGCCCAGCGTTGTGGACCAGTACGGTAACCTCGTGGTCGGCGGCCAGCTGCGCTGCGGCGGTCGCGGTGGCGGCGCGGTCAGCGAGATCGACGCTGACATTGGTGAGCCGCGGGTGGTCGAAGTTGGCCGGCCGCCGCGACAGGTTAACCACCTGCATACCGCTATCTAATAAGTGTTGGCAGATACTGGCGCCGATACCGGTGCTACCGCCGGTGACTACCGCGGTGCGGTTATCGGAAAGGCTCATGGCTGTTGCTCCTGAGGGTTGGTTGGACGAGCTTGCAGTACCGGATTACCGGCGCTGTCGCGGCCGATGGTGACGGTCACTGCGCTGCCGATGGCAGCGCTCGGCGGGCTCAAGTAGGCGATGGCTACCGGCCCCGCGGCCAGTTTGATCGAGCCGATCACGATGGGCAGCTGCTGCTGTAGGGCCGGCTCCAGAGAGTGGTGCAGCGTGGTGGTGGCCAGCAACTGGCCGGCGTCCGGTTGCGGCTGCCAGCTTAGCGCGTCAACTAGGCAGTGGCCGCACAGCTCGCGCGGCGGGTAGCTGACTGCGTGGCACTCGCCGCACTGCTGTAACAGCAGTGGGCCGCTATCTGTACCTACCGCCAGCGGCAGTTGGGTGTTGGCGATAAACTCACTCATGGTGGCCACCCCGGCTGAGGATGCAAGCAGTTGAACAGAGTCCGCGGTCGTAGTTGATCATGCCGTAACCGCTGACCAGCCCGTGGCGAGCGTTGGCGACTTGGTTGGCGCCGGCCGTGCCGGTGAGCTGGCGCAGTGTCTCGACTACACCCAGGTAGCCGGCCGCCGAGCCGGCTTGGCCGCCAGAGAGCTGGCCGCCGGAAGTGTTGTGGGGCAGCCCGCCGCCATCGAAGGTGGTCGCGGTACTGGCGGCGAATTGGTTGAACTCGCCCTCACCAAAAAAGCCAAGTCCCTCCAGCTGCAGTGCGCTGATCACTGGGTAGTCATCGTAGGTCTGTACCAGATCGATATCGGCGCGGCCGAGGCCGGCGCGCTGGTAGAGCTGATCGCCAAACTCGCTCCAGCCACTGCGCAGCTGAACCGGGTCGTCGGCAAAGGCGTTGTGGCGCTCGTCGGCGGCGGCGATGGTGACATAGGCGAGCCCCAACTCAATCGCGCGCTGTTCGCGCATCACCAAAAAGCCCTCGCCACCGGCACACGGCATCACGCAGTCAAACAGGTGCAGCGGCGCGGCGATTGGGCGCGCGTTGAGGTAGTCGTCAAGGCTCAGCGGCTTGTCGCCGAGCAGTGCCGCCGGGTAGTGTTGAGCGTTGTAACGCTGCGCCACCGCGAGCGCGCCAAACGCCTCGCGGGTGACGCCGTAACGCTCCATGTAAGCGGCGGTGATCAGCGCAAACGGTGCATTGGGACCGGCCGCGCCGTAGGGGTAGGCAGCGGCGTTACTAAAGCTGGAGAAATCGGCCACCAGCTCGCGGAAGCTGCCGGCGGCGGCGCTGTCGCCGCCAATACAGGCGACGATTTCGGCGTCGCCACACTGCACGGCGCGAGCCGCGCGGCGCAGTGCAATCACCCCGGAGGCACCGCCAAACGGCAGCTGCTCTAGCCAGCGCAGACTGATGCCGTAGTGCTGGGTTAAAAAGCTGACGCTGTCGGGAGCCAGCCCAAAGCTGGAAATGGCCGCGCCGTCGATGGCGGTTTTGTCGATTCCGGCCGTTCGGCAGAGCTCGCGCAGTACGCTGCCGATAAACCAGCGCGCCGGTTTATCGCTCTGCTTGCTGTAGCCGTAACTGACCGGTGCGGCCAGCACGACATCGCGGTAGTTGTTGGGGGGGCGATCGGTCATAGCGTCAGCCTGTTAGTGGCGTTTTTTGAGGTGGCGGGTATCAATGCAGTCGCCGTCGGCGTGGAGCCGCTGGGCGAGCGCTTTGATATCGGCGCGGCGCGGTTTCTGGGAGGCGGTCATCGGCAGCTCATCGACAAATGCCACATAGCCGGGCACCTTGTAGTAGACGAGGTTATCCAGTGCGCGGCGGACGATCTGCTCGGCCAGCTCAACACTGCGCGCGGTGCCGGGCTGGGCGATGATCAGTGCCATCACCTCGTCGCCGCGAATCTCGTCGGGGACCGGTGCGGCGATCACTAGCTCGATCTCGGTCTGTTCGGCCAGCGCCGCCTCTACCTCGAGTGCGGAGATGTTTTCGCCAGAGCGACGGATGACGTTTTTGCGGCGGTCGACAAAGTAGAGCGCACCGTCATCGCCGGCGCGCACCACATCGCCGGTGTTGAGCCAGCCGTCCTGCCAAGCCTCTTCGGTGGCGGCGGGGTTTTTTAAGTAGCCGCTAAAAAAACCGTAGCGCGGGTCGGCACCGGCGGCGCGCACCAGCAGCTCACCGGGCTCACCGGCGGCCACTTCGCGGCGCTGCTCGTCGATCAGTTTGTACTCGACCGCGGCAGCCGGCTGGCCGAAGCAGCAGCTGCCAACATGGCGCGGCTCGCGGTTGGCGATGATGGTGCCGCCACAGCCGGACTCGGTCATCGCCCACGCCTCTAGCAGTGGGAAGCCAAAACGCTGCTCAAACGGCGCGTGGTGCTTGGGGTTGACGCCGGCACCAAAGCCAAACTTTACCTGGCCGGCAAAGCTGTCGTCCGGCGCTGCCGGCAGGTTGAGTAGTATCGCCGGCAGTACGCCGAGGTAGTGGACCACCGTGGCGCCGCTGTCGCGCACGCTCTGCCACCAGCTTTTGGGATGGAAACGGTCGAGCTGAATCACACAGCCACCGGTCATCAGCATACCCATGGTAGAGACCGCCATCGCGTTCATATGCACCAGCGGCAGCGGCGTCAGCAGCCGCTCGGCGCCCGGCTCTAGTGCAGCTAGGCCGCCGGCATCGCGGTACCAAGCGCCAAATGCGGTGAAGTACTGGTTGCTGAGTATGCAGCCCTTTGGCTTGCCGGTACTGCCCGAGGTGTAGAGCAGCGCGCATTCGGTCTGTTCGCCGGGGCTGGCGCGGTCGCCGCTGCGCTGCGGTGTCGGCAGGTCGCTGAGCTCTTGCGGGGCGACCAGAGCGATTGCGGTTGTCAGCAGTTGGTTGGCCTCGGCCAGCAGCGGGTGTTTGGCGCTCAGGGCGACCGCGGCTTCCACTTCGCTGTGTTCGATCAAGTAAGCGAGCTCATCGGGCTGCATCTCGCCGTTGAGCGGTACCACACTCACCCCGAGTTGGTTGAGCGCCAGCCAGTGGATAAAAAACTCGGCGCGGTTCTCCAGCAGTAGCGCCAACCGCTGGCCACAGCCGTAGCCGACGGCGCGGTAGTCGGTGGCGGCAGCATCGACCGCCTCGGCCATCTCGGCGTAGCTGTAGTCTATCGCCCCCGGGCTGTAGGCGGCCGCGGCGAGCGCCGGAATATGCAGAAACGGTCGCTCTGGGTAGCGGGCTACGCTGTCGCAAAATGCTTGGTATACCGTGCTCATAATCTGCTGGTGTCCTTGTTGTTATCGGCCTGCAGCTGCGCCTAGTATGCCGCGCCAGCGAGGGGGTGGGAACATTGCTCAATAGATTATATGAATAAGAATAAGTTTACAATTAAAATAAAATGGCTATAGTGTTTTTTATCGAGATTATAAGGAGGTTGCCCCGTGGCCAACGCTGCCCTTACCGCTCCATTAACCACAGTAGCACCGCCAGCCGAGCCGGCGCCGTTTATCGACCGCTACCTGGCCTACCTGCTGGCGCGCGCCAGCCACCGGGTTAGTTCTGGCTTTCACGCCCTGCTCGCCGAGCGCGGTCTGGCGGCGTCGACTTGGCGGATCGTCGCCTCGCTGCAGGCCGGCCCACTGGCGGTGGGCGAGTTGGCGCAGCGGGTGTTGTTGGCGCAGCCCACGCTGAGCAAGGCGCTCGACCGGCTGGAGCAGGAGCAGCTGGTCAGCCGCGCTCGCGATCCGGACAACCGCCGCTCGGTGGCGATCACCCTAACTGCGGCCGGCCGCCAGCTGGGCAGCGAGCTGATACCGCTCGCCAACCATTATGAGGCGGCCTGTTTCGACCATATGAGTGATGCCGAGCGCAGCCAGCTGGTGGCACTATTACAGAAGGCGATCGGTTAGAATCGATCGGCGGCCGCGCGCTGCCAATAAAATGTTGAGGAGTGGTTATGCAATTGCAAATTTGGGAGTGTCTGGTCTGCGGCTGGCAGTACGACGAGTCGAAGGGGCTGCCCGAGGAGGGCTTTGCACCGGGTACCCGCTGGGCGGATATTCCCGACGACTGGCTCTGCCCCGACTGCGGGGTTGGCAAGGCCGATTTTGAGATGGTTGCGGTAGCCGACGTTGCCGCAGTAGCCGAGCCGGCGGCGGTGGCGCCAGCACCCGCTGCCCAAGCGCCCGCTCTGAGCGACAGCCCCGCTGTCGGCGGTGCCGCGCTGCAGATTTGGGAGTGCCTGGTCTGCGGCTGGCAGTACGACGAATCGAAAGGGCTACCCGAAGAGGGCTTTGCGCCCGGCACCCGCTGGGCGGATATCCCCGACGACTGGCTCTGCCCCGATTGTGGGGTCGGCAAAGCCGACTTTGAGATGGTCGCCGTGGCCGAAGCCGCCGCCGTGGCCGCTGTGCCGGCCGCTGCTGAGGCAGCCTCGGCCGTGGATAACTCGATCGCCCCGATTGTGATTGTCGGCACCGGCCTGGCCGGCTATACCCTGTTAAAAGAGCTGCGCAACAGCGGCAGCCGCGCGCCGATCGTCATGATCAGTAGCGACGATGGCGGCTTTTACAGCAAACCGATGTTGTCGGCAGCGCTCGGCCAAGGCAAACAGCCGGCGGCGCTGATTACCGCAACGGCGGCCGAGATGGCCGAGCAGTGGCAGGCCACGGTAAAGATCTTTACCCGTGTGACCGCCATCGACAGTGCGGCCAAAACGGTTAGCTGCGATGACGGCGACAGCTTTGCCTACAGTGACTTAGTGCTGGCTACCGGCGCCCGCTGTATCGAGCCACCAGTGCAGGGCAGCGGCGCTGGCCGCGTCTACGCGGTAAACAATTTACAAGACTACCTGCGGTTTAGAACCTCGCTGGCCGGTCAGCGCAAGGTGTTGCTGATCGGCGGCGGCTTGATCGGCTGCGAATACGCCAATGACCTAACCAAAGCGGGCTTTGAGGTCGAGCTGGTTGAAGCGGCGCCGCGGCTGCTCGCCAACTTGCTGCCCGAGCGCGCTTCAGCGGCACTGCTGGCGGCGATGCAGCGCGCCGGAGTCAATTGCCACTTCGATACCGTTGCCGAGCGCATAGAGAGCGCCGGTGGCGGTGTGCGCGCCACCTTGACCAACGGCACCCAAATAGAGGCCGACATTGTCTTGTCGGCAGTCGGGGTGCGCCCGGACCTCAGTCTAGCCGAGGCGGCTGGATTGGCGACCGCGCGCGGTATCGTCACCGACCGCGGTTTGGCAGCCAGTGCGGACAATATCTATGCGCTGGGCGACTGCGCCGAAGTCGACGGCCAGCTACTATTTTATATCGCGCCGCTCAATGCCGCCGCCAAAGCGCTGGCCAGCACCCTAAACGGTGAGCCGAGCGCAGTCTGCTACGGGGTGATGCCGGTGGTGATCAAGACGCCACTGCTGCCGCTATCGCTGGTGGTGCCGCCGCGCGAGGCAGAGGGCGAATGGCACTACAGCGGCGAGGGCGAGAACCTCACCGCGCGGTTTGTCGACAGCGCAGGCGTGCAGTGGGGCTTTGCACTGACCGGCACTGCCAACAGCGAGCGGGCCGCGCTGGTGGCAGCCAACCAACCGCTGATGACCTAACTGACGGTCGCGGGCGGGGGCGGTGTGAAAGCGCCGGTCCAGAAATGACAAAGGCCCCGTGCGGGGCCCGTTTTTCGTGGCTGCGGCGGGCTTGTCACCGCCGCTACTGCAGCCAGCTGGCAGAGTGCGGCAGTCTCAAAGCCTGATGCCGAAGCAGTGCAGTAACCTGAATATGGTCGGCTCAGTCACTGTCTGCGGCTTTGCCAATCCGATGGATAGACTGCTTGATATCGCGCAGGCCTTCCATTAGCTGGGCCATGTCGTGCTCTTGTAGCTCGCCAAATAGTTCGACCAGCCAGCCCTCGTGGGCGTGCGACATCTTGTCGAACAGCCGCTGGCCCTTTTTGGATAGCTTGACGACAAACGCGCGGCGGTCGCCGCTGCAGACTTCGCGCACCACGAGTTGCTCTTTTTCGAGCTGGTTGCAGATGCCGGTGACGTTGCCGCCGGAGACCATCATCAGCTTGGAGAGGTCGCCCATGCGCATGCCGTCTGGGTAGCGATAGAGCTGGGCCATCAGGTCAAAGCGCGGCAGCGTGCTGTTAAACTCGGTGCGCAGTCGGGCGCGCAGATGGTTTTCTACTAAATTGCTACAGGTTAGTAAGCGCAGCCAGAGCCGCAGGGCTTGGTGCTCGCTGTCGCTGCCGCGGTGTTCGGAGTCGAGGATCTCAGTGGCCATAAAGTTTCTCTTTTATTGTTCTTTTTTGGCGGTATTATTTCCGCCAGGGAAAGAGTTTTCTGCGCTGCCAGCTTCGTATCGGCTAGCTCACTGGGGTATTTTAGCGCGCTGTAGTGGTAACGTTAATTTTATTTAGGCTTCAAATTCTATCAAACAAAATTGTAAAGGTGTTGTTATGGCTAAGAAACCGTTTGCCTCGTCGGCTGATCTGGGTGAGAAAGTAGAGACACTTGAGGTGCTCGCCGACGGCGTCTATGCGCTGACATCAGAGGGCGACCCCAACATGGGGGCGATTGAGGGCGAGGACTTTGTGATCGCTTTTGAGGCCCGCGCGACCCCCAAAGCGGCCCGAGACTGGCTCGAGCAGCTGCGCAAACACACTGACAAGCCGGTCAAGTACCTGGTGCTGTCGCACTACCATGCCGTGCGCGTGCTGGGTGCCTCGGCATTTGAAGCCGAATCAATCATCGCCCATGAGAAGACCCGATTTTTGATTGAAGAACGTGGCGAGCAGGATTGGGCCAGTGAGTACGGGCGTATGCCGCGGCTGTTCCGCGAGCCGGAGGGGATCCCCGGACTGACCCACCCAGATTTGACTTTTAACGACCGCATGGTGATTCCGCTCGGCGGCGAGCGCGGTGATTTAATCCTTCAGTACTGCGGCCGCGGCCACACCGCCGGTGACATTGTCGCCTGGTTGCCGAACAGCAAGGTGCTGTTTGCCGGCGATTTGGTGGAAGCTGAGGCGGCGCTCTACACCGGCGATGCGTTCCATTTTGACTGGTCGAAGGGCACGCTGGACACCATCAAGGCGCTCGAAGCCGAGGTGCTGGTAGGCGGTCGCGGTGCCGTTGCCCGCGGTCGTCAGGCGGTCGATGCCGCGATCGAGCAGACCCGCGGCTTCCTCACCGGCATGATCGAAAAAGTGGGCGAAGTCCACGGTCGCGGCGGCAGCCTGAAAGAGGCGTTTGAGGCCACCCATCAGCATCTGGAGCCCAAGTTTGGCCGCTGGCCGATCTTTGAACACTGCCTGCCGTTTGACGTACAGCGGCTGTGGGACGAATTTGAAGGTATCGATTGGCCGCGGATATGGACCGACGAACGCGACCAAGAGGTCTGGGACCAGCTGCAAGACTAGTCTCGCGGCGGTTGCCGGTCGCTACCGTGGCCGGCTAGACTCTAAGCCGAACCGACAAGAGAGACGTTATGGATCTGTTTGGAGCAATGCGGATATTTGTCCGCGTGACCGATAAGATGAGTTTCAGCTTGGCCGCCGATGAGCTGGATATCTCCAGCTCGTCGGTCAGTAAGCAGATCGCACAGCTGGAACAGCGGGTGGGCGCCAAGCTGCTGCAGCGCACCACCCGCCGGCTCAGCCTGACCGAGGTGGGCGAGGCCTACTACCAGCAGTGTTTGGCGGTCCTACGCGAGGTGGATGAGTCCGATAATCTGGTCTCGCAGCTGCAGGGCGCGCCGCGCGGCACGCTCAAAATTAACTGCAACATGACCTTTGGGCAGCTGCTGCTGAGCCGCGCCGTCAACGAGTTTATGGCCGACCACCCCGAGTTGAGCGTGGATATTACCCTTGACGACCGTCTGCCCGATCTGGTCCGCGACGGCTTTGACTTGGCGATCCGCATCGCCGAGCCGGTGCTGCCGGACTCGACGCTGGTCGCTCGACAGGTCGCCTCGGTGCCGCTCTATGTGGTGGCCAGCCCCGATTACTTGCGTCGCCACGGCAGGCCGACCACCGCCGAGCAGCTACTCGACCACAACTGTCTAGTGTTTGTTCACGCCAGCAACGCCGACCAGTGGCGGATAGCGCGGGCCGGCAGTGACCAGACCGTGCGGGTGAGTGGCGATCTGCGTGCCAATAACAGTTTAGTCGCCCGCGAGGCGGTCGTGGCCGGCCGCGGTATTGCCAACCTGGCCTACTTTGTTATCGAAGAACAGGCTAAGCGCGGCGCACTGCAGCGGGTCTTTGTGGATGCCGAGCCAGAGGTGTTGAGCGTCTACGCGATCTACCCAGATCGCCGCTACTTGTCGCCCAAGGTGAGCCTGTTTGTCGAGTTCCTACAGGGTTGGCTGGCCACTCAGCTAAGCCGCCGCTGGCCGGGTGAGGCCCGCCCTTAAGCAAACAGTGATTTGAGTGCGTCGAGCGACTGCTCGGCGGTTTCGCGCTCGCGCTCGGGGCTGGATTCGGTCTGCTGGCCGATAATGGTTAGGTCGTTCTGTGGCAGCTCGCCGATAAAGCGGCTGGGGTCGGGGCGAATCGATTCGCCAAACTGGGTGCGCGACTTGGCGCAGGTCATGGTCAGCGTGCGCTGGGCGCGGGTGATGCCGACATAGGCGAGCCGCCGCTCCTCTTCGATGCTGTCCTGCTCTATGCTACTGCGGTGGGGCAGGATCTCCTCCTCCATACCGATTAAGAACACGTGCGGAAACTCCAGCCCCTTGGCGGCGTGCAGGGTCAGCAGCTGCACCTTGTCGTCTTGGGCGTCCTCTTCTTGGCGGTCGAGCATATCGCGCAGCACCAGCTTGGTGACCGCTTTTTCGATCTGGCTGTCGCCATCGTCGAGCTGCTCGTTAAAACTGTCGCCAAACTCCTCTTCGGCCTCTCGCTCCATTACCTGTTCTAGCTGGCTGAGCAGCAGGTTGACGTTCTCCCAGCGCTTCTCTGCCACCTTCGAGCTGCTGGCGTTCTGGTGCAACCAGCTCAGGTAGTCGATATCCTCGAGCAGCTCGCGGACCGCGGCCATCGGCTGGTCGCTGAAGGCAGCGCGACGGGCGTTGTCGAGCCACTGTTTAAAGGTTTTCAGCCGCTCTAAGTTGGCCGCCGGCAGTTGCGCGGCTAGCCCGAGCTCGTCGATCGCCTCGTAGAGCCCGATCTCGCGCTGGTTGGCGTATTCGCCGAGCTTCTCGAGTGTGGTTGGGCCAATCTGGCGCCGCGGCGTGTTGATGATCCGCAGCATGGCGTTGTCGTCGCTGCTGTTGGTTAGCAGCCGCAGGTAGGCCATGATGTCTTTGATCTCGGTCTTGGCAAAAAACGACTGGCCGCCGGTAATCTGGTAGGGGATGTGCTGCTGCTGCAGTTTCAGCTCCAGCAGCCGCGCCTGGTAGTTGCCGCGGTAGAGCACGGCAAAGTCGCGGTAGTGGCAGCGCCGTTTGAGGCGCATATCGATGATCTCGTTGACCACCCGCTCGCACTCGCCGTCCTCACTCTCGGTGTGGATTAGCCGCAGCGGGTCGCCGGGGCCGAGCTCGCTCCACAGCGATTTTTGAAACAGGTGGGGGTTGTTGTCGATCAGGGTGTTGGCTGCGCGCAGGATACGCCCGGTGGAGCGGTAGTTCTGCTCTAGTTTGATCACTTGCAGGGCCGGGAAGTCGGTCTGCAGCTGCTCTAGGTTCTCTGGCCGCGCGCCGCGCCAAGCGTAGATAGACTGGTCGTCGTCGCCGACCACCGTAAGTGCCTGGCGCTCGCTGATCAGCAGTTTAACCAGCTCGTACTGGGCGAGATTGGTGTCTTGGTACTCATCGACCAGCAGGTAGCGGATCCGCTTGCGCCAGCGCGTTAACACCTCGGCGCTGTTGCGCAACAGCAGTGCCGGCGCGGTGATCAAATCGTCAAAGTCGACCGCGTTGTAGCAGCGCAGCGAGTGCTGGTAGCGCTTGTAGAGATTGGCGATATGCTGCTCGCCAACGCTCTGCGCGGTAGAGATCGCGGCGTCGGGCTCGGTGAGGTTGTTCTTCCAGTTGGAGATGGTGTTCTGCACGGTGTCGAGCAGCTCCTCCTCTAGCTCGCCGTGGCGGACCATCAGCTCTTTGAGGATCTTGCGGCAGTCCTCTTGGTCGAGGATCGAAAAGCCCGGTTTGTAGCCCATCACCTTGAGCTCGCGGCGGATAATATTCAGCCCGAGGGTGTGAAAGGTGGAGACAATCAGCCCCTTCGCCTGCGCGCCAGAGACCAGCTTGGCGACCCGCTCTTTCATCTCGCGGGCCGCTTTGTTGGTAAAGGTGACCGCCGCGATCGAGCGCGCCGGTATGTCGCACTCCTCAATCAGGTAGGCGATCTTGCGGGTGATCACACTGGTCTTGCCGCTGCCGGCGCCGGCCAATACCAGCAGCGGGCCGTCGATATAGTTGACCGCCTGGCGCTGCTGGGGGTTGAGTTTAGAGCGGCCGCTGTCCGGCGCGGGGCTGCTGGTCACCGCCGGCTAACCCAGCTCGGCGATGCGCGCGCGCTTGGCGGCGAACTGCTCCAGCGAGGCTCGGTAGTCGGCGAGCTTAGCGCGCTCTTTGTCGACCACCTCGGCCGGGGCGTTGTCGACAAACTTGGCGTTGCTCAGCTTGCCGGCCAGCTTGCCGCTCTCGGTGGTGAGTTTTTCGATTTCGCGGTCGAGCCGCGCCAGCTCGGCGGCGACATCGATCAGCCCGGCCATCGGCACCAGGATTTGCAGCTCGCCGGCCAGCGCGGTGGCGCACAGCGGGGCGTCGGCCTCGTCGTCGAGCCAGCTGATCGACTCGATGTTGGCCAGCTTGCAGAGGAACTGACGGTTCTCTTGCAGTCGCTGGGCATCGTTCGCCGAGCCGTTCAGGAAGTAGACCGCCAGCCCTTTGCCGGGCGAGATATTCATCTCGCCGCGAATGGTGCGCACCCCCAACACCACGTTTTGCACCCAACCGATATCGCTCTCGGCGGCGTCGTCGATCAGCGCCGGCTCGGCATTCGGGTAGGGCTGTAACATAATGGTCTCGCCCTGTTTTCCGGCCAGCGGGGCAATGCTCTGCCAGATCTCTTCGGTGATAAACGGCATCATCGGGTGGGCCAGGCGCAGCAGTGCCTCCAGCACCCGCACCAGGGTGCGGCGGGTGCCAACCTGCAGACGCGGGTCGCCGTTCTCGTCCCACAGTACCGGTTTAGAAAGCTCTAGGTACCAGTCGCAGTACTCGTTCCAGGTGAACTCGTAGAGCGCCTGTGCAGCTAGGTCAAAGCGGAAGCTCTCAAGCGCGCGGGTTACCTCTTGCTCGGTGCGCTGCAACCGCGAGGTGATCCAGCGGTCGGCCAGGCTCAAGCTGTAGTCGGCGTCATCGGCCTGGCCGCACGGCTGCTCGGCGCTGTTCATCAGTACATAGCGGGCGGCGTTCCAGAGCTTGTTGCAGAAGTTGCGATAGCCCTCGAGCCGTTTCATGTCCCAGTTGATATCGCGCCCGGTCGACGCCAGTGCGCACAGAGTGAAACGCACCGCGTCGGCGCCGTGGGCCTCGATACCAGCCGGGAACTGCTTCTCGGTACGCTGGCGAATTTTTTCGGCCTGCTGCGGCTGCATCATATTACCGGTGCGCTTCTCCAGCAGCGGCGCCAGCTCAATACCGTCGATCATATCCAGTGGGTCGATGACGTTGCCCTTCGACTTGGACATCTTCTGGCCCTGCTCGTCGCGGATCAGGCCGTGCACATAAACTTTTTTAAACGGCACCTGCGGCCGGCCGTTGTCATCTTTAATAAAGTGCATGGTCATCATCGCCATGCGCGCCACCCAGAAGAAGATGATGTCAAAGCCGGTGACCAGCACGTCGGTCGGGTGGAAGGTGGCCAAACGCTGGGTCTGGTCGGGCCAGCCCTGGGTGGCAAAGGTCCACAGCGCCGAAGAGAACCACGTGTCGAGCACATCGTTATCTTGGCTCAGCGGGCGGTCGCCGAGCTGATGGCGCTCGCGTACCTCGCTTTCGCTGCGGCCGACATAGACCGCGCCGGCGTCGTCGTACCAGGCCGGGATACGGTGGCCCCACCAGAGTTGGCGCGAGATACACCAATCTTGAATGTCGCGCATCCAGGCGAAGTACATGTTCTCGTACTGCTTGGGGACAAACTCGATCTGGCCGCTCTCAACCGCGGCGATCGCCGGTTTGGCGAGGGTCTTGGCGTCGACATACCACTGGTTGGTCAGCATCGGCTCGATCACCACGCCACCGCGGTCGCCGTAGGGGATGGTCATCTGGTTCTCTTCGATAGTCACCAATAGGCCGAGCGCCTCGATATCGGCGACGATCTCGCGGCGCGCCGCAAAACGCTCCATGCCGCGGTATTTTTCCGGCAGGCTGTTGTCCAGCGCGGTGTTGTCGCTGCCATCGCTGTTGACGCACTCAGCCTGCTGGCGGATATCGCCGTTAAAGGTGAGGATGTTGACCATCGGCAGCTGGTGGCGCTGGCCAACTTCGTAGTCGTTAAAGTCGTGGGCTGGGGTAATCTTCACGCAGCCGGTGCCTTTCTCCATATTGGCGTGTTCGTCGGCGACGATCGGAATGCGCCGGCCGACCAGCGGCAGCTCAACAAATTGACCGATTAGGCTCTGATAGCGGGGGTCGGCGGGGTTGACGGCAACCCCGGTGTCGCCGAGCAGGGTCTCGGGGCGGGTGGTGGCGACGACGATAAAACTATCGCCCGCAGCGGTGGTGGCGCCGTCGGCAAGCGGGTAGCGGATGTGCCACATCTTGCCCTTCACCTCGCGGTTCTCTACCTCAAGGTCAGAGATCGCGGTGTGCAGTTTGGGGTCCCAGTTGACCAGCCGTTTGCCGCGGTAGATCAGGCCGTCCTCGTAGAGCTTAACAAACACCTCTTGGACTGCCTTGTAGAAGCCGTCATCCATGGTGAAGCGTTCGCTCTGCCAGTCGACCGAGTTGCCGAGCCGACGCATCTGCTGGGTGATGGTGCCACCGGAGTGCTCCTTCCACTCCCAGATTTTCTCTAAAAATTTGTCGCGGCCCAACTCCTCGCGGCTGGGCTCGCCCTCGGCGGCCAGCTTGCGCTCGACCACCATCTGGGTGGCGATGCCGGCGTGGTCGGTGCCCACCTGCCAGAGCGTGCTGTTGCCCTTCATGCGCTGGTAGCGGATCAAGGTGTCCATAATGCTGTGTTGCAGTGCGTGGCCCATATGCAAGCTGCCGGTTACATTCGGCGGCGGGATCACTATCGAGTAGGCGTTGCTGGGGTCGGCGGCCTCATCGCTAGGGGCAAAATAGCCGCGCTGCTCCCACTGCTGATACCATTTTTTCTCGATTTGATCGGGTTGGAAGGTCTTATCCATGGGCTGCTGGATCCTGCGCTTTGGGGCTATTAAAAGTGAGGCCGCGCAGTCGCGCGAGCGGCCGACGATTATAAAGCCGAGGCCGGTGCTATAACAGAGCGGCCGGCAAAAGAGTTGCTGCACAGCGCAACGCGGCGGATGTCAGCCGGGCGGTAGTCCGCTGCTGCCGTCGGCTAGGCCGCGAACTGCTGTCATCGCCACCCTTCGTTGGGGTCTTGTCGCAGCGGATAGTCGCTTAATTGTATATTTATATATTGACAAAAATATAAAGAATGTATATTTATATATAGTCAAACTCTAGGTTGGTGGGGCATCCGCGATGAAAAATATCGTCTTAAAACAGTATCAAGAGATCGTAGACCGGTCAGCTGAGCAGCTGGCCGAGATCAGCGTGCCGCCCGAGGGCTGGCTACGCACCGTGCGCAAAGCGTTGCGGCTGAGTGGCGCGCAGTTGGCGCGGCGGCTGAATGTTTCACGGGCACAAGTTGCCCAGGCCGAGCGCAACGAGCTGTCCGGAGCGGTGACCCTAAAAACTCTGCAGAAGCTGGCCGAGGCAATGCACTGTCGGGTGGTCTACGCGCTAGTGCCAGAGCAGTCGGCAGAGTGTTTGTTAGAGACCCGAGCCCGGCAAAAAGCCAAGCAGCTGGTGGCCGCCACCGAGGTTCAGATGGCGCTCGAGAGCCAGGCTTTGAGTAAAGAGTTAACCGCCTATGAGATTGAGCGGCTAACCGCCGAGTTGCTCGCAGCGATGCCGGCAGACTTGTGGGACGATTTGAAATGAGCCCGGACCGTGTCGGCGGTGCTACCGAGTTGGATCCCGATGAGCGAGTAGGTCTTCGATTCAAACATGTGACGACGAGGGCGCAACTAGACCACCTTGAGCAGGCCAATATTCAGGCGGCCCTGCAGTGGCTGGCGCGGCTCAAAATCGACGACATACTCACCGAGCAGTTTATTCGCGAACTGCATCGCAAACTATTGGGTCAAGTCTGGGGTTGGGCCGGGGCGTTCCGGCAGAGCGAAAAAAACATAGGCGTTGATCCCCTCCAGATACCGGTGCAGTTGCGTCTATTGCTAGATGACGTTCGCTACTGGGTCGACCACGCTACATACTGCCCGCTAGAGTGCGCGGTTAGGTTTCACCACCGTTTGGTTTTTATCCATCTGTTTGCCAACGGCAACGGCCGCCACGCGCGGATTATGGCAGACCAGCTGCTTTCTAGGGTGTTTGCCGAGCCGCCAATCGATTGGGCTGGCGGGGCAGATCTGCAGGCAATGGGCGCGCGCCGGTCGAGTTACCTAGAGGCCCTTAGGCGGGCCGATCGGGGTGATTATCAGCCACTACTGAACTTTGTGGCGCGGCGCGGCAACGGGTTGCCAGCTCGCGAGTAGCCCTTTGGCTTCTGCTCGGCGGCTCAGACGATGTCAGCGGCTCTTTTCTGCGGCCAGCCGCTGGCGTTCGATCTCCACCGCGTCGGCGATCTTTTCGCGCAGTAGCCGGCGCAAGCCGGGCAGGTAGCGGTCGACGACTTTGTCGATCACGACCGTCAGGTGGTCGTTGGTCAGCGCATCGACACTGGGCTGGCCGCTGAACAGCTGGTGCTGTGATTCGGCGAACTTCTGCATCTCGCGCAGCTGGCGGTTGATCTCGTGGACTACCGATTTGCTCAGCGCGGGTATCTGCAGTTTGTCGCTGGTTTTAACGGGGCCCGGCACCGCGCGGCCGGCGGCGGGCGGCGGGACCGGTGGTGGTGGCGCCGGTTGCGCGGCGGCGGCGGTCTCGCGCAGCTGCTGAACCAAGGCGCTCTGAGTTTTCTCTAGCTGGCTGAGTAGGGTCTCTATCTCATCGTGCTGGCGGTCGGCCGCGGCGCCGGGTAGGGCGACTCCGCCACGGCTGACTAGGCGCGGCTTCTGGGTCACTGCGCGGCCTGCTCAGTGGCGGGGAATTTGGCCGACAGATCGTGAAACTCGAGCGGATAGCCGCGCTGCTTGTAAAAGGCAAAGCGGTCGCGTTTGGCCTGCTGGTAGCCCGGCTCGCTGTGAATCACCTCGATAACGCGCTGAAAGCGGCTAAACCAGTTTGGCGTGTCGCCGCGCAGGTTGATCAGCAGGTCGTGGTGGTCGCCCGGTTCCAGCGCGGCGCTGATCGCTACCGGGTCGCTGGAGTCGTTGCTGTGAGCCACAAACGCCTGCGGCTCAACTGCCCATAGCTGCTCGGAGAGTGCCTCCAGCTGGTCGTCGCGCTCAACTAGGCAGAGCACCTGCTGGCCGCGCTGGTGGGCTTTAAAAATCAGTTGGCAGACCAGTGCCGCGGCGGCGGTGTGATCGCCGCCGACCTTGTAAAAGGAGATGCTGGTCAACGGTTATTTGCCCTGCTGGCGGCTGATGTACTCCATCAGCAGCGGTACCGGTCGGCCGGTGGCGCCTTTTGCTGCGCCGCTAAGCCACGCGGTACCGGCAATGTCTAGGTGCGCCCAGCGCTGCTGCTTGGCAAACCGCGCCAAGAAACAGCCGGCGGTTACGGTGCCGGCCTGGCGGCCACCAATGTTGGCCATATCGGCAAAGTTGCTCTGTAGCTGCTGGTCGTATTCCGGCCACAGCGGCAGCTGCCAGCAGCGGTCACCGCTCTGTTGGCCGCTCTCTAACAGGGCATCGGCGAGCGGTTGATGGTTGCTCAGCAGTCCGCTGGCGTGGCCGCCGAGCGCCATGATACAGGCGCCGGTGAGGGTGGCGATGTCGATGATTGCGGCCGGTTTAAACCGCGCCGAGTAGGTCAGTGCGTCGCAGAGAATCAGTCGGCCCTCGGCGTCGGTGTTGAGGATCTCGATGGTTTGCCCCGACATACTGGTGACCACGTCGCCGGGCTTGGTGGCACCGCCACTGGGCATGTTCTCTACCGCGGGTACTACGCCGATCACGTTGACCGCCATTTTTAACTCGGCGAGCGCAGCGATCACGCCAAACACGCTGGCGCCGCCACACATGTCGTACTTCATCTCGTCCATGCCGGCGCCGGGTTTGAGACTGATGCCGCCGGTGTCAAAGGTGACCGCTTTGCCCACCAGTACGGTGGGGGCCGGTTTGCCGCGGCCTTTAACGCCCTCGTATTTCATCACGATCAGCTTGGCGGGTTGGTCGCTGCCGGCGCTGACCGACAGCAGCGAGCCCATTTTGAGTTTTTTCATCTCCGCTTCGCTCAGCACTTGGGTGGTCAGTGCGGCGTTGCCCTTAGCCAACTCTTGGGCCTGTTTGGCGAGGTAGCTGGGTGTGCAGATATTGGCCGGCAGGTTGCCGAGCTGACGGGCGAGGTTCATCCCGCTACCGGTGGCGCCGCCGTAGGCGAGCCCCTTTTTGGCCGCGGCCACCGCGCTGCGGGTGTCAGCCCAGTAGCTGACGCTGGCAAGCTTGCTCGGCTGATGCTTGCTGGCACCGCCTTTATTGTAGCGGTAGCCGGCAGTGGTGAAGATGCGCGCTACGGCGCCGGCCAGTACAGCGTGGTCTGGCTGGCTGGTGCCTGGTAGGGCGCCACTGATCCAGAGCGCTTTTTTGCTGCCGCCGGCGGTCAGTTGCTGGGCGGCCGCGGCGATCACCTTGTCGCGGGCCGGCACATCCAGCTCGCCGCTGTCGGTGTCGCAGCCGACCAGCAGCAGCCGCTTGGTCGCCTTGCCGGGGATGTGCAGCAGGCAGCTGCTACCCAGTTTGCCGGTAAAGTCGCCGCTTTTTATCAACCCCTCAATGGCACCGTCGAGGGCATCGTTGAGGGTGGCTGCCTCAGCTTTGAGTTGTCGACCGGTCGGCAGAATGAGAGAATCGGCTCTGCTAGAGAGCAGCGAGGCAGAAGTGGCGCTAAATTGCATGAATGGCTCCGCGATAAAGTCTGTTTGAAGGTATTTTTAGGCCGCCTTTGGCAGCGGTAAAAACTGCCGAGACGATAGCATTTTTTATTCACCCTGTCTGCGCAGCGGGTGCTGTGCAGAGCGTTAGGAATCTTCCGCTTGATCATTTTTCGCTACCTCAGCCGCGAGTTGCTCGCCAACACCTTCGCCGTTTGCACGGTGTTGATGATGGTGTTGTTGAGTGGCCGTTTTGTCCGCTACCTCGGCCAGGCGGTAGCGGGCAACCTAGAGCCTGGGGTCATCTTTGCGATTCTTGGCTATCGGATTCCCGACTTTATTCAGATGACACTGCCGCTCGCCTTTTTGCTGGCGGTGATGCTCACCTTTGGTCGGCTCTATGTTGAGAGCGAGATGAGCGTGTTGCGCGCCTGCGGCGTCTCCGAGCGACGGCTGCTCGGTTACACGCTGGTGGTCGGCAGTGGTATCGCCCTGCTGGTGGCGTGGCTAAGTTTTTCGGTGGCACCCAGCGGCACCGGCAAGTATCTGGAGCTCTACACCGCCCAGCAGCAGAAGAGCGAGCTGGACCAGCTTTCGGCGCACCGCTTTTACTCGCTGGAGAAGGGCAGCCTGATCGCCTATGCCGGCGGCGTCGGCGAGGACAAGTCGCTCAGCGAGCTATTTATGGCGATGTTCCGGCCGGCTGCCGATAACGATGGGCGGGTGGTCGACAACCTAGTGGTAGTGCGCGCCGCCCGCGGTGAGCAGCAGCGCGATAGCGCCAGCGGTGAAGATTACCTAGTACTGCAGGACGGCCTGCGGATTGAGGGGCAACCGGGCAGTCGCGAGTTTAGGCTGACCTATTTCGAGCAGTACGGCACCCGCCTAGAGAGCGGCGAGCGCGCGCCGCGCCGCCCAGACATCGACTCGCTGAGCAACGCCGAGCTGCTGGCGGCGCCTTCGTCGGCGCTGCGCGATGAGTACCGCGCCACTTGGTACTGGCGGCTGGCGCTGCCGATCTTGGTGCTGGTGGCCGGGCTGCTGGCGGTGCCGCTGGCGCGCACCGATCCGCGCAAGGGGCGGTTTGGGCGGTTGCTGCCGGCTATTATTATCTACTTTGTCTACCTGCTGGCGCTCAACGCGGTGCGCGGCAGCGCCGCCAGCGGCGCTATATCGCCACTGGTTGGGTTTGGCGCTGTACACGGCCTGTTTGTTGCTATCGCGCTGCTGCTGTTTTCGATTGAGCGGCTAAAGCTGAGCCGCTTGCCGCGCCGGCCGCTGTGGCTGGGGAGTAAAAAATGAAGGGGTTAGAACTTCTCAGTAGCTATTTGGCGCGGGTGGTCAGCTTGGCGGTGGCGATGGCGCTGCTGGTGATCGTCGGGCTCGATGTGGTCGCCGAGGTGATTGATGAGCTTGGCGATATGCGCAACGACTATCAGCTGCGCCAAGTAATGGAGTACGTGGTGCTTACCCTGCCGTCGCAGGTCTATGACTATCTGCCGTTTTCGGCGCTGATCGGCTGTCTGGTTGGCTTGGGGATCCTCGCCGGTAACAGTGAAATCGTGGTGATGCGCGCCGCCGGTATCTCGCTGTGGCGGATTGTTGCGATGGTGGTTAAGCCGATTCTCTGGTTTGTCTTGGCGGCGATGTTAATCGGTGAGTTTGTCACCCCCTACCTAGACCAGCTCGCTGATGGCCGCCGCCAGTTGCAGCGCAGCGGCATGGAGAGCGGGGCTGACAACGGCGGGGTCTGGAGTGTCGAGGGCAATGAGTATATCCACATCAACGCGGTGTTCCCCGGCGGTGTGCTGTTTGGTGTCACCCGTTACCAATTTGACGAGCAGCGCCAACTGCAGGCGGCCAGCTTTAGCTCGCGGGCCAGCTTCGACCGCGCGCGCCGCCACTGGGTGGAAGAGAACGTGGCGATTACCCGCTTTAGTCCCGGCCAGACCGTCGCCGACAAGTTGGTTACCCGCATCTGGCAGAGCGAGCTGACCCCGGTGCTGCTCCAGCAAAATGTATTGGCGCCCGAGAACCTGTCGATACAGAGCCTGTGGGGCTACACCCAGTTTCTGCGCCAGCAGCAGCGCGACAGCGGCGCCTACCAGTTGGCGCTGTGGGCCAAACTGCTGCAGCCGCTCACCGTGATCGGTCTGGTGGTGTTGGCGATCGCTTTTGTGTTTGGGCCGCTGCGCGAATCGACGATGGGGCTGCGGATTTTTGTCGGTGTGGTCACCGGCATTGGCTTTAGGATTTTGCAAGACATGCTAGAGCCGTCGAGTCTGGTGTTCGGCTTCCCGCCGGTGGTGGCGGTGTCGCTGCCGATTGTGCTGTGTGTGGTGATCGGTGCCCGGCTGTTGCGCCGCGCGGCGTAAGCAGGCAGTTACTTTCTGGTCTTTGGCAGCACCACAACCTCGGTGCCGGTAGCGGTGTCGTGCCAGCAGTGACGGCTGGGTAGCAGCGCCAGCAGGTAGCCGACCCCGCCGGCGGCCATCGACAGCGGCGCCAGCGCAACCCGCAGCCACGCCTGGCGCAGCGTGACAAGGTGGTGGCCGGGCTGTTGGGTGCGCAGCCGCCACGCCTTCATACCCAAAGTTTGCCCCTGTTTGCGCCAGCAGATGACATAATAGCTACCCAGTGTCAGCCAGTAGCCAGCCAGTAGCGGCAGCTGCACCAGTGCAGTTTGCGGCAGATCTTGCTCGGCACTGCCCGTGATGATCACCCGCAGCAGGGTCAGCAGCGCGCCGTAGCCGATGGTTAGGGCAAACAGAATAAACAGGTCGTAGACCAGCGCCGCTAGGCGCGGCAGCAGGGCGGCATACGGTAGGGCGGTAAAGTTGGCATTGTCGGTATCTGGTTGCGGCATGGTCGCCCCGGTGGCTGGTAGTGAGTGGTCTGCCCGCCATGATAGACGCGCGGCCGGCCAAGTTGAATAGTAAACCGCCGCGCAGCGGCACAAATAACGGTGGTGAATCAGTTTGAATTGGATCTATGGGATACACGCGGTGCAGTCGCTGCTCAAGTCATCGCCCGAGCGGGTGTTGCAGCTGCGGCTGCAGCGCAACCGCACCGATGCGCGGTTGCAAAAAGTTCAGCGGCTAGCCGAGCAGCAGCAGATCGCCGTGCAGTGGTCGACCGCCGACGAGCTCAACAAGCTGGTCGACGGCCGCCATCAAGGGGTCGCCGCCGAGTGCGCCGAAGGCGAGACCCACGACGAGAACTACCTATTTGAGCTGCTCGCCAACAGCGCGCAGGCGCCGCTGTTTTTAGTCTTGGACGGCGTCACCGACCCCCACAACTTGGGCGCCTGCCTGCGCTCTGCCGATGGTGCCGGCGTCGCTGCGGTGATCATCCCGCGCGACAACTCGGTCGGTATTACCCCGGTGGTTAGCAAGGTCGCCTGCGGGGCGGCCGAGACGGTGCCGCTGGTGGTGGTCACCAACCTGGCGCGCTGCCTAGAAAAGCTGCGCGCTGCCGGGGTGTGGACGGTGGGTGCCGCCGGCGAGGCCGAGGCGCTGGTCTACGACATTGATCTGAAAGGGCCGTTGGCGCTGCTGCTCGGCGCTGAGGAGCGCGGTTTGCGCCGGCTTACCCGCGAGCAGTGCGACCACCTCGCCAAGCTGCCGATGGCCGGTGGCGTCAGCAGCCTCAATGTGTCGGTGGCGACCGGGGTGTTTCTCTACGAGGCAGTGCGCCAGCGGTCGGGCCGTTAACCCGGTTGGCCAGCCAGCACTGGGCGACGGCCCCGAATATCTTGACACTGGCGCGGCTGCTGGCAGTGCCGGTGTTGGTGGCGCTGGCATTGAGCGGCCGCGCCGAGCTGTTCTTGGCGCTGCTGGCGGCCGCTCTGGCAACCGATGCAGCCGACGGGTTTATCGCCCGACGATTTAATCTGGCCAGCGAGCTCGGCGCCAAGCTCGATAGCTGGGCCGACCTGGCTGTCTACATGGCGATGGTGTTGGCGCTGTGGGCACTGTGGCCCAACCATTTTGCCCGCGAGCAGCTCTACATCGGCCTCGCCGTGGTGGCTACACCGCTGCCGATTGTGTTTAGTTGGGTCAAATTTGGCAGCTACCCCAGCTACCATACTCGGCTGGCCAAGTGGGTGGCGCTGCTGCTGGTGCCGAGCTACTTTGCGCTCTGCTTGGGGCTTGCCGAGCTGCCGTTTAGGGCGGTGATTGTGCTCTACACGCTGGTTGCTGCCGAGGAGCTGGCAATCACCGCGCTGTTAGAGCGGCCAGCTAGCAATGTCGGCTCGCTGTGGCGGTTGTTGCGCCCTTGATTGGGTGGTTGTATCGCCACGGCTAACTCACTATAATTGCGCGCCCCTTATTGCCCGGGGTCTCGGCACGAGAGAATGGGCACTCCTTGCCTCACTGCAGTCGCCAAGTTGGCGCTGACGGGAGGCATCATTTTCCACAAGGAGAGACAATGCGTCACTACGAAGTCGTTTTTCTGGTCCACCCAGACCAGAGCGAGCAGGTATCCGGCATGGTTGAGCGTTACACCGCCTCGATTGAAGCGGGCAACGGTAAAGTCCATCGCCTAGAAGATTGGGGTCGCCGTCAACTGGCTTACCCGATCAACAAAATCCACAAAGCTCACTACATCCTGATGAACATCGAATGTTCACAAGAAATCCTGGACGAGCTGCAGTCTACTTTCCGCTACAACGATGCCGTGCTGCGCAGCATGGTTATCCGCACCGCTGAAGCGGTCACCGGCGAGTCTGCGATCATGAAAGCCGAAACTGCCGACAAGGCCGATCGCGAAGCCCGTGAGCGCCGCGCCGCTGCCCGCGCCAAAGCAGACGAAGCCAAAGCCGCTGCCGATGCCGCCGCCAAAGGTGGTGAAGAGCAAGCAGCCCCAGCAACTGAAGAGGCGGGAGAGTAATCATGAGCAAATTTATTCGTCGTCGTAAATTCTGTCGTTTCAGTGCCGAAGGCGCCCCAGCGATCGACTACAAAGATATCGATATGCTGCGCAACTACGTCTCTGAGACAGGCAAAATTGTCCCGAGCCGTATCACTGGCACCAAGGCACGTTACCAGCGCCAACTGACTGACGCGATCAAGCGCGCCCGTTATATTGCGCTGCTGCCTTACAGCGACGCGCACAAGTAATTTAACTGCCCAGACGTTGTGAAAGCCCTTGCTGAATTTATTATGCGTGGGCGCTGGCAGGCGGCCGTGGTTGCCTGCTTGGGAAGTTTTGTCCCGATTGTAAGCCCCGCTGCGGTGGGATTGGTCGGCCTCCGGCACGGTTTGAGTGCGGTGGTGCAAGTGGCGCCTTGGGCGCTGCTGCCAAGCTTGGCGATGTTGGCCAGCGGCGGCGCTGATTCACTGCTGACCATGGCCAGTATTGCTGTGGTCATCGTGGTGGTGGTGGCTGCCGAGGTGTTGCGTCGCTCTGCGTCGTGGGCGTCGGCAGCGATTGCTGTGACGGTTGCCGGTCTGGCGTCAGCGGTTGTGCTCAGCGCGGTTGGCGCTGAACAGCTGGCGGCTACTACGGCGCTGCTGGCAGAGATGCTGGCAGAGGTCGCCACCGAGCAAGCGCCGCTACCGATTGCGGCCACGCCACTGTTTGTGGCTGGGCTGTTCGGTTGGATAGTGGCGGTCGGTGCGCTGGTGGCACTGTTGGTATCGCGCTGGTGGCAGGCGCTGCTGTACAACCCCGGTGGGTTTGGCAGCGAGTTCCGCCAAACGCGTATGAACAGTGCCGGCGCTATCGCCTTGGCGGTGGTGGTGTTGGCAGGTTGGCTGCAGGGTGCCGACTACCGGCCGTGGGCCGAGCTGCTGTCACTGCCGCTGCTGCTAGCGGGGCTGGCACTGCTTCACCACATCGCCGCAGTGCGGGGTTTGGGCACAATTTGGCTGGGTATGATTTACGTTGGGCTGGTGATATTTAGTCCGTTAAACATGGTAATAATCGGGCTGGCTGTTGCCGATAGCACCATCAATATTCGCTCGCGAATCGCCGCACGGTAGCGGTGGCAGTAGCGAGAAAAATGAGAGGATAGAGCAATGGAAGTTATTCTGTTAGAAAAAATTGGCCGCCTTGGCGCGCTCGGCGAGAAAGTTAACGTCAAAGCCGGCTACGGCCGCAACTACTTGGTACCGCAAGGTAAAGCTGTGTTCGCCACTGCGGCCAACATCGCCGAGTTCGAAACCCGCCGCGCCGAGATAGAAGCGGCTGCCGCTGCTGTTTTGGCCGCCGCCCAAGCGCGCGCCGACAAGATCGCCGCTATCGCCAGCATCAGTCTGAGTGCCGTTGCCGGTGACGAAGGCAAGCTGTTCGGTTCAATTGGCGCCCGTGAAATTGCCGACGCGATCACTGCCGCTGGCGGTGAAGTTGACCGCAGCGAAGTGAAGCTCCCCGAGGGCCCACTGCGCGAAATCGGTGAGTTTGCTATCGACATTCAACTGCACTCTGATGTGGTGCAGGCGATCACTGTCGCGGTGGCTGCTGAGTAATTGCCGCCACCGGCGCACACCGCTGCGCTGGTCAACGTTGTAAAACGGCACCGTCTCTGAAAAGATACGGTGCCGTTGTTGTTTTAGACCGATAGAAACTGCCCTATGAACGAAGCGCTCTACGCCGAACCGACCGCCAGCCAGCCGCTGCCGCACTCTATTGAGGGCGAACAGGCGGTACTCGGCGGGCTGATGCTCAAGAACGAGGCCTACGACGCCATCGCCGAGCTGCTCGACAGTGACGACTTCTACAGCCGCGACCACCGGCTGATTTTTTCCGCGATGGGCCGGCTCGCCGAACAGGGCCAGCCATTTGACCCGATTACGCTCAGCGAGTCGCTGCACGGCAGTGGCGACCTGGCCGCGGTGGGCGGCGCCGACTACTTGGTAGAGCTGGCAGACAGCACCCCCAGCTCGGCCAATATCAACGCCTACGCACAGATCGTTCTTGAGCGCTCAACCATCCGCCAGTTGATTGGCGCGGCCAGCGACATTGTCAGCAAAGGCTACAATCCACTCGGTTGGGACAGCCAGCGGCTGCTCGCCGAGGCCGAACAGAAGCTGCAGGACATCATCGAAAACCGCCCCAAAAAGGGCGGTTTTAAAGAGGTCAATGCGCTGCTCAAAGAGACTGTGATTCGCCTTGAAGAGCTGTTCCGCTCAGACAGCTCGATCACCGGGGTGAGCACCGGCTGGAAAGACCTCGACGAGATGACCTCGGGCTGGCAGAAATCGGACCTGATCATCGTCGCCGGCCGGCCGTCGATGGGCAAAACGTCGTTTGCGATGAACACCGTCGAACATGCCGTGCTCCACCAAGATAAACCGGTACTGGTGTTCTCGCTGGAGATGCCAGCCAACCAGCTGGTGATGCGGCTGCTCTCGTCTATCGGCAAGATCGACCAGACTAAAATGCGCACCGGCAACCTCGGCGAAGACGATTGGCCGCGGTTGAGCGCCGCCGCCCAGCGGCTCAAAGACCGGCCGCTGTTTATCGAGGATTCGCCCGGCCTGACCCCGCTGGAGATGCGCAACCGTATCAAGCAGTTCACCAAAGAGCGGGTAGAGCAGTTGCGCCAAGCGTGGCACGCCGAACACGGCGGCGACGCCCAGCCGGATATGGAGGCGCTCTACCAGCGCGCCGAGCCCGGTTTGATCATGGTCGACTACCTGCAGCTGATGAGCGGCAGCAACCCCGGCGAAGGTCGGGTGCAGGAGATCTCGCAGATCTCCCGCGAGCTCAAACACCTCGCCCGCGAGTACAACTGCCCGATGATTGCACTCTCGCAGCTCAGCCGTAACCTAGAGCAGCGCCCCAACAAGCGGCCGATCAACTCCGACCTTCGTGAATCGGGCGCGATCGAGCAAGACGCCGATGTCATCGTGTTTATCTACCGCGACGAGGTTTACAACGAGGACAGCCCCGAGAAGGGTATTGCCGAGATCATTCTCGGCAAGCAGCGCAACGGCCCGATCGGTACTGCGCGGCTGACCTTCCTCGGCAAGTACACCCGCTTTGAGAACCTGGTTGGCGACTATTTCGCCGGCGAGTGATAGCGCCATTTTTTCGAGCAGCAGGGAGCGCGCTCACGATAGGACCCCACTATGAAAACATTCCACACCGTTGCCGGGCTGCGTGAGGCGCTCGCCGGCGAGCGCTTAGCGGCAAAAACTATCGGTTTTGTACCGACCATGGGCAACCTTCACGCCGGCCATATCGCGCTGGTGGAGCAGGCCCGCCAGAGCTGCGATGTGGTGGTCTGCTCAATCTTTGTCAACGCCCTGCAGTTTGGTCTCAATGAAGATTGGGACAAGTACCCGCGCACCTTTCAAGCCGACTGCGAAAAACTGACCGCAGCCGGTTGCGACTACCTGTTTAATCCGACCGATAACGAGATGTACCCCAACGGGCTGGACACCCAGAGCCGCGTGATCTGCCCGACCATGACCGATGTGCTGTGTGGCGCCAGCCGGCCCGGCCATTTCGAAGGGGTGACCACGGTGGTGACCAAGCTGTTCAATATTGTTCAGCCCGACACCGCTATCTTTGGTGTAAAAGACTACCAGCAGCTGGCGGTGATCCGGCGCATGAGCGAAGACCTCTGTATGCCGATTGAGATCGTCGGTGCGCCGATTCACCGCGAGCCAGACGGCTTGGCGATGAGCTCCCGGAACAGCTATATCACCGCCCAAGAGCGGGCCAACGTCACGGTGTTGCATGACATGCTGCAGCAAGTGGCCGCCGCACTGCAGAGCGGCGAGCGCGATTTTGCGGCGCTAGAAGAGCGCGGCAGGGCGGCAATCCGCGCGGCCGGCTTCAAGCCAGACTACTTCTCTATTAGTAACAGCAAAACCTTGGATGCCGCCGCTTACGACGACCGTGAGCTGACCGTGCTGGGGGCGATGTTTACTAGCGCCGCGCGGCTGATCGACAACACCAGCATTACCCTAGATTGAGTGGCTGTGCAGAGTGCGCGAACCGCTACGGTTATCCCGGTCAGTCTAGGTGACTCGTCGCCCCGGCGGTCTACCCGGAGCTTTGCTAAAGCGCCGCACGCTTGCGGTTCTAGGCGCCCTGCGCCTCCGCGCCGGATGACCGGCTAAATACCGTTGTGACCAGTAAACCTGGCCGGTTGTCGGCCAGCGTTAGCTCGGCGTCGTGCAGCTCGCAGACCGCTTTAACCAATGCCAGCCCAAGGCCAGCACCATCGGTATGGCGCGCCTTGTCGAGACGATAGAAACGACCGGTGACGGCAGTTAATTCAGCTTCGGGAATGCCGACACCATTGTCGGCTACCGTCACCCAGCAGCCGTGTTGATCCGTGCCGCAGCTAACGACAATCTCTGCTTGTGGGTGATTGTGGCGGATGGCGTTCTCAATCAAATTGGCGTAACACTGGGTTAGCAGGTCGCGATCGCCAAAGACCTTCACTGCGCGACTCGGGGCGCGCAGTAGCAGCGACTGCTGTGATTCCTCGGCGACAATCGCGTAGGTCTCGGTTAGGGTCTGGAGTAGCGCGCTGATATCGAGCCATTGAAAGCGCTGCTTGCGCGCACCCGCCTCAATTTGCGCTATCCGTAACAGCGCGTCAAAGGTGGATGTAATGTGGTGAATCTCACGGCGCGCATCGATTAGTTTTTCTGACAATTGAGAGGGGCTGTCGAGCACCGCATGGGCCTGCTCGACCTGAATCCTCAGGCGGTTGATCGGGGTGCGTAGATCATGGGCGATATCGACGCTGACCTGACGAATAGCCTCTACGTTGCGCTCCAACCGCGTCAGTGCCGTATTGACCTGCAGCGCTAGCTTGTCAATGTCATCGCCTGCGTCGCTGACCGGAACTCGAGCCATTAATTGACCACCGGCGACGCGGTCTAGCGTGTTTGATATAGCCTGCAAGCGGCGTTGTTGGGCGGCTGCTAGCCAGCCGCCAAGCAGCGCCGAGAGCAGCAGCACTGCGACGGTGGCCAGTGTAAAGGCAGTTGTGATTGGTTCGCTGATACTATCGGACTCCTCATAGCTGTGGCCAACGAGTAAGTGGGTAGTGGCGAAGCGGCGCACGGCCAGTTGAACCTGTTCGCCCTCTTCGAGCCCCAGCGCCTCACCCGGATAGCTGCCGGGCAGAGTCGGTAACGCGACATTGACAGCGTGGCCGGCGAGCCGATGGCCGCTGCTATCAAGCAGCCATATCGGTTGATCTTCGGGGTCTTGGCGACCAGCGCGGCTGTTCACCTTAGCTATTAAGCCGGCTGTTCCCTCACTGCGGTACTGGTCTTCTAAGC
>JAHEGD010000033.1 GCA_024639885.1 Porticoccaceae bacterium | reverse complement strand
TACAACACCGTGCGACCGCACAGCTCACTCAATTATTTGCCGCCAGTTGAGTTTGCTCAACAGGCGGCCTAAAGTGGCAATATCTCATCCAAGACATGGTAGTAACTTGGGGGAAAGGTCAGGGGGAATACACCATTATTTGCGCATAGCCGTGACAACGTCACGCTCCTAGATAAGGACTATCGATGCTGCAAGACGACACCAAACAAAATAAAAAAACCGCCAAAAAGGGTGATGGGCAAGACAGTGTGAGCTGCGAGAAACGCGGCCATCTGCTGCTTATTAAGATCCAAGAACAGGCTGACGGCTCGGCGACGTTTAAGGTCGGTGCGCGGTTGCGCTCTGGTGGGCCGGCGGGGCCTTACGCTCGTGCCGGCCTGATCTGGCTTAGTGCTGACGGTAGCTCAGTAGCCGAGCGGCTAGTGAGCCAGCTGATCCGAAAAGCCAGCCAAGGCACCAGTGCCGCTCCACTAATTTTAACGCCCTACCAGCCGGCGCGCAGTGACGGGAAAGCCAAAGCGGCCCGCTGGCTCAGCATGCGAGAGGCGCAGATGCTGCTGGCTCGCCACCAAGGCATGACCGCAAAAGAGGCTGGCACGCTCTACAACACCAGCCACCGTACGGTAGAGAAACAACTCGAAAACGCTCGCACTAAGCTTGGTGTCAACCGGTTATCGGCACCGTTTTTACACGCGCTGTTCACCACGCTGGCACACCTCAACGAGCTGTACAAGCCGCGCTAAAAAAGCCAGTTAGGGGTTAACTGGCTCTTCAGGCTTAAAAGCGTAGTGGCGAACCAGCGTGTAAAGCACTGCCAACATACCGCCCAGCAATACCCCTAGCACACAGATAAGCGCGCGCTTAGGCTTGGCCTTCAGCTCGGGCACCACGGCTGGGTCGATGGTTTTAAACAGATACTCTGGGCGCACCTTAGCCAACATCACCCGCTCAGTCTGCTTCTGGATCAACTCAAAAAATACCGTCTGCAGGTCGGCCAAGTTAGTCTGGTCGATCTGCTGCTTTAGATAGCTGATCGAGCGCTCGGCTTCATTGATGTCTTGGTCACGCATGGTGCGGTTAATATCCTCTACCAACCACTCTACCCACTGCTGCGCTACCACTGGCGAGTAGTGCTCTACCGCTAGGGTGACCATGCCAGTTTTTTTGTCTTGGGAGACCGTAAACGCCTTTAAGAATTCTTCATGGGCCTCTTGCACCGACGGCTGCACACCGCGCGGCGGCTTGGCATCGCGCACCCAGCGCTGCTCGGCCGTACTGTAAAGGCTGTCGTCTATCTCTAGCTCGCCGGTCTGGCTGTTCCAACCCTCGGCGGCCATCAGCGCCACCAGCGGGTCGCGGCGCTCAATAAACCCGGCAAAAAACTGCCGCGACTTAAGCACCTCAAGCCCCACCGCGGCTTGATCGGTCTCGCCACCGCCCAACGACACGCCGGCCAAACTGGCCAACCCACCAAACTGCGAAGCGAGCCCAGCCAGGCCGCCCTGGTCTTCACCAGTTGATGTTAGCAGGGCCTCGGCTTTGTAAATGTTTGGCATACTCAGCGCCACCATCACGCTAATCATTGCTGCCGCCGCAGTAATGGCAACAATCAGCTTACGACCGGCCCAAAGTACGCCGAAGAGCTCACGCAGGTCGATATCATCGTCCTCATAGAGGCCACGCGGGCAATCTGGCTCAAGCGGCTTGGCGCCACTGTTGGTTACCTGGTTCATCGCTATAACTCCGTTTACAGTGCGCTGACGGCAGCAATGGCCACCACGCCTTGATAGATGATTTGGGTGATATCACGCCACGCCACCAGGCTCTCTTTGTAACTGCTGTCAACCGGCACCACAATAGTATCGCCCGGCGCCAGCTGAGTGCCACTGCCAAACCGCCACCAGCCACTTTCTAGCGGGCGTACCGCACCATTAGCCTGAACAACGTATATCGCCTTGTCGTCAGCCCGCGCAGTCAGCCCGGCAGAGAGGCCAAGGTAGGCATCAAGCGAAAGCTCGCCACTAAACAGATGGGTGCCCTGCTGGTTTACTTCGCCCACCACGGTTACTGTGTTGGTAGTTTTAGGGATGACAATTTTATCGCCGTCAACCAGCTGGATATCCAACTCGCGGTCGCCATTAAGCGCACTAGACAAGTCGATCATCAGCCGGCCCATGCCCTCAAACGACTCTAGCCGGCTGGTCACGGCAAAGACCTCCTCCATGCTACGTTTATTCACCTCTTCGGTCAGCAAGCTAGTGGCAAAGGTCTGCTGGATCGACTTAGCGAATGCCTTGGCACGATCAGCCTCCATCTTGGCAATATCTTCACGGGTGAACATTGCTCCTTCAAGGAACGCATTTTCGGTAGCGCCGCCGGCCCGGGCAATCACCGAGCTGATGGTCTCGCCCTTTTGGATCAGGTAAGTACCGGGAAACATCACCTCACCCTCAACTACAACCGAATCGATCGGATTCCAGTCGGGGATGTCCCGTATCGCCAAGTGGTCACGCGACTGTAGCTGTACGGTAAACTCGCCAGCCAGCAGCGCCTCTAGGTCGATCTCAGAGTAATCAGCACTCACTTGGCCGGCGCTCACTTGGCCGATCCGACGAAGCTCGACAGATTCGATGTAAGCGGAGTCTTTCAGGCCACCTGCCGCTATAATCAGTGCCTCTGGCGTGGCACCCTCAAACAGCGGGTAGGTACCCGGCGCTACTACCGCACCGGATATCGACACCAGCGGCACTGGCTCGCCACGGCGTGCTTGGCGTTTGAGCTTTTCAATCACCGGCGCCAGCAACTCTTGGCGGTCTCTGTTATCGATAGCAGTGCTGTCGGTGCTGCGCTGCTGTAGCTGCCAGCGGTCTTGATCGCGCTCACGATCAAGCTCTTGCTCATCGCCATTGTCATCTAAGCCAGGCAATGAGAACACCAGCAGTTCGTCTCGCGGCGAAAGTAATGGGTCGGCTGCGCTACCCGGCGCGGCGATCGCCTTGGCCAGCGAGAACTGGCGCAAGCTAATGTCCAGCAGCTCATTACTGGTGGAGACAATCAAGCTGTACTGCAGGTCGGTAGAGGGCGGAAAGTCGCGCTCGGCGTTGCCAAACAGGTCCGACACACGCAGCCCATCGCGCCAGCCGAACACCCCGTCGCGGTAGACCGAGCCTTTAACGGTTACTGCATTCTTGAGCGCATCGCCAGTTTTAAACACCCGCAGCACATCACCGTCGGCGATCTCAAGCGCCAAGTCAGCTGGTTTTTGCAGGTTAATATTGGTGGTTACCGGCAGGCCTTGGGCAACATCCAGCCGGGTCAACGTAGCAATAGAGCGGTAGGCACTGCGGTTAAAGCCACCGGCCATAGCCACCAGGTCGGCAACCGTTTCACCAGCGCGCACCTCGTAAATCATCGGTCGTTTAATCTCGCCCTGCACTTCAGCGGCAGCGTTATAGGGCGGCACAAACAGCACATCGCCAGAGCGCAACCGCACGTCGCCACTGGCATCACCGGCCAGCAGCAGCTGGTAAGCATCAAAGCTGGCCACCTCTTGGTCGCCGCGCTTAATACTGATATTGCGCAGCGCGCCCAACTCACTGATACCGCCCGCCTGGAACAGCGCCTGGGTCACCGTGGTCATCGCCGACACCGAGTAAGCGCCCGGCACATTGACCTCGCCGGCGATGAAGATACCGATCGCCCGCAACCGGCCCAGCGATACCACCGACTCTACGCCCAGCAGCTGTTCGGCAACCCGGCTGTTAATTAAATCGCGCGCCGTCTCGTAGGTCAGCCCGGCAACTCGGATACTGCCCAATTTAGGGAAGTTAATATCGCCGTCGCGGCCCACTTGCAGGTTGTAACTCTCGCTCTCTTTGCCGTATAGCTGTACAGATAGCTCATCGCCAACGCCCAACCGGTAGTCATCAGGCACCGATGCGTCATCGGTGGGGGCAAAGGTGCTGACTTCGCGGTCAAACAGGCTGCGGCCAAAACGCTCTACTTCCGGCTCCTCTTGCTCTTCTAGCCATAGCGGCTGTTGGCCAAAATCAAACCCCAAACTGTCATCGCCTTTGCCTGGCACCAGCGGCGTGCCGGGCATCGCCAGCTGGGCGGGCTTGCTGCTGCCGCCCAAACCGCTGATCGCCGACAGGTCGATGCCGTACTGGCGGGCCAGCATCTCTTGCTGAGCGCGCGGCATCGATTTTAGCTGCTCTATCATCTGCGGCGAGACCATCTGCGCCTGGCTACCTGCGGCCCACACCAGTGCGGTACCGGCCAACAGCGCGGCACGGGTAGCCCGCACTGCAACACTGCGCATCCAAGTTGCGCCAGCACGGCCTTTATTACGTTGTATTGTCACCATGGTTGCTTCCCTTTAAACACTTAAACTGATCAACGAATAATTTACCCGCCCGCCTGGCTTACAGCCAGCAGCTGCTCGCCGGCAGGGCTAATGATAAAGCTAAAAAACTTAATGGTACCGTCACTGCGGTAGCCTACCCAATTATTAACCTGCTGGGCCGCACCGGCCTGGCACTGCTGCGACCAGAGCGTTGTAACACCGCTCAGCTCTGGGCTGTTGGCCAGCGCAGTAGCGCGCGCCGCGCTGTCCAACTTCACCCACAGCTGGCATTGGGTTTGCCAACCGCGCAGCTGGCCGGCGGTGCGGTACAGACGCGACACACTGCCGGGCTGTTTGTCTACCTCTACAGCCAGCTCATACCCAGGCGCCACTACCCCGGTTACACCGAGCAGGTTGCCGCCATCAAACACCACTCGGTGGTTGCGGCCCTCAAACAGCACCAGCTTGTTGTCATCCATCGCTGCCACTAAGTCGCGGCGCGCATCACCGACCGACACCTGCCAGCGATATTCATCCAACGGGTCTTGCGGGCTCTGCCACAAGCCTGCCAGCAGCGCCCCCTGGCTCGACTCAAAGGTAACAAAACTACAGCCGCTCAGCAGGCCCAGCAGCGCCGCCGCGGCCAACCGCCGCGCCGCCGTCATGGCAGCCTCCGCTCGGGGGCGCGCTCTAACGCGTCGTGGCGCGCCGTGCGCACATCCCACCACAGGTTGCCGCTAAAGTTATCCAAACGCTGGCCGCCGTCGCGCTGGATCACCCGCATGCGGGTAGAAAAGCTGTTGCGGCTGTTGCGGCTACCATCCAGGCTGAACGGTATTTTAAAGAAAAACCCTTTATCAAAACTGCCCTCACCAAAATCTTCCGCCGACACATCGGTCAAGGTGGCAAACGCGCCGACCATCCAGCCATTGGCAAAGGTGCGGCGCACCTCAAAGGTGGCGCCAACATCTTCGGCCAGATAGCGGCCGGCGTGCACCGCCACGTCGTAATTATAAAACGGGGTGGCCCAGTAGGCGCTAACAAAGCCGGTTACTGTCGAGTAATCCAAATGGTTAAAACTGCGGTCGTAATCGCGCTGCTTAGCATAAGCGAGCGAGGCGCCAAAGGCGAGCCGCGAGTGCACCCGCTGGTAGAGCACCTCGCCACCGAGGCCAGAGTACATCTCCTCCAGCACACCACCAAACAGCCGGTAGTGCAGGTTGCCGTTAACGCTGTCGCGCTGCTCTAGGTAGAGCGACTCCATGCCATTGGTGCCCTCTTGCAGGTAAGACACAACATCTGAGCGTACATGTTGCAGCGGCGAGCCCGATTCGGTACGCGCGCTTTCGTCAAAGTTGTTCTCAATATCAAAAGCCAATTCGCCAACCAGTTTAAGATGGCCGGTAAACTGATAAGTGAGGCCAGTCTTCAAGTAGAACTGGTAGCGCAGCGGGTCGTCCGGGTCAAACAACTGGGTGCGTACGGCTAAATCGGCGGTGACATCCAGCTGGTTGCGCCAAAAACTGGTTTTGTGCTGCGGCACAGTTAACAACCGGCCGGGCAAAATGCGCTGGCGGCGCGCCATCATCGAGCGGTCGCGGTCCTCAAACTGGGCCACCCGCGGCGTTACCAGCGTGGTAGTCGCGTGACCGGCCTCTTCCAAAATAAAGTGGATAGAGGTGACCGACAGCGGTAGGTAGAGGTCGGCCAGCGCGCTGGCTTGGGCGATCGCATCGGCCCACAGCGGGTAGTCGGTATTGCCTATCACCAAGTCGGCGCGGCTGCCCTGCTGGGTAATATCCCCGGCTATCAGCAGCAGCCCAGAGCGCTCCATGTCGTAAAGCAGCAGGTCGTACCAGCTGTCACGGCGCAAGCCGGGCGGCAGCTCATCGGCCGGCAAGTAGCCGGCATTAATAAAGCTTGGCGGCGGCTTGCGCGCCGGCAGCGCGGTAGAGTCCAGCCGGCTGGTAAGCGAGAAGCCCCAAGCATCTCGGTGCTGGCGCGACAGCCCCAATTCAACCCCGGGGGCCAGCTGCCACTCCAACCCGACGCTGATCGGGCTTTCGGCAGGTGCCTCAGCTCCTGCGCCGCCGTACGGGTCGTCGTTGTACTGGGCCATTAGCGCCACCGGCCAGCGGGCAAACTGGTACTTAACGCCGCCAAAAAAGCCGACCTCTTTACCAGAGAAATACACGTCGGGGTTAAACTCGCCACCCAGCCCCTCAAACCCCGGCCGGGTTTCAAAGCTGCTGGCCAGCCGGGTCAGCGGGTTGCGTATAGCGCCATCGCCGGCCAGCCGGCCCCAGCCGATGCCGGCGGTCGCCTGCCACTGGCCTAGCGATTTACTCGCCACCAGGTACTCGGCACTCACCACACCGGTACCGATCAAGTCACGGATACCTACCGACACCTGTGGCACCAGGTAGCGCTCCTCAAGCAGGCGCAGCTTCACCTCGTAGTTGCGATCCCAAAAACCGTTGTTGTAGCCGGTGTAACGGAAGGTGCTCTCCAGCCATGGGGTAACCTGGTAGGTCAGCGCTTGCGCCTTACTGCGCTTGTCGCGGGCTATGGTGACTAAAAATTGGCCGTCGGGCTGCATAAACGCTGTAGGTATATCAATAAGGCCGGTGGTGCCAAAGTCGTTCGCCACCGCCGCCGGGGCGAGCAAACACAGTAGCCCCGCACGCCAGCCCGTTGAGCCTTTAGATTTTTTCGTTACCATTGCGCCAACACTCACCCCCGACAAATTAATCGGGGCACCTAGGTGCCCCGATAGTGTTTACCTGCGACCACTGGCAAGCCGATTAGGTACCAGTAGTCGTGCTAGTGGCTGTGGCAGTAGCGGTGGTAGTTGAGGTCGCCGTGGTGGTGGTAGTGGTAGTACCCGTGGCAGTAGTAGTCGTGGTAGTACCGGTCGAAGCTGTAGTGGTTGACGGAGTGGTTTCATCACCATCACCGCCGCCATCGCCGCCACCACCGCCGCCACCACCGCCACCACCGCCAGAATCTGTAACTCGTGTTTGCGTATCGTCGTCCAGCGCCTCAGCGACGCCCAATGCACCAATGGTACCCAAGACCACTTTCTGAGCAGTGCTCAGACCGGGCTCCTCACTAGAATCCTCAGTTCCAGCAGCTTTGACTACCTCGCCTACCGCCCCAAGGGGTTCGCCAGAGCCAGCTGAGGCGCTGGGCATATTATTCACCTGATCATCTGCCCCAGCCCCTGGTGCTGCGGCAAAACTGTTGCCTGCCAACATGGTAACCGCCACAACCAGCGCGAATTTGTTGTTACGAACGTCCATCTCGATTCCTCCTGAGGAATTTTTAATTAACTAATGCTATCAAGCATAGGCCTTTTATCCGTTTTTTTCTACCGGCTTTTGCTAGTACCACAAACCGACGTGGCCATGATAAGGATATAGAAACCAAATACCATACGTAATTAGTAGTAATGAAGCGCCAGGCCTAACTTGCCAGAGCCGCCGCGCGCGGTCGCAACAGCGCCCACACCAGCACATAGAGCGCCGCCATAAACGCTACCCCCAGCCACTGACCCAGCACATCGCTAGGCGCCAACAGATGCCGCCCAACCAACTGCGGCAGCGCACCAAAGCCGGCTACCACCAGCAGCCCAGTGGCAGTGTTGGCCCACCCGGCCGGCAACCCGGCGGCCAATAATCGCGCGTAAAGCCGGTTGTGCAGGTGCTGGTTGTCGGCGCCAAACGGTGACTGCCCGGCAGCGGTGCGCCGCAGCATACTCCACAATAGGTCTATCACCGGGTAGGCCACCAGCACCGCCAGCTGCCCTAACGGCGCGGCGCCACTGCCAACCAGCTGCATAATGCACAGCGTGGTTACCGCGCCTAAAAAATAGGCGCCGCCATCACCCAAGAAGAGCCGACCGCTGGATAGGTTGATCAGCACAAAGATAAACGTCGCCAGCATCACCGCATACTCAAGCTGGACTAGGTCGCGCGGCGTGCCCACCACCAAGCTAAGACCGAACAGAGCAAACAAGCCGATACCCGAACACAGGCCGTTGGCGCCATCGGCGGTGTTAAAGGCGTTAACCACATACACCAGCCCCAGCACCGAGCAGACAAACGCCAGCCACGGCGCACTGGCCAGCAACCAATCTAGCCCGGCCAGCCCGATTTGGGTTACCACCAGCTGCGGCGCCAGCAATAGCACCAGCGTGGCGATCAGCAGCATTGCCACCAGCCGAAAGCGCGGCGACAGCACCCCGAACAGGTCCTCGTATAAGCCCAGCGCAAAAAAACTGGACGCACCGCCTATCATCACCAGCGCCTGCCAGCCAAACCTAAACTCAAACACATAGAGGGCAACCAAATAGCAGAGCACGTAAACCGCAATCAACACCCCGCCAACCCGCGCCGATTGCGCGGTAGAGATGCCATGTTTATCGGGCGCGTCGCTGCCACCAAAGCGCAATACCCAGTGGCACAGTAACAGCGCCAACAGCCCGGCTAGGCCGCCCACCACCGCCACTGCCAACACCAACACCATCGCCTGTAATTTAGACAGCTGCAGTATTTTATTCACCTGCCACCCCCGCAATACAATGACTCATACCACCATCCTTAGTTTTTATTGTTGCCCGAACCATTATAACCACAGTTGTATCTACAACCCGCCCCGCGCACCAACCGCAGCCTAGCCCGGGCAGAGCCGCGCGCCGATGTCGCCCGGCCGGCACAGCCCGGCAAAGTAGCGGGTATTTTTTTCTTGCCGCTCGGCCAGCAGCCGCGCCCAGCGCTGCGGCTGTAGCTCGCCACCTTTAAATAGCTGGCGGTAGCGGCGCTGCTTGGCGGCAACATAATTAACCGGCCCCACCTGCAAGTTAATTATCTGCCAGCCGGCTTGGCGACGCTGCAGGTAGAACACCACATCGGTATCCCACCACCAGCGCGGCGACACCCCGGCGGTTAGCGTTCCATCAACGTCGCCCAGCGCTACCTGCACACCGGTAAGGGTGGCGCCGGCTGTCAGCCGCTCTACTACCTCAAACACATAGCGGGCCACGGTGGTGCCGAGCATAGCCAGCAGCTCGCTGCGCTGGGCGGGGCTGAGCGCGGCCAGCTGCTCGCGCCCTAGCAGCTGCTCGGCCAATGCCGGTAGCGACCAGACCGCCAACAGCGGCTCTACCACCTGCTGCTCTACCGCTGCCACCCAATCTTGGCGCTGGCGCTGGGCAGCCAACTGCTCGGCCTGCTGCCAGGCACGGCTAAACTGAGCCTCTATCGCCTGCTGTGGCGGCGCAGCCGCGGCCTGCGCACCCTGCAGCAAAACCAGCAGCGCCATTAGCGCAACCGGTGCCACCCGAGCAGCGCGCCAGCGGCGCTTACTGGCTGCCGCTGAACAAGCCATCAAACCGATACACCACAGCCGCGCCCACCAGCGCATAATTGGTTTTGGCCAACAGTGGGCTGGCGCGGTTGTCACTGCTACCCAGGTCGAACAGCCGCAAGTAACCCATCAACAGCCACGGCCCGGCATCTAACGTCAGCGTAGACGAGCCACGCAGCCCCACCAGCCCAGACTTGGCGCTATAGGCTGGCCGCACCGCACTGGCGTGCTCCGGCGCCACCGTATAAAACAACTGGGTGTAGTCGCGGTCGCCGTAAAATGCCCCTAAGTCTATCTCCCACTCCAGCGCTGCACTACCCAGCTGCCCGGTGCGGCTGTAGTGCAACCGCGGGTCAAACACATAGCCCTCGGCATGGATACTGGAGGCACTGGCAACGCTCAGCACCTTGCGTACCGGCAGGTGTAGCTCCAGCGCTTGCTGGCGGCCAGACCACACGGCCAGCTCCAAGGACGGGCCAACCTCAACCATCAACTCTAGATCGGGCATGCCCTCGCGCAGCGAGCCGCGAGCGTTATCCACCGGCAGCGAGCCGCTGACACTTAAATCCAAGCGCGCAAATTTACTCTCGCCCAGGGTTGCCGCAAAGCCGTCGCGGCCCACCGACAGCCGCTCGCCGTGGTACTCGGCCCAAGGTATCGGGCTAACCAGCAGGTCGCGCTGCTCTGCCCCCGGGTAGGCGGGGTAATCCACCGCCGCTACCCCCAGCCCCCAGCGCCAGTTGGCCGGGTTAATAAACTCGCTCAGCTCCTCACCTAGGGTGACCGGTGGCGCCGGCTCTGCAGCCAACGCCGCGCTGCTCACCGCCAGCACGGCCAATGTAGCGCCAGCCAGTGCTGCCCTACCGCGGGTAAATACCGTTTGCTTCACTGCCACTAGTTTGCTCCTTGCTCTGCCACCAACAACAACGGCGCCATCTGGCGCCGTTGTCGGTTACCGCTGGTGGCTCTGTTATTTGATCAACAGCGCCTCTAATTTGCCGCCGCCTTTAACGTACTCGGCGTAAACTTTAGGGCTACGGCCGCGGCCTGTCCATAAGTATTCTTTACCGGCTACTACCAAACGGTATTTGGGCGCCACGGCGGCACGCTTTTTAGCCGGCTTGGCAGCCGCTTTTTTGCCACGCTTGGCGGGGCTGGCAATGGCTTTTAAATCGGCACCGGTCAGGCCGCTTTTGGCCATCAATGCCTCAATTTGTTTTAGCTTGGCGGCTTTATCGGCGCGCTCTTTAGCGGTCGCTTTTTTCTTAACATCGGCCAACGCCTCAGTTAAAGAGCCAATAAGCTTTTCCAGCTGGGCCTGCTCCAGACGGCGCGCCTCTGCTTTGGCTTTGGGCTTCGATTTTGCAAACGGCAATAGTGCTGATTCTTTCATTAATGACTCCAATATTTTTAGGATTAACTTTATGTGATTAATTAAACTGCGCCATCCGTGTAGCGTAATATTAACACACAAACAGTTATAAACACCAAATAACGTTATTGGTTTAAATAACTTTTATAAAACCGTGGCAAGATGGCGGGCAATCATTTTTAAATAGTGCCAGTATTAACTTGGCTGAAAAAAAAGATTTTAATTCGTGCTTGCACCCAATATAAACTCGCCACACGCTACGCACCACCAGCGGCTCTACGCCACAACACCCAACCGCTCGGCAACCCGCGCCAGAGCGCTGGCCAGCAAGCTGGCAGCAGCCGCATGGCTGGCCGCTTCAGTGTAGACACGCAGCTCTGGCGCGTTGCCAGACGGGCGCAAGTGAGCGATATCGCCACCGGCAAAGGTGACACGCAGGCCATCGGTAGCATCTACGCTGGCCACTGCTGCACCATCGCCACCCAGCAGCGCACCCAGCGCGGCGCTGTCACTTGCTAAGCTCGCCATCAACGCCTCCATCGGCGCCCGGCTGGCCAGCTGTAATCGGTCGCTGGCAGTAAACCGCTGCGGCAGCGCCGCCGCCAGCGCGGCTACACCACGGCCGGCACTGGCAGCCAGTACCGCTACAATCGGCAACATTGCGTCGCGGGTAACCAGTGGCGCCAGTGCGCCGTTGCCGCCCGCCCCCAGTAGCACCCCGCCGTTGGCCTCAAACCCAACGACTAAGCCAGTTTGCTCACTCGCCATACCGGCAATCACGTAGGGCGAGCCAATCTTGGTGCGCACCACGCGGGTAAATTTGCCCGCCGTCTCAATTGCGGTGGTGCAGCTCACCGGGCAGACCACGGTAGCCGCCTGTAGCTGGATAGCCGTTAGCAGGCCCACCACATCGCCGCGCAGCCAGTTACCGTGCTGGTCGGCCAGCATGGCGCGGTCGCCGTCACCGTCGGTGGTTACCAGTGCATCTAACTGCTGTTCGGCCACCCACTGCTTGGCTTTAGCCACATCGGTAGCGCTAACCGCTTCGGTATCGACCGGCACAAAGTGCTCGGTGCGCTCCAGTGCCACCACATCGGCGCCAGCCGCTTCCAGCACCGCGACTAGCAGGTCGCGCGCCACGCCACTGTGCTGGTAGACACCCACCCGTAAAGCGGCCAACGCCGCCGGCCGCGGCCAGTCGGCATAGCGCGCCAGGTATAACGCCTCGGCACCGCCGTCTGGCGCAGGCAGCGCCGGCAATGCAGCCACATCTAGTTGAGCGTCAATAGCCTGGCCAAGCATCACCGGCTCATCGCTCTTGGTTAGCTCGCCGGCGATGGTGTAAAACTTAATACCGTTGCGGTCAAACGGAATGTGGCTACCGGTAATCACCAGCGCCGGCGCCGCCAAGCTGGCCGCATACAGCGCCACCGCTGGGGTGGGCAGCGCGCCAACGTAAACCACTTCTAGCCCAGCGTGCTCGGCACCCGCAATACACGCCTGGGTAATGGCTGGTGAGCTCGGCCGCAGGTCGTGGCCAACTACCAGCTGGCGCGCATCGCCGCATAGCGCCGTGCAAAACGCGTAGGCTACTGCTGCGCAGACCTCAGCCGACAGCTCAACGACCGGGCCGCGCAGGCCCGAGGTACCAAACGCCAACTCGCTCTGGCCGGCAATAACGTGGTTAAGGTTCATACAATCCCTTGCTGGTGATCAATAAATACGGTCAAAGAAACTAGCCGTATTTTACACGGCTTTTTTTCTTGCCCATTAGGTGGCCACTACCACCCGGCACGCCGGCAGTGCCGTCTGTAACTTACCCTGCAATACCTGTTTGGCATCGCTGTCGCCGTGAATCAGCTTAATGCAACTCGGCGGCTTGCGCATTCGGGTAGCAAAATTAAGCAGATCGCGCTGGTCGGCGTGGGCACTGTAGCCAGCCATAACGGTAACCGCAGCGTTGATCGTGTAGCGCTGGCGGTCTAACTGCACCCAGCCATGGCTGTCGGCGTATTGCAGTATGGCCCGCCCCGGTGTGCCGCGGGCCTGGTAGCCGACAAAAATAATGTCGGTACGCGGGTCGCCTAGCAGTGCTTTTAGGTAGTTAACAATGCGCCCGCCACTGCACATGCCACTGGCCGCCAAGACAATAGTCGGCCGCTTGCGCTGCGGCAGGTAGCCCACCATCTTCAGGTGATCTTGGTGGCTGTCTACCGTTAGCAGCTGCTCAAACGCCAGCGGGTGACGGCCAGCGCGCAGCTTACCTTTGGCCTCGGCGTCCCAATACACCTTAAGCTGGCGGTAAAGCGCGGTAAACTTGGCCGCTAACGGCGAGTCCACCACAATATCTACCGCCGGTAGCTGGCCGCGGTGCAGTAACGACTCTATCTCATAAAGCAGCTCTTGGGTGCGGCCAATGCTAAACGCGGGGATTAACACGACGCCGTTATCGGCAATAGCGCGCTTGATAACCGCCGCCAACCGCGCCCGGCGCTGGCGCCGGCCCTCGTGCAGCCTGTCGCCGTAAGTGCTCTCCAACACCAGCGTGTCGCAGCCGTAGGGCGGCCGCGGCGCCGCCAACAGCGGGCTGTGCGGCGCGCCCAAATCACCCGACAACACCACCTTATGCCGCCCGCCGGGCCACTGCGCACCGCGCAGCTGGCAGCTGACATAGGCCGCCCCCAATATATGGCCGGCGTTGTGTAACTTTACACGCACACTACAGCCATCACCGGCCGCCACCTCAGCCCAGTGCAGATAGGGCAGCGCCACCAGCTGGCTGCGCATCTGCGCCAAGGTACGGTTAACCAACCCGCGGTTGCGGGTTACGCCAATTTTCATGGCGTCTTCAAGCACCACCGACAGCAGTAGCGATGTGGGGCAAGTACAGTAAATGGGCCCATTAAAGCCGGCCGCCAACAGCGCCGGGATACGCCCAACGTGGTCGATATGCACATGGGGCACTATCAACGCATCAATGCCACGCAAGCTAAAATTAATCGCCTGGTTGGCCGCCCCGCCGTCCGCCTCATCACCCTGGAACAACCCGCAATCAATCAATACAGACCGCCCGGGCGCCCAAAACAACTGGTGACAAGATCCGGTGACCTGGCGTGGCCGGCGATCATTTGCCTATAGTGCCGCCGGAACGCTTCCCTGACCTCTTTAGATCGGTTCTTTACCGTATAAATAACGATGTTGATGTCCAATAGGTACTTCAGAATTAAAGACTCTCGCGCTCCTGGTCATCGGGTTGATTGCGCTGAGTCATGAAGTCGTCGGTTGCACACTCACCGTCAAACCAGCTGTCCCAGCCTTCACCCTCGGGCACAATCAAGCGCGTTCGACCTAGAGGAACAATGTCTACCCGTTTTACAGACTCAGGCAAAGCCACCCGCTTGGGTAGGCGAACGGCTTGAGATGTTTTGCTTTTAAAGACTGAGGCATTTTCATGGCGTGACCCCACTATATATGTATCCATAGCAGGGCTGGAGATGTGTATGTCAAGGGTATATCCTGGCCATTATTTGGCCTCGATACCTCCCTGCGATTCCCTGTGATTCGAGTAGATCCCTTCAATTCGGCCCCATCCAGTCACTTCAGCCCCGCCCAGTCATTCCTACGAAAGCCAGAACCTACTCAGCCGAGCCGACTAACGATAAGGCTACTTACCAAAAACCAGCAATTACGGGGCCTGTAGCCGGTTCGTTTTGCAAAAACCACCCTAAAGTTGAACAATTGCTCAATTTATGGCGGCGTAACTGGGGCTGCTCTACAGAAGGCAGGCAGCGGTCAGGCGGGCAACACTCGGGGACAGATTATGCTCGGCTTGACGAGGTACCAGGCCACACAACAACAGGCAGGCACGCCATGCAAAGGACGCGCTTTCAAGCTATATAAATATTCTCGCAAAAACTCGAGGCCCTAGGCCCGCCTGTTTCAACAATCACCCAGCTGAACCAAGCTGAGCTAAACGAACAATTGCCCACAGCAGAAGACGCCATCTTCCGCCCTTCCCTTCATGGCCATAGCGACAGATTAGCGGGGTAGCAATTTAAACAGCCTGCCCTGGCTATCACCCCGCTCGTCTTCTAGCACCCAGATTGCGCCATCGGGGCCCTCAAGGGCACTTCGGACGCGGGTGCCCATATCAAAACGCTCGACTTCGCGCGCCTCGGAACCATTTACCACTATACGTATAAGCGCCTTGCTACCCAGACCAGAAACCAACGCGCTGCCTTGCCACTCTTTAAACAAGGCGCCACTGATAAAGGATAGGTGGCCCGGCGAAATTGCGGGCACCCAGCTAATTTTTGGCGCTTCAAATTCTGGGCGCGTCTCGTGGTCTGGGATGGCGCGACGATCATAATGGTCCCCATCCGACACTTGCGGGTACCCGTAGTTTTTGCCCTTAACAATCAAGTTGAGCTCATCGCCATGAAGGGGCCCCATTTCTATAACCCAGATATTTTGATCAAGATCTTGAGCAATACCCAGTGGGTTGCGATGCCCCAATGACCATATCTGGTCGTAGACCCCACCGCGCTCTGCCAGCGCCGTTTGCTCGGTATAGTTCACATAAGGGTTATCGCTGGGCACACTGCCGTCGTCGTTAAGCCTAAGTATCTTGCCAACATTGGACTGCATGTCTTGCGCTGGCGTGAACTTTTGCCGATC
>JAHEGD010000025.1:16280-17230 GCA_024639885.1 Porticoccaceae bacterium | reverse complement strand
GATTTCGCGCGCCCCCACCTGCTCAACAATGGTCTCAATGGCGTTGGGCTCCATCAAGTCGACGCCAATCACCAGCGCTTCAATACCAAAATTTGTCTGCAGCTCTTGTTTGAGTTCATCAAGCACTGCCGGCCGTCTCGACAGCAGCGCGCAGTTGAATCCCAGTGCCGCCAGTTGCCGGGCAAATTCGGCACCCAGCCCGTGTGACGCCCCGACCACTAACGCCCAAGGGCCGTATTTTTTAATAAACTGCTGCGAATCGAGTGATGTCGCTGAGCCTGCGTGGTTATCCATGATGAGCCTCGTTACCTAGGGTTAAGTGGGTTCGCCGACAAAGTCAGCAAAATGGGGTTGATGCATGAGCGAACCGCCATCGATAGAGATACATTGGCCGGTCATGTAGCCGGCCTCCTCTGAAGCCAGATAGGCGACTAAGGCGGCGACATCCTCGGCTCGCCCGAGCCTTGGTAGTGCCAAATGTCTGGCATAGTTTTTAGCCAACTCAGGAACACTGCGTTGTGTCGCCTCGGTGAGAATAAGACCCGGCGCTACCGCATTGCAGCGCACACCCGAGCGGCCGTACTGGGTGGCTACGTGTTTAGTCAGATTGATCACCCCCGCTTTCGCGGTGCCGTAGCCAATCCGAGCGACATCACCCACCATTCCAGAATTGGACGCGGTATTGATAATTGAACCACCGCCGCGGGCGATCATGTGTGGAATAGCAAACTGACAACCGAGCAGATACCCGGTCAAGTTCACCTCAAGGATCTGGCGCCAAACCTCCACAGGGATATCCACCGCGGTGGTGTCCTGGCGCTGAATTTCCGGCGTAGTGATCGCCGCGTTATTGTGCAGGATATCGATGCCGCCAAAGTGGCTGACAGCAGATTCGATCATAGCCGCAATCGAGTCGGCCTGACCGGCATCCAGATGCACCGCGAGCGCTG
>JAHEGD010000025.1:0-16270 GCA_024639885.1 Porticoccaceae bacterium | reverse complement strand
GAGCGCTGCATCGCCCAATGGTTGAGCAACCTGTTGCGCATTGGCGAAGTGGATATCGGCCACCACCACTGCACCGCCCTCAGCCACTAACCGCTGCGCCACCGCAGCACCGATGCCGCCGGCGCCACCGGTAATGACCGCCACCTTGCCGGCTAATCGCTGATGTAGATTAACCGGCTTAATCACAGCAGTTCTCGCACCACCGGCACCATAGGGGTGGTGCAATTCAAACCGCCATCTACTGCGTAGAGGCCGCCGTTGATAAACTCGGCCTCGTCGGAGGCCAAAAATGTCGCCATCGCCGCAACGTCCTCAGGCTCGCCCAACCGCGGCGACTGATGCAATGCTAAGAATGCCGCTTTCATCTCGTCGTTGGCCCACCGCTCCATGCCGGCGGTGCGAATGACTCCCGGCACAATGCCGTTACAGCGAATGCCGCGTTTACCGAATGTTGCCGCTATGGTCTGAACATACCAGTTGACTGCCGCCTTGGTTGCACCATAACTAAACTGTGCTACCTCTCCCTTCAGCGAGCTGCTAGAGGAGGTAAATAAGATAGACCCCGAGCCCCGCGCCAGCATATGCGGCATAGCAAAGCGCGCCGCCAATACACCGGCAAGCACATTGGTCTGCATACGGTGGTGAAATACCTCGGCATCAAACGTAAAAAAGTCTGCATCTTTTTTCGACATCACCGGGTCGGTATTGCAGGCGTTGTTAAAGAGAATATTCAACTCGCCAAAGTGGCTGATAGTCCCTTCAACCATCTGTTGCAACTGGCTCTCATCGGCCACATCCACGGTCATCGCCAAGGCCTCGCCGCCGTCGCTACAAATCTGCTCGGCGACAGCTGCCGCGTTGGCGCCATTGAGGTCGGCAATCACTACACGGGCCCCTTCACTGGCAAAGCGCAATGCGCAGGCGCGCCCGATACCACTGCCAGCACCGGTGATGATGGCGACTTTACCTGACAAACGAGACATGATTACAGCTCCTTAGTTGTCTGCTTTCTCTAGTGACCCTGCGCGCTGCCGGCTTGAGATAGGCGGCCTACCCAGCGGCCAGATCACTCAACCTGACCCAGACGCTGCTGGGGTGAGCGCCCCGACTTTTTGGCTAAATCGGCGGTATCCAGATATTCACGCCAAGCGGTAATTAACCCGGCTTCATCGAGCTCAAAGACTGCAACCATGGCGTGCGGCATTGGCACACCATGAACAATGGCGAAGTCATCACGCTCGGTCATGACCATATTCTGCGATGACAACATATTGATAATATTGAGTTTATTGTGGCTAGAAAAACTCATCTGGCGCTCTATTTCACTGCGCAGTTGTGTTTTACCGCGAATCGTCGGGCCACCCGGCACCCACAGCTGCCAGACAATGTCGTTGTGTAGCATCGACAATATCGCCTCAACGTCTGGCCGCGTTTCTGCACTGCCATCGCCCCACAGGGCACAAAAACGCCGAATAATTTGCTCTTGCTGCTCTGCCATATTCACTCCGTTTTATCCATCAGACCGTTCACGCTACTGGCCGGGCACCCTCACCGAGAACAATGTTTCGGCGTGGTGTCTTACCCTTGGTCAGTCGTTCGATGGTCTGGTAGTCTTCAGCGGCAGCAAAGAACCGCTCCACCATCGGTAGCCCACTCTGCCCCCAGCCATCGACATTGGCCAACCACGCCTGCATACCGTACACCGGCCACAACTGAAACTGTTGCTCTGCTTGCTGCTGCGACAACACCTGCTGGGCGCCGAGGCTGATCAGCACCTCGCGATAATGTCGAATCAAGTCGGCGGCAGCGCTGCGACGCTCATCGATGGTCAAGGCACCCAGCATAAAGTAGGTGATATCGCGCCACGGTGTGCCCTTGCGCACCAGCTGCCAGTCATGCCAGACGCGCTCGCCATTGCTGCGCAGAAAACTATTGCCCTGATGTGAATCACCGTGAACCAGGCAAAGTGGCGTTTTTTGTTGGCGCTCCTGTGCCGCCAACTCGTCAAAAGCGTGGGCAAACAGCTCGGGGGTCTCGTAGAGCCAATCCGGCAAGATCGCTCGGTACTCGGGTTTGACCGTGTTCAGCGATGAATAGTTATGCATGCGCAACAGCTGTTCAGTATCGATGGGGGTATCCATAGATCTTTTCAGCCACTGCTGGTCGTGGAGCTTTTCACTGCCCCACAGCGCCGCATGCAATACTGCCAAAGACTCCAGCCCCGCCGCTACGCCATCAATACCCAAATGATCTTGGCTGTTGCCAAAACGGCCCGGTGAGGTCCCCAAATCTTCCATCATCACAACACCGCGCCCGCCGCCATCGGCATCCCAATCGGTGTAATAAATGTTCGGCAGCGGCGCGCTCACCTGAGCGCGCATGAAGGCGTAAAAGCGCGCCTCTAGCTCACAAATTTCGCCACTCTCAAAACCCTCCGACCAGTTGGCCTTTAAGCAGACATTGACCGGCAAGCCGGCATCGATGCCGACCTGATTGAGCTGCATCGCGATACGCAGTTTGGTGGTGTGGCTATTTTTCAGCTCAACCACCTCAAACCCTTCAACCACGATGCCCGGGTAGCGATAACCGAGCAGCTCGGTGAGCCATTGCGGGGTCACCGCGCTCAACTCGCGGGGTAGCCGCCCGCGTCGCTGCGGATAGGGTCGGCCTGTGCCGTCATTTAATTCTGTGTTCATCGCCGCTACCCCTTACCGTGTGATTTCAATTTTGCAGTGGCCGCGGCTCAGTCGTCGCTGCGCAGTAATTTATTGACCGCCGCCGTGTCCCAATAAAACGGTTCCACCAGCACCAGCTGTCCCGCGCGCCACAGCCATTTCTCCATCACTTGGCAGTGGTATGGTTGGCCACTGTGTCGCGAACGGGCACTGAGTTGCGCTAGCACCACAAAATAGTCGTCTTGCTCATCTCCCAACACCCGCTCAATGGTCAGAGTGAGATCCGACCAGACCTCAGCGATAGCGGCGCGAAGCGCCTGCCAGCCCGCTAAGCCGTGCCATTCGCCGCCGTAGGGAAGACTTTGCGGGGAACGCAACACCACTTCGGGGTGGATCAACGCCGCTTGCGCGGCGTTGTCGCCACGCTCAAAGGCTGCGATGAACTGCTTTATACAACGCCGATGGCTTTGCATAAGTGCGCTATGCGGCAATATTGGGGGTGGGAAAGCCGTGTTCCATGTAGGCGATCTCATCGTCGATGACAATGACGCGGCCATCGGGATAAGTAAAACGCCCGCTGGCGCGACCGGCTTTTCCGGTGTGAGTGGTATAGGCTTCGAGCAGGTGAAAACCAAAGATCATTCGGCGCCACGTATGAATCTCATACTCAAGCTCGCCTTGATCGGACTTCATAGTGATGCGCATTCGGGTGGCCCGCTGCTCGTGAGTGAGCGGGTCTGTCCATACCTCTAATACCTCTGAGTGCGTCTGTTCACTACTAAAGTCAATTTTTCCATCGTTGAGGAACACCCTTCCCGCATGGTGCCCCGAACCGCCCTGCTCGAAGTAGAAGATTTTTATCGCTGGCGCAAAGGTCCAACTCCACAGATACCCCTGGCCGACACCGAGCAGCGACGGCACATCAAAATTTCGCCCCAGACAGGTCCGCTCGCGCACCCCAAAACCGTTTTCGATGGTGTAGGTTTTACCGTTGTAGGTGCAACTGCCCTCGCCCTTGCAGATCACCTCGTTGCCACCCACTTTGCGCTCGACGAAACCCGCCCAATCACCGTGATAGGGGGCGGGTGCGCCGTCAGCGGTAAACTTAATATCCAAATCAATGCCAAAATGCTCGCCGCGAACCTCCCAGGTCGGAGCACTGAAGGTCATCACTCGATTACCGGCCTGCCAGGTGACACGATCGTCGTGGATGGTCTCTTTAAAATCGAAGCGGCGCATGGGGTCCATGCGGTTGGCGATGAACGTGTTGTTGCCCATCTCGCGGCCACTTTTGCTGTTGGGCGTAATGAGCAGGAAACTCTGGTTAAATGCACCGCTTTCAAACCCCCACTTTCTGCCGCCAACGTGGTACAGGGTGGCTCCAAAAAATAGATCAAATTCACCGGCCGTTCCCCACAGGAACAGCCCGGCGTGGTCTTGAAAGTGTTCGGCGTTATCTTCGGCTGGCAGCTTCTGGTAGTGGCTGCCATCGTCGCTAAAAGGGTAATGGTCAAAGGCTGACTGGCTACTCATAGAAATCCCCTGTTGTTATAGTTTTCTCTTTTAAGCAAATTTTTCTAAGCGAATGTGTGCGGCGGACCGACCAATGGAGGTGGCACCGTAAGCGGCCACTTGGCGGTCTATCTGCCGAGCGAAGAGCTCTAACAGGGCGGCGTTATTGTCGTCGTCGGCCCGCTCTACAAACTGCTCCAACTTTTCATTCATCTCGTTGATATCGGTCGTAGCACCGATCAGGGCAGCTGCCTCCGCCATACTCAAGCGGTCGATCTGAGCGCCGACACGCGCCACTTGGTGGGCGTATTCAACCAGACGCTGACTGGACTGCAGCGCCGCCTGAGCCAGCCCATCCACGGCCTCAATTTGCGTCATTTGATCGGCGATCATCTCCAGCAACGGCGCGCGCACCGCTGACTGTTTGGGCAGTAGCGGCGTTGTCGGCAGCGTTATTTGCATACAGTCTGCCAGCGCATTGATTAATGTCTTGCGCAGCGCCAATGACCACTCCAGATAGACGTCGTGCGGATCCCCCGGCGTCGGATTGGCAACGGTGCCAATAAACTGCATGCAGGCAACGGTTGAAAACAGGGCGTGATGGAAGCGAACTACCTGGGGGTCGACCGGTTGGCCGCTGAGCTCTGCGTAATAGCGACAGAGCACCTCTATGTCATCACCCGTTGGCTCGTGCGAATGGCGCATCGCCATAGTGGCCAAGTCGGTCATGGGGTCGCCAATCATGGCAAACTCAAAATCGTAGAGGCAGGTCAGCTCGCCGTCAGCAAACATGAATTGGCCGGCGTCAAAGGCGATAAAGCTAGCCTTGTCACGCTGCCTAGGGTAGTGGTTGCGCAACCAGCGGATAGCGAACTCGACCAGCGGATCAGGGCCGACTTTATGTTTTTCATAGAGATGCCAATAGGCATCTAAACCGGCCAGTGCGATCGCCTTGGCGCCCTTGGGGCGATGAATTCCCACCGCTTCAAAGGGTTCCAGCGGCAGTTGATGCAGCTTCACTAGCGCTTCAATGTATTGGCGGGCGACATGTTTGCGCTGCGCATCGTCAGCTGCGCAAGCGACATCGCGGGTGCCGGCGCAGCACTGCATGATGATCGCCGCTGGCGATTCGCACATGCCATAGATGTGCGGTGCCGGGATACCGTGCTCAGCCATAATCTGCAAGATGTCGGCCTCGCGCTTCAAGTCAGGGAACGGCACCACATCGCTGTGGCGGTCGCCGCGCACATAGAGCTTGATCAGCTCGCCGTCTTTTTCAACATCGACAAACCAAGATGGGCGCCAGCGTATTTGCCGAGTCATGGCGACCACCCGACCGCCGACCAGCGCCTCTATCGCAGCGACCAGATTTGACTCATCGCGCTCTGTTATTTTTTTAGCAGCCACACCCATCCCCTACCTTTTTTTTATTCGACGCCAGCAATCGCTAGAGGCGGCTTTTATCATCGATCAACCAGTGGTAAATTAAACACAAAATTAAGAAGTGTGCAAATAATGATAAAAAAAGCGTCGTTGCAACCATCCGATTCTTATCCATCGGAGCGTTATGGCTGGTATGTGATCTTGGTGTTGTTTTTAGTCACGGTGCTGTCGCAGATGGATCGACAGCTCCCCACGCTGCTGGTGGGGCCGATAAAAGCCCAGTTCGCGATCAGCGATACCGCCTTCAGTATTCTGCAGGGGTACGCTTTCGCCATCGTCTATACACTGGCGGGAATCCCGCTAGGTAGGCTGGTTGACCGCGGCCATCGGCGCAATTTAATTCTGGCAGGACTACTGTTTTGGAGCCTGATGACGATGCTCTCTGGCTTTGCCACAAATTATTGGCAGCTGTTCGTCGGCCGCATGGGTGTTGGCGTAGGCGAAGCTGTGCTGGCACCCGCCGCCTACTCAATGATTGCTGACACCATCCGGCCCGAACGGCGCGGCCGGGCTCTGGCCATCTACTACATGTCGATCGGCATAGGTTCTGGGGCCTCGTTGTTACTGGGGGGGTTGATTCTGCAGGGGCTGCCCGCGGACGGTGTCGAGCTGCCTGGCCTAGGTCGACTCGACACCTGGCGCTGGATGTTTTTGCTGGCGGGGGCACCCGGCATCCTTGTCGCCGGACTGCTGCTGACCGTCGGCGAACCTCGCCGCCAAGACCACGGTCGCAGCAACCCGAGCGCGCCATCGATTCGCGATGTTGGCCATTTTTTATATCGACAGCGGGCAACTTTCTCACGGGTGCTGGTGTATCCCGCCATCTTGGCCGTCATCGGCTACGGCAGTTTGGCGTGGGCACCCACCATGCTGCAACGGCGGTTCGACATTCCCAGCGCCGAGTCGGGGGTCACCATCGGGCTACTGATCGCGATATGTGGCACGCTGGGCACCTTAATCAGCGGTTGGTTAAGTGACTACTGGCATGCAAAAAACCATACCAGTGCGCGCTTTAAAGTCACCCTGGTCGGCCAGTGTTTGCTGCTGCCGACCGTCTCGGTCTGGTCGCTGATGCCGGATCCATTTTGGTGCTGCACCTTGCTCGGCATCAGCCTTGTAGGGCTGGCCATCGCCCAGACTGCAGCGCCGGTCGCTATCCAGGAGATTACCCCCAACCGCATGCGCGGCCAGCTGATCGCTATCTACCTGCTGCTCGGCGGCCTGCTCGGCATCGGCCTAGGGCCGACGCTAGTCGCACTCATTACCGATCAACTGTTCAACGACAACGCCATGCTGCATTGGTCTATTGCACTGAGCGCAGCGCCTCTCTCAGCGGTCGGCTTGTGGCTGTGCTGGAGTGGACAGAAACCCTACGCGCAGACAATGCTCAGTTTGAGTCGTGAGCCGAGCGGAGATTAGCGCAGAGTCGCCACGATCTTTTTGTTGACCCCGTCGCACTGCGCTTGCCAGGCCGCCGCCGCGTCAGCAAAATCAAATTGGCTATACTCCAATTCTATGGATATATCGCGCGATATTTGCAACAGCCGCAACCAGTCCTGATGCCGCGTTGCCGCTGGGCGCTGACCGGTGCCCACAGTCGACAGTGACTTAAATAGCAAATGCGCCATATCCAAATGAATTTGTCGCCCAGCACTGGTGCCGATGGTCAGGATTCTCGACCCAGCGCGGGCCGCCGGCAGACTGTCTAATAGCGGCTGCCCACAGACACCATCCAAAATGACATCGTAACCCTCACCGGCTACCTCTTTGTGGGCGGCGGTGTCGTCCGCGCCGCCCAACACCACGATCTCATCGGCCATGCCGCGACGCTTCAATCTCTCCAGAGTCTCGCGATTGCGACCCGCTGCGACTACCTTGGCGGCGCCGAGGTAACGAGCAAACTGCAGTGCCAACTGCCCCAGAGTACCGGTCGCACCCAAGATCAGCACCGTTTCATGAGGCTGGATGTTAGCCCCCTCCAGCGGAATGAGCGCCCCAGTGCCGGCTATCCCCATTGCGATCGCGGTGTTGTCATCTATGTCGTCGGGAACCTCCCACACCTCTGCCTCTGGCACAATGGTCTGCTCCGCCCAAGAGCCGTATGGCGCCACTGAGCGCTCACCAAAATAGACACGCCGACCATCGGCCAAAAAACCTACCCCCTCTCCGCGGATGACACAGGGAAACTGCACGCCTAAGCGGTATGCGCCGAGCACATCCCAACCGCCTAAACCGGTCGTGCGCACGTCGATAAGTTGTGCCCCAGGCACCGCTTGAGGCGACGGAAATTCCATCACCACCGGCGCCACCCCGGGTTCAGTAATAATCGCTGCTCGCATAAATTTGCCCCTCTGGTTAGTCATGGTTCACTAGTTGCGTTCACTCAATTCATCTGTTGGTCTGCTCGCGCCACTGCTGCAGTAAAGTCTCGCGCTCTGCTGCCGCTGCCAGCATGGACCGCTGCTTGACATGGCCGTAGCCACGGATCTGATCGGGCAGGTTGAGAAGCGCCAGTGCAGTGTGACAATTGCCGCTGTGAAGTCCACCGCCGAGCTCGTCCAGCAGCTCAATATATTCGGCGATAAGCGCTCGCTCCTGGCGACGCTCTCCACTGTAGCCAAAAATATCTAGTCCGCGTCCACGCAACCCTTTCAATTTAGCCAACTGTCGAAAAGCGGTGAGCATCCATTGGCCATAGCGGCTCTTGGTAAGATGGCCAGCGGCATCTTTTTTCGCCACAAGTGGTGGCGCCAGATGGTAGTTCAGTTGGTAGTCCACGCCGGGCTCACCCTCAAACTGTTGACGCAGCTGCTGGAAAAAATCGGCATCAGTGTGCAGCCTAGCCACTTCATACTCATCTTTATAGGCCATCAACTTAGCCAGGTTTTTAGCCGCCGCGAGCGCCAGCGCATCGGCACCGGGAACCGCCTCAATGGCTCGGGCAAAATCGCCAATGAGCCGCTCATAGCGGGCAGCATAGCGGCTGTCCTGATACTCTCTGAGAGCAGCAGAGCGCAACTCGACAACCTCCGAGAGCGTCTCGGGAATCATTAACTTAACCGGTTGCGGCTGCTGATCTTGTTGTAGCAAGCTGAGGTCGTGAGCCGCTACTCGCCCCCAAGCGAAAGCGCGTTGATTTTTTTCAACCGCGACCGCATTCAACTCCATGGCGCGCAACAACGCCTGCTCGCTCAACGGCAACCACCCTTTCTGCCAGGCATAGCCAAGCAGCAGTGGATTGGTGAAGATGGTGTCGCCCAGCAGTTGCTGTGATAACTGATTAGCATCGATGAGCTGATAGCCTTGCCCTAACGCTCTGTTGAGATCTTGCTCTACCGCCTGACGCGGATACTGCCAATCGCGATTAGTAACAAACTCCGCTGTCGGTATCGATGCGCTGTTGACTACTGCGACGGTGTGGCCGACGCGCACTCGCGAGAGCGCGTCTGCCGAAGCGGATACAATTTCGTCGCAACCGATCAACACCTTCGCCTCACCGGTAGCAATACGCGTCGCATGGATCTGCTCGGGCGTTGCGGCAATCTGTACATGGCTCATGACCGCGCCACCCTTCTGCGCCAAGCCTGTCTGGTCGAGCACTGTGACGGCTTTGCCTTCAAGATGGGCGGCCATGCCCAGCAGCGCGCCAATGGTGACGACGCCTGTTCCGCCCACACCGGTAACGAGCACACCCACCGGCCGCTCTAACGAGGGCAGAGTGGGCGCCGGTATCGGCGGCAATAGCCGCTCGCTGGAGGCCGCCTGGGGCTTGCGAAGTTGCGCCCCTTCGAGGGTTACGAAGCTTGGACAGAACCCTTTGAGGCAGGAAAAATCCTTGTTGCAGCTATTTTGATTGATTGTTCGCTTGGTCCCCAAAGGGGTTGCCAGCGGCTCAACCGAGAGGCAGTTTGATTGTACTGAACAGTCGCCACAACCCTCGCAGACGGCTGGATTAATCACCACCCGACGCGACGGATCCTCTTCGAGCCCACGTTTGCGGCGCCGGCGACGCTCGGTCGCGCAGGTTTGGTCATAAATAATCACGGTGGTTCCGGGCGTATCGCGCAATTGACGCTGAACCTGATCGAACTGATCGCGGTGCAACACCTCCACCGTGGCGGGAATAGTTTTATCGCCGGCATGGCGCTGCGGATCATCGGCGACGATAACCACCTTTTGCGCAGCTTCAGCCACTAACTGCTGAGCGATCATCGCTACGGTCAGCTGTCCATCAACGGCTTGCCCACCGGTCATCGCCACCGCGTCGTTGTAGAGCACTTTGTAGGTAATATTCGCACCCGCGGCGATCGCGGCACGAATCGCCAGAAGGCCCGAATGAAAATAGGTGCCATCACCCAAGTTGGCAAAGACATGTTTGTCCTTGGAGAAGTGCATCTGTCCGATCCAACTGACACCCTCGCCACCCATTTGAGAAAATGTCTCAGTATCACGATCCATCCACATGGACATATAGTGACAACCAATGCCGGCCAGAGCGCGCGAGCCCTCGGGCACTTTTGTCGAGGTATTATGAGGACAGCCGGAACAGAACCAAGGCTTGCGCTCGTTGGTAATCCGCGGCAGGGATGCCTCTCGCGCTTTGGCCTCGATAACCGCCAGTCGCTTAGTGATACCCGCGGCGACGTGTGCCGGCAGGCCCACACTCTCTAGCCGAGTCGCTATCGCCTTGGCGATGACCGCCGGGGATAGCTCATAACATGCCGGTAACAGCCACTCACCGCGCGGCACCGACCATTCTCCCCCGGCGTTGTCGCGCTCATCAAATTTGCCAAATACGCGTGGCCGCACATCATCTCGCCAGTTGTAGAGCTCTTCTTTAAGCGAGTACTCGAGAATTTGGCGCTTCTCCTCGACAACCAAAATCTCTTCTAGGCCGGTGGCAAAATTTCTTGCATCCTGTGCATCTAAGGGCCAAACACAGCCCACTTTCATGATGCGCAGACCTATCTGTGCGCAGACCTCTTCATCCAAGCCCAGATCGACTAAGGCCTGACGGACGTCCAAATAAGCTTTGCCGGCCGCCATGATGCCAAAGCGCGCGTTGGGCGAGTCGATGACAATGCGATTGAGTTTATTGGCGCGAATGTAGGCTAACGCTGCGTACCACTTGTGGTTGTGCATACGCGATTCTTGATCGAGCGGTGTATCTGGCCAACGTATATTGAGACCACCCTCAGGTAGGTCATCAAGCGCTGGGGTAATAATCTGCATAGCGTCGGCATCGACCGAGACCGACGCCGACGACTCAACCACATCGGTCACGCATTTCATGGCAACCCACAGCCCCGAGAATCGGCTCATCGCCCACCCGTGCAGGCCAAACTCCAAATACTCTTGCACGTTGCTGGGGTAGAGCACCGGAATACCGCAGGCAATTAACAGATGTTCCGATTGGTGGGCGATTGAGGAGGATTTTGCCGCGTGATCATCGCCCACCAGCATCAACACGCCACCGTGGGGCGACGTCCCCGCCGAGTTGGCGTGCTTAAGCACATCCCCAGAGCGGTCGACACCGGGACCCTTGCCGTACCAGAGGCCAAAAACACCATCAACCGTGGCTCCCTTGGCGCTTAAATGAACCTGCTGGCTCCCCCACACGGCGGTCGCTGCCAAATCCTCGTTAACTCCGGGCTGAAAGACGATATTGTGCTCTGCTAGGTAATCTTTGGCCTGCCATAAAGCCATATCCACTGCGCCCAGTGGTGAGCCGCGATAGCCAGAAATAAAACCGCCAGTACGCAAACCTGCCCGTTCATCTCGCTCTTTTTGCAGCATCGGCAAGCGCGCCAACGCCTGTGTGCCGGTCAGATAAACTCTACCGGTGCGCTTGGTGTATTTGTCGGTCAGTGTGACCGACTGCAGAGTAGCAGCAACGCTGGGATCGACTGAATCGTTCATGACATCACCTGTGCAGGATTGGCTTTATATGAACGAATAATAGAAAAGTGTATTATTATAGTAAAATCAATAATATTGCGATCTGATATCTGATTTACGAATACCTGGCGGCGGCTACTGCGCCGCCGGCGAAGAGGAGACCGATGCACAATATCTCGCTGAAACAATTGCGCTATTTTCTCGCTGCGGCAGAAAATGGCCGTTTTTCGATGGCCGCTGCGGCGGTACATGTCTCCCAATCCGCTATCACCAATGCGGTGCTAAATCTTGAGGGTGAGCTCAAGGTAAAGCTATTCGAGCGCCACCCCCACGGCGTCACGCTGACCGCTGATGGACACAGCTTCTACCAGCGCTGTCGCGACATTGTTGAGGCGCTAGACGACGCCGTACGCGAGCCCTGCTTTCAGGTCCATCGCATGGAAGGCGAAATCCACATTGCGGCCAGTTACACCTTGCTGGGGTATTTCCTGCCGCAGCTGATGGCCCGTTTCCGCACTAACTACCCCGCCATTGCACTGGAATTACATGACCTTCAACGCGAGCAGATAGAGCAGGCGATCGACGATGAAACCGCCGAACTCGGGGTAATGATCCTCTCCAATGCACCCCGCGATCCGCGCTTTCACTACCATTCGCTACTGCAGTCGCGCCGGCGGTTGTGGAGCTCTTCAGATCATCCGTTGACACACGGTGCAACGCCAACGCTTGATGACATCAGCCGCTATCCCTACATTCAGATAACCGTTGATGAAGCGGAGCGCTCCACCAACCGCTATTTCGAAAAACATCACGTCACCCGTCAGATTGGCTTTCGGACCAGCTCTATGGAAGCACTGCGGGGACTAATCGCTCACGGCTTCGGCGTCACGATCCTCTCCGACTTGGTCTATCGGCAGTGGTCACTAGAGGGCAAAAAAATTGAAGCCAGGGCAGTGGGGCTGATTTACAAGCGCGGCAGAAAGCTCAGCGCTGGCGCACAGGCCTTCAAGGAATTTATCATCCACGCCAGCGGTAGCTAGTTGATGAGCTGATCGAGCTTGGCAAAGTGGTTGGCGGTCAACAACCCTTTCTTGCCACCTGTGCGCTGAAGATAGCGCTGATCCTGCTCTACTCGGGTATAGACTAAGGCTAGACGATATGTCGCAAAGACATCGTAGTAGAGGAAGTTCTCAACCTTTCTTGCCATCAGCGACTCGTAGTAAGCCACGGTCTGCTCTATCGAGGGTAGCCCAGCTAGGCGCTCAATAGCTCCCGAAGAACGCCCAGCGCTACTGGCCCAGTCAGTGTGGGCAAACCACGCCAGGTCCGATTCGGGATCACCGATACAAGCCAGCTCCCAATCCAATGCCGCCACGACTCTTTTATCTTGGTAGATGGTGTTGCCCAGTCTGGCGTCGCCCCAGCACAGTGACAGGTGCCGCGGTTTAAACCGATTATCCAACAGCCATTGGCGGGTTTGCCTCAGTATCGGCGCCAGCGGCTCGCTATTCAATGCCGCTACTCGATCCCACGCCGCTATCTGTGCGGGCATAAACTCGCCATCGTTCGGCTGTGCAAGAAAGTCTAACTGCAGAGCTTGCCAGTCCACCCGGTGAACTTTGGCCATGGTCTCGACAACACCGTACCAGACCGTAGCTTTGTCCCTGTCATCCAACTCTGCCAGCTCACCGGCTTGATGGTAAGGGGGAAAGTCACCGGGGATCCAACCATTAACCCGCTGCATAATGTAAAACGGGGCACCTATCACCGAGGCATCCGTTTCACACCACAACACCTCTGGCACAGGGACATCGGTAGCCGCCAAGCGGTGCTGTAGAGTGTACTGCTGGGCCATATCGTAGGCGTCTTGAGGAAACACTAGAAAGCCCTTGGGCTGCCAGCGGATGACGAGCTCTCGACAGAGAGCGTGCCCGGCTGTGACGGTGTTCAGTGTAAGAAAGAACGTCTCATTGGAGCTGCCGGCACCCGGCATAACCAGTTCAGAGAGCTCTAGCTGGTCTACATCGGGCAGTTGTGTCAAAAACCAACCGGTGAGTTGCGCTCTTATCTGTTCGAGTTGCTGGGATTGGCTCATGGTCTCACTACTTTCAAAAAGGCGATTGCATCGCGGTTTCAGGGAGCGTATTTAACATGCTTGCCATAGACGCCAAACTGCATCATGCCGTAGCCCACTTCGCCATCACAGCGACATTCAACGACAAAAGTGGGGGCTTCAGAGACCTCACCCATATTCAAAGGATTAGAGATATCTAGGCACTCTCCATCGCGCCAGTTCTCACCCATCCAACGGCCCAAGCGGAAACCCTTATATGGCCAGTAACCTGCGGCTTGAAGATAGATCGTCGAAATAGGCTTTACCTCAACCTTTTTGCGGCTACCGTCCTCTACGATGCAAGTCACCACCGCTCCAGCAAGCAGCCGTGTTCCTGGCCGCAGTGTGAAGTCGTGCTCTTCAGCGACTAGGCGTAATTCTGGCCGTTGATCCCCGAACGGATAGATAATACTGCCGGTAAAGTGCAACACATTGCCGTTGTGGTCCTCTCTCAAGCTAGAGCAGAGGCTCCATTTTTCAAACTGGAAGATGTGCCAGTCGCCCAGAAAACCCTGCTGCTTGAGCGGAGGCTGCAAGCCCTGGTCCTCGGTATATAAATTATGCTGCCAGCGCACCCCCCAAGAGTGATCGCGGTGGGCGAGCCAATTGTCGACATCAATATCGTACTTCTTACCATCCGCCTTTACCCAGCCCCGAGCGCGACCGCTTTGTGCATAACGACAGATATTCTCAATTAGCCGGCCTCGACTGCGGGCAAATTGCGGCGATTCTTCTATGGGTGGTATTACTGCGTCAAATTCCACTTCCCAGCTGTGGCCATATTCGTTCTCTTCAAGAACCAATAGTATCTTCTGCATGCCCTCAATGATGTGATATGAGAGAGGCCCAACGCGTATTTCGTCAGTGATCGGCCGCAACTCACGCGAGGCTCTAATATTGTACTGATTGCGATTATCTATCGCCAACAAGCCTGAGGCATCCATCACATTGCGGTTGGGCGAGACGCCAAAATGTGAACTGAGAAAGAACCGGCCACTTTTGTCGTGGGCACAGCACCAGACATTTTCACGCCAACTGTCACCGCTATCGACAACGTGGTCAAAGGTCGTCGGCGCTTGATGGCAGAGTAGATCGTCGTATTTGCTGAGCATAAGCTAAACCTTGGTAATTATTGGCAGTTGCCGGCGAGGCCTGGTAGCGGGCTATAACGGGTTAGCCACCCTGAAAATATGGCTACACCGATCATAATGCAGAAGGCGGCATACCATCAGACAAGGAGTTTGACTGCAGGTCAAAGTGTTCACGGCGAGTTACAGGTGGCGTTTTCGAGCGCGGCGGGGCGCTGTCGAGGCGTTATTAAGCGGTGACGGGCTTGATCTGAGCGCCGATATCACCGAGGAAGTCACGCTTTTCTAGCTCGACACCCAGATGCCGCGCTATCGCATAAGCGGTGGTGAGGTGGAAATAAAAATTGGGCAGAATAAACTTCTGCAAATAATCGCTTCTCTGCGCAAAAGTGATCTCGATGGTGCCCATCGCTGTAAATTGCACCTGTTCGCCTGCGCTCGCAACCTGCGCGGGCAATATCGCGTCTATTCGCGCTTGGCTATCGACCAGCATGGTGCGGATTTCGTCAAAGTCGCTAGGTGTCTCCGCCGGTTCAGGAGGTTCTAAACCTGCGATGCGATAAGCCGCCGCGACTGCTGTATTGGCTGTAGTTCTGACCTGCTCACTAAAACTGTACATGGTTTCGGCGAGGCGCGCCTCCAGCACCCACGCTGCTGGCATCTCCCTGTCAAGACAACAGCGCTCCGCCTTGTCGACAATCGTCAGCAAGTTAACTAGCCCCTGGCGAAAAACCGGAACACTGCTGTCAAAAAGCGCAACCAATTGCTTTTCCTCTCTGGCCAGACTGCGTGGTTACATCGCCTTAGCGATGATCTGCTTCATGATCTCCGAGGTGCCGCCATAAATGCGCGCCACACGGGCATCGACCCAGGCGCGACTGACGCGGTACTCGCTCATGAAACCGTAACCACCGTGCAATTGTAGGAACTCGTCGAGCAGTTTGCCCTGCATCTCTGAGCCGACCAACTTGGCCATTGCCGCCTCTTCACCGGTCAGCTCGTCAACCATGACCTTGGCCAAGCAATCGTCGACAAAAGCGCGCAACATGGTCACTTGCGCCTTGGCTTCGGCCAGTTTGAACTGGGTATTTTGAAAGTCGAATACGGTGCGATCAAAAACTGTACGTGTTTTGACATACTCCAAGGTCTCTTCAAGCATCGCCTCTATACTGGTGGCCGCGCGAATGGCAATAATTAAGCGCTCCCAAGCCAGTTGGTGAAACAGGTAACCAAAGCCCTTGTCTTCTTCGCCAAGCAGATTCTCTTTGGGGACGTGGACATCGTCGAAGAACAGCTCAGAAGTGTCTTGCCCTTTGAGTCCAATTTTTGACAACAACCGTCCCTTGGCGAAGCCCTCGCGATCAGTCTCTACACAGAGCAGCGTCAGTTTTTTCTCATTTAGATCGAGCTTTCCAGCAGTGACGACCAAATCTGCATTGCGGCCGTTGGTAATGAAAGTTTTCTGGCCAGAGATGCGGTAACCGTCACCATCGCGCTTGAATTGTGTGCGCATTGAGCGCAAATCACTGCCAATACTAGGC
>JAHEGD010000024.1 GCA_024639885.1 Porticoccaceae bacterium | reverse complement strand
AGGGTGCTGTCGAGCGCCGGGTTGCCCAGGTAGAGCTCTTCGCTCAAATAGCTGCGTTGGTGGGTGGTGCGGGTCTGCCAGACGCTCAGCGCGATTGCCGTGCCCATGCTGGCGGCGAGCATCCGCAAAAAATTAAACAGCCCAGAGGCCGACGAGAACAGTGCCTGCGGCACGTCGCGGTAGACCAGCGCCATCATCGGTGCAAATACAAACGGCATGCCCAGCCCCATCAGCAGCCGCGCCCAGACTAAGTGCTCGACATCGACCTGGTTGTTCCAGTAGCTGTTGAGGTAGATCCCGGCCGAGAACAGCGTCAGCCCCAGCATCATCCACGGCCGCGGATTGACGTTGGCCAGCTTGTGGCCGAGAAACGGCATCAGCAACAGCGGCACCATCGCCATCGGGGCGCCAATTAACCCGGCCCAGGTGGCGGTCAGCCCCATCGAGGTCTGCATCCAGATCGAGTGCAGCATCATGATCGCCATAAACGGGATAGTGAACATCGCCATCATCACGCTGGCGACAGTAAAGGTGGGGATGGCAAACACCGACAGCTCAGCGATCGGGTGCGACTCGTCGCGCTCCCAGAGCCAGAACAGGCCGAGCAGTACGAATGCCGCGATGGCCAGCGTGGTGATCAGCGACGAGGCGAACCAATCTTTTTCGTGGCCCTGATCGAGCACCAGCTGCAGACAGATGACGCCGAGCACCAGTGTCGTCAGCCCAACCACATCGACCGGCACCTTGCGCGGGGCGTTGCCCAGCGGCAGCAGGTAGCGCCAAGCGGTCGGCAGGATCAGCAGACCGGGGATAATGTTGATATAGAACACCCACTCCCAGCCGACGCTATCGGTGATCACCCCGCCGGCGATCGGGCCGAGGATCGGCGGCACCGCCGCGGTCATCGACCAGAGCGACATCGCCACCGACGGTGAGCCGGGCATCACCCGCAGCAGCAGTGTTTGGGTGAGCGGCATCATCATGCCGGCGGCGATCCCCTGTAGGGCGCGGGTGATGATCAGTGCGTCGAAGCTGGGCGCCAAGCCACACAGCCACGATGTCAGCGTGAAGGCGGCGACCGCGAAGATAAACACTCGCGCCTCGCCAAAGCGCTGGGTGATCCAGCCGCTGAGTGGCAGCATCACCGCCATGCAGACCGCATAGATGGTGTAGATCCAGGTGCCCTGTGCCGGGGTGGCCGACAGGCTGCCGGTAATCGAGGGCAGCGCCACGGCGATAATGGTGGTGTCGAGGATGTTCATGAAATTGGCGGTTAGAATCGCCGCACAGCAGGCGATCAAGACACCGCGGCTGAGTGCTGGCTCGCCGCCCGGCAGGGCGTTGCTGGTCGACACCGCAGCGGCCGCTAAGGTGCTAGGTGGCTGGCGATGGTGGCGGCAATCACCGCCTCGACATCACCGCTGTAGTCGCGCTGCTGGGCTGCGGCGCGGCGCGGCTGACGCTGGCCAGTGGGGTCGGTGAGGGCGGCGCCATCGCGCTGGTGGGTGTCGACCGTGACGGTCAGCGAGGCGCCGATCGGCAGTGGTGTGTCGCTCTGTAACCCTTCGGTAAACTCGATTCGGACCGGTACCCGCTGGAGTATTTTGACCCAGTTGCCGGTGGCATTTTGCGGTGGCAGTAGTGCAAACTCGGCACCGGTGGCAAACCCCGCTGCGGCGACGACACCCTTGAAGGTATGTTCGCTGCCGTACAGTTCAGACTCGATGGTGACCGGCTGGCCGAGCCGCAGGTTGCGCAGTTGATCCTCTTTAAAGTTGGCCTCTAGCCAGCGTTCGCTGGGGTCGACCAGACTGAGTAGCGGGGTGCCGGCCTCGACCAGCTGGCCGAGGTTGATGTAGCGCTTGGTGATATAGCCTGCGGTGGGCGCGCGCACGCTGTGCTTGTTGAGCCGGTAGGCGGCGTGGCGCAGCTCGGCGCTGGCCAGTTGCAGTTGCGGGTGTTGGCGCAGCGGTGCGCTGCCGAGCCGGCGCTCGATCTCGACCAGCTGCTGCTCGGCGACCCGCAGCGCCGCTTGCTGTTGGGTCAGCTCGCTCTGGCTGCTGGTCAGCGACTCTTCGGCGAGCAGCCCCTGCGCGGCGAGTTGAATCTTGCGCTGGTGGTCGCGGCGGTGGTTGGCGAGCCGCTCAGTGTGGCGCTGCTGTTCGGCGCGCTGCACCTCGGCGCGCACCGCCAGTGCGGCGAGCTCTTGGCTGGCCAGCGAGAGGGCCGCCAGTGCCTGCTGGTAGCTGGCGCGCGCGTCTTGGTCGGCGAGCCGCAATAGCACGGCACCGGCCTCTACGTAGTCGCCTTGCTCAACCAGCAGCTCACTGACAGTGCCGTCGGTCAACGCCGCCACGCGGGTGATGTTGCCGGCCACCTGGGCGTTCTCGGTAACCACGCGCCACTGGCCGATACGCAGGTGGTGGGTGAGTGCAGCGCCGCCAACTAAGGCGATCACGATGACAAACAGGGTGATATTTTTGCGGCGGGTACGACGGTTGGCCATGGCGGCTGCTCTGCAGTAATGGTTGATAAGTCAACTATTCTATCAGCGCCGCAACCGGGCCGGCAAGGGTAGGACGTAGGGATTGCTGCTTTAAAGGGACTAGAACTTGACCGCCCGCGACACCGTCACCGGGTGCGAGTAGACCACCATGGCGAAGTTCTCAAAGTATTCGCTCTGCGCAAACTCGGTGATTGCGGTGGCAACAGCGTCGGCGCAGATCACCTCGATGCGAACGTTTTTATCGGCGTCCCAGCCGCCATCGCGCGACCCCTGGCTGCCTTTGCCGCGGGCATCGGTGATGGTGTAGCCGGTGGCGCCAAGCCGCTCGAGTTGGCGGCAGATTTTTGATTCGAGTGAGGCCTCGGTAACCAGTGTGACGAGAGTTTTGGTTTTATCGGTCATGCTCAAACTCCAACGGTGGCGGTGAGCCAACTGGCCAGCTGGTAGTAGAGCGGGATGCCTACCAGCACGTTAAACGGAAAGGTAACCCCGAGCGATGCCGCCAGCGACAGGGCTGGGTTGGCCTCTGGGACCGAGATCCGCATCGCCGCCGGCACCGCGATATAAGAGGCGCTAGCCGCCAGTGTGGCGAGCATAGCAACACCGCCGACCGATAGCCCCAACGCGGTCGCCAGCAGTCCGCCGACCAGTGCCGAGAACAGCGGCATGGCGATACCAAAGCCGATAATAAACAGCCCGTAGCGGCGCAGCGAGCCGAGTTTAGAGGCGGTGATGATACCCATCTCCAGTAGGAACAGTGCCAGCACGCCCTTGAATAGGTCAAAAAAGAACGGGGCGATCGATTCGACCCCGGCCGGGCCGGCGACCCAGCCGATGCCGAGCCCGCCGAGTAGCAAGATGACCCCTTTGCCGGCAAAGATCTCATGGGCAACGCTGCCCCATTGGGTCTGCTTAGAGAGGCCGCGGGCGAGTAGAATGCCGACCAAAATCGCCGGGATCTCCAATACTACCAGCAGCAGTGACATATGCTCTTCGTAAAAGACGGCGCGGCTGTGCATATAGGCGATACCGACCGCGAAGGTGCCGACGCTGACTGAGCCGTAGTGGGCGGCAATCGATGCGGCATCGGCGCGGCCGAAGCCGCCGGCCAAGCGCAGCAGTGGGAAGGCGACCAGCGGCAGCAGCAGCCCCATTAAAAACACCGCGCCAATCTGTGGCGCCAGTGACAGGAACGGCTGTTTGGCCAGCTCGATGCCGCCCTTAAGGCCGATCGCCAGCAGCAGGGTCATGCTCAAAAAATCGTAGATGGCACTGGGTAGGCGCAGCTCAGAGCGGAGCAGCCCGGCGACGATGCCGAAAATAAAAAACAGAATAATGGGGTCTGACACTCGGTAATCCGCCGCAGTTAACTGGCCGTTACGATAGCAGAGTTGGCGATAGCGCCAAAGAAAAACTGTCAACCAGCTTGGCTTTTTTGGTTAACGGCGCTCTCAGTTGGCTGGCGTTACCCACGCCTCGGTGAGCTGTCCGGCCATTGTCGACTCGCCGACAGCACAGAGTGCCGCGCGCACCAGCGCCAAGCGCTCGGCCGCCGTTGCGGTCTGCTCCAAAGCGAGATTGATGTGGCCCAGCTTGCGCCCAGGCCGCGCTGATTTACCGTAGTCGTGCAGGGTCGCGCCGGGGATCGCCGCCACCTGGTCGGGCTCTGGCTGGGTGCCGACGATGTTGATCATGGCTGCATCAGACCGCCAACCGGTGGCTGGCAGCGGGCGCCCAGCGACCGCCAGCAGGTGGGCTTGGAATTGAGAGTGGGCGGCGCCGACCGGCGTCCAGTGGCCGGTGTTGTGAACACGCGGCGCCATCTCGTTGACACGCAGCTCGCCGCCGACATCAAACAGCTCCAGCGCAAGCACGCCGACGTAGTCTAGCTCGACCATCAGGGCGCTGATCATCGCCTCGGCAGCGGCCTGTTGGGGGTCGTTGGCGCGGTTCAGAGAGAGCCGCAAAATACCTTCACGGTGGATATTCTCACTGATCGGGAAGCAGCTGATGGTGCCGTCTGTGGCGCGCGCGGCAATGACCGAGATCTCGCGGTCAAAACCGACCACAGCCTCTAGCACACACGGCACGGCGTCGGCCTGCGGCGCGGCTTGGGCGATATCGTCGGCGCTGCGCAACCACACCTGGCCTTTGCCATCGTAGCCCTCAGAGCGGGTCTTGAGGATGGCCGGGTAGCCCAGCTCGGCCAGCGCCGGCGCCAGCTCAGCGGCCGAATCGATGCCGACAAAGTCCGCAGTGGCGACGCCGAGCCGGCGACAGAGCTGTTTTTCAGCCATGCGGTCGCGGGCGGCGGTGAGCGCCGCCAGCGGCGGGTAGGTAGGTAGCTGGCCGGCCAGTTGCTCGACCAGCGCGGTGGGAATATTTTCCGATTCGTAGGTGACCGCGTCGGCCCACTCAACCAGCTCGGCGATTGCCTGGCGGTCGTCGTAGGCGGCTTGCCAGTGGCGCCCAAAGGGCGCAGCGCAGGGGTCCTGCTCAGGGGCTAAGAAGCCCACCTCAATGCCCAGCGCCGGGCCGGCCTGCGCCATCATCTGCGCCAGTTGACCGGCGCCGAGGATCGCGATTTTCATCAACCTAGCTCGCGCGGGTCGGGCCGCTCGAGGACCGCCTCGGTCTGCGCGGCGCGGTAGGCGTGCAGAGCGGCGGCGACAGCGGGGTAGTGGTTGGCGAGGATGCTGGCGGCCAGCAGCGCGGCGTTGATGGCGCCGGCGCGGCCGATTGCCAGCGTACCAACCGGGATGCCGGCCGGCATCTGGGCGATCGATAACAGCGAGTCGATACCGTTTAGCGCCTTAGATTGAACAGGAATGCCGAGCACCGGTAGGGCGGTCTTGGCGGCCACCATGCCGGGTAGGTGGGCGGCACCGCCGGCCCCGGCGATGATTACCTCGATGCCGCGCGCCGCAGCACCTTCTGCAAACGCGAACAGTTTGTCTGGGGTGCGGTGGGCGGAGACCACCTCAACTTGATGGGCGATACCAAACTGCTCGAGGATCGCCACGCCGTGCTGCATGGTCTCCCAATCGGAGGTGGAACCCATAATCACCGCAACTAACGGTGTCTCAGATGAATTGCTCATGGTGGTATGTCCCGGTGGAAAGGCTAGTCGCGCAGCGGCGTTGGGTGGCGCGGACTCCCGCGCAGGATGGTGGTGACCGATAATTTGGTCGGAGTGAGAGGATTTGAACCTCCGGCCCCTGCCTCCCGAAGACAGTGCTCTACCAAGCTGAGCTACACTCCGTTAAAACGCTTGCCGCTGCCGGCTTGGGCTGGCAACGGTAAAATCAGGTCGGCGATTATAAACAGTGCGCCGGCCGATGGGTAGCCCCTGTTAACGGTTGTCGGGTTTGTCCTGCAAAAGCCCTTCAAGAGTATCTAGACGCAGGTGCAGCGCCTCAAGCTGGTCGACGATGTGTTGCTGCTCGAGCAGGATCAGCTCCTCGACCTCCTGCTCTTTTTTCTCCATAAAAAACGCAACAAAGGCACCGGTAATCAAACTGAACAGACCGAGCCCGAGCAGCATCACCACGCTGGCCATCCAGCGCCCAGCGGCGGAAACCGGTACGACATCACCGTAGCCGACCGTCGAGACCGTCACCCACGCCCACCAGATACCGTCGCCCGGCGAGTTGATGGCGGGGTCGAGCGCAGCCATCATGATGCCGCTCATCACCACCACAATCGCCGAGGCGATCAGCGTCGGCAGTAGCTGGTTGCGGCGCAGCATCTGACCGACCCGGCTACCGACATGGACCGCAATCGCGGCGATGGCGACCAGCCGCACCAAGCGCAGCGCGCCGACCGTGCTGTCGATGCCAACTAGCAGCGGCAGGCCGGCGACGATCACTGCGACATTGAGCCAGTTGTTGCGCAGGTAGCGGCGGCGATCGCGCACTAAGCTGCTGACCACCGCCGCTTCAATAACAAACAGCAGCCACAGTGGCAGGTCGTAGCGGTCGATCTGCCAGAGCGCGGCGGGGTCACTGCGCAGTGCCCACCAGTTGAGCACTACCCAGAGTGCCGCCAATAGCATCGGCAGCTCAAACAGTAGTGCCACCTGTTTGGCGCGGCGCGGCTCGCGGCTGTCAACGCCGGCGCAGCCAAGCAGGGCCGGTAGAGAGGGTGATGGGCGCACAGTGGCCTCCTGATCAATGCGGTAAGTCAATCCTAAACAGTTGACTAATTATAAAATTTTGACCACCATCTAACTACTGAAAACCACCCACCTGCAAGGTAGTTATCCGCCTATGGGCAATCAGCTCTCTAGTGCCGACCGCATCCGTGAAAAGAAGAAGCTGTTCCTTGAGCGCGAGCAACGCATCATTGACGCCTCGCTGGAGCTGTTTCTCAGCGAGGGGATCGACAAGGTGACAGTGGCCAATATTGCCCAGCGCGCCGGTATCGGTAAGGGTACGGTCTACAAGCACTTCTTGACCAAAAACGAGATACTGGTGCGCATCATGCTCGACTACGAGCGCAGCATCACCACTAACCTCGCCGCCGGCATCGCCGAGACCGAGAAGGGCGACCCCAGCGCCGCCGCCAAAGCTTACTTTAACTCGCGTCTGGCGCGCCCAGAGCTCGACCGCCTGGTACAGCACCTTGAGGTGAGGCTCGACGAGGCCGAAGATATCCGGGAACAGATGCAGCAGTTACACGAGTTGCGTCGCACCAACGAGCAGGCGTTGGAAGATATGATCAAGCGCCAGATCGACCGCGGCGTGCTTGAGGACGTGCCGGCCCGCTACCACTACCTCGCCTGTTGGGCGCTCGCCCAGGGCGCCGTCGAGCTCTGCTTCAATAAGAGCTGGAACTACCATCCCGACTCCGATGGCTTGGTCGACTTCATCACCGCGATCGGTGTGACGATGGGCAACCGCGGCCAATACCGCAAAGTGTGAGCGGCACCATCGACGCGGTCAGCGGGCTTGAACAGCGCCTGCCACAACAACTCGATCTTAGCCAGCGCAGCAGTTGGAACCCGCGGCTGTCGGGTGACATCGATATCCTCATCGACCGCGCTGGCCACTGGTTTCACAACGGCGACCCATTCACCCGCGATAAGATTGTTAGGCTGTTCTGCCAGCTGCTGCGCGCCGAGTCTAGCGACGATGGATTGGCCTATTTTTTGGTAACGCCGGTCGAGAAGTGGCGTATCCGCGTGGCCGCGGTGCCGTTGTTGATTACCAGCTTTGTTGTTCAGGGTGGCCGTTTAACGCTGCGCTGCAACGACGACAGCGAATTTGAGCTCAGCCGAGCCCACCGGTTGGGTAGTGTCAGCGATGCGCAGGGGCCACTGCCGGTGGTCGAAGTGCGCGATCAGCTGCGGGCGCTAATACCCCGTCATCTCTACTACCGGTTGGCCGAACTGGCTGACTGGGACGGCGAGCAGGCGTGGCTGGGGCAGGGCGCGGATCGACAGCTGCTGCCGAGCCTGGAGTAGCCTGTGGGCCGGTAAACCGGCCTGTGAACATCGCCCCAACAATATCATCGCGGACTGCGCGCAGCGCGAGATCCGGGATCTTACTGGGGATATCACATTGTTTTAGAGTGGTGGCGCAACCACCGCTAGTTTCTGAGACACGCCGTGAACCCATCCCTGGAGGCTCGGCTCCCGCTGTCCCTGCGGGAGACGGTCTCAGCTAGTAGCGCTGGCCGCGCTTACACCCTGCATTGGTTGCGATACGTCAAAAAAAGATCCCGGCTCTAGGCCGGGATGACGGTGGTGGGCGCGACCGCGCTTTGCAATCTGCTAGTACAACGGTTTGCCCGAAAAGATGCCGGCTCAAGGCCGGGACGGTAGTGGGATAAGAAGATCACGCTCAAGGCCGGGATGACAGTAGTGGGGTGCGCGCAGTCCCCCACTAATGTCATCCCGGACCGTGCGCAGCGCGTGATCCGGGATCTTGTCGGTGATACCACATTATCCCGCCGCTACCGCTTACTTCTGAGGCATGCCTTAAAAAGCCGCTGTCGCCCTGGGGGTGCGGGTTTTGAGATAAAAAAAACGCCCCGCAGGGCGAGCCGTGCGGGGCGTTGTTCTCCTACCCGGTTTACATGTTGGGGTAGTTGGGACCGCCGCCGCCCTCTGGGGTGACCCAGGTGATGTTCTGCGAGGGGTCTTTGATGTCGCAAGTCTTGCAGTGCACACAGTTTTGACCGTTGATCTGGAAGCGCTTTTCGCCCTCGGGGCTCTCGACGATTTCGTAGACACCGGCCGGGCAGTAGCGCTGGGCAGGCTCGTCGTAGAGTGGCAGGTTAACCGACAGCGGGATCGATGAGTCGGTCAAGCGCAGGTGGCAGGGCTGGTCCTCTTCGTGGTTGGTGTTGGAGAGGAACACCGACGAGGGTTTGTCAAAGCTGAGCTTGCCGTCGGGCTTGCGGTAGTTGATCTTCTTGGCCTTGGCTACCGGCTCCAGTGTGGCGTGGTCCGGCTTCATGTCCTTAAGGGTCCAGGGCAGCTTGCCGCTGAAAATATTGATGTCGATGAAGGCGTAGGCAGAGCCGAGGATATTGCCCCACTTGTGCTGGGCGGGGCCAAAGTTGCGCTGCATGTGCAGCTCTTTGTAGGCCCAAGAGGCTTCAAAGTTGCCGGCAAACTCTTCCAGCAGGTCATTGCTGCGCTCGGCATTCAGTGCGGCGGCGATGGTTTCGGCGGCGACCATGCCGCTCTTCATAGCGGTGTGTGAGCCTTTGATTTTGGCAAAGTTCAGCGTGCCGGCATCACAGCCGACCAGCACACCACCGGGGAAGGCCATCTTCGGCAGCGCCTGTAAGCCGCCTTTGACCAGCGCCCGGGCGCCGTAAGAGAGCCGCTCACCGCCCTCGAGGTACTGGGCAAACTTGGGGTGGTGCTTGAGCCGCTGGAACTCATCGAACGGGCTGACATTGGGGTTGGTGTAGGAGAGGTCGGTAATCAGCCCAACCACCACTTGGTTGTCTTCGATATGGTAGAGGAAGCTGCCTCCCGACGAGCCGCTCTCCGAGAGCGGCCAGCCGGCCGAGTGAACCACTAAGCCAGGCTGATGTTGCTCGGCAGGTATGCGCCACAACTCTTTGATACCAATGCCATAATGCTGCGGAGTTTTACCTTCGTCTAGGTTGAAGTTGGCGATCAGCGACTTGCCTAGGTGGCCGCGGCAGCCCTCGGCAAATACGGTGTAGCGGCCAATCAGCTCCATGGCGGGGACATAGCTGTCTTTCTGCTCGCCGTTAATGCCGACCCCCATTTCGCCAGTGACGATGCCGCGCACTTCGCCCGCTTCGCCGTAGAGCACCTCTGCCGCAGTAAAGCCGGGGAAGATCTCCACGCCGAGATTTTCGGCCTGCTCGGCCAGCCAGCGACAGAGGTTGCCGAGGCTAATAATGTAGTTGCCGTGGTTGTGCATGGTTTTGGGGGCAAACAGCCCCGGCACCTTAATGCCTTTCTCGGCGCTGGTGAGGACGAAGATGTCGTCTTTGTCTACCGGGGTGTTGAGCGGGGCGTTGAGCTCTTTCCAGTTGGGGAACAGCTCGTCTAGAGCGGTGGTCTCGAATACCGCGCCGGACAGGATGTGCGCGCCAACCTCAGAGCCTTTCTCAACCACCACCACAGAGCTATCGGGGCGCTCTTGCTTGATCTTGCAGGCTGCTGATAGCCCGGCGGGGCCGGCGCCGACGATGACGACGTCGTATTCCATTGATTCACGTTCCACGCTGCTCTCCTCTAAATAAGTTGTGGCGATTTTACAGGCTTTTCGCGCCCGCGTGTCAAACCAGGGCGGTATTATACCCGCTTGGCAGTCGCCTATAGCCGACCGCAGAGTCGCATTTTTACGCTGTTTTTCAGCCGTTTGGGTGGTCTGTGCCGGGCTGTGACAGTTGATTTGTCAGACACTTGTCGGCATTATTCGCCACCGAATCGGTACAGCCTTACGCCGTTCAGCTCAAGCCCAACCATTAGAAGGAATAGCCATGAAAGTTTTAGTCGCGGTAAAACGTGTGGTCGACTACAACGTCAAAGTGCGAGCCAAAGCAGACGGTTCTGACGTTGAGTTGAACAACGTCAAGATGTCGATCAACCCATTTTGTGAAATTGCGGTGGAAGAGGCAGTTCGCCTTAAAGAGAAGGGTGTCGCCACCGAAGTGATTGCCGTCTCTGTCGGTGCCACTCAGTCACAAGAGCAGATCCGCACCGCACTGGCACTAGGTGCCGACCGCGGCATTCTGGTTGAAGCCGATGGCCGCCTGGAGCCGCTGGCCATTGCCAAGTGTTTGAAAGCGATCGTCGACAAAGAGCAGCCGCAGCTGGTTCTGCTGGGCAAGCAGGCGATCGACGGTGACAACAACCAGACTGGCCAGATGCTGGCCGCGCTGATGGGTGCCGGCCAGGCGACCTTCGCCTCTGAGCTAGTGATTGAGGGCGATAGCGCCAAAGTGACCCGCGAAGTGGACGGCGGCCTGCAGACGCTGGCGCTGACGCTGCCGGCGGTGGTCACCACCGACCTGCGCCTCAACGAGCCGCGCTACGCATCGCTACCCAACATTATGAAAGCCAAGAAAAAGCCGCTGGATGTCACCAATGCCGCAGAGCTGGGTGTCGATGTCGCGCCGCGCACCGAGCAGCTCAGTGTTGAGCCGCCGGCCGAGCGCGCAGCGGGTATCAAGGTAGCCGACGTTGGTGAGCTGCTGGACAAACTGAAAAACGAAGCGAAGGTGATCTAAATGAGCGTATTAATCTTAGCTGAACACGACAACGCCACTCTCAACGCGGCAACCCTCAATGCGGTAACCGCCGCGCTGCAAATTGATAGCAGTGTCGACATTTTAGTCGCCGGCAACGGCTGCCAAGGTGCCGCCGATAGCGCCGCCCAAGTCGCTGGTATTGGCAAGGTGCTGGTTGCCGACAACGCCGCCTACGACCACGCCCTGGCCGAAGCAGTCGCACCGCTAGTCGCCGAGCTGGCCGCCAACTACAGCCACGTCATCGCCAGCGCCACTACCACCGGCAAGAACGTATTGCCGCGCGTAGGCGCACTGCTTGACGTGCAGCCGATCTCTGACATCTCTGCCGTGATCGATGCCAGCACCTTTAAACGCCCGGTCTATGCCGGCAACGTGATCGCCACCGTTAAAAGCAACGACGCGATCAAAGTGCTGACCGTGCGCGGCACCGCATTTGATGCTGCGCCAGCCACTGGCGGCAGCGCCGCGGTTGAAGCGGTCGGTGCAGCTCACGCCAGCGCTACCAGCTCGTTTGTCGGTGAAGAGGTGGCCAAGTCTGACCGCCCCGACCTGACTGCGGCGGGCATTGTTGTCTCCGGTGGCCGCGGTATGGGCAACGGCGAAAACTTTGAGATGCTCTACAGCATCGCCGACAAGCTCGGCGCAGCGGTTGGCGCCTCGCGCGCGGCGGTGGATGCCGGCTTTGTACCCAACGACATGCAGGTCGGCCAGACCGGCAAGATCGTTGCGCCGGATCTCTACATCGCGGTCGGCATCTCGGGTGCTATCCAGCACTTGGCCGGCATGAAGGACTCTAAAGTGATCGCAGCGATCAACAAAGACGAAGAGGCGCCGATCTTCTCGGTGGCCGATTACGGCTTGGTTGCCGACCTGTTCCAGGCGCTACCGGAGTTTGAAAGCGGGCTTTAAGCCGCGCCAGTAACAAAAAAGCCCCAGCTAACCGCTGGGGCTTTTTTGTGGCTGCCGGTTTTTGCAGGCCGCCCGCGGCGCTGGTTACTCGCCGAGCACAAACCACTGGTAGTGGCCGAGCTCGCCGTAGAGCGCCAGCGGGTTGTCGGCTTCGCTGTTGGCCTCTAGATAGTTTTCCGCCACAAATACCGCCGGGCTGTCGGGTGCGGTGTTGAGTAGCAGCGGCAGGGCGATCGCCACTGCGCCGAGCGAGGCGGCCAGCGCCAGCCAGCGCTGGCGGCGCGGTCGCCGGGCGGCCAGCGCCTGGCTGCGGATAGCGTTGAGGCGCGCTTGTAGGTCTGGGTCGGCCTCGCTGTGACGCTGCAAGTCAGCCAACTGGCTGCGCCACAGCGCTTGTTGCTGGCCGATATCACTGGGCTGTTGGTCGCTGGTCATAGGTTGCTCCTAGTCGCACGGGTGGATGGTGCTGTTGTCGATGGCAGGTGGGCCGCCAGCAGCGGCCGCAGCGCCTGCAGGGCGCGAAAGTAATGCTGCTTGACCGAACCCGCCGAGCAGCCCATCGCTTCGGCGGCCTCCGCTACCGAGTATTCACCCCAGCCACGCAGCAAAAACGCCTGGCGCTGGCGTTCTGGCAGTGCGGCGAGGGCCGTGCTGATGTCGCCATTGAGCTGGCTGGCAGCCAGCTGCTCAGTGGGGTTGCTGGGCTGGTGCGGCTCAGCCGCAGCGCTGTCGACCGGCTCTGGCAGTTGCTCCAGCTCAATGCCATCGACAAAAAACTCGCGGTAGCGCGCACCGCGTCGGTAGTGGTCGGTAATCGCGTTGGAGAGAATCCGCATCAGCAGCGGCGGCCATTCGGCGGCGGGGCGGTCGGCGTAGTGGCTGACCAGTTTGGTCATGGCGACCTGTACGAGATCGAGGGCGTCCTCGCGCTGGCCGGTGGCCGAATAAGCGATTGCGTAGAGCTTGCTCTGCATCGCACCGAGCAGCTCGGCGAGACTACCCGCCGCGGCGGGTGAGGCGCGGCCCGACAGCAGTCGCAATCGACGCGGTTTAGCTGGGTTGTCTGTCACTGCCATTGCTGCCTTTGCCATTGCGTTGGTCCTGTGCGGCCAACCGGTGGCCCTCGCACTACTTAAACGCTGGGCTGCGCAGACGGTTGACCGCGGCGCACTATTTTTTACGCGGGGTCAGCGCAATCAAGTCGGCCAGTACATTGGCCGCCTCGACCAGTAGTGGGTCGTCGTCGGCTTCGACAGTGGCCAGCTCGCCTAGCTCCTCGGCCAATTTGGCGTCGAGTTCGTCGTCGCCAGTCGGGCTGTCATCGCTGGTTAAGTTGGTGTCGTCGCCTGGCTCCTCGGCTGCGCGCCAGCTTTTAACATCGGGGTAGCTGGGCTCACCAATCCGGGTGCGGTAGCGGTTTTCAATCGCCAGCAGGGCGTTTTCACGGGCGTCTTTTTCGGCGCGCCGAGCAGCGACATCGATCAGAACAGCCGATTCTTCCTCCCAGTTACGCTCCAGCGCCAACCGCTCGGTCAGTCGGATCAGCTCGCTGCGCGACTGCTGACGAATCAGGTGGCGCTGGCGGAGCACTTCCAGCTGGTCGGCAAAGCCCGGGTAGCTGCGGTGCGGAACGGGGTGAATGGTGTCCCACGCCAGCGCGTTGTCGCGCTCGCGCTCACCAATTTTACTGCTGTCCCACAGCGAGGGCAGGGCGACATCGGGCACCACGCCGCGGTTCTGAGTGCTGTCGCCAGAGATCCGGTAGTATTTTGAGATGGTCAGCTTGACCTGGCCACTGCTCAGGCCGGTGATGTCTTGGACGGTCCCTTTGCCGTAGGTCTGGCTGCCTACGATCAAAGCGCGCTGGTAGTCTTGCAGGGCACCGGCCAGAATCTCTGAGGCCGAGGCGCTCAGTCGGTCGACCAGCACCACCAATGGGCCGTTGTAGACGGCTCCGCTGCGGGCGCGCTGGCGGCGGTCGACTTTTTGATCGGCCTCGCGAATCTGCACTACAGGGCCTGGCTCGACAAACAGGTCGGTCATAGTGGTGGCCTCATGCAGTGAGCCGCCGCCGTTACTGCGCAGGTCTAGGATAACCCCATCGACACTCTCCCCAGCGAGCTGCTTGAGCAGATTAAAGACATCGCGGGTGCTACTTTTATACTCCGGATCGCGCGCCCGGTAGGCGTCAAAGTCAAAGTAGAACGCCGGCAGCTCTATCACGCCAATCCGCATCGCCGCGCGCTCGCTGCTGGCGGCGATCTCAACGATACTGCCGCTGGCGGCCTGGTCTTCGAGCTTGACCTTGTCGCGGGTGATTGTGATCTCGCGCTGCTGGTCGGCAAACTCACCGACTGCTGGCAATATTTGTAGCGTTACCTCAGAGTCTTTGGGGCCGCGGATCAGGTCGACGACATCATCGAGTCGCCAGCCGACGACGTCGACCACCGCCTCGTCTTGCTGGCCGACACCAACAATACGGTCTTCGGCTTGCAAGATGCCGTGGAGGTCGGCGGGGCCGCCGGGGATCACCCGAACGACTTTGGTGAACTCGTCGTCACTCTGCAGTACCGCACCGATTCCCTCTAATGAGAGCGACATATTGATCTTGAAGTTTTCTTCGCTGCGCGGCGACATGTAGTCGGTGTGCGGGTCGTAGAGCGAGGTCAGCGCATTGGCGTAACTGGAAAACAGATCCACCGGGGTGAGCTGCTGCAGTCGCTGTAGCTGGCTGCGGTAGCGCTTCAACAGCAGCTCTTGCGCCTCCTCGGCGCTCTTGTCGGCCAGCAGCAGCCGGGTTGCCTGCTCGGCCAGGCGCAGCTGCCAATGCTGGTCGGCAGCCGCGCTCGTTGCCGGCCAATCGCGCAGATCGGGGTCGAGCACCACCCTCGCGGCGGGGTCGTCGATGACCGGCAGTCGGTTGGCAAGCAGCGCTAAATTGGCTTCGGTGCGGGCGATGGCGCGGTCGCGCCAGAGATTGAATAGTTGTTCGGCAGCGGTCAAGTCGCGCTGCCTGAGGGCGTCGTCGAGTGCGCTCGACCAGCGCTGTCGGGCGGACTCGATATCACTTTGCAGTAGGTAGACTTTGCCGCCGTCGAGGCGTTCTAGGTAGCGGTCTAACAGCAGCGCAGAAAACTCATCGTCGATCGCCAGCTTAACGTAGTGACGGCTGTTGAGCTGCTCGAGCAGCTCGTTGAGCAGCTGCGGTTGCGAGTCCTCGATGGCAATTCGCTCGCTCGACGGTTCGGCCGCAAAAGCGGCACTGCCGAGCAGCCAGCCGGTGGCCAGCAGGCGCGGCAACCAGCGGCCGCGACGGGTGATAACAGCGTTGTACATACCGAGTCCTTGTGGCTAACGAAGTGCCCTTAAAGAGGGCGCGCAGAGGCGCCCGGGCTGCGTGGCATCATAGCAGAGAGCAGAGCGGCTAGGCAGCCGCCACGCACCCGCTGTGAAGACCGCAGCGGATGCTGAAGGTTCCGTCGGCTGTTGGTCGCGGTCGGCTAGGCCCACTCGGCAACCAGTGTGTTGAGTGCCGCGCGGCGCTGCTCGCCCGCCAGACTGGATAGCCCCGCCTCTAGCATCGCATCGACCCGCGCGACAATGGTGGTAACCACCTGATCGAACAGCTCGGCGCAGGCTTGCTCGCTAGTTTGCGCAGTGGGGTCGGGCAGCGGCCAGTGGACCGTCGGTGTATCGCCCAGCCAGAGCGGGCAGCTCTCTGCCGCCGCGCTGTCGCAGACGGTCACTACCAGGTCAATGTCGCTGTCTGCGTAGGTATCCCACGACTGGCTTGCCAGCCCGCGGGTGTCGTAGCCTCTAAAGTGAAGCTCGGCGATAGTCGCGGGGTGCACCGCACCGGCTGGTTGGCTGCCGGCGCTGTAGCCGTGCAGCAGTGGCGAAGCGATCTGGTTGGTGATTGCCTCGCAGAGGATACTGCGACAGCGGTTGTGGGTGCACAGATAAAGAATCTTCATAGCTCACTCGGTTGCGACGAAAGGCGCCAGGTGGGTTGGCGCATGGCTAAGGAGTAGTTTAGCCTTATCTCGAGGTGGCTAGCTCATGGCGCTTGTTGCAATCATAAAACTTTCATTTAACGAAGGGTATGATTAGCTCCTAACGACTCTTATACAAGGGCTTCTTTTTATGAAAACCTCAAAGTATGCGCTACTGGCGATATCGCTGGTGACAACCGCTCCGATCGGCTTCGCCGAAACCAACGGTAAGCTAGAGGGCAGCGGCTGGTTCGACCGAGGCAGCGCCAAGTTGGCCGCGCTCAAGCGCGGTGGCGGGGCAGGGCAGGCAAAAAATGTTATTTTGTTTGTTGGCGACGGCATGGGGGTCTCTACCGTAACGGCAGCACGGATTCTGGACGGACAGCAGCGCGGTAGCGATGGCGAGTCACACCGCCTGGCGTTCGAGCGGCTGCCCCATCTGGCGATCAGTGTCACCGCCAGCGCCAACCAACAGACCAGCGACTCAGCGCCCACGGCCACGGCCATGGTCACCGGCATTAAAGCGAATGACGGCGCCCTCTCTGTTACGCCAGCGTTAGCGCGCAACCAAGCCGATGCTGGGCGTGTCGCGGATGCCAGCGTAGTCACCATTATGGAGCTGGCCGAGCAGCGCGGCTTGGCCACCGGCTTAGTGACCACTGCGCGGGTTACCCACGCCACCCCGGCCGCCAACTACGCCCACCTGCCTGAGCGCAACTGGGAGGGGGACAACGAACTGGCCGCTGGCGCTACGGTAAAGGATATCGCCCGCCAACTGCTGGAGAGCCCCTACGGCGACGGCCCCGAGGTAGTTCTGGGGGGAGGGCGCCGCTACTTTTACAGCAACGCTGCGCAAGACCCGGAGTACCCCGCTAAAATGGGTGGGCGAGCCGATGGCCGCAATCTTCACCAAGAGTGGCTGGCCAGCCGTAAAGGCGCCAGTTACGTCTGGAATCGCGATCAGCTTGTCGATATAAACCCGAGCAATACCAGTCGTTTACTCGGCTTATTTGAACCATCGCATATGCGCTTTGAGCTGGATCGCGGCGACGATGTGGCCGGTGAGCCCAGCTTGGCCGAGATGACTCGCAAAGCGATCGAGCTACTCAGCCAAGACCCAGACGGCTACTATCTGATGGTCGAGGCGGGCCGTATCGACCACGGCCACCACGCCGGCAACGCCAAGCGGGCGCTCGCCGATACCATCGCGCTCTCAGAAGCGGTC
>JAHEGD010000035.1 GCA_024639885.1 Porticoccaceae bacterium | reverse complement strand
TACCCAAACCTATGCAGAAAGGTAAGTACAACTCCTGTTTTGCATAACTTTTCCACCCCGTCTCTGGTTGCCAACTCTAACACCAGCGACATTTGCGCGCTCTAGACCCCAAATTTCGGTCACCTCAGCCTTGACGTTAACGGCGGCGTCATCGCACCGCGCTGAAGGATCGCCACTCATCCGCCATTTCGCAGTACAACCGCGGGCGACTCCGTTACCGAATAATAGTTGTGGCGATCTCGGTCGCCCTATCGATAACCGATTGCGTGGCCTTTTCAACAAAGCTCACGTTCCGGGTTGTAACCTCCAATGACCTTAATTGGTACATCAGTACTAAGCCGCTGGTTGTCCCCTCCTGCAATTGCACCTCTAAAGCCATACCGCGTGCAGTATTGGTAATGGGCGCTACAATAGAGAACCCGGCATGGCCATTGAATGCTCGCCTCGACAACACTAACGCGGGGCGCCTCTTAATGATCTCTTTGCCTGCGCTTGGGTCAAAATCGAGCAGTACAATGTTGCCCTTGTCGGGCACGTATCGGGCCGTTAAATTTCGTGGCCTCGCGGCGAGGCATCGACCCAAACCGTATCTTCTTCAATAATTTTAAAGCTCTCTTTTGGGCTTTGCGTCAACAGTTCTTCTAGGGTCATCGGCTCGTCAATCAGCTCCATTACCAACTCGCCTGGCCTGGCCTCAATAGCTACCTTGTCGCCGGGTACTATCCCGGCTGCATTAAGCATAGGCACGGGGACAATCGTGCCTGCAGAGTTGCCTCACTTGCGGATATTGGTTTTCATGTCGGCACCTTCGGCTAAGCCTTTAGTTAAACATTGTTTTGACTACCAGCACCGATAAATTTATACAATGTTTAGACTCCTCGCCTGACGCATCAGCAGCTTCCTTTATAAAGTTAACTACTGTAACAACCCGCGATAACCCAACTACGTGAACCCCAGCGTTGGTGACTGCTTATCAGGTTTGGCTAACGATGCGCTGCAAATACTCTTTAGTACCCTCATCGCGCATGCCCACCGCCACACTGGCAGCTAGGTAGCCACGCTTATTGCCGCAATCGTGGGTTTGTGCGGTGGTCAAAAACGCGTTTAGCGGTTGCTGGGCTATGAGTGCATCAAGCGCGTCGGTTAGCTGTATCTCGCCACCGGCGCCGGGCTGAGTTTTTTGCAGCAGCTGCATAACGCTGTTGGGCAGTAGGTAGCGGCCCAGTACAGCAAGGTTAGATGGCGCGTCTTGGGGGTTGGGCTTCTCTACCAGCTGCCTAATAGCTGTAGCTTTGAACGGGGTGATGTTGGCGCCGTTAACGTCGGCTATGCCGTATTGCTCTACCTGGTCTTGGGCGACCTGCTCTACCATCAGCTGGCCGTGGCCGGTTTGCTGCCAGGCAGCCATCATCGCTTTGAAGCTGTGGCCGTGGGGGCTGCCAATTGCATCTAGCAGCAGTACGTCTGGTAGCAGCACTGCAAATGGCTCACCGCCAATCTGTTTTTTTGCACACAGTACGGCGTGGCCCAGGCCGAGCGCGTCGGCTTGGCGGATAGATACAATATTGATATGCGCGGGAATGATATTTTTTACAGTTTTTAATATCGTCTGTTTGCCTTTGCGCTCTAGGCGATGCTCTAGCTCGTAGTGGGCGTCAAAGTGGTTCTCAATTGCTTCTTTACCGCTGCGGGTAACCAGAATGATCTCTTCTATACCCGCGGCTATTGCCTCTTCTACCACCCATTGGATGATTGGGCGGTCGTAAACTGGCAGCAGCTCCTTAGGGATTGCTTTAGTGGCCGGCAGCATACGGGTACCTAAGCCGGCGACCGGAATAATGGCCTTGCGGATCGGCGCTGGGCTTGCTGCGAGAGGGGCTGACGAAGACGAGGCAGTGGGCATAGGCTGGGCGGTTACTGTTGGGGTGGCTCTGTGCCAGTGGGGTTGGGCTGGTTTAGCTCGGCGCTGAGGCGCGCGATCTCTGCCTTGAGACGATCGTACTCGGCTATTTTGCGCTGCAAGAACGACTGGGTAATGACTGCCTTCTCTTTAAACCCTTTGGGGGTGAGCACATAGGCATAACCACGCTTGTTGCTGGAGCGGGCAAAGTTGCCGCCTTTAACCAGCCCACGCCCTACCAACGCGGTTAAAACATAGTGCGCCTTACCCAACGAGACGCCCAGCTCTGCCGCCAGCTCGCGCTGGGTAGCCTGGGGGCGCTGCTCAATAAGATTAAGCAGCTGGTACTCTTTTTCGAGGGTGTCGGGGGCTGTCATTACCGTTAACTGCTGGATGATTTGGCTAGCCTTGTGCAGCTTGTGAATACTGCGGGCAGGCTACCGCAAGGCCTGCACGGATGCAGGCCTTGGCGTGTTCAAACGGTGAACAGTATAACAACTCGATGCTGCGCAGGAAGTAATACCAACGAGTTAGGTAGCGGTACCGGCCGGGCAGGTATGGCAGAGCCGTGGTGCTTTTTGTGCCGGCCTTTATCTAGCTACAAAAAAGGCGCCCCTGGGGGCGCCTTGGTGTTGCTGGTTGGCCTCTAGCCGTTAAAAACGGTCGAGGTTCATCACTTTGTGCCACGCTGCGGCAAAGTCGCGGGCAAACTTAGCACCGCCGTCGTTCGAGGCGTAAACCTCGGCGACCGCGCGCAGCTCGGCGCTGGAGCCGAACATCAGGTCAACCGGGGTCGCTGTCCAGCGCTGCTCGCCACTGGCGCGATCAACACCCACGTACAGATCGGGCTGGTCGGCCTTGCGCCACTGGGTGGCCATGTCCAGCAGGTTGACGAAGTAGTCGTTAGAGAGCTGGCCGGGGCGGCTGGTGAATACCCCGTGCTGGCTGCCGCCACTGTTGCCACCCAGTACGCGCAGGCCGCCGACCAATGCGGTCATCTCTGGTACGGTTAGGTTGAGCAGCGCTGCGCGGTCGACCATGGCCGCGGTAGGGTTGTAGATAGACTCATCGCTGTAGTAGTTGCGAAAGCCATCCGCTTGCGGCTCGAGTACCGCAAATGAATCGACATCGGTCTGCTCTTGGCTGGCATCGCCGCGGCCGGGGTTAAACGGCAGATCGACTTTATAACCCGCCGCCGCTGCCGCATCCGCTACTGCGGTATTGCCGGCCAGTACAATCAGGTCGGCCAATGAGACCCGGGTGCTGCCCCACTGCGAGTCGTTGAACTGGGTTTGGATCTCAGTCAACTTTGCCACTACCGCAGCGATTTCGTCGCCGTTGTTAACCGCCCAACCGGTCTGCGGCGCTAACCGCACGCGGGCACCGTTAGCACCACCGCGCATGTCGGTAGCGCGGAACGAGGCCGCCGAGGCCCACGCCGTACGCACCAACTGCTCGCTAGCGAGCCCTGCGTCACGAATGGCGGTTTGCAGCTTGGCGACGTCGCGCGGCGACACCAACTTGTGGTCGACTGCCGGTACGGGGTCTTGCCAGCTGAGTATTTCAGCCGGTGCATCGGCACCCACGTAGCGTGCACGTGGGCCCATATCGCGGTGGGTGAGCTTAAACCACGCCTGGGCGAAAGCCTTTTCGAACTCCTCCGGGTTTTGCTGGAAGCGCAACGCAATCTCGCGGTAGGCGGGGTCGAATTTCAGCGACAGGTCGGTGGTGAACATAATCGGCGCATGGCGTCGGCCGGCTACGTGAGCATCCGGCACCAGCTGGTCTGCAGCGCCATCTTTGGGTATCCACTGAATAGCACCGGCTGGGCTGCGAGTCTGTTCCCACTCGTAACCAAACAGGTTGTCTAGGTACTGGCTGGTCCAGGCGATTGGGTTGGCCGACCAGGCGCCCTCTAGCCCGCTGGTGATGGTCTCTTCGGCGTTGCCCTTGCCACACTTGTTGGTCCAGCCAAAGCCCTGCTCTTCCAAGCCTGCAGCGGCCGGCTCTGGCCCGGTGCACTCCTCGGGCTTACCCGCGCCGT
>JAHEGD010000017.1 GCA_024639885.1 Porticoccaceae bacterium | reverse complement strand
TACAACACCGTGCGACCGCACAGCTCACTCAATTATTTGCCGCCAGTTGAGTTTGCTCAACAGGCGGCCTAAAGTGGCAATATCTCATCCAAGACATGGTAGTAACTTGGGGGAAAGGTCATAGGCCGTATTACTTGCTAGCTAACGGACAGTTTATCGTTGGTTCGCTCGCCAATAAGGAGTTGTTGTGAGTAACAGAGAAGATAATTTATCTAAGCCGCGCGAGCCCGTTGGGCTGTCGCGCCGGCAGTTTTTGACGCGCAGTGCGGCTCTGCCGGCGCTGGCCGCGCTGACCCCGCTGGCCGCCTGTAGCCAGCAGAACGAATCGGCCGGCGACGAGATTGTGGCGATGAATGCCATCGACCTGTCGGCGGCGATCAAAGCTCGCTCGCTGTCCTGCGTCGAGGTGATGGGCAGCTATCTCAGCCAAATCGACCGCCTCAACGGTACCTTCAATGCCATCGTCGCCCGCGCCGACAGCGACCAGCTGCTCGCCGAGGCCGCCACTGCCGATCGCGATCTGGCTGCCGGCCGCTACCGCGGCTGGATGCACGGCTTTCCCCACGCGGTCAAAGACCTTGCCGATGCTAGCGGCTTTGTGACCAGCAAAGGCTCGCCGCTCTATACCGATAACGTCGCCAAGGTAGACTCGCTGCATATTGCTAGGATCCGTGAGGCGGGGGCAATTTTCGTCGGCAAAACCAATACCCCCGAGTTCGGACTCGGTTCGCAGAGCTACAACAGCGTGTTTGGCGCCACCCTCAACGCCTATGACGCCTACAGTACTGCCGGTGGTAGCAGCGGTGGGGCAGCCGCGGCGCTGGCCCTGAAGATGGTGCCGGTCGCCGATGGCAGCGACATGATGGGTTCACTGCGCAACCCGGCCGGTTTTAACAACGTGATTGGCTTTCGGCCATCGCCGGGCCGTGTTCCGTTTGCGCCGATGTTTCTCGAAGAGCTACCGGCCAACGGGCCGATGGGCCGCACCGTGGCCGACACAGCTCGGCTGCTGGCGACCATGGCAGGCCAGTCGCCGCGCTTCCCGAATACCGTGCCGCAAGATCCCGCCCAGTTTGCCGCCCCGCTGGCGCGCGACTGGCAGGGCACCAAAATTGGCTGGCTCGGCGACTTTGACGGCTACCTGCCGATGGAGGCGGGGGTGCTCGGGCTCTGTGAAAAGGCCCTCGGTCACTTTGAGACCATCGGTGCGCGGGTTGACAGCGCCTCACTCAACTACCCGATGGAGCAGCTCTGGCAGACCTGGCTGACCTTCCGCCACTGGATTATTCGTGCCACCCAAGCGGCTAATTACGCCGACCCGGTGCGGCGCGCCCAGCTCAAGCCAGAGGCGATCTGGGAGGTTGAGGGCGGTCTGGCGCTGACCGGGCTGGATGTCTTTAACGCCTCAGCGGCGCGGGCTAAGTTCTACGCGGCGATGGTCGCCGCCTTTGAACAGTACGACTTCTTGGTGTTGCCGACCGCCCAGGTGTTCCCGTTTGATGCCGCCGCCCACTGGCCTAAACAGATCGCTGGGCGCAGCATGGACACCTACCACCGCTGGATGGAGGTAGTCATCCCCGGCACACTCAGCGGCTGTCCGGTACTCAATGTACCCGCCGGTTTCGGCCGCGACGGGCTGCCGATGGGGCTGCAGATTATCGGCCCGCGCTACGCCGATTTTGCCACCCTACAGCTCGGCTACGCCTACGAGCAGGCCGCCCGCTATAATCTCGACCACCATTCACCGGCACTGGGGTAGGGCTATGCTTGACCGATGGTTAGGGTCTGTCGCCGCCGCTGGCCGCGACCTGTTGCGCAGCCGCGGCTGGGTTAATAAAGATGGCAAGACCGCGCTCAGCCTAGCCGAACTCTGCGAGCAGTTGCTGTCGAGCCGCGGTGAGGCGCTCGGTACGGCGATCGCCAGCGCCGTGGTGGAGCGCTGCAAAGAGTTCGACGACGAGCAGCGCGAGGCGTTTTTTAGCCTGCTGCTAGAGGGCTACGGGGTTGACTCAACCGCGCTCGACACGGCGATCGCCAACTACCAGAACGAGCCTGGCGCAGCCGCCCGCGATCGGCTCAACGCCGCCACCGAGGCGCCGCGCCAAGAGCTGTTCCGGCGTATCAACATGGCCCCAGACGGTACCCGTACACTGGTTGCACTGCGCGCCGAGCTGCTGCGCTCACTGCGCCGGCGCCCGGAGTTAAAAGAGGTCGACAGCGACCTGCGCCACCTGCTCGGCTCGTGGTTTAACCGCGGCTTCTTGCGGCTGACCGCGATCGACTGGAAGACGCCCGCGCACATTCTTGAAAAGCTGATCGCTTACGAGGCGGTCCACGCCATGAACGGCTGGGACGATCTGCGCCGCCGGCTCGCCGCCGACCGTCGCTGCTTCGCCTTCTTCCACCCGGCCATCGACGACGAGCCGCTGATTTTTGTCCAGGTGGCGCTCTGTCGCGGCATGGCCACCTCGGTACAGACCCTGCTTGAAGAGCCGATCGACAGCAGCGCCGAGCAGCACGCCGACACCGCAATTTTCTACTCGATCAGTGACTGTCAGCGCGGTTTGAAAGGGGTGACGTTGGGTAACTTTTTGATCAAGCAGGTGGTGTTAGAGCTGCAGCGCGAGCTGCCCAACCTCAGCCAATTTGCCACCCTGTCGCCGATCCCCGGGCTGGTCGGCTGGCTACAAGAGAATCGCGACTCGATTGAGCCGAGCGGTGACGACAGCGACGCGGTGCTGGCGCTGCTTGACGAGATTGCCAGCGGTGGTGAGCAGGACGCCGCTTGGCAGCGGCTCGAGCAGAGCGGTGGCCAGCCGCTGGTCGAACGGCTCGCCGCCCACTATCTGTACCGCGCTAAGCGCGGCCAGCAGCCGTTTGACCCGGTGGCGCGTTTTCACCTGCGCAACGGTGCCGGTATCGAACAGGTCGACACCCTCGGCGACACCTCGGCGAAGGGCCGCAGCCAGTCGCTCGGGGCGATGGTCAACTACCGCTACCGGCTCGAGAATGTTGAGCGCAACCACGAGGCGTTTGTCAGCGAGCAGCAGATAGTCACTGAGAGGCCGTTCAACCGGCAGTTGGAGCGGGTCAAACGCCGCTAGCATTACTGCTCAACCAACATAAACCAGATAACAACACCACAATAACGAGAGGGTTAACTATGGTTATCTACGGGGTTTCACTGCTCGCTTTCTGCCTGCTGGCGGGCACCTTGGCGGGCGATCTGATTGGCCGTCTGCTCGGCATCGAGGCCAATGTCGGAGGGGTCGGCATCGCTATGCTGTTGCTGCTCTATTTCACCAGCCACGCCAATCAGCGCTGGCAGCTCAACGCCGCCAGCCAGAGCGGTATCCAGTTTTGGAGTGCCATGTACATCCCGATTGTGGTGGCGATGGCCGCCAAGCAGAATGTGCTCGGCGCTATCGAGAGCGGCTGGCTGGCGCTGGTCGCCGGTGTGCTGGCGGTGGTGGTCAGCTTTGCGCTGATCCCGCTGTTTAGCCGCTTGGCGCGCCGCGGCGCAGCACTAGAGGGGGAGCTGTAATGGAGCTGCTAACACTGCTTCTCGCCAAACAGGCGCTGATCACCGCCTTCCTGCTGATCGGTGCTGTCACGGCCTTCTCCTACTGGCTGTCGGCCAAACTCAGCCGCGGGGTGATCCACGGCTCGGCGGTGGCGATCGCGCTCGGCCTGCTGCTCGCCTACCTCGGTGGGCTCTACAGCGGCGGCAGCAAGGGGCTAGCCGACATCGCCGTATTCAGCGGCGTGGCGTTTATGGGTGGCGCGATGCTGCGCGACTTCGCCATCGTCGCCACCGCCTTTGGCGCCGACACACGCGCGCTCAAACAGGCCGGTTGGGCCGGTGCGCTGTCGGTGGTGATCGGTGTGGTGCTGTCGTTCGTGGTCGGCGCGCTGGTGGCGGTGGCGTTTGGCTACACCGACGCAGTGGCGATCACTACTATCGGCGCTGGTGCCGCCACTTACATTGTCGGGCCGGTTACCGGCACCGCGCTTGGCGCCAGCTCCGAGGTGATAGCGCTGAGCGTCGGCGCAGGGCTGGTTAAATCGGTGCTGGTGATGATCGGTACACCACTGGTGGCCAAGTCGATCGGGCTCAACAACCCATATTCGGCAATGGTCTATGGTGGCCTGATGGGCACCACCAGCGGCGTCGCCGGCGGCCTGGCTGCCACCGACCCCAAGCTGGTCCCGTACGGCGCGATGACCGCCACGTTTTACACCGGGGTCGGCTGTCTGCTGGCACCGTCGGTACTGTTTTTTATTGTTCGCGCCATCGCTTGATGGCTGCCATCCATTCACTATTGCAGGATTAGATCATGGCTAACGGCAATCTCTACGCCCACTTTCAAACCGTATTTCACCAGCACGGCGACAAAGTCGCACTGACCACCGCTGCCGGCGAGTCGCTGAGCTACGCTGAACTCGACCGCGCCGCCGGCCAGATGGCCGCCTGCCTGGCCGGGCTCGGCGTCGCGGTCGGCGATCGGGTCTCGGTGCAGGTAGCCAAATCAACCCAGGCGCTGGCCCTCTATCTCGGTTGTCTGCGCGGCGGGTTTGTCTTTCACCCGCTCAACACCGGCTACAAACAGCACGAGCTGGCCTACTTTTTGGGCAACGCCGAGCCGGCGCTGATGGTCTGCGACAGCGCCGACCACGCGATACTGGCGCCGCTCTGCGCCGAGGCCAAGGTGAAGACGCTGTTGACTCTCGATACCGATGGCAGCGGCAGCCTCAGTGACGCCCTAGCCAGCGTGACTGAGCCACTGCCCACCGTCGAGCTGGATGGCGATGCACTGGCCGCGCTGCTCTATTCGTCGGGCACCACCGGCACCCCCAAGGGGATTATGCTCAGCCACGAGAACTTGCGCAGCAACGCCGCCTCACTGGTCGAGGGCTGGGGCTTTACTGAACGCGATGTGCTGCTCCACGCGCTGCCGATTTTTCACGTTCACGGCTTGTTTGTGGCGCTTGGTTGTGTCTTTTTAAGCGGTGCCAGTATGCGCTGGTTGGCCGGTTTCAACTTGGACGAGGTGATGGCCGAGCTGCCACGCGCAACGGCGATGATGGGTGTGCCAACCTACTACACGCGGCTGCTCGGCAACCCGGCCTTTGGCCGCGACAGCGTCGCCACTATACGGCTGTTTATCTCTGGCTCGGCGCCGCTGCTTCTAGAGACCTTTGAGGAGTTTGAGCTGCGCACCGGCCACCGCATTCTCGAGCGCTACGGCATGACCGAGACCAATATGAACACCTCTAACCCGCTGCACGGCGAGCGCCGCGGCGGCACGGTTGGGCTGCCACTGCCGGGGGTCGAGGTGCGTATCACCGATGAGAGCGACCAGCCGTTGGCCGTCGGCGAGATCGGCAACCTACAGGTGCGTGGTGACAACGTATTCAAGGGTTATTGGAAGATGCCGGAGAAAACCGCCGAGGACTTCACCGCCGATGGCTTTTTCAACACCGGTGACAAGGGTCAGATCAGCGCCGACGGCTACGTCTCTATCGTCGGTCGCGCCAAAGATATGGTGATCAGCGGCGGGCTCAATATCTACCCGAAAGAGATCGAGCTAGTAGTCGACGAGTTACCCGGCGTCAGCGAATCGGCGGTGATCGGGGTGCCCCACGCCGACTTTGGCGAGGCGGTGGTCGCGGTGGTGGTCGGCAGCGCAGAGGCGACCGACGAGGCGACCATTATCGCCGCCCTAAAAGCGCAGATATCGGCCTTTAAAGTGCCCAAGCGGGTCGTCTTTGTCGACCAGCTGCCGCGCAACACGATGGGCAAGGTGCAGAAAAACCTACTTCGCGAGCAGTTCGCCAGTCTCGCCAGCTGATGACGCCGACGCCGCGCCAGACCACCGTCGCCGCAGTGTCGATCTCAGTGGTGGCGGTCAGCGGGTTTTTGCTGCTGCCGCTGCTGGTCGCGGCGGTCGCCGAGCCGTTCGCGCTCGGCGAGGCCGCCGGGTCGCTGGGCTCGCTGGTAATGGGTGGGTTTGCGGTGGCCGCACTCGCTTCACTGGCCTGGTTGGGGCGCGCCGATTGGCGGCGGGTCGGGCGCTGGCTGTTGGCGGTTAAGGCGGCCAGCTGGTTGGTTGTTTGGCTGGCGGTTGCCGAGCAGCTGTTCTGGCTGGCGGCCGCGGCGATTGCGGTGGGTGGGGTTGCCGGTGGCTCGGCCTACGCGTTGGCGCTGTCGGCGTTGGCGCAGGGGGCGCAGCCGGCGCGCGGGTTTAGTTATTCGGTGGCCGGCCAGGTCGGATTTCAGGTGGTGGCGCTGGCCGTCTGTGGCCGGCTCAGTGCCGGTTACGGCGTCGCCGGTTTGGCGGTGCCGTTGGCGTTGTGCAGCGGTGCGGCGCTGCTGCTGGCCGGGCGGCTGCCGCTGCGCAGCCCGCCGGCGCAGCCAAGACCCGCTGCTGCGGTTCTGTTCGGCCGCTGGCAGAGCGCGCCGACGGTGTTGGCACTGTTTGGTTGCGCGCTGTTTTATCTCAATATCGGCGCCTACTGGTCTTATCTCAAGCTGTTTGGCAGCAGCGCCGGCATCGCCGCCGAACAGCTCGCAGCGGTCCTCGCTTACGGTGTGGCCAGCGGCCTGTTGGGGGCGCTCTTGGCCGCCTGGTTGGCAGAGCGGCTGGCCGCCGCCAGCGCGCTGTGGCTGGCGACGCTGGGTAGTGCTGTTGCGGTGGCGCTGTTACTGCTGCCGGCCAGCCCATGGCTGCTGTTCGGCTCGCTGGCGCTTTACAAGTTCTGTTGGAATTTTTCGCTGCCGTTTCAGTACGCGGCGGTCAGCCGCCTCGATCCGAGCGGCCGCGGGGTCGCCCTGACACCGGCCTTCCACGGTGGCGGCGGCGCGCTCGGGCCGTTGTTGGTGGCGCTGTTGAGCGGCCACTATGGTTACACCGCCGTGGCGTTGGTTGCGCTGGCGGCTCTGGCTGCTAGCGGGCTGCTGTTCGCTGCCGCGTTCGTTTGGCGGCGCTAGCCGCGGTCGATTATTGCGCCGCCGGCGCGTCCGGCTGCTGCTCGGGTGCGGCGGCGACAAAGGCCGGGTGTTGGCAGCAGTTGGCGTAGATGCGGTTGATGGCGGGGTAGTCGGCCATCGGCTGGGCAAACCGCAGCGCGTTGTAGACCTGCGGCACCAGATAGCAATCAACCAATCCCGGCTGGTCGCCAGCGGCGAACTCGGCGCTGCCGAGCTGGCCGTCGATGGCGGCGAAGGTAGCGGCGATCCAGTAGTGGTACCAGGCCGTCTTAGCCGCTTGATCGACACCCAACTCGCCGGTCAGGTAGTTGAGTACCCGCAGGTTGTTGAGCGGGTGGGTATCGCAGCCAATAGCGGCGGCCAGCGCGCGGGCGCGGGCACGGGCGAGTGGCTGGCTGGGCAGCAGCGGCGGGGTCGGCCACTGCTCGTCTAGGTACTCCAGTATTGCCGGCGACTGGCTGATCATCTCGCCGTCGGCCAACTCTAGCGCCGGCAGCAGCCCCTGCGGGTTGCGCGCCAAGTAAGCGGCGCTGCGCTGCTCGCCGGCGAGCAGGTTAACCGCGGCGCTCTGGTAGTCGATGCCCTTGAGTTGCAGGGCAATACGGACCCGGTAAGCGGCCGATGAGCGAAAGTAACCGTGCAGTATCAGCATTGAAAAAATCCTGTGGGCAGCGCGAGCTGGTCGGTTAGTTTAATGGCGGCGCCGGCAGTACCGTGCTGCGCACCTCGCCAAAACCGATTCGGCGCGCGCCGTCGGCCTGGCAGTAGCCGGTCAGCACCAGGGTGTCGCCGTCCTCAATAAACAGCCGCTGCTCGCCATTTGGCAGGCTGATCGGTTGCTTGCCGCCGCGAGTCAGCTCTAGCAGCGAGCCAGCCTCGGGGTGGCTGGGGCCCGATTGGGTGCCACTGCCGAGTAGATCGCCGGGCCGCAGGTTACAGCCGTTGACGGTGTGGTGGGCGATCATCTGCGCCACTGTCCAGTAGGAGTGACGAAAGTTAGAGCGACTCAGCGTCGCGGCCGGCTGGCCGGCTTGCGCCATCTGGCTGGTCTGCAGCTGCACCTCTAGCTCTACCGAGTAGTTGCCGTGGGCGCTGTTGGCCGCCGAGCTCAAGTAGGGCAGCGGTTGCGGATCGGCGCTGTCGCGCTCAAAGGCGACCCGAAATGGCGTTAACGCCTCTTGGGTGACGATCCACGGCGATACCGTGGAGGCGAAATTTTTAGCGAGAAACGGTCCGAGTGGCTGGTACTCCCAGGCTTGGATATCGCGCGCCGACCAGTCGTTGAAAAGACACAGCCCGAACACCTGCTGCTCGGCGTCATCAATGCTGACCGGCTCGCCGAGCGGATTGCCCGCACCGATAAAGACGCCCATCTCCAGCTCGTGGTCGAGCCGCTTGCAAGGCCCCAGCGTTGGCGCATCGGCATCGGCCGCTTTGGTCTGGCCGTTGGGGCGGCGGAAGGTCTGGCCGGAGACGTCGATGCTCGATGAGCGGCCGTGGTAGCCAATCGGCACCCATTTGTAGTTGGGCAGCAGCGGGTTATCGGGGCGAAACAGCAGACCGACCGCGGTGGCGTGGTGGATCGAGCTGTAGAAATCGGTGTAGTCGCCGATGGTGCATGGCAGCGCATACTCAACCTCGGCTTGGGCGATCAGCAGCGGCGCCAGTGCGCTCTGCTCGGCGGCGCCTTCGCGCAGTGCCCGCGACAGCGCAAGGCGCAGCGCCGACCAGTGGCTGGGCCCGGCCGCCATCAGCGCGTTCAGGGTCGGCTGGCTGCCGAGCTCTGCAGCCTTTGCGGCGTCGCCGCTGAGCAGCCCGCTTGCGGCCAGTGCGGCGAGGTCGACGACCTGGTCGCCAATCGCTACTCCGCCTCGCCACGCTTCGCTACTAGCGGCGCGGCGGATCACCGCGAATGGCAGGTTTTGAATGGGAAAGTCGCAGTTCTCTAGGTTGGCGCTAGCCACCCAGCTGCGCAGTGCCGGGTCGTGAGTTTCGTTGAGCATGGTCGGGTCCTTAATCGGTGCGGTGTTTAGCTGAATTCGCGCTCGTGTAGCCAGGCGGCGTGGCGCGGGGCCTTTTTGGTCTGGCTCCACTCTTCTAGCATGGCCGGCGCCACCTCGTGAAGGCGTTGCATATCTTCAGCGCTGGCGGTGTTGGTGGCAAGCTCTAAACGGTGGCCGTTGGGATCGTGAAAGTAGATCGATTTAAAGATAGCGTGGTCGGTCGGGCCGAGCACTTCGATGCCGGCCTCCTCAAGCGAGGCCTTGGCGGCGAGCAGCTCGTCCATGGTCTCGAGCTCCATGGCGATGTGTTGAACCCACTCGGGGGTGTTGCGGTCGCGGTCCATCTGCGGCGAGTTGGGCAGCTCAAAAAAGGCCAGCACGTTACCCATGCCGGCATCCAGAAAGATATGCATATACGGGTCGGGCGCTTTGGTTGACGGCACCAGATCCTCGGCAATCGCCAGCACAAAATCCATCTTTAAGTGCCGCTGATAGAACTCGACCGTCTGTTTGGCATCGTTACAGCGGTAGGCAACGTGGTGCAGGCGTTTAATATTCATCACTGACTCCGGTGGTGCGATTTTGGAATCAATATAGCACGCCGGTTTGGCGCGATTAATTCCAAACCGGTAATGCTGTTTTTCCCTTGCTATTTAGGCCGCCGACCACTGCGGACCCGAGTACTGACGGTGCTTAAGGCTGTTGTTGGCTGTAGTACTCGGCTACATTGGCGATCTGGCTGTCGGTCAATTCTTTGGCAACTTCGTTCATTAAGCTGCCGGATCGCTGGCCGTATTTAAACGCCATTAGCTGCTGCTCCATATAGGCAGCTTTTTGCCCAGCCAAGATCGGCCATTCGGCGTTAACCGGCTTGCCCTCGATGCCGTGGCAAGAGATACAGCGACCGCGCACATGGTTGCCGGCTTGGTTGAGCTCGCCGCCGGCAGCAGCGGCGGGCGGCAGCGCGCTGTAGTGGGCGGCGAGGGCGTCAATCTGGCCGTCACTGAGATTGTTAGCCTGCCCAGACATCAGGGCATTGACCCGCTCGCCAGAACGGTAGGCGCGCAGCTGGCTGGCCAGGTATTTGTCGTTCTGGCCGGCCAGATTGGGCCATACTGGGCTGGCAGAGACACCGTCGCTGCCGTGGCAGCCGGCGCAGGTCACCAGCAATTTGTCGATGTTGTGGTCAGCGGCCAGAGAAAAACTGCCCGCCATTAGGGCACCGAGCGCAACTACGGTTTTGAGGGTCACTTTTTTCATGGTGGTCATCTCGTCTTGTTTGTGGAAAGTATTTAATCGGTGAGCGGGTAGCCCTGCGCGCGCAGCGCGTCTGCCAGCAGCCGACGGTGTTCAAGCACTTCGTAGAGCGGTTGCTGGCGGGCGGCGGACACCTCGGCGACGGAGTAGGGCTGCCAGTCGGCGGCTAAACTGTCGCCGCCAAATTCGAGCAGACCCCAGTTGAGCAGCTCGGTCAGCCGCTCGTCGTTGAGCGCCGAATTCGCTGAGCCGGGCACGCGCACCAGGTACTCGCGGCCGGCCGGCAGATGCAGAAAATAGCCGACCTGGTCCTTCATATTGGGTACGCCGGCGCCGCCCTCGCCACTGGGGATGTGGCAGCCTTGACAGAGCATCTGGTAGTTGAACTTGGCGCGCGCAGCGTTTATGCCGAGCTCAGCGTAGTGGTCGCCGGCAAACAGCCCGCCACTCAAACAGGCCAGCGCCAGTAACCAGTAGCGATTGAACACGGTTCGTTTACTCTTCGAAGGCCATGCCAACCACAATGGCGGTCGAGCAGTGGTAGATCGAGCTCTTTGAGCCGAGGCACCAGTTGACGTCGTTAGACTTGTCGGCGCGGTAGATCGGCCGGTCACCCTCGTCGCGCTGGCACAAACAGGTGCCACACTGGGTGGTACCGCAACAGTCGTTGTAGGAGATCACATAGCTGCGGCCATCGACGGGGTTGCGGCAGGTGCCGATCCAGGTGATGGTCGACATCTCGGTACCGGGTGGGCAGGTATTGACGCTGCCACCACAGCACTCGCACAAGAAGCCGTCCACGGCACAGTAACGCCAGTAGTCACAGCTGGTTGGGTCGCCGGCTTCACCGGGCCGCAGCGGTGCCTCGGGCGCGCCATCGGCAGCGCGCGCCACCGGCAGCAGCGGGATAGTCGCACCACCGACCATGGCCGCACCGAGCGCCTTGAGCATACCGCGCCGAGAGGAGTTTTGCGCAACCCGGCGGGCCGATTTTTCAAACAGTTTGTCGAGTAGGTTCATGGCTGAGTCCCCTTGGCAGTGACTTCGGTGAACAGCTCGCCGCTATCGGCAGCTGTCGATGGTGGGTTAAAGTAATCTTGAATAGAGGCGAGGCCGCGCTCTTTGGCCTCAAACAGGCTATCGAGGTGCTCGCGAGAGTTAATGATACCCATTGAGGCGACTTTGCCGGCTTCGTCGACCACCACCGCGTAGGGCAATTTGGCAACCCCGTAGCTCTGGCCGAGAATCTCCGAGACCACGTACGGGAAGCTCTGCAGGTTGAAGCGTTTGACATAGCCGTTGTGGTCTTGCTCGGCGCCGTCGCTAGCCAATACTAGCTCCAGCCAGTCGCGCTCGGCGCGCGCCGCCGAGGTCAGGGCCGGCAATAAGGTTTTACAGATGGGGCAGTCTGGTGAGACAAAAAACAGCAGTTGCGACTTACCGCTAGCGCGGCTGCCGGCGATCTCAACCAGCTTGCTATCGAGCGTCGCCAGGCTCATTGCCGGCGCCGCTTGGCCAACCTCAAGCTGTTTATTAACTGACAGCGCACCGGCCGGTGCAACCCGCTCAAACAGCACGCCGACCTGGCGGGTGAGCGCGTAGACAGCAACCGAGAGCAGGACCACCAAGATCCACAGTGCAATGTTTGAAAGTAGTAAAAAATCCAAGTGACCGTCCTATTTATCAGGCGCTAGTAGAGCGCGACTATTTTTTGTCGGTTGGCGAGCAGCTGCTGCAGGCTCTGGTAGCCGAGCCACAACACCGCGCTGGCCGGTACAGTCTGCCACCACAGCGCCGCATTGGCCCCAAACTGGGCGCTAAACAGCAGCGCCGCCAGCAGTAACAACAGAGCGTTGCGAGCGAGCAGTGCGGCGCTGATGGTCAGCGCCCCATCGGGCCCTGCGCAGCCACAATCCTCACCGCCGCGACCGCGCAGTAGGGCGGCGCCGATAGCGGCAAAGTAGCCTGCCAACAGGCCCGCCGCCAAGGGTGCCGCGACACTGCGCAGCGGGTCGACCAGCAGGGCGATGCCGACAGCTAGCTCCAGCCAGCCCCACAGTGCGATGCTCCAGCCCCAGCGCTCGCCAATTAGCAGGCCATAGCCGGCGTAGACGCCGCGGTAGTAGTCGCGGTTGGCGGTCTGGCGTTTGTGCCAACCGCTGTCGACCAGCAGCCACGCTAAAAATAGCGCGCTGGCGTTGCCGAATAACAGTGCGAGTGAGCTGGCCACAGTAATTTACAGCGCCTTATGAATGAGCAGCGGGGTGTCGCTGCCGATGTCGCTGATGGTCTGAATGTGCTCGCCACTGGTGGCATCGAAAACATCCAGTGCCAGCTCGCCATTGGTGACCACTAGCAGTGGCTTGTCGCCGCGGGTGACCGCCAGCGAAATCCCCCAGTTGGGCAGATCGATCTCCCGGACTTTCTTTTTAGCGACCGGGTCGTAGACCCAAACTTGGTGGCCGCCGTGTGACTGCGTGCCCTCGGCACCATCGGCTTGCATGATGGTGTAAAAGTGGCCCTGATCGTCGTAGTCGGTAAACGACAAGCCACTGGGGCGGTGGTTGGCGGCCATTTCGACGTCGTTGAGCATATTCCACTGGCCTTTATACTCGGCTACTTCGCCACTCATGTCGACAACGTGCATCACCCCGTTAAAACTGGGGAAGTAGGCGATCCCGTCAATAATCGCCGGGCGCTCAAAGATCGGCGTGGTGTCGGTGTCAAAGAACGGTTCGATGCGCTGCTGCGACTGCAATTGGCCATCGCTGCCGACCACGGTAGTTAACATACTGCCGTTGCTGCACAGCGAGCTGACGCTGCGTGGCCCGGTCGGGTAGGTGAGTACACAGCCCGGCGTGGCGATGGTCGAGACAATCTTGTGGCTAGCCAAGTCGACCACGGTAAAAGACGCCGCCGGGTTGAAGTTGGCGACAAACAGCAGCTTCTGGTCACCGGAGACCGCCATCGAATAGCGCTCGGGCAGGGCTTGTAGACGGTCGGTGCCGGTCTCTTCCCAGAAGATCTCTTTGTTTAAATTGAGGCCAGTTTTGTCGTAAATAGCCAGCACGTCGAACTTTTTGCCGCGCGAGCCGCGCTCGTGGAACGACTCCATGATGTACTGCTCGTTGCGGGTTGGGTGCTGGACAAAGTTGCCGATCAGGCTCTTGTCCATCATCCCCTTGATGCGCCGCGCAGGCTTCTCTTCGAGCAGGTCGAGCACGATGATCTTGCCGGCGGTCATCTTGAAGAAGCTGACCTCATCGACTAACACCCAGCTCTCCGGATAGCGCTCAGGCAGCGTCTCAACGGTGCCAATAGCCTCAATCGGCAGCGGCGGCAGGGAAGGGTCGGCGACGATCTCAACCGCCGGTGCCGCGTGGGCGGCATGGTCAGTGCTAGCTTGCTGTGGCTCTGCACTACAGCCGGCTAACAGCAGTGCCGCGACGGCTGCTGCGAGTGTGGTTTGGGTCAGTTTCATGGGTTCTCCCTCTAAAGCGTGGGTTAACGGGCAATCTTCAGGGTTTGTATCGACATGTATTCGGCCAGCCCGTGGGTGCCAAACTCAATACCCACGCCGGACTGTTTAACACCGCCAAACGGGGCGTTGGGCTGAATAGAGCCGTGGGTGTTGACCCATGCGGTACCGCTCTCAAGACGCATTGCCAGCGCGGCAGCGGCGGCGACATCACTGCCCCACACCGAGCCGCCAAGGCCGCGGTCGTTGTCATTGGCGCGGCGCAAGACATCTTCGATGTCGTCGTATTTTATTAGCGGCACGATCGGCCCAAACGGCTCCTCGTCAACCAGCCGCGAGCCGTCGGTGAGGTCGGCGACAATGGTCGGCTCAAAGAAGTAACCGTCGCGGGCGATGCGCTGGCCGCCGGCCAAGAAACGCCCGCCGTCGGCGCGCGCCGAGTCGGCCAGCTCTTCGACAATGCGCAGCTGCGCGGCATTTTGGATTGGGCCAAGCTGGGTTGCCTCGTCGAGACCGTCGCCCACCACAACGGCTTTGGCGCGTTCAGCGAGCAGGGCGCCCATCTGCTCGTACTGGCTGCTGTGCACGTAGAGCCGTTTGAGTGCCGCACAGGTCTGGCCGTTGTTGTGGAAGCAGGCGGCAAAAATCTCGTCGGCGATCTTTTCGATATCGGTGCCGGGCATAATAATGCCGGCATCGTTGCCGCCAAGCTCCAGAGTGATGCGTTTAAGGTTGCTAGCGGCACCCTGCATAATTTTTTTGCCGGTCGGGGTCGAGCCGGTAAAGACGATCTTGTTGATGCCAGGGTGGTCGACCAGCGCAGCGCCGACGTCGCCCTCACCGACAACCGCGTTCATCACCCCGGCCGGCAACACCGAGCCGGCCAATTCGACGAAGCGCAGTGTCGAGGCGGGGGTGAACGGCGATGGCTTGATGACTACGGTGTTGCCGGTCAGCAGGGCCGGAATGACATGCCAGATGGCGATCATCAGCGGCCAGTTCCACGGGGTGATCGAGCCGACCACGCCGAGCGGCTTGCGGTGTACTTCAATCAGGGCCGCCTCGTCGTCTTGGGCGACCTCGACCGGCAGTTCCAGCTCTGCGGTGTATTGAGTCCAGCCAATGGCGCCGCCGAGTTCCATGCCGGAGCCAATTTGGGCTAGCCCGCCCATCGGCTTGCCGGTCTCTAGGGTAACCAGCTGCATCAGCTCTGGCATATTCGCTTCGAGCAGGCCAGCCAGCTGCTGCACGGCCGCCTTGCGCTCAGCCCACGGCGTCGCGGCCCAGGCTGGGAAGGCGGCGCGGGCGGCGGCGACGGCGCGATCGACGTCGTCGCTGTTGCCGCACTGCACCTGTGCAAACGGGCTGCCGGTCGCCGGGTTGATCACGTCCAGGGTCTTGTAGCCGTTGCAGTTGGCGCCGTCGATGTACATAGAAAACTGTTGCATGGGGTATCCCTCGTGGTGGTCTGGTAGCCGGTCGGGCGGTGGCAGTATTTGCAGACTGCCGAGCCGCGCTCAGCTCTGATTATTGTTGGTCTAAAATAACCAAATTTGGCCTAGTAAACCAGCTTTTGCCGGCAATTTCTTGAACCTGCGCGCAGCTCGCTATTGACCTAGCGCGCAGGGCGCTGCTGCGCCTCTAACTTGTACTGGCGCGGGGTGACCCCGTAGGCCGCCTTAAAGCAGCGATGGAAGTGCGATACATCGCTAAACCCCCACTCCAGCGCGATCTCGGTAGTAGTCAGATCGCTCTCTGGGTTGCCGAGCGCACTGCGACAGGCGTCAAGCCGCTGGCGCTGGATGTACCGCGATAGGGTGGTCTCTTGGTCGCTAAACAGCAGGTGCAGGTAGCGCTTGCTAATGCCCTCGGCCTCGGCAATAAAATCGGTATTGAGATTGGGGTTGGCCAAGTTGAGTGCGATCAGCCGCTTGACTGATTCGAGGTGCTGGCGGCCACTGTCAGCCTTACCGGTGCGGGTGGCCGGTGTGCTGGCCGCAGCACCCAGTGAGGTGCCGAGCAGGTCGATAATGTTGGCCTCCAGGCGCATCACTACCTGCGGGTCGAGTTCGTCGATACGGCCCATCACCGAGGCGACGAACTGGCTGAGCAGGCTGTTAGTGGCCAGCTCGTAGCCCATCCGCTGGCCAATTATCTGATCGATAGGTTGGTACATATCGGCCAGCAGCGGCTGCGGCACGGCGATTACCGCCTGGCGGTAGTACTGCTCAAAATGCAGTTTGTAGGGCTCGCTGCTACTGCAGATAACAAAGTCACCGGGCTGCAGTAGGGCGCGCTGGCCGCGCTGCTCAACCAGGCCGCTGCCGGCCAGCTGGAACTTGACCAGGTAGTGCGGCTGCTCCTGCTGACCGATGTGGCGGCGCTGGCGGTTGACCTTAATGGCGCTGCTGCCCACCCGCGCCAGCTGGATACGGTTGAGTGGGGTGTTGAGCAGCTCACCGCGAAACTCGCTGCGGTCGCCGTAGCTGATCTCCATCGCGCAAAAGGTGTCAGTCACCGCGCTGTGCCACTGCTCTTGGCAGGCCAGCGGCAGCGCGGTAGGGGCGCGGGCGACGGGCATGGCGCGCAGTTACCGGTCGCGCCGCAGTTGGCGGGTTGTGGTGGCGCGCTGTTCGGCCTCGGCGCGGCTGAACGGGATCGACTTGTAGCGGTAGCCACTGAACATCTCCAGCTGGTCGCTGTAGTGCTCAGCGACACTGCCATCGCCGTTGATATGGCCGCTCTGGCCGGGCGGGATCACGTCGTAGGCCTCAAAGTGGTCGCCGCGGGCGATAAACAGGTTGTTCTCGGTGCCGCGGTTCATGTAGCCGGGCAGGGTAGTCTCTGCCTCGGGTGCCGCCTGCGGTACGCCGCGAAAGTTAACCGGTCGCCAGACCATCGGCGCGGCGCTCAACTGCCAGCCGTCGGGGTCATCGCCAAACTCTGCGGTCAGTGCCGCTACCGCCTCGGCAAAGCTGCTGGCCAATAGCTCGGCCGGGGGTTGGCCGTTGAAGAAATCGTAGTCGGGCTGCTCGCCGCGCGCCAGCTGGTCGAGCGTGCGGACAATGATCTTACTGCCGACCGCGGGGTGGCTAGACGGCCCCTGCGGGTGGTGGAAGGTGGCGTTGGTGGCGTACCACGGGTGGAGCAGTTCGCCGACATCGTCGCTGAACACCTGCGCCAACAGGCGGTCTATCCACGCCTGCATCAGCGCCGGCTCGGCGCCGTAAAAGCCGTTGTCATCCAGCGTCCAGTTGCCGCTCCAGTTCGACAGCAGGGCCAGCGCACGCTGCTCGGCAGCGCCTGCTGGGCTGGCCGCCAGCGCCGCTGCTAAATGGTCGATGATAAACGGCAGGGTCAGCTCGGCGTCGCTGACGGCGGCGTTAACTGCCCACACCTCGTCGACGGAGAGCTGCGCCTTGGCCTCTATCTCGCGGTTGATCAGCGCTACCCGCTCGCTGGCGCTCCAGCTCAAATTCCACAGGTCGCTAGAGGCCCAGCCGCGGCTGGGGCGGTTGTTCCAGTTGGCCAGGTAGCCCTGTGCCGGGTTGCGAACGGTCGGGTTATCGCTGTACGGGCGCATACGCTGCCAATCAAACTCACCGCTGCCGGGGGTCGGCAGGCGCGGGTCTTGCTGCGGGTGGCGATCCGGGTAGCGGCCGCCGTGGGTGTAGCCGATATTGCCGGCGGTGTCGGTGTAGTAAAAGTTGATGTTGGTGGTCACCTGACCGATCGCCTGTTGCGCTTGGTCTAGGTTAGCCGCTTTAGAGAGCTCGACCCAGCCGAACAGAGAGGCCAGCTCGCCGCCCTCCCAGCTGCGTGCGCGGCTCCACGCCAACCCTTGCTCTGGGTTGTGCTCGACGACCATGCCGTGCACCGAGCGGCGCGCAGTAACGGTGATCGACTCGCCGCCTTTGACCGCGATCTGCTCTGGCCAGCGCTCGAAGTCGCGGTAGCTGCCGTTGTGCAGGTACTGCTCTGGGTTTTGCGGGTTGAGGGTCTCGACAAACACGTCGACCTGGTCGCTGAGGCCGGCGGTGCTGCCCCAAGATATTTGATTGTTGTGGGCAAATAGGATCGACGGCAGCGCCAACAGCGTGTTGCCGGCAAGGTCAAAATCGCCGCCGTGCAGGCCGATGCCGTAGACGTAAGAGGGTGCCCCCCAACCAAATTGCGGGCCGTTGACTACCACGCCCTGCGCATCGCTGGTTTTGCTGGCCGCGGTCGCCCAGTAGTTGCTGGCCGGGGCAAACTCGGCGCTGTAGGTAAAGCCGCGCTCGGCCAACAGCGCTTTAAATTGGTCGGCCACCGCCGCTTGGTCGGTGATGCCGGCAAATCGACCCTGTTCGTCAATCGCCACCCGGCGGTTGCCCGCGGTCGATGGCAGCTGTGCCAAGTAGGGCGCTGCCAGCGCTTTGCTGGCCTGGCTGTTGCGGCTAATCTCGCCACTGGTAGTGGTCTCGGGTACGGTGGTGACCGAGTCTGCGTCGGTCAGCCATTTACTCATATTAAACATCGCCAGGCCGCGCTCGCTGCCGTGCTCGGCCTGCAGTGTCTGTAGCACCTTGAGGTTGTCGCGCTCGCTGTTGAAGTCGGCGTAGCGGTGCGCCACCGCGCCGGCAAATATCATCGCCACATCGTAGGGCTGCCACGCGACCGGATCGAACTGGTTGTCGATAAACTCTTTGGGCAGTAGTGTGCGGTCGGCCAGCGCCTCGCCGACGCGACGGCTAAAACCGTCGGCATAGCCCTCTAAGATCGCCAGCTCGGCGGCGCTCAGCGCAGCTAACTGGTTGGTGATGGCGCGGTGGTCGTAATAGGTGCGAATGTGCCGGTCGAGCTCGACAAACTCCTCGCCGAGTACCGCGGCCACGCGCCCCTCTGCGGTGCGCCGCAGCATCTCCATCTGGAAAAGGCGGTCCTCGGCCACCGCATAGCCAAACCCGTAGTAGACGCCGTAGTTATCGTCGGCAAACACGTGTGGGGTGCCGTAGTCGTCGCGGTAGATGGTGGCGATACTCGCGCCTGAATCGGCCGGCGGCTGGCAGCCGGCGAGCAGCGCCGTGCACAGCAGTGCGCCGAGTGTGTTGGTCAAAGTACGAGTCATGGTGCCACCCTCTGGCGTTGTTACTGCTAGTGTTAATACTGGTGTTATTGCTGCCGTCGCCGCTCGCAGCGGCCAACCACAGCATTGGAATAAAAAGGGGGCTGGGCCTATGGCCAAGCCCCCTTGGGTACTGCGTTTTACTGCTTAGTTGCTCCAGGTGACGGTCACGCCGAAGGTGGCGGGAGCGCCCCACTGGCCGATACCGCCGGGGCCGATCACGTACATGTGGGTGAGGTAGTCCTCATCGGTGATGTTCTTACCCCACAAGCTGATATCCCACGCCTCGTCGTTGC
>JAHEGD010000039.1:56263-85982 GCA_024639885.1 Porticoccaceae bacterium | reverse complement strand
CCACCTCATTGGACAAGGCCATGATCCCCGGGCGCAGTACCTGCGAGACACCGTTACCCGAGTTCACCGACACCACCGCCCCGCCGCTTAAGGCCAGGCCCGTGACATCCAAATCCGCACTACTAAAACCGCTGCCTGCTGGCACCGTGTAACTGAACACCAAGATGTCCGTACCGGTCCCGTCGCTGTAACTGGCGATACCGCCATTGCTCAGCCGCAGACCCGGCGCGCCCGTCACCGTTACCGGTTCGCTCAAGCGCACTTCCAGCTGGATCACATCACCCGGCTGGTAAATCCCGTCAATACCCTCAATCGTGCGCACGTACGGCGCCTGGGCACTGATCTTCACCTGATTGCTCAGGTCTAGGTTGTTACCCGCATCTATGCGCACATCGGTGGCATTGCCACCCGCATCCAGAAGCGTCGCGTCATTCTCCGCCACACCCAGCACCGTCAAGGTCTGGGCATTGCGATCCGATGCATTCACCGTATACGTAAACTGCAGCTCATCACTTCCCGAGCCACCCGCATACACCGCCACACCGCCATTACTCAAGATCAGCATCGGGATGCCATTGGCCGCATCCACCACCACCGACTCCGACAGACCCACCCGCAGGGTTAACTTATCCCCCGCCTGGTACGTGCCATCGCCTTCCAATACCGACACCGACTCAATCATCGCCGGAATGACATCCGTCACACCCACGTTCGCCGACAGCGCCATCGGCGCTAGCGTGTTCAAACCATCAACCGTGATCGACACCGCGCTCGGCAGGCCGTTCTGACCCGAGGTCAGCGCCACATCCGCCACGTTGCCACTAATATCCGTTACTCGCCCGCCGTTAAAGTTAAACGACGCCACGTTCAAACCACTCGCCACCGGGTCGCCCTCGGCCACCTCGTAGCGGAACTTCAAGGTCTTCGTGCCCGAGCCACCCGCGTAGCTCGCCACCACCGGCAGCAGCTCGCCGCCTGCCGACAGGCTCAGGGTCGGCAAGCCCGCACCCTCGCTCACATCAACACGCACCACCTCGTTAAACGACACCAAAAACTCGACCGCGTCGCCCGTCTGATACACACCCGACTCCGCGCCCAGCGACACCAGCTTCGGTGGCAACTGATCCGTCATCACATCGCTTGAATACGCCGAGATCGATACCGGCTCTAAGGTCACGCCGCCCAAGACCGCGTCATTGGACACAACGCCTGGGGCCAAACTACTACCTGTGCGCCGCACGGTCACATCCACCGCTGCGCCCGAGCTATCAAACAAACTGCCACCGTTCTCTGCTACCGCCAGAACACGCAGCCCCTCAACTGCACGATCTGACTGGGATACGGTGTACTCAAAAACCAGGTTCTCGCTACCTGACCCACTGATATAACGCCCCGTGGCGCCGTTGTTGAACACCACGATCGGCACACCGCCCGCGGTGCTTACCTGCACCGCGGCGCTGAACGCCGCTGTCACGCGCACCACATCGCCCGCGCTGTAGCGCGTGGCGGTAGTGCTAAATCTGTCCATCAATGTCGTCATATCTATCTACCAAATCACTGAGTTGTCATTTACGTCAATAAATGGCGTAAAAAAAACGAGGGAATCCCTCAGCACCTCGATAGATTAGGGCGTTATGTCATAAGTGTCAAGAAATTTTAATTTTGTCATTTATGGCAATAGTTGGCAGCAAACTCCACCCCAAAAACCGGCCTCAAGTGCTACGACTATCGCCAAAAAAATCGACAATTTTTATTTAAATCATAAGCTTACAGCACTGCCAAACGACGCATACAACGCCTAACACATGGCGCGCTCATTACCGCATCAAGGCGCCTCTTAGGTAACACGCCTCTACGTTGGAGATTGGAGCAGGGTTTTACCCGAAAAGAGGAAGATCAGCGAACACGGTCCAACGGGGCTATGTAAACGGGAAAATCGCTGTTTGTTTCGAAAATCTATAGCGGACAGCACGGGTTGGCCAAACATAGGCGGCTCGTATGCCGGATCCCGCCCCCTACCATGGCAATTGTGATCGACGACGCTTCCGGCGAGTGGCAGTGTCGAAACTGCGCGGCTAATAAACCATTGGGCCAACTCAGCGAGCGGCCTGGATTCCCCGCCAACCCGCCAGAAACCTTGCACTACCGGCTGAGTAATTCTCGCGGTGGGCCGCCAGGCAGGGGCATTTAGGGCTGACTCGAATCAAACGGGCACTAAAAGGTGCATAGAACGCCACCGCAAAGTGAAGAGCTTATGCCTGGCTCTAGCATTTTGGACGCCGGTACCCCGCGCTCGTCCGCCGGAGGCAGCGCAACAGGTTAGAACGGTATAAGGCTGTAGCCCTCTTGCTGGAGTCGCACGTGAGCTGACATAGCCGACAACGCCATAATCACATCGGGTCGGAATTCATCCGCCGCCATTTGGTGAAACGCTGCGGTTTGGCTACACAGATAAACCTTAACACCGGCCGCATTGAGCTGGTCGAGTAGTGCTGTATTGGGATTAGGATCATTCAATCGGCGCGCGTGGGCGGCATCGGTTAAAAAGTCATTGGCGGCCATGCCGTGCACCACCACCGAAAACTCAATGTTCTCGGCCGGCACACCGTACTGGGCATTCATATTGAGAAAGCGCGCCACCGAGACCAGTTTGCGATTGAGGTCACCCGGGAATTCGGCGGTTTCGCCAATATCAATAGACACCTTGAAGTGGGTATTGGGGTCTAGGTTGTAGGCACCTGCCGGCGGCAACATGACAGGCCCAAAGTCGGGCACCACGGGCCCCAGAGTGATGCCATTTGATGAATGATCATCGGCCATGGCACCGCCACTGCAAACCCACAGACATAGCAACAACATCGCCTTTACATAGTGCGTATTCATCCAACCCTCTCCCTAATTCTGGTCTTTACTAGGCTAATCACCGACACCTGCGACCACTATACCGTGCCATTTCGTAGGGGTAGAACAGGGCTTTCATCGTGCTCAGTGCCCCCTTCATTTTGACTGACCTATTCCCCAATATTAACGCCATGACCACGATGAGATTTCCAGCTAACCTAGCACGATGGAGATTTCACGATGAAGAAGCGATACACCGAAGAACAGATTATTGGCGCCATTAAAGAGCATGAATCCGGCGCCAAAGTCGACGATATCTGCCACACATCAAACTTGTTCTGTTTAATAGTCGCTTTGCCACCGTATATGTCTATCCGTTCAGTGCTCAAAATCTACGCTTTATAATAGTTGATGTAGTTTCTAACTTTGTTTCTAACACTTAAGAAAAAAGCCAACAGAATCAACCGTTGGCTTTCTAACTTTGTAACTACTTACTAGATATAAATATCAATAATTTAGGTTATTTGAACTACTCCCACTCAATCGTCGCCGGCGGCTTACTCGAAACGTCGTAGGTCACCCGCGAGACACTGGCGATCTCATTGATGATGCGGTTGGAGACTTTCTCGAGCAGCTCGTAGGGCAGGTGCGCCCAGCGGGCGGTCATAAAGTCGATGGTCTCGACGGCGCGCAGCGCGATCACCCACTCGTAGCGGCGGGCGTCGCCGACCACGCCGACCGATTTGATCGGCAGGAAGACGGCGAATGCTTGGCTGGTCTTGTGGTACCAATCGGCGTTGTGCAGCTCTTCAATAAAGATTGCATCGGCCTCGCGCAGCACGTCGGCGTACTCTTTTTTCACTTCGCCTAGAATGCGCACACCCAGCCCCGGGCCGGGGAACGGGTGGCGGTAGACCATGTCGTAGGGCAGCCCGAGCTCGAGACCGATCTTGCGCACTTCGTCTTTGAACAGCTCGCGCAATGGCTCGACCAGTGCCATCGCCATATCGTCGGGCAGGCCGCCGACGTTGTGGTGTGATTTGATGACGTGGGCTTTGCCGGTTTTAGAGGCGGCCGACTCGATGACATCAGGATAGATAGTGCCCTGAGCGAGGAAGTTGACCTCGGTCAGCGCGGTGGCGTGCTCGTCGAACACCTCAATAAAGGTGTTGCCGATCACTTTGCGTTTTTGCTCGGGGTCGCTGACACCGGCCAATCGGCCGAGGAACAGCTCGGCGACGTCGGCGCGGATCACTTTGACGCCCATGTTGTTGGCAAACATCTCCATCACCATGTCGCCTTCGTTTTTGCGCAGCAGGCCGTTATCGACAAACACACAGGTCAGCTTGTCACCGATAGCGCGGTGCAGCAGCGCGGCGACTACGGACGAGTCGACCCCGCCAGAGAGGCCGAGCAGCACCTTGTTGTCGCCGACCTGCTCGCGCACGCGGGCAATCTGGTCTTCGATGATGCCGGCCGCGGTCCACAGCTTGGCACAGCCACAGATGTCGACGATAAAGTGTTCAAAAATACGCCCGCCCTGCAGGGTGTGGGTCACCTCGGGGTGAAACTGGATACCGTAGAGGTGGCGCGCCGGATCGGCCATCGCCGCAATCGGGCACGATGGGGTAGCAGCCAGCAGGCTGAAGCTGGGCGGCAGTTCAGTCACTTTGTCGCCGTGGCTCATCCAGACATCTAGCAGCGGCTTGCCGTCGCCGCTGAGGTGGTCAGCGATATCGCGAAACAGCGCGCTGTCACTCTCAACCTTGACCTGCGCGTAACCAAACTCGTGCACCGCGGAGCTGGCCACACTGCCACCGAGTTGGGCGGCCATCGTCTGCATGCCGTAACAGATACCCAGCACCGGCAGACCGAGCTCAAACAGTCCGTCGGGCGCTTTTGGGGAGCCATCGCCAAGAGTGACCGACTCTGGGCCACCGGAGAGGATGATGCCGCGCGGCGCGAATTCCTGAATCTCTGCGAGGCTGATGTCCCACGGCCGGATCTCAGAAAAGACGCCGATCTCGCGGATACGGCGGGCGATCAACTGGGTGTACTGAGAGCCAAAATCGAGAATAAGGATTTTCTCGGCGTGAATATCAACCATGGTTATTGCCCTGCTATGCGCTGCGCGCTTTAAAAAATAGAGCCGGCACAGGGCCGGCTCGCAATCGGTAAGGCCCTGCCGCCAAACTCAGCGGCCACCCACCGGGTAGTTGGGTGCCTCTTTGGTAATCTGCACATCGTGCACATGGCTCTCGCCCATACCGGCCGAGGTGACCCGCACAAACTGCGGCTTGGTGCGCATCTCATCGATAGTACGGCTACCGGTGTAGCCCATCGCCGAGCGCAGCCCGCCCATCATCTGGTGGATGATCGCGGCCACCGGCCCTTTGTAGGGGATGCGCCCTTCAATGCCCTCTGGCACCAGCTTCTCTTGGCCGGCGCTGGCATCTTGGAAGTAGCGATCGCTCGAACCCTGGGTCTGGCTCATAGCGCCTAGCGACCCCATGCCGCGGTACGACTTGTAGGAGCGACCCTGGTAGATCTCGATCTCGCCGGGAGCCTCTTCGGTGCCGGCCAGCATCGAGCCCATCATCACTGCGGTGGCACCCGCGGCAATCGCCTTAGAAATGTCGCCCGAGTAGCGGATGCCGCCATCGGCAATCACAGTAACGCCGCTGCCCTGCAGTGCCGAGACCGCCTCGGCGATAGCGCTGACCTGCGGCACACCGATGCCGGTAACGATGCGGGTGGTACAGATAGAGCCGGGGCCAATGCCCACTTTAACTGCATCGGCGCCGGCGTCGGCGAGCGCCTTGGCGCCCTCGGCGGTGGCGACATTGCCGCCCACCACCTGCACCTCGGGGTAGTGCTGTTTAATCCAGCTGACCCGGCTGAGCACATTGCGCGAGTGACCGTGCGCAGTGTCCACCACCAACAGGTCGACTCCGGCCGCGACCAGCGCAGCCACCCGCTCGTCGGTGTCGCCGCCAACGCCGACCGAGGCGCCGACCCGCAGCCGACCCTGGTCGTCTTTACAGGCGCTTGGGTACTGCTCGGCCTTGTCGATATCGGTGACGGTGATCAGCCCTTTAAGATTGAAGGCGTCGTCGACCACCAAAACTTTCTCGATGCGGTGCTGGTGAAACAGCGCCCGGACGATGTCGGGGTCGGTGCCCTCTTGGACGGTTACCAGCTTATCTTTGGGGGTCATCGCCGAGCTTACCGGCGCGCTCATATCGGCGGCAAAACGGACATCGCGGCGGGTGACGATACCGACCAGTGCGCCGTTTTCAAAGACCGGTAGGCCAGAGATGTTCTGCTCGCGGCAGAGCTCGCTGAGCTCGCCGATGGTCGCCGCGGCGTCGATGGTGATGGGGTTGCGGACTACACCACTCTCGTATTTTTTCACATTCCAGACGGCGCGCGCCTGCTGCTCGATGGTCATGCTCTTGTGAATAATACCGATGCCACCCTCTTGGGCGAGGGCGATAGCCAAGCGCGCGTCGGTGACGGTGTCCATCGCTGCCGACAGCAGCGGGATATTTAGCGCAATGGTTTTGGTCAGCTGTGAGACCAGCGAGACGTCTTTGGCAGTCACCTCGGAATATCCGGGCATCAACAGAACGTCATCAAAGGTCAGTGCTTCGTGTGCGATTCGCAACATGGGAGTAGCTTACCTCGGCAGGTAGAAGAAAAAGTAAGCGCCCTATTATAGTCCACCAGCGGGCTTTTCAGCAAAGCTTATTTGCGCCAAGCGCCACCATTAGCCCACTGTTTTTTAAAGGTTTTTTTACGCCCGCCAAAATATCCCCAGCAGCGCTGCGCCGGCCACTCAATGGCTTTACAATGGCGCCATGGACAACCCCCGCAACCAGATACTCAGCGTCTCCCAGCTCAACCGCTCGGTGCGCCACCTGATAGAGACCGAGCTGCAACCGATGTGGGTTGAGGGCGAGATCTCCAACTTCGCCCGGCCCGCCTCGGGGCACTGGTACCTAACTTTAAAAGACCGCCACGCCCAGGTTCGCTGCGCCATGTTCCGCGGCGCCAACAGCAAGGTCGGCTTTGCGCCAGCCAACGGCCAACAGGTGGTGGTGCGCTGCCGGGCCGGGCTCTACGAGGGGCGCGGCGAGTTTCAGCTGGTCATAGAGCAGATGGAAGAGGCCGGCCGCGGCGCACTGCAGCGCCAATTTGAGCAACTTAAACAGCAGCTTGCCGACGAGGGGCTGTTTGCCGCCGAACACAAGCGGCCACTGCCCGACACCATCACCCGGGTGGCGGTCATCACCTCGGCAACCGGCGCTGCGATCCACGACATTTTATCGGTGCTGGCGCGCCGCGATCCGCGCATCGAGGTGCTTATCTATCCGACCGCGGTACAGGGCGACAGCGCCCCCGCAGCGATAATAAAAGCGATTGAGACCGCCAACTGGCACGGCGCCGCCGATCTGATCATTGTCGGCCGCGGCGGCGGTTCGCTAGAGGATCTGTGGGCCTTCAACAGCGAGCCGCTGGCGCGCGCCATCTACGCCAGCCCGCTGCCGGTGATCAGCGCCGTCGGCCACGAGAGCGACTTTACCATTGCCGATTTTGTCGCCGACCTGCGCGCGCCCACCCCCTCTGCCGCCGCCGAGCTAGTCAGCGCCGACAGCGCCGAACTGGCCGCCTACGTGATCGCCCTTGAACGCGCACTGACCCAAGCGATATCAAGAAAAATAAGCGGCCAAAAGGTAGTGGCCACTCACTTGCGGCAGCGTTTGCGCCACCCCGCCGAGCGCTTACAGCAGCAGGCGCAGCGGCTCGACCAGCTCGAACAGCAGCTACTGCGCGGTCAGCAGCGCGCCGTTGCTGGGGCCCGCCAACGGCTCGCCCATCTCGAGCAGCGGCTGCAACGCAGCGACCCAGCAGTGCGCCTTCAGATGCTCCGTCAACGCCTAACCGAGCAGCGTCAACGGCTTGGCCGCGCCGTTCAGCAGCAGCTCAAACAGAGCCGCAACGAGCTTCATCGCCAGCAGCAGCTGCTCGATGCGGTCAGCCCGCTGAAAGTGCTAGAGCGCGGTTACGCAGTGGTGATCGGCGCCAACGGCGCGGTGCGCGACAGCAGCGCGGTGAAAAGTGGCGAGCCGCTGGAGGTCAGGCTACACCGCGGTACATTAAATGTACGAGTGGAATAACTGAACTACTGACTGGCTGACAAATATCGCGGTTAGCGCACGCCGGTCAGCACTTTAACGGCGTGAACCGGATCAGCCTCGACGACCCTCAACAGCGATCGCGCGGGGCCGGTTGGTTGCCGTCTACCTTGCTCCCAGTTCTCAACCGTGCGTCTGCTGACACCGAGAAGCGTGGCGAATTTTTCTTGCGACACGCCGAGCCGCTCTCTAATCACCTGAACCTCTGGATCAGGAAATTCAAAACGGCGTGCCGGTTTTTTATCGCCACGCACAATATCGTCCATCTCTTGGACGCTGGCCAAAAGCTCGGGAAATAACTTGTTGTCCATCGCTACCACCTCTCTAAAATTTTTCTGAGCTCGGCAAGCTGGTTCACAGCGAGATTGTCCTGCGCGGTTTTGGTGTACACGTACAGCATCAGTAGCTGGTTGTTATCGCTTAGCCAGTAGTAAATTATCCGAGCGCCACCACGCTTGCCTGCCCCGCGGCTACCCCAACGTAGTTTCCTGAGCCCACCCGAACCTTTGATGAGCTTGCCACTATCGGGTCTAGCGATTAGGGACTCCTGAAGGCTCCGGTACTCCTCCTCAGACATCTGCGCCTGAATGAGCTTTGAAAACAGCGCTGTTTCGATAATAACCATAATTGATCTAATACGCCAATGGCGTATAAAATCAATAGCCAGAACGAGCTAACACTAGCAACTCGGCAAAAAAAACCCGCACTGCTGCCAGTGCGGGGTTTTTTATCGACTACCGAGATAGGTTATGCGTTGAACTCGGCGCGGCCACGATAGGGGGCGGCACCGGCCAATTCGGCCTCGATCACCAATAGGCGGTTGTACTTGGCGACACGGTCCGAGCGACACAGCGAGCCGGTTTTAATCTGGCCGGCGGCGGTCGCCACCGCCAGGTCGGCGATGGTGGTATCTTCGGTTTCGCCCGAACGGTGCGAAATGACTGCGGTATAACCGGCCTGCTTGGCCATCGCGATGGCGTCGAGGGTCTCGCTCAGCGAGCCGATCTGGTTGAACTTGATCAGGATCGAGTTGCCGATTGATTCGTCGATACCGCGCTGCAGGATCTTGGTGTTGGTGACAAACAGGTCGTCGCCGACCAGCTGAACGCGGTCGCCGAGTTTCTCGGTCTGGTACTTCCAGCCGGCCCAGTCAGACTCGTCCTGGCCGTCCTCGATCGAGATGATCGGGTACTGATCGCAGAGCTCGGCGAGAAAGTCGCTGAACCCTTCGGCACTGTAGACCTTGCCTTCGCCGCTGAGGTCGTACTGGCCATCTTTATAAAACTCCGAGGCGGCGCAGTCGAGCGCCAAGGTGACGTCGGTGCCCAGCTCATAGCCGGCTGCAGCGACTGCCTCTTTAATGACCGCCAACGCTTCGGCGTTAGACGAAAGGTTAGGGGCAAAGCCGCCCTCGTCGCCAACCGCGGTATTGAGGCCGCGTGCCGACAGCACTTTTTTGAGTGCATGGAAGATCTCGGCACCCACTCGCAACGCTTCGGCAAAGCTTTTGGCCGACACCGGCTGGACCATAAACTCTTGGATATCGACGTTGTTGTCGGCGTGCTCGCCACCGTTGATGATGTTCATCATCGGCACCGGCATGCTGTACTGGCCGGGGGTGCCGTTAAGCTCGGCAATGTGCGCGTAGAGCGGCAGTCCTTTGGCTTGGGCGGCGGCCTTGGCAGCGGCCAGCGACACCGCGAGGATGGCGTTGGCGCCAAAGTTGGCTTTGTTGTCGGTGCCGTCGGCGGCGATCATCGCATTGTCGAGCGCGCGCTGGTCGGCGGCGTCGCTGCCCACTAACAGCTCGTGGATAGTGGTATTGATGTTGTTAACCGCGGTCAGTACGCCCTTGCCCAGATAGCGCGACTTGTCGCCATCGCGCAGCTCCAGCGCTTCGCGCGAGCCGGTTGAGGCGCCAGATGGCACGGCGGCGGTGCCGACAATACCGCACTCAAGGACGACGTCGGCCTGCACGGTGGGGTTGCCGCGCGAGTCGAGGATCTCGATGGCGCGAATGGTCTTAATCATGGTCGATTGCTGTGACATAAAGCTACTCCTGAACGGTGATACGCCGACAGCGACTGCCGGGCAGAGATTTAATTAGCGGATTTCGAGTGGCGGCTGCGACTTGAGCAGGTTGTCAAACGCCTGCATCTGCGCCAAAAATGGCTCCAGCGCACTCAGCGGCAGCGCGCTCGGGCCATCGCACTTGGCGCTGTCGGGGTCGGGGTGAGCCTCTAAAAATAGCCCGGCAACCCCCACCGCAATACCGGCGCGGCCGAGCTCGGCAACCTGGTGGCGACGGCCGCCCGAGGCGGACCCCATCGGGTCGCGGCACTGCAGCGCGTGGGTCACGTCAAAGATCAACGGCGCACCGCCGCTGATCTCTTTCATGGTCCGAAAACCAAGCATGTCGACCACCAGGTTGTCGTAACCCATGGTCGCCCCGCGCTCGCAGAGCATGATTTTGTCGTTGCCGCACTCGCGAAATTTTTCAACGATATTGCCCATCTGGCCCGGGCTTAAAAACTGTGGTTTTTTAACGTTGATGACCGCGCCAGTCTTGGCCATCGCCTCGACCAGATCGGTCTGGCGGGCGAGAAACGCCGGCAGCTGGATTACATCGCAGACCTCGGCGACCGGTGCCGCCTGCCACACTTCGTGGACGTCGGTAATCACCGGCACCGCAAAGGCGGCCTTGACCGCTTCAAAGATACGCAACCCCTCTTCCATGCCCGGGCCGCGGTAGGAGTGGATCGACGAGCGGTTGGCTTTGTCGAACGACGCCTTAAATACGTAGGGGATACCCAGCTTGGTGGTCGCCTCGACATACGCCTCGGCGACCCGCAGTGCCATATCGCGCGACTCGAGCACATTCATGCCGCCAAACAGCGCCATCGGCTGGTCGTTGCCGACCGCAATACCGGCCACATCAATCACTTGGCTGACGCTGCTCATGACTCTGCTCCGGCTGCTTGGTGGGCCATCGCCGCCTGTACAAACCCTTCAAACAGCGGGTGGCCATCGCGCGGCGTCGAGGTGAACTCGGGGTGGAACTGGCAGGCGACAAACCACGGGTGGTCGGCCAGCTCGACGGTCTCAACCAAGGTCTTGTCAAACGACAGACCACCCACCACTAGGCCGGCCGCTTTAAGCTGCTCGACGTAGTTGTTGTTGACCTCGTAGCGGTGGCGGTGGCGCTCTTTGATCTCTGCTGCGCCGTACACTTGGGCAATTTTCGAGTCGGCGACCAAGTGACAGGTCTGCTCGCCCAGGCGCATGGTGCCGCCGAGATCGGAGTCGCCATCGCGGGTCTCAACGTTGCCGCTGGCGTCGATCCACTCGGTGATCAAACCGACCACCGGGTGTGGCGTGTCGCCGTCAAACTCGGTGCTGTTGGCACCGGCCAAGCCGCACACATTGCGCGCGTACTCGATGACCGCCACCTGCATGCCCAGGCAGATACCCAGATACGGAATGTTCTGCTCGCGGGCGTGGCGCACCGCCATAATTTTGCCCTCGGTACCGCGGGTGCCAAACCCGCCCGGCACCAAGATCGCGTCGGCATCGTCGAGCAGCGCCGGGGTTTTCTCCAGCGCCTCAGAGTCGATGTAGGCGATTTTGACTTTAGTTTTGTTGTGAATGCCGGCGTGAATCAACGCCTCGGTCAGCGATTTATAGGCGTCCAGTAGCTCCATGTACTTGCCGACCATGGCGATCTTAACCTCGCCCTTGGAGTGCAGCTGGTTCTCTACCACCTGGTCCCACTCGTCGAGGTTGGCCACTGGCTGGTCGAGATTAAACTGGTCGAGCACGTACTGGTCGAGCCCCCAGCTGTGCAGCATACGCGGCACTTGGTAAATGGTCTTGGCGTCGATCAGCGGGATCACCGCTGCCTCGGGAACGTTGGTAAACAGCGAGATTTTCTTGCGCTGGCCACTATCAATTTCCACTTCAGAGCGGCACAGCAGCACATCGGGCAGCAGCCCGATTGAGCGCATCTCTTTGACCGAGTGCTGGGTCGGCTTGGTCTTGCTCTCACCGGCCGAGGCGATGTAGGGCACCAGCGTCAGGTGCATCAGCAGCGCGCGCTGGCGGCCAAGCTCCAACACCATCTGGCGGACCGCCTCAAGGAACGGCTGCGATTCGATGTCGCCGACCGTGCCGCCTATCTCTACCACCGCGATGTCGGCATCGCCGGCACCGGCGTAGACCCGCCGTTTGATTTCATCAGTGACGTGCGGAATCACCTGAACTGTGCCGCCGAGGTAGTCGCCGCGGCGCTCGCGACGCAAGATAGTCTCGTAAATTTGGCCGCTGGTGAAGTTGTTGTTCTGGGTCATCTTGGAGCGTAAAAAACGCTCGTAGTGGCCGAGGTCAAGATCGGTCTCGGCACCATCTTGGGTGACGTAAACCTCGCCGTGCTGGAACGGGCTCATGGTGCCCGGGTCAACATTTAAATAGGGGTCGAGTTTGAGGATCGTCACGCTCAGCCCGCGCGCCTCAAGCACCGCGCCAAGCGACGCCGCGGCAATGCCTTTACCCAAAGAGGAGACCACACCACCAGTGACAAAAATAAAACGCGTCATAGCTATTCCAGAAGCCAAATCGAATGAAGCGCCACCGCACAGCGGGGCACCGAAAAGGTTCAAGCGAGGGGTTGTGGCGGCCAAAAACGGCGCTTTGCGTGCCTAGATCCATCCTCTGCGAGATGGGAGATCAGACTACCAGAACAGCCGCTTTATTGCTACTGAGAAATCACTCGGCAGCGGCCTGCCAGACAATTTTTATACCCGGCTCGCCGGGCTCTGCCGCCCACCCAGACTCCACCCAGCAATCGGCCACGGCGGCCAGCTCATCACCGCTCCAGAGCAGCGGCAAACGGCCGCGCAGCCACGGCGCTACAGCCTGTTGCTGGCAGATTTTTTTCAGCGGTGCAGAGCGGTCGCGGCCGGCCGGCCGGCTGCGTTCGCCGCCGCGTCGGGGCCGCACCGTCAGCGCAGCCACTCCCGACTTTAATAGAGCCAGCTCGGCCGCGCCGGCGGTGGCGCGCTCGGCGATCAACCGCGAGCCGTCTGGCAGGGCCAGTTCGGCCGGCAGCTCGGCCAGTGACCAGGTCAGCGTGTAGTCGGGCAGTGCTGGCGGCGGTGCGCCAGCCAGCAGGTAGAGCCGGCCGGCAAAACGCCGCCAGTGGCGCCCGCGGCCAACCAGCAGCGGCTGAGCATCGGCGCGGGCACCGACCACACTGCCCTGCAGCTCGGCCAATTCGCCGCCATCGAGCGGTTCTCCGGCAGCGGCCAGCAGCGGCCAGTAGCGCAACAGATTAGCTTGACGGCGCGCCGGCAGCGCCTGCCAGCGCGCCAGCGCCAGCGACTGGCCGGCCACCTCGCTCCGCGGCTCACAGCTGGCCAGGTCGAGCTCGGCCAGATCGCTGAGCAGCTGGTCGCCCTCGCGCAGGTAGTCGGTAGTGCGCGCCAGCCGCCGGTGCCAGCTCGGCCAGCGCTGGCGCAGCGGTGCAACCACCGCATGGCGCAAAAAATTGCGATCAAAGGCACTGCTGGCGTTGCTCTCGTCCTCCACCCAGCTTAGCTCACGGGCCGCCGCGTAGTGCTCTAGCTGCTGGCGCGGCAGGCCCAGCAGCGGCCGCAGCAGCTGGCCGGCAGCAAGCGGCCGCTGGTCCGCCATCGCCGCCAAGCCGCGCAGCCCGGCACCGCGCAGCAACCGATAGAGCAGGGTCTCCAGCTGATCGTCGGCGTGGTGGCCGAGCAGCAGCGACTCGCCGGCCGCCAAACGCTGTTCAAACACTGCGTAGCGCGCCGCGCGCGCCGCCGCTTCCAGCCCCTCACCGCTCGGCTGGCAGGCCACCGTTACCGCCTCAAACCGGCAGCCCAGTGCCGCTGCGCGGGCCGCGACGCTAGCCTGCCAGTGGTCGGCGTGCGGCGACAACTGGTGGTTGATGTGGAGCACCCACAACTGCTCGGCCGGCCACTGGCGCGCCGCCGCGTCCAGCAGCACCATCGAGTCGAGCCCACCGCTGCAGCCGATCCACAACCGCCCAGCAGCCGGGCTGGCCACCGCGGCCAGCGCCGCGGCAACCGCGCTCAGTGCCCGCTGCGGGTCACTGCTCACTATTGCGGCCAATCCGGGTCGTGCCACGGCTCGGCGCTGGCCAAGTACTCCTGCTCTGGCTCGGCCACCGCAGCGGCGGCCTGCTCGGCGAGCGCACGGCGCAGCCCGGCGCGAGTCAGCAGCGTGCAGTTCTCGGTGGTCGGGTCAAACGTGATCACCACATCACCGCCGCGCAGCTGCTTCTCCAAACGGCTTTTTTTGCCGGCCAGCGATAGCTCGCTGTCGCCGTAGTCGGTGCCCTCGCGAAGGATAAACTCCTCCATCAGCGCCTCCAGCAGCTCGGCCGAGAGCCGCTCTAGCGGGATCTCAATCACTCAGTAGCCACCGTCATCCAGCGCGGCCGGCTTGCGAAAGCGCAGCGTCATGCGATCGCTTTCACCAATCGCCAAGTATTGATCGCGCTGCTGCTCGCCAAGGCGCATGCTGGGCGGCAAGGTCCACACCCCAGCCGGGTGGTCGCGACCATCGAGCGGGTTGGCGTTGATCTCGCTGCGCGCCTCCAACACAAAACCGGCCGCTTCGGCCAGTTCGATAACATAGGCCTCGGTCATGTAGCCGCTGCTGGCCATCGCCTCGCGACTGGTACCGGCGGCGGCGCGGTGCTCAACCACGCCGAGCAGACCGCCCGGCCGCAGCGCTGTGTAAAACAGCTCAAAGGCGCGCTGCTCGGCGTCGCCGACCAGCCAGTTGTGCACATTGCGAAAGGTCAGCAGCGCGTCGGCGCTGCCCGGCGCAACGCTCAACAGCCCTTGGCTGGGATCAAACTCGGCGAGCGAGACACCGGCCAGCAGCGAGTCAGGTGCGGCCGACTGCTCGGCGTAAGCGGCCCGCGAACGCGCAAAATAGGCAGTGCGGCGCTCGCTGGCGTCCGGCGCAGCGGTGGCCGGAAAGTGCGCGGCGATCAGTGGGCTCTGCAACAGCGGCGCCAGCACCCGGCTATACCAGCCGCCGCCGGGCCAGATCTCGACCACCTGCATGGCCGGTGTCACGCCAAAAAATGCCAGTGTTTCGGCCGGGTGGCGGTAGCGATCGCGGTCGCGCTCGGCGTCGCTGCGCTGCGGATTGGCGACGGCAGCGTCAATTGCCGCGCTGGCGTCAACCGGTTGGGTGGCGCTGCCGGCCGGCTGGCCGCAGCCGGCGACTATCGCCAACAGTGCCGCAGCGGTGGCGGTGCGCAATAAAATAGGCGTTTGCATAGCGGGCTCCTCGGGATTCGTGGACACCAATAATACGCCAACCGGCGGCGCAGTTGCAGCACGGCGCAAAGCCGAGCAAACTGGCGGCCAAACTTGCCGCCATTAAGAGACTACCGCCATGCACAGCTCCCTGGTTATCACCGTACTCGCCGACGACCGCCCCGGCGTAGTCGAGCAGCTCGCCGCCACCATCGCCGCCGCCGGCGGCAGCTGGCAAGAGAGCAGCATGTCGCGGCTGGCCGGAAAATTTGCCGGGCTGCTGCTGGTCAGTCTGCCCAGCGAGCAGCAGCAGGCGCTGGCCGCAGCGCTGCGCCAGCTTGAGAGTGACGCGCTGGCCATCCGCGTCGAGTCGGCCACCGCCGGCGATGACGAGCAGAGCGGTGCGATGGTCGGCGTCGAGATTGTCGCCAACGACCGCCCCGGCATTGTCGAGGAGATCTCACGGCTGCTGGCAGCGGCCCAGATCAATGTCATCTCGCTGGAGACCTTTTGCGAGAGCGCGCCGATGTCGGCCGAGCCGATGTTCCACGCGCAAGCGTATCTGGCCCTGCCGGAGTCGGTCGCGGTCGACGACCTGACCGCACTGCTCGAGCAGCTCTCTGACGATCTGATGGTCGAGCTGCTCGACTGATATGCTCGACGTCGTCCTCTACCAGCCGGAGATCCCGCCCAACACCGGCAACATCATCCGGCTCTGCGCCAATACCGGCTTTACCCTGCACCTAATCGGCCCGCTCGGCTTTGAGCTGGATGACAAACGACTGCGCCGCGCCGGGCTGGATTACGCCGAGTTCCAATCGCTGCAGCTGCACGCCAGCTACGCCGACTACTTGGCAGCGGCTGCCCCCAACACCGTTTATGCGCTGAGCACCAAAGGCAGCCGGCGGCCCAGCGACGCCGCGTTCGCCGCCGGTGACGCGCTGCTGTTTGGCCCAGAGACCCGCGGCCTGCCACAGGATCTGCGCGACAGCCTGCCGGCCGAGCAGGTGTTGCGGCTGCCGATGCAGGCCGCCAGCCGCAGCTTAAACCTCTCCAACGCGGCGGCGATTGTAGTCTACGAGGCTTGGCGCCAACTCGACTTTGCCGGGGCTGTGCAGTGAGCGCGACGATCGGTCTGTTCTATGGCAGCTCTACCTGCTACACCGAAATGGCTGCCGAAAAGATCCGCGACCAGCTCGATGCCCTGCTCGGCGCCGGCAGCGTGGCACTGCACAACGTCATCGACACCCCGCTTAGCGCGATGGCCGACTATCGCTACCTGATCGCCGGCATCCCGACCTGGGACTACGGGGAACTGCAAGAGGATTGGGAGACGCGCTGGGACGAGTTTGATACGCTGCAGCTGAGCCACTGCCGCGCCGCGGTGTTCGGTTTGGGCGACCAGATAGGCTACCCGGAGTGGTTTCAGGACGCGCTCGGCTACTTGTGGACACGGCTGCAACAGAGCGGTGCCACGCTGGCCGGCGAGTGGCCCAACAGCGGCTACACTTTTACCGGCAGCCAAGCACTGACCGCCGACCAGCGCGCCTTTGTCGGGCTAGCGCTGGACGACGAAAATCAGTTTGAGCAGAGCGACGATAAAATCGCCGCTTGGTGCCGACAGTTAATCGCCGAGTTCGGGCTGGCCGGTTAGATCAACCCCGCTTGGCCAAGCAGTACCGCAAGGCTGGCCGCCAACAGGTAGACCCAGCTGCCAATCGTGCCGTAAAACCGCCCTACCGAGCGCCCCACCACGGTCGCCATGCCGTAGCCGTGGCCAACCCGCGATACCAGCAACAAGATACCAAAGGCGTGGATCAGCAGCGGGTTGGCAACGCTGTTCTCGAGCGCCAACAGCAGCAGCAGCGAGATCGGCACGTACTCGGCGGCGTTGCCGTGGGCGCGCACGATAGAATCGAACTTGGCGTAGGCGTCGCGATCCTCTGGGCTTGGCGCGCCGGCCATGCGCTGTTTGACAACAACAATCGCCAGCGCCAGCATCAGCAGCCCGAACAGAGCGGTGTAAACCGCGGTAATTTGCATAGCCATAAAGTGACCTCCAGTCAGTGGATAACCGTTATTGTTGTTTTGCCGCCGCAGTATAGGCGAGCCGCGTTCCCCGCTACAATGGCGACCATGCCAGCGACCCAAGACAACCGACCGCTTACCGAGCTGCCCTGGCAGCACGGCTACCTGACTGCGACTGCCGCGAGCGAGCGCAGCGCGGTGGTGGTCGGTGCCGGCATTGCCGGCTGCAGCAGCGCCCGGGCGCTCGCCGAGCGCGGCTACCAGGTCACCGTGGTCGACCGTCACGCTGCGCCGGCCGAGGCCGGTTCGGGCAATCTGCAGGCGGTGGTCTACCCGAAACTGTCGCTGCGCCAAGACCAGCTGCCGGAGATCAACCTGGCCGCCCTGCGCTACGCCAGCCACTACTACCAGAGCCACTGGCAGGCCGGCCGCGGCGACCAGTGCGGGGTGTTGGTACTGCCCGAGGGGGCCGGCCAGAGCGAGGAGTTTGCCGCCATCGCCGACCGCCACCGCGGCGCCGACTGGATTGAGCTGCTCGATACCCCAGCGCTCAACCGCGCAACCGGGCTGTCATTGGCCGCCGCCAGTGGGCTCTGGTTTAATCAGCTCGGCTGGGTGCAGCCGCAGGCGGTCTGTCGCGCCCTGCTCGACCACCCCGCCATACGCTACTGCCGGGCCGAAATCGACACATTGAACCGCTCTGGCCAGCAGTGGCAGCTGCTCGCCGACGGCCGCCCGGTCGCCGCAGCCAACCAATGCGTGATCGCCAGCGGTGTCGACAGCGCGCGGTTTAGCCAGACCGGCGAGCTGCCGTTTAAACCGATCCGCGGCCAAGTGTCGCATCTGGCGACCGGCCAGCTGGCCACCGCACCGCGCGCCGTGGTCTGCGCCAAGGGCTATCTGGCACCGCCGCGCGACGGCCTGTTGACCCTCGGCGCCAGCTACCGGCGCGACGCGCAGGGCACCCAACTCAATGCCGACGAGCACCGCCACAATATCGACCAGCTCAGCGACAGTGATGCCGGGCTGGCACAGCTGCTGGCCGGCGTCGAGGTGACGGCGCTCGATGGCCGCGCCAACTACCGCGCCACCACCCCCGACTATCTGCCGCTGGCCGGGCCGGTGCCAGACTGCCCGGCAATGCTCGAGCGCTACGCGTTTCTCGGCCGCGACGCCAAAACCGTCAAGCCGCTCGAGGGCGCCTACCACCCGCAGCTGTTTATGCTGGCCGGGCTGGGCTCGCGCGGGTTTAGCTATGCGCCGCTGCTCGCCGAGCTACTGGCGGCGCAGATGATCGGCGCACCAGAGCCACTGCCGGCGACGCTCTGCAAGGCGCTACACCCGGCCCGGTTTGTTATCCGCGACCTCAAGCGCAACCGGCTGGCCGGCTACCCAACGGTTAAATCGTCGGCCCAGTTGGGGTAGACTCCACCTCCATCCACAGCGACAAAAGCACCCAGTTATGACACGACTCAGCCAAAAAGCGGCCGGCAAATTTGTCGGCGCCCACGTCAGCGCCGCCGGTGGCATCGAAAACGCCCCGCTCAACGCCGCCGCCATCGGCGCCAGCGCCTTCGCATTTTTTACCAAGAACCAGCGCCAGTGGGTGGCCAAACCACTGGCCGCCGAGAACATCCAAAAGTTTCTGGAGAACTGCGCCGAGCACGGCTACACCAGTGACCATATCCTGCCCCACGACAGCTACCTGATTAACCTCGGCCACCCGACCAGCGAGGGGATTGAAAAATCCCGCGCGGCGTTTGTCGACGAGCTGCAGCGCTGCGCCCAGCTCGGCCTGCGCTACCTCAACTTTCACCCCGGCAGCCACCTGCGCGAGATCAGCGAGAGCGAGTGTTTGGCACGTATCGCCGAGTCGATCAATCTCGCCCTCGAGCAAACCGAGGGGGTCACTGCGGTGATCGAAAACACCGCTGGCCAGGGCAGCAATTTAGGTTACAGTTTTGAACAGCTGGCCGAGATTATCGACCAGGTTGAAGATAAACAGCGGGTTGGCGTCTGCCTCGACACCTGCCACGCCTTTGCCGCCGGCTACGACCTAACCAGCGCCGCCAGCTGCAGCGCGGTGCTCGACCAGTTCGCCAACACGGTCGGCTTTGAGTACCTGTGCGGCATGCATCTCAACGACTCCAAGGGCGACCTCAACAGCCGCCTCGATCGCCACCACAGCCTCGGCAAGGGTTTTATCGGCCTGGCCGCGTTTGAGACGATCATGGCCGACCCACGCCTCGATGGTATCCCGCTGGTGCTGGAGACCATCGAGCCGGCGATCTGGGCCGACGAGATCAGCCTGCTGCGCAGCTACGCCGGCTAGCCGGCTACTGGCGCGGTCGCCAGCTCCAACCCGCGGCGAAAATGCTGCTCGGCCTGGCCGTGGTCATCCAGCTTGAGATAGACCTCGGCAAGCAGCCGGTGGCAGGCGGCGGTCGGCTGCAACTTTAACGACTGCAGCGCGAAGTCGCGCGCCCGCCCCCACAGCTGACCCTGCTGGCAGAGCCTCGCCACCAGATAGCCCAAGCCGGCCTCGGGGCGCTCTTGGTGGAGCCCCTCGAGCGCCCGCAAGCGTTTGCTGAGCCCCGCTTCGGGCAGCGTCAGCAACGCCATCAAGCAGCCATCGTGGAGCGCTTGCGGCGAGCGCTGCTGCTGTTTTTGGAGCGATTTGAGCAGCAGCTTTTCCGCCTCGGCCGTGTCGTCTAGGTCGGCCAGGCGGCGCGCGTAGCTGGCCACGCAGGCCGGCTCGTCGCGCAGCGCCGCCGGTAATTTTCGCCAACTGGCGTGCGCCTGCTTGGCCGACTCAAGCCGCGCCAACTGGCCGCTAAACCAACGTTGATAGAGCGGTTGAAGCTGCTCCGCGGGCAGCTGACTGGCCTGCAACAGCTCGCCGCCAGCTTGCCAGAGGCCGCGCCGCAGCAGCGCATCGAACAGTGTCACCACTGCCGCCGCCGGCAACCGCTTGGCCGCTGCTAGCGGCTCCAGCAGCGCCACAATACGGGCGTCGTCGTCACTCAGCTCGGCGGCCAGCAGCTGCGCCTGGCGATGGTGAGTGGCCAGCAGCGGCGCCAGCCACTCAACCGCCGCGGCGGGCTCGCCGGCACCGGCCAGTGCGCGCGCCGCCAACAGCCGCGCGGTGTCGCTCTGGCCATCGGGCTGGGCAGCCACTAGCAACCGCCGCGCCGCCGTCCAATCGGCCGCCGCCAAGGCCGCCAAGCCCTGCTCGCGACGGCTGCTCGCCGACTGCTGGCGGCGCTCGCGCCACCAGCTAAACAGGCCGCCGGCGCGCAGCAACCAAGCGACCAGCGCCAGCGCCCAGCGCACCAGCAGCAGTGCCGCCAGCAGCGTCAGCAGGCCGGTCCAAAAACTCATCTCCAGCTGGTAGCCGGCATAATTGATCAATATATAGCCGCTGCCACGCGCCACCAGCCAGAGCAGCCCGGCACCGCCGAGCAGCGCAATCAGCACCATCGCCAACGCCCGTTTCATGGCTGGGCCTCTGCAGTCGGGCCGCTCTGCCGCCACTCATAGAGCGCCTGTACCGCGCGGCTAGCCGGCACTGCCGGCGCGCCAACCGGCGCCGTTACCAGCTCGGCGAGCGCTGCGCTGAGCGCCGGCGAATTGACCGCAGCGAGCTCGAGCAGCTGCTCAGCTAGCGCCAAACTCTGCCGATAGAGCGGTTGATCGGCGCGCCACAGCGCCAGCTGCGCCTGCTCTATCGCCTGCGAGAAGCGCAGCGCAATCAGCGCCGGCCGCTGTTCGGCGACCACCGCGGGCAGTGGCTGATCGCTGCGCTTGAGGATAAACAGCTGGCCGACCAGCTCGCCAAGCTGGGCAACCCGCGCCCGCCAGTCAGCGGCGGGCACCGGCGCGGCCGGTGGAGTAAAGGTGAGCTCGGCGACGCTCGGCTGCAACGCCAGCTGCGCCTGCTCGGCAACCGCCTGCAGGCGGTTGTGCAACCCCTGCCGGTCGACCACCGGCAGCGCTTGCAGCGCGCCAATGTCGGCGGCCAGCCCGACACGCAGCGGCGCCAGCGCCGGGTCGCCCCAACCGGCCAACAGCGCATCGGCGCGCTCTAGCAGCGCTATCGACGGCTCGACATCGCGCTCGACTGCCAACCGCTGCGCGGCGATATAAACAATGTACTCCAGCTCAGCGAGCTGCCACTGGCGGCCGACGTTGCCGTCCAGATCGTTGAGCCGGCGCTGGTTGCGCTGCAGTGCGGCGGCCAAGCTGGCGATCGGCCCATTGACCTGGGCTGCCAGCTCGGCGCTGAGCTGGCCACTCAACTGAGCCGACAGCCGGCCCGGCAACCCGTCGAGCTGTTGCTGGCTGGCGGCGACGCTAGCGGCCAGTTCCGTGCGCGCGCTGTTCTGCTCGGCTAGCGCCTGCTCGAGCGCCTCGACCTGGCGCAGCAGCGCCCGCTGCTGACCCAGCTGCTGCTGCCAGAGCGGCAGCCCATAGTAGTAGCCGCCGCCGACCAGCCCGGCCAACAGCAGCAGCGCCATCAGCCCGGCCGGCCAGCGCCGCCCACTGCGCTGCGCAGCCGCGGGTTTGGCGGTTCGCGCAGCTTTCGGCTTGGTGGCCGGCTGCGCTGGGTTACTGGGCGCCGGTTTGGCGCTGCTATTGGTCGGTTTACTGGTATCCGTCACGCTCTCTCCTTGGGCGCGCAGTGCGCGCAAAAATTTGTCTCAGCTGCGCTGCTGCCAGAGCGCAATCGCGGCGGTAGTCATCGCGGCAGCAGCGGCCGAGGCGGCCACCGCAACCCGACGGTAGCCGAGCCGCCTGGCGAGTGCCGCGACCCGCTCGCTCGGCACCACCAGCAGCGCCGGCCGATCGGCGCACGGCTCAAGTAGCTTGAGCAGTTCACCGCTGTGGGCCAGCAGCAGGTCGCATGCGCCGAGCGCTGCACGCGCCGCCTGCTGGCCGCGGCTGTCCGCCAGCCGCCGGTAGAGCTCGCAGCGCGCCACCTGCGCGCCGCGCGCCGCCAACTGCTCGGCAATTAACTGGCGACCGCCCTCACCGGCGACGATCAGCGCCCGCTGGCCAGCCAGTGTCTGTAGCTCGGGCAGCGCCAGCAGCCCTTCGCTGGTCTGCGCGGCAGCCGGTGCCGCAACGCTCAAACCGCCGGCGCGAAGTAGCGCCGCAGTGCTCTGGCCAACCGCAAAATAGCGGCCGGCGGCCGGCCAACTGGGCGCCAGCTGCAGGGCGATAGTGGCGGCAGTGCGGCTGACAAACAGCGCCAGCCCGCCCGCTGTAGCGTGCGCCAACAGTGCGGCAACCCGCTCCGGCGCCGCCGCCAGCGGCTCAAGCTGCATCACCGGGTGGTGGCTGACCTGCGCACCGGCGCTGCGCAGCTGCTCTTGCAGCTGGCGGTCGCCACTGCTCGGGCGCACCAACAGCGCCCGGCAACCGGCCAGCGCTGGCTCACTCGGACGCATACACCGCGGCCAATATCTCTGCCGCACCGGCATCGAGCAGCCGCTCGCCGAGCTCGATACCGAGCTGCTCTGCGCAATCGGCTCTGGCACTGCCGTCAACACGCAAAATGGTCGTGCCGTCGAGCGAACCGACCAGGCCGCGCATCGCCAAGTGGTCATCGTCGTCGAGCTCGGCAAAGCAGGCGATCGGCACTTGGCAACCACCTTGTAAACGGTGGTTGAGCGCGCGCTCGGCGGTGACGCAGAGGCTGGTGGCGCGGTCAATCAGCGGCGCCAGCAGGGCGATGGTGGCGCTGTCATCACTGCGCGTCTCAATGCCCACCGCGCCCTGACCGCCAGCCGGCAGCGACAGCTCGGTGGGCAGGTACTGGGCGATGCGCTGGGCAAACTGCAACCGGATCAGACCGGCCGCAGCCAACACAATGGCGTCGTAGTCGCCGTCGTCCAGCTTGGCGAGGCGGGTATTGACGTTGCCGCGCAGGCTTTTTATCACCAGCTGCGGGTAGTGCTTGGCGAGCTGGCACTGACGGCGCAGGCTCGACGTGCCGACCACCGCGCCGGCCGGCAGCTCATCGAGCGAACGATAACGGTTGCTGACCAGCGCGTCGCGCGGGTCTTCGCGCCGGCAGATAGCGCTCAGCGCCAAGCCGGGCGGAAACTCCATCGGCACGTCTTTCATTGAGTGGACGGCAATATCCGCCTCACCGCTCAGCAGCGCCTGTTCGAGCTCTTTGATAAACAACCCTTTGCCGCCAATTTTAGCCAGCGGCACATCGAGAATTTTGTCGCCGCGGGTGCTCATCGGCAGCAGCTCGACCGATAGCCCCGGGTGGGCGGCGAGTAGCGCATCGCGGACGTAGTGCGCCTGCCAGAGCGCCAGCGCACTCTTGCGGGTGGCGATAGTTATCTGGCCGGGTGGCGGTGTCGGTGTGGCGCTCATACAAAGGGCTCTCGGCGGCGTGGATAAGAATAGGGGCTGGCCAATATTATCGCGCAATTAGCCGGCGCTGTCAGACCTGCACCGCGATTAGTGGGGATCGGCGCGCTTATTGGCTATAATTGCGCCCTCTTTAACCCGCCGCCCGCCGCGCACAGTAAATAGGCCTACTATGACCGACCAACAGACCCCCGCCTCCGCCACTAACAGCGCTTGGGGCGGCCGCTTCAGCGAGGCGGTCGACGCCTTTGTGGCCCGCTTTACCGCCTCGGTCAATTTTGATCAGCGGCTCTATCGACAAGATATTCGCGGCTCGCTGGCCCACGCCGCAATGCTGGCAGAGGTCGGCGTACTCAGCCGCGACGAGTGCGAACAGATCAGCGCCGGCTTGCGCGCTATCGAGGCACAGATCGCCGCCGGCGATTTTGAGTGGTCCGAGACCCTTGAAGATGTCCACATGAACATCGAGGCGCGGCTCACCGATGCGATTGGTGCGGTCGGCAAAAAGCTCCACACCGGCCGGTCGCGCAACGACCAAGTGGCGACCGACATCCGGCTCTGGCTGCGTGATGAGATCGATCAGATCAGCGCGCTGATCACCCTGCTGCAGGCCGGCATTATCAAGCTGGCAGAGAGTCAGGCGGAGACCATCATGCCCGGCTTTACCCACCTCCAGACCGCCCAGCCGGTCACCTTCGGCCACCACCTGCTGGCCTGGAATGAGATGCTGCAGCGCGACCACGGCCGGCTGATCGACTGCCGCCAGCGGCTCAACCAGAGCCCGCTGGGCGCCGCCGCGCTGGCCGGCACAACCTACCCGATCGACCGCCACGCCACCGCCGCTGCGCTCGGCTTTGAGCGCCCGACCGAGAACTCGCTGGACTCGGTCAGCGACCGCGACTTCGCCATCGAGTTTTGTGCGTTCGCCAGTATTCTGCTCACCCACATGTCGCGGATGTCTGAGGAGCTGATCTTGTGGGCCTCGGCCCAGTTTCAATTCATCGACCTGCCAGACCGCTTCTGCACCGGCTCGTCGATCATGCCGCAGAAGAAAAACCCCGACGTACCCGAACTGGTGCGCGGCAAGGCCGGCCGCGTTAACGGCCATCTGATCAGCCTGCTGACACTGATGAAATCGCAGCCGCTGGCCTACAACAAAGATAACCAAGAGGACAAAGAGCCGCTGTTTGACGCCGTCGACACGGTACGCGACTGCCTGCGCGCGTTTGCCGACATGGTGCCGAACATTCAACCGCGCAGCGCCGAGATGTATGAAGCGGCGCGGCGCGGCTTTTCGACCGCCACCGACTTGGCAGACTATTTAGTCCGCCGCGGGCTCGCCTTCCGCGACTCCCACGAAGTGGTCGGCCGCGCTGTGGCGTTTGGCGTAGAGCAGCAGCGCGACCTCTCCGAGTTCACCTTGGCCGAGCTGCAGCAGTTCAGCGACGCGATCGAACAAGATGTGTTTGAGGTGCTGACCCTAGAGGGCTCGGTAGCGGCCCGCGACCACATCGGCGGCACCGCCCCCAACCAGGTGCGCGCCGCCGCCGGGCGGGCGCTGGCCGCGCTTGACGGGCGCGGTTAAGCCGCTGCCCGAACTGCATTAAGCGATCGGCAGCGCCTCGCTGCCCTGCTCACGCAGCGCCTGATTGAGCCTGTCGAGCAGCGGCTGACCGTCAACCGTGCTCACCCAGACCCCATCGCGACATGTGAAGTGCAGCCCGCCAGCCCTGATCGCCAGCCACAGTTCGCCGATGGCGGGCTGTCGCGACAAAATCAGCTGGCTGCCGTTGGCCTCGACGGTGATGGTCAGCATGCCGGCGCTGTTCTCGTAATCGAGATCGGCACCGCTGTCGTCAATCGCCTCCTCAATGGCCAGCATTAGCTGGTCGGCACTGGCGTGGAACTGCTTCTCATTCATGGCGCTGTCTCGGCGTGGATTGGCCCGCTAGTATAAGTGTTTGAGTCGGCTCTGCCACTGCCGCTATACTGCGGCTCAAACACATTTTTTAGTGATACTACCGCCATGTACCAAGACTGTTACCAACGCTGCCAGCGCGCAGCGCTGCCGTTACTGCTGGCTTTGACCAGTGCTTTGTTTGTCGCCGGCTGCGGCAACAAAGGACCGCTCTATCTGCCTGAGCCGAACGACCAAGATGGCCGCCAGAGCGCCAGCCCAGCGGCCGGCCAACCATGAGCGGCGTTGAGGCATTTGCGCACTTCAGCCGGCGCGATGGCGAGCTCTGCGCCGAACAGCTGACCCTCAATGGGCTCGGCGATCAATTTGGCACCCCCTGCTATATCTACAGCGCCGCCGCCTTGCGCGACAACTTTGACGCCTACACAGAGGCGTTGAGTGGGCGCGACCACTTGGTCTGTTACGCTGTCAAGGCGTGCTCTAACATCGCCATTTTGCAGCTACTGGCAGAGCGCGGCGCCGGCTTCGATATTGTCTCGGCCGGCGAACTTGAGCGGGTACTGCTGGCCGGTGGCGACCCCGCCAAAGTCGTGTTCTCGGGCGTCGCCAAGACCGCGGCCGAAATGCGCCGCGCGCTTGAGGTCGGCATCCACTGCTTTAACGTTGAGTCGGCGGCCGAACTCGAAGTGTTGGCGACGGTCGCGGCCGAGCTAGGCTTGCGCGCACCGGTGTCGTTGCGGGTCAACCCCGATGTCGATGCCGGCACCCACCCCTATATCTCGACCGGGCTCAAAGAGAACAAGTTTGGCATCGCCATCGATGGTGCCGAGGCGATCTACCAGCGCGCCGCCGAGTTGGCTAGCATTAATGTGGTCGGCGTTGACTGCCACATCGGCAGCCAGCTGACCGATGCCACCCCGCTGCTCGACGCGCTTGAGCGGCTGTTGGCGCTAGTCGACCGGCTCGCTGCACAGGGCATTGAGCTCGACCATATCGACTTAGGTGGTGGGCTCGGTGTCCGCTACCGCGACGAGCAGCCGCCGACTGCCGACGACTACCTGAGCCAAGTGCTAACGCGGCTGGCCGGGCGCCCACAGCGGCTGGTGCTAGAGCCCGGCCGCTCGATTGTCGCCAATGCCGGTGTGCTGCTGACCGAGACCATCTACCTCAAGCAGAGCGGCGATAAACACTTTGCCATTGTCGATGCAGCGATGAACGACATGCTCCGGCCATCACTCTACCAAGCGTGGATGGCGCTCGAGAACGCCGCCACCAGCCAAGCGCCCGAGCACTGTTACGATGTCGTCGGCCCGGTCTGTGAGACCGGCGACTGGCTGGCCAAAGAGCGGCTGTTGCGGGTCAGCCCGGGCGATCGGCTGGTGCTGTTCTCGGCCGGCGCCTACGGCTTCACCATGGCCTCCAACTACAACAGCCGGACCCGCGCCGCCGAAGTGCTGGTGGACGCTGGACGGGCGCACTTAATCCGCGCCCGCGAGACGCTCGCCGACCTCACTCGCGGCGAGCAGCTGCTCGGTCGGGACTGACCCGATGCTGCTGCGTTTCAACAAAATGCACGGGTTGGGCAACGACTTTGTGGTGATCGACACACTCACCCAACACGTTCGACTATCGACCACGCTGATCGCCCAGTTGGCCGACCGCAAGCGCGGGGTTGGCTGCGACCAGGTATTGGTGATCGAGCCGCCAACCGAGCCCGATATCGATTTCAACTACCGGATATTCAACGCCGACGGCAGCGAGGTACAGCAGTGCGGCAACGGCGCGCGCTGCTTCGCCCGCTACGTACACGACCGTCAACTGACGGGCAAACAGCGGATCCGGGTTAAAACAGTCAACCGGGTGCTCGAACTCACCCTGGAAAAGAATGGCCTGGTCACCGTCGATATGGGCGCGCCAGAGTTTGCCCCGGCGGCACTGCCGTTTGACGCCGAAGCAGCCGAGCGCTACGCGCTAGAGCTGACCGAGCGCACGGTGGAGATTGCCGCGCTGTCGATGGGCAACCCGCACGCGGTGATGCTGGTCGACGATATCGACACCGCCCCGGTAGCTGAGCTCGGCCCGCAAATCGAGGGCCACCCGCGCTTCGCCGAGCGGGTCAACGCCGGCTTTATGCAAGTGATCAACCGATCCGAGATCGCCCTGCGCGTCTATGAGCGCGGCGTCGGCGAGACCGAGGCGTGCGGCTCTGGGGCCTGTGCCGCGGTTGCCGCCGGTATCCGCTGGGGGCTGCTAGACAGCACCGTCACGGTCAAACTGCTGCGCGGCGAGCTGACCATCAGCTGGCCGGGCGCAGACGCGCCACTGCTGATGACCGGCCCCGCCGTCAATGTCTACCAAGGGAGGATCCGCCTGTGAGTGATGACCCAACCGGTGTGCCGACGCTCACCCAAGTGCGCCAGTACCTGATCGACCACCCCGACTTTTTTACCGTCAATTACGATCTGCTGGAAAAACTCGCCCTGCCCCACCAGGCCGGCGCGGCCATTTCGCTGGTAGAGCGGCAGGTCGGCGTACTGCGCGAGCGCAACCAAGAGATGCGCGGCTCGCTCAATGAGCTGATGACCATCGCCGGTGAGAACGATCGGCTGTTCACCAAAACTCGCCGCTTGACGCTGGAACTTCTGAGCGCGGCGACTACCGCCGAACTGATCGAGCGGCTCTACGACAGTTTGGGAATGGACTTTAGGCTGGAATTTTACAGCCTAACTTTTCTAGATGACGCCGAGGCGGCTGCCGGAACACTGGCGCAAGCAGTCGACCGCGATCAACTGCACGGCCAAGTGGCGCGCGCCGTCGACTCTGGCGAGGCGGTGGTGGGACCACTGCGCGGCGACGAGATGGGGCTGCTGTTTGGCGCCGCCGGCGAGCAGGTCGGCTCGGCCGCGGTGCTGGCGATCGGCAGTGGTCAACCGTTTGCTCTGCTGGCGGTTGGCGATAGCGATATCAACTACTACCAGAGCGACATGGGCACACTGTTTATCGCCCACATCGGCGATATGTTAGAGCGGCTACTGCCGGCGCTGCGCGCCGACCAGTAACAACCCGCTACTTGCGGCGGCGCCGGCGCGCTGGGCGCTTGCCGCCTTCGTCGGTCTTGGCGGTGGGGGCACCGCCGCCCTTGGTGGCATTGCCACCTGCGGCTGGCTTTTTGTTGCGTGGACGCCGCTTGGCACCACTGCTGCCGGCCGGCTTACTGCCCTTGTTGCCATCGCTGCGCCCCTTGCGTGGCTGGCCGCCACTGCGCGGCGGTGCCGAGCTGAGCGATTCGATCAGCTCGAAGTCGACCTTGCGCTCGTCCAGATCGACCCGCACCACTTTCACACGCAGCGTATCACCGAGCCGGAACACCTGGCCGGTGCGCTCGCCGACCATGCGGTGTTGAGCCTGCTCGTGGTAGTAGTAATCCTTGGGTAGGCCGGTGACGTGGATCAGCCCTTCGACAAAGAGCTCGTTTAGCATCACAAACAGCCCAAACCCGGTCACCGCGCTAACCACCCCCTCGAACTCGTCGCCGACATGGTCGACCAGGTATTCGCACTTGAGCCAGTTGGCAACATCGCGAGTCGCCTCGTCGGCGCGGCGCTCGGTGGTCGAGATATGCTGGCCAATATTGTCTACTTGGCTGTCGCCATAGGGGTAGCTAACCGCCAGCTCGACCGGCCGCTTGGCACTGAGCCGCAACAGGTGGGCAACCCGCCGCTTGCTGCGCAGCAGGCCGCGGATGGCGCGGTGTACCATCAGGTCGGCGTAGCGGCGGATCGGCGAGGTAAAGTGGGTGTAGGCATCGAACGCCAACCCGAAGTGGCCGTCGTTTTCACACTGGTACATCGCCTGGCGCATGGAGCGCAGCAGCACGGTTTGAATCACCGCCGCGTCGCTGCGCTCGGCAACCCGTTTGAGCAGCCGCTGATAGTCTTCCGGTTGCGGGTCATCGCCACCGCTCAGCGCTAGGCCGAGCTCGCCGAGGAATTCACGCAGCGCCACCAGCTTCTCTTCACTGGGGCCGAGATGGACGCGGT
>JAHEGD010000039.1:0-56253 GCA_024639885.1 Porticoccaceae bacterium | reverse complement strand
TGGCCTTGCTGAGAAACTCGGCAGCACAGACATTGGCCGCCAGCATGCACTCTTCAATTAGGCGGTGGGCATCGGTGCGCGCGACCGGAATAATCTGCGAGATTTTTCGGTTGGCGTCGAACAGGATGCGTGTCTCTTGGCTGTCAAAGTCGATCGCGCCGCGGTCGTTGCGGCGGCTGTGCAACACCTGGTACAGGTCGTGCAGTGCATCGAGCTGGGGCAGCACGCTGGAAAATTGGTGGCGCGAGCTGGTCGCCTCGTCGAGCTCGTCATCGCCGCTGCGACGCTCGGCGATGACCTGGGCCACTTGGGTGTAGGTGAGCCGTGCGTGGCTGTACATCACCCCTTCGTAGAACTGGAACTTGCCGATCTGGCCGTTCTTGTCGACCTGCATCTCGCAGACCATACAGAGCCGGTCCTGGTGCGGGTTGAGCGAGCAGAGCCCGTTGGAGAGCTTCTCCGGCAGCATCGGCACGACGTCGTTGGGGAAGTAGACCGAGTTACCGCGCTGATAGGCCTCGACATCCAGCGGTGTGTTGGGCAACACATAGTGCGAGACATCGGCGATGGCGACGATCAGCCGCCAGCCGCCGCGCTTTTTCGGCTCGGCGTAGACCGCATCGTCGAAGTCGCGGGAGTCTTCACCGTCGATGGTCACCAGCGGCAGGTCGCGCAGATCGACCCGCTCAACTTTATCCTCTTCCAGCACGTGGTCGGCGATCGTCGCTGTCTGTGCATCGACATCGGCGTTCCAGGTGTGGGGGATCTGGAAGTTGCGGATCGCGATCTCGACCTCGATACCCGGATCGAGCGGCTTGCCGAGCACCTCGCTGACCGCACCGGTCGGCAGCTGGTTGCGCGACGGTGGGTCGATAATCTCCACCACCACAATTTGGCCGGGCTCGGCAGCGCCGACAGAGCCCGGCGGGATCATGATGTCTTGCGAGATACGCGGGTTGTCGGGGCGGACAAAGAAGATGCCGCTCTCGGCGAAGAAGCGGCCGACTATCTGCTGCATACCACGCTCGACGACATCGACAATCACCCCTTCGGCGCGGCCGCGGCGGTCGTAGCCGGCCAGCCGAACCAGAACCGTGTCGCCATCAAAGACCCGCTTCATCTGCCGGCTGGAGAGGTAGATATCGTCGCCGCGGCGCTCGGGCGAGGTGACAAAGCCAAACCCTTCGGGGTGACCGATAACCCGCCCTTTGACCAGGCTCAACTCTTCGAGCGTGCCGTAGCCGCCGCGGCGGTTGCGGGCCACTTGGCCATCGCGCTCCATGGCGCGCAGGCGGCGGTGGATGGCGTCGATCTGGTCCGAGTCGCGCAGCTTGAGCAGCGCGCAGATCTCGTCGGCGTCGAGCGGGCCGTTGCTGCTGCGCAGCAGATCGAGCAGGTACTCGCGGCTCGGCACCGGGTTGGCGTAGTTGGCCGCCTCGCGGGCGGCGTGGGGGTCTTTGCTCGGGAGCGTTGCCCCGGCGGTGTTGCGTTGCTTGGCCATGAATAACCTGTGGCGAGCCACTGCTCGCGTTTTCAAATAACTTTGCACGGCACCGTTAAGCGGGTGCCGCAATTGGGTTTGGGTGATGGCCGCTAGTGTAACAGGTCGGCCGCGTCAACAGTGGGTTGGGCTACTCGCTATCGACCGACTGCGGCTCTTGCTCGCTGCCCAGCCAACTGGCTCGCGACTCCACCAGCGCCAACATGGTGTCGATGCGCTGGGCCGCCGCGACTTCGTCAATTGCCGGCAGCGCAGCGCGGAAGGCGAGCACTTCGGCGCGCAGCTCGTTCATCCCGTACAGCCCGGAGAGCCCCATCAAGTCGTGGAGTGCGCCGCGCAACTGTTCGCGATTGGCGGCGCCAAGTGCTTCGCGCAACAGTGCCAAGGTATCGACCAGGGTCGAGATCAATTCGGCGGGGACCTCGCCCGAGGCGAGCAGGCCATCGCCGGCCGGGGCCGGCTCGGGGCGATCGAGCAGCTCGGCGATGGTAGCCAGTAGCAACTGCTGGTCGATCGGCTTGACCAAGACCTTGGCGGCGCCAGCGGCTAGCATCGCCTGGTGCTCGCTGCGGCTGACATCGGCGGTCAGGCCGACAATCGGCGGGCCGTCGCCGGCGAGATTGGCGATCGCCCGCGCAGTCTGCACGCCGTCCATCACCGGCATATGAATGTCCAGCAACAGCAGGTCGACACTGCGCCGGCTGAGCTCCTCGAGCACCAGCGCACCATTGTCGACCACCACCGTGTTGGCACCGCACTGTTCAAGCATTCGCTGCAATAGCTTCTGGTTGTAGGGGTGGTCCTCAGCGATCAATATCAGCTTGCCGGCAAACAGCCCAGCCTGGCTATCTGGCGTCGCTTGCTCGGCGGTCTGGTCGTCGGCGCGCAAGCGCAGTGAAAACTCCACCGCAGTGCCCTCGCCCTCGCGGCTGTCGATGGCGATCTGACCGCCCATCAACTCAACCAGCGAGCGGCTGATCGCCAGCCCCAAACCGCTGCCGCCAAACTGTCGACTGATCGAGTCATCCTCTTGCGCGAAGGGGCTGAACAGGTGGCGAATACGCGCCGCCGCTATGCCTTTGCCGGAGTCTTGCACGCAGCAGTTGAGCAGCAGTCGGCCACCGATTAGACCGCCCTGGGCAACCGACACCCGCACCGAGCCGCGCTCGGTAAATTTAAGCGCGTTGCCGATCAGGTTATTGAATATCTGCGCGATCCGCACACTGTCGCCCCACACTGTCTGCGGCACATTGGCATCGACGCTCAGAACCAGCGCCAAACCGCGCTCGGCGGCGCGCTCACTGTGGATAGCCACCACATCGCCGAGTGTGTCGCGGAGGTTGAGGCGGCCGTTTTCCAGCTTCAGCTCGCCGGAGTTGGAGCGGGCGAATTCCAACACGTCGTCGATGGTCTTAAGTAGCAGCTGCGACGAGCTGGCGATGATCCGCTGGTACTCTTCGCGTTTGGCGGCGCCGCTCTCGTCGGCGAGTGCAGCGGTAAAGCCGATCACCGCCGTCAACGGGGTGCGCAATTCGTGGCTCATCTTGGCCATAAATTGGTCTTTGGCGACCATCGCCTCTTCGAGATCGTTCATCGCCGCCAATAGCTGCGCGGTCGCCTTGTCGACATCGCGCTCAAGCCGGGCGCTGTAGTCGCGGGTCTGGGCGAGCTGGCGGCGCAATACATCGGCGAGCAGCGCCAGCTCGCGCGGGCCAGCCGAGTAGACCTGCACCTCGGTGTTGCCGGCGGCGATCTGTTCGACCGAGCGGGTCAGCCGGCGCAGCGGACCGGTGATGCTGCGGCTGATCTGGATCGCCGCCACCACCGCCGCCAACAGCACCAGCGCCGCCACCAGCGCGATATCCCGCAGGCTCTCGGCTTGGCGGCGCAGCAACAGCTGGTTGTCGAGCTCGACCAGCACATGGCCGAGCACCGCCGGAGCCGTGGTCTGCTCGTCAAAATCGTTGGCGACCACCTGCTCGGCGATCACCGGGCGGTGGATCAACCAGCGGCTGCCGCTCAGCGCTGCGGTGCCGGTGCCGGCCAGCGCAAAACCCGACTCCGCGGTGCGCTCGGGGCGACCCACGCTGAGCACTGGGCTGTGGGCGGCGTCGACAAAGGTTACCGCGGTGATCTCGGGGGCCGCCATCACGCTGCTAGCGAGCGCCCGCAGCTGGCGCTGGTTGCCGGAGAACAGCGCAAACCCGGCGCTGTCGGCCAAGTAGCGGCTGGCGGTGTCGGCGCTGTCCATCAGCTGCTCGGTGAGGTCGTTGTGGCGCACCGTCGCCATATAGCCGGCCAGCACCACGCAGAGCACCAGCAGCGGCGCCAGCAGTGCCACCATCAACCGCTGCTGGATCGATGGCAGCCATTTATCGACCAAGGTCATTGTCTACTCCTTGGCTGAGTGAATTCAGCGCGTCGCGATAGTACGCCTCGTCGTTGAGCTCGATACCCAGTGCCAGTGCGGCAGCGCGATTGAGCTTGATCGAAAAGCCGGCCGGGTCGCGCTCGCGGCCGTTGGCTGGCAGACCGTTGGCCGACCATTCGGCCAGTGTGGCACTCAGCTGAGCGGCCACGTCATCAATGCCAGTGTAGACTGCCGCCACCGCACCGGCATCCACATAGGATGCACTGTAGCCGATCACCGGTTTGCGGTAGCGGTAGCTGAGCTGAAGTATCCAGCGCGAGGTCGCTAAGTTGAGCTGGCGGCTATCGGCCAGTGGTACGAACAGATCGCTATTGGCTAGCGCCGGCTCGAGCAGGCGGATTGGATTGTCTTGGCTGGTCAGGTAGACCGGCATCAAGCTGGCCGCCAGTGCGGCGTCGAGCTCCGCGAGACGCTCGGCTGAGAGCGGATTGGCCGGCCCAACCATCATGCCAATCTTATCGGCAGTCGGCACAATCAGCGCAGCCAGTGCCAGCTGGCGCTCGAGAGGTTGGTCGAGAAACTGTACCGACAGCCGCGCCGCGGCAGCGCCGGCTGGGCCACCCAGGTAGCGCTCGACGAAGGCGGCGTAGCCGCTGCGAGTCAGCAGTGTCGAGAGCACCGCGGGCGGGCGGGGGGCGCCCGCGGTGTAGAGCGTTTGATAGACTAATTCAGCGGCGGCGGTGCCAACTGTGACCAGCAGCTCGGGCTCGGCCGCGGCGATCGATGCGGCGAGTGCCGCCGGGTCGCTGCGATCGGCCACCAGCATCGCACTGCGGGCGCCTTGCGGCAGCGCATTCTGGCCAGCCACCACCACCTGGCGGTAGATTTCGGTCTCTTTACTGACCACAAACAACAGGCTATTGAGCTCCGCGGAGAGCGCGGCAGCCGGCATCGGTAGTGCCACAACCAGCAGCCACGCTGCCAGCAGCGGGCGCCAGCGCGCGCGCAGCCGGCGCCAACCGGCCCGACCCTGTCGCCACACATCAACCACCGACTCTTGCTCCACTGGTCATCCTGACCTCTCTATTGGCAACCCGACAATGCCGTGCTGCTCCCTGCCGCTCACTGTTGTCGATATTCAACCGACACAATATAGCGGGTTTGAAACTGGTTGGTAAGGTAGAACTCCGCGTAGTCTTCACCGATATTCTGTGCGGTGACACTCAGCTTGAGCTGGCCGCCGCCGACCGCCCAGCTGCGCGCCGCTTTCAGATCGGTGCGCAGATGGCTTTCTACCGCATTGCCATCGGTCCACTTTAAGCGGCTCTGGTAAGCAGTGGCCAGCGACAGCTGCCAACCGCCGTCGCCTTGGTAGCTAATCAGCAGGCTGCGGCTATCACTCGGGCTGCGGTCGTTCTGCGGTTGGAAATACGAGTGCGGTTGCGATAGATACTTGTGAGTATAGCCGCTCAAGTCGAGTTGCGTGGCAGTCAAGTTAGCCAGCCAACGCCGACCAATACGCAACCCCAATTCGAGCTCATAGCCCTTGAGCAACAGGTTGGTATTATTGCGCCGTACGCCCACCCACTGGTCGGGGTGGAGCTCGCCAGCAAAGGGCTCGCGACGAGTACCGATCATATCCCGATACTCCTCGTGGAAGCCACGCAGATCCAGCTGGAGCCGCTGCTGCCACCAGCTGCGGCTGTAGCCAACCTCATAGGCGTCGATCTTCTCTGGCGTCAGGTCATCACCCGTCACTACCACCGCGTCTAACACTAACGCATCGTAGCGCAACATCAAGGCTTGGTTGCTTTCTAGGATTGAGCCGAGCCGCTCGCCGTGGCTCGCTGTCGCACGCCACACCGCGCCGTTGGCTTGGCTGTAATTGACACCGAATCGCCCTGACCCAAACGCATTTTCGCCACTGGGTTTTTCCACCGTGGCGCCGACATTAAAGGTCCAGTCACTGCGCGGCTGCCATTCTATATGGCCAAAAAGGCGCCCCGAGCTGCGCTCGATAGTTTTGCCATCACCAAACAGCAAAGGGCTGCGACCGCTGTCGTAGCGCAACGCGCCCCCCACTGCGGAACGCAAAGAGTGCGACAGCCGCAGCGAGCGGTTGCCATTGAGTTCCCAGCGATCAGACTGGGTCGACTCAAAGTCGACCAGTAGCGATCGGTCGGAAAAAAGCTCAAATGGCGCGGGAAATGGCAATGGCATTGGACCGTCCAAGCCGTATAGTGCGCCAAGCAGTTCAGAAAAATTGCGGCGCGGTTGGTCTGACCCAGTTTTTAGCTGGTTGTGGTAGAGCTGCAGTTCAAACTCGTCGCCGCTACCGAGCACCCGTTGCCAACTCACTTTCTGATAGCTACCGCGGTAATCATAGGTCGCGTACTCGTCGTCGCCACCTGAGCCAACTCGGTCATCAGAAAAACCAATGTGGAAATCGAGAGTGTCCCACGCGCTCGGCATCCACACCGCGCGCAGGTCGACACTCTTGGCCTCCATGGTGTCGTCCATCCCCTCTGCGATATCGGCAAAACCGTCCTCGCGCTGGTAGCTGGCCGCCAGCCGGTAACTGACGGCACCGATTTCACCCGACTGGCTGCCGGCCAACGCGCCGATACCGTCTGAGCCGGTCCGCGCGGTGACCGACACACCACTGCTGTTGAGCGGCGAGCGGGTGACGATATTGATCGAGCCGATAAAGGCGTTGCTGCCCTCGCTGGCGGCGTTGGTGCCGCGGACGATCTCGATGCGCTCGATATCTTGCAGCTGCAGACCAAGGCTCGACCAGATCACGGTGGTAAAGATCGACTCATAGACCGAGCGGCCGTCGACTTTGACCTCCATCCGCCGCGGGTAGCTGTCGGCCATCACATGGTAGTTGACGCGGCCCTCACCCGCCGCCGCTAGGTAACTCTGAAAGCCCGGCACCAATCGAAACAGGTCGGTCAGCGAGGTGGCCGGTGCCGCCTCGATAAAGGCGCGGTCCAGCACGGTGATCGCGGCCGGCGCTTGGGCGCGCTGCTGATCGAGAAAGCTCACCCCGCGCAGCGGCGCAATCTCTGCGCCGATATCCAGCTCGGTGATCAGTTCGACCGGCTCTGGGCTGAGCGGCTGGGCGCTGAGCGGTGCGGCAGCCAGCGCGGCGGCGACTAACAAGGTATGCGGCGCCAACCCAGCGCGGGCAGCAGATAAGCGGTTTACCATTGGTCATTTTCCAAAAAAACTAATCACACTATCAAACCGTGCAACGGCGTTAACCGCGGACCAATGAGAACCGTGACACTCCCTGTGCCCCCCCAACAGCCAAGCTGATACTTTTTACTGCGCTTAAAACAAAAAAACTGCCGCCACTAGGGCAGCATGAGCTCTAATTTTACCACCAGACAGCGCGCCGGAAAGTACTCCAGGCCATTTACTTTGGCGTCGCCAAGATTGCGCCCCTCCACCGTCAGGCGTAGCTCGCTGTCGCCGACAGCTGCCCAGCTGCGCTGTGCCGACAGGTTGAGCTGGCTGAACCCCTCGTAGCTGTCAGCCAACCAGGCTGGCAGCTCACTCTGCCAGCGCAGCTGGCCGGCCACCGTCCAGTGGCTGGAGAAGGTATAGCTGGCGGTCGCTCCGGCCGTCCAGCGAGCACCAAACAGGCCGGTAGAGTAGGGCTCTAGCTCGTCTAGGTAGGGCTCAATGATGTACTCGCTAACCAACGTTACCGGTTCTTCGGTGGCGCGGCTGTCGAGATAGCTGGCGGTAACATGCAGCAGCCAAGCCTGGCGGTGGCGGGCGGTCAACTGCAGCTCCACGCCGTGCTGATCAATGTTGCCGCGGTTCTGGTAGTAGATAAACTCGTCGTTGCCAAGCTCCGAGTCGACCTCGGCGCTCACTCTACTCGGCACAATCGGGTCGCGCAGCTGCTGGCGGTACCAGCGACCATCGACTTCCAGCCAGCCATCGCCGCTGCGCCAGTGGTAGCCGAGCTCGAGCAGCCGCGACGACTCAACGTCGAGCTGCGGGTGGCCGAGGGTCATGAGGTCGATCTCCTCGCTGATCGGGTCGCGGCCGACACTCTGCCGACGCTGCTCAAGCAGGGTTGGCTGGCGGGTGCCAGCGGCGACGGCGAACCGCAAAGTGCTGTTGGCGGTAGCTGAGTAGTTGACCCCCAGCCGCGCTGCACCGACGCTGGGCAGCTGCTCAGACCACTCGCCAGCTAGGCCGCCGCTAACCAGCCAGTCGCGACGCCAGTGCCACTCGCCAGCGGCAAACAGGCGGCCGCTATCGCGCTCCAGCGTGGCGGTGCTATCGGTGAGAAACTCGCTCTGGGCGCGCTCGTGCGACACGGCTGCGCCGGCGCTCAACTGCCAGCCGGCCGCACCGCGCCAGTGGCGCCGCAGCTCGCCACCCCAGCGCTCGGCGCGCCCCGACTGGTCGATCTGGGCGGTGATCAGCTGCTCGTCATAGCTCAGCAGCTATGCGGCTAACGCCGACTTCGGTTTTGGCTTCGGCTTTGGCTTCGGCTCGCCGTCGCTCGGCGGCTCGGTATCCGGAGACGGCAGCAGCTCCGAGATGGTCTGCAGCGCCATCAAGCCGGTGGCACTGACTCGGCTCAGGTTGTGATAGCCCAGCGCCTGCCAGTGGCCGCCGTCGGCCAACACCCGCTGCCACTCCAACTGTTGCCAGCTATAGCGGGCTCGCTGATCCCCCGCACCGGCGTTGGAGTCACTGAAGCCGGCGGCCAGCTCTAGGCTGTCCAGAGCAGTCGGCGACCACAGCAAGCGGCCGCCGACGCTGCGATCGCGCTGCACGGTATTGGGCTGCGGGTCAAAATCTACCTCCGCACCGAAGCGGTCGCGCAACAGGTAGCCGTCACTGCCGCCGAGCGGCGACTGGTAAAGATCTCGGCCGAGCAGCCGCTCGCGCTCGGCCAGCCAGACCTGGGCATCGACCCGGCCCATAGTCCGGGCACCATTGAGATAGCGGCGCAGGTAATCGTCTTGATCGACCTCAACGCCGGCCCGCAACAGCGGTGCCAGCAGCGGCGACCCGGTGATGATGTTCACGGTACCCAGTAGCGCGTTGCCACCGTCGGCCGGCAGGTTGCTGCTGCGGATCACCTCGACCCGCTCGATATCGGCGATATCAATACCCAGATCGTCCCAGATCGAGATCGCCAACATCGAGTCGCTCAGCGGTCGACCGTCGATCTCCACGTGCATCCGCCTGGCAAACGGATCACCGCCAAGCTGGTAGCCGCTAGCCAGCGCCAGCTGCTAGGTGGCGATCGCGCCAAAGCCCGGCACAGCGGTGAGAATATCGGCGATGGATTTGGCGTTGAGCGCGGCGATCAGCTCGCGGTCGATCACGGTAACCGCCGCCGGTGCGGCCTCGACCGGCTGCGCGAAGTGGCTGACGCCGTAGACCAGCGGGATCGTCTCGATTAAATCTTGCTCGGTGAGATAGTCACCGTCACCACCGGTGGCATCGACTGCGGCCAGCCCCAGCAGCCACCAGAGCGACCGGGCAGTGAGAACGCTGAATGGTTTTCGCATAGCACCCTCCTCCTTGTGGTGTGCCCTCCAAACGGCGGGTTTAGTCCACCACAGGAGAACAGTGTAGCCAATCCTTGGCCACTTTACAGCGTCTGTTCGGCGCCTCCGCCCATCAGCTCCAGACGCTGGCCTAGCACCCCTATCTGGGTGCGATTCTTGAGCCCCAACGCGCGCAGGATGGCGCTGACATGCACTTTGACGGTGTTTTCCGAGAGCGTCAGCCGCCGCGCAATCTCCTTGTTCGAGCGGCCCTCGGCGACGTAGTGGAGAATATCCATCTGCCGGTTGGTAAGCAGCTCGGTGATGTCGTTGTAGTCGAGACCGATATCAATTTCGCTAAAGATTCGCGCCATCTCTGGAACCGATTCGCGAATGGTGTCGGGCAGGAAGCGCTCGCCCTTCATGGTCGCGGCGATCGCCTCAAAGAGCATCTCTTTGGGCGCTGACTTGGGCACAAAGCCGAGCGCGCCAAAATCTAAGCACTTGCGAATGTGGGCCATATTCTCCGACGCGGACAAGATCACGATCGGCAGTGTCGGGTAGCTTTCGCAGAGCATCTGAATAAAGTCGAAGCCACCGCCGGCACCGGGCATAAACAGATCTACGATAGCGACATCGATCGACTCGCTGGCGAGCAGCTGCAGTGCCTGATCGCCGTGCTCGGCGGTGAACACCTCAACGCCCGGCAGTTCGGCCATCATCGTGGCGCGCAGCCCGGCGCAGACAAAGGCGTGGTCATCAACAATTAATATACGCATAAAGCTTCCCTCTCGTAGCCGGCGACATCAAACGCGAGCAAGCCGATTACTATAGCCGTCTCGCGCTAACCCATGATTACTAATACGTCGCGCTGTGAGTTGAGTTTGCTACGATCGCCGAACAGTTACAACAGACTCTAAGGCGCTAACCGGAAAGGACTAGACCAGTAGGCGAGACTTAAAAGCCACCGCAGCAAGAATAAAGAAGAGGAAAAAGGGTGAGCCGGCCGATAAGCCGGGTTCTGTCGTGGACAGTCATTCATCTGGACGGGCTGTCGCCAGCCGCCTCAAGCAATCTACCCGTCTCCAGCGCGGGCCGCGCCAAAGGAGACCTATTTGATCTTGCTCCGAGTGGGGTTTACCTTGCCACACGCTGTTACCAGCGGCGCGGTGCGCTCTTACCGCACCCTTTCACCCTTACCTGTGCCGTTGCCGGCCATCGGCGGTCTGCTCTCTGCTGCACTTTCCGTAGGCTCACGCCCCCCAGGAGTTACCTGGCACTCTGCCCTGTGGAGCCCGGACTTTCCTCGGCGCTGTTCCCAGGCCCACGCGTGCGAGGACTCGAGAGTGCAGCGACGCGACTGCCTGGCCGACTCACCCGCGCAGTCTACCACTGCACGCAGCGCGGTTGGCAACTATCAGCCGACAAACCGCCGCGCGTTGGCAAACAGCCGCGCCCAGCCGCCGTGCTCGCCCCACTCGGGCGGCGCCCAGGAGTTTTGCACGGTGCGGAACACCCGCTCGGGGTGGGGCATCATCAGGGTCACCCGGCCGTCGGCCGAGCAGAGCCCGCCGATACCGTCCGGCGAGCCGTTCGGGTTGGCCGGGTAGTGGCCGGCGACATTCAGCGAGTTATCGAGATAGCGCAGCGCCACCGCACCGCTCTGTTGCAGTGCCGCCTGTGCCGTTGCACTGGCGAATTCGGCGCGCCCTTCACCGTGCGAGATTGCGATCGGCAGGTGCGAGCCGGCCATACCGGCCAGCAAAACCGATGGTGAAGGCTCGATCCGGACCAGACTAAAGCGCGCCTCAAACTGCTCGGAGAGGTTGCTGACAAAGCGCGGCCAGTGGTCGGCACCGGGGATCAAGCTGTGCAGGTTGGAGAGCATCTGGCAGCCGTTGCAGACACCCAGGCTGAAGCTCTCGTCGCGCGCAAAGAAGCGGCTGAACTGGTCGCGCAGCTGGCTGTTGAACAGCACCGTCTTGGCCCAGCCCTCGCCGGCGCCAAGCACATCGCCGTAGGAGAACCCGCCGCACGCCACCAGCCCCTGAAACTCGCTGAGCTGACGGCGGCCGCTGAGCAGATCGCTCATATGCAGATCGGTGGCGGCAAACCCGGCGCGGTCAAACGCAGCGGCCATCTCCAGCTGTGAGTTGACCCCCTGCTCGCGCAAGATAGCCATCGCCGGGCGGACGCCGCTGGCGATGTAAGGGGCGGCGATCGCCTCTTCGGGGTCAAAGCTGAGCGCCACCGACAGCCCCGGGTCGGCGCTGGCGAGGGCGGCAAATTCTTGGTCGGCACAGACACTGTTGTCGCGCAGCGCAGCGATCCGGTGCGAGGTCTCGCTCCAGATCTGCTGTAGCTCGGCGCGGCCAGCGCTGTAGAGCGCCACCCCGCCGCAGCTGAGCTCGACGCGGTCACTTTGGTTGAGCGCGCCGATCGGCTGTACGCTGACGCCGGCGGCGCGGTAGGCGGCCACGACGCCGTCTAGTTCGGCTGCGGCTACCTGCACCACCGCGCCGAGCTCTTCGGCGAGCAGCGCGGCGACCGGGTCGCCACCGAGCCCGGCGAGGTCGACATCGATCCCGCAGTGGCCGGCAAACGCCATCTCACAGAGGGTCGCCAACAGACCGCCGTCGGAGCGGTCGTGGTAGGCGAGCAGCTGGCGATTGGCGAGCAGCTGCTGGGTGGTGTCAAAAAAGCCGATGAACTGCTCGGGGTGGTCGAGATCTGGCGCAACACTGCCGATCTGGCCGTAGACCTGGGCGGCGATCGAGCCGCCAAGCCGGTTGGCGCCATTGCCCAGATCGAGTAGCAGCAGTTGAGAGCCGGCGACCGGCTGCAGCGCCGGGGTCAGCGTGGTGCGCACATCGACCACCGGTGCAAACGCGGTAATCACCAGCGACAGCGGCGACACCACCTGCTTGTACTGCTCGCCATCGCGCCAGCCCGTCGCCATCGACATCGAATCTTTGCCGACCGGGATGGTGATACCGAGCGCCGGACAGAGCTGCATACCGACCGCCTCGACGGTGCGGTAGAGTTTTTCGCCCTCGCCCGGGTGGCTGGCCGCCGACATCCAGTTGGCCGACAGCTTAATCTTGGCGAGCGGACCGATCTGCGCGGCGGCGATATTGGTCAGCGCCTCGCCAATCGCCATCCGCCCAGAGGCCGGGCCGTCGAGCAGTGCCAGCGGTGTGCGCTCGCCCATCGCCATCGCCTCACCGGCGTAGCCATTAAAACTGGCGGTGGTCACCGCGCAGTCGGCGACCGGCACCTGCCAGCGGCCGACCAGCTGATCGCGCGCCACCATGCCGGTCACCGAGCGGTCGCCGATAGTAATCAGGTACTGCTTGCTGGCCACGGTCGGGTGGCGCAGCACCCGCCCAACCGCCTCGTCGAGCGCGATTTCGGCGCAGTCAAAGCCGTCGCCGGGCAGCGCCAGCGCCTGCGCCTCGCGGTGCATCTTTGGCGGCTTGCCAAACAGCACCGACATCGGCAGGTCGACTGGATGGTTGCCAAACTGCTCGTCGCTGACGGTGATATGGCGGTCGGCAACCGCCTCGCCGACCACCGCAAACGGCGCCCGTTCGCGCTCACAGATGGCGCTAAAGCGCGCCACATCGTCCGGTGCCACCGCCAGTACATAGCGCTCCTGCGCTTCGTTGCACCAGATCTCAACCGGCGCCATACCGGGCTCGGCATTGGGCACACGGCGCAGTTCAAAGCGGCCGCCGGTGCCGCCATCTTTAACTAGCTCGGGCAGCGCATTGGAGAGCCCGCCGGCGCCAACGTCATGGATAAAGGCGATCGGGTTGGCGTCGCCGAGCTGCCAGCACTGGTCAATCACCTCTTGGCAGCGTCGCTCAATCTCTGGGTTTTGGCGCTGTACCGAGGCAAAGTCGAGCTCTGCCGAGCTCTGCCCGGTGGCCATCGACGAGGCGGCACCGCCACCGAGCCCGATCAACATCGCCGGCCCGCCGAGCACAATCAGCTGCGCGCCGGGGGCAAACGGTGGCTTGTCGACATGGTCGCGGCGAATGTTGCCGTAGCCGCCGGCGAGCATAATCGGCTTGTGGTAGCCGCGCCGCTCGCCGTTAAAGTCGATCTCGAAAGCGCGCATATAACCGCAGATATTGGGGCGACCAAACTCATTATTGAACGCCGCCGCCCCGATCGGCCCCTCGATCATGATATCGAGCGCGTTGACGATGCGCTCCGGCTTGCCGTAGTCGCTCTCCCACGGCTGTTCAAAACCGGGGATATTAAGATTGGAGACAGTAAAACCAGCCAGCCCGACCTTCGGTTTAGAGCCGCGCCCGACCGCGCCCTCGTCGCGGATCTCGCCGCCGGCACCGGTGCCGGCACCGGCAAACGGTGCGATCGCGGTCGGGTGGTTGTGGGTTTCGACCTTCATCAACAGATCGATCGGCTCCTCGCTGAAGCCGTACACCTTGCTGTCCGGGTCGGGGTAGAAGCGGCCAGCTACGCTGCCCTCAACGACCGCGGCGTTGTCGGAGTAGGCCGACAGTACCTGCTCGCCACCGAGCCGGTAGGTATTGCGGATCATATCGAACAGCGAGTGGGGCTGATCGACGCCGTCGATGGTCCAGCTGGCGTTGAAAATTTTGTGGCGGCAGTGCTCGGAGTTGGCCTGCGCGAACATCATCAGTTCGACATCGGAGGGGTTGCGCGCCAGCCCTTCAAAGCTCGCCGCCAGGTAGCTGATCTCGTCGTCGGCGAGCGCCAAGCCGAGCTCGACATTGGCGAGGCGCAGCGCCTCTACACCACCGCCGAGTAGATCGACGGTGGCCAGCGCTGCCGGTGGGCGATGGCTGAACAGCTGCTCGGCCTGCTCGGGGCTGGCCAGTACGCTCTCTACCATGCGGTCGTGAAGCAGAGCGGCGACGCGCTCGCGCTGCGCCGCAGCGAGCGGTGCCGCGGCCGCCACGCGGTAGTCGATGCCGCGCTCGAGCCGCAGCAGCCGGTCGAGCCCGCAGTTGTGAGCGATATCGGTCGCCTTGCTCGACCACGGCGAGATGGTGCCCGGCCGCGGCACCACCACAAACTGCTCGCCGCCGGCCAGCGGCTGCGCCAGCTCGGTGCGCGGGCCGTACTCCAACAGCTCGGCCAAGACCTGCTGTTGCTCGCTGGCGAGCGGCTCAGCGAGCTCGGCAAAGTGCACGTAGTGAGCGGTTACTTCTATGTCAACACCAATAGCAGCGTGCAGCTGGCTGGCCAACTTGTCGCGACGGAAAGGGGAGAGGGCCGGCGCGCCGGGGAGAATCATCATGGCCAATTGCTCGCAGATCGGTAATAAAGGAGGGCAGTTTACGGTGGCGACCATTTTACCCGCTACAACCGCGCGGTGCTACGACTGGGCGATTTTTAACCGCCGCCGAGCTAACGGCGCTGGCGGAAAAAACCGCGCAGCAGTTCGGCGGACTCCTCAGCGAGCAGGCCACCGACCGCTTCAAGGCGGTGGTTGTAGTGGCGGCAATCGGCCAAATTGAGCTGGCTGCCGAGCGCCCCGGCACGCGGCTCGCTGGCGGCGTACACCACCCGCTCGACGCGGGCGTGCAACAGCGCGCCGACACACATGGTGCACGGCTCTAGGGTGACGTAGAGCGTGGTGGCCGGCAGCCGGTAGTTCTGCTCGGCCGCAGCGGCGGCGCGCAGCGCCACAATCTCGGCGTGGGCAGTCGGGTCACAGCCGCCAATCGGCCGGTTGTAACCCTCGCCAACCACCTCGCCAGAGCGCACCAGCACGGCCCCGACCGGAACCTCGCCGGCCGCTGCGGCGCGCTCGGCAAGCGCCAGCGCCCGGCGCATAAAGCCGCGCTCGGCGTCGCTCCACGCCACGGCTCAGTTGAGCCCGCTGATCGCTTTGGTCTCGAGGAAATCCTCCAGCCCGTACTCGCCCCACTCGCGACCGTTGCCCGACTGCTTGTAGCCACCAAATGGCGAGGTGAAGTCGTGGCCGGCACCGTTGATCCGCACCATGCCGGCGCGCAGGCCGCGCGCCACCCGGCGCTGGCGCTCGGGGTCGCCGCTCTGCAGGTAGGCGGCCAGCCCGTAGGGGGTGTCGTTGGCCAGCGCGATCGCCTCGGCCTCATCGGCAAACGGCATCACCACCAGCACCGGGCCAAAGATCTCTTCGCGGGCGATGGTCATCTGGTTGTTGGCGTCGACGAAAATGGTCGGCTTGCAGTAGTAGCCCTGCGCCAAACCATCGGGGCGGCCGGTGCCACCGGCCAGCAGCCGCGCCCCCTCGTCGATACCGGTCTGAATCAACCCCTGCACTTTGTCGAACTGCATACGGCTCGACAGCGGACCGATGTGGCGGCCCTCTTTGGCCGGGTCACCGACCTGAACCTTCTCGACGGCAGCCGCCAGCAGCTCGACCACTTGGTCGTAGACCGACTGCTCGACCAGCAGCCGCGACGGCGCATTACACGACTGGCCCGTGTTCTCCATCATCGCAAATACCGCTTGCTTGGCGGCGGCCGGCAGGTCGGCGTCGGCAAAGATCAGATTCGGCGACTTGCCGCCGAGCTCTTGAGCGACCCGTTTGACGGTATCGGCCGCCGCTTTAGCGACCGCCACACCGCCGCGGGTGCTGCCGGTAAACGACACCATATCGACATCCGGGTGGCTGGCCAGCGCCGCGCCGACATTGACGCCGTCGCCGTTAACCAGATTAAACACACCGGCCGGCACACCGGCGGCGTCCATCACCTCGGCCCAGACCAGCGCCGACAGCGGTGCGATCTCGCTGGGTTTTAACACCATGGTGCAGCCGGCCGCCAACGCTGGCGACACCTTGCAGGCGATCTGGTTGATCGGCCAGTTCCACGGGGTGATAAACCCGCAGACGCCGATCGGCTCGCGGACCACCTCGGCGCGGCCGACGCTGCGGCTGAACGCGAACTCTTTGAGCGCCGCCAACGTGGTCATCAAATGGCCCTGACCGCAGGCCGCTTGCGCCGCGGTGGCGAACGAGATCGGCGCGCCCATCTCGGTCGAGATCGCCAGCGCCATCTGCTCGGCGCGCTCGGCGTAGGCGGCGATCATCTTCTCAAACAGTGCGATGCGCTCGTCGACCGACCACTGTGCGTAAGCCGGGAAGGCGGCCCGCGCTGCGCTCACCGCGCGATCGACATCGACCGCGCTGCCCATCGCGATGGTCGCAACCACCTGCTCGGTGGCCGGGTTCTCTACCGCTAAACTGCTGCTGCCGGGCAGCGGCGCCAGCCAGGCCCCATTGATGTAAAACTCGCTTGCGTGTGACATAGCTATCTCCTGGTAGAAGTGGTAACTCAAAAAACGTTTAGGGTGTGACCGCGGCGATCGCATCGCGCAGCGACTTCAGGGTCTGCGGGCCGACCAGCACATCGACCAGCTCACCGCTCGGCGCGACGATCAGCGTCTCGGGCAGCACGCCGCTGGCGGTGTGGCCGAGCGCAGCAGCCGGGTCGGCCAGCAGGGTTGGGAACTCAATACCGAGCTGTGCTACCTGCTCGCTGAGCTGAGCGCCCTGGACGCGGTCGTAGTTGACCCCGACAACAGTTACCGTCGCGGCGTCTTGGCTGGCCAACTGGTTGAGCTCGGGCACTTCGTGGCGGCACGGCGCACACCAGACCGCCCAGTAGTTGACCACCAGCACCCGCCCGTCGAGTGCGTTGAGATCCACACCGGCGCCGCGGTCGGCGGCATAGTGGCCGCTGCGATCGGCACAACCGGCCAGCAACATCAGCGCCAACAGCGGCGCGACGACTCTGTTAAAGATTGATTTGAGCATCGACTCTACCCACGCATTGGCCGCTCGGCGGCACTAAAAATGGCTTCTAAACTGACCGCAGCCAGCTGCTGTTGGCGTTCACCCAGCAGCTGTTCGACGGCGGCCAGCACCTCTGGCCAGCCGCCTGCAGGGACACCGCTGGGCTGCCCGGCAGCGGCGCCGAGCGCCCCTGTGCTGTCGATCAGCTCGGCCATTGTCACTGAGCGCAGCGAGCAGCTCAAGAGGTAATCGCCGGCGCTGGTCTGCACCGCGTAATCGCGCGCCACCAGCCAGCTGCGGGCGCTCTGTAACTGCCCGGCCGACAGCCCAGCCGGCGGCTCGGCGGCGAGCCGGGCGGCACCGCTCTGACCGGCCTGCCAGCCGCTCCACAACAGCCACAGGCGCGCCGCCAGCGGCGACCAGCCGGCCGCGCCGCCGCTGCGGTCAAAGTGGCCGAGCGCCCAGACCAGCTCGGCGCCAAACAGCACAATCACCCAGACTAGGTAGATCCAAATCAGAAACAGCGGCACCGCGGCGAACGCCCCGTAGACCGCCGCATAGATGGTCTGTCCCATCAGCTCGGTAAACAGCTGCTTGGCTAGCTCTAGCGCCAGCGCGGTAACCACCCCGCCGATTGCCGCGTGGCGCCAGCTGACCGGCTGGTTGGGCACCAGCGCGTAAATCAGGGTGAGCGCCGCCCAGCCGAGCAGCCGCGGCAACTGGCCGACTAGCAGTGCGCTGATCTCGCCGAGCGCGCCACCCAGACTGAATAGCTGCAACGACACCAAGTAGGCGCGCAGCGCTAACGCCGCCCCCAACAGTAGCGGGCCAAGGGTGAGGATGGCCCAGTAGTGGATCAGTGTGGCGACCCCGCGCGAGCGCGCCGGGCAGCTCCACAGCTGGTTGAAGTTGGCCTCGATATTGACCAGCAGCAGGTAGGCGGTCACCAGTAAGAACAGCCCGCCGAGCCCCGACAAGCTGCGCGCCTGGGCGGAAAACTCGCTGAGATAAGCGCTGATCTCACTGCCAAATGAGGGCAGAAAACGGGCGTAGATCCACTCCTCTATCTGGCCCTCAAAACCCTGCAGCGCCGGCACCAGCGACAGCGCGCTGTAAACCACGGTCAGCAGTGGCACCAGCGCGAACAGACTCATATACGTGAGCGCGGCGGCGCTCTGCGGGCCGCCGTCGGCGCCAAACCGGGCCAGTAAAAAGCGCATAAAGCGCAGCGCTTGGCGGGGGTTGTAACTGGGCTGTAGCATCGCGGTGACTCCTCTGGCGGCGCCGCTGTGCGGCCGCAATAGTGCCATAGTCGCACCGCCTTGCAGCCGCTACAATAGCGGCCAACCCGCGGCGCCGTGCGCGCCGACCTTTTTGTCAACCGACAGGCCGAGCCGATGACCGCTATCACTCTCTACCACAACCCGCGCTGTTCCAAATCGCGCCAGGCGCTAGAGTTACTGCGCAGCGCCGGGGTCGAGCCCGAGCTGCGGCTCTATCTCGACACCCCGCCCGACAGTGCCGAGCTGACTGCGCTGCTCGGCCGCCTCGGCATGGCGCCGCGCCAGCTGCTGCGCAGCGGCGAATCCGCTTATAAAGAGGGCAACCTCAAAGACCCGGCGATCGACGACGCAGCGCTGATCGCGGCGATGGTCGCCCACCCTAAATTGATCGAGCGACCGATTGCCGTCTGCGCCGAGCGCGCGGTGGTCGGCCGGCCGCCAGAGAATGTGCTGGAGCTGCTAGCGTGACCGACCAACCCTACCTGTTAGTGCTTTATTACAGCCGCCACGGCCACGTCGCCAAGCTCGCCGAGGCGATCGCCGACGGCGCCGCCAGCACCGGTATCGAGGTGCGGCTGCGCACCGTGCCGGCAGTCTCCAGCGAATGCGAGGCGGTAGCCCCGGCTGTACCGGAGAGCGGCGATGTCTACTGCAGCTACGACGACTTGGCACACTGTGCCGGCCTGTTGATCGGCAGCCCAACCCGGTTTGGCAACATGGCGGCGGCGCTCAAATACTTCCTCGACGGCAGCGCCGAGCAGTGGGCCAACGGCGCCCTGATCGGCAAACCGGCTGGGGTGTTTACCTCGACTTCGAGCCTGCACGGCGGCCAGGAGAGCACCCTGCTGTCGATGATGGTGCCGCTGCTCCACCACGGCATGCTGATCGCCGGCCTGCCCTACAGCGAGTCGGCACTGCACACCACCACCCGCGGCGGCACCCCCTACGGCGCCAGCCACGTCGAGGCCGAGCAGCTCAGCGATGACGAGCGCGCGCTCTGCCGAGCCCAGGGGCGGCGCACCGCCGAGCTGGCGCTCGACCTGGCGCGCAGCGGGGTGCGTCGATGAAGCGCGGCAAGCCGCCGGTGGTGCGCGCGGCCACCATTAAACGCGGCCAGCAACTGACCCTGACTCTCCACCTGACCCTGATGGCGACACTGGCGCTCAACGCCATGCTGGCCGGTGCCCCGTGGATCATCTACCTGCTCACCCAGCTGCCGCTGGCGATTCTGCTACCCGGCGTGATCGGCGGCGGCAACCGCGCGCTGATCTGGCTCGGCTTCGTATTGATGCTCTACTTGATGATCGCCGTCAACAGCCTCGCCGGTGCCTCGCCGGTGCCGCTCGACTGGGTCGAGCTGGTGCTGGTGGTCGTGCTATTCACGATCGCCATGCGCGTTGCGCGCTGGCGCCAAACGGCGACCATTGTCGACCACTAACCGACCCCAAGGGCCCGACCATGAGCAAACTGTGGAGCGTCATCGCGGCGCTGTTTAGAGGTATCGTCAAGGCGTTGACGCTGGTCCGGCAAGCGGCTTTGGCGCTGCTCACCGCGGTGGTGCTGCTGGCGCTGTTCGGCGCCTTCAATCCGACTGTCCAGCCGTTCCCGGCGCGTGCGCTACTCGAGTTGGCGCCGAGCGGCGCACTGGTCGACCAGCTCAGTTACCGCGACCCATTCAGCGAGCTGCTCGACCCCGATGGCAGCCCGCCCGAGACGCTGCTGCGCGAGCTGATCGGCGCCGTCGACGCCGCCGCCAACGATCCTGCAATCGCGGCAATGGTGCTGCGCACCGAGCGCATGAGCGGCGCCGACACCAGTAAAATCCTCGAACTCGGCGACGCGCTGCTGCGCTTTCGCGCCAGCGGCAAGGCGATTATCGCCAGCGCCGACTACTACAACCAGGGCCAGTACCTGCTCGCCAGCCACGCCGACCGGATCCTGCTACACCAGCTCGGCGAGGTTGCGATCGACAGCGTGCGCGCCCAGCGCAGCTACTTTGCCGACCTGCTCGAGCGGCTAAAAATTGATGTCCACCTGTTCCGCGCCGGCGAGTATAAAGACGCCGCCGAGCCGCTGGTGCGCTCGACCATGTCCGACAACTCGCGCCAACAACTGCTGCGGCTAGTCGACCAGCGCTGGGAGCTGATCAGCGCGCGGATCGCCGCCAACCGCAGCCTGCCGCGCGGCGCTCTCGACGACCTACTGATCAACCTCGAGAGCAAGCTCGACGCCGCCGCTGGCTCGGCCGCACTGCTCGCCGAGCGCAGCGGCCTGGTCGACGCCGTGGCCGGCCGGATCGGTCTCGACCAGCAGCTCGACGACTGGTCTAACCAGCTGCCGGCGGCACCCGCCGACGGCTGGCCACTGGTCGGAGTCGCACAGTACAGCGCGCGGCTGCGCAGCCAGCAGAGCGCCAGCGGTGCGGTTATCACCGTGGTCACCGCGGCTGGCGAGATTCTCGACGGCGAGCAGTCGGCCGGCGCGATCGGCGGCGACAGCAGTGCCGCCCAGCTACTGGCGCTGCTCGACGAGACACCGCAGGCGGTGGTGCTGCGCATCGACTCGCCGGGCGGCAGCGCACTCGCATCGGAGCTCATCCGCGAGGCGCTCGATGAGCTGCGCCAAGCGGGTATTCCGGTGGTGGTGTCGATGGGCAGCACGGCGGCCTCGGGTGGCTACTGGATAGCGACCGGCGCCGACCACGTGGTCGCCCAGCCGTCGACGCTGACCGGCTCGATCGGCGTGTTTGGCCTGCTGCCGACCGCGCAGCGCGGTTTTGAAGCGCTCGGCATCAACTATCAACAGGTCAGCAGCAGCCCGGCAGCGCCCAGCTACCACCCCCAGCAGAGCCTTAGCCCGGCCGCGGCACGGCTTATCCAGAGCGGCGTCGACAGCCTCTACCAGCGCTTTTTAAGCCTGGTCGCCGAGGCCCGCCAGCAGCCGCTTGAGACTATCGCCGAGCTCGCCGGCGGGCGGGTCTGGAGCGGCAGCGACGCCCATGCGCTGGGCTTGGTCGATCAGCTCGGCGACCTCAATACGGCGATCCAAGCGGCCGCCGAGCGCGCCGGCCTGAGCGACTACCGAGTCGACTACGACAGCCCCGAGCTGACTGTCTGGGAGCAGCTGGCAGTCGCCGTCAATGAGCAGCTGCGCATCGCGCTGCGCGGCACCGACGCGCTGGCGTCGCTGCGTCAGCTAATGGCGCCGGCACTGCCCGGCGCTGCGCTGAGCAGCGCCACCCAGCTCTACAACAGTTTCAACGACCCGCACGGGCGCTACCTACTCTGCACGCTGTGCAGTGACGACTAGAGCGCCAACGCCTGTTTGGCGAGCGGTATGGTCAGTGCGCGACCGGTGGTCAGCGAATGGTGGTCGAGCTGCTCGAGCGCATCGACCAGCGCCACCGGGTCGCGCGCCAGCCGGCTGAGCAGGTAGCGGGTTAACTCGGCGCTCAGCGTCAAGCCGCGCCGCGCCGCGCGCTGGCTGAGCAGCTCGGCAAGCTGGTCGTCGCTGTAGGCCGGCCAGTGAAACAGCAACCCAGAGCCGAGCCTGCTGCGCAGGTCGGCGAGCGGCGGGCTCTGCTCGTCGAGCGCAGTGTGGCTGGCGGCGACCCAGCCGACGCCGCTGTCGCGACAGCGGTTGTAGAGTGAAAACAGCGCCTCGGCCCACTCCGGCTTTTGCCAGACCGCATCGATATCGTCGAGCAACAGGGTGCGCTGCTGCTCGAGGCCGTCGAGCACCGCCGCCGCCGGGTAGCTGGCCAGCTCGGCGAGTGGCAGGTAGAGGCAGCCACTGCCGGCGGCAACCGCTTGCAGTAGATGGCTGAGGCCGCTGTGCCGCGCTGCTACCAGCAGCACCACCGGCTCGCGCCGGTTGAGGGCGGCCAACGCCGCGCGGCGGGCATCATCGACAGCGATAAAGTTGTCCAACCGATACTGATCGTCCAGCGGCAGCGGCAGCACTAACTGTGGGTGCGGCTCACTCACTGCGGCCGCGCCACAGCAGCTCGATAGGCGCGTCCGGGCGCTCGTCGGCGCTCTCCGCTAGCCCTGCCGGGCGCCCTTCGGCGCTATCTACAACCACTGCCGGCTCGGCAAAATAACCGCTGTTCAGCAGCGCCGCCAAGACCTGTTGGCGGCTGCTCTCGGTCGCCGCCGTCAGCGCCACTTGATCGCTGTCGAGAGCGCGCAACTCGACCGCCACCAGCGGCTCAATAGTCGCCAGCGCGGCCTGCAACGCCCGGTAGCTGGCCATCGAGCCGATACCGGCGACAGTTAACTGCAGCTCGGCGTTATCGCGCAGCGGCAGGTAGGCCTCTTGCGCTACCAGCCGATCGACGCTGGCATGCAGCCACTGCTGCCACTGCGCCAGCTCGGTCTCGCTGGTCAACTCGCCGGTGTGGCGCTGCTGGTCGATCGCCTGCAGCCAGTGGCCGCGCGCCACCCCGTCGGAATTGGTCACTAGCCGCAGTGCCGCCCAGCGCGGTCGATCACCTTGGTAGCGCTCGCTGGCCGCGCTCAGCAGCTGGTCGTCGAGCAGCAGCGCGCGGTTGTCGGCAACCGCCAAGCGGTCGGCCAGATCAAACTCCGGCAGCCGCCACGGCAGCCCGCGCGACGCCATCACCGCGCCGATCAGATCGATCAAGTCGGGGTCTGAGTTGTAGTCGACCCAATGGCGACCGAGCGGCAGCCGGTCGACCTGTAGCCACAACAGCAGCGGCCGGCGCTGTGCCGGCCAGACCGGCAGACCGGCGCTGCGCAGCAGTTGGTCGATCGCCGGCGGCGAAAACTCGACCCGCAGCGTCGAGCCGGACTCGACCACGAAGCCAAAGCTGCTGGTGTAGTCGCGCGGCGCCTGAAGCGCGGCGCGGACGGCTGCGCTCTGCTCGACATCGCGCTGGCCGCTGAGCTTGACCAGCACCTCGACCAGCCCAACGCGCAGCGCGCGGCGCTCTTCGCTGGCGGTCTGTGCGGTGACCTCAACAGCGGCGGTGTAGAGCGGCTGCTCGGCGGCGGCACCGGCCGTGCCGAGCAGCGCGCTGCCGATAATCAGCAGCCGTGCAGCCGAGCAGACGACAAGATCGCGCAAGTTAGCGGGTATAAACACAAAAAAACTCCAAAATAGTTGCCGCATTGTAGCAGCGGCTAATGAAAAATTAACGCGCCCGCCCTAAAATAGCGGTTTGCTGAGGAGCCGCCATGAACCCTGACAAACCCACCTTGAGTTACAAAGACGCCGGCGTCGATATCGATGCCGGCAATGCCCTGGTCGAACGCATCAAAGGGGCCGCCAAGCGCACCCGACGCCCAGAGGTGATGGCCGGGCTCGGCGGGTTTGGCGCGCTGTTTGAACTGCCCACCGGCTACCGCGAGCCGGTGCTGGTATCCGGCACCGATGGGGTCGGTACCAAGCTGCGGCTGGCGATCGACCACCACTGCCACGACCGGGTCGGGATCGACCTGGTGGCGATGTGTGTCAACGACCTGATCGTCTGCGGCGCCGAGCCGCTGTTTTTTCTCGACTACTACGCCACCGGTAAGCTCTCGGTCGATGTCGCCAGCGCCGTAGTCGGCGGCATCGCCGACGGCTGTGAGTTATCTGGCTGCTCGCTGATCGGCGGCGAGACCGCCGAGATGCCCGGCATGTACGAGGGCGACGATTACGATCTGGCCGGTTTCTGTGTCGGCATCGTCGAAAAATCTGAGCTGATCGATGGCAGTAAGGTGAGCGCGGGCGATGTGCTGATCGGGCTGCCTTCATCGGGCCCGCACTCGAACGGCTTTTCGCTGATTCGCAAGGTGATCGAGCTGACCGGCACCGACCTCGCCACTGCCGAACTGGGCGGCCGACCACTGCTCGAACAGCTGATGGCGCCGACCGAAATCTACGTCAAGCCGCTGCTGGCGTTAATTCGCTCGCAACCGGTTCACGCCCTTTCGCATATCACCGGCGGCGGCCTGCTCGAGAACATCCCGCGGGTACTGCCGAGCGACTGCCAAGCGGTCATCGACAGTGACAGCTGGCAGCCGCCGGCGGTCTTTGACTGGCTACAAGAGCGCGGCAACATCAGCCAGCGCGAGATGTACCGGGCGCTCAACTGCGGTGTCGGCATGGTCGTGGCGCTGCCCGCCGACGGCGTCGACAGCGCCCTACAGCTGCTGCGCAGCGAGGGCCAGCAGCCGTTTATCATCGGTACCATCGGCGCGCTGCCGGCCGGCCAGGAGCAGGTTGCAGTAACCGGTAGCCGAGCGCCCTGATGGCGGCGGGCAAACCGCAGCTGGTGGTGCTGATCTCCGGCTCCGGCTCCAACCTGCAAGCGTTTATCGACGCCATCGGCGACGGCCGCTTGCACGCCGAGATTGCCCTGGTGATCAGCAACCGCGCCGACGCCTACGGGCTGCAGCGCGCCGCCGCGGCCGGTATCGCCACCGCCACCATCGCCCACAGCGACTACCCGAGCCGCGAAGCCTTCGACGCCGAGCTGATCGCCACCATCGACCGCCACCGCCCCGACGCGGTAATTTTGGCCGGCTTTATGCGCATCCTCACCGAGGGTTTCGTCAACCATTACCTCGGCCGCCTGCTCAATATCCACCCGTCGCTGCTGCCGCTCTACCCCGGCCTGCACACCCACCAGCGGGCGCTCGACAACGGTGACTGCGAGGCCGGCAGCACCGTCCACTTTGTTACCGCGCAACTGGACGGCGGGCCGGCAATTGTTCAAGCGCGGGTCGCGGTCGGCGCCGACGATGCCGACTCGCTGGCCGCCAAAGTGCTGGTCGAGGAGCACCGCATCTACCCGCTGGCCGCCGCTTGGCTGCTCAGCGGCCGGCTGGCGATGCGCGGCGACGCGGCGCTGCTCGACGGCCGTGCGCTGGCCGCCGGCGGCGTGCAACTGCTTGCCGGCCAGGCGCTGCCGGCTTAAGCTAGCGAACCAACCCCGCACACCGCGGTCTGATAAATAACCGCCACTGCACCGACGCTACCAGGAAGCCAGCATGTCGCCACGCACCGCCACCGTCCGCCGCCACCACAGCGCATTCGCTGCTGTCGCGCTGCTGCTGGCCGGCGCTATGCCGGTGAGCGCCGCGCCGCTCCCCTACCAGGCCGACTACGACGCCACCTACAACGGCATGGCAGTGACCGCCCGTCGGCAACTTGAGCCGCACCCGCAGGGCTACCGCGAAAGCTTGACGCTCAACAGCCTGCTCGGCAGTGTCAGCGAACAGAGCCTGTTCTCGATCGATAGCGACGGCGCGCTGCGCCCGCACAACTCCAGCTACCAGCTGTCGCTGTTTGGCGTTAAGCGCAGCGAGCAGCAGCAGTTCAACTGGCCACAGCTCACTGTCGACTACCGCCGCGGCGACAAGCAGCGCAGCGTCGCCATCGACAGCGGCTGCCTGGATATCGCCACCCACCGCTGGGCTCTGGTCGCCGATTTGCGCGCCGGCCGCGCGCCGCTCAGCTACTGCGTGATCAACCGCGGCAAACGCAAACAGTACCTCTATGAAGTGGTCGGCGAGGAGCAGCTCGAGACGCCGGTCGGCAGCTTGCGCACCCTGCATGTCGCGCGCAGCCGCGAGAGCAACGACTCGCGTGGCACTGAGCTGTGGCTGGCGCTAGACTGGCAGCTGCTGCTGGTTAGACTGCGCCAGCAGGAGGATAACGAAGAGTATCTGCTCGACCTGGCCGCTGCCACGGTCGCCAACCAAACCGTCGCCGGCCTGCCGGCACAGCTCGCCATACCGGCCAGCGGTGACAGCGCCGCCCACCCCCAACGCGATTCAACAGGTAACCTATAACCATGCTCAATTTTCGCCTTGTCGCCCTCGCCGTCGCCATCGCCGCTGCCGCCGCTATCAGTTGGCTGCTGCTCAATCCCGCCGAGCCGATCGCAACGCCGCCGCCGGTCACGGAGCCGGCGCCAATAGCCGAGCCGCCGGCCAGCCAGCAGCCGCCCGAGGCCGATATTCCCGAGCGCGCGCCGGTCGCCGAGCCGCTGCCGCCACTGCCAGCGCTGGATGCCAGCGACGACTGGCTGCGCGAACAGAGCAACGCACTGGTGGCGGCCAACCGCCAGCCACAACTGGCCCAGTGGCTGACCAGCGGTGACCTGCTGCGCCGCGCTAGCGCCTATCTCGATGGATTGGCGCGCGGCGCTTTGCTCAGCAATATTTTTCCGCTCAGCCCGCCGAGCGACCGCTTTATCAGCCACACCAGCAACGGCGCGCTGTGGATGAACGCCGGCAACTACGAGCGCTATAACGCTACGGTGGGTGTGATCAGTGCGCTCGATGCCGAGCAGCTGGTGGCGCTGTTTGACCGCGCCCGGCCACTGCTGATGGCGGCGTTTTCAGAGCTCGGGTACACCCAGCGGCAGATGGACGGTGTGGTGCTGGCAGCGCTCGACCAAATTTTGGCCACCCCGGTGATTGTCGAACCGATCGAGCTGACCCGCGAATCGGTCGCCTTCCGCTACGCCGACCCGCAGCTGGAGTCACTTAGCCGACTGCAGAAACAGCTGCTGCGCAGCGGCCCGGACAACACCCGCCAGCTACAGAAACTGGCCGCTGAGCTGCGCCAGCGGCTGCTCGCCGAGACCCCTTAGGTGCGCGGCAGGGTGACGCCGGTCTGGCCCTGGTATTTGCCGCCGCGGTCGGCGTAAGAGGTCGCACAGACTTCGTCGCTCTCAAAGAACAGCATCTGCGCCACCCCTTCGTTGGCGTAGATCTTGGCCGGCAGGTTGGTGGTGTTAGAGAACTCTAGGGTGACGTGACCCTCCCACTCCGGCTCGAGCGGGGTGACATTGACGATGATGCCGCAGCGCGCGTAGGTCGACTTGCCCAGGCAGATCGTCAACACCGAGCGCGGGATCCGAAAGTACTCGACAGTGCGCGCCAGCGCGAACGAGTTGGGCGGGATGATGCAGCAGTCGTCGACGATATCGACAAACGCGTCGTTGTCGAAGTTTTTCGGGTCGACCGTCTTCGAGTGGACATTGGTGAAGATTTTAAACTCGTTCGAGCAGCGCACGTCGTAGCCGTAGCTAGAGACGCCGTAGGAGATCACCCGCTCGTCGCCGCGGTAGCGCACCTGCTCGCTCTCAAACGGCTCGATCATGCCGTGCTGCTCGGCCATACGACGGATCCAATGGTCTGACTTAATACTCATGTTGCTCTCCCGCGGGGTGGGGTTATCCAATAGTTAGCCGCGCATCATACCGAGTTAACGGTGGCCGGCAAGCGGCTACTCGATGACAATTTCCGGCTGGGGCTGGGCGGCGCTGTCGAGTGCCGCCAACAGCTGCTCGGCGATCGCCGCGTAGCAGGCCACCGCAGCGTGGTCAGGCTGGCTGACCAGCAGTGGCGCACCGCTGTCGCCGGCGCTGCGCAGCGCCCGGTCGAGCGGCAGTTGACCGAGCAGCGGCACCGCGTACTGCTCGGCGACCGCCGCACCACCCTGCTCGCCAAAGATCGGCTCGACGTGGCCGCATGCCGAGCAGTGGTGGCTGGCCATATTCTCGACGATACCGAGCACCGGCACCGCCACCTTGTTGAACATTTCGATCGCCTTGCGGGCGTCCAGCAGGGCGATGTCTTGCGGGGTGGTGACCACCACCGCACCGGCCAGTTGAGCCTTTTGCGAGAGCGTCAGCTGGATGTCGCCGGTACCCGGCGGCATATCCACGACCAGAATATCGAGCTGCTGCCAGGCGACCTGTTCGAGCAGCTGCAGTAGCGCGCCGGCCGCCATCGGACCGCGCCAGACCATCGGCGTCTGTTCGGTGACCAAGTAGGCCATCGACATCGTCTGCAGGCCGTGTGCGACGACCGGCGCCAGCTTGTTGTCGCCGGCCGGTGCCGGCCGCTGAGCGGGGTCGACGCCGAGCATCATGCCGATACTGGGGCCGTAGATATCGGCATCCAGCAGGCCGACTCGCTGGCCGGCCGCCTGCAGCGCCAGTGCGATATTGACCGCACTGGTCGACTTGCCGACGCCGCCTTTGCCGGAGGCAACTGCGATTATTTTACTGACACCCTGCATACCGATACCCCGTTAACTGATCGCACCGGCACCGCCCACGGCGGCCCCGGAAGAATGAATTGTTGAGCGAAAATCGCTATAGTGGCCGGCCACTTTAAGCCGCCCGCAAAGACGCCGCCATGACCGCTACCGACCGCCGCCAGATTCTTGTCACCAACGCCCTGCCGTACGCCAACGCGGCGCTGCATCTGGGCCATATTCTCGAATATACCCAGAGCGACATCTTTGTTCGCTTTCAGAAAATGCGCGGCCACGAATGTTACTACATGAGCGCCGACGATGCCCACGGCACGGCGATTATGTTGCGCGCCGACCAGCGCGGCATCAGCGCCGAACAGCACATCGCCGAGATGAAAGAGACCCACCAGGCCGACTTTGCCGATTTTCATATCGGTGTCGACGCCTACCACTCGACCCACTCGGAGGAGAACCGCGAGCTCAGCGAGCTGATCTACAACCGCCTGTTTGACGGCGGCTATATCGCCCAGCGTGAAATCACCCAAGCGTTTGACCCCGACAAGGGGCTGTTTCTCGCCGACCGATACATTAAAGGTAGCTGCCCGAAGTGCCGCGCCGAAGGCCAGTACGGCGATAACTGCGAGGTCTGCAGCGCCACCTACGCGGCCACCGACCTGATCGACCCGGTGTCGGTGCTCTCCGGCGCCACCCCGGTAGAGAAGGCCTCGACCCACTACTTTTTTAAGCTGCCCGAGTTCAGCGACTACCTGAAGACGTGGACGCGCAGCGGCACGATCGCCGACGAGGTCGCCAATAAGCTCGCCGAGTGGCTCGACGGCGGACTCCAGGAGTGGGATATCAGCCGCGACGCCCCCTACTTCGGCTTTGAGATCCCCAATGCGCCGGGCAAGTATTTTTATGTCTGGCTGGACGCGCCGATCGGTTACATGGCGGCTTTCAAACATTTTTGCGCCACCAGCGGGGTCGACTTTGACCGCTACTGGGCAGCCGACTCCAGCGCCGAACTGCACCACTTTATCGGCAAAGACATCGTCAATTTCCACGCCCTGTTCTGGCCGGCGATGCTCGACGCGGCCGGTTTTCGCACCCCCACCAAGGTGGCGGTGCACGGCTTTGTCACCGTCGACGGCAAAAAAATGTCGAAGTCGCGCGGCACCTTTATCAACGCCCGCAGCTACCTCGACCATCTCGATCCCGAGTACCTGCGCTACTACTACGCCGCCAAGCTGACCGGGCGGGTCGAAGATGTCGATCTCAACCTCGCCGACTTCATCGCCAAGGTCAACAGCGACCTGGTCGGCAAGGTGGTCAATATCGCCAGCCGCTGCGCCAAGTTTATCGCTCTACACGGCGGCCAGCTGAGCGGCGAGATCGCCGAGCCGGCGCTGTGGGCCGAGGCCAGCGGTGCCGCCGAGACGATCGCCGACCACTTTGAGAACCTCAACTATGCGCGCGCCATGCGCGACATTATGGCGCTCGCCGACCAGGCCAACGAATACATCGCCGCCCGCGAGCCGTGGAAGCTCAACAAAGACCCGGCCAATGCCGCCAAGGTGGTGGCGATCTGTTCGATGGGCATCAACCTGTTCCGGGTGATTGTCACCTACCTGAAGCCGGTGCTGCCAGAGATGGTCGCCCGCGCCGAGGCGTTCCTCAACGACAGCCTCAGCTGGGAGAGTGCTGCCGCGCCGCTGCTCAACCACCGTGTCGCCGAGTTCAGCCCGCTGCTGAGCCGGGTCGATCCGGCCGCCGTCGAGGCGATGGTGGCCGCCAACGCCAGCCCCGCCGAGCCAGTCGCGGCGCCAAGCGGTCCGCTCGCCGATGAACCGCTCGCCGAGCAGATTAGTTTTGATGATTTTATCAAGGTCGATTTGCGGGTCGCCAAAATTGTCGCCGCCAGCGCAGTTGAGGGCGCCGACAAGCTGCTCCAGCTGACGCTCGATATCGGCGGCGAACAGCGTAATGTCTTCTCCGGCATCAAATCCAGCTACAGCCCAGAGCAGCTGGTCGGCCGGCTGACCGTGCTGGCCGCCAACTTGGCACCGCGCAAAATGCGCTTTGGGGTCTCCGAGGGGATGGTGCTGGCCGCCGGCGACCAGCACGGCATCTACCTACTGGAGCCGGACAGCGGCGCCCAACCGGGCCAGCGGATCACCTGATGGGCGGCCATACTTTATACCTAAATGAGCTAAACACTTAGTTTTTAACTGTTGAATGGTCTGGTTGCGCTGCCGATAATAGCGGCCGCATTCACACAACCCCTGTGAGCCTATGCAAGAGTTTGCCATCATTCTGGTCAGCGCCATCCTGATCAACAACTACGTTCTAGTCCAATTCCTTGGGCTGTGTCCGTTTATGGGCGTGTCGACCAAACTCGAGTCGGCGATCGGTATGTCGGCGGCGACTACCTTCGTGCTGACCCTGACCGCCATGGCCAGCTGGCTGGTCGACGCCTGGGTGTTGGTGCCGCTCGATCTCACCTACCTGCGCACCATCGCCTTTATCTTGGTGATCGCAGCGGTGGTGCAGTTCACCAAGATGTTTATCGAGAAGAGCAGCCCGCTGCTCTACCGGGTGCTCGGCGTGTTTCTGCCGCTGATCACCACTAACTGCGCGGTGCTCGGCGTAGCGCTGCAGAACAGCGGCCGCGAGCTCGGCTTTTTGCACGCCTCACTGTATGGGTTTGGCGCTGGCGCCGGCTTCTCGCTGGTGCTGATCTTCTTCTCGGCAATGCGCGAGCGGCTCGCCGTCGCCGACATTCCCAGCCCGTTTCGCGGCGCCGCTATCGCCATGATCACCGCCGGCCTGATGTCACTCGCCTTTATGGGCTTTGGTGGGCTGGTGTGATCGCCACCCTGATCGAGCTGGCGACCGCCAATCCGATCGCCGCCGCCGTGCTGGCGCTGGTTGGCCTGGCGCTGCTGTTTGGCGCCCTGCTCGGCTTTGCCGCCGAGCGCTTTCGGGTTGAGGGCGACCCGATAGTCGAACAGATCGACGCGCTGCTGCCGCAGACCCAGTGCGGCCAGTGCGGCCACCCCGGCTGCCGCCCCTACGCCGAGGCGATCGCCGCCGGCGAGGCGATCAATAAATGTCCGCCCGGCGGCCAGGCGACTATCAATGCGCTGGCCGGGCTACTCGACCTACCGGCACCCGAGCTCGACGACGAGCACGGTGAAGCCAGCGATGTTAAGAAAGTCGCCTATATCCGCGAGGACGAGTGCATCGGCTGCACCAAGTGTATCCAGGCCTGCCCGGTCGATGCGATTCTCGGCACCGCCAAGATGATGCACACCGTCATCGCCGCCGAATGCACCGGCTGCGATCTCTGCGTCGAGCCCTGCCCGGTCGACTGTATCGACATGCTGCCGGTCGACGGCGGCCTGGCCAGCTGGCAGTGGCAGCTGCCGGCGCGGCCCGGCTTGATTGCCAGCGACCGCCAGCCACACAGTGGAGCCGCCGCATGAGAAAAGTTTGGGAGACACCCGGCGGCATTCACCCCGCCGAGAACAAACACCAGTCGGTCGGCCGGCCGATCGGCCAGCTAGCCCTGCCCGAGCAGCTGGTGATCGCGCTCAACCAGCACGCCGGGCCGGCTGCCGAGCCGCAGGTCGCGGTTGGCCAGACCGTGCTCAAGGGCGAGCGGATCGCCCGCAGCGGCGCCGCCGCACTGCACGCGCCCAGCTCCGGCACGGTGGTGGCGATTGAGCAGCGCCCGGTCGCCCACCCATCCGGGCTGCCCGCCGAGTGCATCGTGATCGCCTGCGACGGCCGCGACCAGTGGGCCGAGCGCCAGCCGCTGGCTGACTATCGCAGCGTCGACCGCCAGAGGCTGCTCGACACCGTCGCCGAGCGCGGCGTCGCCGGTATGGGCGGGGCCGGCTTCCCGACCGCGATCAAACTTGCCACCGACCGACCGATAACGATGCTGATCGTCAACGCCACCGAGTGCGAGCCCTACATCACCGCCGACGACGCCCTGCTCCGCGAACGCGCCGACGAGCTGCTAACCGGGGTCGACATCGCCAGCTACCTGCTCGGCGATCCCGCCGAGCGGGTGGTCGGTATCGAGGACAACAAGCCCGAGGCGATCGCCGCACTGCGCGCCGCCATCGCCGCCCGCGGCGCCGACCACGCGCCGGTCGAGCTGGCGATCTTTCCAACCAAATACCCCTCGGGCGGTGAGCGCCAGTTAATTCAGATCATCACCGGCCAAGAGCTGGCCAGCGGCGCACTGCCGGCCGAGCTCGGCATCGTCTGCCAGAACGTCGGCACCCTCTATGCGCTCAAGCGCGCGATCGTCGACGGCGAGCCACTGATCTCGCGAGTGACCACCGTTACCGGCCGCGCCTGCGCGGTCAACGGCAACTACGACACCCTGATCGGTACGCCGATCAGCGCACTGCTGGCGCACAACCGGCTCGCCCCCGAGCGGCTGGCCCGGCTGATTATGGGCGGGCCGATGATGGGTATCGCGCTACCCAGCAGCGAGCTGCCGATCATTAAGACCAGTAACTGCCTGATCGCCGCCGACGACACCGAGGTCGCCGCCGAGCAGCCGGCCCAGCCATGTATCCGCTGCGGTTTGTGCGCCGAGGCGTGCCCCGCTTCACTGCTCCCCCAGCAGCTGTTCTGGCACGCCCAGTCTCAGCAGCACGACAAGCTTGAGGCGCACAACCTGTTCGACTGTATCGAGTGCGGTGCCTGCTCCTATGTCTGCCCGAGCAACATCCCACTGGTCCAGTACTTTCGCGCCGGCAAGGGCGAGATTCGCCAGCAGCGCGCCGACAAAGCCAAATCAGATTTCGCCCGCGAGCGGTTCGAGCTGCGCCAGCAGCGGCTCGAGCAGCAAGAGCGCGACAAACAGGCCAAGCGCGAGGCGCGCAAACTCGCCGCCGAACAGGCCAAGGCGGCCCAGGCGGCCAGCCAAGCGAGTGGCGACGAGGCCCCAGCCAACAGCGCTGCCGCGATGATTGCCGCCGCCCAGGCGCGCGCCGCCGCACGGCTGGCATCGCCCGAACAGCAGCGCGAAAAGCTTGAGCGGGCGATCGCCAGCAGCCGCGCGCGACTGGAGCGCGCCGACGCCAACCTGGCCGCGGCCAGCGCCGAGGGGGCCGACGCCGAGGCGCTCAAACCGCTGCTGGCAGGCCAAGCGGCGGCCGCCCAGAAACTCGCCCAAGCAGAGCAAAAGTTGGCGGCACTGGCCGAGGCCGACAGCGCCGCCAGCCCGGCAACCGAGAGCACCGCCAGTGCCGACGCCGAACTCGATGCGGCCGGCCGCGCCATCGCCAAAGCGCGCCAAGCGGCCGCCGAGCGCGAAGCGCTGTCGCCGGCCGCGCTGCTCGACAGGGACATCGCCGCGCTCGACAAGCGGCTCACCAAACTGCGCGACAAGCTGGTCGCTGCCGACGACGACCAGCGCGAACTGCTCGCCGCCAGCCTCGCCAAGCTCGAGGCCAAACAACAGGCGCTCCACTCCCAACGCGAGGCTGTCGCAGATGGTGTTTAAACCGGTCAGCTCACCCCACCGCCACGCCGCGCTGTCGACGGCGCGGGTCATGCAGTGGGTGATCGCCGCGCTGCTGCCCGGCATCGCCGTACTCACTTGGCAGTTTGGCTGGGGGACGCTGATCAACTGCGCGATCGCCACCGCCACCGCACTGCTCTGCGAGGCGGCGATGGTTGCCCTGCGCGGCCGCTCGATCCGCTTCTACCTCAACGACTACAGCGCCGCAGTGACGGCGCTGCTGCTGGCCGTGGCGCTGCCGCCGCTGGCACCATGGTGGTTGGTGGTGATCGCGACTGCCAGCGCCATCGTCATCGCCAAACAGAGCTACGGCGGGCTCGGCTACAACCCGTTCAACCCGGCGATGGTCGGCTACGTAGTGGTGCTGATCTCGTTTCCGCTGGAGATGAGCAGCTGGCTGAGCCCGCAGTCGCTGCTGGCGGCCGGTACCAGCCACGCCAGCCTCGGCGAGTCGCTGGCGGTGGTGGCCGGCGCCAGCGCCGATGGCTGGACCGGTGCCACCCCGCTCGATCTGTTCAAACACGGCGTCAACGGCCAGCTGGTCGACACCTTCTACGCCGAGCAACCGCTGTTTAGTGGCGCCGCGCTGGCTGGAGTCGGCTGGGAGTGGGTCAACCTCGCCTTTCTCGCCGGCGGCCTGGTACTGCTCGGCCGCGGTATCTTCACCTGGCATGCGCCGCTGGCGATGCTGGCCAGCCTGGCGCTGATGGCGGCACTGTTCTGGGATGGCGGCAGCTCGACCAGCGGCGGCTCGCTGCCGCTGCACCTGTTCAGCGGTGCGACCATGCTCGGCGCCTTATTTATTATTACCGACCCCGTCAGCTCGGCGGTCAGCACCCGCGGTCGGCTGGTTTACGGCGCCCTGATCGGCGTGCTGATCTACCTGATTCGAGTCTGGGGCAACTACCCCGACGGCGTCGCCTTCGCGATTTTGCTCGGCAACTTTGCCGCGCCGTTCATCGACAACTACACCGTGCCGCGCAGCTACGGTCACCAGCGCGCGCGGCGCGCCACGGAGCACCCGCAATGAGTGAGCAGAGCCCACCGCGCCCGACTATCGGCAGCTCGATGCTGCGCAACGCCAGCGCGCTGGCGCTGTTTGCGCTGCTGACGGCGGCGATCTTGGCCGCCACCGAGTCGCTCACCGAGCCGCGCATCGTCGCCGCCGAGCGCGCCGCCGCCCAGCGCGCGCTGCTCGAGATTGTCCCAGCGGCGATGCACGACAACGACCTGCTCGCCGACAACTACCCGATCCCCGAACAGCACTGGTCGCTGCTCGGGCTCAAAAAAGGCGGTGTTGCCCACATCGCGCGGCGCGACGGCGAGCCGGTCGCGGTGATCGTGCCGGCGGTCTCCAGGGCCGGCTACAGCGGTGACATCGCGATGATTATCGGCCTCACCCCGGCCGGCGAGCTGCTCGGTGTGCGGGTTACCAGCCACAAAGAGACCCCAGGGCTGGGCGATAAAGTCGACACCAAAAAGAGCGATTGGATCCTCAGCTTTAACGGCCAGTCGCTCGACAACCTGCCGCGCGCCGGCTGGGCGGTAGAGAAAGACGGCGGCCAATTTGAACAGTTTACCGGTGCCACCATCACCCCACGCGCCGTCGTCGCGCAGGTGTTGGCGAGCCTCGACTACTTTGCCATCGACAGTGCCGCGCTGCTCGCCAGCCGCGCGCCGGGAGCTAACCGCGATGAGTGACACCCCCCCAACGGCCGGGCCGGGCCTTGCCGAAGTAGCCGGCAACGGCCTCTGGCACAACAACCCGGCGCTGGTCCAACTGCTCGGGCTCTGCCCGCTGCTGGCGGTCACCACCACGGTAGTCAACGCGCTCGGGCTCGGCCTGGCGACGCTGCTGGTGCTGGTCGGCTCCAATGCGATGGTCTCGCTAATCCGCCACCAGATTGGCGACGCGGTGCGGCTGCCGGCGTTCGTACTGATCATCGCCGCGTTCGTTACCTGCGCCGAACTGCTGATGAAGGCCTACGCCTACGAGCTCTACGAAATTCTCGGTATTTTTATCCCACTGATTGTTACCAACTGCGCAATCCTCGGCCGCGCTGAGGCATTTGCCAGCAAACAGCCACTCGGCCTAGCGGTTTGGGACGGGCTGATGATGGGGCTCGGTTTCCTCGCCGTGTTGCTGCTGCTCGGTGCCATCCGCGAACTGTTTGGCAGCGGCACGCTGCTGGCCAACATGCAGCTGCTGCTCGGCAGCGGGGCCAGCGACTGGGTGGTGCGGCCATTTGGCAGTGAGTTCAGTTTCTTGGTGTTGATTCTGCCACCCGGCGCGTTCCTGGTCACCGGTCTGCTGATCGCCGCCAAAAACGCCATCGACGAGCGCCGCGAAGCGCGCCGCAAAGCTGCCCGCGGCCAGCTCGCCAAGGGGGCCAAACGGGTCCGTACCACCGGCCACATCGCCTAGCCGCTCGACGGCTGGCGCGGCGCCGCGCTACAATTTAACCCCCACTAAACGCACGGATACTGTTTGCATGTTAAAAAGCGGCGCTTCACTCGTCCGCCACGCCCTCGAGGCGATTGGCGTCAAGCAGACCTTTGGTATCCCAGGCGTACACAACACCGAAATCTACGATGAGCTGAACCGCTCGGCGACTATCACCCCCTACCTGGTCGGCCACGAGATGGCCGCCGCCTGCATGGCCGATGCGGTCAGCCGCACTGGCGATTCGATCGGCTGCATGCTGATTGTGCCGGCGGCCGGTGTCACCCACGCCGCCAGCGGTATCGGCGAAGCGATGCTGGCCGGTATTCCCATGCTGGTCATCTCCGGTGGCATCCACCGCGGCAGCAACAAGCGCTACCAGCTTCACGACATCGATCAACATCAGATTCTCAAGCCACTGACCAAGGCGACCTACTTGGTCGAGGACCACCAGCAGCTGGTGCCGACCCTGTTTGAGGCCTACTGGACCGCCGTCAGCGGCGAACCGGGGCCGGTGTTTGTCGAGGTGCCGGTCGATATCCAGCTGTTTCGCGGCGAAGTGGCCGAACCGCTGCCACTGCTCAGCGACTTTGCACCAGCCTCGGCGACCCTGCCAGAAGCGGCGATCGACGACGCCGTCGGCAAACTGTTGGCCGCAAAAAAACCGGCGCTGTTTGTCGGCTGGGGGGCGCTCGGCGCACGCGCCGAGCTGATCGAACTGGCCGAGCTGCTCGGCGCCCCGGTCGCCACCACCCTGCAGGGGGTCAGCAGCTTTCCCGGCGACCACCCGCTGCACACCGGGCTGAGCTTTGGCGGCGCAGCGGTGGAGGCGGCGCGCAAGACCGTCGGCGACAGCGACTGCCTGCTGGCCATCGGCACACGGTTTGGCGAGATCGCCACCGGCAGCTACAGCGTCGAGCCGCCCGCTGAGCTGATCCATGTCGACATCAATCCGGCGGTGTTTAACGCCAACTACCCGGCCACGGTCACCATCGAAGGCGACGCCCAGCAAGTGGTCGCGGCACTACTCGGGGCGCTCAACGGCCAGCTCGACGCCGCCGAGCGCAGCGCCGAGACCGCCAAGCAGATCGCCAACTACAAGCTCAAGACCTTAAAAAGCTGGCTCAACGGCGGCGACGCCAAGCGGGTTAACCCGGCGCAGTTTTTTACCGCGCTGCGGGCCCGGCTCGGGGCCGATGCGATTGTTGTCGCCGACGACGGCAACCACACCTTCTTAACCGCCGAACTGCTGCCGATCCGCCGCGCCGGCGGCTTTATCTCGCCGACCGACTTCAACGCCATGGGCTACTGTGTACCGGCCGCCAACGGCGCCAAGCTGGCCAACCCGGACAGCCAAGTGGTCGGCATCGTCGGCGACGGCGCGATGTTTATGACCGGTATGGAGGTGGCCACCGCGGTCCACTACCAGCTCGGGGTGATCTACGTGATCTTCAACGACGGCGAGCTGGCCCAGATCTCGCAGGCGCAAGAGCTGCCCTACCGCTATAAAACCTGCACCAAACTCGCCCACACCCACTGGGGGGCGTTTGCCGAGGCGATGGAGTGCGCCTACCTGGCGATCGACCACGAACGCGACATCAACACCGTGCTCGAGCGCGCGCTGCTGATCAGCGAACAGCACCAGCCGGTAATTATCGACTTGAAGGTGGACTACTCGCAGCGGACTGCCTTCACTAAAGGGATCGTCAAAGCCAACCTGAACCGCTTTGAGACCAGTGAAAAACTCCGTTTTGTCGGCCGCGCTATCAAACGAAAAGTAGTTGGCTAACCGGCAAAGCGCCGTATGATAGCGGTTGAGCCCACCCAATAGAGGCGCGCCATGGCCGACCGCTACCCACGACTGTTCATCCTTCTCCTGCTGCTGTTGGCGGTGGCCAGCTGTGGCCGGCCGGCGGCCGGAAGCGGCACCGTCATCTACCCGGCCGCTGCCGTTATCACCATGGCGCAGCGCGAGGCCAGCCCGGCCCGTACTGGTGCGGTTGCGGTGCGCGACGGTGCCATTGTCGCGCTCGGCCCGCTGGCGGCACTGCAAGCCGAGTTGCCAGCGGCGACAGTCGATGAGCAGTTTGCCGCCGACTACATCATGCCCGGCTTTGTCGAGCCGCACCTGCACCCCTATCTGGTCGGCCTACTACTGCAGATGGAGTTCATCACCCCGCACGACTGGACGCTGCTCGACAGCTTTCACGCCGGGGTCAAAACCGCCAGCGGCTACCGGCAGCGGCTCAGTGACTACCAGGCGGGCCTCGGCCCCGACCAGTGGCTGTGGAGCTGGGGCTACCACCCGCTGTTTCACGGCCCGCTCGACCGCGCCTACCTAGACAGCCTGTCGACCACTCGGCCGATCGTGGTCTGGCACCGCTCGTTCCACGAGGTCTACCTCAACAGTGCCGCGCTGGCTGCACTACAGATCGACCCGGCACTCGCTGACCACCCCGCTATTGACTGGGCGGCCGGCCACTTCTACGAGACCGGGCTGATCGCCATCGCCCAAAATCTGATGGCGCCACTGATGCAGCCAGAGCGCTACTCGGCCGCACTCGCCGATGGGCTGGCACTGATGCAGCGGCGCGGCATCACCAGCGTCGGCGATGGCGCGTTTGGCTCGATCAACCTCGCTGTCGAGTACCAGCTGCTGGCCAACTCCAGCTGGAACCGCGCCGACAGCCCCATTCACAGCTACCTGCTGCTCGATGGCCGCGCCCTGCTCGCCGCCCACGGCTATGCCGGGGTTGAGGCGGTGATCGCCGACAGCCAGGCATTTAACAGCGCCAAGATCACCGTCCAGCCGCAACAGATCAAGCTGTTTGTCGACGGTGCCGCCTACTCGCAGCTGATGCAGATGAGCGAGGGCTACAGCGACGGCCACCGCGGCGAGTGGCTGATGGAGCCGGCCGAGCTGGAGCGCGCGATGCGCTTTTTCTGGCAGCGCGACTACCAGCTGCACCTTCACGTCAACGGCGATCTCGGCATGCAGCTGACCCTCGACCTGCTCGAGCAGCTGCAGCGCGAGCGGCCGCGCAGCGACCACCGCACCACCATCCACCATCTCGCCTATGTGCGCCCAGAGCAGCTCGACCGGCTCGCCGAGCTCGGCGGCATGGTGCAGGCCAACCCCTACTATGTCTGGGCACTGGCCGACAGCTACGCCGAGCACGGGCTCGGGCCTGAGCGCGCCGCCAACATGGTGCCGGCCGGCAGCGTGGTCCGCGCCGGTATGCCGCTGGCGTTCCACTCCGACTTCACTATGGCACCGGCCGACCCACTGCTGCTGGCGTGGGCCGCCGCCAGCCGGATCACCGCCAGTGGCGCCCGGGTGGCGCCCGCGCAGCGCATATCTATCGATGAGGCGCTGCAGGCGATCACCATCGACGCCGCATTCCAGCTGCGCCGCGAGGAGCAGATCGGCTCGATCGAAATCGGCAAGCGCGCCAACTTCACCGTGCTGGCCAGCGACCCCTATCGGGCTGCGGTCGATGGCGTCGGTCCGCAGCTAAAAGATATCGCCGTGCTCGCCACGCTGGTCGATGGCAACGTCAACAACGTCCCCGCACCGCGAGTGGCCGCCCATGATTAAGATCAACCAGTGGCGCGACGGCCAGCTCTACAGCGGTGGCGAAGAGCTCTATGCAGCCGGCGACAGTGCGCCGACCTGGATCGACCTGTGCGGTTGTGATGCCGCCACCGAGCAGCTCTGGATGGCGCGCTGCGGCGCCCATCCGCTGGCCATGCAAGACGCTCAGCGCGACCGCCACCCGCCCAAGTTTGAAGCCTTTGACGACCAGCTGTTTGTGCTGCTGCGCGGTATCGCTGCGCGCACTGAAGGGGTCGACTACCGGCCGCTGCAGATCAGTTATTTTATCGGCGCCAGCACCCTCCTTACCGTGCACCGCGGCAGTGCGATGAGTATCACCCACTGGCAGCAGTCAGCGCAGCTAGGCGCGGCTCTCGCGGCTGGGCCGCTGACACTGTTTTTGCAGCTGGCCAAGAGCCTCGGCCAGCTCTACCTGGATATGCTGCTCGAGTTTGAACCCCAGCTCAGCGACGCCGAGGACCAGCTGCGAACCCTAGAGGCAGACGATCAGCTGCTCGGCGAGATGATGGCCGCCAAAACTCGGCTGCGCAAACTCTGCCGCGACCACATCTACCACCACGCGGTTTTTGTCCAGCTCCGCCAGCAGCACCAAGGCCGCGGCGACGCGGCGCTGCACCACCTCGCTCAGGACAGCTACGAGCGGTTTGAGCGGGTCAACTCGCTCGCCCACCTCTACTACGACCTCGCCGGCGATCTCATCGACGGCCATATCTCGCTGTCGTCGCACCGACTCAACGCCACCATGCGGGTGCTGACCGTGGTCACCACGCTGTTTGTGCCGCTTGGTTTCTTGGCCGGCCTGTACGGCATGAACTTTGATCATATCCCCGAGCTGCACCACCCCAACGGCTATTTCTGGCTGCTCGGTGCAATGGCCACCGTGGCGGCGTCGCTGCTGGCGGTGTTTAAATGGAAGCGCTGGCTATGATCGAGAACTTGCCCACCCAAATCGAAGCGTGGCTCAACCTGCCGCTACTGACAGTCGGTGAATCGGTGCTGCGCGGCGGCAACTTGCTGTCCGCGCTGGCGCTGCTGCTTGGCAGCTGGTGGCTGGCCGGGGCGGTCACCCGCGCCACCCACCGCGCCGGCCGGGTCAGCCGGCTCGGCCAGAGCAATCTCTACATCGTCAACCGGCTGCTCCACTACCTGATCGTCGGCGCCGGGCTGATCGCGGCACTGGCCGCGCTAGGGGTCAGTTTTGCCAAGCTGGCGCTGGTCGCCGGTGCGCTCGGCGTCGGTATCGGCTTCGGCCTGCAGACCATCGTCAACAACTTCGTCTGCGGGATTATTATCTTGTTTGAGAAGTCACTGCGGGTCGGCGACTTTATCGAGCTGCCCAACGGCCTGCTCGGCGAGGTGCGCGAGATCAACATTCGCTCGACACTGATCCGCACCCTCGACAACGCCGACATACTGGTGCCCAACGCCGACTTTGTCAGCCAGCAGGTCAACAACTGGACGCTCAACGACAATATCCGCCGGTTTAGTATCGGCTTCAGTGTCGCCTACGGCAGCGATCTGGCCGAGGTGCAGCGGGTTGTGGTGGCGGCAGCGGCCGCACAGCCCTCAGCCCTGGACCGCGCCCCCTATCTGCCGGCGGTATTGATTACCTCGCTGGCCGACAGCGGCGTCGAGGCGATACTGTCGGTTTGGACGGAGGGCGACTGGGTCAAGCGGCCAGGCCAGGTAAAATCGGACTACACCGTGGCGATCTACAACGCCTTGCGCGCTGCCGGTATCACCATCCCGTTCCCGCAGCTCGACCTGCACCTAGCGGCCGAGCAAGCTAACCGCGCCGGTTAGACGTTGATAAACACCGGCGCTGCCACGTACTCCCAGAGGATTACGGTGGCGGTCAAAATAACCACGGCGTAGACCAGAAAGACCAGAAACAGTGCGCTAGCGTAGAGCATGCCGCGGTCTTCGGGCACTTTCATCATCGGCGGCACGCCGAGGTAGAGCAGCCGAATGGTGTAGCTACAGGCGAGCGTCGCCAGCAGGATATCGAGCCCCCAGATCGGGTAGACCGCCGCCGCGCCAGCGAGATAGACCGGTATGCAGGCGTAACCGACCATCACCACCCCTTTGAGCGGGAACGAGGCGGCGTCGTAGGTTTTCGACATCCAGTGGCACATCAATCCGATCACCACGATGGTCGAGACCAACGCCGCGTAAAACAGCACCGCCAGCGGCGTCGCGCTGGCCTCGGTGATGCGGACGATCTCGCCGCCGCGGACATCCCAGCCGACCTGCGTGGTGCCGTAATAGAAGGCCAGCGCCGGAATCGCCGCCAGCGCCAAGATCAGCAGCAAGCGCGCTTTGATCGCCTCGTCGGATTTACTCGCCAACTGCTGCCAGGTGGCGGTTGGCCGGAAGATCATACCTAGAATTTCACCCACAAAATTACCCTCATTTTTACCGTTATAGTTGCAGTGTAGGCTGTCGCCACACCGGCGCGTTGATTGATATCAATTTTCTTGCAGTGGCTAGCGGCCGGCTAATGGTGGCGATGATGTTGCGGCTCGCTGGTATTGCTGTCAACTGCGCCGCTATCAATAATACCCGCGTCAGCCTCACTGCGGTGGCCGCTATGCTGCCAGACTGTGGCGGCCATCAGCAGCGCCATCGCCACCAGCAGCAGCCCGCTGATCCGGCGCAGCAGCGGACTCTGCAGATAGCCGGTCAGCCGGCCGGAGAACCAGCTCACCGCCACCATCGCCGGCAGCGTGCCGACCCCAAATGCCGCCATCGCCAGCGCGCCGTCGAGCAGCGAGCCACTCGCCAGCGCCATCCCGACCGCGGTGTAGACCAGCCCGCACGGCAGCCAGCCCCACACCAGCCCGACCGCGTAGGCGCCGCCAGCACCGCGCACCGCGCCGAGCGGACCGGCCAGCGGCTGGATGCGCCGCCACAAACGCGCGCCGAGTTTTTCAATGGTCAGCAAGCCGTGCCAGAGCCCCATAATATAGAGCCCCATCGCCGCCAGCAGGGCCGCCGCCAGCAGCCGCAGCAGCGGCGCCAGCGCCAGCCACTGGGCGGTAAACTGGCTGATCGCGCCGGCCGCCAAGCCAACCATCAGATAGCTGCTGATGCGGCCCAACTGGTAGCCCCAGATTACCGCGCCGCGCCGCTCGCTGGCACCGCCCAAGACCAGCGCGATCGGCCCGCACATACCGGCGCAGTGGCTGGCACCGAGCAGCCCAACCAGAAACATCGCCGGCACCGTCGCCGCGCTCGAAAAGCCAATCAGATCGATCATGGTCGCCCCGCCCGGTCATCCTCTTCAAATAAGATCCGCTCCGCCTCGCTGTTGAGGTCGTCGTACTGGCCATTTTTGACCGCCCAAAACAGCAGCCAGAGGGCCGCGCCGATCACACCCAGCGACAGCGGGATTAAAAAATAGAGACTCTGCATAGCTCCCCCCTAACCGTTGCGGTTGCCGCGCTTTAGCCGCAACGCGTTGAGCAGTACGATCAGCGAGCTGCTGCTCATGCCGATCGCCGCCGCCCACGGCGGCACCATTCCAGCCGCCGCCAGCGGCAGCGCCAATAGATTGTAACCGAGCGCCCAGCCGATATTCTGGCCGATCACCGCGCGGGTACGGCGCGCCAGCCGCAGCGCCCGCGGCAGTGCGCCGAGGTCATCGCCGAGCAGCAGCGCGTCGGCGGCCAGCTGGGTGACATCGGCGGCGCGGCCCATCGCGATCGAGACATCGGCGCAGCGCAGTACCGGTACATCGTTGATGCCGTCGCCGACCATCGCCACCACCTCGCCAGACTGCTGGGCGCGGCGCAGAGCGGTTAACTTCTGGTCCGGCCGCAGACCAAACTGGCTGTCGGCGATCGCCAGCGGCGCCAGCAACAGCGCCGCCTGCGCCGATGGATCGCCGGAGAGTACCGCCAGCTGCTGGCCGTCGCCGCGCAGCGCAGCCACCGCGCCGGGCGCCGACTGGCGCAGCTGGTCGGCGAGTTCAAAGCGCGCCAGCCAGCCGGGTTCACCGGCCAGCCAGACCTGGCTGGTGAGCGCCGTACCGGCCGCTAATGGCGGCGCATCAAGTGTAAACTCGGCGGCCAGCCAGTCGGCGCGGCCTAGTCCATAGCGGGCCCCGGCGACCCTGCCGATCACCCCGGCGCCGGCGCTAAACTGCTGCTCGCTAACCGCCAGTGGCGGTTGCCCGGCGGCGGCGCTGAGCGCCACCGCCACCGGGTGGCGGCTACCCTGCTCGAGCGCCGCGGCGATCGCCAGCGGCGCCAGCGGTGCGGCGGCCGCCAACGGCTCGCTAGCCACTACCGTGAGCCGGCCGGCCGTGAGCGTACCGGTCTTATCGAAGACCACCTTATTGACCGCCGCCAACCGCTCCAGGCAGTGGCGGTTGGTCACCAGCAGGCCGTCGCGGCGCAGCTCGCCGGCGGCCACCGCCAGCGCGGTCGGGGTGGCCAGCGACAGCGCGCACGGGCAGGTGACCACCAACACCGACAGCGCCACCCAGAAGCCGTGCTGTAACGAGGGGTCGGCGGCCCACAGCGACCAGTAGAGCATCACCGCGCTGGCGCACAACAGCACCGCGGCGACAAAACGGCCGGCCAACCGGTCGGCGCGTGCCACCCAGGCCGGCTTGTCGGCGGCGGCCTGCTCGGCAATCCGCAGAATCGCCGCCAGCTGGGTCTGCTGGCCGACCGCGCTGAGCTCGATCAGCAGCGGGTTGTCGCCATTGATGGTGCCGGCCGAGACGCTGTCGCCGACCCGCTTGGACTGCGGCGCCGCCTCGCCGGTCAGCAGCGCCTCTTCGACACTGCCGCTGCCCTCGATCACCCGACCGTCGCAGGGGATCGCCTGGCCGGGGTAGATGCGCAGCCGATCGCCGCGGACTAGCTGGCGCAGCGTGACACTCTGCTCGGCACCGCTGTCGTCAACCCGCAGCGCCGTCGGCGGCAGCAGCTCATCGGCGCTGTAGAGCGCCAGTAGGTTGCGGTAGCGCAGACGCGCCTCGATGTAGCGGCCGAGCAGCAGAAAAAAGCAGAACATCGACACCGAGTCGTAGTAGACCTCGCCGCCGCCGCGCAGTGTGGCGTAACAGCTGGCGCTGTAGGCGAGCGCAATCGCCAGTGACACCGGCAGGTCCATCACCAGCTGACCGAGCCGCAGTGCGCGCCAAGCGGCGCGGTAGAACGGCACTGCCGAGTAGAACACCACCGGGGTGACCAGCACCCAACTCAGCCAGCGCAGCAGCTGCTGCCAGTGGGGGTCGATGTCCTGATAGCCGCCGGCGTAGAGCGCGATCGCCACCATGCCCGCCTGCATCATCGCCAGCCCGGCGACGCCGAGCCGCAGCAACATATCCTTGAGCGGTTTATCGCTGGTGGTGTCGCGGGCAAATGGTGACAGCGGCGTGGCCTGGTAGCCGATCGCCCGCAGCTCTTTGAGCAGCGTCGAGAACGCCTGCTGGGCAGGCTGCCAACGCAGTGTGGCGCGGTGAGTAGTGCCGTTGACGGCGACCGCGACCACCCCGGCGCAGTCGCCGAGGTGTTTTTCGATCAGCCAGTTACAGGCTGCGCAGGTGATGCCATCAACCGCTAAACTGGCGCTGACACTGCCGTCTGGGTGGTGCTGCAGGTAGTCGTCGGCGAGCTCGGCCATGTCCCACACCGCTAGATCTGCATCGCCCGCCGGACGCTGCTCGGGGCGGCCACTGTCGGCCGACCGGAACTGGTAGAACGAGGCCAGACCACCGCTGACGATCGCGCTGGCGACCGCTTGGCAGCCGATACAACAGAACTGCCGGGTTCGCTCGCCGATCACGAACTCTATCGGCGGGCCGCCGGGCAGCGGCAGGCCGCAATGGTAGCAGCCTGTAGCCGCCAGCCGCTCGGCCGAGTTGCTCACTGCGCGGTCAGCAGCCGGCTGGTGCCGTAACTAAAATCAATTTCACCGTCCAGCCGCCAGTTGCCGCTGGCGTCGCTGAGCCGCAGGTAGTAGCTGTCGCGCGCCGGCACCGCCGAGCGGCCGAACCACTGACCGGCCGCGTCGCCGGCGCTCAGCGTGACACTGATATCGCGCGCCGCACGGATCGGGTGGTGGAGCGCCAACTGCGCGCCGGCAGTGGCTGGCAGCGGCCCGGTGGCGCTGACCACCACGCTGACGGTGCCGCTGGCGCGGTCAAACTGCAGCCGCGCCTCGAGACCGAGTTCGGTGGCGCGCTGCTGGGCGGAGAGTGACTGGTTAATAGCAAGCCCTTCGCGGTAGTAGTCGTCTACCACTACATCGTCGCGGTGGTCGAATGCGACGAACACCATACTGATCCCCGCCACCACCACACTGGCCGGCAGCGCGATAATGAACCACGGCCAGAACTGGCGGTACCACGGGGTAGCTGAAGGGTGTGAGGAGTGGCTCATGGTGGTATTTCTCTGGCTGATCTAGACCGCTAGTGTAACCGCTCAGCGGCGCGCTGCGGGCGAGATAAAGCGGCTCTCGGCGCGGTCGCTCAAGGTCGGTTGGTCGCGCTCGCTGACCACAAAGCTAATCGGCAGATTGGCGGCCGACAGCGGCTCGCTGCTGGTCAGCCGGATCAGTAACTCGCCCACTTCGCCGGCCTCGATCATCACCTCGCGCTGGCCTGTGTAGGCCAGCGCGGGGCCGCCCTCGACGGCGATCGTGTAGTGGTGATCGCGCTGGTCCATGTTGTTGATCTTGACCGTGTAGCTGTTCTCTACCGCGCCGTCGGGGCGCAGCCGATAGAGCATATCGCGGTCGCGCAAGACGTCGACCTCCAGCGGGATACGGGTCGCCAGGGTGTAGACAAACAACAGTGACATCACCAACACCGCCGTCACATAACCGATCAGCCGCGGCCGTAAAAAGCGCACCGGCTCGCCCTTGAGCAGCGCGTTTTCAGAGGTGAAGCTGATCAATCCGCGCGGGTAGTTGAGCTTGTCCATCACCGCGTTGCAGGCATCGATACAGAGCCCGCAGCTGATGCACTCGTACTGGAGGCCATCGCGAATATCGATACCGGTCGGGCAGACCTGCACGCAAAGCGTACAGTCGACGCAGTCACCGAGGCTGTCGCTGCCGCGCTGATGGTCGTGGCGGCGCGAGCCGCGCTGCTCGCCGCGGGCCGCGTCGTAGGAGACGATCAGCGTGTCGGAGTCGAACATCACCGACTGAAAGCGTGCATAGGGGCAGACATATTTACAGATCTGCTCGCGCATAAAGCCGGCGTTGACGAAGGTGCCGAGGGTGAAAAAAGCCACCCAGAATACCGCCGCCGGGTGGGCGCTCCAGCTCGCCAGATCAACGCTCAGCGCGCCGATCGGGTTGAAGTAACCGACAAAGGTCAGCCCGGTGGCGAACGCCACCAACAGCCAGGCGATCAGCTTGCCCCCTTTGCGGGCGATCTTCTCCGCCCCCCACGGTGAGTTGTCGAGCCGAATGCGACGGTTGCGATCGCCCTCAAAGCGCTCCTCGATGGCCATAAAAATCTGCGTGAACACCGTCTGCGGGCAGGAAAAACCGCACCAGACCCGACCGAACAGGTTGGTGACGGTAAACAGCGCAAAGGCGGCAATGATCAACAGCCACGCCAGCAGCGGAAAGTCCTGCGGCCAGAAGGTGATCCAGAATACGTGAAATTTGCGCTCAACGAGGTCGAACAGCATCGCCGGGCGGCCGTCGATCTGCAGCCACGGGATCAGAAAATAGGCGCCTAAAAACGGGATCCAGCTCCAGTTTTGCAGCCGCCGGAAAAAGCCGTTAAGCCGCCGGGTGTAGATTTTCTCGGCGGTTTGGTAGAGATCGAGGACCTGGATCGCCTCGTTGTTGGGGTGGCCATGGTTACCGGGGGCCGGCTCGCTCATGGGAGCTCCTGTGAGAGCCACCGGCAGCAGACTGCCGGCGGCGGCTAACCGTTAGCGGGTGCCGGTCTGCGACAAGCCGTAGACGTAGGCGGCGATCAAGTGGATCTTTTCTGGGCGCAGTTTGTCGCTCTGGCTCGGCATGATGCCGTTGCGACCCTGACGCAGAGTGGCGCGAATATTCTCGGCCAAGGTCAAATCGGCCTGCCGGTAGAGCCAGATAGTGTCGGTCAGATTGGGGGCGCCGAGCGCCTGCATGCCGCTGCCATCAGGCATATGGCAGCTGGCACAAAACATAGCGAACTGCTCGCTGCCGGCGGCCGCTTGGGCGGCATTGTGCGGCTCGTCAGAGAGGCTCAACACATACTCGGTGACATTGACCACGCCGTCGTCACCCAGTGCCGCACCCCAAGCCGGCATCACCCCTTGGCGACCGCCATTGAGGGTGGCCTGAATCGCCTCCGGATGGCCGCCGTAGAGCCAGTCGTTGTCAGCTAGGTTGGGGAAGCCGTTGGCGCCACTGCCGCCAACACCGTGGCAGACCGAGCAGTTGTTGTTGTAGAGACGGCGGCCCATCCGTTTGGCGGCCGGATCACCGGCGAGGTCGTCGATGGTGCGGCTGGCGTACTCGGCGTACTGGGCGTCCATCTTGGCATCAGCGGCGGCGACCGACTCCTCCCACTGGTTCTCTTGGGTCCAGCCGAGCAGCCCCTGATAGCTGCCAAGCCCGGGGTAGAGCGCTAGGTAGACGGCGGCAAACACCACCGTGCCGACAAATTTCCAGAACCACCAGGCCGGCAGCGGGTTGTCGTACTCTTCGATGCCGTCGTAACTGTGACCGGTGGTCGGCGCCTCGCCATCGGCGCCGGGTTGGCCGCTGATGGTGGTCTTGCGGTTGGCCACCAGCAGCCACAGGCTGCCGAGCAGCGTCACTACGGTGATGACAATAATCCACCAACTCCAGAATGTGCTCATGACTGTTCCCGCCCATCGGTCGTCTGTTGTGCCGGCGGCTGCGCGCCGGGCTCGTCGGCAAACGGCAGTTGCGCTGCCTCATCAAATGCTTGTTTGTTACTTTTACTGTAGGCCCACGCGGTGACGCCGATAAAAGCGATAAACGCCACCACGGTGCTCAGCCCTTGCAAGGTTCCACTGTCCATCGCGATCACCGCTTGCGCTGCAGCAGCGTACCGAGCTGCTGGAGGTAGGCGAGCAGTGCGTCGATCTCGCTGACGCCCTCGACATCCGCCTGCGCCGAGGCGATCTGCTCATCGGTGTAGGGGACGCCAACTTTGCGCAGCCCGATCATTTTGGCGGCGGTCTTGCTGCCGTCGACTCGGTTCTCAAACAGCCACGGGAAGGCCGGCATGTTGGATTCGGGAACCACCGAGCGCGGGTCGTAGAGGTGGGCGCGGTGCCAGTCGTCGCTGTAGCGACCACCGACCCGGGCCAGATCGGGGCCGGTGCGTTTGGAGCCCCACAGGAACGGGTGCTCGTAGACTGACTCACCGGCGACCGAGTAGTGGCCGTAGCGCTCGGTCTCGGCGCGCAGTGGGCGCACCATCTGGGTGTGACAGACGTGGCAGCCCTCGCGGATATAGATATCGCGCCCCTCCAGCTCAACCGCCGGCAGCGGCTTGAGGCCGGCGATCGGCTCGGTGGTTTCGCCGGTAAAGAACAGCGGTACAATTTGGGCGAGGCCGCCAAAGCTCATCGCGACCACAATCAGCACAATCATCAGGCCGATGTTTTTCTCAATAATGGCGTGTTTGTTGGGCATCTCTAATAACTCCTCAGACCGCTGCGGCGGGGCTGGCGGTGGCGGTGGCCTTGTCGCGGCCGACCGTCATGTAGACGTTGTAGGCCATCAACAGCATGCCCGCAAAGAAGATAAAGCCACCGACAAAGCGCACAAAGTAACCGGGGTAGCTGGCTTCAACCGCCTCGGCAAAGCTGTAGGTGAGCGTGCCGTCGGCGTTGAAGGCGCGCCACATTAAACCCTGGGCGATGCCGTTGACCCACATCGAGGCGATGTAGAGCACGGTGCCGATGGTCGACATCCAGAAGTGGATGTTGATCAGGTTCTCGCTGTACATCTGCTGCTTGCCCCACAGCCGCGGGATCAGGTGGTACATCGAGCCAATCGAGATCATCGCCACCCAGCCGAGCGCACCGGAGTGAACGTGACCGATGGTCCAATCGGTGTTGTGCGACAACGCATTGACAGTTTTGATCGCCATCATCGGCCCCTCAAAGGTCGACATGCCGTAGAACGACAGCGACACCACCAAGAAGCGCAGGGTCGGGTCGGTGCGCAGCTTGTGCCAGGCGCCGGAGAGCGTCATCACACCGTTGATCATGCCGCCCCAAGAGGGTGCCAGCAGCACCAGCGACATCACCATACCGAGGCTCTGCGCCCAGTTGGGCAGTGCCGAGTAGTGCAGGTGGTGGGGGCCGGCCCAGATGTAGATGGCGATCAGTGCCCAGAAGTGGACGATCGACAGCCGGTAGGAGTAGACCGGCCGCTCGGCCTGCTTGGGCACAAAGTAGTACATCATGCCCAGGAAGCCGGCGGTCAAGAAGAAGCCAACCGCGTTGTGGCCGTACCACCACTGCACCATCGCGTCGATAGCACCGGGGTAGATAGAGTAGGACTTGGTCCAGCTGACCGGCACCGCCAAGCTGTTGACGATATGCAGCATCGCCACGGCGAGAATAAACGCGCCGAAGAACCAGTTGGCGACATAGATGTGTTTGGCGCGGCGCTTCATGATGGTGCCGAAGAATACGATCGCATAGACGACCCAGACCACTGCGATGAGGATGTCGATCGGCCACTCCAGCTCGGCGTACTCTTTGGTGGTGGTCAGCCCCATCGGCAGGGTAATGGCGGCGGCGACAATCACCAGCTGCCAGCCCCAGAAGGTGAAGGCGGCGAGCTTGTCTGAGATTAACGGCGCCTGGCAGGTGCGCTGCACGACATGGTAGCTGGCGGCAAATAGCGCCGAGCCGCCGAAGGCAAAGATCACCGCGTTGGTGTGCAGCGGCCGCAGCCGGCCAAAGTGCAGGTAGGGGCCGAAGTTGAGCTCGGGCCAGACCAGCTGGGCGGCAATAATCACCCCCACCAGCATGCCGACAATCCCCCACATTACTGTGGTGATGGCAAACTGTTTAACAATTTTGGTGTTGTACTCGGGCAGCGCGGTGGCGGGTGTGTGGTCACTCATGCTCTTTTCCTATTGATTGTCGACCCAGCGGCGGGGTGACGGTGTGCCGCACGGGGCGGCGGACAGCAGCGCGCCGCCAACAACAGCGACACCCTATTGGGCCATATTATCGGGGCAGACCGCCCCCGATGTCTTGACCTGAATCAAACACGCCGAGCGTTGGGCCCGGCGTGCTGGTCGTTTATGCTCTGCGCCGCCGCTTAGAAGCTGCGGCCGCGATTAGCGGCAATCCGCAAGCGCAGTGCGTTGAGCTTGATAAAGCCCTCGGCGTCGGCCTGGTTGTAGGCCCCCTGATCTTCGTCGAAGGTGGCGATCTTTTCGTCGAACAGCGACTCTGCCGAGCGCCGACCCACCACCGTGACATTACCTTTATACAGCTTAACCCGCACCTCGCCGTTGACCTCGCGCTGGCTGAAGTCGATCGACTGCTGGAGCATCTGGCGCTCCGGCGACCACCAGTAGCCGTTGTAGATCAGCGACGCGTAGCGCGGCATCAGCTCGTCTTTGAGGTGGGCCACTTCGCGGTCGAGGGTCAGCGATTCGATCGCGCGGTGGGCGCGCAGCATCACGGTACCGGCCGGGGTTTCGTAGCAGCCGCGCGACTTCATGCCGACATAGCGGTTCTCGACAATATCCAACCGGCCGACCCCGTTGGCGCCGGCGACCTTGTTGAGGTGCTCGATCACGGTCGCCGGGCTCATTGCCACGCCGTCGATGGCGACAATGTCACCGTGCAGGTAGGTCAGCTCTAGATAAGTAGGGACATCGGGCGCCGCCTCGGGGGCCACCGTCCAGCGCCACATCTCCTCTTCCGGCTCCGACCAGGGGTCTTCGAGATTGGCGCCCTCGTAGGAGATATGCAGTAGGTTGGCGTCCATCGAATAGGGCGACTTGGTACCGCGCTTCTGTTCGACCGCGATATTGTGGGTGGCGCAGTACTCCATCAGCTTGTCGCGCGAGTTGAGATCCCACTCGCGCCACGGCGCAATCACCTGCACACCCGGCTTGAGCGCATAAGCGCCGAGTTCAAACCGGACCTGATCGTTGCCCTTGCCGGTCGCGCCGTGGCTGATGGCGTCGGCACCGGTCTCGTTGGCGATCTCGATCAACCGCTTGGCGATCAGCGGCCGCGCGATCGAGGTGCCGAGCAGGTACTCGCCCTCATAGATAGTGTTGGCGCGGAACATCGGAAAAACGTAGTCGCGCGCGTACTCTTCGCGCAGGTCGTCGATGTAGATCTCTTTGACGCCGAGCGCCTCGGCTTTGGCGCGAGCCGGTTCGACCTCCTCGCCCTGGCCGATATCGGCGGTGAAGGTGACCACCTCACAGCCGTAGGTCTCCTGCAACCAGCGGACAATCACCGAGGTATCCAAACCGCCCGAATAGGCGAGCACTACTTTATTGATAGACGACACTTTCGCTCCTTACATGACCCGCGCCGGTTGCGCGCTCGATAGCCGATCATTTTAACCGATCGCCAGCGACCGCGCACGGGCCAGCGGTTGGCGGCCACCATTTTTTTTGCCAAGCAGCCCGCAGCGACCGCCGATCCCTGTTTTGAGGCCGGCCTTTGCGGTAGCATAGCCGCTGACTTTTACCCACAAGGCACGACCCATGCTGGACGCCCAGACCCTACAGATCACCCGCCCCGATGACTGGCACCTGCACCTGCGCGACGGCGCCGCGCTGCAGACCACCGTGGCCGCCGCCGGGCGCGGCTTTGGCCGCGGCATCGTTATGCCCAACCTAACTCCGCCGGTCACCACCGTCGCCGAGGCGCTCGCCTACCGCGAGCGGATCTTGGCGGCGCGACCGGCCGGCTCGCAGTGGCAGCCACTGATGGTGCTCTACCTGACCGATAACACCAGCCCCGACGAGATCGAACGGGCCGCCGCCTGTGAGCACATTGCCGGCGCCAAGTACTACCCGGCCGGCGCCACGACCAACTCCGACTCCGGCGTCACCTCGCTGGCCAAAATTGACCGCGTGCTGGCGGCGATGCAAGAGACTGGGCTGGTACTGCAGCTGCACGGTGAAGTGACCGAGCACAGTATCGATATCTTTGACCGCGAGGCGACCTTTATCGAACGCCACCTGACACCAATGGTCGACAATTTTCCCGACCTGCGGGTGATTCTCGAGCACATCACCACCCGCGAAGGGGCCGAGTTTGTCGCAGCTGCCGGCAACAATGTCGCCGCCACTATCACCCCCCAGCACCTGCTCTACAACCGCAACGATATGCTGGTCGGCGGTATTCGCCCACACCTGTTCTGCCTGCCGATACTCAAGCGCAATATTCACCAGCAGGCTCTGTTGGCCGCTGCCACCAGCGGCAGTGGCCGATTCTTTCTCGGCACCGACTCAGCACCGCACCCGCGCGACGCCAAAGAGTCTAGCTGCGGCTGCGCCGGCTGCTTCAGCCACCCCGCCGCTATCGAGCTCTACGCAATGGCGTTTGAATCGGTCGGCAAGCTCGATCAGCTCGAGGGCTTCGCCAGCCACTTTGGCGCCGATTTTTACCGGTTGCCGCGCAACACCGATACGGTAACCTTGAACCGCAGCGACTGGCAGCTGCCCGACAGTTTGCCGTTTGTCGACAGCGAGATTGTCCCGCTCGGCGCCGGCGCTACGCTCGCTTGGCAGCTCGACGAGCGCTACCGATGAGCGCCCCCGCGGGGGGCATCGACAGTCGGGAAAAAACACTGCTGGCCGAACGCTTTCGCGGCTTTCTGCCGGTGGTGGTCGATGTTGAGACCGGCGGCTTTAACGCCCGCACCGACGCCTTGCTCGAAGCGACCGCGGTGCTGCTCGACATGGATGAGGACGGCACACTGTTTGTCGACGAGGTCATCACCCGCCACATCGAGCCGTTCGCCGGCGCCAACATCGAGCAGGCGGCGCTCGACTTTACCGGTATCGATCTGGACGACCCAGAGCGCGACGCACTAGAAGAGTCACAGGCGCTGCGCGAGCTGTTCCAACCTATCCGCCAAGCGGTCAGCCGCCACGGCTGCACCCGCGCCACCATGGTCGCCCACAACGCCCACTTTGATCTCGGCTTTATCAACGCCGCAGTCAGCCGCCAACAGATAAAACGGGCACCGTTCCACGCCTTCAGCTGTTTCGACACCGCCACCCTTGCCGGCCTCGCCTTCGGCCAGACGGTACTGGCGCGCGCCTGTATCGCCGCCGGTCTCGAGTTCGACAACAAAGCCGCCCACAGCGCCGAATACGACGCAGTCAAGACCGCCGATCTGTTTTGCTTGATCGTCAACCGCTGGCGCGACCTCGGCGGCTGGCCGCTGGGTGGCGACACTGCGCTGGGGTAACGATAGTGGGGATATAGCCGTCAGCCTGGCTAAGTTCATCTAGGCCTTGAGCCGGGATCTTAATTTAGAGTGTGCCATCCCCAACAAGATCCCGGATCATGCGCTACGCGCTGTCCGGGATGACGTTTGTTGAAGGGTGTCAAGCGCGGCTATTCTCAACACCGTCGTCCCGGCCTTGAGCCGGGATCTTAATCAAAGGGTCGCATTGCTCGCAGGGTATCAAGCGCCGGCACCCTCGCTACCGTCATCCCGGCCTTAAGCCGGGATCTTAATTTAGAGTGTGCCATCCCCAACAAGATCCCGGATCACGCGCTGCGCGCTGTCCGGGATGATATTTTTTGGTGGACTGCGCGCCGTCGCCTTAACGCTTGGGCAAATCCGCCACGGTCGCTGCGGTCATATTGAAGATACCGCGCGCACCCACCGACGGTATAACAATGTGGGCAGGCTTGGCGAGGCCGTGAATAAACGGCCCGATCAGCAGCGCATCGGTCATCGAGCGGATCAGCCCCATGGCGATATTGGCGGCATCCAAGTTTGGCATCACTAGCACGTTGGCGCGGCCGGTGAGGTTGGCGTCGGGGTAAATAGTCGCGCGCAGCGCTGGGTTGAGCGCGCTCAACACGTGCATCTCACCGTCGACTTGCAGCTCGGGATGGCGATCGCGCAACAGTTCCGAGGCGTGGCGCATCTTGCGCGCCGAGGGGGCACTCGATGTGCCAAAGTTGGAGTGTGACAGCAGTGCCACCTTCGGCTCGATACCAAACCGGGCGACCAGTGCCACGGTGTCTTCGGCGATGGTCGCCAACTCTTCAGCGCTCGGGTCGACATTGAGTGCGGTGTCGGCGATAAACAGTGGTCCGTCATCCATCAACAAGATAGCTGTCGAGGTCACCGTGCGCGAACTCTTGCCGCCGAGCAGGTGCATGATCTCGCGGAGGTGGAAGTCGAACCGGCCGACCTTGCCACAGATGAGACCGTCGGCGTCGCCGCGCGCCACCATCACCGCGGCCAGTGCGGTGCTGTCGGTGCGCATCACCTTGCGCGCTGCCGCCACCGAGACGCCGTGGCGACCGACCACCGACTGATAGAAGGCGGCAAACGCTTCGTGGCGCTCGTCGTAACGCGGGTCAAACACCTCGACATCACTGTCCAGATCAAAACGCAGGCCGAGCCGGTCGGCGTTCTGCTCAATGCGCTCGCGGCGGCCGATCAGGATCGGCTTGGCGATGTTCTCGTCGATTACCGCTTGCACGGCGATCAGCACGTCGTCGTTCTCGCCTTCAGCGTAAACGATAGTGCCCTCGCGGCGCTTGGCGCGCTCGATGGTCGGCTGCATAAACAGCCCCGCTTGGTTGACGAACTCGTGCAGCGACTGGCGGTAGGCGTCGAGATCGGCGATCGGCCGGGTGGCTACGCCGCTCTCCATCGCCGCCTGGACCACCGCCACCGGCACATCTTCAATCAGGCGCGGGTCGAACGGTTTGGGGATCAAGTACTCGGCGCCAAACTTAAGACGCTCATCGGCGTAAGCAGCGGCGACCACGTCAGAGGTCTCTTTCATCGCCAGCCCGGCAATCGCCCGCACAGCTGCCATCTTCATCTCTTCGTTGATGGTCGAGGCGCCGCAGTCGAGCGCGCCGCGGAAGATGAACGGGAAGCAGAGCACATTGTTAACTTGGTTGGGATAGTCCGAGCGGCCGGTGGCGATGATCGCGTCGGGGCGCACGGCAATCGCCTCCTCGGGCATGATCTCTGGAACCGGGTTGGAC
>JAHEGD010000036.1 GCA_024639885.1 Porticoccaceae bacterium | reverse complement strand
CTTCGCCCTGTGCCACCTAAACGATAAGGCGTGCCTTGCCAGTCGCGGTAATAGCGCTCGATCACCTCGGAGTTTGCGCTCCAGCCTGTGCCCTCTAACCGCGGTTGGACGCTGCATGCGCTAATCATTAATACCAAAGCTAAACAGGTAATCGACCGAATCAGCATATCTGACCTCCGAAACTTAATCTGATAAATATCCTGAATTGGATTTAGCCTCAGAATTGGGTATGTTTCTACTATCGCAGGAGGCTGATATGAAAACAACAAACTCTCCAAAGTCACCGACGCTCAACTACATGATGCGAGTGGGCCTGTTACCTCGGCCCGAGCATGAAGTACCGAGTGACCCGGTCAACTGGGCGATCGCCAATCTCTACCGTGATGAACCTACACTATCACCGCCATCCGATCGTGACGACCCAACCAACCTAAAACCCTGGCCAGAGGAGCTCGATCCCGGTATCCGCAGGCGGCTAATTAATCTCTGGCATTGGGATGAATCACGTGACTCTATTCGAGAAAAGTTGAAGAACGCGCCCGAGAGAGAACGACAGTCAAAATTGGACGAAGCTCAATTTAAGTACGACCTGCGTTGGCATGATGCTGCGCGCATGGACGCCCGCGGCAGCTTTGGTGAAGACTCAGTGCGCCAGCGTTTTGGCCACTTCTGGTTTAACCACTTTACCGTCGGCAACTACGACGCCTTCTACACCGCCGGTGATATGTACGAACACCGCATTTTGCCGCATATGAATGGCGACTTTGCGGATTTACTGTACGAAGCTACGACGCACTATTCGATGCTGCGGTATCTGGACAACGTTTCTAACATCTCTCCGCGCAGTAAAGCTGGCCAGTGGCGCCGGATGGATGGTAAGCAGGTCGGCTTCAACGATAACCTGGCGCGAGAAGTAATGGAGCTTCACAGCTGCTCGCCTGCGCAGGGGTATACAGAAACAGATATCAGTGAGGCGGCACGTATTCTGGCGGGCTGGGGCGACTGGGCTTTGAACCCTAAGAACGAGCGAGACTGGCTAAGCGCCGAACGCCCTTACATTCGCAACAAAGCCGAACCCGGGACAAAGACGGTACTGGGCAAAACCTACGGCTCCGGATACACCGCCCTCAAAGAGTTCACCACCGACCTAGCCGCTCTACCGCAGACACGAAAGTTTATCTGTCACAAATTAGCCCTGCACTTTATCAGCGACGCGCCATCCAAACGGGTAACCGACGCGCTTGAATTCGCCTGGATGCAGAGCGGTGGCAACCTTAGCAAGGTGCACGAAAAGCTACTCGAAGTCGCCTGGACCGATGGCGACCGCAAACTGCTCTGGCCGAGTCACTGGCTCTACAACACCGTGCGAATCTCCGGCTCAAACTACTTTATGGGACACAAAGATGTGTTTAACCGCAAGTCAGGACAGCGAGCCATGCGCCCGATGCAGGAGCTCGGCATCAGTTTCTGGGATGAACGCCAACCTAATGGCTATCCACTAGAGTCCAAAGAGTGGATCAGTTTAGAGCACCTGGACCGGCGCATCCGCTTCGCCTCTGCGGTGTACGGCACCGGATCGGGACAACTCAACCCAGAGCAGATAATGAGCAATCTTGGCATGCCTGCAGAGATGCAGACACAAATACGCAACGCCGGCTCAACGGCCGACCAATTCACGGCGCTCGTTGTTAACCAGTGGGCAATGGAGGTGCAGGCATGAACCGTCGCGACTTTTTAAAGATGGGGGCTACGGGCCTTGCTCTGGCGAGCCTGCCTGGTTGGGCTAATATCGCCAATCCTGAGCGCCGCTTGGTGATCTTTTTCCTCGAAGGAGGGCTGGATGGTCTATCTACAATCGTTCCCAAACTCGAGGGTAGGTTGGAGAGCTTCCGTGAAGAGTTGATGCCGGACAACTTACTCGACTTGAGTAGCCACTGGGCGCTACACCCGGCGATGCGTGCCACTCATCAGTTGATGCTTCAACAGGACGTTTTGGGGATTCACGCAACTAGTTTCCCGTATACTAAACGCTCGCATTTTGAGGGGCAGAACCTGATTCAGGGTGGCGGCTTGGCGCCCTTCTCAGAGTCTACCGGCTGGGTCGGACGCGCCCTCGATATCGCCAGCAATGGTGGCCGCGCTATGAGTCTGGATACACCGCTGCTACTGCGCGGTACGACCGGCGTAGACAACTACTATCCAGCACATGTTAACGGCAGTTCAAACCCAACTACTCGACTCCTCGAGATGCTGCACGGTAGTTTGTCTCCGGAGTGGCAGACTGAGAATGATAAGCTTATGGCGCGCTTAAACGGGCGTGTTTTCAACTCACGCGATCGCAGTCCGAGAGGTCTATCAGAGGAAGCAGGCAAAGCTCTGGCAAGGCCCGACGGCCCAGTTGCCGCGATGATTCGCTTGGGTGGGTACGACACCCATGCGGGTCAAGGCGGCAAAAACCCCGGGCGTCTCTTTAGTCTCACTGGCGAGCTCGATACCTGTATTAGCACCCTACGTAAAAACCTTGGCGATGCCTGGGATAACACCACGTTCATAACTCTCACGGAATTTGGCCGTACCGTTAAAGTGAATGGTTCGAGTGGTACCGAGCATGGCTACGGCACAGCGATGCTTGTGGGTGGAGGTGCCGTCAATGGTGGCGCAGTGCTAGCCGACTGGCCTGGGCTGGCCAAGAGCGACCAATTTGAGCGTCGGGACTTAATGGCCACCATCGATTCACGCTCTATCTGTGCTGCCGTGCTCGAGCACACCTTCGGACTCGAGCACGCCGAAATCGCGGAGCGGGTATTCTTCACTCCGAATCTCCCGCGTCTGACTGACAGGATCTACCTATGAGAGCGCTGATGGTCGCAGGCCTCGCCCTGCTGCTGACGGCTTGTCAGGGGAATCCAACCGTTTCAGGTGGCGCGGGTTCGGGTTCGAACACCGCTAAAAAGGTGGATGGAGCCTACCCGGCCGGCGTCAAGCGCTACGAAGTAAGTGCCGACCTGAAGAAGCCGAAGATGACCATGGCACAAGCGGCAGCCGAAAAAGAGGCTGCTGCAACCGCACGCAATATCGAGCGTAACAAGCAGTTGGCCGAAGATAGCGCGCAAGCGGCGCTGCACTATACCCAAGAGAATGGAATATTTAACTGGAAACACTCTGGGGGAGCATTCAATGGTGAGGCGCTTGGCAGTCGCGAAGATCTCAACATTCCCGGCGGCGGGGGCTATAAGCTGGAGGTAGCAGGCAAGTTTGATCGTTGGGATATCAACGCGCGCCTGCGCTCGATCGACTTCGGTGTGCTCACCGATAAAAGCAGCATGATAGTCGCACACCTCAATAAGGGTGGCGACTACAAAGATCTACAGCCGAGTCTGCGCGTCTGGGATAAAGCACTGAGCACCTGCCGCTCCACCCTACCCTACGTCTTTGGCGACCTTTACCTTGTAATGCGCACAACCAACCCGAAAGTGGCTGCAATGCAGGTCTGCCTCTACGAGGAGAGCAAAACCGATCCCTTCCTCGCAGCCTTCATGACCGGCGGCGAGGCGCTGGATGAGTTTGTTGGCAATAATGGGCTAGATATTAGCCTAAACTAGACGACCTCGATGCATTGATAAGATCAGGTCGCCACCTCTGTGAGGGGGCTCCTATCCTTGGGGCGTAAGGGTAGGAGCGAGCGCAGTAGGCGTTTGGCTAGGCTGCTGCAGATTTGTCGCCACCTAACCAGGTCTCCAGATCATCGGCGCCACCGATGTGCTCACCGTCGACAAAGATCTGTGGCACGGTACCGCGGCCTGAGATCGCCTGCAGTGTTGAGTAGCTGATACCCTGCTGACCCAACTCAATCACCTCGTAGCGCATCCCTTTGGCGGTCAGTGCGGCTTTAGCGCGAGCACAGTGTGGGCAGCCCGGCTTGGTGATCATACTGATACGCTTTGGCTGCTCAGCGTTTGGGTTGATGTAGTTGAGCATGGTATCGGCATCAGACACTTCAAATGGGTCGCCCGGCTTATCAGGCTCGATAAACATCTTCTCAATCACACCGTCTTTAACCAGCATTGAGTAGCGCCAGCTGCGCTTGCCAAAGCCCAGATCGGTCTTCTCAACCAGCATGCCCATGCCATCGGTGAACTCGCAGTTACCATCTGGCAGCATGCGGATGTTCTCAGCGTGCTGGTCGGCAGCCCAAGCGTCCATTACGAACGGGTCGTTCACAGACAGGCAGATAATGTCATCGACGCCCTGCGCCTTAAACGTGTCCGCCAGCTCGTTGTAACGCGGCAAGTGCGTGCTCGAACAGGTCGGGGTAAAGGCTCCCGGCAAGCTGAAGACGATCACGGTTTTACCGGCAAACAGCTGCTCGCTAGTTACTTGCGACCAATCGTTATCTTTGCGGATTGGGAATGTCACGTTAGGGACTGACTGACCTTCGCGATTGTTAAACATCTTCTACTCCTCGGCCGTTTCGCCTCGTCTAAATTCGATAGGGCCAGTCTATGAGAAGATCTATTTTTAATAAAATTAATTGAAACTACTCTTTTGATTGTTTTTTAATATGATTAATTGCTATGGTCGCCACCTCTTTGAGGGGGCTCCTACTTAAAGGGTTCCCAGGGTAGGAGCGAGCGCAGCACGCGAACTGTGCAGAAATCTGGGGAGGAGTTTACGCCTTTCTGCTACTATGCGCGGGT
>JAHEGD010000028.1 GCA_024639885.1 Porticoccaceae bacterium | reverse complement strand
GCTACCCGGCCTATAGTGGTTGGCGATCAGCGGCAGCCCGACTAGATAGAGGCCGAACACCAACACTCCGGTGGCCAGCACTACCGCGACGGTATCGCGCAACACCGCGGTATCGCGGGTCACTTGCCAGCCCTGAACAATATCGGCATAGGCGCTGACAACCGACTGGCGCAGCCTAATTTTTTTCGACTCGACCGGCTTGTCTGGCGCCAAACTAAGGCCGAACAAAAGTGCCGCTGCCGCCACCAGCAGGGCCTGAAACAGCAGCAGACTGGTTAATCCGATCACCTCAAAATAACCGGCCAAAACAAACCCGACGCCCTGCAGCCCCGACTGGACCGCGGCAGTTTTTGCCACCCCGCGATGGACTGCCGCGGCCGGCAGATTGCCGAGCAGGGCTTCGCGAGCGGGCTGGATAAACGCGGTGATAGTGCCGTACAGCAAGCCGTAACCGAGCAGCAGCGGGTAACTGAGCTGGCCGGTTAGCAGCACCAGCAGCAACAGCGCCAGCGGTAACACATAGAGCAGATAGAGCTTAGCCAGCCAGCGGCCACCGTGGCGCGACTCGGCCAGTGCACCGCCAATCAGGGTAAACAGAAGGTTGGGCAGAAACGCCGCCATCAGCGCCGAGCCGAGCCGGCTCGGCGTCTCGTGGAGTACGCCGACCACCAGCCACGGGTAGATCACTGCATGGATACCCATCGCCAGCTGTGCCGCCGCGATACCACCCAGGTAGCGACCGAACCAGAAGCGCAGTGCGCTCACCGCCGGGTTCGCTGGCGCCAGCGCCGCCACAGCACCAACAACGTCACGCTCACTGCGGCGCCACCCAGCACCGCCGCCATCACTACCAACAGCGTGGCCAGCTGGCCGAGCAGCTCCGAGCTGCTGAGCTGATAGGATTGCGCGGCCATAATCAAGAAGGCACCACAGGCGACCATCGACAGCACCCAGGTCGAGCGCCGTTTTAGCGATCGCTTAGCGATGGCAGCCACCTACTGCACTCACCGTGCACCCTCCCAACCGGCTAGCCGCTGGACAAATGTCGCCTCGTCGATCACCTCGATCCCCAGCGCTTCGGCTTTGCTCAACTTGCTGCCGGCGCCGGGGCCGGCGACCAGGCAGTGGCCCTTGGCCGACACCGAGCCGGCCACTTTGGCGCCGAGCGCCTGCAGCCGCTCTTTAGCTTCGCTGCGGCCCATCTCGGCCAGCGTGCCGGTCACGACCCAGGTTTGACCGTGCAGCGGCTGCGCGGCGGGGTCGGCGGCAGCCAGAGCCGGCCAGCTGACCCCGGCGCCCTGTAGCGCCTCGATAATCGCCACGTTATCTGGATTGGCGAAGAACTCGCGCACTCGCGCCGCCACCACCGGGCCGACGTCGTCGACCTCAAGCAGCTCATCCAGCGATGCCGACAACAGTGCCGGCAGATCACCAAAGGCGCGCGCCAGCGCGGCTGCAGTCGCCTCACCCACCTCGCGGACGCCCAGTGCATAGACAAATTTAGCCAGCGTGGTAGTGCGGCTGGCGGCGATCGCCGCGACCAAGTTGTCGGCCGACTTGGCGCCCATCCGCTCGAGCTCAACTAGCCGCTCGGCAGTCAGATCATAGAGGTCGGCCACCGAGAAAATCACTTCACTGTCGACCAGCTGATCGACCAACTTGTCGCCGAGCCCATCGATGTCCATCGCCTTGCGCGAGACAAAATGTTTGATCGCCTGCTTGACTTGAGCAGCGCAAAACAGGCCGCCAGAGCAGCGCGATACCGCCTGTTCGGCATCGCGCTCGACCGGCGACTGGCAGACTGGACAGCGCTGCGGAAATGCAAACGGCTCGGCAGCCTCGCGGCGACGCTCGGCGACAACACCGACCACCTGCGGGATCACATCGCCGGCACGACGGACAATCACCGTGTCGCCGTGGTGGAGGTCGAGCCGCACCATCTCATCGCGGTTGTGTAGGGTGGCGTTACTGACCGTGACCCCACCGACAAACACCGGCGCCAGCCGCGCCACCGGCGTCACCGCACCGGTGCGGCCAACTTGGTACTCGACGTCGAGCAGCTCGGTGAGCTCCTCTTGAGCGGGAAATTTACGCGCAATCGCCCAGCGCGGGGCGCGCGCCACACTGCCGAGCCGGCGCTGCAGCTCGAACGAATCCACTTTGTAGACGATGCCGTCGATGTCATAGCCAAGCCCATCGCGCTGCGCCGCCAAGCGCTGATAGTAGTCGTTACACGCCGCCACACCCTCGACTGTCTCGCTGAGCGGGTTGATCGGCAGACCCCATTCGGCGAGCGACGCCAGTAGCTCAGAGTGGTTCATCCAACTGCGCCCAGCCGCTTCGATCTCGCCGACGCTGTAGCAGCAGAACAGCAGCGGCCGGCTGGCAGTGATACGGCTGTCGAGCTGGCGCAGGCTGCCGGCGGCCGCGTTGCGCGGGTTGACGAACGGCTTGTCGCCACTGTCGCGAGCGCGGCGGTTAAACGCCTCAAATCCGCTGCGCGACATATAGATCTCGCCGCGCACTTCAAGCAGCTCGGGGGCGCTATCCGCGGCGAGGCGCAGCGGGATATTTTTAATCGTTTTGACGTTCTGGGTGATCTCCTCGCCGCGGCTGCCATCGCCGCGGGTGGCGGCGCGAACCAGCTCGCCACGCCGATAGAGAATGCTGACCGCTACGCCGTCAAGCTTGGGCTCACAGGCAAAGCGCAGCGGTTCAGTGCGCTTTAGGCGCTCTTCTAGGCGGCCGACAAACTCGCCGAGATCGTCGTCGCTAAACGCGTTATCCAGCGATAGCATCGGGGTGCGGTGGTCAACCTGAATAAAACCGTCGAGCGGGCGGTCGCCAACCCGCTGGCTCGGCGAGTTGCTGGCAACCCGCTCCGGCGCGGCGGCCTCGTAACGGATCAGCTGCCGATAGAGCCGGTCGTACTCGGCGTCCGGCACCGACGGCTGGTCGAGCACATAGTAGCGATAGGCGTAGTCGTTGAGTTCTGCCACCAGCGCCGTGTAAGCGGCCTGATCGAGTGCGGCGGCACCATCGCGAGCCGCCATTTAGTGGCTCTCGGCCCGCTCGCGGGCGGTGGCTATCGACCGCGCGCGCTGGCGGCTGTGGTCGATAGTCTGGCGGGTCATCGAGCTGCGCGACTCATCGTAGACCTGCAGCGCCAACGCCGTGGCGAGCTGGTCAACCACTTCGATCAGGGTATCGAACGCTGCCACCGGCTCTGAGACTTCACTGAGGTTTAAAAACAGCGTTACCCCCGGTGTTGTCAGGGTATCGATGGTGCGCAGATCAAAACTGCCCGGGTTGACCGCATTGGCCAGACTAAACAGCAGCTCGGGCTCGGCCGACGCCGCCGGCTCGCGGTGAAAGTGGAAGATCTTCATCTCACCGTAACGCAAACCCGCCGCTAAGACCGCGTCGCGCAGTGCGCCGCCGGCGATGGTCGTGCCGCGCTCGGCGAGCAAGTGGACAATCACCATTTCGGCATCGCTCGACACCGCCGGCTTCGGCGCAGACTGTGGTGGGCGGCTGGCTGTCGCCGGCTCGCGGTCGCCGTCTAGCGCCAGCGCGCTCTGCGATGGCTCACGGAATGCTGACAGGGTGGCGTTGGCGCGGGTCTGCTCGCGCAGTTTGGCGCCCAGCTCGCTGATGTCGGTGTCATCGCGGACACCGACCACCCGCGACTTGCCAAAACCGGGGTCGCCACCGGCGAGCAGCGCATCGTCTTCGAGGGGGTCGGCAAAAAGATCGGCCGTGGGGTTTTTAGCCGCCCGCCGCGCCTGCTTGGAGACCGCAATATTCTGGCAGCGACGGTTGCGCACCCGGCGCACAATGTCCAGTAGCAGGCCGACAGCAAACAGCCCGCCGACCACCATGAGCAGTGCGGTTGCGCCAAAGTTATCCATACTTACTCTCCGTCTGCCGCTGCCGGCGGCGCTTGACCTGACTGCATCGCAACACCATCGCTTACGCCTCGGCCAGCGCCGCGGCTTGATTGACATCGACGGTGACCAACCGCGACACACCGGCCTCGTGCATGGTCACCCCGATCAGCTGGTTGGCGACCTCCATCGGGATCTTGTTGTGGGTGATAAAGATAAACTGCACCTTCTCCGACATCTCTTCGACCATCTTCGCGTAGCGGCCAACGTTGGCGTCATCAAGCGGCGCATCGACCTCATCGAGCATACAGAACGGCGCCGGATTGAGCTGGAAGATGGCAAACACCATGGCGATCGCGGTCAGCGCTTTCTCACCGCCCGAGAGCAGGTGGATCGATGCGTTCTTTTTGCCGGGCGGCCGCGCCATCAGGGTGACACCGGTATCGAGCAGGTCGTCGCCGGTCATCTCCAAGTAGGCGTGGCCACCGCCGAACAGCTTGGGAAACAGCGCTTGAATGTGCTTGTTGACCTCGTCGAAGGTCTCTTTGAAGCGGGTGCGGGTCTCTTTGTCGATCTTGTGGATCGCCCCCTCGAGGGTCTGCAATGCCTCTTCTAGCTCTGCGTTTTGCTGGTCTAGGTAGTCCTTGCGCTCCGACTCAATCTTGTACTCATCGATCGCCGCCAGATTGATCGGACCGAGCCGCTGCACGCGCTGCTCAATCTGCTCGATGGTCTGCTCCCACTCGCGCTTGTCGGCACCGTCTGGCAGCGCCTCGAGCAGCGCTTCGAGGGTGTGCTGCTTCTCTTCAATCTGCTGCTCGATGGTGCGGCTGAGCGTGGTGATCTCCTGGGCGCCGATGCGCTGCTGCTCGAGCTTGCCGCGCACCTCAAACAGTACCCGCTCGAGCTCGGCGCGACGCTGCTCGTAACCGCGCATCTGCTGTTCTAGCTCTTCATTGGTGGCGCGCACCGTGGCCAGTTCGGCCTCGACGGCGACCCGCAACTCGAGCTGCTCTTCGAGCTCGGCGTGGTGGTTGTCGCCCGGCTCCTCTTTGATTTCAAAGGCGACCCGGAGCTGCTCGCGGCGCTCGGCGAGCCGCTCTACCTGTATCTCAAGGCGGCCGATACCCTCGCGCACCGACGCCAGCTGAGTGGTCAACGAGCGCTCGCGCATCGCCAGCTCTTGGTGGTGGTCGCGGTCTTGGCGGGCGCGGTGGCGAACCTCGTCGAGCCGCTGACGGACGCTGTCGCGCTCGCCGAGCAGCTCTTCGCGCAGGGCGCTGTCGCGCTCCATCAAGTCGAGCGACTGCTGCAGGATCGCGCGCGCCTCAGCCAGGCTCTCCTGCTCTTGGCCGTACTGCGAGCGCACCTCTGCCAGCTCGCCTTCGGCGCGCTGCTGGCGCGCCTTGTACTGCTCTATCTGCACTTCAAAGCCGCTCAACTTAGAGCGCAGCTCGGTGTAGTAGCTCTGCTGTTCGGCGAGCTGGTTGGCGGCGTCGCGGCGCTGCCCTTCAAGGTTGGCGATGGTCGCCTCGAGCGCCTCGCGCTGTTCAACGGCAGCAGCGATACGCTGGCCCTGTGCGGCCAGCGTCAGCTCGATCTGCTCGAGCTCCTGCTTGCGCTGCAAAAGCCCAGCGGTGGCGTCTTTATCACGCGCCACACGCAGCCAGTTGGCGCCCAGCCAGATTCCCTCGCGGGTCACCACCGACTCGCCGGCACCCAGCTGTGGTTGCAACGCCAGCGCCGCCGCCAAATCGTCGGCTGCATAGACCGTGTCGAGCAGTGCATTGGCGTGGTCGCCGCGCACCAGCCCGCTCAAGCGCACACCGCCGCCCGCACCGGCGCCCGATTGGGGCGGTGCGACCAGCAATAATTCACCCTTGCTGAACGAGGACAGCTTGTCAATTTGGTCGGCGATCGAGTCGACCGCCACCGCCTGCAGATAGCTGCCCAGCACCGTCTCAACCGCTACGGTCCACTCCGGCTGCGGTTCGACCAGTGCGGCCAGCCGCGGCTGCTCGGCGAGCCCCGACTGCTGCAGCCACTGGCGCTCGGAGTCGTCGCCAAGCGCAGCCTGCTGAAGCGCCTCCAGCGATGACTGACGACCCTGCAGCTGGCGCTGCTCGCTGCGCAACTGGTCGAGCTCGGCGCCCAGCTCGCGGTCGCTGCGGCGCGCCTGTTCAACATCGTCCTGCAGCTGCTGCTGGCGCTGGCTGACCTGTTCGCGACGCATCTGCGCCTCGGCGAGGCTCTCCTGCAGCAGCGCCAGCTCATCCTCGGCCGGCGAGGCGTGAAACTCTTCGGCCTCACTGGAGAGACTCTGCTGGCGTTCGCTGAGCCGGCGCAGCATCTGCTCGAGGTGCTGAATACGCGACTGCTGGACCTCGGCTTGCTGGCGCGGCGTCGCCGAGCTCTGGTTAAACTCATCCCAGCGCCCCTGCCAACTCGCCATCTGCTGCTCGGCCTCCTCTAGCGCCTGCGCCGAGGCGGCCTGTGCGGCGGTCACCAGCTCCAGGTCTGGCAGCAGCTGGTCGAGCTCGGCCTGCCAGCCGCTGGCGCGGCCGCGGTCGGCATCGAGCTGCTGCTGCGATTCGGCGAAGCTGCTATCGGTCTGCTGCAGATCTTGCTGCAGCTCTTGGGCGCGCTGCTGGGCGTGCTGGATCGCCTGCTCGATGCGGGCGACATCGGCGCCCACTTTGTAAAAGCGCGCCTGCACCTCGCTGAATTTATCGTTGGCCTCGGTGTAGGCGTCGCGGCCCTTCTCAATACTGGTATCGCACGCGGCGCGCTCGGTGACGATGCGCTCCTGCTCGAGCTCGAGCTCACCGATCACCTGACGCTGACTGGCCGCGGCGCGCTCGTGCTCGCGCCACTTGAGCGCCAGCAGCTCGGCGCTGACTTGGCGCTGCTCCTGCTTGTACTCGGCGTATTTTTCAGCCGCCTTGGCTTGCCGCTCAAGCCGGCTCAACTGGCGGCCGAGCTCGTCGCGAATGTCGGTGAGCCGCTCGAGGTTTTCCATGGTGCGGCGGATGCGGCTCTCGGTGTCTTTGCGGCGCTCTTTGTATTTGGAGATGCCGGCCGCCTCTTCGATATAGACACGCAGCTCGTCGGGTTTGGATTCGATTAGCCGCGAGATCATACCCTGTTCGATGATCGCGTAACTGCGCGGCCCCAAGCCGGTGCCCAAGAAGATATCGGTAATGTCGCGGCGGCGGCATTTATTGCCGTTTAAATAGTAGCTGGACTGGCCGTCGCGGGTCACCTTGCGGCGTATAGCAATCTCGTTGTAAGCGCCGTACTCGCCGCGCAGGGTCCCTTCGGAGTTGTCGAACACCAGCTCGATCGAGGCCTGACCGACCGGCTTGCGACCGCCACTGCCGTTAAAGATGACATCGGTCATCGACTCGCCACGCAGGTTTTTGGCCGACGACTCGCCCATCACCCAACGCACCGCATCAATGATGTTGGATTTGCCGCAGCCGTTGGGGCCGACTACCGCCGAGAGGTTGCTGGGGAAGTGAACCGAAGTGGGGTCGACGAAGGATTTAAACCCGGCCAGCTTAATAGTTTTTAGGCGCATAATTGCTCAGTAGTTTTTTGTAGTAGCCGGTCTTACTGTCCGTCCCGATGGGCCGCCGGCGCACGCAGTTAACCGCTAATTCTACACGCTTTTTTGCCTCTGTTAAGTGCCCTGCGTAAGCTTGTGCAAAAGACTAAAAATCGACCTTGCCGCGCCCCGCTTTGACAGTGCCGCGGCGCGACTTGCCCTCCAGGCGGCGCTGCTGCGAGGCGCGGGTTGGCTGGGTAGCGCGCCGCGCGCGGGCCACCGTGCAGGCCGAGCGCAGCAGCTCGACCAGTCGCTCGAGCGCCTCGCGGCGGTTGAGCTCTTGGGTGCGGTGGCGCTGGCTCTTGATCACCACCACGCCGTCACGGGTGATCCGCTTGTCGCCACTGGCCAGCAGCCGGTCCTGAACCCAACTGGGCAGTGACGAGCCGACGACGGAGAAGCGCAGGTGGATCGCCGAGGCGACTTTATTAACGTTCTGGCCGCCCGCCCCCTGCGCGCGGATGGCGCTCAGCTCAATCTGCTCCGGGTCTAGGTAGACGCCGGGGCGCAGCTCAATCATCGCCGAGGGTGAGCGCCAGCTCGGCGCTGCCGGCGGCCAACACAAACGGCGCCGAACGCACCACCCGGTCGCCAGCGCTCGGCGTCGCGGTGCCAGTCGCCGACAGCCGCACCGAAACGACCAGCGGACCACTGCCGGCTAGTGTGCGGCCGGGGCTGAGCTGGTCGCGCTCGGTCACTGTGACGGTCAGCGGCAGCTGCTCGGCGGCGAGCCGCTGCGCGGCTATCGGCATCGGTGGGCCACCGGCCTGCACAACGGCGACAAACACCACCTGGCCGGGCGCGGCTTGGAGCCCGTCGGCGAGCGCAATCGACACCGCGATCGCCGCCGGCGCTGCACGACTGACATCGGTGTTGGCTTCGGCGACGGCGCCAGCCGACGGCTGCACCGCGGCGCCAGCGCTCAACAGCGCCGCACTGCGTTCAATACCGCTCTGCAGCGCCTGCCAGCCGGCCGATTGCGGGGCCAGTGCCGCCTGTGCGCGCCGCCAGTAGTCGATCGCAGCGCGGTGCTCGCCCAGCTCAAAGGCCTGCACTCCCTTGAGCCCGAGCACGGTCTGATCGTCTGGGGCGAGTGCATAACCGCGGTCCAAGGCGAGGTTGACCGCCTCAGTAAACTGGCGGTTGGCGGCAAAGAACAGTGCCTGCGCGTACTGCGCATAGAGCCAACCGTCCTCGTCGGCCCACTCCACCGCCCGCCCGTAGCGTTCGGCGGCGACCGCAAAGTCACCGCCGGCGAGAGCGCGCTGGGCGAGCAGATTCCAGTAGTAGGCACTGTCGGGGTTGCGCGCCAGCCGCTGGCTAATGGTCTGCTCCAGCAACTGCAAGCGGACGTTGCGCTGCGCATCGGGCACCCCATCCAAGGCGGCTAGCTGTTCGGTAATACTCAGATCAAGCTCGGCGCCGTAGTGCCGGTAACCGCCCCACACCGCCGCCATCAGCGCGATGGCAAGCAACGGAAGCAGCCACAACCCACCGCTGGCGGAGGACGACACACCAGACGACGCTGGCTGCGTATTATCCAGCAGCAGCTCGCCAATCTCAGCCAGCTGCTGCTGGTAACCCGGCTCATCTAACTCGCCGCTGGCGCGCAGCTCCTCCAGCGCCTGCTGCTGCTCCCGGTAGAGTGCGATATTCGCATCGCGCCGAATCTGCTCGAGCTGCGCCTGGTCATCGTTGCGATCGCGATCACTGCGACGCACCACAAACGGCCAGACAACAAATACCAGCGCGACGGCGATGGTCGCGAGCTGGGCAATAATCATGGCTGTCTCTCCTGTTGCTGGGACGCTAGCAGCGCGGCGACCCGCTGTTCAGTTGATGCTGGCTCGGCCGCGCTCCGCAGCCCTGGGGCGGCCGGCCGCGGCTGGCGACGGCGCAGCATGACCAGCAGGCCGATACCGACTAACAGTAGCAGTGGCGGCAGCCCCCACAGCAGCGCGGTGGCGAGATTGAGCGCCGGCCGGTAGAGGACAAACTCAGAGTAGCGATCGACCAGATTCTGTTTGATCTGGGCATCGCTGTGGCCGGCCTCGAGCATGCTGCGCACCTGAGCGCGCATATCGACCGAAATCGGCGCATTGGAGTCGGCCAAGTTTTGGTTTTGGCACTTCGGGCAGCGCAGCTCTTCAGTTAACCCTTGGTAACGCTCACGCAACTGCGGCTCGCTGAACTCGACCACCTCGATACCGGCGACCGCCACAGCGCAGAGCAGCGCGGCCATCAACGGCGTTGCCAGCCAGCGCAGCCCACTGCGCGCGCGGCTATTCATCTTGTACCTGCGCAGCATAGCGGCGGTAGAGCTGACCGAGCTCGCCGGCCCAGATGCGCTCATCAACAACGCCGACACGGCGGTGGCGGACGATCCCCTCGGCGTCGACCAGATAGGTCTCGGGGGCGCCGTAGACGCCCAGATCAAAGCCGAGCTCGCCGCGCGGGTCAAACAGGTTGAGCCAGTACGGGTCGCCGCGCTCGGCCAGCCAGCGCTGTGCTGCCGGACGGGTGTCTTTGTAGTTGAGACCGATGATCTTGACCCCCTGAGCGGCCAGCTGGTTGAGCATGGCGTGCTCGAGACGGCAGGCAAAGCACCAGGTCGCCCAGACGTTGACGAGCGTCACTTCGCCCTTGAGCGAGGCGAGCTGGTGGCGCTGTTCGGCGGACTCCACAGCCTCCAACTGGAAGGCCGGGAACGGCTTGCCCACCAGCGCCGATGGCAACTCGGTCGGGTCGTTGTTGAGACCGCGGTAGAGCAGCCCAGCCAGCAGCGCAAACAGCACCAGCGGCAGATAGAGTTTTAAGCGGTTCATACGGTCTCCCCACGCTGAACAAGATTAGCGGTTAGCGGTTTTTGGCGCCGGTAGCGTTTGTCGACTGCGGCCAGCAACCCGCCGATCGCCATCATCAACGCACCCAGCCAGATGCAGCGAATCAGTGGCTTGACGTGCAGGCGCACCGCCCATGCGCCGCCGCTGAGCGGCTCACCAAGCGAGACGTAGAGGTCGCGGCCAAGGCCGGCATCAATATCTGCCTCGGTCATGGTCTGGCCACCGGCCAGGTAGGTGCGTTTTTCCGGTTTTAGGGTCGACACCGCGCGGCCGTTGCGAGCGATGTCGATGGTGCCGCGCCAGGCGTTGTAGTTGGGGCCGGCGACCTGCTCAATGCTGCGCAGGGTAAATTCGTAGCCCATCAGCTGAGAGCTGTCGCCGGGTGCCAAGCGGACATCGCGCTGCTCGTCGTAGCTGGTGGTGAAACCAACCCCGAGCACCATCACCGCAATACCGATGTGGGCGATCACCATCCCCCAGTAGCTGCCCGACAGCTTGCCAAGCGCCGCGCCCAGCGACTGCCCGCGGGCGCGCTGCGAGCGCAGTTTGCCCAGCGTGTCCTCTGCCGTCATCGCCACCACCCAGACCGCCAGCAACACCGCGAGTGCGGCGCCCCAGTGGTAGTCGCTGCTGTACAGCCACGGCAGCCCGGCGGCGCTGAGCAGCGCGATCGCCAGCGGCCAGCGCGCCCGCTGACTGGTTGCTACCGCGTCGCTGCGCTTCCAGCGCGACTGCGGTGCAAAGGCGACAAACAGCGCCAGCAGCGCCATCAGCGGCACAAAGAACAGATTAAAGTAGGGAGGGCCGACCGATATTTTACCGAGCTCAAGCACATCGGCGACCAGCGGGTAGAGGGTGCCGATCAAGATCATTGCGGTCGAGGCGACCAGCAACAGGTTGTTGATCAGCAGCAGCGACTCGCGCGACCAGCCCGAGTAGTCACCGGCGCTCTTCACTAGCGGCCCGCGCAGTGCAAACAGCAGTAGCGAACCGCCGACCACCACGCCGAGAAACATCAGCACAAACAGGCCGCGCTCGGGGTCGTTGGCAAAAGCGTGGACCGAGGTCAACACCCCGGAGCGGACCAAAAAGGTACCAAGCAGGCTCAGCGAGAAGGCGAAGATCGCCAGCAGCAGTGTCCAGCTGCGAAACAGCCCGCGTTTCTCGGAGACCGACAGCGAGTGGACCAGCGCAGTGCCGACCAGCCACGGCATAAAGGAGGCATTCTCGACCGGGTCCCAAAACCACCAGCCGCCCCAGCCGAGCTCGTAGTAGGCCCACCAGCTGCCCAGAGCGATACCGAGGGTGAGAAACATCCAGGCGATGTTGGTCCACGGCCGCACCCAGCGCGCCCAAGCGCTGTCAAACTGCGCACCGAGCAGCCCGGCGATGGCGAACGCGAACGGCACCGCAAAACCGACATAGCCCATGTAGAGCAGCGGCGGGTGGACAATCAGGCCAAAGTCCTGCAGCAGCGGGTTGAGATCTTTGCCGTCGACCGGCGGAAACGGCAGCGCCCGCTCAAACGGATTGGAGGTCATCAGCAGAAACAACCCGAAGCCGACTGCAATCATCCCCAGCACCGCCAACGTGCGCGCCTTGAGCACCAGCGGCAGGGTTTTAGAGAATATCGCCACCAGCATCGTCCACAGCGCCAGACAGAGTGCCCAGAGCAGCAGCGAGCCCTCGTGGGCGCCCCACACCGCGCTGATCTTGTACTGCACCGGCAGCTTGCTGTTGGAGTTATTGGCCGCGTATAGCACCGAGAAATCATCCTGTAAAAACACCGCGACCAGCGCGATAAACGACAGCAGTAGCAGCACAAAGTGGCCGACCGCTAGGCTGCTGCCCATCCGCATCCAGGCGGCGCGGCCACTGTAGCTGCCGACCAGCGGCACCAGCGACTGGAACACCGCCAACACGACGCCGGCAATCAGTGCCAGATGGCCCCATTCAGCGATCATAGCGGTGCTCCTTCTGCTCTGCCGGGTAGCTGCCGTCAGACGGCTGTTTATTCGCCTCGCGGCGCTGGTGGCCCTGCCCCATCGCCTCGGCGACCTCGGGCGGCATGTAAGTCTCGTCATGCTTGGCGAGCACCTCGGTCGCCTGCAGCACGCGGTTGGCATCGAGCACGCCGGTGGCGACGATCGCCTCACCCTCGGCAAACAGATCCGGCAGGATGCCGGTATACTCGACCCGCACCGTCTCGGCGCCATCGGTCACCAGAAAAGCAACGAACAGCGAGTCGTCGGCGCGCTCCACACTGCCCTTAACTACCATGCCGCCGGCGCGCAGGCGCACATCTAACGGCGCTTCGCCATCGACAATCTGAATCGGCGTATAGAATAGGTTGATATTTTCACGCAGCGCGAAGGTGATCAGCCCCACCGCTATCGATGAAGCCACCACTACCAGCACTACCCACTTCAACCGCTGTTTGCGCAGAGGATGCATCTATTCTCTCCCGTTGATTAAATTTTACCGCCTGCCGGCTTGTCGGCAGTGGCCGCCGCGCGCCGCGCCGCGCGCGCTTGCTCGGCGCGCACCTCAGCAAGCAGGCGCCGCTGACGACGCAGCGGTGCTACCAGCAACGCGACCATCACCACCGCGGTAACCGCCACCGCGGCCCAGACATAGGGGCCGTGGCCGGCCATCTGCCAAAACGCCGCCCAGCTCTCAAACTGCCAATCGATCGGTCCGCTCACAGTTGTTGCCCCCCGCCCTGCCCGGCAGCCAGTGCCTTGACCCAGCCGCCACCGCTCTCGCGGGCGATCACCTCGGCGCGCATCGACAGCAGTAGCGCCGCCGCATAAAACAGGTAGAAACCGACCACCATCACCAGTAGCGGCTGCAGCATCGAGGCGTGCAAGGTGCTCTCACCGGTCAACTTCAGCGAGGCCGGCTGGTGCAGGGTGTACCACCAGTCGACCGATTTGTAGATGATCGGCACGTTGACGGTGCCGACCAGCGCCAGTAGCGCCGCCGCTTTGTTGGCGACATCGACGCGATCAAACGCCTGATAGAGCGCGATCACCCCGAAATAGAGAAACAGCAGCACCAGCATCGAGGTAATTCGCGCGTCCCACACCCAGTAGGTGCCCCAAGTCGGCTTGCCCCACACAGCACCGGTAAACAGCGCGACAAAAGTCAGCGCGGCGCCGATGGTGGCGGCGCACTTCATCGCCGTGTAGGCGAGCTTGATTTTCCAGACCAGCCCGATCGCACCGGCGATCGCCATCAGGTAGTAGCCGGCCAGCGCCAGGAATGAAGCCGGTACATGCAGGTAGATGATCCGGTAGCTGTTGCCCTGTTTAAAGTCGGCCGGTGCCAGCGCCAGCCCCCACACCAAACCGATCGCCAGCAGCAACCCAGCGGCTCCGCCCAGCCACGGCAGCCAGACACCCGAGCGCTGATAGAACCAGCGCGGCGAACCCCACTGATGAAACCACTGCCAAGCCATACTTTCTCCTTACCCCGACGGGCGTTAATTGGTCAATCGCTAGCGGTAAGGCGCAGCGCGCCGACCACCACCAGCGGGCACAACGCCAGCGCCAACAGACTAATACTGCCGAGCAGCGCCAGCGGCGCCAGCCAGCTAAAGCCCTCTATCGCGCGCTGTACCACCGCCGAGCCAAAGATGATCACCGGCACGTAGAGCGGCATCACAATCAGCGTCAACAGCACCCCACTGCGCTGCAGCGAGACGGTCAGTGCCGCCCCCATCGCACCGATCATACTCAGCGCCAAGGTGCCGACCAGCAGGCCCAGCAGCAGCGGCAGCCAGCCGGCCGCCGGTAGCGCCAGCAACACTGCCAGCAGCGGCGCTATTAGCGTCAGTGGCAGCCCGGTGACCAGCCAGTGGGCGAGCATTTTGCCGAGGATGACAAACACCATACCCGCGGGCGCCAGCAGTAGCTGGTCGAGGGTGCCGTCGCGGTAGTCTTCGGCGAACAGCGGCTCCAGCGACAGCAGCGTGGCCAGCAGCGCCATCACCCAGATCATGCCGGGCGCCAGCTCGGCCAGCACGCTCGCCTGTGGCGAGATGCCGAGCGGCACCAGCGCCGCCACCATCACAAAAAATAGTAGCGGGTTGGCCAGCTCGCCGCGGCGGCGCGCAGCCAGCAGTAGCTCGCGGCGCAGCGATCGGGTCAAGGCGCTATTCATCGTCCGCGCCACTTGTGAGATTGAGCGTTCGCAAGCCGGCCAAGCTGACCGGCTGGTGGCTGGTCAGCACAATCGCGCCACCGCGGCCGAGATGGCCGGCCATCAGCTGCTCGATCATCGCCACACCGCCGCGATCGATCGCGGTAAACGGCTCGTCGAGCAGCCACAGCCGCGCGTCGCTGAGCAGCAGCAGCGCCAGCGCCACGCGGCGGCGCTGGCCGGCCGAGAAGGTTCGGCACGGCAGGTCCTCGTAACCGGCCAGACCGACCGCGGCGAGCGCGGCAAAAATCGCCGCCAGCTCAAAGCGGTGGCGGCCATCAATCGTATACTGAAGATTCTCGACCGCGGTGAGATTGGCCTTGATGGCAGCGTGATGGCCGAGGTAGAGCAGCTCCGAACCAAACCGGTAGCGGTCGCTGTCGACCGGCTCGCCGCGCGACAACACCCGGCCGCCGCTGGGGGCTAGCAGCCCGGCGGCAATACGTAACAGCGAGGTTTTGCCGGCGCCGTTATCGCCCTGCACCTGCAGCGCGGCGGCGCCAAAAAGCTCAAAACTGAGCAGGCTAAAGATAGATCGGCCGCCGCGCTCACAGCTGACTGCGTCGAAGGCCAGCAGGGCTGAATCGAGAGGCGGGAAACTGTGCGCGGCAAGTGGGTGCAAGTCTGGCGTCCGTGGGGATTTTCAGGGCCGCCATTATGCCAAAAAAACCTGAAGAAAAACTGAACAACAGCTGAATTTAGCCACTACCCGCCGCGAGTGCGCGGCGGCGTCAGTCCAAGTCGTAGTCGTACTCACCAATCTGCCGACGCAGCCGCGACTCTTCCAGTTTGGCTTCGAGACGGCGGCGCGCCTCTAGGGTCAGCTGGGCGCGTGCGCGCTCCGCCGCGGCGCTAGACACTTCGCGTTCGGGCTCGACGTCATCGGTGTCGCTATCAGTATCAAAATCATCGTCGCTCATAGCAGCTACAACCCCCACAGGCCAGGAAAACTCGCTCGCGCCCGGCGGCGCCCATGGGTGCAAAATAATCGCTATCTCAATTTCGGTCAAGAAATATAAAATCATTAAAATCAATGAGTTAAAAAATAAACCGCTCGGCGGTCGACGACCTTAAAGATGGTCTTATTGAACCGAGCCGCTATAATTGCCCGGTCAGATGGATTTCGTCACTAGCCACCCAGCAAGAAGGACTTTTATGTCAACGGCCAGCTGCCCCAACGGCACCACCAGCTGTCACAACTGCCGCATGAACCCGCTCTGCCTGCCGCTGGCACTGCAAGACCGCGATATGAACAAACTCGATCAAGTGATTGAGCGCGGCAAACCACTGCAGCGCAAGCAGACCGTGTTTTTTGTCGGCGATAACTATCAGGGCGTCTACGCGGTGCGCAGCGGTGCGATTAAGGCCGCCATCACCAACAGCGATGGCACCGAGCAGATCACCGGCTTCTACCTGCCGGGCGAGATCTTTGGCTGGGATGGGCTCGCCGATGGCAGGCACAGCAACACCGCCACGGCGCTTGAAACCACCGCGATCTGCTCGATACCGGCAGAGCGAATGGATGAGTTGAGCATGACCCTGCCCGACCTGCGCCGCCATTTTATGCAGCTAATGAGCCGCGAAATCGCCGTTGATCAACAGATGTTGGCGCTGCTCAGCAAAAGCTCTGCCGAGCAGCGCATCGCCGCCCTGCTGCTGTCTATATCCAACCGGCTGGCGCGGCAGAAACTTTCGGCTACCCGTTTTAGGCTGCCGATGTCGCGCGCCGAAATCGGCAACTACCTCGGCCTCACCGTCGAGACCGTCAGCCGGGTGTTCACCCGCTTTCAAAGCAAGGGGCTGATCGCCGCTGATAAGCGCGACATCACCCTGCTGGCGGTTGAGCAGCTGCAGGCGCTCAGCGAAGACAACCGCTGAGCGATGGCCGTCACCGACAACCAGCCGTTTACCCGTTATAAAGTGGGCGGCGCGGTGCGCGACGCACTGCTCGGCTACCCGAGCAACGAGACCGACTGGGTAGTGGTCGGCGCCACTCCCGAGCAGATGGTCGCCGCCGGTCTGCAGCCAGTCGGCCGCGACTTTCCGGTGTTTATCGACCCAACCAGCGGCGACGAGTACGCGCTGGCCCGCACCGAGCGCAAGAGCGGCCACGGCTACCACGGCTTTAACTTCTACGCCGCCGCCGATGTCACGCTCGAGCAGGACCTCTGGCGCCGCGACCTGACCATCAACGCCATCGCCGAGGCCGCCGACGGCGAGCTGATTGACCCGACGGGTGGCCGCGCCGATCTCGAACAGAAAGTACTCCGCCACGTCTCGCCGGCATTTAGCGAAGACCCGCTGCGGGTGTTGCGGGTGGCGCGTTTTGCCGCCCGCTACCACCACCTCGGTTTTCGCGTCGCCACCGCAACACTCAGCCTGATGAGCGCCATCAGCGCCAGCGGCGAGCTCGCCCACCTCTCCGCCGAGCGGATCTGGCGCGAGACTGAGCGCGCACTCGGCGAGCGCGACGGCGCGGTCTATCTGCGCCTGCTCGGCGACTGCGGTGCACTCGCCGCCCTATTCCCAGAGTGGCCCGACCAAGCGGCGCTGATCGCCGCCGCCAGTGCCGCCGATAGCGCCGGGCTGAGCAGCGATGAGAAATTTGCGGTGATCGCCAGCAGCGGTCAGGGCGGCGACAGCGCCGCGGTCGAGCAGCTCTGCCGACGGCTGCGCACCCCCAGCGCGCTGCGCCAACTGGCGGTGGCGCTCTACCGGTTTGGCGCAGCGCTGCGCGCACCGCGCAGCTACACTGCCGGCCTATTATTAGCCGCGCTGCAGGGCTGCGGCGGGTTGAAATCGGCAGTGCGGTTACAGCAGCTGTTGCGCTGCCTGGCCGCGCTGCCGGCGGCACCGAGCGAGCGTGACAGCCAGTGGCTGAGCGCACTGCAGGCAGAACTGGCGACTATCTCCATTGCCGACATTGTCGCCGGCGGCGCCAGCGGCCATGAGATCGGCGAGGCGCTTCAGCGGCGCCAGCTAGAGCTGATCGAGGCCGCCCAGGCCGGTTAGAACTGCGGCATCGGCAGCGCGCTACCGCGCCACTCAAACGGGACCGCCGAGAGCGGCTGCTGGGCGGCGTCGTAGCGCTCCCAGAGCTGCCGGTAACTGAGCTGCTCGACAGGGTGCAGCTGGTCGCCGGCGATGTCGGCGAGCGGCTTGAGCACATAGGCGTTGTAGAGAATCTCTTCGCGCGGCAACAGAATACCGCTCTGCTCGCCGACCAGCTGGTCGCAGGTCAAGATATCGATGTCGAGGGTGCGCGCACTGAACTTTTCACCGCCGCGCTGGCGGCCGTTGTCGTCTTCTATCTGCTTCAACTCAGCCGCTACTTCGGCGAGCGGTCGATCGCTCTCGATGGCGACCACGCTATTGAGAAACGCCGCCCCACAGAAGCCTACCGACTCGCTCTCGTAGACCGGCGACAGCAGCAGCTGGCCGTAGCGCTCGGTGAGCGCATTGAGCGCTACGGTGATGTAGCGGTAACGATCTATATTGCTGCCCAACGACAAGTAGTAGCGGCTCATTAGCAGCGCTCGCCGCGCTCGATGATCAGGCCGACATCATCGGCGGCGCGCAGCGCCCCCGGCTTGCTCAGCCGCAGCCGCAGCCACGCTACGCCGAACTCGTCGCGAATAATCGCCGCGACCTGTTCGGCCATCGTCTCGACCAGTAAGAATTCGCTGCCGCCGACAAAGTCCTGGACTCGCTTAGAGATCGATTTGTAGTTGAGCGCATGGGCGATGTCGTCGGTGGCTGCCGCTTGGCGAATGTCGGCCGACATTTCTAGGTCGATACTGACTCGCTGTTTGACCTCGCGTTCCCAGTCGTAGATACCGATGATGCACTCAATCTGCAGGTTTTTGATGTAGACAATATCCATTAGGCACTCTCGTTGATCGGTGGAAGCTCGTCGAGCGGCCAGCGCGGCCTGACCTCGACGGCGAGCTGTTCGGCGCTGGCACCGCCGGCAGCCAACCGGCGCCAACCAGCGTAAGCGATCATGGCGCCGTTGTCGGTACAAAACTCGTGGCGCGCGCAGTAGAGCTGGCCGCCTATTTTTTCCAGCGCGGCGCCGAGCACGCGCCGCAGGGTGGCGTTGGCCGACACCCCGCCGGCGATCACCAGGCGCTCCATCGCCACCTGGGCCAGCGCCCGGCGGCACTTGATGGCCAGTGTCTCGGCGACCGCCAGCTCAAACCCGGCGGCGATGTCGGCCATAGTCTGCGGGCTGGGCAGCGGCTGCTCGCCGCGCTCGGCGGCGATCAAATTGCGGGCGAAGGTCTTCAGCCCGGAAAAGCTAAAGTCGAGCCCCGGCCGGTCGGTCATCGGCCGCGGGAAGACGAACCGGCGGCTGTCGCCGCGCTCGGCCAGCGCCGCCAAGTTGGGGCCGCCCGGGTAGTCGAGATCGAGCAGCTTGGCGGTTTTGTCAAACGCCTCACCGGCCGCGTCGTCGACCGATTCGCCGAGCGTCTGGTAGCGGCCGACCCCCTCTACCGCGACCAGCTGGGTGTGGCCGCCAGAGACCAGCAGGGCGACAAATGGGAAGGCCGGCGGCTGCGCCTCCAGCATCGGTGCCAACAGGTGGCCCTCCATGTGGTGGACCCCGACTGCCGGAATACCAAGCGTCCAGGCCAGCGACTTGGCAAACGAGGCACCGACCAGCAGTGCACCCATCAAGCCGGGGCCAGCGGTATAGGCGATACCGGTCAGCTCGCGCTGATCGACGCCGGCGCTGGCGAACAGCTCGCCGAGCAGCGGCAGCAATTTTCGGGCGTGATCGCGCGAGGCGAGCTCTGGCACCACCCCGCCAAACGCTTTGTGCAGCTTAACCTGCGAATAAATATTGTGCGCCAGCAGCCCGCGCTCGCTGCAGTAGAGCGCCAAACCGGTCTCGTCACACGAGCTTTCAATACCCAATACCAACATCTGATCTGCCTTTTGCACGCGATTCTAGCCGCGCTAATATAAGCCTTTTGGCGGCAATCACCAAAACTGCTTGGCGGGTTTGCATCGGGCTGGCGTTGCGCCTATAATTCGCGCCCTCGCAGACCGGCTGCTAGCAGATGACCGGCAGCGATTACCGCACCACCGATAGCAGACCAACACAGACCAATAGGATTACCATTAATGCCCAGCGTTCGCGTAAAAGAAAACGAGCCCTTCGATGTCGCCCTGCGCCGCTTCAAACGCTCTTGTGAAAAAGCCGGTATCCTCGCTAAAGTTCGCAGCGAAGAGTACTACGAGAAGCCCACTTGGGAGCGCAAGCGCAAAGCCGCTGCCGCCGTTAAGCGCAACCAGAAGAAAGTCTCGCGCGAATCACGCAAGTTTACCCGCCTCTACTAAGTTGTTGCGCAGCGCCTAGCGCGCGGCGCCCCCTAGTAGTGACGACCAAAGAGCGCCCTGTGGCGCTTTTTGTGTTTCTATACAAAACTAATCGGCCGCGGCCGAGCCAGGAGAGCAGTTATGAGCGTTTCACTAAAAGAGCAGCTTAGCGATGCGATGAAAGCGGCGATGCGCGCCAAAGAGAAGCAGCGCTTGGGCACCATTCGGCTGATTCAGGCCGATATTAAACGGATTGAGGTGGACGAGCGCATTGAGCTCGACGACGCCCGGGTGCTCGCGGTACTCGACAAGATGGTCAAGCAGCGCCGCGACTCCATCAGCCAGTTCAACGCCGCCGGCCGCAGCGAGCTGGCCGATATCGAACAAGCTGAGATTGAAGTGATCCAAACCTTCCTGCCGCAGCCGCTCAGCGAGCAAGAGATCGAGGCGCTGATCGCCGCCGCTATCGAGCAGACCGGCGCCAGCTCGATGCAGCAGATGGGCGCCGTGATGGCGATCGTCAAGCCGCAGATCCAGGGCCGCGCCGACGCCGGCGCCGTCAGTGGCCAAGTTAAACGGGCACTCGGTTAAGTAGCCGACCGCGATGGCGAGCCGGATACCGCAATCGTTTATCGATGACCTGCTCGACCGCAGCGACATTGTCGATATCGTCAGCTCGCGGATAGACCTAAAAAAGGCCGGCAAAAGCTACAAGGCGTGCTGCCCGTTTCACGACGAGAAGACCCCGTCGTTTACGGTCGCCCAGGACAAACAGTTTTACTACTGCTTTGGCTGCGGCGCCGGCGGCAATGCGCTCGGTTTTGTGATGGCGTTTGACCGAGTCGACTTTGTCACCGCCATCGAGATGATGGCCGGCAACGCCGGCTTGGAGATCCCCCGCGAAGCGGTCCGCGACGCTGTCCAGGTGGAGAAGAAGAGCAACCTGTTTGACACCCTCGACAAGTCGCAGCAGTACTTCCGTCGCCAGCTCCGCGAGCACCCCGCCGCCGCTGCGGCGGTGGATTACCTCAAGGGGCGCGGTCTGACCAGCAAGATCGCCCAGCAGTTTGGTATCGGCTACGCACCACCCGGCTGGGATAACCTGCTCAAAGCGGTCGGCAACGGCGACAGCACCCAGCTCCAGCTGCTCGACGAGGGCGGTATGCTGGTTACCAAGCCCGAAGAGAACAAACAGTACGACCGCTTTCGCCACCGTATCACCTTCCCGATCCGCGACCAGCGCGGCCGCACCATCGGCTTTGGCGGACGGGTGCTCGACGACAGCACCCCCAAGTACCTCAACTCGCCAGAGACGCCGGTATTTAGCAAAGGCCGCGAGCTCTACGGGCTCTACGAGGCGCGCCAGCAGCTCAGCAACATCGGCCAGCTGATTATGGTGGAGGGCTACATGGATGTGATCGCGCTGGCCCAGTTTGGCATCCACAACGCGGTCGCCACGCTCGGCACCGCGCTGACCGCCGACCACCTGCAAAAGCTGTTTCGCTACACCTCCGAGCTGGTGTTCTGCTTTGACGGCGACAAGGCCGGCCGCCGCGCCGCGGCGCGCTCACTGGATGTGGCGCTGCCGCAGATGCGCGACGGAGTCAGCTGCCGATTTCTGTTTTTAGATGAGGGCGAAGACCCCGACAGCCTGGTGCGCAAGATCGGCGCCGACAGCTTCAACCGCCAGGTCAGCCGCGCCCAGCCACTCAGCGAGTTTCTGTTTGAGCAGCTCAGCGACGGTATCGATACCGGCAGCGCCGACGGCAAGGCGCGGCTCGCCAAGGTCGCCGCGCCGGCGATCAACAGCATCCCGACCGGGGTGTTTCGCCAGCTGCTGCTCGCCGAGCTGGCCGAGCGCACCGGTATCGCCGCCGAGCAGCTCAAAGAGTATGTCGCCAGCCACCAGCCGCCCGGCCAGCGCCGCAGCGAACCGGCCGCCAGCAGCCCGGCAGCGCCAGCGAGTGGCGGCCAGCAGCTGCCGCCCGAGTACAGCGGCCATCTGGAGAGCGACCCCTACGCCGATTATGACCGGCACTACGGCGACGACTATGACGATGGCGAGCCGACCGGCAACACGCCGCGGCGCGGCAAACTGCGGCTGTCGACCGCACAATTTCTGACCGCGCTACTGATCAACCACCCACAGCTCGCCGAGCTGGTTGAGCAGCGCGAGCTGATGCAACAGAGCGCTGACCCGCAGCTCAAACTGTTTCTCAAGCTGCTCAAGGTGGTGGAGAGCAATCCGCACTACAAGCCCTCCAACATCATCGCTTACTGGATGGGCACCCACGGCGCCAGCGAAGAGACCGAGCAGCTCAAACTGCTGTCGGCGATGGACCTGTTGCAGCCGCCCAAAGAGGCCGGCCGCGACGATGACCAAGAGTTTAGCGACGCGCTGCGCCACCTCCACCAGCAGCTCACCCAGACGCTGCCGGCCAGCGCCCAGCTAGAGCAGCTATTGGCCACCCCCAAGCCGAGTGAGGCGCAGATTAAACGGCTGCATAAACTGTGGCTGAGCCTGTCTGACTCGGAGCCCGACCAAGCTTTAAAAACCAAAATAAAACAGCATCTTGCAGCCCAACGCCAGCCCCGCTAAAGCAATTTCGATCGGTAAAGCGGTGGGCACAAGAAAAAATATTTAGTATAATCCACCACCGTTTTACGACCGCAACTTGAACGATTTCCCCTATGAGCGATACCACCAGTCAACAGCAATCCGGCATCAAAGATCTGATTGCCAAAGGCCGCGAACAAGGCTACCTCACCTACGCTGAAGTCAACGACCATCTGCCCGAAGATATCGCCGACCCCGAACAGGTCGAAGATATCATCCAGATGATCAACGACATGGGCATTACCGTTTTTGAGACCGCGCCCGACGCCGAGACGCTGCTGATGCTGTCCGGCGACAACACCCCCGACGAAGTGGCCGCCGCCGAAGCCGCCGCGGCGCTCGCCTCGGTAGAATCTGAGCAGCACCGCACCACCGACCCGGTGCGTATGTACATGCGCGAGATGGGCTCGGTCGAGCTGCTGACCCGCGAAGGCGAGATCGAAATCGCCAAGCGCATCGAAGAGGGTATCCGCGAACTGATGGCTGCCGTCGCCGACTGGCCGACCGCGGTCGGCGCTATCCTGGCCGAGTACGAGCTGGTCGAACAGGGCGAGCGCAAGCTCACCGACCTGATCGCCGGCTATCTCGACCCAGTTGAGCACGTACCGTCGGCACTCGCCCAGCAGCAAGCTGCCGAGGCAGCTCGCGCTGAGGCCGGCGACGACGCCGAAGAGGAAGAGGACGAGACAGAAGAGCACGAAGGCGGGCTCGACCCGGAAGAGGCCAAAGAGCGCTTTGCGGCGATCCGCAAGCAGCACGAAAAAACCCTCCGCTCGATCAGCCGCAACGGCCGCACCAGTGCCGCTGCCGAGAAAAACATGGCCGAGCTGGCCGAGCTGTTCAAGTACCTCAAGCTCACCCCGCGCCAGTTTGACCCGCTGATCGCCGCCGTCCGCCAGGCCATTGAGCTGGTCCGCAGCGAAGAGAAAAATATCATGACGCTGTGCATCCGCTACGCCAAGATGCCGCGCCCCGAGTTCATCAAGCTCTACCCCGGCAACGAGACCGACCCGAAGTGGCTGGCCGCGATGATGCGCAAAAAGACCGACTGGGCGCCGCGCCTAGAGCGCCACGCCGAAGAGATCCAGCGCTCGCAGCGCAAGCTGGCGCAACTCAGCGAGCAGAGCAGCCTCAGTATCGCCCAGATCAAAGATATCAACCGCCGTATGTCGATCGGCGAGGCGATGGCGCGCCGCGCCAAGAAAGAGATGGTCGAGGCCAACTTGCGGCTGGTTATCTCGATCGCTAAAAAATACACCAACCGCGGCCTGCAGTTCCTCGACCTTATTCAAGAAGGCAACATCGGCCTGATGAAAGCGGTCGACAAGTTTGAATACCGCCGCGGCTACAAGTTC
>JAHEGD010000014.1:5753-103918 GCA_024639885.1 Porticoccaceae bacterium | reverse complement strand
TTGCCGATGGTACTCAATGTACAGTTCAACGTGCCGTTCTACCTGGGTGGCACCTCGATGTTGATTGCTGTGGTGGTGACCATGGACTTTATGGCCCAGGTGCAGTCGCACTTGATGTCGCAGCAATATGATTCGCTGATGAAAAAGGCCAACCTGAAAAACGTTGGTCGTAAATAGCAAAAGTCGTTTAAAGAGAGGTTTGCAATGAAAGTACGTGCATCCGTTAAGAAGATGTGTCGGAACTGTAAGGTTATCCGTCGCAATGGGTCGGTTCGAGTGATCTGTAGCGTCGAGCCGCGCCACAAGCAACGCCAAGGATAATCTGGTTGATTTTTTGACCATCTGCCAGTATTCTACCGCGCCTTTTTGCAGTGAGTTCTGCAAGCGCCTAAGAGCTGGGTAAATTTAGTAAGAGAGTGGAGTAACGCGAATGGCCCGAATTGCCGGTGTCAACATTCCCGATAACAAGCACGCAGTCATCTCGTTGACTTACGTGTTCGGTATCGGTCGACCGACTGCCAAGAAGCTGTGTGCCGACCTGGGCATTGCAGAGACAACTAAAATTTCAGATCTCACTGAAGGCGAGCTCGACAACGTCCGCAACGCGGTCGGCGCACTGTCAGTAGAAGGCGATCTGCGTCGCGAAGTGAGCATGAGCATCAAGCGTCTGATGGACCTCGGTTGTTTCCGCGGCATTCGTCACCGTCGCAATCTGCCGCTCCGCGGACAGCGCACCAAGACTAACGCACGCACCCGTAAAGGGCCGCGTCGTCCCATTAAAAAGTAATCCGAGGAACGGTTTGCAATGGCTAAAGCAACTGGCAAAACCACCCGTAAAAAGGTCAAAAAGAGTGTCGTTGACGGCGTAGCGCATATCTACGCATCGTTTAACAACACCATCGTTACTATTACTGACCGCCAGGGTAATGCACTCTCGTGGGCGACGGCAGGCGGCTCCGGCTTCCGCGGCTCGCGCAAGAGCACCCCGTTTGCCGCCCAGGTGGCAGCAGAGCGCGCCGGTGAAGCGGCAAAAGAGTACGGCTTGAAAAACCTTGACGTGCAAGTCAAAGGCCCCGGCCCCGGCCGCGAGTCTGCGGTCCGCGCACTCAACAACGCCGGCTACAAGATTACCAACATCACCGATGTGACGCCGATCCCGCACAACGGCTGTCGTCCGCCGAAAAAACGTCGCGTATAAGCGTCGCAAGAAGAGAGTTAAAGCATGGCTAGATATCTTGGACCCACTTGTAAACTGTCACGTCGTGAAGGCACCGACCTGTTCTTGAAGAGCGGCGTTCGCCCCCTCGAGAGCAAATGTCGCGCCGAGAGCGCACCCGGCCAGCACGGCGCGCGCCGCGGCCGTCTCTCTGACTACGGTGTGCAGTTGCGCGAGAAGCAGAAAGTACGCCGCATCTACGGTGTGCTCGAGAAGCAGTTCCGCAACTACTACAAAGAGGCCGCCCGCATAAAAGGCAACACCGGTGAGAACCTGTTGACCCTGCTGGAGCGCCGCTTGGACAACGTGGTCTACCGCATGGGTTTTGGCTCTACCCGCGCCGAGTGCCGCCAGCTGGTCGCCCACAACGCGATCCTGGTCAACGGTCAGAAGGTCAACATCCCCTCTTACCGCGTCGCCGAAGGCGATGTCGTCTCTATCCGCGAGCGCTCTAAGAAGCAGCTGCGTGTGGCGACTGCCCTGCAGCTGGCCGCCCAGCGCGGTGACTCTGAGTGGGTTTCGGTCGACGGCAACAAGATGGAAGGTACCTTCGTGCGCTTCCCCGACCGTTCAGACCTGCCGGCCGAGATCAACGAAAACCTGATCATCGAGCTCTACTCTAAGTAATAGCTGTCAAGGCTCTACAGGGAAACACTATGAATTCTGTCAACGAATTGTTAACACCCAAGCACATTGACGTGGTCAGCTATGACGGCAACCACGCCAAAGTTGTGCTTGAGCCGTTTGAGCGCGGCTTTGGTCATACACTCGGCAACGCCCTGCGTCGCATTCTGCTCTCTTCTATGAATGGCGCCGCCATCACTGAAGTAGAGATCGACGGCGTAGAGCACGAGTACAGCAGCATCGAGGGCGTCCAAGAGGACGTGATGGGCATTCTGCTCAACCTCAAAGGCGTCGCGATGGTGATGGAGGGCAGTGAAGACACGACCCTGTCGATCAACGTCAAAGGCCCGTGCACTGTCACTGCTGCCGATATCCAAGTAGACAACCACGTTGAGGTGGTCAACCCCGACCATGTCATCGCCACCATCTCTGGCAAGGCCGAGTTCAACGCCCGTATCCGCGTTGAAGCCGGTCGCGGTTACCAGCCGGCCGATGCGCGCATCAGCGAGGAAGAGACCCGTTCAATCGGTCGCCTGCAGCTCGACGCTACTTTCAGCCCGGTCTACCGCGTCGCCTACAGCGTCGAGAGCGCCCGCGTTGAAAACCGCACCGACTTGGACAAGCTGGTGCTGGAAATTGAGACCAACGGCACCATCGACCCGGAAGAGGCGATCCGTCGCTCGGCCACTATTCTGCAGCAGCAGCTCTCTGCGTTTGTTAACCTGCAGGGCGAGTCAGCTGCCGAGCCGGAGGCCAAAGAGGAGCAGATCGACCCGATCCTGCTGCGCCCGGTCGACGATCTCGAGCTGACGGTGCGTTCAGCCAACTGTCTGAAGGCCGAGAGCATCTACTACATCGGTGACCTTATCCAGCGCACCGAAGTTGAGCTGCTCAAGACCCCTAATCTGGGCAAGAAGTCGCTCACCGAAATCAAAGATGTGCTCGCCTCGCGCGGCCTGTCACTGGGCATGCGCCTGGAGAACTGGCCACCGGCTAGCTTGAAAACCGAACGCGAGCTGGCGTAAGCGGCTCTATTAATCCTTGCTGAGAAAGCAACGAACGAAGGAAGATAATCATGCGTCATCGCTATAGTGGCCGCAAACTAAACCGCACTGGCTCGCACCGTCGCGCCATGTTCCGCAACATGACTAACTCGCTGCTCGAGCACGAGCTGGTCAAAACCACGCTGCCCAAGGCCAAAGAGCTGCGCGGCTACGCCGAGCCGATCATTACCCTGGGTAAAGAAGACTCGGTCGCCAACCGCCGCTTGGCGTTTAGCCGCCTGCGTAGCAAAGCCGTGGTCGGCAAGCTCTTCAACGAGCTCGGCCCGCGTTACCAGGAGCGCCCCGGTGGCTACCTGCGTATCCTCAAGTGTGGCAACCGCGCCGGTGACAACGCGCCGATGGCCTACGTTGAGCTGGTCGATCGCCCGCAGGTCGAAGCAGAGTAACTGCGCGCTGGCGTGAAAAAAAACCGGGCTCTGCCCGGTTTTTTTATGGCTGTCGTTTAGCGCGGCGGTGACGCCGCCCACAGCCGCTTAGCCGCCAGCTCGCGCCACCGAATGGCGTTGCAGCGTGGTCAGGTTGAGTGCAGTCAGCCGCCCGCCCCACGCACAGCCGGTGTCCAGCGCGTGCAGGTGGGGGCCGCAGTCGCGCCCCTCCAGTGCCGCCCAGTGGCCAAAGACAATCGGCTTGCTGGCCATCTTGCGGCGCGCTGCCGCGTACCACGGCCGGGTGCCGCGCGGCGGCTTGTCGGGGCTGCCCTTCGCTGATAGGTCGAGGCCGCCAGCGCTGTTGATAAAGCGCATTCGGGTCAGGTAGTTGGTGATCGCCCGCCACCGTTCAGGGCCTCGCAGCTTCTCGCTCCACAGCGCCGGCCGGTTGCCGTACATCTTCGCTAAGTAGCGGTCGCAGTGGGGGCCGCGCAACTGCTCGCTCACCTCGGCGGCGAGGCGCAGGGTCTTCTTGCGGCCCCAAAACGGCGGCACGCCGGCGTGCACTAACAGATAGTCGCCCTCACGGCGCGCCAACGGCTGCTGGCGCAGCCAGTCGATCAGCTGCTCGCAGTCGGGCGCGGCCAACAGCTCGTCGAGGGTGTCGCGGGCGCCACACTGGCGGTGGCCGCGCGCAATCGCGATCAGGTGAAGGTCGTGGTTGCCGAGCACGGTGGCAAAGCGGTCGCCAAGCCCAGCGCAAAAGCGCAGTGTTTGCAGTGATTGCGGGCCGCGGTTAACCAGGTCGCCGACCGCCAACAAGCGGTCGACGGCGGGGTCGAATGCGACCTGTTCGAGCAGCTGCTGGAGCTCGTCATAGCAGCCTTGGATATCGCCGACAGCGTAATCGGTCACGGCTCAGTTCAACTGGCTGGGAACGGCGAGCAGGAACGGGGTGATCTCTGCCTGCAGCGAGTGGTTGTCCTCATCGACCAGCTGGTAGCTGCCCTGCATGGTGCCGATCGGGGTGTCGAGTACCACACCGCTGGTGTACTGGTAGCTAGCTTGCGGGGCAATAAACGGCTGCTCGCCGACCACGCCGAGCCCGGAGACTTCGCGCTGGCGTTGGTTGCCGTCGGTGATCAGCCAGTGGCGGCTGAGCAGCTGAACGGTGCGGTCGCCGTGGTTGGTGACCGTTATCCGGTAGGCGAAGGCGTAGTTGTCGGTCTCCGGCTCGGATTGGTGGGCGAGGTGCTCTACCTCGACGGTAACACTGATGGCGGTGCTGTCCATGGGGCTCTCGCTTGAGTTAGGGGCGGCTGACAGCGGGGTTGGCGCGCTGCCAGCGGCTGATTGAGTTGGCGACCGCGACAAATTCAGCGACGCTGAGCTGCTCGGCGCGGCGGGTCAGATCGAGCTCCTGCTCGAGCGTGGCGACTGCCTCGCCGTACGGTTTAAGTCCGTTGCGGAGGGTCTTGCGGCGCTGGCCAAAGCAGTGCGCGACCAGCTGGCCGAGCAGCACCGGATCGTCGGCGCAGTGCGGCAATTGGCGGTGAGGTGTCAGCTTGACCACCGCCGACTGAACTTTGGGTGGCGGCCGGAAGGCGCCGGGCGGCACGGCGATCACCGGCATCACCCGGCAGTGGTACTGGATCATTACCGACAGCCGTCCATAGGCCTTGCTGCCCGGTTGGGCGCCGAGCCGGTCGACGACCTCTTTTTGCAGCATAAAGTGCATATCGGCGATCAGCTCGCGGTAGCTGAGCAGATGAAACAGCAGCGGCGTAGAGATGTTGTAGGGCAGGTTGCCGACCAGCCGCAGCGGCTCGCCATCGCGGTAAAACTGCCGGTAGTCGACCTTCAGTGCGTCGCCGCTGTGGATCGCCAGCCCAGTGAAGCGCTCGCTGAGGTGGGCGACCAGATCGCGGTCGAGCTCGATCACCCGCATCTGCGGGCAGCGGGCGATCAGATACTCTGTGATCGCAGCCAGCCCCGGGCCGATCTCAATCAGGTTGTCGCTCGGCTGCGGGTTGACGGTCTTGACGATGCGCTCGATGATCGAGCGGTCGACGAGAAAGTTCTGACCGAACCGTTTGCGCGGTTGGTGATCGCTCACTGTTGCTCCTTAGCTAGTGCCATTGCGGCGGCACAGTCAATGGCCGTCTGTAGGCTGGCGCCGTCGGCGCGCCCGCTGGCGGCCAAGTCAAGGGCGGTGCCGTGGTCGACCGAGGTGCGAATAATCGGCAGGCCGAGGGTGATGTTGGCGGCGCGGCCAAAGCCTTGGTATTTGAGTACCGGCAGCCCTTGATCGTGGTACATCGCCAGCACCGCGTCAGCCTGGTCGAGCCACTTGGGGGTGAACAGCGTGTCGGCCGGCAGCGGTCCGATCAACCGGTAGCCGGCCGCGCGCAGCTCGTCTAGCAGCGGCTCTATCACCTCGATCTCTTCGCGGCCGAGGTGGCCCGCCTCACCGGCGTGCGGATTGAGCCCGGCGACCAAGATGGTCGGCTCGGCGATGCCAAACTTGGCGGTCAGGTCGGCACAGAGGATCTTGATCACCGACCGCAGCAGTGGCGCGGTGATCGCGTCGGCGACCTCGCGCAGTGGCAGGTGGGTGGTCGCCAGCGCCACCCGCAGCTGGTCGCTGGCCAGCATCATCACCACCTGCTCGGTCGCGGTCAGCGCGGCGAGGTATTCGGTGTGGCCGGAGAAGGCGATACCGGCGTCGTTGATCGTCGACTTTTGCACCGGCCCGGTCACCATCGCCGCACAGCGGCCGGCGTCGATCAGCGCCACCGCGCGGTCGAGACAGGCGACCACATAGCGGCCGTTGGCCGGGTCGAGCTGGCCGGCAACTACCGCCGCCGGGCAGTCGATCTCATCGATGGCGAGCTCGCCGGGTGCCAGTGGCTGGGGTTCGGCGGCGGCGGCGCGCAGTGTCAGCGGCAGGCCCAGCTCGGCGGCGCGGCGCTGCAGCAGCACGCGGCTGGCGACTGCAACCAGCTCGTGGGGTGAGCCGTGCTGGACGTGCTGGATCAGCAGGTCGGGGCCTACCCCGGCCGGCTCACCCGGCGTGACGGCGAGGCGCAGGGTCATTGGGCGGCGGTGTCGAGCTCGAGCAGCCCCGGCAGGTTTTTGATCTCGACAAACGCCTCGTCGCGGATCTCTTGCAGCCAGACCTGCAGCTCGGCGTCAAACTTGCGCTGGCTGAGCAGGTTGCGGGCGCGGTTGCGCAGTATCTCGGTGCTAAAGTCTTGGTCGCGGCGCTCGGTCACCTGCAGGATATGCCAGCCAAACTGGGACTGGAACGGCGCGCTCACTTCGCCGATGGCGATGTTGGCCATGGTCTGTTCAAACTCCGGCACAAACATCCCCGGTGTCGACCAGCCGAGTTCGCCGCCACTCAGCGCCGAGCCCTTGTCTTCAGAGTACTCTTTGGCCAACACCGCAAACTCCTCGCCGTCGACGATCCGGCTGCGCAGCCCGTCGAGCTCGGCGACGGTCTGCTCGGGGTCGCGTATCTGGTTGGGGGTGAGCAAGATATGGCGGGCAAAGTGCTGCTCGATAAGCTGCTCGCCGCCGCCGCGGCGCTCATAGAGCTTGAGGATATGCAGGCCGGCACCGCTGGTCAGCACGTCGCTGATCTCACCCGGTGCCAGATCGGCCACCGCGTTGGCGAACAGCTCTGGCAGCTCGGCGCTGTTGCGCCAGCCCAAGTCGCCGCCCTGCGGGGCCGAGCTATCGTTGGAGTAGGCGAGCGCCAGCGAGGCAAAGTCGGCGCCAGCGGCGGCCTCGGCGGCCAACTCATCGGCGCGCGCGGCCAGCTCGGCCTGCTGTTCGGCGCTCATGTCGCTGCGCAAGCTCAACAGAATATGGCCGACGCGCACCTCTGAGGCGCTCAGCAGCTGGCCCTCTTGGGAGTTGAGGAAGTTGTCGAGCTCGCGGTCGCTGATACGGATGCGGCGCATCACGTTGCCCTGTTGGACACGGCGCAGAGTCATCTCGTGGCCAATTTGGGCGCGCAGCCCGGCGTAGCCACCGGCTTGCTGCTCGACCGCGCTGATGTACTGCTCGACGTTGACGCCGGCGCTGGCCGCCAGCCGGCCAATCGCCTGGTTGATCTCCTCATCGCCAATCCGCACGCCGGCGCGGTAACCCAAGTTGAGCTGCAGCCGCTCGGAGATCAGCCGCTCGATCACCTGCTCGGCGAGCAGGTTGGCCGGCGGTGGGTTGCCGCCACTGGCCTCGATCTGAGCGTAGATAGCGCTGAGCCGCTCCTCCAGCTCGCTCTGCATCACCACGTCCTCATCGACGATCGCGGCGATCCGATCGACCACCCGCAGCTGGGCGGCGGCCGGGCCGGCCACGGCGGCGATCAGCAGCGCGCAGAGTAGGGGTAGAGCGTTAAAAGTCTTCGCGTTTTTCATAGCCGTAAATACCATTCTCGAGTGTGGAGTCTACCCGGCTAATGCTGCCGGCCAGCCCTTTAAATTGGATTTGAAACAGTATGCCGTTCTTTTCGGTGAGGTTCTGCTCGGGGAGCAGTAGCAGGTCGTCGCGCTCTAAGTGGCGGCGCGCCACCAGGCTCGCCCGCCAGCAGCAGCTCTCGTATTCAAAGCCGGCAAATAGCTCTAGGTTGCGGCCGAAGGTGAGGTCGCGGTTCCAGCGCGCCACCAGCCGGGTGTTGCCAAACAGCGGCGTCACCAACGACAGGTCGACCTGTTCGATGGCCTGGTCGAAGAATAGTTCCGCGTCATCGACGATGGCACTGCCGCGCGCCCGCTGGGTGTAGCGGTAGCTGAGGTTGGCGAGTCGGTCGGCGCCATTTTTGTAGCGCAGCGCCACGCTGCCGCGCTGGACGCGGTGGTCGTCGCGGTCGTAGGCGATATCGCCGGTGAACTGCCAGCGCCGGTCGAGCTCGGCGACCAGCTCAGCGGCGATGCTCTGTTCGGCGTAACCGCTGTAACCGAGTGGGTCGGCTAGGCTCACGGTGCTCTTATCAAACGACCAGCTGTGGGCGATGCTGGCCCGCCACTGCTCGCGGCCGCTGGCGCTGTCAATCCGGCGGCTGGTCAGCGCGGCGGTCAGCCGCTGGTCGTCGCCGATGCGGTCGCCACCGAGAAACCGGTTGGCGCGAAACAGACCCTGGTAGCTCGGCGTCATCAGCAAGCTATCGAAGTCGGGCAGCCCCGACTGGTCGCGCTGACTGCTGTGCAGGTAGTAGAGCCGCGGTTCAAGGGTCTGGGTGCTGGCGGCGGCGCGGCGGTCAAAGTAGAGCCCGGCGTCGAGCGCGGCGGTCGGCACGGTGATCGACGGCGCGTCGTCGGCGAGCGCGTCAGCGCCGGCATCGAGCCGGTAGCTGAGTTGGCGCACCTCCCAGCTCGGCTTGAGGTAGCCCCACGCCCACTGACGGTTCCAGCTCAACTGGTAGTCGCCGCGCAATCGGCTGCCGGTGACGCGGTCGGTGTCGTCGTGGTCAAACTGGCTAAACTGGTGGTCGAGGCTCAGCAGCCAGCGCTCGCCGAGCGGGTAGCGGCCGTTGGCGGTCAGCCGCGGCAGCACATAGTACTGCTCGTCGAGCCGGTAGGTGATCGCCTGGTAGTCCTCCAGCTCGGCGCTCAGCTGCCAGTGATCGCCGCGGTAGCCGACTGCAGCAGAGCGGTTGAGATAAGACTGCGACTCGACCTGCAGTGACTGGTTGCCAAAGTCACGCAGGTAGTCGCGGTCGCTGACCTCGTTGTAGTCGATGCGGCTAAACCAGTTGCCGGCATCGCCGCGGTGGTCGAGTTGGACCATCGAGCGGTTCTCGCCCTCGTAACTGGGGCGGCTGCTGGTGTCGCGGTCGCCGCCACCGCGGTCGTCGGCGAGCAGCGCGCTGGTCAGCGTGGTCTCGGCCCAGCTGTTCAGGTGGCGCCCCTCGACTGCAAGGCTGACGCCGCGCTCAGTGAGCAGGCGCGGGGTAAAGGTCATATCGTAGTTGGCGGCGACGTTCCAGTAGATCGGCTGGGCGATATCTAACCCGTTGCGGCTGTTGCGGCTGATCTGCGGAAACAGCAGCCCGCTCGAGCGGGTCTCGTTGATGGGAAAGCGCAGCCACGGGAAGTAGAAGATCGGTAGATTTTTTACCGACAGCGTGGCGTCGCGCACGGTGGCAAAGCCGTCCGCCTCATCGAGCGTGATTTGGGCGGTCTTGAGCTGCCAGTCGGCGCTCTCCGGCGGGCAGCTGGTGTAGGTCGCTTCACTGATGGTCAACTTGCCGTCGGCACTGCGCGCCAGTGTCGCGGCGCTGCCGCGCACCGCCGCCTGGTGGATCACGTAGGTGGCGTTGTCGATAGCCACCTCGCGGCTGTCGAGGTTGAGCTCGGCGCGCTCGCCAAGCAGCAGCAGGCTGGGCTCGCGAAACTGCACGTTGCCCTCCAGCGCAACGCTGCGGTCAGTTTGGTCGAGTGCCGCGCGGTCGCTGCGCACCTGCCGGTAGCCCTGCGATATCTGCACATCGCCAGAGAGCTCAACTTGGCCCTCGCCGCTCGACTGGGTCTGGTCGGCGTTGACCCGCAGCGGGGCATCGTCGGGGTCGCGGTCGCCATCGGGGTAGTCGCGCGGCGGATCGACATACTCACCACAGCAGTGCGCCGGCAGCTGCGCGCGGCGCTCGCTGGGCAGCTGATCGATCGCCACCCAGTCGAGGTTGCGGTTGGCAGCCAGGCGCGGCTGGTCGGGGTCGCTGGCCGGTTCAACTACCGCTGCCAGGCTGCGCGCCGGCCGGGTGTAGCGGGTCCGCGCGCTCGGCTGGGCAACGCAGCGCCACTCGCCGGCGGCGGCGACGCAGCGCCACTCGGCGGCCGGCTCGGCGGCAACCGCTAGGGCGGCCGGCAGTGCGCCAACCGAGAATAGCGCGGCGAGCGGAAATCGCATAAGAGGGGGCAGGGAGGGCACGGCTAGGATCCTTTTAATAAGGACTCATTTTAACTGAAATTTACCGCGGTGCTACCGTTCTGGGGACTCAATTCGGTTAGAATCGATGCATCGACAAAGCCGGAGACCGTATGCACCCCACCCAGCACCAGCCGCTCTCTAGCTGGCTCGGCCGCCAGTTGGGCAGCGCCCCAGTCACACTGCGGCCACTGCCCGGCGACGCCGGCCAGCGCCGCTACTTTGAGCTGGCCGAACAGCCGGCCCGGTTGGCGGCGGCGAGCCCGCCGGCCAGCGAGCCGAACCGCGCTTTTGTCGATATCACCCTGCTGTTGGCGGCGGCCGGGCTGCCGGTTGCCAAGCTCTATGCGGTCGACTTTGCGCGCGGCTGGCTATTGCTTGAGCACCTCGGCCGACGGCCGCTGCGGGCGCTCTATGCCGACCGCGGCGCGGCGGCGCTGCAGCCGGCGCTGGCGCTGCTGCCGAAGCTGGCCGCACTGGATGGCGCTGCGCTCGGCGCGCTGCCGCGCTACGACCGGTCGGCGCTGCTCGCCGAGTTGGCGCTGTTTGGCGACTGGTTTGTCGGCGCGCTGCTCGGTGTCGAGCTCAACGATGACGACCGCGCGCTGCTCGACGAGCTGTTCGAGACGCTGCTGGCAAGCGCAGCCGCGCAGCCGCACGGCTTTGTCCACCGCGACTACCACTGCCGCAACTTGATGGTCGCCGACCGCGGCGAGGCGCTGGCCATGATCGACTACCAGGACGGGCTGGTCGGGCCGCTCAGCTACGATCTGGTGTCGCTGTTGAAAGACTGCTACTGGCACTGGCCAGCGGCAGAGGTCGACCGGGCTGTCACCGGCTACTACCAAGCGGTGATAGCAACCGCCGACAGCGCCCTCAGCGAAGCCGGTTTTCGCCGCTGCTTCGATTGGATGGGGCTGCAGCGCCACCTCAAGGTGCTCGGTATTTTTGCCCGCTTGTCGCTGCGCGATGGCAAACACGGCTACCTCGACGACCTGCCGCTGGTGCTCCACTACACCTGCCAGGTGGCGTCCAGCTACCCGCAGCTGGCGCAGTTCGGCGCTTGGTTTGAGCGCCGGCTGATGCCGCAGATCGAGCGCCAAGCGTGGTTTGCCGCGCCGCCGTCGCCGGGTAGCGGGCGGTGAAGGCAATGCTGCTGGCGGCCGGCGAGGGGCGGCGGATGCGACCGCTGACGCTGGCCACCCCCAAGCCGCTACTGCCGCTCGCCGGTCGGCCGATCCTCGAGCACACTATCGTCAAGCTGGCCGCCGCCGGTATCACCGAGCTGGTGATCAACGTCAGCTGGCTTGGCGAGCAGTTGATCGACACCTTTGGCAGTGGCGAGCAGTTCGGCGTCACTATCGAATGGTCCCGCGAGCAGCAGCCGCTAGAGACTGCCGGCGCGGTGATCAACGCTCTGGCGCTGCTCGGCGACGCCCCCTTTCTACTGGTTAATGGTGATGTCTGGAGCGACTACCCGCTGGCGGCGCTGGCCGCCCGCGGCGCGGCGCTGGCGGCCGGCGGTCAGCTCGCCGAGCTGGTGGTGGTCGACAATCCGGCCCACCACCCGGCCGGCGACTTCGCGCTGCGCGACGGCCGGTTGGCGCTGGCCGGCGACCACCGGCTGACCTTTAGCGGTATCAGCCTGTGGCGGCCAGAGCCGTTTGTCGCCGCAGCCGCGGCGGCAGCAGGTCAGCCGCTACCGTTGCGCGAGCTGCTGCTGCCGTTAATCGCTGCGGGCCGGATTGGCGGCGAGTATTGGGGCGGGCGCTGGTGCGATGTCGGTACCCCGCAGCGCTACGCCGCTCTCGACGCACAGCTGAGCGCGGAGCAGGGGGTATGAGGCTGGCGCAACGCCACTGGCAGTGGCTGTTTTGGCTGGCGCTGGCGGTGGTCGCGGTCGCCTCGCTGCTGCCGCTCGTCGGCGCGGTGACGCTGGCGGTCAGCGATAAGCTGCAGCACCTGCTCGCCTATGCCGGTTTGGCGGTGCTGGCCGCCAGCGGCTATGCGGGCCGCCGGCCGGTTTGGCTGATCGGCGCCGGGCTGCTGGTGTTTAGCGGTGCGATTGAACTGTTGCAGGGGCTCTCAGGCTACCGCTACGCCGAGTGGCTCGACCTGCTCGCCAACGCGGTGGGGGTGGCGCTGGGGCTGGCGCTGGCGGCGCTGGGGCGACGGTTTAGCTAATTTCGAGCTTGATGGTGGCGGGGCTGAGCAGTGGGGCGCCGGCGATCGCCAGTGCTAAGCTGGTCAGCTCCTGCCAGCCGTCGCTGGCGCGGATACCCTTGGCGGCGCGGTCGATAGCGGCCAGCTGGTGGATGTACATACGCAGCTGGGCGGCGCGGCTGCGCTGCAGGGCGCGCTTCATCGGCGCCATGCGGCTCGACCAGACGCCAACTTTCTGTAGTGCGGCCTCGCTGCCCAGACCGCGCTCGGTGAGCTCGGCGGCGCGCGCCAGCGCGCGCAGGTCGCGGCCGATCGCCCACAGCAGCGGCAGCAGCTCACCGCCCTCGGCGCGCATACCGCGCAGCGAACGCGCCACCGCCTGGGTGTCACCGGCCAGCATCCGATCGATAAACTCCCAAGTGTTGTAGCGGGCGCTGTCGGCGACCACATTGGAGAGAGTCTGGGCGTCGATCTGGCCGTCGACGGCGAGCAGTTTGAGCTTCTCGATCTCTTGTACGGCGGCGAGTAGATTGCCTTCGACGCACTCGCCGAGCAGCGCCGCCGCCTCTTCGTTGACTACGACGCCGGCGCGCTTGAGCCGCTGCTGAATAAACCGCGGCAGCTGGGCGGCGCCGACCGCCGGTGCCTGCACCACCGCGCCGGCGGCGTCGATCGCCTTGACCCAGCTACTGTTTTGCAGCCGCTTGTCGAGCTTGCCGGCGTAGACCACCAGCAGCAGCTGGTCGGGGTCGCGGCGCGCCAAAAACTCACTGATCGCCTCACCTTTGTCGCTCGGTTTGGCCGACAACCGCAGCTCAATAACTTTGCGGTTGGCGAACAGCGACATCGCGCTCGCCTCGTGGTAGAGCGAATCCCAGTTGAAGCTGGCGTCGCAGTGCATCAGTTCGCGCTCGCCAAACTCGGCGGCGCGGGCGGCGGCGCGCACCGCGTCGCCGGCCTCTTGGATCAGCAGCGGCTCATCGCCGGCGATCAAGTAGGCGGGCAGCAGCTCGCGCTGCAGGGCGGCGGCGAGTTTGTCGGCAAACAGCTTCACTGCGGCGGCCGGCTCAGTCGGCTACCGGTAGCGCGACGAGTTGGCGGACCAGCTGCGCGACCAGTTCGCCGCGCATCTCGCGCTCGACCAGTCGGCGCTCGTTCTTGGAGGCGAGAATATCGGTTTCAATGGTGCGGTAGAGCCGCTCCAGCGCAATCGTCTGGCTGCGGATCAGGTAGTCATCGCCGCGTTTAAACGAGAAGGTGAGCGCCAGATTGAGCTGCTGCTCGGCGCTGCGAATGGCGCTGCTGACGGTGGCGACGCGCGCCCGCGAGCTGAACTGCTCGATCGCCACGGTGTGGTCGGCGGCGGCGTTGTTGACCGCCACCAGCGGCGCCAGGGCGCGGCCCAGCTGCAGGGCGATATCGCGGTCACTGGCGCTTGCCGCGACGGTGATGCCGGCGATATTGCGCGCCTCAAGAGCGCTGCCGCGCAGCTGCCAACCACAGCCGATCAGGCTGCCGGTAAGCAGCGCCAGCAGCGCCCATTGCAGGGGTCGGGTCAGTCGTTTCACGCTCGCTCCTCGCCGGCCGCAGGCCCGCTGGTTACTGGGCCGCTCAGTTGGCGACAATACTGATGAGTTTGCCGGGCACCACGATCACCTTGCGGACCGCAACCCCGTCGAGAAATTTCTGGACCGGCTCGGCGGCCAGCGCCAGCTGCTCCAGCTGCTCCTTGCTGGCGTCAGCGGCGGCGCTGATTTTAGCCCGTACCTTGCCGTTGACCTGGACGACCAGCTCGATACTCGACTGGGCGAGTGCCGACTCATCGACTGCCGGCCACGCCGCCGCGGTGATGGTGCCGGTGTGGCCGAGCGACAGCCAGTGGTGGTGGCAGAGGTGTGGGGCGATCGGTGCCAGCAGCAGCAGCGCCGACTCGAGCGCCTCGCGGACCACCAGCTCGGCGTGCGGCTGCGCGGTATCGCAGCGAGCGACCTCGTTCAGTAACTCCATGACTGCGGCGATGGCAGTGTTGAAGGTCTGCCGGCGGCCGTAGTCGTCGCCGACTTTGGCGATGGTCTGGTGGGTCTTGCGGCGCAGGTCGGCGAGTGGCGTCGGCAGCTCAATCGCGCCGCCGTACAGTGTCGCGGTGGCGAGCGGCTGCCCACCTGTCGCGGCACAGTGGTCGCCGACCATTTTGTAGAGCTTGCGCAGGAAGCGGTGGGCGCCGGCGACCCCTTCGTCGTTCCACTCCAGAGTCTGCTCGGGCGGCGCGGCAAACATGGTGAACAGCCGCACGGTATCGGCGCCGTAGCGGTCGACGGCGGCCTGTGGGTCGACGCCGTTGTTCTTGGATTTAGACATCTTACAGCTGCCGTTGCTGACTACCGGCGCGCCGCTGGCGGTCTCGGTCGCCGACAGCGGTCGGCCCTTGTCGTCGCGCTCGACGCTGACTTCGGTCGGGTTGAGCCAGACCCGGCGGCCGTCGACGCTCTTGTAGTAAGAGTCGGCTAGCACCATGCCCTGACAGAGCAGTTTTTTGAAAGGCTCGTCGCTGGCGACCAGCCCCTCGTCGCGCAGCAGCTTGTGGAAGAAGCGGGCGTAGAGCAGGTGCAAAATGGCGTGCTCAATGCCGCCGACATACTGGTCGACCGGCAGCCAGTAGTTGGCTTTGGTCGGGTCGAGCATCGCCCCCTCAAGGTTGGCGCAGGTGTAGCGGGCGTAGTACCACGACGACTCCATGAAGGTGTCGAAGGTGTCGGTCTCGCGCTCGACCGGCTCGCCGTTGTGGGTCGCTTTGCGCCACTCGGGGTCGGCCTTGATCGGCGATTGGACGCCGTCCATCACCACCTCTTCGGGCAGCAGCACTGGCAGCTTGTCGAGCGGCACCGGGATCTCGCCGCCGGCCGGCAGGTTGAACATTGGGATTGGCGCCCCCCAGTAACGCTGGCGGCTCACCCCCCAGTCGCGCAACCGGAAGTTGGTGGTAACGCGGCCGGCATCAATCGCCACCAAGTCAGCGGCGATGGCGTCAAATGCTTGCGTAAAGTCGAGCCCATCGTATTTGCCTGAGTTGACCAGTTGGCCCTTCTCGGTCATCGCTGCGCTGGCGAGGTCGCTCTCTGTTGTGGCGTTGCGGATCACTTCAACGATCGGCAGCTGGTATTTTTTCGCAAACTCCCAGTCGCGCTGGTCATGGGCCGGTACCGCCATCACCGCACCGGAGCCGTAGTCCATCAGCACATAGTTGGCGACCCACACTGGCACCGGCGCGCCGCTCAGCGGGTGGATGACGGTCAGGCCGGTGGCGCAGCCGCGTTTGTCCATGGTGGCCAGCTCGGCCTCGGAGACCTTTTGACCGGCGCAGTCGGCGATAAACTCGGCCAGCGCCGGGTTGTGCTTGGCGAGCTCGACAGCGATCGGGTGGGCGGTCGCCAGCGAGACGTAGGTGACCCCCATCAGGGTGTCCGGGCGGGTGGTGTAGACCGACAGCGTGTCGAGCCCCGCGACCGGCTCGGCGAGGGCAAAGTCGAGCTCGACGCCGCGGCTCTTGCCGATCCAGTTGCGCTGCATGGTCTTGACCTGCTCGGGCCACTCGTCGAGCTGGTCGAGATCGCCGAGCAGCTGCTCGGCGTAGTCGGTGATGCGGATAAACCACTGCGGGATCGACTTGCGCTCAACCGGGCTGTCGCAGCGCCAGCAGCAGCCGTCGACCACCTGCTCGTTGGCGAGCACGGTGGCGTCATTGGGGCACCAGTTGACCGCGCTGGTCTTCTTGTAGACCAGCCCCTTCTCGTAGAGGCGGGTGAAAAACCATTGCTCCCACTTGTAGTAGTCGGGCTGGCAGGTGGCCAGCTCGCGGCTCCAGTCAAAGCCAAAGCCGAGCGCCTGCAGCTGCTGTTTCATGTAGGCGATATTGTCGTAGGTCCAGCCGGCCGGCGCGGTGTTGTTGGCCAGTGCCGCGTTTTCGGCCGGTAGCCCAAACGCGTCCCAACCCATCGGATGGAGCACGTTCTTGCCGAGCATACGCTGGTAGCGAGCGATCACATCGGAGATGGTGTAGTTGCGCACATGGCCCATGTGCAGCTTGCCCGACGGGTAGGGGAACATCGCCAGGCAGTAAAATTTTTCGCGGTCGGCGTTGTCGACGGCGTGAAAGGTGGCGTTTTCGTGCCAGTAGCGCTGGGCAGCCTGCTCGATGGCGGCAGGTTGGTAGGATATTTCGGTCATTGCGGTTGGGTCCGGCTCACTGTAAAGCGGCCAATTATAGCCGCCATGGCAGTGGCCGGCACTAACACAATGCGTTTGGCCGGCTAAACATTAGCCGCCGGGGGCGGCGGCCACGCCGAGTGCGGAGAGCCGGGCGACCATATCCTCGGCCGAGCTGGCGGCGTTAATGTTGCGGTCGATGTAGGCGATGGTGCCGTCGACGGCGATATAGAAGGTGTGGCGTTTGGCCAGGCCGATCACCGGCATCAGCACATCGTAAGCCGCCGCGGTGCTCTTGTCCGGGTCGCTGAGCAGCGGGAAGTCGGCGTTGGTCTCAGCGGCGAAGGCGATGTTTTTCTCTAGCGGGTCGGTGCTGGCCATGAAGTAGCTGACATCAAACTGGCGAATCTTGTCGCCGTTGTCGGCCAGCGACTTGCACTCGACGGTGCAGCCGCTGGTGAAGGCGCGCGGGAACCACGCCACCACCACTGTCTGCTTGCCGCGAAAATCACTCAGCTGATAGTGGTTGCCATCGCTGCCGGCTAGGCTGAAGTCGGGGGCGATATCGCCAACCTCGAGCGCGCTGGCGGCGCTGCCGGCAAACAGTGCCAGTAGGGTTAGGACTAAACTGGAAAATCGTCTCATCGGGGTCACCTCGTCTGTCTGGAAAACCGTTGTGGTCGCCGTTGGCGAGCGGCCAGTATCGCACAGACCAGCAGCGCGGCGACAATTACCGGCCACGATCCGCTGCGGTTGAATGGCGTGCTGCCGGCGCGCGGTTGCAGGGTGCCGCGCACCACTGCCGGCTGGTACTGCGGCGCGCTGGCGACGATCGCGCCGCGCCGGTCGATCAGCGCCGAGATGCCGTTGTTGGTGGCGCGGATCATCGGCTTGGCCGCCTCGCGGGCGCGCAGCCGGGCCATCTGCAGGTGCTGGGCGGGGGCGATGGTGTGGTTGAACCAGGCGTCGTTACTGACCGTCAGCAGCAGACCGGCGCCGGCCGCTTGGCGCGCCACCAGATCGGGGTAGACCACTTCGTAGCAGATTGCGCTGGCCAGTTTGGCGTCGCCGACCCGGAGCAGCGGCTGCTGTTCATCGCCGTAGGCCATCGACTCCATCGGCAGCTCGAAGACCGCCAGCAGCGGCCCGAGCAGCGACTGCAGCGGGATGTACTCGGCAAACGGCACCAGCCGCGCCTTGTTGTAGAGCCCTTCGGCGAGGCCGAGACCGAGCAGCGAGTTGTAGTAGCTGGCGGTGGCCGCCTGGTAGTTGGGGATGCCGGTGATCAGCGCCGAGCCGGCGGCGCGCGCGCGGCGGTCGACACGGGCCAGAAACGCCGGCACCGACTGGGCGATAGCCGGCACCGCCGCCTCTGGCCAGACCACCAGATCGCTGCCCCAGAGCGGTTCGCTGCGGCTCTCCAACTGGTCGAGTATCGCCATCCGCTCGCTGCGCGACCACTTCTGCGCTTGGTCGACATCCGGCTGCAGCAGCGCGATAGTCAGCGCTGCGCCGCTCGGTTCGGTCCACTCGATGCGGTCGAGTGGCAGCGCGGCGGCGACGACCAGCGCCATGGCAGCGCCGCCGCCGAGCCGCTGGCGTCTGCCAAGAGCGGGGAACAGCGCCAGGGTGGCAGCGGCGGCGGCGAGCAGTGCACCGAGCAGGTAGACCCCGCCGAGCGAGGCGTAGCTGGCCAGCGGCAGCTCGGTGAGGCTGTAGCCGGCGTAGAGCCAAGGAAAGCCGGTCAGCAGCCAGCTGCGCAGCCACTCGCCGAGCAGCCAGAGCGCGGTAAATGCGGCGATAAAACTGCCCGGGCTGGTCGCCAGCCGCGGCAGCAGCGCAAACGGCAGTGCAAAAAAGAGCGCGACAAACAGCGCAAAGCCGAGGGTGGCGAGCGCCGCCAGTGGCGCCGGCAGGGTGCCAAAGCTGGCGATACTGACATAGACCCAGCTCGCCCCGGCGAGGTAGAGGCCGGCGCCGTAACTAAACGCCAGCCGGTAGCTGTGCGCGCTCTGGTAGAGCAGCCGGGCCAGCACCGCCATCGACAGCAGCGTCGCCGGCCAGATTGAGAGTGGGGCCAGCCCCAGCGGAGCGATGGCGCCGGCCGCTGCCGCGCCGGCTTGGCGAGCAAAGCCGCGCGCGGTCACCGGGTTAGCCGTCGGCCAGGGTTACGGTGAGCTCGGCCAGCCGGCGGCGGTCGCCAGCGGCAACCGTGAACAGAAACTGACCGATTTGAAGCTGTTCGCCGAGCTCGGGAAGCCGCCCAAAACCGTGGATTACCAGACCGCCGATGGTGTCGAACTCGTCGTCGGCGAGGCCGACATCGAAGTATTCGTTGAAGTCCTGGATCTCGGTCAGGGCGTTGACGCTCCACTGTTTGCCGTCGGCGTGGCGGACAATCTGCTGGGCCTCTTGCTCGTCGGTCTCGTCTTCAATTTCGCCGACGATCTCCTCGAGAATATCCTCAATGGTCAGCAGCCCAGAGACGCCGCCGTACTCGTCGACGACGATCGCCATGTGGTAGCGCTGCTCGCGAAACTCCTGCAGCAGCACATTGAGCCGCTTGCTCTCGGGGATCACCGTGGCCGGCCGCAGCAGCGCCGCCAGGTCAAACGCCTCGCGGCCGCTCTGCAGCAGTGGCAGCAGCTCTTTGGCGAGCAGGATGCCCTTGATGTCGTCCGACGAGTCGCCGACCACCGGAAACCGCGAGTGCTGCGAGTTGATGACGATCTCGAGCAGTGCATCGAAGCTCATCGCCATCTCCAGCACGGTCATCTGCGAGCGCGGGATCATGATCTCGCGGGCCTGCTGGTTTGAGACCTTCAGCGCCCCCTCCATGATCGACAGCACGCTGGCGTCGATGATCGAGTCGTTCTCGGCGCTGCGCAGCATGTCGGCGACGTCGTCGCTGTTGCGGGGGCCGGGGGTGAACAGGCGGCTGAGCCGCTTGATTAACGACGGCTCGTCGGAACGGCTGGGGCTATCTTCACTCATGGTTGGGGTCTCGGCGGTCTGGGTTGATGGGTTGGTGGTCGACAGTGCCGTGATTAAACACGGTCTGGCGTGGTTTGGTAAGGGTCTGGGTAGCCGAGCTCGGCCATAATCTGCTGCTCTAGGCGCTCCATGGTCTCGGCGTCGCGGTCGTCGATGTGGTCGTAACCACACAGGTGCAGCAAGCCGTGAATGGCGAGGTGGGCCCAGTGGCTCTCGGCGGTTTTGCCCTGCGCGGCCGCCTCGCGGGCGACCAGCGGTGCACAGATGGCTAGGTCGCCAAGGATCGGCAGCGGCTGCGGGGTCGGCGCGCTAAACGGAAACGACAGCACATTGGTGGCGCCGGGCTTGCCGCGGTAGTGCTGGTTGAGCTCGGCGCTGGCGGCATCGTCGACGATCTGGATGGTCAGCTCTTGCGGCTCGCTGTGCGGTTGGCCGGTGGCCGCCAGAGCGGCATTGAGCCAGCGCTCAAACTGGGCGCAGCTCGGCTCGCCGGCGCTGCCGTCGAGCAGGCTGAGGGCGACACTGGCCATGGCTAGCGGTGGCCCTCGTCGTGGCGCGACTCCCAATCGTCGTAGGCGTCGACAATGCTCTGCACAATCGGGTGGCGAACCACGTCGCCAGAGCGAAAGTGGGTAAAGCTGATCTCATCGACCGCCGACAGCACGTCGATGGCGTGGACCAGCCCCGATTTAACCCCGCGCGGCAGGTCGATCTGCGAGGCATCGCCAGTGATCACCGCGGTCGAGCCGAAGCCGATCCGAGTTAGGAACATCTTCATCTGCTCGCGGGTGGTGTTCTGCGCCTCGTCGAGAATCACATAGGCACCGTTGAGGGTGCGGCCGCGCATATAGGCGAGCGGTGCGATCTCGATGACGTTGCGCTCCTGGAGCTTGGCGACCGTCTCAAAGCCGAGCATCTCGTAGAGTGCGTCGTAGAGTGGCCGCAGGTAGGGGTCAACTTTTTGCGCCAAGTCGCCGGGCAGAAAGCCGAGCCGCTCGCCGGCCTCGACTGCCGGTCGCACCAGTAAAATGCGTTCGACCTCGTCGCGCAGCAGCGCCTCGACAGCGCAGGCGACCGCCAGGTAGGTCTTGCCGGTGCCGGCCGGGCCGACCCCGAAGTTGATGTCGTGGGTCTGCACGGCGCGCACATAGCGCTGCTGGTTGACGCTGCGCGGGCGGACGTTGCCTTTCTTGGTGCGGATAACCGAGAAACCCTCGGCGGTGGCTGGCTGGCTGGCAGTGCTGGGGTCGGCAGGCATAGTGGCTCGCGGTTTGGTCGGTTCGGTCAGTGGCAGTGGCGCACCCGGCAGTACTAGGGCGGGCTGGGCGGCGCTGTTAAGGGCTTGGCTGAGTTGCAGGTGGATCTCTTCGGCGCTGACCGGCTGGCCGTCGGCGGCCATCCAGTAGAGCGTCTCCAGCACCCGCTGGGCGGCGTGACAGCGCTCGCCATCGACCACAAACTGATGGTCGCGGCGTTGGATCTGGACCGCCAGGCGCTGCTCAATCTGTTTGAGGTGCTCGTCGAGCGCGCCGCACAGCAGTGCTAACCGCGAGGTGTCGGCCGGCTTTAACTGAAACTGGCAGCTTGCGGGGCTACTGTTCAAAAGCGTCGCTGTACCTGGGTTGGTTCATGCTCATTAATCGGCTGCGCGGTGGTTGTGTAATGGGGCGAGCATAGCGCGTATTTTTGCTCGTGGAAAACCGTTTTTTCGGCGCCGCGGCGGCCAATCAGGCGACCTGTTGGCCGCGCAGCGAGTTGGGCAGCGCCTCGTTGATCAGCACGTCGGTAAACTGGCCAATCAGGCTGTGGTCGTCGCAGGCGAAGTTGACCACCCGGTTGTTCTCGGTGCGGCCCTGCAGCTGGCCGGGGTCTTTCTTGGAGACGCCGGTCACCAGCAGCCGGTGGGTGGTGCCGACCATCTGCCGGCCGATCTGCTGGGCGTTCTGGTTGATGCGGCTCTGCAGCAGCGCCAGACGCTGCTTTTTGACCGCCTCGGGGGTGTCGTCGGGCAGCTCGGCGGCCGGTGTGCCGGGCCGGGCGCTGTAGATAAAGCTAAACGAGGTATCGAAGCCAACCGCCTCAATCAGGCTCATGGTGGCGGCAAAATCTTGCTCGGTCTCGCCAGGGAAGCCGACGATAAAATCGGACGAGATACTGATATCGGGGCGCACCTCGCGCAGTGCGCGGATTTTAGATTTGTATTCGATCGCGGTGTGGCCGCGCTTCATCGCCATCAAAATCCGGTCGGAGCCGCTCTGCACCGGCAGGTGGAGGTGGCTGACCAGCTCTGGCACGGTGGCATAAGTAGCGATCAGCGCCTCGCTGAAGTGGACCGGGTGCGAGGTGGTGTAACGGATCCGGTCGATGCCGGCGATCGCCGCCACGTAGGGGATCAGCTCGGCAAAGTCGCATACCCCGCCGTCGGCCATATCGCCCTGGTAGGAGTTGACGTTTTGGCCGAGCAGGTTGACCTCGCGGACCCCTTGCGCGGCCAGTGCGGCGACTTCGGCGAGCACATCGTCGAGCGGCCGGCTGACCTCTTCGCCGCGGGTGTAGGGGACCACACAGAAGGTGCAGTATTTAGAACAGCCCTCCATGATCGACACAAACGCGCTGCAGCCGTCTGCCTCGGGCTCGGGCAGGCGGTCGAATTTCTCGATCTCGGGAAAGCTGACATCGACCATGATGGTGCCGTCGCGCTGGCGCTGCTCCATCATCTCGGGCAGCCGGTGCAGGGTTTGCGGGCCAAACACCAAGTCGACAAACGGCGCCCGTTTGGCGATCGCGTCACCCTCTTGGCTGGCGACGCAGCCGCCGACACCGATGATCAGGTTGGGGTTGGCCTCTTTCAGAGGCCGCCAGCGGCCGAGCTGGTGAAAGACCTTGTCTTGCGCCTTCTCGCGGATAGAGCAGGTGTTGAGCAGAATAACGTCGGCCTCGGCCGGGTCGTCGGTGGCGACCATCTGGTGCGAGTCGCCGAGCAGGTCACGCATCCGCGCCGAGTCGTACTCGTTCATCTGGCAGCCGTGGGTGACGATGTGAAGTTTCTTCACCGGCTTTGGCGGGATGGGGGCGGCGGCGCTTTCAGACATAGGGTTCACAGGGTGGTGGCTGGCAGAAAAACGGGCGCCCAGTGGCGCGGCCGGCCATTATAGCCCGCCACCCTGCGATGGCAACAGAGCCAGTGCCGGCAGTGGGTTGACGCCACACAGCTGTGTTAAACTGCCACCTTTGACGGGGCATATGCATCACCTAAAAACCAGCACCTAAAAACCCCCACCACCTAAAAACGGCCGCCCCAGCGCGGCGACTCAGTGAGCAACATGGCCAAAGAACCGATCTACCGCGTAACATTTTTTAACCAAGGCCAGATCTACGAGATCTACGCCCGCCAGGTTTATCAGAGCGACCTGTGGGGCTTTCTCGAGGTAGAGGACTTTCTGTTTGGCGAGCGCAGTCAGATGATTGTCGACCCGGCCGAGGAAAAACTCAAAAACGAATTTGCCGGTGTGCAGCGCAGTTTTATTCCGATGCAGGCGGTGGTGCGTATTGACGAGGTCGACAAAGAGGGTACCTGCAAGGTGACCGAGGCAGCCGGCGGTAACGTGACGGCGTTCCCGTTCCCGATGGCGGGAACGAAACCGAGCAAGGGCAGTTAGTCGCGGTTTGAGGTGGCGGCCGCGCTGCACTCTGCGACACTCTGGCAACTGGAATAAAAATTTATGGCGATGGAGAGAGCAATGGGTAATTCAATGGCGAGTTCAATCACTACGGCAGCTGTCGCGCTCATTCTGCTGGTGGGCTGTTCCAAGCCAGCCACTGAGGCACCCGCCGGCGAGCCGGCTGAGACGACTACCATGGGCGCGCTGCTCGAACTGAAAGAGCAGGCCGCCGAGCAGCTGATCGAGGCGATGACCCCAGAGATGCTCAGCGCCCGCGCCGAGCAGGGCGGTAAGCTGTTCTCAAGCCTGTGCGCTGACTGCCATCCGCGCAGCGGCCGCGGCGACTACCTGAAGCGGATCCCCGCGACGCTGCTGGTGCGCCGCTCCGAGGCCGAGCTGGTCAAGTGGATTCGCGGCGTCGATCAACACCGCACCATGCCTAGCTTTACCGACCTAGACCCGCAGCAGCTCGAGGCGCTGGCCGCCTACCTAGCGGCTGAAGTTAACCGTTAGCCAGCTGCTGCTCGACACTGGCCAGCTGTACGCAGCAGCAGAATACCTGCATGGTCTTCTCAACATCGGCCAAGCTTGGGAACGACGGCGCCAGCCGGATATTGCTGTCTTGCGGGTCGCGGTGGTAGGGGAAGGTCGCCCCGGCGGGGGTTAGCTTGACCCCGGCCGCAGCGGCCAGCGCCACCACCCGGCTGGCCAGCCCAGCAAGGGTGTCGACCGAGACAAAATAGCCGCCGTTGGGGCGCGTCCAGCGCAGCAGCTCTGAACCGCTAAAGTGCGCGGCCAGGGCCTGCTCTACCGCGGCAAAGCGCGGCGCCAGCAGCGCCCGGTGGCCATCCATAATTTTAGCTAAGCCGCCCTCCTTGAGCAGCGCCACATGGCGCAGCTGGTTGACTTTGTCGGGGCCAATCATGGCGATGCCGAGCTGCTCGACGACACTGTCGATGAGCGCTTGCGAGCCAGCCATAAAGCTCACGCCGGCGCCAGCGTGGGTAATTTTAGAGGTCGATGCAAACTGCGCCACCTGAGTGCCGGCGGCCTCGGCGAGCGGCGCGATAGCGGTCAGCGGGTCACTGCTGGCAGCGATGTCGTGGACCGCGTAGGCGTTATCCCACAGCACCAAGAAGCCCGGCTGGGCGAGCTGGCCGAGCTTGGCGATGCGTTTGACCACCGCATCTGAATAGGTGATGCCGGTCGGGTTGGAGTGTTTGGGGACATTCCACATGCCGACGATCGATGGGTCGCTGGCCAGCAGCTGCTCCACGGCATCCATATCGGGGCCGTCGCTGTTCATCGCCACGGTGACCATCTCGATACCGAGCCGCTCACAGATAGCGAAGTGGCGGTCGTAGCCCGGTACCGGGCAGATAATTTTGACACCGCCGCGGCTCTGCCAAGCGGGTGCACCGGCCAACCCAAACAGGTTGGCAAACAGCAGGGTAAAGTACATCAGCGTCAGGCTGCTACTGCCGCCGGCGATGGTCTGCGCCGGCGTGGTGGCGAGCAGCTCGGCGCCGACGGCGCGCAGCTCGGCTAGGCCGTGCAGGCCGCCGTAGTTGCGGCAGTCGCTGCCGTCGGCGGCGCGGTAGTCGCCAGCCAGCAAGCCATCTAGCGCATCGCTTAAATCGAGCTGCTCGGTAGACGGCTTGCCGCGGGTCAGGTCGAGCGCCAAGTTGGCATCGCAGTGGGCTTGGTAGTCGCGCTGCAGCTCGGCGAGCAGGGCTTGCAGTTGGGCGGGCGAACAGTCGGATAACGGGGCGGGCAGCTGCACGGGGGCTCCTTTAAAGCGCAGTAACGGGAAAAAATGACGGCCGGAATTATATCGCCATTAGCGCCGCGGTTAATACTGTTTTACCAAATTGTCAGGGAGTTTTGTTGGAGCCGAGCGGCTGCGGCACGCGAAACATTGAACAGAGTGCCTATCAAAAAAGAGAGAATGCGAACTCTCGCCGCTGACTAAGTGCGGCCAGCGCTGGTGGCTGAGACCGTCTGCCGCAGGGACAGCGGCAGTCGAGCCTCCAAGGACGGATTCACGGCGTGTCTCAGGCCGCTAGCGGTGGCTGCGCAGATTATCTGGTAGTGCTTAATTAGCGTATTAAAGTCTCTGGGCAGCAGCCGCTGAACCGCCCGCCGCGCGATCGCCGTGGATACATCCCTGTAGGCTTGGGCGCGGTCAGCGCCCGACACGGTCCGTTACGGCGTATACCAGACCGGCGAGCTGTAGGCGCGCTCTTGGTGGGCCATTACCCCGTCGGCTGGGATCGCGGCATCCGGGTAGTGCGCTTGGTCATAGGCGAGCCAGGTCGGTGTCTCAATCTCAAGCACGCGCAGGTAGTAAAAAGCTCGCTGTTCGGGGTCAAAGTCGGGATCTTGCCAAACCGTCGCCAGTGCCGCGCTGCCGTAGCGGTTGGTGTAGCTGCCGCCGGCCACTGTCGAGGGCAGCGCCGGGATATCGCCCCGGCGATTGGCGCGGCGCTGGTCAGACCACACCGCGTTGTAAACCCGCTCGTGGCTGTTGCCGGCCTCATCTACCCAGCCTTTGACTACCTGAACGCGATCGAGGTTGGCGCCGTCGGGGTCTTTCTGGGCGCTGATCAATAGCCGCAGCGGCTGGTTGCCGGCCGGGCGGGCAAGGTCGCCACCCATCGGTACCCCCTTGGCGTAACCAACGGCAGCGGTATCGGGTAGTTGGTGGTCTTGCTCGTCAAACTGCCAGCCGGCAAACATCCGCACGGCTATACGGGTGCCGGTGGTGGCGTAAACCTCTTTGCGCTCAAAGCTGTCGAAGATCGCCTCGCGGGTGTTGGCGTGGCTCCAGGCGGCAACCAGTCCACCGGCGGTCGACTCGTAAGAGGCGACCGATACATCTTCCGCGCCCGGGTATTCTTGGATGATATCGCCGTTGTAGCGGAAGTCACCGGCCTCTGGCTCCGCCGGGGTCGCCTTGGAGAAGAAGTTGTCTTCATCTGGGGTAGAGAGACTGGTGTGCGAATCGGTTGAGCCGATCATGCCAAATTTAAACGGGTTAACGCCCAGCGTCGCCTCAAACTGCAGGCCGCGCTTGAGTGCCTCGCGGGCGTATTCGCCGGGCAGCATGGCGGGGGTTTTGGCGACTGTGCCAAAGTTGCCGCGGTCCCAGTTGTGAAAGTCGGCGAACTCGTCGTTTGGTGACAGCAGCGGGTGGGCCTCGCCATCGCCTTTAATCTGGGTGACCTCGTAAATCGGCTCCCAGCGCTGGCGGCGGGCGGCGTAGTCGGCGTCAATCGGCGCGCCATCAACCGTGGTGTCGGCAAACATCATGCCGCTAGAGAGGTTGCCGTTGTGCGGTATCGCCATCACCCGGCCGCCGGTGGTCGCCTCGTAGTCGGCGAGCGCCTCCCAGAGCTTTTCCGGGTCGGGCGAGTCGGCCTGGCTAAATGGCATCACCTGACCAACCCGCTCGCTGCCATCGCGAAACATCACCACGCGGTGCAGGTTGTTCATATTAATGGCAGAGGTGAACTCGTAGCCGAGCAGGGTGGTGAACACCCCCGGCTGGTTGTGCGCCTCAGCGGCTTCTAGCTGGCGCTGCCACATCGGCCGCAGTACCTCGTCGCGGTGCAGTACAAATTCGCCGCGCTTGCGGCCGAGCGCATACAGCTTGTAGGCGCCGACGGGGTCGCCGGCTTTGATCTTGGCGTACATCTGGCTGCCAACCGGGTCTTCTGTGGCAATCGGGTTGGCCTCACGCAGCATCGGCGCCAGCCCCATCGACTCGCCGTGGTCGGCGATCAATAAAAAGTCGAGCGGCCGGCGCAGTTTGGCGCGCGCCCCAAAGCTGGCCGTGATGGTCTCGCCTTTGGCAAACCGGTAGGCCTCATCGGGGCCGAGGGTGTCGCCAACCATACCGGCGTCGTAAGAGAAACTGGTGTGCAGGTGGGTGTCGCCAAATAGTAGTTGGCTAGGAAAACGCTGCTCAAGCGGTGGCGAGTACTCACCAGCGGTGGCGGCTGCGGTCGCGAGCAGGCCGCACAGTAAGCCGCACAAGAGTTGAGATTGGCGGTGGCGAAGGTATCGAATTGGCGCAGCCATAACAGTGTCCCCAGTGTTTTTGTTAGGCTTCGATAATACGCCGGCGCGTCCACGTCGCGCCTTGCCGACGGGTGGCAACTGCGACCAACCGGTCACACAGCGATCAAATAAACGGTGGCGTCGCTAGTGCTACGTAAACGCAATTGATATAGTCGCCATACGCATTGGTAATGACCTAAAGCGTATCAACGGCGCCGCATAGAAAGGTGCTTAGTCCAACAAGGGGTTTATACAATGAAAAAAAAACCACTCAGTTTTTACACTGCGGCCGCTATCGCCGCTGCTGTTAGCGCACCGTCGCTGGCGCAAAACTTAACGCTTGAAGAGATTGTGGTGACCGCAACCAAGCGCACCGAAGGGCTTCAAGAGGTACCGATTGCGATCTCGGTGATGGGCGGCAAAGACATTACCGAAAAGGGTCTAACTAAAATGGAAGACCTCGCTATGTACATGCCCAACGTGCATGTGGCAGAGGCGAGTGCTGGTACCCAGCTGTTTATTCGCGGTATTGGCTCGGGCGTCAACTACGGCTTTGAGCAGTCGGTCGGCACCTTTGTCGATGGCGTCTACTTTGGCCGCGGCCGCAGTGCGCGCGGCAAGTTCCTCGACATCGAGCGCGTCGAAGTGCTGAAAGGGCCGCAGTCGACCCTGTTTGGTAAAAACACCATCGCTGGCGCCATGAACATTACCACCGGCCAGCCGACCGAAGAGTTTGAAGGCTACGTGAGCGCAGGTTATACCAGCGAGCTCGACGCCATGACCATCACCACCGTTATCTCTGGTCCGCTCAGCGATAACGTTCGCGGCCGCTTGGCGGTACGCTCATACGAAGATGACGGCTATGTCACCAACAACGCCCCAGCCGGCGACGACGCTCCACAGACCGACAGCACCTACATCCGCGGTACGCTGGCGATCGATCTCAACGAAGACTGGACCGCTACCATCAAAGCGGAACACGGCAACTATGATGTGATTGGGCGCCAAGAGGTGCTGTCGGATACTAATACGTCAATAGGGCCCTCTGCGGCACTGTACGGTTCCGCTCTGGGCGCAACAACCTTTGAGCCGGGCTTTGGCTATGTAACCTATGAGCAGAACGTGCGCGACTACCCGCTGTTTGACGATACCGAATCGAACATCCTCCAGGTAACTCTGGACGGTAGCTTGGCGGGTCACGGTATTAAAGCGGTGATCGCGGGCACGGATTACGAGTTTACCAACAGTCTAGACTCTGACTACAGCCCGCTTAAATTACTCAACCGTGGTCGTACTGAAGAGCACGAGCAGTTCAGTGCTGAGCTGATCATCAGCTCGGATACCGGCGGCGCTTTTGAATATTTAGCTGGCGCATTTTATCAAACCGAGGAGCTGACTAATGATCGTTACACGCATATTGATCTCTCTGCGGTCGGACCCTTAGAGGCGGGCGTATTTGGCAGACTAAACACGCCCAATCCAGCATTGGGTGGCGCCAGTTTCGCCGGAGCGGTGCTTGGGGGCAATTTAGACACGGCTACCCAGAGCGGTATCCTTGATGCCACTGCGCGTAGCGCCTTTGCACAAGATGCCGACAGCTGGTCAGTGTTCGCAGAGGGTACATTTAATGTTAGCGATAGTTTTCGGGTGACTGCAGGGCTGCGTTACTCAGAAGACGAGAAGAGCATGTCGAAGGCGGGTAGCATTGGCTACATCGATCCAGACGAGGCCTCCTCAGTATTGCCTGTTCCGGCGCTTGGTGCGGTGTATGGGGAGGCTCTCAAGCTGGCCACTATTCACAGCTATACTAAAGATCGCAAGGAAGATCACGTGACCGGCCATGTTAATTTCCAGTGGGATATGACCAACGACACCATGGTCTACTTAGAGCTGGGTAACGGTTACAAGGCCGGCGGCTTTGACGAAGATAACGGCATGGGTCGCGAGGTAGAAGAGATCAGCCCTGGCGTTTCTGATGATTTAGCTGATTTTGAAGATGAGTCAGTCGAAACTATCGAGATTGGTGCAAAAATTAATCTCGCAGATGGCCGCGGTCGCTTGAACGTTGCTGCATTCAGTAGCACCTATGAAGACGTGCAAGTTTCTACTTTTGATGGCAACGCCGCCTTTGTAGTCGGCAATGCCGCTGAGTCTGAGGTGAAAGGTGTTGAGGCCGATCTAACCTACCGACTGACTGAAGAGTTGACCCTCAATGGTGCCTTTGCCTACCTTGATGCGACCTATAAGTCGTTCCCCGGTGCGGGCTGTAACTTAGCTCAGACACTTGTTACTGGCCCGGGCTGTACCCAGGACCTCAGCGGTCAACCGCTGCAGTTTGCCCCTGAGTACACGGCTAACGTCGGCATCGCCTACGAGACTGCACTGAGCGCCACCTTGGTGTTGAGTGCCGGCCTGGACTATAACTGGAGTGACGAGGTGGTAGTTGCGGCCGATTTGGACGAGAAAATGATCCAAGAGAGCTTCGGTAAGCTCAACGCCCGCATCGCATTGGCCGGTAACGACCAGTGGCAGATCTCGTTGGTGGGTAAAAACCTGACTGACGAAGAGACCTTTATGTGGGGCAACGATGTACCGCTCGGCTCGCTCGGCTTTAACGGCTCTTACTTTAAGATGATTGATCCGCCGCGCACCGTTGAGTTGACCGGCCGGATTAACTTCTAACCAACCATTAGTTGTTAACCCACAAAAAAAACCGCGGCTCGCAAGGGCCGCGGTTTTTTTATCTGGATAGCTTTATGGGGTGGTTAACTGCCGAGAAACACCACCGTCTTGTTGCCATCTAAAAACACCCGCTGCTCTACGTGGTAGCGCACCGCGCGAGTCAGTGCCATGCTCTCGTTCTCGCGGCCCAGTGCCGCCAGCATCTGTGGCTTTTGGTTGTGGTCTACACGCATCACCATCTGCTCGATAATCGGCCCCTCGTCTAGGTCGCTGGTGACATAGTGGGCGGTGGCGCCAATCAGCTTCACCCCGCGGTCATAAGCTTGGTGGTAGGGGCGCGCGCCTTTAAAGCCAGGCAAAAACGAGTGGTGGATGTTGATACACATTCCGCTCAGCTGTTCGCAGAGCGGGTTAGACAGAATCTGCATATAGCGAGCCAGCACCACCAGCTCGGTGCCGCTCTCTTTAATCAGTTCTAGCAGGCGCTGCTCTTGCTGGGGCTTGTTGTCGCCGGTAACCGGCAGCTGTACAAAGCGAATACCCTCGCGCTCTACCATCGCCCGCAGGTCGGCGTGGTTAGAGACCACGGCAGTAATCTCGATGTTGAGCTCGCCCTTGTTCTTGCGATAGAGCAGGGCGTTAAGACAGTGGTCATCGCGCGATACCATCACTAGCACTTTGACCGGCTGTTGCGGGTCGTGAATGGTGAACTCGATGCCAAATTGGCTGGCAATCGCGCTAAAATGTTCTTCAATTACAGTAATGCTGGGCGAGCCCTGCTGGCGCTTGAACACCGCGCGCAGGAAGAACTTGTCGGTAGACTCATCGTCAAACTGCTCAAGCGCCTGGATATAGCAGTGGTTGTCGGCCAGATAGCCACTGACGGCGGCAACAATACCGCTGCCGGCGCGGCAGGTGGCGCGAAGGATATAGCTCTGCTGAGTGTCTGTGGTGGGCTGTGTAGTCGGCATGGTGGCTCGCGCTGTTTAAGGGCAGCGCGCAGTATGCTGGGGAACGCGGTGTCGGGCAAGCTGGGCTGTGTGCGGTTAAAGGGGGCGCGCGATGCGCAAAAACAGACAAAAAGGCTATTTTAGTTGGCGCGCGGCAAGCCTGTTTGTCGTTGCGGTGGTTGCCCTGATAGCGTTCTTTCTGTTGGCGCTGCAGCGCTACCAAGAGCGCTTAGTGGATATTGTTATCGCCAGCCAGCAGGCCGAGCTGGCCGAGGTCTCTGAGCGGCTGACCGCCGAGCTGCGCGCGCGCAGTGCAGATTTAGAGCTGCTTGCCAATATTCCTGAGCTGGTGATCTACAGCCACAGCGGTCACTTTCTTGATGACGCCGATAGCCGCCGCGAAGTGGAAGCGTATTTTGCGCGTTTTCTCAACGCCTACCCCGAGTACGACCAGCTGCGGTTGATTGATGCGGCAGGGCGCGAGCAGATCAACTTGCAGCGCCGAGATGGCGTGGTGGTGGTCACCCCAGACTACCAGTTGCAGGACAAAAGCCGCCGCTACTACGTTCAAGAGGCGCTGGCAGTCGGTAACCAGGGCGTCTATCTGTCGCGGTTTGACCTTAATCGCGAGTTTGGCGCAGTGCAGGAGCCGATCAAGCCGACCGTGCGGATGGTTAAAGCGATCGTTGCCAGCGGTGATGGCGACAGCCCCAGCGCGCGCGCACTGGTGGTCGCCAATCTATCGATAGCGCCGCTGCTGGAGCGCTTTCGCAGCGCGCTCGTTAACCTGTGGCAGAGCGAGATATTTCTAATCGATGAGAACGGTTACTTTGTGCTCCACCCCGACCCCGAGTTGGAATGGGGCTATGACCGCGGTACGACTGGCAATCGGATGGAGCGTTATTTTCCAACCGCCTGGGCGGCGTTAAAAGCCGGTGGCGGGGTGGTTGCGGTGGACTCTTTCGACGGCCAGAGCTTGGCGCTGCGCCGGCACCTTGAGGGCGGCCATTTTATTAGCTACCCCGTCGAGCTGCCGGGCTTGGCCTCGCGCGCCACTGCCGCCGCCGGCACACAGGCAGAGAGCCCGCACCGCTATCTGGCGATGATGTTTATCGCCGACGAGATGCTCGCGCCGTGGGCGCTGCGCAACCACTGGGTGTGGTGGGCGCTGTTGGGTTTCATCGTGACGTTGTTGGTGGCCGCGCTGTACGGCTGGTACGTCGCCAACCAACAGCGTGAGCTGGCAGCCCAGTTGCAAGCGAGCAGTGCGCGCGGCGCCGAGAGCTATCGCCAGTTGAGCGAGGATAACCAACGGTTCAGTAAGCGGATAGCCACCTTGCGGCAGCTGCTCCGAGAGCTTCGCAACAGCGCTGCCGCGGTGGTCGGGTTTGCCTCATTGTTGGCCCAGCACGCAGACGCCGAAGGCGATGGGGGTTACCGGGATGAACTCAAGCTGGTTGACCGCAGTGCCAAAGATCTACTGGCAACGCTGGATGAGACGCAGCGTGTTGTGGCGGATGATGAGTCGCTGGATTGATAGGTATCGGCGGATTGGATATTGGACTGTCTTAGGTTGTGCATGCTCCCCTGGGCAGACGCGAGAGGAATTGGGTCGCTCTCGGCCATCCATGGCCTTCGCGACAGACGCACATCCTGTGCGCCACCCGGGCGCTTTAGCCCTCAGTTCGCGTCGGTCTACAGGCCAAAACTAGAAAGGCCACCCCAAGGGGTGGCCTTTCTAGTTTTGATTGGTGGAGCCGGCGGGAATTGAACCCGCGTCCGTCAGTCCGCTGCCTTTAGGTCTACATGCTTAGACAAGTCTTTAGATTTAATGGTTGGCAATCCGACTGTCAGGATGCGCCGCCCACGATTCCGGTAAGGTTTTAACAACTCTGCCCCGGACGAGCTTTGTTGCGATCCTGCGAGATATGACGCCTGAGTGTCTTACCCGAGGGTTCGACCTGGACGCGCAGGCGCGGCTCCAGTCAGACGGCACCCTACTGGGGTTTAAGCAGCGAGTGCGTAGTTGTCGTCGTTGGCAACTATAAGTTTGCGACTTGGGATTTACGAGATTGGTCACCCTCTCGGCATGCACTAGAGGTTTTGTAACCGGCGTCGAATCCAGAACGGCCCCGTTTTCTCTAACACGTGGCAATAATAGCAGGTTTGCTGTGTGGTAGCGGTCTTTATTGGTGGGGTTTGATGGTCAGCGCGCTGCGCTTGCCATAAAATGGTGGCCAAATTAGAACTTGGGGTCACTATGCAGCGCGGTCAATTCTCTTCTCGCTGGGCGTTCGTGCTGGCGGCCTCGGGCTCTGCGGTTGGGCTCGGCAATATCTGGGGCTTTCCGACCAATGCTGCCGAAAACGGCGGCGCGGCGTTCTTGCTGGTCTACCTGTTGCTGGCGTTCTTGCTCGCCTACCCGGCGTTGATGGCCGAGCTGATCATCGGCCGCCACGCTCAGGCCAATATGGTCACTGCGCTGGAGGGGCTGTCGGCGCGGCCACTGGCGCGACGGGTTGGCCGCGCTACCGGGCTGGTTGGGGTGGTTACCGCCAGCGCGATTCTCTGTTTTTACAGCATCATCGCCGGTTGGATGATCGCCTACCTGTTTCAGCCGCTGGCGCTGGGGGCGGGGCAGCCGGGCGCTGCGGCGTGGCTGGTGGAGTTTTCGCTCTCTCGCAACCTGCTGTTCACCGGCCTGTTTATGGCGTTGACCGGCGCAGTGATCGCCGCCGGGGTCGAGGGCGGTATCGAGAAGTGGTCGCGGCGGCTGATGCCGGCGCTGTTTGTGCTGCTGCTAATTCTGATCGCTTATGTGCTGACCCGCCCCGGTGCCGAAGCGGGCTTGCGCCACTATCTGATCCCCGATTTCTCCCAGATCAACGACCCACAGTTGCTGATTGCCGCCCTGGGACAGGCGTTTTTCTCTATGTCGCTGGGGGTCGGTACCATGTTGATCTACGGCTCGTATATCAGCCGCGATGAGAACCTGCCCAAGTTGGGTGTATTGGTTACCCTAACCGATACCTCGGTGGCGTTTTTGGCGGGGTTGTTGGTGCTGCCGGCGATGTTTGTCGCCAAAGAGATTGGCGTAGAGATTTACGCCGATGGCAATAATTTGATCGCCGGCCCGGATCTAATCTTTCAGGTGTTGCCTGCGCTGTTTACACAGATGGGTGATGCCGGCCTGTGGGTGGCGGCCAGTTTCTTTCTGCTGATGAGTATCGCCGCACTGACCTCGTCGATCTCGATGTTAGAGGTGCCGGTGGCGCTGGTTACCGAGCGCTTTGGGGTCGGCCGCCACCGCGCTACGGCGGTGACCTTGCTGGTACTGTTCGGCTTTGCGGCGACCATTGCCGCCAACTTTGATCTGCTGTTCGGCTGGGTGGTCAACCTCAGTACCGAGACGGCACAGCCGCTGCTGGGTATGATGTTATGCCTCTACGCCGGTTGGTTGTTTAACCGCGACCAACTGCTGGCCGAGATCAAGCAGGGCAACCCGGCCGCCGAGCAGGGGCTGTTTTGGCGGGTCTGGCCATTTTACGTGCGGCTGGTCTGCCCGCTGCTGATTGCGCTGATGCTGGCCGATCAGTGGCTCGGCTAACGGCGCCGGGTATTAACTGATAGGAGTGGTTATGACCACAAAAGCTAAAAAAACTGCTGCACAACCGGCCCCGCTGTTTGAAGAGCAGCTGGCCAAGCTGGAAGGGCTGGTCGAAGCGCTCGAGCAGGGCGACCTGTCGCTAGAGCAGTCGATGTTGTCGTTTGAGCAGGGCATCAGCCTGGCGCGGGAGTGCCAAAAGGCGCTCAGCGACGCCGAGCAGAAGGTCGCTCTACTGACTCGCGACGGCGATCAGTTGCACGCCCAACCGTTTGCGCTGGACGACGAGTAGCCGCTGCCGTGGTTGATCTGCGCGCCTATCTGGTCGAGTGCTCAACGCTGGTCGAGGAGCAGCTAGATGCCTGCCTACCGGCCGAGCAGGGCACTGCCGCCCGGCTGTTTGGCGCGATGCGCTACTCGGCGCTGGCCGGCGGCAAGCGGCTGCGGCCGGCACTGGCGCTGGCCACCAGTGATGCGCTGGGCGGGCCGCGCCAGGTCGCGCTCGGGGTTGCCTGCGCGGTAGAGATGGTCCATGTCTACTCGCTGATCCACGACGACCTACCGGCGATGGACGACGACGCGTTGCGGCGCGGCAAGCCGACCTGTCATATCGCCTATGACGAGGCGACCGCGATTCTGGCCGGCGATGGCCTGCAGGCGCTGGCCTTTTTACAGCTCGCCCAGTTGCCCGGGGTGGCCCCCGCGGTTGTCGTCGAGTTAGTCGCCAGCCTGGCGACACTGGCCGGCTGCGGCGGTATGGTGGCTGGCCAGGCAATCGATATCGCCGCTACCGGCAAGGCGCTCAGCTTGGAGCAGCTTCAACAGATGCACCGGCTCAAAACCGGTGCATTGATGGAGGCGAGCGTGATGCTGGCCGCCCGCGCCAGCGGAGCAGCCAACGGCGCCGAGCTGGCTGCACTGGAGCAGTTCTCGCGGGCGTTGGGGTTGGCGTTTCAGATCCAAGACGATCTTCTCGATGTTGAGGGCAGCACCGCTGAGCTAGGTAAACCGCAGGGCAGCGATGCCGCGCGCGGCAAGGTCACCTACCCGCAGCTGTTGGGTGTCGACGCGGCCCGCGCGGCGGCGGCCAAGGCGCACGCTGCGGCACTGGCGGCGCTGGCCGGCTTTGATGGGCGCGCCGACACCTTGCGGGCACTGGCAAGCTACGTGGTAACACGCAACTATTAATAGCAAACTGAGTTAACATCAGTGGCTTGGTCAACAGGATTTGAATAGAGTATGGCAACAGTTTTTCATCAGCTTCCCACCCAGCGGCCGGCCACGCCACTGCTCGATAGCGTCGATTCGCCAGCCGACCTGCGCCGCCTAGGTGTAGCCCAACTGGCCGAGCTGGCCGACCAGCTGCGCCACTACCTGCTCTACTGCATCGGCCAAACCGGCGGCCATTTTGGTGCCGGGCTGGGTGTCACCGAGCTGACCATTGCACTTCACTATGTCTACAACACCCCCGAAGACCGCTTGGTGTGGGATGTCGGCCACCAGACCTACCCGCACAAGGTGCTCACCGGCCGCCGCGCCGAGCTACTGACCATCCGTCAGCAGGGTGGGCTGTCTGGCTTCCCTAAGCGCAGCGAGAGCGATTACGACACCTTTGGCGTCGGCCACTCGTCGACCTCAATTAGTGCGGCGCTGGGTATGGCGATGGCCGCCAAGCTGCGCGGTGAGAGCCGCCGCACGGTGGCGGTGATGGGCGACGGGGCAATGACCGCCGGCATGGCATTTGAGGCGATCAACCACGCCGCCCATGTCGATGATGATCTGTTGGTGGTGCTCAACGACAACAAGATGTCGATCTCTGAAAACGTCGGCGGGCTCTCCACCTACTTCGCAAAAATTTGGGCGAGCGGTTTCTATAATTCGATCCGCGAGGGCGGCAAGCGGGTGCTCAAGCGGATGCCCTACACCAAAGAGCTGGTCCGCCGCACCGAGGAGTACATGAAGTCGTTTGTGGCGCCGGCGACCATTTTTGAGGAGCTCGGTTTTTACTATATCGGCCCGCTCGACGGCCACGACCTGCCGCTGCTGATCGACACCTTGGAGAAGATCAAAGCGATCAAAGGGCCGGTGATGCTGCACGTGATCACCGAAAAAGGTAAAGGCTTCGCCCCCGCCGAGCAGGACCCGGTCGGCTACCACGCGCTCAACAAACTAGAGCCGAGCAGCACCAACCAAGCGCCAGCCGGCCCTAAGTACCAAAAAATCTTTGGCGATTGGCTGTGCGACCGCGCCGCCCTCGATGCCGAGCTGATCGCCATCACCCCGGCGATGGGCGAGGGCTCGGGCATGATGGAGTTTGCGGCTAAGTTTCCAGCGCGCTATGTGGATGTCGCGATCGCCGAGCAGCACGCCGTTACGCTGGCGGCCGGCATGGCCTGTGAGGGGGTCAAGCCGGTGGTGGCGATCTACTCCACTTTTTTGCAGCGCGGCTACGATCAACTGATCCATGACGTGGCGCTGCAAAATTTAGATGTGACCTTTGCCATCGACCGCGCCGGGCTGGTGGGTGAAGACGGCGCCACCCACGCCGGCGCCTACGACATTAGCTACCTGCGCTGTATTCCCAATATGGTGATTGCCACCCCGGCTGAAGAGAACGAAGCGCGCCAGCTACTGAATAGCTGTTACCTGCACCCCGGCCCGGCAGCGGTGCGCTACCCGCGCGGCAGCGGCCCCAACGTCGCGGTGCAGGCCGAGCTGGCCGAGTGGCCGATCGGCAAGGGGCGGCTGTTGCGCAGCGGCGCCGGCCCGGTCATCTTCAACTTTGGTGCGCTGCTTGGCAACGCCCGCCATGCGGCCGAGCAGTTAGATGCAGAGCTGGTTGATATGCGCTTTGCCAAGCCGCTCGACACGGCACTGCTTGACCAATACGCCAACACTGGCCGGCTGCTGGTCAGCGTAGAGGAGAACAGTGTAGCCGGCGGTGCCGGCGCCGCTGTGGCCGAGTACTACGCAAGCCAAGCAGCCACAGTTGATCTGCTGCTGCTGGGGCTGCCGGACAGCTATGTCGACCACGCCAGCACCGCCGCCCAACACCGCGCGGTAGGACTCGACAGCGACAGCCTAGTCGCCGCTATCCGCGCCCGTATGGCCACCCCCAACAACTAGACAACAACCATAAGACCAAGAGAGGATCGCCATGAAGCTATATGAATTTGCCCCCGCCCCCAACCCGCGCCGCGTGCGTATGTTTCTCGCCGAGAAGGGTGTCACGGTAGAGACTGTGCAGATCGACCTGACCAAGGGCGAGCAGCGCAGTGACGAGTTTCGCGCCATCAACCCGGCGATGGATGTACCGGTACTGGAACTGGACGACGGCAGCCGTATCCACCAAGTGGACGCCATCTGTCGCTACCTAGAAGAGAGCTACCCAGAAAACCCGCTGTGGGGGCGCGACCCGCTTGAGCGCGCCGCGGTCAATATCCACAACCACCAGATTATGCTCAACGGTTTGATGGCCGTCGCCGAGGCCTACCGCAACACCACGCCGATGTTTGTCGGCCGCGCCGTGCCCGGCCCGCACGACTACCCACAGAGCCCAGAGCTGGCCGAGCGCGGTTTTGCCCGGGTGGCCAACTTTTTTGCCGACATGAACCAGCACTTTGCCAGCAGCGAGTACGTAGTCGGCGACTACTTCTCTATTGCCGACATCCAAACGCTGATCGTTATCGACTTTGCCCGTTGGATTAAGGTGAAGATCAGTCCCGAACAGACTCATCTGCAGCGCTGGTACGACCAAGTCAGCGCGCGCCCATCGGCCTCTGCTTAGCCGCTCACCTTGAGCCGTAGGCCGCAGCCGCGCCAGTAGGCGACCTCGCGCTCTAAATCTGCGGCCATCAGCGGGTGGCTCTGTAGCCACTGGTCGGCAAAGCTCAGCCGGGTGGTGTCGCTGTCGTAGCTGAGCGCGATCGGCGGCAGCTCGCGGTCGAGCCGGCGGGTGTTGAGCAGCACAGCGAGGCGCAGTACCAGCACCATCTGCAGCAGTGCCGGTCGCGATAGCAGGTTGAGTCTGGGCAGGTCGTGGCGGTAGAAGCGTTTGCGCTGCATACCGACCAGCGTCGCCAGTATCTGCTGCTGCTCGCTGCTAAAGCCGGGCAGCTCGGCGTTGGCGATGATGTAGCGGCCGTGCTCTTGCAGTTTGCGGTGGCTGATGTCGAGCCCGATCTCGTGGAGCGCAGCGGCCCAGCTTAAATAGCGGCTGTACCCTTTTTCAGTGGCGCGGCGCAGTCCCAGTTGCGGCAGCAGCTGTGCGACGGTGCGCTGCACGCGCTGGCTCTGGTTGGTGTCGATGGTGTAGCGGGCAGACAGGCTGTCGATAGTGCGGGTGCGAATATCGCGCTCATCGAGCTGGTCGCAGAGCTCAAACAGCACACCCTCGCGCAGCGCCGCTTCGTTGAGGCGCAGTGACTCAATCCCCAGTACCGCAAAGGCGGCGTCGATAATCGCAAACGCGGCCGGCAGCTGTGCCTGGCGGTCGGTATCAATGCCAGCCAGCTGGTCGCTGTGGCCGGCGTCGATCAGTACGTTGCGCAGCGTGGCCAGTATCGCCGGGGTGAGTGTGTCGTCAAACTGCGGTTCACAAAGCGAAGCAAATTTGAGTAGGACTTTGATCGAGCCGGAGGTGCCGAGCGCATGGTTCCAGCCGGTAGCGCAGAAGCGCCGCTCCATCTTAGCGAGCTCGACGCTGGCGGCCTCGGTCGCCTTGGCGAGCGCGGCGGCGGTGATCTCGCCACTTTTGAAGTATTTGCGCCGGTACGACTCGGAGCCCATCGACAGCGATGAGAGCTGCAGGGTGGCGAACTGTTCGCCGATGATAAATTCGGTGCTGCCGCCGCCGATGTCGATAATCAACCGGCGGCCATCGGCCGGCGTGGTGTGCGCTACCCCTTGGTAGATCAGCCGCGCCTCTTCATCGCCGCTGACCACCTCGACCGGGTAGGGCAGGATCTCGCGGGCGGCGCTGATAAACTCATCGCGGTTCTTGGCAGCGCGCAGCGCGTGGGTGGCGATGATACGCACCCGCTCGGCGGGCAGTCCGGCCAAAATCGGCTCGATGGTGTGCAGCGCGTGTAGGCCGCGGTCGATGGCGGCGGCGCTCAGCTTGCCTTTTTTGAGCCCGGCGGCGAGCCGCACCATCTGTTTTTCCGCCACCAGCGGCTGCAGTGCGCCGTTAACCACCCGGGCGACAATCAGGTGGATACTGTTCGAGCCGATATCAACCGCGGCGACCTCGGTGACCACGTCGTCGCTGGCCATTATGGCTGTTTGCGCGCAGCGGCTTTTTCGCTGGCTTTTAGGTAGTGGTAGATCTCGGTTTGCGAGCGGATCTTGCGGCGGTTGCCGCGTTTGACATAGTGGTTTTTCTGCTCTTCGTCGATCGCCCGCGCCTTCACTCGGTCGGCAAACTGCAGCTCAAAGATATCCAGTATTCGCTGGCGCAGGCTGTCGCTGTAGATCGGGCAACCCACCTCCACACGGCGGTCGATGTTACGGGTCATCCAGTCGGCCGACGAGATAAACACCTTCGGTTCGCCGCCGTTGTGGAAGATCATCACCCGCGGGTGCTCCAAAAAGCGGTCGACGATACTGATCACCTCGATGTTCTCGGACATCCCTTTGACCCCGGCGACCAGCGCGCACATACCGCGCACCACTAGGCGGATTTTGACACCGACCCGGCTCGCCTCGTAGAGCTCGCTAATCAACTGGCGGTCGACCAGGTTGTTGAGCTTGAGATCGATCTGGGCGCGCTGGTTGGACTCAGCCAGACGTCGCTCGGCGGTGATCAGCTGCATCAGCCGGCTGCGCGAGTTAACTGGCGAAACGATCAGGTGGTTGAAGTCGAAGTGACGATAGCTGTATTCGATGTAGGTAAAGACGTTGCGCACTTCGGCGCCGATCTCAGGGTGGGCGGTAAACAGCGAAAAGTCGGTGTAGATGCGCGCGGTATTTTCGTTGAAGTTACCCGTGCCAATATGCGCGTAGAGGCGCTCGCCGCTATCGAGTTGGCGCACGACCAGACAGAGCTTGGAGTGTATTTTGAGGGTGGGTATGCCCAGTGTCACCTTGATGCCGGCAGCCTGCAGCTGCTCGCTGAGCTCGATGTTGCGCTGCTCGTCAAAGCGCGCGGTCAGCTCGACGTTGACCACCACCTTCTTGCCGTTGCGGGCGGCATCGATCAACGAGTCGACCACCAGCGAGTGCTTGGCGACCCGGTAGACGTTGATGCGGATCTCGCTGACACTGGGGTCAAACGCCGCCTGGCGGACAAATTCGGTGAAGTGGTTGAACTGGTGGTAGGGGTAGTAGAGCAGAATATCCTCTTCGTCGATCGCATCGAAGAGGTTCTTGGTGCGGGCAATCGGCGCTGACAGCAGCGGCTCTAGCGGTTTCTCCTCTAGGTAGGCTGGGCCCATATTGGGGAAGCCGATAAAGTCGCGAAAGTTGCGGTAGCGGCCGGCCGACAGGTAGGTGTCGTACTCGTCAAAGCCGAGCCCGTCGGCCAAAATCTCGCGGATCCCCTTGGGCATCGACTTGTCAAAACTGAGCCGCACCGGCTCCGATGTGAGCCGCTGTTTAACGCCGTCGCTCATCTTCTCGACCAGGCTGGTGTCGAGATCGCTGTCCAGCGAGTACTCGGCGTCACGGGTGATCTTCATCGACCAGCAGCGCGCCGTCTCGGTCTGGTAGAGGCCGCCGAAGATGTCGTCCATGCAGTAGCGGATCGCGTCATCGATCAGCATGAAGTATTTTTTCGCTTTGCCGTCTTCAGACTGAAGTGGAATGAACCGCGACACTGCGGTGGGGATGGCGATCAGCGCGAAGCGGGCGTCGTTGTTCTGGCGCAGCTCTACCATCAAATAACTTTCACCGTCGTTGACCACCCGCTTGAGATCGGTGCCGCGGTCGACCCACAGCGGCACAATGTGCGGCAGTATTTCGGTAGTGAAGTGGCGGTGCAGCCAGCGCCCCTGCTTGGCGGTAAGGTTGCTCTCGTTGAGGCAGTAGATCTTGCGCTTGGCCAGCTCGGCGAGCAGCTCGGTGTAGATGGTGTCGAACTGCTCGCTCAGTTGCGAGGTCTTGCGCTGGATAGCGCGCAGCAGTTTGATCAGTGCGGTCTGCTCTTTGGGGCCTTGAATCAGCTCCAGCTCGCGCTGCAGCTGGGCAAACCTAACCCGAAAAAACTCATCTTGGTTGTTGGAGAAGATACCCAGAAAGCGCATCCGTTCAACAATCGGGTTGTTGCGGTCGGCGGCCTCTTGCAACACCCGCTCGTTAAACGCCAACCAACTCAGACGATAATCAAAAAACCGGTCACTGCTGCTGGCCACGATGGGTTGGCTTCCTTAGGGGTAGGGTAGGGTCAGTGGCCGTCGCTGTGGCGGATGTCTTTGCCTTTGACGATGAACACCACCTGCTCGCAGAGGTTTTTGGCGTGGTCGCCAATCCGCTCCAGTGAGCGCACAACCCACATTATGCTCATCACCCGGCCAATGCTACGCGGGTCCTCCATCATATAGGTGACCAGTTCACGCAGCGCGGTCTTGTAGTCCATGTCGATCTGCTTGTCTTGCTCTAGCGTCACAAGAGCCGCATCGGCATCAAAGCGGGCAAACGCGTCCAGCGAGTTGCGCAAAATTTGGCTGACCGACTGGGCGAGGTGGCGCACCTCGGTGTAGCCCATCGGCGACGGGCCAGATTCGGTCAGCTCGAGGGCGTGTTTGGCGATTTTCTTGGCCTCATCGCCAATCCGCTCCAAGTCGGCTACCGCGCGGGTCACTGCCACGACTAGGCGCAGGTCGCTGGCGGCCGGTTGGCGGCGAGCGATCACCAGTACACAGGCCTCGTCGATGGCCAGCTCCATCTTGTCGACTTTGCCGTCGCGCTGAATCACCTGCTCGGCGAGCTGGCTGTCGGCGTCGCAGATGGCGCGCACAGCGTCTTCGAGCTGCTGCTCAACCTGGCCGCCCATGTTCATCAGGTCGCTGCGAATCTCTTCGAGCTCCTCGTCAAACACCGAAGCGATGTGGTTTTCGAAGGTGAGGTTTTCCATGGTGACTGCTCCTGTTAGCCGAATCGGCCGGTGATATAGCCTTCGGTCAATTCGTGCTCGGGCATAGTAAAGACCTGCTCGGTCGGGTTGACCTCAATCAGCCGGCCGAGGTGAAAGTAGGCGGTGCGGTGCGATACCCGCGCGGCCTGCTGCATCGAGTGGGTGACGATGGCGATAGTAAAGTTTTCGCTCAGCTCCTCGATCAGCTCCTCGATCTTGGCGGTGGCGATCGGGTCGAGTGCCGAGCACGGCTCGTCCATCAAAATCACCTCTGGGTTGACGGCGATGGCGCGGGCGATACAGAGGCGCTGCTGCTGGCCGCCAGAGAGGCCGGTGCCGGGCTGGTGGAGCCGGTCTTTAACTTCGTTCCAGAGGCTCGCTTTGCGCAGGCTGCTCTCGACGATTTCATCCAAGTCGACGCGGCTCTCGGCTAGGCCGTGAATTTTGGGGCCGTAGGCGACGTTGTCGTAGATCGACTTGGGGAACGGGTTGGGTTTTTGGAAGACCATACCCACTCGCGCGCGCAACTCGACGACGTCAAGCTTAGAATCGTAGAGATCTTGGCCATCCATCGCAATGTCACCGACGACTCGGCACCCTTCGATGGTGTCGTTCATGCGGTTGAGCGAGCGCAAAAAAGTCGACTTGCCACAGCCCGACGGGCCGATCATCGCCATCACCTCGTTCTGGCCGATGTCGAGGCTGACGTCAAAGATCGCCTGCTTATCACCATAAAAAATATTCACGTCGCGCATCGACATACGCGCGTTGTCGTGAAACTGGGCGCCGACACTCTGGGTGGGGATCGGTCGGTCGTTGTTAATAGCCATGGGGTGGCTCCTTGCTGGGTGGGTAACTACCAGCGGCGCTCAAGCCGCTTGCGGATCCACACCGCGGTAGTGTTCATAATAATCAGAAAGCCGAGCAGCACCATAATCGCCGCCGAGGTCTTTTCAACGAAAGCGCGCTCTGGGCTGTCGGCCCAGAGGAAAATCTGTACCGGCAGTACCGTCGCCGGGTCGGTAAACGCCTGTGGGATATCGACAATAAACGCCACCATACCAATCATCAGCAGTGGCGCAGTCTCGCCGAGCGCCTGGGCCATGCCGATGATCGCGCCGGTCAGCATGCCCGGCATCGCCAATGGCAGTACATGGTGGAGCACCACCTGATGCTTGGAGGCGCCCATCCCCAGCGCCGCCTCGCGGATTGATGGCGGCACCGCTTTAATGGCTGCACGGCTGGTGATAATAATCGTCGGCAGGGTCATCAGCGTCAGTACTAAGCCGCCGAGAATCGGGATCGAGCGCGGTACACCAAAAAAGTTGATAAAGATCGCCAGCCCGAGCAGGCCGAAGATAATCGACGGCACCGCCGCGAGGTTGTTGATGTTGATCTCGATAAAATCGGTGAAGCGGTTGCGCGGGGCAAACTCCTCTAGGTAGATCGCCGCCGACACGCCGATCGGGAACGACAGCGCAAAGGTGATCGCCAGGGTAAACAGCGAGCCCATCACCGCCCCCCAGATACCGGCTTGCTCCGGCTCGCGGGAGTCACCGCGGGTCCAGAAATTGCGGTTCCACTGGGTGCGTATCTGGCCGGCGCTGCGCAGCTCATCGATCCACTCGATCTGCTGCTCGGTGACCCGCGCGGTGTAGGGGTCGCCGTCGAGCAGCCCCTTAAAGTAGGTGTCAATGTCATCGTCGGCCGACAGCCAGACCTGCTCGCGCTGGTTGGCGAGCCGTGGGTTGGCCTGCAGCCGGTCTTTGAGATCGTAGCCGGCTCCATTGCTGACCATCCGGTAGAGCTCGCGGCGCGCGCTGCGGCCGCTCACGTCGGGCAGCAGCTCGCGCAGGCCAGACTTAAACAGGGCGTCCCAGTCGGCCAGTGCCAGTTGCTGGTTGTCGTTGAGGTCGCGCACCCCGAGCTGCGCCAGGTCGTACTCAACCGGCACAGCGATATGGGTGGTTTTAAAGGCGCCGTGGCCCTTGCTAATAATATCGACAAACAGCACTAACACCGCCGCCAAGCCAAACGCGATGGCGATGCGGCCATACCAGCGGAAGCGAGTCTCGGCGCGGTAGCGGCGCTTCAGCGACGCCTTGATGGTCGCCGAGTGGTCGGTTGGGGTCGGTCGGGCGGCTTGGCTAGTCGGCTCAGTCATACTGCTCTCGATATTTTTTAACAATGCGCAAGGCGAGGAAATTGAGCCCCAGCGTGACGATAAACAGCATCAGCCCAAGGGCGAAAGCGGCGAGCGTCTTGGCGCTGTCAAACTCCTGGTCGCCGGTTAGCAGGGTGACGATCTGTACGGTCACGGTAGTGACCGCCTCGAGCGGGTTAGCGGTTAAGTTGGCCGCCATACCGGCCGCCATCACCACAATCATCGTCTCGCCGATGGCGCGCGAGGCGGCCAACAGAATGCCGCCGACAATGCCCGGCAGGGCGGCGGGGATCACTACGTTGCGAATCGTCTCAGACTTGGTCGCCCCCATTGCCAGCGAGCCGTCGCGCATCGACTGCGGCACCGCAGTAATGACGTCGTCGGCCAGCGACGAGATAAACGGAATAATCATGATGCCCATCACCGAGCCGGCTGCCAGCGCGCTTTCGGCAGCGACGTTGAGGCCAAAACTGGCGCCCAGATCACGGATTAGCGGCGCCACGGTGAGTGCGGCAAAAAAGCCGTAGACCACGGTCGGCACGCCGGCGAGGATCTCCAGCAGCGGTTTAGCGCTGCGGCGGAACTTGGGCGAGGCGTATTCGGCCAGGTAGATCGCCGACATCAACCCGACCGGTACCGCCACCACCATCGCAATGGCCGAGATCAGCAGCGTACCGGTAAACAGTGGCACCGCGCCAAAGCTGCCCGACGAGCCGATCTGGTCGACCCGAATGGCGGTCTGTGGGCTCCAGCTGGTGCCGAATACAAACTCGCTGACCGGTACCGTCTGGAAGAACTGGATCGACTCAAACAGCACCGACATGACGATGCCGAGCGTTGTTAAAATCGCCAGCGAGGCGCACGCCAACAGAAACTTCTGGAGGACGTTCTCAACCGCCGCGCGGGCGCGAAAGTCCGCCGCGATACGCCGCCAGCTCCACAGCCCGCCGGCGCTACAGAGGGTCAGCACTAAGATAGTTAGCGCCCACTTTTGGATCGCGGCGATACTGTTGAGCTGGGCCGCTGCGGCCACCACATAGTCGCTCTGGCCGGTGGCTGGCAGCGCCCCCGAGGCGACATTGATGATGCGGTTGAGGGTCAGGTTGTAGTCGGCCTGGTCGGTGATGAGCTCGCCGAGCCCGGCCATCAAGTAAGAGTGAATAAGGGTATCGGCAAACAGCTGCCAGATGGCTAGCAGTGCTAGCGCCGGTAGTGCACACCAGATGGCAGTTTGGATGCCGTAGTAAGATGGCAGCGAGTGCAGGTGGCGAATGCTGCCAAGCGGCTTAGCGACCTTCAGTGACCGTCCGTAGCCAGAAAAATAGCCGAACACCGCTAGGGCGATAACAATAAACAGCAGAGTGCTTGCCTGCATGGTAGTGACTACCCCTTTTTGCTCGGCGCCGAGGCCGGCTTATTCAGTGCTGGTTGTTCGCTTATGCGGTTGTTAATACGGCCCGCTTGGGGTTACCAAGCGAGCCGTCATGGTGCCGATTTTCGCCGCTTACTTCAATGGCTCTTCGCCGGTCATGGCAGTCAAGCTGGCCACTGCGGCAGCCAGCGCAAAACGGTCGGCGCGGGGTAGCGGAATCATCCCTTTCTCGGCCAGGTAGCCCTCGTCACCCCAGGCTTTTTCGCTGGTGAACTCGGCCAGGAAGCCCTCGATGCCGGGTACGACGCCGACGTGGGCTTTTTTGACATAGAAGTAGAGCGGTCGCGATACCGGGTAGCTCTTATCGGCGATTGAGTCAAAGGTCGGCTCTACCCCTTCAATGCTGGACCCCTGAACTTTGTCGGCGTTCTGGTCGAGAAAGCTAAAGCCGAAGATGCCCAGTGCGCTGGGGTTGGCCTCAAGCTTCTGAACGATGAGGTTGTCGTTCTCGCCAGCTTCGATGTAGACGCCATCCTCGCGCACTGTGTGGCAGACGGTTTTGTAGGCTTGCTTGTCGCTTTTCTTCATCGCTGCGATCGCCGGGAAGCTCTTGCAGCCGCCCTCTAGGGCGAGCTCGGCAAAGGCGTCGCGGGTACCCGAGGTGGGCGGCGGGCCGAGTACTTCAATGGCGGCATCGGGCAGCGCGGGGTTAATTTGCGACCAGCGGGTGTAGGGGTTGTCGATCAGTGCGCCGCTGTCGCTTGGTACCTGCTTGGCCAGTGCCAAGAACAGGTCGCGACGGCTGATGTCGAGTGCCGGCTTACCCTTGGCATTGGCAATCACAATACCGTCAAAGCCGATCTGTACCTCGATGATGTCGCTGACACCGTTAGACTGGCAGAGCGCAAATTCAGACGCCTTGATGCGTCGCGATGAGTTGGTAATGTCCGGGAAGCTGGCGCCAACGCCGGAGCAGAACAGCTTCAAACCGCCGCCAGAGCCGGTCGCTTCAATCTTCGGGGTGGCACCGCCGCTGCCGCGGCCGTAGCGCTCGGCAACCACGGTGGCGAAGGGGTAGACCGTTGATGAGCCGACAATTTCGATCGTGTCGCGGGCCATCGCCGCCTGGCTGGTAAACAGTGCGGCGCCGAGCGCAGCGGTGGTGAGCAGATAATTTTTCATAGTGACCTCGTTTGCATGCGTTTGACAGCGTGGGCAGTAGTTGGCGTTAGGCCAATTACACAATCTGACGGTGAGCAGATTAAGACGACTTTATGACAGTAATATGACAACCGGCTGTGGATGGGGTAGCGTGGCGACCGCGGCCAGTTGTCATATTAATGTCACAAAGCTGCAGCATTATTGTCACCGTTGCTTCATGCAAGTGACTCAAAAATGTCATGTTAGCGGCGCACAACTAGCGCCACCACTAGAGCGGAGAAGTTATGAACAGCACTGCAAAATTTTGGTTGCCACTAGTCGCCGGCGCGATGGCGCTGCCAGCCTGGGCGGCGGGGCCACTCGATGGCAGCATCTACGGCAAGGTCAACCTGTCGGTGGTCGACTCTGACGAGGGGCCCGGCAGCGACGAGTACAAACTCAACAGCAACGCCTCGCGGCTGGGTGTGAAGGGTAAATCAGAGCTCAAGCCCGACCTCTACGCCATCTATAAGGCCGAGTTTGAAGTCTGCGCCGATGACGGTATCTGCTCGGGCGACAGCCCGTTCAAACAGCGCAACATTATGGTCGGCCTTAAAGGTAGTTACGGTATGGTGTGGGCCGGCAACCACGACACCCCGACCAAAATGGCGCAGAACAAGGTCGACCTGTTCAACGACCTCGACGGGGATTTGAAGGTGTTACTTGACGGTGAGACCCGCGCTAAAAACATGGTCGCCTACACCTCGCCAACCATCAACGGCTTTGCAGCCAGCGTGGCAGTCATGCCCGGCGAAGATGACGCCAACGGCAACGGCGGCCTCGCCGACGGCGTCTCTTATTCGCTCTCTTACAGCAGCGGCGACCTCTACCTGGCGGTAGCTGGCGACGACGACGTCAAGGGCCAAGATCTGCTGCGCTTGGTGGCTCAATACCAGCTGCAGGCGCTGCAGCTTGGCTTTATCTACCAGCAAAATGAGAGCGCGCAAGACGATGGCGATGTAGATGAGGACGGCTATTTTGTCAGCGCCGCCTACAAACTCGACGACATCACGCTGAAAGCCCAGTACGGCAGTGTCGACAGCGACAGTGGCGACAGCGACAAGCAGACCCTTAGCATCGGTGCCGACTACAAACTGGCCAGCTCAACCAAGCTGTACGGTTTTTACACCGCCAACGAAGATGGCAGTGACGACCACGACTACCTCGGCGTTGGTATGGAGCACAAATTCTAATTAGACTGCTGTCGAGCGGCCGCCCAGTGTTGCGCTGGGCGGCCTTTTTTACGTCTGGGCGGTGGTCGCCCACTGGAGATTGTTATGGTTAAGGGTTACCAAATTGCGCTGCTGCTGGCCGCTCTGCTGGCGACGGCCGACAGCAGAGCCAACTGTAGCTTTGACGCCGACAGCGCCGATCGGCTCGACTTCGCCGATCAAATTATCGACTGCGAGCCGGAGCCGAGCGCGGCGCCCTCGCCATCGGCGCTGCCGGTTGAGCGGCTTTACGATGCGGCGGTTGGTAGCGCAGGGATTATCCGTGAGCACAAGGTGGTCGCGCCGGGCTCGCTCAACCATACGCCGGGCGCCCACTACGAGGCGCGCGAGCCCTACTCACTGCGCGCCGACGCGGCCTTTGAAGAGTCGGTCACCTTCGCCATTGCGCGGCTGCACCTGCAGATGGCTCACTACTGCAGCGACGGCTGGGCGGTCGACGGCCAGCGCAGCGAGCCCAAGCGGGCAGTTAGCGACCCGCTGCGGGCCGGCAAGTACTACCTCTATTACCGGTTTAGCTGCGCGGCCCGTTAGCCGTCGGCCAGCGGCAGTGTGCAGGTAAAGGTGCTGCCGGCGCCGAGCCGGCTCTCTACGCTGAGATCGCCACCGTAGCGCTGGACAATGTGTTTGACGATCGCCAAGCCGAGCCCACTGCCGCCGGTCTCAGAGTTGCGGCTGCTGTCGGCGCGGTAAAACCGCTCGGTGATGCGCGGCACTGCCTCGCTGGCGATGCCGACCCCATTATCCTTTATCGCCACCTCTAGTTGGCCGCCCATCTGCCGCAGCTGCATGGTAATCGTGCAGCCGCCCGGATTGTGACTGACCGCGTTAAACAGAATATTGCCCAGCGCGCTGGCCAGATCCTCTTGGCGGACCAGCAACTGCCAGTTGGCGGCATTGTCCGGCGCGTTCAGCTCAATGGTGTGGCGGCCGTCGCTGAGCTTGTTGGCGTCGGCCAGCAGCTGCTCAACCACGGCCATCACCGCGACCGGCTCGCTACATTCGACAGCGCCTGCCGACTCGAGCTTGGACATGACAATTAAATCGTCGGCGAGCGCCTGCATCCGCTTCACCTGCTCGCCAATTTGGCCGAGCGCGCGATGGGTTGCGGCCTGTTGGGGGTCGATCACATCGCCGAGCGTTTCGACATAGCCCTTGATGACGGTCAACGGGGTGCGCAGCTCGTGTGAGACATTGCCGACAAACTCGGTGCGCAGCCGCTCAAGCTGGCGCAGTGCGGTGACGTCGTGGATCACCACGACAATTTCGCCGCGGCCAAATTCAGAGGCGGATATTTTTACCGTGCGCTCGCCGCGCACCCCTAACTGCAACTCGACTTCGCCGGCAAACGGCCGTTGGGCAATGTAGCTGACAAACTCGGGCTGGCGCAGCAGGTTGGTGATCGGCGCACCGCGGTCGCTGCTGCGCAGCTGTAGGTACTGCTTGGCCGCGCTGTTCCAGAGATCGACGGTTAAGTCGTCGCGAACGACCACAATGCCCTCATCGAGCGCCTCGGTGAGGCTGGAGATGCGCGCAATAGTAGAGCGCAACTTGCCGGTGCGGGCTTTGTCGCGGCGCTTTTGGCGGTTGAGGGTGTTGCCGATTTCGCTCCAGACGCCGCCCTGGTCAGGCGGGCTGCCGCGCATGCCGCGGTCGATCCAGCGAAACAGCCGCTCGATGGTGTTGAAAGTCCACGCCATATAGAGCGCACCGCCAAGCAGTAGCAGCTCGGCCGGGTAGCCGACGCTGAGACCAAACAGCAGTGAGAACAGCCCCACATAGGCGATACGCCAAAACTCGGTCTGTAGGCCTGGGCGCATGGCGCTCTCCTGCGGTGGGCGAATTAAAGCCGCAGTCTGCCTTTAGCGGGGCGGCGCTGCAACCGTCAATTGCGGTTCGGTGGCAAGTGCTGAAGAGCTTGGCGTTTTTGGGTGATAGCTTCACGCCATTCTTTGTTGCCGGCAACCTTACCGCACTGGACACCGAACTGGTGGCTAGCGGTAGTGATGCCGATGCGCCGACCAACCCGGTGCGTAATATGACCGGCGCCTCGGATCTCGCTTTCAATATGCAGTTGGGCTACGACTCTAATGACGGCAAGCACGCGGCGATGGTCGTCTATAACGTATTTGATGAGCGGCTCTATTTGGCTGGGCGCAATGGTTCGGCCGACTCATTCGAGCAGCCGTTCCACTCGCTGGATATGACTTACTCGTTCTACCCGGACGAGAGTTCAACCATCAAGCTCAAGGTTAAGAATCTGCTCGACGAGTCGATCGAAATTGAACAAAACGGCGTGGTGACCTTCACCAAAGCGCCGGGTATGTCGGTCTCACTCGACTACCAATGGTCGTTCTAAACAGCCCTGCAGTGGCAATAAAAAACCCCGGCTTGCCGGGTTTTTTTTGCTGTTTAATTCGGCTGGACTGCCATCTAATTGTCGCTAAATTGTCATAAAAGCACTTTAAGCTCATAGCCGATGTATAACAAAACGCAGTACAGCAGCATTATCGATGAACAGGCAGGAGCGGAGCCGTGAGTAAAGAGAAAAAGCGCAGTAAAGACAGCCAGCTGATCATCAGGCTCAATAAAGAGGACAAAGATTCGTTCCTAGCGCTGTGCGATGAGCTCGACACCAGCGCCGCGCGAGAGGTGCGCCGTTTTATCCGTGAATTTGTGGCCAGCAGCGAGCAGCCACAGCGCGTTCGCGCCTAAGCGAGCGTTTATTCGCCGGTCAGCTTTGAAAAGCGGTAGCCGGCACCGCGAACGGTCTGAATGTAGCGCTCGTAACCTTGGTTAGAGATGGCTTTGCGCAGCCGCCGGATGTGGACATCTACGGTGCGCTCGTCGAGGTAAGCATTGCCACCCCAGACGTAGTCAAGGATCTGGTCGCGCGAGTAGACGCGCTCCTGGTGGGTCAAAAAGAACTGTAACAGACGGTATTCGGTGGGGCCGAGGGTTACTGCTTCACCGGCGATAGTCACCCGGTGGCAGACTGGGTCAAAATCCAGCTCGTCGACTTTGATCGGGTCGACCAGCTCTTCGCGTCCTAGCCGGCGCAGTACCGCTTTGATGCGGGCGATCAATTCACGCGGCGAGAACGGCTTTTGAATGTAATCGTCGGCGCCGGCATCCAGGCCGGTGATGGTGGCATCTTCATCGGTCTTGGCGGTCAACATCACAATCGGCAGTTTGGCAGTGATGTCGTTGCGGCGCAGCCGGCGCAGTAGCTCTAGCCCGGTGGTGCCGGGCATCATCCAGTCGAGCAGTACTAAATCGGGCTTGTCGTCGATAATTCGGCCGTGAGCACTCTGTGCGTCGCTGGCGGTAATCACGCGGTAGTCGGCCGCCTCCAGTGCGATCGCGAGCATCTCGCGGATCGCCGGTTCATCCTCTACGACTAAAATTAACTGTTTGGGCACTGTCGATTCCTCGTGGCAGTGTGGTTCACTCTGGTCTCTTGGACACATCGTTTCTATTCCCAAATTTTTCGTAAAGTAGATGACACAAATATGACAGATTGCGCTGACTAGTGCATTAATCCCGACAAAAAGAGCACTAGTTGGCGGCCCGGCCGGGTTGGCGATTTTGCTGTGATTGCTTCATAATGCGCGGCCATTTACGCACTAGGGCAGAGGTCCTCACTTATGGCTATTACCGAAAACAGCGTTGTCGCGTTCCACTACACCTTGACCGACGAGCAAGGCACCACCATCGATTCATCGGCCGGCAAAGAGCCCTTGGCCTATCTGCACGGTGCCGGCAATATTATCCCCGGCCTTGAGAAAGAGCTGCTCGGCAAAGCCGTTGGCGACAAGATGCAAGTGACCGTCGCCCCCGCCGAAGGCTATGGCGAGACCCTGCCAGAGATGATCCAAGAAGTGCCTAAAGAGGCCTTCCAAGGCGTTGAGAGCGTCGAAGTGGGTATGCAGTTTGAAGCCCAAACCGAACAGGGCGGCGCTGTGCCGGTCACCGTTACCGCGGTTACCGAGACCACTGTTACTGTCGACGGCAACCACCCGCTGGCCGGCAAGACACTCAACTTTGATGTTGAGATTACCGATGTCCGCGAAGCCTCAGCAGAAGAGCTTGAGCACGGCCACGTCCACGGCCCGGGTGGTCACCACCACTAAGCGGTTAGCCGTTACAAAAAAGGGCCTCGGATGAGGCCCTTTTTTTATCTCTGCGAATTGGGGTCTACCAACCGTTAGTCGGCCCATAAATCGTACTCATCAGCGGCAGTGACGGTGGCCTTGACGATACTGCCGACCGCTAAATCAGTGCGGCCATCGAGATAGACGTTGCCGTCAATTTCCGGTGCGTCGGCACTGCTGCGGCCGACTGCGCCGTCCTCATCAACGCTGTCGATCAGTACGTCAATGGTGCGGCCGACCTTGGCTTGCAGGCGGGCGGCACTGATCTCTTGCTGGACCGCCATAAACCGCTCCCAGCGCTCCTGCTTAACGGCTTCGTCGACTGGGTTGGCGATTGTGTTGGCGGGGGCGCCGTCGACCGCCTCGTATTTAAAGCAGCCGACTCGGTCGAGCTGCGCCTCGCGCAGCCAGTCGAGCAGGTAGTCAAACTGTGCCTCGGTCTCGCCGGGGAAGCCGACAATAAAGGTACTGCGCAGGGTCATATCGGGTACTTCGCGGCGCCAGCGGTGAATCCGTTCGAGCACTTTTTCTTCGTTGGCGGGGCGCTTCATAGCGCGCAGTACCTCGGGGTGGGCGTGCTGGAAGGGGATATCGAGATAGGGCAGTATTTTGCCGTCGGCCATCAGCGGCATCAGGTTATCGACATGCGGATAGGGGTAAACGTAGTGCAGTCGCACCCAAGCGCCGAGCTCGCCAAGCTGCTCACAGAGCTGCTGCATATGGGTTTTAACCGGCCGTCCCTGCCAGAAACCGGTCCTAAACTTGGTGTCGATGCCGTAGGCGCTGGTGTCTTGCGATATCACCAGTAGCTCTTTAGTGCCGGCATTGACCAGTCGCTCGGCCTCGTCGAGTACATCGCCGATTGGCCGGCTGACCAGGTCGCCGCGCAGCGACGGGATAATGCAGAAGCTGCAGCGGTGGTTGCAGCCCTCCGATATCTTTAAATAGGCGTAGTGGCGCGGGGTCAGTTTAATGCCCTGTGGCGGTACCAAGTCGAGGTAGGGGTCGTGCAGTTGGCTAGCTGGCGCGTAGTGGTGCACAGCGTCCATCACCTGCTCGTACTGGTGGGCGCCAGATACCGCCAAGACATCCGGGTGGACGGCGCGGATCTGCTGCTCGTCGCCACCCATACAGCCGGTCACAATCACCTTGCCGTTCTCTTTTAGCGCCTCGCCAATGGCGTCCAGCGACTCCTGTTTGGCGCTGTCGATAAACCCGCAGGTGTTGACCACCACGACATCGGCGTCGTCGTAGCTGGGCGATATCTGGTAGCCCTCCATGCGCAGCTGGGTGAGAATCCGTTCGGAGTCGACCAGTGCCTTGGGGCAGCCGAGGCTGATCATGCCGACCTTTTTGGCGGGCGGTGTGGCGGTATCGGCGGGCTGGCTCATCGGTTTTATCTCACTCGGGGGGGGGGCGGTAGTGGCAGGCCGCTATTGTCGGCCAATCAACGCGGCGTAACAACCGCGCCGGCGCATTGATGCGGCCGCTAAAACGGGTCAGACTGTCTGCCCGTTAATCTGCTGTGAGCACGCTATGGCCAGCCCAACCACTCCCATCAAGCGCTGCGACTGGTGCGGCGACGATCCGCTCTACCAGCACTACCACGACACCGAGTGGGGGGTGCCGAGCTACGATGACGCAACGCTGTTTGAGTACTTAATTCTTGAGGGCGCCCAGGCCGGGCTGTCGTGGATCACCATCCTGCGCCGCCGCGACGGTTACCGGCGCGCCTTCGAGGGGTTTGACCCGGCCCGCATCGCCGCTTACGGCGAGACGGATATCGCTCGGTTGTTGGCTGACAGCGGCATAATCCGCAACCGCAAAAAGATCGAGTCGGCGATCAACAACGCGCGCTGCTTTTTGGCGGTGCAGGCCGACTACGGCAGCTTCTCTAATTATTTATGGGGCTATGTCGACGGCCAACCGCGGCTCAACCGCTACGCCCGCCACGCCGATATCCCAGCCACCACCGAGCTCTCTGACACCATCAGCAAGGCGATGAAAAAACGCGGCTTTAATTTTTTTGGCTCAACTATCTGCTACGCCTATCTGCAGTCAATGGGCGTAGTGAACGATCACTTAACCAGCTGCCACTGTTACCCCCATAGCGATTGAGCACAAAACAGAGCGGATCGGCTATAACTAGGAGAGTGAGTCGACAATAGCTGTATCCTAAAGGATACAAGGGTGTTAGTGTGTACAAAGTGCTGATGACCACCGCGTTTTCTGAGTGGCTGGGCCGCTTGAATGATACTAGGACCCGTATGCGATTGGCGCGACGACTTGAAAAGGCGATCCGCGGTCTGCTTGGAGACGTGGTAGCAGTTGGCGATGGTGTCTATGAGATGCGCGAATTCTTCGGCCCCGGTTGGCGCATGTATTACCTATCCAGAGCGCCCGCCACAATTGTAATGGTGGTTGGCGGAGACAAATCTACGCAGCGCCAAGATATCCGCAAAGCGCGGCGAATAGCGCAACAGATTGGAGGTACCTGATGGAGACAACGATTGCGCTGGAGACGCTTACTCAATTCGAGATGGCCGACCAGTTACGCACAGCTGAGGATATCGCCGAGTACCTGTCGGCGGTGTTGGCTGACGGTGACAGTGACGAGCTACTGAGTGCGATCGGGCATGTGGCAAAAAGTAGCGGCATGACCAAGATTGCTGAGTCGTCGGGGCTGGGCCGCGAAAGCCTCTACAAAGCATTGCGTCCCGGTGCCAAACCCCAATTTGACACCGTGGTTAAGGTCTTGGCGGCGCTTGGCATTCAGCTTCATGCTGTGGCGCGCAGCGCGTGATCTGGAACATCGGCTACCGTTAAGCCAGCCTGAGTCTGACTGCAAGGTGGCGCTAACCTGCGCTGGCACGACAAAAAAGCCCGGAGCGCGCAGTGCGCGATCCGGGCTTTTTGAAGCCTAGCAGTTGCCCGGCAGGTAGCTGGGCAAAAGTGGCTTAAGCTTTGCTGCCTGAGCGCTTGCGCTCGTTCTCTTTGAGCAGCTTTTTGCGGATGCGAATCGACTCCGGCGTCACCTCTACCAGCTCGTCGTCTTGGATAAACTCGAGCGCCTGCTCCAAAGTGTGCTTGATGCGCGGTACCAGGATCAGGTTCTCATCGGTGCCGGCGGCGCGGATGTTGTTGAGCTGCTTGGCCTTGGTCGGGTTAACCGGCAGGTCGTTGCTGCGCGAGTGAATGCCGATCACTTGGCCTTCGTAGATCTCGGCGCCGTGGCCGAGGAACAGACGGCCGCGGTCCTGCAGGTTAAACAGCGCGTAAGCGAGCGCCTTGCCGGTGGCCATACTGACCAGTACGCCGTTCTGGCGGCCAGCCAGCTCGCCGGCTTTGGCCGGGCCGTAGTGGTCAAAAATGCTGGTCATGATGCCCGAGCCGCTAGTCATAGTCAGGAAGTGCGAGCGGAAGCCGATCATGCCGCGCGATGGCGCCATAAACTCGAGCTTAACGCGGCCCTTGCCATCCGGCTCCATGTTGGTCATGTCGGCTTTGCGCAGCCCCATCTCTTCCATCACCGAGCCCTGGTGCTGCTCTTCAACGTCGATGACGATCTGCTCGAAAGGCTCGTGGATCTCGCCATCGATCTCTTTCTGGATCACTTCGGGGCGCGATACGCCCAGCTCAAAGCCTTCGCGGCGCATATTCTCGATCAGTACTGACAGGTGCAGCTCGCCGCGCCCAGAGACCACAAACTTGTCTGGGCTGTCGCCCTGCACTACGCGCAGTGCGACGTTGTGGATCAGCTCCTGATCGAGCCGGTCGCGGATATTGCGCGAGGTGATGTACTTGCCCTCTTTGCCCGAGAACGGCGAGTCGTTGACCTGGAAGGTCATGCTCACGGTCGGCTCGTCAACGGTCAGTGCCGGCAGCGCCTCAGGGGCGTCAACTGCGCAGATCGTGTCGGAGATATTAAGCTTGTCGACGCCGGTAATACAGATGATGTCGCCGGCTTGTGCGCTGGTCACGTCGACGCGCTCCAGCCCTTGGTAACCCATTACCTGCAGCACGCGGCCCTTGCGGGTTTTGCCATCGGCACCGACCACGACCACCTGCTCGTTGGGGGCGATCTTGCCGCGCTTAACGCGGCCAACGCCGATGACGCCGACGTAGCTGTTGTAGTCCAGGGCGCTGATCTGCATCTGCAGCGGGCCGTCTAAGTCGACCGCCGGTGACGACACTTTATCGACAATCATCTCTAGCAGCGGGGTCATGTCATCGGCCAGTTGGTCGTGCTCTAGGCCGGCGATGCCGTTCAGCGCCGAGGCGTAGATAACCGGGAAATCGAGCTGCTCATCGGTCGCGCCGAGGCGGTCAAAGAGATCGAAAACCTGGTCCATCACCCAGTGCGGGCGCGCGCCGGGGCGGTCGACCTTGTTAACCACCAAAATTGGATTCAAGCCTTTCTCGAAAGCTTTTTGGGTGACAAAGCGGGTCTGCGGCATCGGCCCATCAACCGCGTCGACCAGCAGCAGTACCGAGTCGACCATCGACAGCACGCGCTCTACCTCACCGCCAAAGTCGGCGTGGCCGGGGGTGTCGACGATATTGATACGGTAGTCGTTCCAGGTGATTGCAGTATTTTTCGCCAGGATAGTAATGCCGCGCTCGCGCTCTTGGTCGTTCGAGTCCATGATCCGTTCGGTGGTCATATTCTTGCGGTCAAGGGTGCCGGACTGCTGCAGCAGTTTGTCTACCAGGGTGGTTTTACCGTGGTCAACGTGGGCGATAATGGCGATGTTGCGTAACTTGTCAATCGAGGAATGGCTAGACATGGGAGGGGGCTCGGGTCGCGTAAAAAGGCGCGATTATAGGTGAATAGCGCCCCTGCCACAGCAACTATTTGCGTTTTTTCGGACATGTTGGTACGCGCCGCTGGCGCTGGCGGTCAAACAGTGAGAGTGACAAATCGGCGCGCGGTCGGCATGATAGCCGCCTTATTCACTCGTTGGCGGCCAGTCGCTGACGGTGCACCAGGTTGGTGCTTTTTCGGCAGGGTGCGCACCAATAGTGTGCAAATTGCCGGATGCGGCTGGACAAGTGAGCAGCCAACTGCCTACATGGGCGGCTACTGGCAGTTGGCACGGCATTTGCAAAGAATCTAATAACGGTAGCGGCCAGTTGGCGGCTGCTGGAGCAGCGTTTACACCACCGGGGCACCCGGTGAGCAATAAACCGCCGACGGCAGAGCCATTGGCGACGACCAATTAACCCAATAGCAATCGTTACACTGGAGGAAGGCATGGCCGAAAATACACTGAAATTGATCGCAGAGACTGAAGCGCGCTGGGTAGACCTGCGTTTTACCGACTTTAAAGGTAAAGAGCAGCACGTCACCATTCCCGCTAAAGTCGTCGATGGCGAATTTTTTGAAAACGGCCAGATGTTCGATGGCTCATCGATTGCCGGCTGGAAAGGCATCAACGAGTCAGACATGATTCTGATGCCCGACGACAGCACCGCGATCGTTGACCCGTTCACCGACGAGTCGACCATTATCGTGCGTTGCGACATCATCGAGCCCTCTACCATGCAAGGCTACGACCGCGATCCGCGCTCGGTTGCGCGTCGCGCTGAAGGCTTCCTGCAGTCTACCGGCCTGGGCGACACCGCCTTCTTCGGCCCCGAGCCCGAGTTCTTTGTCTTTGATGACATCAAATGGGGCGTCGACATGACCGGCTCCTTTGTCAAAATCAACTCGGAAGAGGGCGCCTGGGCGACCGCTGCAGAGTACCCCGACGGCAACATGGGCCACCGCCCGCGCGTTAAAGGCGGCTACTTCCCGGTGCCCCCGGTCGACTCGCTGCACGACCTGCGCGCCGCCATGTGTACCGCCATGGAGCAGATGGGCCTCGAAATCGAAGTTCACCACCACGAAGTGGCCAACGCCGGCCAGTGCGAGATCGGTGTTAAGTTCAACACCCTAGTCAGCAAAGCCGACGAAGTGCAGGTGCTCAAGTACTGTGTTCACAACGTCGCCCACGCCTACGGCAAGACCGCTACCTTTATGCCCAAGCCGATCGTTGGCGACAATGGCTCTGGTATGCACGTCCACTCTTCGTTCTGGAAAGATGGCGTCAACCAGTTCGCCGGCGACGGCTACGCTGGCCTGAGCGAGACTGCGCTCTACTACATCGGCGGCATCATCAAGCATGCCAAGGCGCTGAACGCCTTCACCAACCCCGGTACCAACAGCTACAAGCGCCTAATCCCGGGCTTTGAAGCGCCGGTGATGCTCGCCTACTCGGCGCGCAACCGCTCTGCCTCTATCCGCATCCCCTATGTCTCTTCACCGAAGGCGATGCGTGTCGAAGCGCGCTTCCCCGACCCGATCGCCAACCCCTACCTCTGCTTTGCCGCGCTGCTGATGGCCGGTATTGACGGTGTGGTCAACAAGATCCACCCCGGCGACGCCGCCGACAAAGATCTCTACGACCTGCCGGCAGAAGAGGCCGCCGCGATCCCACAAGTGGCTGGCAGCCTGCGCGAAGCACTCGAGTGCCTCGATGCAGACCGCAGCTTCCTGACCGCCGGTGGCGTCTTTACCGACGACATGATCGACGCCTACATCGACCTGAAGATGGAAGATGTCTACCGTGTTGAGCACACCACCCACCCGGTTGAGTTCGATATGTACTACAGCGTTTAAGCTGCTTAAACGCGGCCGGCGGGCTCTCTGCCGCCGGCCCACTAAAAACCGCTGCGCCCCGGCGCGGCGGTTTTTTTTCGCCCGGCAGATGGTGCCGCTGGCGCGCGCCGCGCAGGGCGACTATGCTCGCTGTATGCGCGCTATCACCTTGCTTGTAACGCTACTGCTAGCCAGCGCCGCGCTGGCCGAGCAGCCAATCTACCGCAGCCAAGATGCGGCCGGCAGCCCCGTCTATAGCGACCAGCCGGCTGGCCAGCCGCTGCTGTTGGCGCCGCTCAATACCACCGCTGTGCCAACCGTCCCTGTTGTTCGTTCACGGCGTAACGATAGCAACCCAAACAGGGCCCGCCATATCACCATCACGGCACCGACCAGCGGCAGCCCGGTCGGCCACGCCGTTGCCGGCGTGCTGGTGCAGGCTCAGATCGGCGGCACACTGGCGGCCGGCGAGCACTACCAGTGCCTGCACAACGGCCAGCCGGTAGCGCTTCTGCGCAGCGACAACAGCTGCTGGATCGCGCTGCCCGAACGCGGTGAACAGCGCCTGCAAGTGGCTCTGCTCAACGCCGCTGGCCGCCAACTGCTGGCCAGCGAGCCGGTGGTGGTCTATGTGCAGCGCCACCACCTGCCGGCTCTGCCGACCCCGCCGTAGCCGCCCGCACCAAAGTGGTGCAAAACTGGCTCGCCGGCTGTTATGATCGCAGCCAGCGCCAGGCCCGCCACCACGCCCTCTGCGCCGCAGTAGCTAGCATTGCATTAAAACGCGGCTAGCGGCGCCAACCGCTAAGTTGGCCTGTTAATTGCAGTAGTAATTGCAGTAGTCGTGGCATATCGATAGTGAGCAATGGATCACGGTAGCCGCTGCGCACGGCATCACCCAACCCAACGGACCCGCAATGAGCCAACCCGCCCCTATCCACTCCGCCGCGCTGCCACTAGAGCAGCGGGTGCTCGAGAGCCTCAACACCGCGGTGTTGGTGGTCGATAGCTGCCTGCGGGTCTGTTACGCCAACCCCTCGGCACAGACGCTGCTACAGCTGAGCGGCCCACGGCTGTTGCAGGCGGTAGCCAGCGACCTGTTTGCCGATGACCAGATGGCCCGCGCCACGCTGCGCGATGCGCTCGAGCAGGGCCAGCCAGTCACCCGCCGTCACGAGTTTCTCCACCGCGGCGCGGCCGCCCAAACCCAAGTTGATTACACCGTGTCGCCGTTTGATGGCGCCCCCGAGCCGCTCGGCCGGGCGCTGCTGGTCGAATTACAGCCGGTCGACCGGTTTTTGCGCATCGAGCGCGAAGAGGCGCTATTGACTGCCCATGACACTTCGCGGCTACTGGTGCGCGGCCTCGCCCACGAGGTGAAAAACCCGCTCGGCGGTATCCGCGGTGCCGCCCAGCTGCTGGCTGCTGAGTTGGCCGCCAGCGACCTGCCGGCGGCAGTCCGCGATGAGGCCGACGAGCTCTGCACGATTATCCGCGACGAGACCGACCGGCTGCGCAACTTGGTCGACAAGCTGCTCGGGCCAACCAACAAACCGAGCTTGGCCGAGCTAAACATCCACGAGGTGACCGAGCGCGTCGCTGCGCTAGTAGAGGCCGAGGCCGGCCCGCCGATCGCGTTGTTGCGCGACTACGACCCGAGTATCCCGCCACTGGTAGGCGATAAAGAGCAGTTGATCCAGGCGCTACTGAATATTGCCCGCAACGCCCACCGCGAGCTCGCCGAGGTGCCCGCCGCCACACTCACGCTGCGCACCCGCATCCAGCGCAACTACACCATCAATGGCACGCCGCACCGCTACCTGTGTCGGGTTGATGTACTCGACAACGGCGCCGGTATCGCCGCCGATATCGCCGAAAAAATTTTTTTCCCGATGGTTAGCGGCCACGCCGAGGGCAGTGGCCTGGGGCTGACCATCGCGCAGTCACTGGTGCAGAACCACGGCGGCATTATTGAGTGCCGCTCACAGCCCGGCGATACCGAATTTTCAATCTATCTGCCGCTGGTGGCGACCCCCGCCGCGGCACCGACGAGGTAACTTATGTCCCCCGCCAAAGAGCAGATCTGGCTGGCTGAAGATGACCACTCACTGCGCAAAGTGATGCAGCGCGCGTTGCAGCGCGCCGAGCTCACGGTGCGCGCCTTTGACTCCGCCGATGCGCTGTTGGCAGCCTTTGCCAGCCACCGCCCGGCGGTGGTGATATCGGATATCCGCATGCCCGGCACCGATGGCCTTGAGCTGCTGGCGCAGCTGCACAACGCCCAGCCGCTGCTGCCGGTAATTATCACCACCGCCCACTCCGACCTAGACAGTGCCGTTGCTGCCTATGAAGGGGGCGCTTTTGAGTACCTGCCCAAACCGTTCGATCTAGATGAGTTGCAAGCGGTTGCCGAGCGTGCGCTAGCCGTGGTCGCCGAGCAGCAGCAAGAGCGCGCCAGCAGCAACGAGTCGCTGCCGATAGCGCAAGAGATCATTGGCGAAGCACCGGCCATGCAAGAGGTGTTTCGGGCGATTGGACGGCTCTCTAAATCTAATATCACCGTGCTAATCAATGGCGAGTCGGGCACCGGCAAAGAGCTGGTGGCGCAGGCGCTACACCGCCACAGTCCGCGCCGCGACGGCAAGTTTATCGCCCTCAACATGGCCGCGATCCCCGCCGAGTTGATCGAGTCTGAGCTGTTTGGCCACGAGAAGGGCGCCTTTACCGGTGCGGCGGCGCGCCGCGAGGGCCGCTTTGAGCAGGCCAACGGTGGCACGCTGTTTCTCGATGAGATTGGCGATATGCCCCAAGAGGCGCAGACCCGGCTGTTGCGGGTGCTCGCCGACAGCGAGTTTTTCCGGGTTGGCGGCCACACCTCGGTGAAGGTAGATGTGCGTATCATCGCCGCCACCCATCAAAACCTAGAACAGCTGGTTGAGGCTGGCAGCTTCCGCGAGGATCTTTTCCACCGGCTCAATGTGATCCGTATCCTGCTGCCCAAACTGGCCGAGCGACGCCAAGATATTCCCCAGCTGATGCGCTACTTCTTTCAGCGCGCCGCCACCGAGTTGGGGGTAGAGAGCAAGCTGCTGTCGCCAGCTGCCGAGGCGCAGCTGGTGGCGCTGCCGTGGCCGGGCAACGTCCGCCAACTCGAGAACGCCTGCCGCTGGCTAACCGTGATGGCCGCCGGCCGCGAGGTGCTGCCGGCCGACCTGCCGGCCGATCTGCTGGGTGCCGCTGCGGCAGCATCGCCGGCGCCGGCGGTAGCGCCGCTAGCCAGCGCCGAACAGTGGCCACAGCTGCTGGCCGGCTGGGCGGCAACCGAGCTGGCCAGTGACCGGATGGATGTCGCCCAGCGCGCGGTGGAGTTGGCCGAGCGGGTGCTGATAGAGGCGGCCCTGAATGCCACCGCCGGGCGCAAGCGCGATGCCGCCGACAAGCTCGGCTGGGGGCGCAACACACTCACCCGCAAGCTCAAAGAGTACGGCATCAGCTAATCGCAGATAGCAAAACGCCCGCGTTGCGCGGGCGTTTTGGCTAGCGGCTAGCGGGCGCGTTTAGTGCTCGGTTGCGTCGCTGTTCTGCTCGTCGGCTTTTGCCTGCGCCTGCTGTACAGCAGAGGCAAACAGCGCGTCAAAGTTAATCGGCGGCAACAGCAGCGGCGGGAAAGTCGCTTTGGTTAGGGTGTTGTCGATCGCCTCGCGCGCGTACGGGAATAGAATGTTCGGGCAGGCAGTGTTAAGCACCTGGGCTAGCTGCTGGTCTTCTAGGCCGGTGATGGCAAACAGGCCGGCCTGCTCAACCTCAACCAGATAGAGAGTCTCTTCGCCGTCGGCAACGGTCACGGTGAGACGCAGCGCCACTTCGTAGAGGTTGTCCTCAATTTTGGCGGTTTTGGTGTTGAGCTCTTGGTTGACCTTGGGTTTGGCCTGCGAGGTAAACGCCTTGACGCCCTGCGGCGATTCAAACGAGAAATCTTTCAGGTAGATCCGTTGCAGGGCAAATTGTACGCCGGGCTTCTCTTCGCTGGCAGCGGCTACGGGTGTCTCTTCAGTCATGGTATTGGCCTTATTGTTTGAGTAAAAGTGTATTGGGTTAAGCGGTGCTACCGGCGAGCAGCTCGCTGAGCGTGCCGCGCTGGGCAAGCAGCTGGAGGTCGGTGAACCCACCGACGTGATGCTCGCCAATCCAAATTTGCGGCACTGTGTGCTGGCCGCTGCGCTCGCGCAACTGGCTGCGCAGCTTGGGGTTATTGTCAGCGGAAATCTCGTTGAAGTCGACCCCCAAGCTCTGCAGCAGCTGGGTTGCCGCCGAGCAGTAGGGGCAGTAACGGGTGGTATAAACGGTTACCTCGGGCGCGCTCATGCGGTTACGCCTCTTTGCCTTTGCCGCTGGCCTTAGTGACCACTGGCATACCTTGGTTGCCCCACTCCATCATACCGCCGCCCAAGCGGCGCACGGTGTAGCCCTGTTTGGTCAGCAGCTTGCCGGTAGCGGCGGCACTCTGGCCCATTTTGCAGGCCAAGATGATGGTTTTTTCTCGGTGCTTGTTAAGCTCGTGAAGCTGGTTGGCGACCTTGCTGTGCGGTATGTGCAGCGCGCCGTGGATATGGCCGCCGGCGTACTCTTTGGCGTCGCGTACATCGAGCAAAATTGCCCGCTCAGCGTTGAGCTCAGCGACCACTTGAGCCGGTGTTAGCGGCTTGCCACCGCGGCTGCGCTCAAGCATCGCGAAGGCGTAAACCAGTACCAGCAGCAAGCTGACCAGCAGCCACTGCTCGCTGATAAATATGAAAAAGTCCACGGGGTTGGTTGCTCCTAACTCCGCGCGTTAGCGCGGTAAATCTGAATAAGCGCGCAGTATAGGCGAGCCGGCAGGTGATTTCTAGAACTGCGCCCAGACCGGCGCCAGGTCGCCCGGCAGCTCCGGTTGGTTGCCCAGCGACGCCCACGGCAGTGAGGGGCCGTGGTAGTCGCTACCGGACGAGGCGAGCAGATTAAATTGCCGGCAGAGCTGCGCTAACTGGCGGCTGCTGGCGGCAGTTTGGTTGCCCGACACTACCTCCATCGCGGTGCCACCGGCGGCGCTAAAATCGCCGAGCAGCTCGACCAGTTTGGTGCGGGTCAATTTGTATTTGTCCGGGTGGGCGAGTACCGCCACGCCGCCCGCCACGGTGATCCACTCGACCACGCTAGGCAGGTCGGCCCACTGCTCTTTAATGTCGCCCGCTTTACCTGCGCCCAAGTATTTTTTGAATGCGCTGGCGTGGTCTTTAACCGCCCCGCGGGCGACTAGCTCGGCGGCAAAATGAGGCCGGCCGATAAACCCATTGGCGGCGTGGCGGCGCGCCCCGCTTAAGGTGTCAGCAAAACCGAGCTTGGCCAGCTTGGCATCGATGATCTCGGCGCGCAGCTGGCGTGCCCGCTGCTGTGCGGCGATGCCAGCGCGCAAACCGGGGTTGCTGGTATCGACGTTGAGCCCAACAATATGGACCCCGCGGCCGCGCCAGCTGGTCGACAGCTCAATGCCGGCCAATAGCCGCAGCCCGCCAAAGCTCTGCCCAGCCAGTTCGTCGTGGGCGCCGAGCGAATCGTGGTCGGTGATCGCCAGCAGCTCGACGCCGCGTTCGACGGCTAGCGCCAGTAACTCGGGGGCATCTAGCTCGCCGTCGGAGTGGCGTGTGTGGCAGTGTAGGTCAACTTTCATGGTGGCCATTGTAGCGCAGCGCTGCGCCGTTATACTGGCCGCGATGGATAACTTTACCCCGATCCTGCAAGACGGCCACTACCTGCCAATTGGCGAGCCCGAGCGTGCCGCCGTGATCACCGCTGTGGCGCGCTGGTGCCAGTTTGCAGAGCAGTGTTACGGTGTGGCGCTGCCGCCCCCCGCGGTCCGCTTTGACCAGCGCGGCCGCACTGCCGGTAGCTTCCGGCCGGCGCGGCCGGCTACCGCCAAGCGCGCGGCCGAACCAGACACCTTGCGTTTTAACCCGTGGCTGTTTGCTAAATACTGGCAAGAGAGCTTGGCCGATACCGTTCCGCACGAGGTGGCCCACTACGCGGTGAGCCGCCGCTATCCAAACCGGCGGTTAAAGCCGCACGGCCCGCAGTGGCAGGCGGTGATGGTCGATTTCGGTCTGCCAACCCGCGCCACCGGCCATTATGAGTTAGACGGCATACCGCAGCAGCAGCGCGCCAGCTACCCCTACCAATGCGGCTGTCGCAGCCATCAGCTCGGCGCGCTGCGCCACCGCCGGGTCGCCGCCGGGCACGCCCGCTACCACTGCCGCAGCTGCCGCACAGAACTGGTTGCAGCTGGCTAGTGGCGGTCGCTAGCGAATGGTTTGTTTATGTAGTTAAGTGCAGCGACGGCTCGCTTTACACCGGTATCGCCACCGATGTCGAGCGCCGCTTTAGCGAGCACCAAGCAATGCAGCAGCCGGCGGGGGCCGCAAAGCGCGGCGCCAAGTATTTTCTTGGCCGTCGGCCACTGGCAGTGGTCTACCGCGAGGGTGGCCACAACCGCAGCAGTGCCAGTCGCCGTGAAGCGGAGATAAAAAAATTAACCGCACTGCAAAAACAGCGGCTGATTACCACCAGCCAGTAAGCGCGCAGTGGCTGGGTTGAGCTAACGCCAACCCGGCCGCTGAGCGGCGCTTTAGCCGTTAAACAATAATGCCGCCACCGGGTGCGCCGCCGCCCATACCACCACCCATGCCGCCACCACCCTGGCCCGGCACGACGATTTGAGAGGCCTGGTCGCGGCGCATCTGCTCGATCTCTTTGGCGGTCTGCTCTACCGCCAGCTGCGCCTTGCCGGCAAAGTCGGCGGCCGCTTCGCCGATGGTGTCGCCATCCAGTGCAAAGGTTAGCGGCACTGCGCCCATCGGTGTCATCACCTGCGCCGAGCCGACAAACTGGACCGGCCGCGACTCGTCGTCGCTGCCTTCGGCCGTGACTGGGATCAGCTTGCGGATAGAGCCCATTTTCTGGTCGGTGTAGTTCTCTTCGCGGTAGAGCTCGTTAGGGTTCATACCGTTCTCTTCGGGGGTGTTGGTGTCGCTCATGGTGCGGGCCTCGCAGGTTGGCTATTGGCAGTGGCCGCTACCCTAGCAAAAACTCTCTGGCGCGTCATTTATTGCTCGCCAGCGCGCGCCAATAAGACGACAATTTAGTTTTACTAGGGACTCCCACGTGCCAGCCAGCCCCACTGCCGTTGTTAACCTGTCCAGCCGTTTACATGCGGCAGAGCCGCCCGACGAGACGCTGTTTGCGACCATCGCCAGCCAGCTTGAGACGCGCGGCTACGCCATCTGCCCAGCGGCACTGCCCGCCGCGGTCAGCGACTCACTGTTGGCGGCACTGGCCGCCGGCGAGGGCGAGTTTGCCCCGGCTGCGATTGGCCGCGGCGACGATGCGCAGCGCAACCGCTTTGTGCGCCGCGACACTATCTACTGGTTGGATGGCGCGCAGCCGCACGCCGCCGCGTGGCGGCAGTGGTGCGAGGCGCTGCGCCTGTACCTTAACCGGCGGCTGTTTTTGGGGCTGTTTTCGTTTGAAAGCCATCTTGCCCACTATGCGCCCGGCGATTTCTACAAGCGCCACCGCGACGCCTTTCGCGGCGAGAGCAACCGCCTGCTGAGCGTGGTCGGCTACCTCAACCGCGGCTGGCAGCCCGATGACGGCGGCGAGCTGGTGATCTACCCCGACGACGACCAAGCCGCTGGTGAGCTGCTGCGGGTAACCCCCAGCTTTGCCAGCTTGGTGGTTTTTCTCAGCGAGGAGTTCCCCCACGAAGTGCTGCCGGCGGCGCGCGACCGCTACAGCGTGGCCGGCTGGTTTAGGCTTAATAGCTCTATCGGCGGCCAGATAGACCCGCCGCGCTAATCGGCTGGGCGGTGGTTACGCCTACCGTTCGATCGAGTAGGGATTAAGAAACTGCCTTCCCCAGAGAAGCGATCTGTCTACTTCACTGAGCCGTGCTTCATCGCAAACCCGATGCCAATGGTTTTCGATGGTTTCGATTAGGTGGCTGCAGATAGCGCGGGCTTCTTCCTCTGAGAGAAGAAAATGTCTGGCGGCCGCAAGGCAGAGCGTTAACTGGCTGAGGTTGTTCCGTCCGGATATCAGCATGGCTTGCGACGCCTCGTTGCCCGCACGGCCCTGTGGGCAGATATCATAAGCGGGTGTCAGGGTGAGCTCTTTACCGTTCCAGAAAGCGGCGTGATTGCGCGCATGGTCATCGGTATTGCCGCACAAGATGTTGAAGGCGAGGCGAGAGAACAACTCTTGCAGTGTCTCTTTGGGGTCAGAAAAGCGCTGGCGAATGATTTCAGCTAAGGTTTCATAGCTGGCGTAGCGGGCCATCATGTCGTCAAGGCCGAGTATAGTGAGAGCCGAGACCATCGCCTTGCGTGTCCACTGGCGGCCTTTTAGCTGGCGGTCAAAGCGCTCGATTAGCAGCACATCTTTATTCGCAGCGGTTTCAAGCTTAACCGGTGCGACATTGAGCCCCGCCAAGGCGGCAAGTCGCATCGCGATGAACTCAGCTTTAACCACACTGTACAGGTCGGCGCTAGATGAGAACTTGGCGACATACTTTTTATCCTGATTTTGGACCAGCGCCTTGGGGCGCGCGCCACCAATCGCGGTGCCGTGATACAGCGCCAAATCAAGCTCCGCGGTGAGTGGTACACCTTTTTCCACTCGTGCGGCGGATTCAATTAACTCGTCCATGCTAACAGTGCCGGTCTCGCGCGGCAGATACTCGGTTGGAGAGCGCTGGAAATCCAGCGCGCCAATCCGGTCAGAGCCAGATTCGAGCAGATAGGTGAGCTCACCCAGCTCGGCGGTGTCTATGCCGGCGCTGTTTCGCCCGAGCTTTTTGTTGATGATGACGCGCCGTCCCCATGCGTCGGGTGCGGCATCTCGAATGCAGCCAGCCATGGCCAAGCCATCGGGTAGCGGTAATGCCCCGGCCTTCAACGGCAACTCGGGCTCATAGATGGCCATAGCCGGGTTGCTGTCATTGAGTCGCTCTAGGTAACTTTTACCGTAGTTGAATAGGGTATTGCCGTTGTCAGCTTCTAGGCGCCCTGCCACGATCGGCTCGGTTTGGTCGGGCAGCCATATCCAGACAAACGCTTCTTGGTCACTGTTAGAAGTCATCACGCACCGCCCGGTTGGTCGCTTTAATGCGCTGTGGCAGCAGTGCGATCTTATCTTGGGTATGCTCGATATGCTTTGCCAGTGGCATGCTGTCAGGCTCAAACAGCTTAACGCCAACCAGTGTGGCGACCTCAAAAACTAAACCCACCGCGCAGCTTAGCTCACCGTTTTCAATTTTTCGCAGGGTGACCCGGGAGATCCCAGCGCGCTCGGCAAGGTTGGTCTCAGACCAGCGGCGCTGCTTGCGGCCAAGCTTGATCTGTTCCCCCATCAGTAGGGCGGCCTCTTGAGCGTGTCGGGTGAAGGTTCGTTGCTTTTTCATTATAGATACCTGGCAAAAAAAGACGACAAAAGCAGCCGTTAGCCTATCTGGCGGATAACAGTATAGCCATTTTGGGTGGGCTACGTGATAGGGGTAATTAAAAAATGAACAATTAAATGACCATCAGATTATTTAATGTATATTTAAATTATCATTTGCTGAAGGGGTCAGGATTTTTTCGACCATAAATGGCCTCGGGTTCCGGGAGGCTCTTTGGCGAGTCACCGGCCATGACAGGGCTCAGCTAGAGCCCCCAGTTTTGCCAGCTTAGTGGTCTTTCTCAGCGAGGAGTTTCCCCATGAAGTACTGCCGGCCGCACGCGACCGCTACAGCGTGGCCGGCTGGTTTAGGCTTAACAGCTCTATCGGCGGCCAGATAGCCCCGCCGCGCTAATCGGCATATAGATTTTTATACGCATAAAAAAACCCCGCCGAGGCGGGGTTTAGTATTGCAGGCTTACCGGCTCGATTAAAAGCGGTAGGTACCTTGTACGGCCCAGCTAGCCAGACGTTGCAGGCTGGTGAAGCCATTGCCGTTGGTCAGTGGTACGTCGTTGTTGTTGGTTGAGACCTCTTCATCGGTAATGTTTTTACCGATAATCGCGACATCCCACTTGCCAGCAGAGTCACCCAGTGCCAAGCGAACATTGACGCGGGTGTACGCATCCTGAGTGGCATAGATCGGGTCGAGATCGGCTGCAGTGAAGTGTTCGTCACTGTAGAAGGCGTCGACCGAGCTGCGCAGCAGCAGTGAATTGCCGATCGGCATCTCGTGGTCGAGACGCAAGTTCATAGAGAACTCAGGCGAGAAGATATTCGGCTCGCCAGTAGCGTCCTGCACTGGGAGACCTTCTGCACTGGTGTAGCATAGTGCTGCATCAGCTAGTACTGCAGGGTCGGCAGAGTCTGAGTCACGCTTCCAGCAAGCACTGTCTTTAAACGAGTCAAACTTGTTGTCCAAGTAGGCGCCAGCAGCGGTGACGGTCAGCGAGTCAGTGGCGGCCCATTTAACGTCAAACTCAAGCCCTTGCGCGGTCATCTCGGCAGCGTTGTCCACCAGGAAGGCGGTACCGCCGTCAAAGATAGAGACCTGTAGATCGGTAATCTCGGTGCGGAACAACGTGGCGTTAAAGGTCATCGCGCCATCGAGCAAGGTGCTCTTAAAGCCGAGCTCCATGTTCAGCGCTTCTTCTTCCTCGTACTCGAACTTATCGTAACCCGGCACGCTCGGGTCCAGCGGATCTTTCAAGTAGCGAGCATCAAAGCCGCCACCCTTGACCCCGGTAGAGACCAATCCGTAAACCATCACATCGTCAGAGAGATCGTGCTCGAGGTTAAACGACCAGTCTACGAAATCTTCGTCGCGCTTTTGGCCTTGAATCGAGTGCTCATAGGTTCCGAGTAGGGTGCTCCAAAGTGCGCCATCAAGAATTTGCGACGGTGTAGGTGTCGCTGTTCCGGCACCACCTACTGGGCCGAGTTCTTGGAAAGCGTCGTAATCAGCGGCAGTTGAGCCGAATGAACCAGAGAGCGGACCCACTGGGTGAGTTCCAAAATCCCAGCCGCCAGTGAATCGCTTGGTTAGTGCTCGGCTGGCAGTCTTTTCTTCTTCTGAGTAGCGCAAGCCAAGTGTCAAACGGGTCGTATCATCCATATTCCAAGTTGCAGAGCCAAAGATAGACATTTGGTCTTGGTCTTGGTTGAGGTAATAGTCACGCGTGACGTTGGGAGCGCCTGCGATCCAAGCGCCGAATGCTTCACCAGAGGTGTACGCCAGATCGCTCTGATGGAAGTAAGCGCCAACAATGTAGTCGATGGTCTCACCGCCGGGCGAAGTCAGTCGCAGCTCAAGACTCTCTTGATCATAATCTTCTGCTGCGTTCACTTGTACCAGTGGGATAGCAGCAAAATCACAGTCACAGACATCAACATATTCATATGAAGCGATACCTAGTGTGGCAGTGAGGGTGTGTTCGCCTAGCTGGGTATCCATAATCAGCGTTGTTACTGCCATTTCATTATCGCTGACCTCTTGCATATTTTGGCCTGGCAGGACTGGGTAGCCCGGCGCTGCAAGCCCGGCAAAGGGGTGGCCAGAGGGTAGCGACGCGAAGAATGCGCCACCATCATTGATTACCGCGCGCTGGTCGTCCACGCTCTCGTCGCCGGCTATTGCACCATTAATAGCAGTCAAGCCTAGGGCGGTTGGGCCGTAGGGCGCGACGATGGCGAGTTGCTGGGTACGGCCGAGCTCACTAAATTCGCTCATTTCGTGCTTGAGTGTGAAGGTGGTCTGTTCGGTGGCATCCCAGACCAGAGTGCCACGGGCGGTCCAGTCATCACGCTCTGCTTCGTTACTATTGGTCATGGTGTTAGTCATGAAGCCGTCGTATTGGTAGTCGCGGTAGGCGAAACGACCAGCCAGGGTGTCGGTCAGACCGCCAGAGACCATCAGGTTTACTTCTTGCTCACCATCTTGACCGGCCAGTATGCTAACCAGCGCCTCATTCTCTTGGGTCGGTTTGGCAGCGATCACGCTGAGCGCTCCACCGATGGTATTTTTACCGAACATAATCGACTGTGGGCCACGCATAATTTCAACCCGCTCAATGTCCATGAACGGTGCACGGCTCAGCTGGTGACGGCCCATATAAACGCCGTCGTGGAACATCGAGACCGACTGCTCAATACCTTGGTTGGTGGAAGAGCCAATGCCGCGGATGAACACGAAGTTGCCGATCGGGTTGGTAACTACAGTCACCGCCGGCATGCTGTTGGTGAGATCTTCCATCTTGGTGATGGACTCTTCGCGGATGGTCTCACCGCTGACGGCGAGCATCGAGATAGAGACGTCTTGGAGTGACTCGGCGCGTTTGGTTGCCGTTACCACGACCTCTTCGAGGGTGGCGGCGGTGGCCGGCAGTGCCAGTGCACCAGCGGCGAGTGCGGCAACGGTGGTGGCCAATAGTTTTCGATTGATGGTTTGCATAGTAATCCCCTAATTATGTTTGGGTGTTATGTGTACTTCAGGTGTGGTGGCAACGCTGTACCCCCAGAAAACAGTGGTTTGCGGCGTCTTTTAACCCCTGCATGGCGAACATACCGCAAACACATGGCGGCGGCAACAGCGGCGCGCGCCGCAGCGCGACTTATTGGTCGCAGCGGTACTGGGCAAATGTCAGCAAGGCGACTGTTGGCCTCGGTGTGGAAACTCCGCAGTCACCGTTTGCGGCGGTTAGGGTGTTGTTTGGGACCCTGTTGTGGGTAAGCTTGACCGCAAACCGGCGACACAGTCGCAGATGAATAATAGCTACTAATGGACACAAGGGGAGCCACCGTATGGCCGCAGACGCCTACATTTTTGATGCCATCCGCACACCGCGCGGGCGCGGTAAAGCCAACGGCTCGCTGCACGAGGTCAAGCCGGTAACGCTGCTAAGCGACCTGCTGGTAGCGTTGCAGCAGCGCAACCAGTTTGACAGTGCAGCGGTCGACGACATTGTGATCGGCTGCGTAACACCGGTCGGCGACCAGGGTGCTGACATCGCCAAAACCGCTGCGCTGGCCGCCGGTTGGAGCGACGACGTGGCGGGTGTGCAGCTCAACCGGTTCTGCGCCTCTGGCTTGGAGGCGGTCAACATGGCGGCGATGAAGGTACGCTCGGGCTGGGAGCAGCTGGTGGTAGCCGGTGGCGTCGAGTGTATGTCGCGGGTGCCGATGGCCTCTGACGGTGGCGCCTGGTCGCAAGACCCAGCCACCAACTTTGCCACCGGCTTTATGCCGCAGGGGATCGGTGCCGACCTGATCGCCACGCTGGACGGCTACAGCCGCACCGATGTCGATGCTTTTGCCGCCGATTCCCACCGCAAAGCGGCCGCCGCCTGGCAGCGCGGCGCCTATGCCAACTCGGTGGTGCCGGTGGTCGACCGCAACGGCGTGACCATTTTGGACCGCGATGAATTTATCCGCCCAGAGAGCAGTGTCGAGAGTCTGGGCGCACTTAAGCCTTCATTTAAAGCGCTCGGCGAGATGGGCTTTGACGATGTGGCGCGCAAAAAATACCACTGGGTAGAGTCGATCAACCACGTGCACACCCCCGGCAACTCGTCGGGCATTGTCGATGGCGCTGCGGCGCTGTTGCTGGGCAGTGCCGCAGCCGGCGAGCAGTTTGGGCTGCGGCCGCGGGCGCGGGTGGTGGCGACGGCGCTGGTCGGCACCGACCCGACCATCATGCTGACCGGCCCGGCGCCGGCGGCGCGCAAGGCGCTGGCCGTGGCTGGGCTGGCGGTCGAGGATATCGACCTGTTTGAGGTGAACGAGGCGTTTGCCTCGGTGGTGATGCGCTTTGCGCGCGAGCTGCAAGTGGATTGGGACAAAATTAACGTCAACGGCGGTTCAATCGCGATGGGCCACCCGCTTGGCGCCACCGGCGCGGTGATTGTCGCCACGCTGCTCAACGAGCTGGAAGCGCGCGGCTTGCAGCGCGGCATGGCGACACTCTGTGTGGGTGGCGGTATTGGTATCGCCACCATTATTGAACGGGTTTAAGGAGCGCAGAGATGAGCAGCATTCGTTACGAAAAAGATTCCGCCGGCATCGCCCAGGTTATTTTTGACCGCACCGACGGCAGTGCCAACATCATGGACCAAGTGTTTATTGATGAGTACTCCGCCCTCGCGGCCAAGTTGGTAAAAGACGATATCGCCGGGGTTATCTACCGCTCTACCAAGAAGATGTTTTTTGCCGGTGGCGACTTGAATATGTTTGCCAAAGCCCAGCCCGAGGACGCCGCCGAACTGTTCGCTATGAGCGAAAAGATGAAAGCTGCGATGCGCGCCATTGAGACGCTCGGCGTGCCGGTCGTGGCGGCCATTAACGGTGCAGCCATGGGCGGTGGCTTTGAGCTCTGCTTGGCCAGCCACCACCGCGTGGCGCTGCGCCGCGGGGTGAGCGTGGGGCTGCCCGAGGTGACGCTGGGGCTGCTGCCCGGTGGCGGCGGGGTGACCCGGCTGGTGCGTATGCTCGGCCTGCAGGCGGCGATGCCCTACCTGACCCAGGGCACCACCTTGAGCGCCGAAAAAGCCCACGCCGCCGGCCTGATTAACGAGCTGGTAGATGACAGCGATGCACTACTGGCGGCCGCCCAGGCGTGGATAGCGGCTAACCCGGCGGGTAGCGACGCCGTGACACAGCCGTGGGACCGCAAGGGTTACCGAATGCCGGGCGGCGCGGTCAACTCGCCGGCGCTGGCCGGCATGATTGCGATGGCACCGTCGGTGATGCGCAAGCAGACCCGCGGTCGGCTGCCGGCCCCCGAGGCGATCCTCAGTGCGATGGTGGAGGGGGCGCAGGTAGACTTTGACACCGCCTCGCGGATCGAGAGCCGCTACTTAACCGAGCTGGCCACCGGCCGCGTCTCTAAGAATTTGATCAACACCTTCTGGACCCAGATGAACCAAGTTAAGGCCGGTGTCGGCCGCCCCGCCGGGGTCTCGCCGCGCCAGTTTAAGCGGGTCGCCATCTTGGGGGCCGGCATGATGGGTGCCGGTATCGCTTGGGCGTGCGCCAGCCGCGGGGTTGCCTGTGTGCTTAAAGATCTCTCGCTAGAGGCGGCCGAAAAAGGCAAGGCCTACTCGGCGGCGCTGCTGGATAAGCAGATTGCCCGCGGCCGCAGCGACGAAGCTAAAAAAGCGGCCGTGCTGGCGTTGATCGCCACCAGCGACGACTACACCGAACTGGCCGACTGTGATCTGGTGATCGAGGCGGTGTTTGAGAACCGCGAGCTGAAGGCGCAGGTGACCGCCGCTGTCGAGGCGGTGCTGCCGGCTACGGCGCTGTTCGCCTCGAACACGTCGACCCTGCCAATCACTGGTCTGGCGGCTGCCAGCCAGCGCCCGGCGCAGTTTATCGGCCTGCACTTTTTCTCGCCGGTCGACAAAATGCCGCTGGTCGAGATTATTGTTGGCGAGCAGACCAGCCAGCAGAGCCTTGCCGAGGCGTATGACTTTGTCCAGCAGATCGGCAAGACCCCGATCATTGTTAACGACAGCCGTGGCTTTTATACCTCGCGGGTGTTTGGCACCTTTACCGCGGAAGGGATGGCGATGGTAGAAGAGGGTATCGCCCCTGCCTCGGTTGAAAACGGCGCCTATCTGGCCGGCTTCCCGGTCGGGCCGCTGGCGGTATCGGACGAGGTGACGCTAACCCTGCAAGACAAGGTGCGCCAGCAGACGGTTGCCGACCTGACTGCGGCGGGCCAACCGCTGCCCGAGCTGGTTGGCAGCGCAGTACTCGACAAGTTGTTGGCCGCCGGCCGCGCGGGCAAGTCTACTGGCGGGGCGTTTTACGACTACCCGGAGGGGGGTAAAAAACGGCTCTGGCCGGGCTTGGCCGAGCTGTTCCCAGTAGCTGCCGAGCCGGCCTTGATCGACGACATCCAAGACCGGCTGCTCTATATTCAGGCGATCGAGACGCTGCGCTGCCGCGACGAAGGGGTGTTGATCACGACCCGCGATGCCAACATCGGCTCGATCATGGGGATCGGTTACCCGGCCTGGACCGGCGGCACCCTGCAATTTATTAACTACGTTGGCAGTGCGGCATTTGTCGCCCGCACCGACCAGCTGGCCGAGCGCTACGGCGCGCGGTTCACTGTGCCAGACTCGTTGCGCGCACTGGCCGCCAACAACAGCCCACTACTCGATTGATGGGCCCAAGTAGATTAACCACTCAAATAACCCAATCATTAAGCCCTAGGAGATAGACCATGGCCAAGATACCAAGCCCCTGTTTTGACACCGACCACGAGATGTTCCGCGACACCGTGCGCAAATTCTTAGAGGTGGAGGCCCAGCCCCACCACGCCCGCTGGGAGAAGCAGGGCCAAGTTGACCGCGAGATCTGGACCAAAGCTGGCGAGCAGGGCTTTTTGTGCCCGAGCGTCGACGAGCAGTACGGCGGTGTTGGCGCCGACTACCGCTACCACGCGATTGTCTGCGAAGAAGTTGCCCGGGTCGGGCTTAGCGGTATCGGCTGGTCGCTGCACTCAGACATTGCCGTGCCCTATGTGCAGCGCTACGGCTCGGAAGAGCAGAAGCAGAACTACCTGCCCAAATGTGTCAGTGGCGAGTGCATTATGGCGATTGCGATGACCGAGCCGGGTGCCGGCTCGGACCTGCAGGGGATCAAAACCACCGCGGTGCGCGATGGCGACGACTACATTATTAACGGCTCTAAAACCTTTATTACCAACGGCCAGCTCTGCGACTTGGTGATTGTGGTGGCGAAAACCGACCCCAGTCAGGGCGCCAAGGGCACCAGCCTGTTTTTGGTTGAGGCGGGCACACCGGGCTTTAGCAAAGGCAAAAACCTCGAAAAAATCGGCATGAAAGCGCAAGACACCTCGGAGCTGTTTTTTCATGATGTGCGCGTGCCGGCCTCGGCGATGCTCGGTGGTGAGGGCCAGGGCTTTATCTACCTGATGCAAGACCTGCCGCAAGAGCGGCTGGCGGTGGGCAACGGTGCGATCGCCAACGCCGAGTGGCTGATCGAAGAGACCGTGGCCTATGTGAAAGACCGCAAGGCGTTTGGCCAGCCGATTGCCGCGTTCCAGAACACCCAGTTTAAGCTGGCCGAGTTGCACGCCGAAGTGACCGCCATGCGGGTCTTTGTTGACCGCTGTGTAGAGCTGCACCTTGAAGAGAAGCTGGATACCGCCACCGCCAGTATGGTCAAACTGCTGACCACCGACCTGCAGTGCAAAGTGGCCGACGAGTGTCTGCAGCTGTTTGGCGGCTGGGGTTATATGTGGGAGTACCCGGTGGCGCGCGCCTTTGCCGACTCGCGCGTGCAGCGCATCTACGCTGGTAGCAACGAGGTGATGAAGCTGATCATCTCGCGCGACCTGTTGCGCGGCTAAGCGGCACCGCCCCGGTCGGTGTGCCGGGGCCTTGCGTTACCACTGAGACCCCGGCCTGGTGCTGGGGTCTTTTTTTGTCGCAACGACTTTATTGCCGGCGCACTCCTTTTTATTAGAGCGCTCGGGTGTAGGCGCAGAGCGCTGTATGGCTCAGCCGCCGCGCTGCTGTAGTGCGGCGACGTAATCGGCACCGTTGGCGTGTTCGGCGGCGATCTCGGCCAGCGTCTGGCCGTCACGGTTGGTCGCTTTCAGGTTGCGCCCGGCGGCAGTAAACAGCGCTAGAAATTCACTGAAGTTGTCGATGTTCATGCCGCGGTAGGCGCGTTCTAGTGCGTGGAAGTCGACATCCACGCCGGCCGGTGCTTCGCTGATTAGAAACTCGGCGACCCGTGCGCTGTCGAATACTTCACCGAGAACTTTCTGTTTGTCTTTTTTCAGGGTACTCATGGCTTGGTGTCCTTTGGTCTATACGTCGAGCGCCTGCAGCTGCTCGAGTAGTATTTGGTTTACTTGCTGCGGGTTGGCCTGGCCTTTGGAGGCCTTCATGATCTGGCCCATAAAGCCGCCGAGCTTTTTCTTGCGCTTCTCTTCGGGCGTGCCGAGATAGTCGGCGACCATGGCGGCGTTGGCGGCCAACACCTCGGCCACCATGCCAGCCAGTGCGCCGCTATCGCTCACTTGGCGCAGCCCGCGCTGGTCAATAATGGCGTCGACATCGGTCTCGCCAGCCCACAGCGCGGCGAATACCTCGCGCGCCATCTTGCTGGACAGCGTGTTGTCGCTGATGCGCTGCAGCAGCGCAGCCAGCTGTTCGGCACTGATTGGGCTCTGCTCGATAGTCAGCTCGGCACTGTTGAGCTGCGCAGCGAGCTCGCCAGCCATCCAGTTGGCGGCCAGCTTCGGGTCGGCGTTGGCGGCCACCGCTTCAAAATAGTTGGCGGTGGCGCGGTCGCTGCCGAGCTGGGCGGCGTCGTAGTCGCTGAGAGCGTAACGGCTGGCCAGCCGCGCGGTGCGGGCGTCGGGCAGCTCTGGCAGCTCGCTGCGCAGCCGCTCCACAGTTACTTCGCTTAACACCACCGGTAGCAGGTCTGGGCAGGGGAAATAGCGGTAGTCGTTGGCCTCTTCCTTGCTGCGCATGGAGCGCGCCACGCGGGTCTCGCCGTTGTAGAGGCGGGTCTCTTGGGTGACCGTGCCGCCCTCTTCAAGCAGGTCGATCTGGCGCTCAACTTCGAGCGCGATGGCGTCCTGCATAAACTTAAACGAGTTGAGGTTCTTGGTCTCAGTGCGGGTGCCGAGGATATCGCTGCCGCGCGGCCGCACCGAGATGTTGACGTCAAAACGCATCGAACCCTGCGCCATCTTGCCGTCGCAGATGCCGATAGAGGTGACGATACTGTGCAGCTTGCGGGCAAATGCCACCGCCTCTTCGGCGCTGCGCATATCCGGCTCAGAGACGATCTCGATCAGCGGCGTACCGGCGCGGTTGAGGTCGATCCCCGACATGCCGTGGAAATCTTCATGGAGTGATTTGCCGGCGTCCTCTTCGAGGTGGGCGTGGTGAATGCGCACACTCTTTTTGCTGCCGTCGGCAAGCTCGATCTCGACTTTGCCTGGGCCGACGATCGGCTTGTCGAGCTGGGTGGTCTGGTAGCCCTTGGGTAGGTCGGGGTAGAAGTAGTTTTTGCGCTCAAAGACCGAGGTCATGCCGATCTCGGCGTCGATCGCCAGGCCAAACATCACCGCGTACTCTACCGCTGCGCGGTTGAGTACCGGCAGGGTGCCGGGCATCGCCAGGTCGATCGCGCTGGCTTGGGTGTTCGGCTCGGCACCAAACGCGGTGCTTGAGGCGGAGAAAATTTTACTGTTGGTGGCCAGTTGAACATGCACCTCTAGGCCGATCACGGTCTCCCAGTTGCTCATTGGCAGAACTCCTCGGGGCAGCGCTGGTGCCAGTCGCTGTTGAGTTGGTAGAGGTGGGCGGCTTGTAGCAGGGTCGCCTCGTCAAAGTGGCGGCCGGTCAGCTGCAGCCCGACCGGTTTGCCTTGGGCAAACCCGCACGGCAGCGATAGACCGGGTAGCCCGGCCAAGTTGGTGGCGATGGTGTAGATGTCCTCAAGGTACATAGAGACCGGGTCGTTCGATTTCTCGCCGATCGCCCACGCCGTGTTGGGGGTGGTTGGGCCGGCGATCACATCGACCTGAGCGAAGGCGGCATCGTAGTCTTGTTTAATCAGCTGGCGGACCTGCTGGGCCTTGCGGTAGTAAGCGTCGTAGTAGCCGGCCGACAGCGCATAGCTGCCGATCATGATGCGCCGTTTGACTTCATCGCCAAACCCTTCGCTGCGGCTGCGGCGATAGAGATCCTCTAAATCTTGCGGGTTGTCGCAGCGGTGGCCGTAGCGCACCCCATCAAACCGCGATAGGTTGGCCGACGCCTCGGCCGGTGCGATCACATAGTAGGCGGGGATCGCCAGTGCGCTGTTGGGCAGTTCGATCTCGACCAGCTTGGCGCCGAGTGACTCGTAGACGGCGAGCGCGTCGCGCACCGCTTGCTCGACCGCGCTGTCTAAGCCGCTGCCAAAGTACTGGCTGGGCACGCCTATTTTTAGCCCGGTTAAATCTTGGCGCGCCGCCAGTGCGGCGAGGTAGTCGGGCACGGCGTTGTCGGCGCAGGTGGAGTCTCTGTCGTCGTGGCCGGCCATGACCTGCAGCAGCGCCGCACAGTCCTCGGCGCTGCGCGCCATCGGCCCGGCTTGGTCGAGGCTGGAGGCGTAAGCGATCATCCCCCAGCGCGATATCCGCCCGTAGGTCGGTTTGAGTCCGGTAATGCCGCACAGCGCAGCCGGCTGGCGGATTGAGCCGCCGGTGTCGGTGGCGGTCGCCGCCGCTACCAGCCGCGCAGCGACTGCAGCCGCAGAGCCGCCCGACGAGCCGCCGGCGACACAGTCGCGCGCCCACGGGTTTTGCACCGCACCGTAGTAGCTGGTCTCGTTGGACGAGCCCATCGCAAACTCATCCATGTTGGCTTTGCCCAGCACCACGGCACCAGCGGCGTTGAGCCGCTCGACCACAGTGGCGTCGTAGGGCGGTATAAAATTGTCGAGCATCTTGGAGCCAGCCGAGGTGCGTACACCGTCGGTGCAAAAGATGTCCTTGTGGACGATCGGCACCCCGCACAGTGGCCCGGCACTGCCGGCAGCGCGCTGCTGGTCGGCGCGCTCGGCCTGCTCCAGTGCGCTGGCTGCGGTGGTGGTGATCAGTGCATTGAGCTGCGGGTTAAACTGCTCGATGCGGGCCAGCAGCGCCGCGGTCAGCTCGCGGCTGGAGAAGTCGCCGCCGGCGAGCCCGGCCAGACTCTGGGTAAGGGTTAAATTGTGCATGGGTGAGTTCGCTGTGTAGAGGGCGCTAGGCGGCGCTTAGTCGATAACCTTGGGGACCAGATAGAGCCCAGCCTCGGTGGCCGGGGCGATCGCCTGGAAAGCGGCGCGGTCGGCACTGGCGCTGGCGATATCGCTGCGCAGCGGTTGGGCGATAGCGAGCGGGTGCGCCATCGGTGCTACGCCGTCGGTGTCGGCCGCTTGCAGCTGGTCGACCAGTGCCAGCACGTTGTCGAGCTCGGTGGCGAGCGGCGCTTGCTGCTCGGCAGTGATGGTAAGGCGCGAGAGGGTGGCGAGTTTTTGCAGCTGCTCGTGGTCCATAAGGTTCCCGGTGGGTTGCGACGGTTGGGCGCTGGCGCGCGGTTAAAATCAGGGCGGCTAAATTACCACAAATGGTGCCGCGAAGGTAATCGGCAGGCGTTTAAAAAGGACAAAATTGTCAGTGATTGCTTGCTGTTAGCGCCGCTGGCTGATAGATTTAACCCCTCTTTTCAGCGGTGATTGATGGCCCGCTACAGGCTCGCCCAAGGACTATTACAAGAATGGCTATTTTTAAAAAATTGCGCGGTTATTTCTCTAGCGACCTGAGTATTGACTTGGGCACCGCTAACACCCTGATCTACGTTAAAGAGAAGGGTATTGTGCTCAACGAGCCCTCGGTAGTGGCCATTCGGCACCACCACGGGCAAAAGATTGTCGAGGCGGTGGGGATTGACGCCAAGCGTATGCTGGGGCGCACGCCGGGTAACATCACCGCAATCCGCCCCCTTAAGGACGGTGTGATTGCCGATTTTCAGGTGACTGAGAAGATGCTTCAGCACTTCATCAAGAAAGTACATCAGAAAAGTATCGTGCCGCCCAGCCCGCGAGTGCTGATCTGTGTGCCGTGCGGCGCCACTGAAGTGGAGAAACGCGCTATCAAAGAGTCGGCCTACAGCGCCGGCGCGCGGGTGGTGTACCTGATTGAGGAGCCGATGGCAGCCGCTATCGGCGCCGGTATGCCGGTTGACGAGGCGGTCGGCTCGATGGTGGTGGATATTGGTGGAGGTACCACCGAGATCGCCATTTTGTCGTTGAGCGGCGTGGTGTTCTCAGACTCGGTAAGGATCGGCGGTGACCGTTTTGATGAGGCGATTGTCAACTACATCCGCCGCAAGCACGGCAGCGTGATCGGCGACACCACCGCCGAGCGGATCAAAATGGAAATTGGTAGCGCGTTTCCGGCCAAAGAGGTCCGAGAGATCGATGTGCGCGGTCGCAACTTGGCCGAGGGTGTGCCGAAAAGCTTTACCCTCAACAGCGATGAAGTGCTCGAGGCGCTGCAAGAGTCGCTGACCGGCATCGTCCAGGCGGTTAAGCGGGTGCTTGAGCAGTCGCCACCAGAGCTGGCCTCGGATATCGCCGAGACCGGCATTGTCCTTACGGGCGGCGGGGCGCTGTTGCACGATTTGGATCGCTTGCTGGCCCACGAGACCGGCCTGCCGGTATTGGTTGCCGATGAACCGCTCAATTGCGTGGCGCGTGGCGGCGGTACCTACTTAGAGTCCTTGGATGCCAAGCGGTTGGACCTACTCAACAGTTGATCGGCGGTCCTGCTTCGGTTGGCGCGCAGCCGTCTGGGCCGGCGGCGGTTCCATGCGGCTCCACTCTTTGAGGTGACTTATCAGATCGGATTCATCTTCGACGGCGACATTACTGCGGCGACTATTGGTGGCCGGGGTTGTGGCGGCCGCGTTGCTGTTGATCGACCGCAATACATCGCTCTTGGGGCCAATTAAAACCGGTGTCGGCGCGCTGCTGGCGCCACTTGGCTGGCTGGCCAATCTGCCTGCCGAGACGGCGCGCTGGGGCGAGGGCCAGTTGCAGCCGCGCGAGTCACTCGAGCGACAAGTGCAGCAGCTCGAACAGGAGTTGCTTATTTACCGCGGTAAACTCCAGCAGGGGGTCGAGCTGGCGGCGGAGAACTCGCGTTTGCGCGCACTGTTCAATGCTACCGAGGTGCTCTCGGACAGCTTGATGGTCAGCGAGGTGGTAGGTCTCTCCCCCAACCCCTACCGGCATGTCCTGACCATTAACCGAGGCAGCCAAGACAGGGTGACGGCTGGCCAGCCGGTGATCGATGCCGATGGCCTAGTTGGCCAGGTGCTCGAGGTTAGCGAGAGCACCAGCACCGTATTGGCAATCACCGATATCAGCCACGCACTGCCGGTGCGCAGCTTGCGCAATGGTGTGCGTTCGGTGGCTGAGGGTAGCGGGGATAAAAACCGCTTGCGGTTGCGGTTTCTCTCCACCACCACCGATATAGTGGTCGGCGATGAGCTGGTGAGCTCGGGGTTGGGCGAGCGTTTTCCGGCCGGCTATCCGGTTGGCCGGGTGGTGTCGATTGAGCGGGTTACTGGCCGGCCGTTTTTGGAGGTAGAAGTGCGCCCTGCCGCCTCGATAGATCGCAGCCACTACCTGTTGCTGCTGTTCCGGGACAGCAGTGGCGCTGCCGCGGTGTTGCGCTAGTGTTCGGTTTATCGGTGGCGCTGCCGCTGAGCGTCGTCGCGGCGGTCCTGCTGCACCTGATGCCGGTGGGGTTTGTATGGTCGTCCTACCAGCCGCACTATTTACTGCTGGTCGCGTTGTTTTGGGTGAGCCGTCATCCTAGCCACTGTGGGATTGGGTGTGTTGCGAGTTTGGGGCTGCTAGCAGACTTGGTTTACGGCAACTGGATAGGCCAACAGCTGCTGAGCTTCGCCCTCGCTGCCTATTTGTTGCTGGCGATCAATCGTTCGGTGCTCAGCCCCACGCTAGTTCAGCAATCACTCATCGTGGCGGTGCTGGCGGCACTAGTTAGCCTTATTCAGGTTGGCTGGATGGATCTGGATGGTGCCCAATTGGCGCTGCTACCGGCGCTGGTTGGGGCGTTGATCGGCGGCCTGCTGTGGCCACTGATTACGCTGCTTCTTGAGCCACTCTACGACTCTGGGGAGATCCGCTGATGATACCGATGCTGCTCGCCTCTGCTTCGCCGCGCCGCGCCCAGCTACTGAGCCAAATTGGTGTGCCGTTTGATATCGCCAGCGTAGGGCTGGACGAGTCGGTCGCCGCCCGCGAGCAGCCCGAGGCCTACGTGACGCGGATGGCGGTAGAAAAATCTCTGCTTGCCGCAGAGCAGTTTAGCGGCCGCACCCTGTTGACGGCCGATACCACCATCGCCATCGACGGCGATATTTTGGGCAAGCCCGAGTCGCTTGAGCACGCCCAGGCTATGCTGGCGCGCTTGGCCGGGCGCAGCCACCGGGTGCTATCGGCAGTCTGTCTGGCCGCCGGCGAGCGCCGCCAGTGGCGGCTGAGCAGCACCGAGGTGAATTTTGCACCGCTGGATGCCGGTCAGATAGCGCGCTATCTGGCCTGCGGGGAGTCGCTCGACAAGGCCGGCAGCTACGCCATTCAGGGCGCGGCGGCGGCTTTTGTCACCGAGATTAGTGGCAGTTATAGCGGTGTAGTCGGGCTACCACTGGCTGAAACCTGCGCGCTACTCGACGAGTTTTCGATCCGCTACTGGAGCGCTGCGCCATGAGCCGCGAGATATTGATTAACGTGACACCGGTAGAGACCCGCGTTGCATTGGTCGAGAACGGCGTGCCGCAAGAGATCGAGATCGAGCGCAACGAACAGCGCGGCCTGGTCGGCAATATTTACAAGGGCCGAGTGGTGCGGGTGCTACCGGGTATGCAAGCCGCTTTTGTCGATATTGGCATTGAGCGCGCCGGGTTTCTGCACGTCGACGACCTGATCTCGGCCGAGCCGGTCGGCAGTCGCGATATCCGCCGCGAGTTGCGCGACGGTGCCGAGCTGTTGGTGCAGGTGCTCAAAGACCCGATCGCCGCCAAGGGGGCGCGGTTGACCGCCAAGCTGTCGGTCTCTTCGCGCTATCTGGTGTCGATGGCCGACAGCGACCATATTGGTATCTCGCAGCGCATCGAGGACGAGGCCGAGCGCGAGCGACTGCGCGGCCTGCTGGCGGCGGGGCTGGCTGCGCTGCCCGAACCAGAGCGACCGCGCGGATTTATTCTGCGCACCGCCGCCGAGGGGGTCAGTGGCGATGAGATCAGCGCCGACTTGGCGTTTTTGAGCCGGCTCTGGGGCCACCTACGCTCGGCCACCGCTAGCCACGTGGCGCCGGCTTGTGTGCATGGCGACCTGCCGCTCTACAAGCGGGTGCTGCGCGATATGGCCGGGCCGATGGTCGAGCGCATTCTGGTCGACTCCCGTGAGGTCTACGAGCTGCTGCGCGAGTTTTCCGCTAAGTTTAGCCCCGAGATCGCCGAGCTGCTAGAGCACTACCCCGGCGAGCGGCCGCTGTTTTATCTGCACGGTGTAGAGGAGGAGATCGCCCGCGCGCTGCAGCGGCGCGTGGATTTAAAGTCGGGCGGCTACCTGGTGGTCGACCAGACCGAAGCGATGACCACCATCGATGTCAACACCGGTGGCTTCGTCGGTCACCACACGCTTGCTGAGACGGTATTTAAAACCAACCTTGAAGCGGCGGCGGCGATCGCTCGGCAGCTGCGTATGCGCAACCTCGGCGGTATTATCATCGTCGACTTTATCGATATGCAGGACGCCGAGCACCAGCGGCAGGTACTGCGCACGCTGGAGAAGGGGCTCGAGCGCGATCGGGTCAAGACCACCTTCTCGGGGGTCACCGAGCTTGGCTTGGTACAGCTGACCCGCAAACGCACTAGCTTGAGCTTGCAGCATGTGCTCTGTGAGCCCTGCCCCACTTGCAGCGGCCGCGGTGCGGTGAAGTCGGCCCAGACGGTCAGCTACGAGGTGTTGCGCGATGTGCTGCGGCTAGCGCGCGCCTATGAGAGCAAGGCATTTAGGGTGCTGGCCTCCTCGGTGGTGATCGACCGGCTGCTCGACGAGGATTCGGCGCAGGTCTCCGACCTTGAACTATTCATCGACCGCAGTATCGAATTCAGAGTAGAAAGCATCTACTCTCAAGAGCAATTCGACATCATTCCGGTATAGCCCATGGTGGTTAAAAAACTTGCTCGCAGCAGCCGGCGCCTTGTCACCCTGACCGGTGCCGCGGTACTGCTGCTGTTGGCGGTGACACTGCTGGCGGCGCAGCGCAGTATCGACCGGATCGATAACGTGCGCCCCCAAGTCGCGCAACTGTTCAGCGATGCGCTCGGCGCGCCGGTGGCGCTGGGTGCGCTGTCGGCCAACTGGCAGGGACCGATCCCGCGGCTTGAAATTGCCAGCCTAACGCTGCGCGACCAGGCGGGCCAGGCGCCGCTGCGAGTTGCCGGGCTGCGCTTGGAGCTCAACCTCTGGCTGAGCCTCTGGCACCGCTCGCTGGTCTGGCGCGAGCTGTCGGCGGAGCGGGTAGCGCTAGTAATCAGTGAAGAGGGCCCCGGGCAGTGGGGGCTGGCCGGGCTGTCGCGCGGTACCAGTCCGCTAAACCCTAAAGCACTGCTGGCGCCACTCGCCTACAGCCGCTTTGTCCAGCTGCTGGACCTGGATATTCAGCTGCAACCGCAGCAGAGCGACAGCTATTCGCTGCGCGGAACCCAGCTGCGCATCGAGAACCAGCGCAATTTCCACCGCTTACAGGCGACGCTGGGCTTTGCCGGCGGCGGCGAGTCAGCGCTGCAGTTGGTCGCCGAGGGCCGTGGTGACCCGCTCGACCGCGAGAGCTTTACCGGCACAGGCTACCTGCAGCTAGATCAGCTCGATCTGGCCGCGCCGCTGGCAACGGTTGGAATGTCGTTGTTCCCCGAACTGTTTGTCGACCTGCAGGCGCTCTCTGCCCTGTCGGTGCCTCTGGCCGGCGAGTTCTGGCTGTCGCTGGCGCAGGGTGGGGTTGTTGAGCTGCACGGCGAACTGGGTGCTGAACAGATTCCGCTCGACTGGGCGCGCGACCTCGACCCGCTGACCCAGCTGCGCGGCCAGCTCAGCGGCTGGTACACCCCCGGCCAAGACTGGGGGCTGCGCTTGCAGCAGGTCGATGTCAGTTGGGCAGAGCGCGCTATCGAGCCGTTCAATATGGCGCTGAGCCTGTCACTGGCTGAGCCCGGTGACTTTGCGCTGGCGTTTAACCAGGTCAAAGCCGATCTCTTAGTCGAGCTGCTCAGCGACAGTGGCCTGCTGTTGGCCAAGTGGCGGGGCTTGCTCGATACGCTTAATCCGCGCGGCCAACTGGGCGCAGTTACCGTCGGGCGCACCGCCGGCGACTACTTTGTCGGCGCCCAGCTGCGCGACTTTAGTGTCGACCGCTGGCGCGGTGTACCCGGTGTGCGTGGGCTCGACGGCCAGCTAGAGCTGCGCGGTGAGCGCGCAGTCTTACAGCTGGCCGACGACGACGGCTTGCAGCTTCTGTTTGCACCCAGCTATGAAGAGTACATCGGCGCCGACAGCGCGGCGGGGTTGATCACCGCCGAGTGGTCGCTGGCCACTAAGCAGTTTGCTATCGCCGGGGAGCGGTTGGCGGCCGGCGCGCTCGGCGGCAACGCCGAAGTAGACTTTTACTCTTGGCGGGCGGATGCCGGCAGCAGCGCCGATAGCCTGTTGGAGCTGCGTATCACCGCAAGCGATCTGGGCGGTGCCAGCTGGCCGAGTTATCTGCCGGCGACACTGCCTGAGCGCCTCACTAGCTGGCTCGGCGGGGCGCTGCTGCAGCCCGCTATCGACCAGTTTGCACTGCTGGTCCGCGGCGACCGCGACAGCGCCGACCAGTTATCACTGAGTAGCCAAGTGGCGGTCGAGCTGGCGGCCGGCCAGCTCGACTTTGCTCCCGGCTGGCCGCGCTTAGAGCAGCTCAAGGGGAGCTTACTGGTCAGCGACGGCGCACTGGCGGGGCAGTTTGATCAGCTGGCCAGTGCCGGCCTGGCCGTGACTGGCGGTCAGCTGACCCTGCCAGCGGGTGCTGCCGAGCTGGCGATCAGCGCCCGAGCCGATGCCGCACTGGCTGACTACCAGCGCTATTTGGCGAATACGCCACTGGCCGAGACGCTGTCTGCCCTGTTGGGCTGGCAATACCGCGGTACGGCTACCGCCAACGTTGAGCTGACTATTCCGGTCGGTGGCGCTGCACCGGATGGTTTGGATTACACCATCGATGTTGGCTTGGTCGATGGTGTGGTGGCGCTCGGCCAGCCGGCGCTTGAACTCGACCAGTTAGCCGGCCAGTTGACCATTAGCCGCGATGCCGGTGTCGTGGCTGACGCTGTTGTCGGCCGCGCTGTGGGTGCGCCGCTGACGCTGGCGTTCTACCGCGACATCGGCGGCCAGCGGATGAGTATCGATAGCGTCCTCAATGCCGAGCTGCTGACGGATGTCAGCGGTATCGACTGGTCGGCGCTGGTGGCCGGCTCGGCCAACTTGTCTGGCCTGCTGACCATTCCGCCGGCCGGCGGCAGCCAGCCGCTGCGGATGACGTTGCAGAGCGATCAGCTCGGCTTGGGCTACTCGCTACCGGCACCGCTGCTTAAGCCGGCCGATAGAGTAGAGCCGCTGAGTGTTGATATCCACTTTGCGGCCAGCGGCCAGCAGCTGTCGATCAACAGCCAGCCAGTCGCCGCAGAGCTGCTGATAGAGCAGGGCGCGATCGCCCGTGGGGTGATCAACGTGGGCAGTGGTCAGCCAATGCCAGCGGGTCGCGAGCTGCTGTTGGCGGCTCGCCAGCCGACTATCGATTGGCGAGCGTGGCGGCAGTGGTGGGTAGATCTACCGCCTACTGCTATCAAACCGTTGAGACGATCTACGCAAGACCATCAAGAGCCATTACCTGTTCGCTTTGCTGTCGCGCTGGACACGTTTGACGAGCCATGGCTGAGCACGCAACAGCTTCACTTGGGCGGACAGTTTGAGTCTGGGGGTATCGGCTTTGAGTTGACTGCCGAACAGTTAGCTGGAATAGGCTATTGGCCCTACGGCGAGATTGAGGAGGGGCCGATCAGTCTGGCGCTGACCCGGTTGGCACTGCCAGAGTTTAGCGCAGTCGGACCAGGCGATGATCTGTTGGGTTGGGATATGAGCGAGTTGCCAGCGATCGATTTTTCGGTGCAAGCGCTGAGCTATGGCGCGCGCGAGTTGGGCTCGCTGAGTTTTGATCTGCGCCCGGTACCCGGCCAGCTCACTTTTGGTCGGTTGGGCGGCGAGTTGCTGGGGGTTCGGCTCGGCGGCCAGCAGAGTGTCGCGGGCGATCTGCCGCCGAGTGAGCTAGTGTGGAATACTGCGGCGGACGAGCCGACCACGCGGTTGACCGGCAGCTTTGCCACCGGCGATATCGCCGCGCTGTTTAAACTGCTCGGCGGCGAGCCGATTGCCGACAGCAGTGAAGCCTACTTTAAGGCCAACTTAACCTGGCCCGGCCACCCGTGGCAGGTGGACAGCCGGCAGCTGACCGGCGAGCTCGCCTTGGAGCTTTGGCGCGGTCAGTTCTACAACCGCAGCGGCGGTGGCGATGCCGCGCTGCGCGCGGTGAGCCTATTCAACTTTGCCAACTGGTTGCGCCGCTTACAGTTTGATTTTACCGACGTGTTTGGCGACAACCCCAGCTATGACCGCCTCGATGGCAGCCTCAAGTTTACTAGTGGCCGGGTCAGTCTGAGCCCGCCGCTAACCGCCCGGCTGCCGTCCGGCAGAATGGCGCTGGCCGCCGAGCTCGACTTGGTCGAGCAGACCATCGATGGCAAGCTGGTGGCAACCCTACCGGTAGCGACCAATTTGCCGTGGATTGTGGCGCTGGTCGGCGGCTTGCCGGCCGCAGCTGGGGTCTATCTCACCAGCGTGGTGATGTCCAAGCAGCTCGACCGGCTGTCTAGCATTAGCTACACCCTCAACGGCCGGTGGGACGACATCGAGTTGGCAGTCGACCGGGTGTTCGCCCGCGAGCTAAAAGAGTAGGGGGTTTACTGCGGTACGCTTACTTGGCGCAGGTAGGCCATCAGTTTTTTCGCAGAGCTCTTTTTACCTTCGGCCTCGCGGCCAATTTGGCGCTGTAGATTGCGCAGCTGCTGGCGGTCCGCCAGCGGCCACTCGGTCAGTACCTCTTCGATAGCGGCGTTGTCGCCGGCGCCGATGCGGTCGCGCAACTGCTCCAACCGCTGCAGCAGCTGCAGGTGCAGTTGGGCGTTGTTGTCGACCTGCTCTAGGCTGTCATAGAGCGGCTGAAGGTCGAGCTTGCGCATCATCTTGCCGATAAATTGCAGGTAGCGGCGGCGCGCCTCGCGCTGGTTGAGCCGCTTGCACTCGGCGATAGCGGCGCGCAACTCGTCGGCAATGGTCAGCTTGGCGAGCTGGTTGTCGGTCATCTCTACCAGCTCGGCGCCAAGCTTTTGCAGCTCGACCATCTCGCGCTTAATTTGTGATTTGCTAATGATGTCGTCGTCGACATCGTTGTAATCAGTGGGGTAGTTTTGGCTGCTCATAGCACGGCCCTTAGGGTTGGCTCAGCTGTAGAAGAGGGTGGCGAGACCGAGAAACGACAGAAAGCCGACCACATCGGTCACCGTGGTTAAGATAACACTGCCGGCCAGTGCAGGGTCGACTTTAACGCTGCGCAATAAGACTGGCAGCAGTGTGCCGACTGCGCCCGCCGCACACAGGTTGATCAGCATCGCCAAGCCAATCACCACCGCCAAGCTCCAGTCGTTAAACCAGTAGCTGGCCACCGCGCCCATGACCACGGCCCAGAGCAGGCCGTTGAGTGCCGCTACCGAAAACTCTTTAGTCAGCAGCCAGCTGATATTGCTGCGTTCAATCTGCCCAAGCGCCATCGCCCGCACCACCACGGTCAGCGTCTGGCTGCCGGCCACGCCACCCATGCTGGCGACAATCGGCATCAGGATGGCTAGCGCCACCACCTTCTCGATGGTCGCTTCAAACAGGCTGATGACGGTAGAAGCCAATATCGCGGTCAGCAAGTTGACGCCGAGCCAGATCGCGCGGCGCGGTGCGGCGCGGCCGATTGACGAAAAGGTATCCTCGGTGTCGCTGAGTCGCGCCATCGCCAGCAGCGAGTGGTCGGCATCTTCGATAATGACATCAACCACGTCATCGATAGTGACCCGGCCAAGCAGCCGGTTGTCGGCGTCGACCACGGCCGCCGATACCAAGTCGTAGCGCTTAAACAGTTTGGCTACTTCGGAGTCGGCCATGTCGATTGGGATGGCGCGCGCCTCGGTGTCCATGATCTCGCGGACCGTGGTGGTCGGGCTGGCGGTCAGCAGCCGGCCGATCGGCAGGGTGCCTAGGAAGGTGTCGCGGCGGTTGACGACAAACAGGTTGTCGGTGGTGTCCGGGATATCGTCGAAGCGGCGCAGGTAGCGGAGCACCACGTCAATGGTCAGGTCGGGGCGCACCGTGATCACCTCGGTGTCCATCAAGCCGCCGGCGCTCTCCTCGTCGTAGGTGAGTACGCTTTCGATGCGGTGACGGTCTTGGATCGACATCGCTTGCAGCACCTCAGGGATCAGCTGCTCGGGCAGCTGCTGAAGAATGTCGACGATGTCGTCGACCTCTAGCCCCTCGGTGAGCGCAGCCACCTCAGAGCCGTCCATCTCTTTGAGAAACTCGGTCTGAATGTCCTCGCTACACTCTTGCAGTACCTCGCCACTATTCTCATCGTCGACCAGCTCCCAGAGAAACTGGCGGTACTTGGCCGGCGCACTTTCGAGCTGGTGGGCGATATCTTGTGGCGAGAGGTTGTTGAGGGTGTGTCGAATTTGATTGAGCGAGACCGAGTCGATCGCGCTATCGAGCTTGCTGAGCAGGTGGTAGTCGACTTTTTTTGGCATGTCACTCCCTCCCTGTGGCTGCGCGTGTTTAGGTCGTTGTGCCGTAGTGGGGTAGTTTAACTGTTGCGCGGCCGCGGCGCAGCTGACTTAACCGCCTTCGCCAAAAAAATCTGCGAGCAGCTCGGCTACCGCGTCGCGCGCCTCCTGCTGCTCGTCGCCATCAAACTCAAAGAGCAGTTCGCTGCCGTTGGGGGCGGCCAACAGCATCAGCGACATAATGCTCTTGGCATCGACCAGCTGGCCGTCGCGGCCGCAGCGGATGCTACACGGGTAGCGGCCACACAGTGCGGCCAGTTTGGTGGCAGCGCGGGCGTGCAGGCCGAGCCGGTTGACGATGGTCAGTGTGGTGGTTATCACGCCGTTTAGCCCAGGTCGCGGTGCAGCAGCTGCACTTGGCCAAACTGCTCGCCGAGCTGGCGGTGCAGCCGGTTGGCGACAAATACCGAACGGTGGTGGCCGCCGGTGCAGCCGACCGCCACGGTGAGGTAGGAGCGGTTGTTGGCGCTAAACTGCGGCACCCAGCGGCTGATAAAGGCGTGGATGTCGTCGGCCATCGCGATCACCTCGGGCTGGCTGGTGAGGAAGTCGATCACCGGTTGATCGCAACCAGAAAAGCTCCGCAGCTCCGGCTTCCAGTGCGGGTTGGGCAGGCAGCGCAGGTCGAAGACGAAGTCGGCGTCTATCGGCACGCCGTGTTTGAACCCGAACGATTTGATCAGTACCGCCAGCTGATGTGGGTCGCCGCCGACGGTCTGCTTGACCATCTCGCGCAGCTGGTGCAGTGACAAGCTGCTGGTATCGATGTAGCGGTCGGCAAATTTTTCAACGGCGCTGAGCAACTGCTGCTCGGTGTCGATCGCCTGTTCGAGTGAGCACTGGCTATTGCTCAGCGGGTGTTTGCGGCGCGTCTCGCTGTAGCGGCGCAGCAGCTCGGTTTTATCGCTGGCAAGAAAAATAATTTCGACGCGGGTGCCGGTGCTGCGCAGTGCGGCGACGGCCGGCTCAATCTGGCTGAGATCGACGGTGAGGTTGCGCACATCGATACCGATCGCCAGTTGCAGCTGCTCGCTGTTGCTGGCTTGCTGGTACTGCTCGACCAGCTGCGGCAGTAGGGTCAGCGGCAGGTTGTCGATGGCGGTGAAGCCGATATCTTCAAGTATATTGAGTGCCGAGGTCTTGCCAGAACCGGAGTGGCCGCTGACGATGACCACTCGCATCAGTGTGCCGCTCCGTCGAGCTCTAACACCGCTTCGTAGAGCTGCTGGTCGTCGTCACAGCGGCGCAGCTGTTGGCGGGTTGTGGCGGCAGAGAACAGGCCGGCGATCGCCGCCAAGGTGGCGAGGTGCTCGTCATTTTTCTCCTCGGGCACTACCAGGGCAAAAATAACGTCGACCGGCTGCTGGTCGGCGGAGTCAAAATCGATCGGGTCGGTCAGGGTGATCAGTGCGCCGTGGATGCGGCGCAGGCCGGGCAACCGACAGTGCGGTATCGCCACGCCATCGCCAAAACCGGTACTGCCGAGCCGCTCGCGGCTAATAAAGTTGCTGAACAGTAACTCTTCATCGATCTCTGCAAGCTGGTCGGCAATCAGCCCGGCGAGTGCCTCCAGCGTGGTTTTTTTGCTGCTGCTGGTGAGGTTGGCGCGGGTCAGTGCGGGCTGCAGGACATCGGTAACTTTCATAACAACCTTGCTGGGTGCTGGCCGCCTTGCGGCGGCCGAGTCAGGGGGTGATGGCGGTCAGTGGCCGCGGTGTTTCTCTTTGTGTTTGATCAGCTGGCGGTCGAGTTTATCGGCGAGCTGGTCGATCGCTGCGTAGAGGTCCTCGTTGGCCGCCTCGGCAAAAAACTCGGCGCCGCTGACATGCACAGTCGCCTCGGCTTTTTGCAGGAGTTTTTCTACCTCTAAGACAACGGCTACGCCGCCAATCTTGTCGTGGTGGCGCTCGAGTCGCGACAGTTTTTGCGTGACGTAGTCGCGCAGAGAGTCGGTAACATCGAGTTGGTGGCCGCTAACGGTGAGTTGCATACACGTCTCCTTTTTTACCAGTGGTTAAAACCGTTTGCGCTGGCTGGACGAGGGGATGTTCATGCTCTCGCGGTATTTGGCGACAGTGCGCCGCGCGATAGCGACCCCGCGATCGGCCAACAGCGCGGTAAGCTTGCTGTCGCTGAGAGGGCGGTTAGGCTGCTCGGAATCGATCATTGATTTCAGCATAGCGCAAACCGCAGTTGATGAACACTCCCCGCCGCCGGTGGTGCCAACGTGGCTCGAAAAGAAGTATTTAAGCTCAAAAACCCCGCGCGGGGTGGCGATATATTTGTTGGTGGTGACCCGCGACACGGTCGACTCGTGGAGCTCGAGCGGCTCGGCAATGTCGGCCAAGATGAGCGGCACCATACCGACCGCGCCGCGCTCCAGAAAGCCACTCTGGCGGGCCATAATCGCCTCGCCAACCCGCAGCAGGGTGTCGTTGCGGCTCTCGATACTGCGCAGAAACCAGCGCGCCTCGGCGAGGTGGTCTTTGAGGTACTGGTTGTCGGTAGAGCGATCGCCGCGCTTGATCATGTCGGCGTAGAGCTGGTTGATCTGTAGCGCCGGCAGCAGCTGGTCGTTGAGCCGCACCACCCACTGCTCGGCGATGCGGTCGACGCGCAGATCGGGGCTGATGTGCTCGACGGCGGCCGAGCTAAAGCTGCTGCCCGGGTGGGGGTTGAGCGAGCGGATCAGCGCCAGCGCGGCGCGCACCTGCTCGGCAGGGACCGCCAGCTGGCTGGCCAGTAGCCCCGGGTCGGTATTGACCAGCTTGGCCAAGTCGCCATCGACCAGTTGCAGCGCGCAGTCGACGGCGGCGTCACCCGTGGCCAATGGCAGCAGCTGCAGGCGCAGCGACTCGTTCAGTGAGCGGGCAAACACCCCCGGCGGGTCAAACTGCTGCAGTCGGTGCAGTACCGCCTCGACCTCCTCTTCGCCCAGCTCTTGGGCTGGGTTGTGGAGGTGCTCGGTCAGCGACAGCAGCGAGCTACTGAGCAGGCCGTCGTCGTCGAGGCCGTCCAGCAGGGTCTCGGCGATCAACCGATCCTCATCGCTGAACGGGGTGAGGTTGAGCTGCCAGGCGAGGTGGTCGCGCAGCGTTTCGGTCACTTGGAAAATATCGGCGGCATCGACCGCACTGGCGGCGGGGGCGGCCAGCGAGCTCGGCTCGGCGCGGCTATCGGCACTGTGGTCAAACTCTAGCGCACCGCTATCGGGCGGTGCGGCGCTCTCGGCGCTGTTGGCTAGTGCGCTGTCGTCGCTGTCGGCGGCCGGCTGGTGGTCGTCGCTAGCCGGCTCGAATAGGTCACCTTCGCCGCCCTGTTGGTCGTCTGGCAACTCTAGCAGTGGGTTGGCGTAGAGCTGCTCAAGCATCTCGCCGCGCAGCTCTAAGGTCGATAGCTGCAGTAGCTTGATCGCCTGCTGAAGCTGTGGCGACAGCGTCAGCGACTGGCCGACACTAAGCTGTAGCCCCTGTTTCACCGCCGCCGGCCCGCGCGCTTAAAGTTGGAAATCATCGCCGAGATAGGTGGCGCGCACGCGCTGGTTGGAGAGCACCTCGTCGGCGCTACCGGCGGCGATCACCACCCCTTCGCCGACGATGTAGGCGCGGTTGCAGATATCGAGCGTCTCGCGCACGTTGTGGTCGGTGATCAGTACGCCGATACCCTGCTCACTGAGGTGGCGGATAATCTGTTTAATGTCGTTGACCGAGATTGGGTCGACGCCGGCAAACGGCTCGTCGAGCAGCACAAATTGCGGTTTAGCCGCCAGCGCGCGGGCAATTTCAACCCGTCGCCGCTCGCCGCCAGAGAGGCTCAAACCGGTGCTATCGGCGATGTGGGTGATGTGGAACTCGCGCAGCAGCCGGTCTAGCTCGGCGTGCCGGCCGCGTCGGTCGAGATCGCTGCGGGTCTCTAAAATGGCCAAGATGTTGTCGCTTACCGACAGTTGGCGAAAGATCGATGGCTCCTGCGGCAGGTAGCCGAGCCCGCGCCTCGCGCGGCCGTGCATCGGCAGCCCGGTGATATCCTCGCCGTCGATATAAACGCGGCCGCCGTCTTGGCCGACCAGACCGATAATCATGTAAAAACAGGTGGTTTTGCCGGCGCCGTTGGGGCCGAGCAGACCGACGATCTCGCCGCTGGCGACCTCGATCGAGACATCGTGGACAACCGATTTTTTGCCGTAGCGCTTGGCTAAGTGCTGGGCTTTGAGTGAACTCATGGGCGCTCCTCGCCGTTGCTAGTCGCCGGAATCACCAGTTGAATCCGGCGCTGCGGCTCGCCACTGCCGCCCTGTTCGCCGCCGCTGGCCTGCCAGCTCTGCGATGTGAAATCGTAGTCGATACGCTCGCCCTTGAGCAGGGTGCCGTCGCGGCTGAGGGTGGCGTTGCCGAGCAGGGTGATGCGGTTGTCGCTCGGCTGGTAGTCGATCTGTTCCGCCTCGGCGCTGATCGGCTCGGCGGCGTCGGTCATCTGCTGGCTGTAGCGGGCCAGCTGGCCGCGGCTGACGATCTGCGCCAATTCACCGTCTTGGCTAAACAGCTCGACCTGCTCCGCCTCAATCAGCAGGGTACCCTGGCGGATGACGACATTGCCGCGGTAGACCATGGTGTCGGCAGCGTCGTCGCGCTCTGCGTAGTCGGCCTCGACGCTGATCGGCGCGCTGCTGTCGCTCAAAAGCGCCCAGCTGGGGGCTGCCAGTAGCGCTGCCAGCAGCGCGACAGCGGCTTTACTGCGGTTGATGGCGGCCACGGACGCTCCCGGTAATGGTATAGCTGCGCTGCTCTAGGTCGGCGCGCAGGGCGCTGCCGCGCAGCTCGCTGGCGGCGCTGGTCATGGTAAATGGCTGGTCGCTGTGCAGCTGGTTGGTCGCCATCTGGTAGCGAAACTGCTCGCCGCGCAGCTCGGTGGCGCCGTCGCTGGCAACCGTCGTTACCAGAACATCGCCGCTCAGTTGCAGCTGGTTTTGGCTGCCGGTAAACAGCCCGCGGGTGCCGCTGAGGGTGATCGGCCGGCCGTCGCGGCTCTGGCTGATAACGGTGATGTTGCTGAGTGTGGCGTCCTGCTGGTCGCGGTAGAAGGCGCTTTGGGTGGCGCTAATCTGCCCGCTGACCGAGCCGTCGGCGGCAAACACCACCGTGCTGACGCCGCGCATAAAGCTGTCGGCGTCGCCGAGGCTGGCCAACGGTTTGTTGTCGTCGCTTAAAAACTGGCTGGGCGGCGCCTGCCAGATGACCGCTACCCCAGCGATCAGCAGCGCGGCGACAGCGGGGGTGAGTAGCTTGCGGCGCGCCATTACGACAGGTAGGCGTCGTAGATGGCGCTCTGTCCCTGCGCTTCCAACAGCAGATCCGCGATCTCGCGGACCGCACCGTGGCCGCCGGCAGCGGTGGTTTGCAGCGCCGCGCGGGCGACAATCTGCGGCCGGCCATTGGCCGGGGTAATGCCCAGCCCAACCCGGCAGATCACCGCCAAGTCGGGTAGGTCGTCGCCGATATAGGCGATCTCTTCGAGCGCCATCGGGTGGCTCTGCTGAAGCTCGGTGAGCGCGGTGAGTTTGTCCTCGCGGCCCTGCACCACTGGCGCAATACCCAGCTCTTTGGCGCGCCGATCGACCAGTGCGGAGCTGCGCCCGGTGATAATCGCGACCTGGATGCCGGCCTTTTGCAGCAGCTTAATGCCGAGCCCATCCTGAATATCAAACGCCTTGAGCTCTTCGCCGTTGTTGCCGTAATAGAGCCGGCCGTCGGTGAGCACGCCGTCGACATCGAGCAGCAGCCATTTTATTTTTTTGGCCGCCGCGATGATCTCGGCGGAGTAGCGCTGGTGCAGTGCGTCGCTCATTAAAAGACCCCCGCGCGCAGTATGTCGTGCAGGTGCAGGACGCCGATCGGGTGGTGCTGGTCATCTTCAATAATTAGTGCGGTGATGCTGTTGTCTTCCATAATCTTGAGCGCCTCGGCAGCGAGTATGCTGTCGTGGACTGTCTTCGGCTGCGGCGACATCAGCTCACTCACTGTGGCGGCGTTGATGTCGGTGCCGCGGTCGACAGCACGGCGCAGGTCGCCGTCGGTAAACACCCCGATCAGCTGCGCGTCGCCGTCCACCACCGTGGTCATACCGAAGCCTTTTTCAGTCATCTCCAGCAGCGCGGCCGACAGCGGCGCGCCGTCGGCGACCTTGGGCATCTCTTGGTCGCTGTGCATGATGTCGCTAACCCGCAGCAGCAGCTTGCGGCCGAGCGCACCGCCCGGGTGTGAGAAGGCAAAGTCTTCGGCGCTGAAGCCGCGCGCTTCCAGCAGCGCAATCGCCAGCGCGTCGCCCATCACCAACGTGACCGTGGTGCTGGTGGTCGGGGCCAGATTGAGCGGGCACGCCTCGCTGGCGACGCTGACATCTAGATGCGCCGCCGCGGCCTGCGCCAGAGTTGACTGGCTGTCGCCAGTCATCGAGATCAGCGCGATACCGAGCCGCTTGATCAGCGGCAGCAGCGTGACCACCTCGGCGGTGGTGCCGGAGTTAGAGATCGCGACCACCACATCACTGGCGGTGATCATGCCCAGATCGCCGTGGCTGGCTTCGCCCGGGTGGACAAAAAATGCCGGGGTGCCGGTGCTCGCCAAGGTGGCGGCGATCTTGTTGCCGATGTGGCCAGACTTGCCCATGCCGGTGACGATGACCCGGCCGCTGCAGTTGAGCATCAGCTCGCAGGCACGCGTAAAGGCGCCGTCGATGCGGCCTTCAAGCAGGCGCACGGCCTCGGCCTCTAGCGCGATAGTGCGGCGCGCCGATTGGTTGAACGGTGTAGTCATAGCGGCTCCGGGCTGCTGTGGCAAAAAATGTGCCACGATTATAGGGGCTGGTTGTTGCGGAGGTCTAGCCGCGCCGCCGGCTAGAACAGTGCCGGCGCTAACAACAGGTAGTAACCGCCGTAACAGGCCAGCAGCAGCACCCCAAATGGCCGCGCCAACGGCGCACCGCGGCGCACTGCCAGGCCGATGGCCGCTACTAGCAGCAGGGTGAGCGCGGCCATGCAGAGGTAGTCGCGGCTGAATACCGCGGCCTCCAGCGCGCTTGGCTGGATCAGCCCGGCGGCGGTCATCACCAGCATCAGGTTGAACAGGTTAGAGCCTAGCACGTTGCCCAGCGCAATGTCGGTGTGGCCCTTGAGTGCGCTGACCACCGACGCCGCAA
>JAHEGD010000014.1:0-5712 GCA_024639885.1 Porticoccaceae bacterium | reverse complement strand
CGCTGACGCCGAGCCGGGTGGCGATCTCGGTGGCGCCCCAGACGGTCACCTCAGCGCTCACCAGTAGCACCGCTAGACCGGCGACAATCCAGCCGCTGGCGTGGCCGGTAGAGAGCTTGACCAGCTCCTCGCCCTCGCTGATTAGCTCCGGGTCGGGGTGGTGCTGCTTGTACTTGACGGTGGCAAACAGCAGCGGCACCGCCAGTGCCATCAGTGCCAAGCTCTCCCAGCGACCGAGGTAGTTGTTGAACAGTATGGCGCCGGCCAGCAGCGTGACCAGCAGCAGTGCTGGCCCCTCTTCAATAATCAGGTGGCGCTGCACCGGCAGCGGCGCGATCAGCAGGGTCACCCCGAGCACCAAGCCGATATTGGCGAGGTTGGAACCGAGCGCATTGCCGACTGCCAGTGCGCTGGCATCGCGCAGTGCGGCACTCACCGAGACGATCACCTCCGGCGCAGAGGTGCCGATCGAGACCACCGTCAGGCCGATCACCAGCGGCGAGATACCAAAGTTTTTGGCCGCCCCGGCGCTGCCGGCAACAAACCGATCGGCGCCGATGATCAGGCCGATAATACCGACAATGAGAGCGAGGTAGGGCAGGCTGGTAGCGAGCATGGGCGGTGGTTTTCCGTTTGGGCTAAGGGTAAAATAAAGTTGCGCGGCAGTGGCTTTTGCGCTGAGCTTGGCGTTTATTCGCCGTGGCGCGAATGGTATAGTGCCACGCTGTTAAAGTCAGTAACCGCGCGGCGATTTTCCTCGCTGCGCTTTCCTCGCCAGGATGGCCGAGCAGGTGGCCGGCCGGTTGGCGCGGCACACCGCAAGAGAGAGCACTATGTCACTGTTTGGACCCCTCAAGGTTATCATCCGCCAGCTCGCCGGCGCGCTGGTTGTCGGGGCTTGTCTGTGCAGCAGCGCGCTGTACGCCGACAACAGCAACGACCCCTATCAGCGGGTTGAGCTAATCACCGGCTCAATGCTGGCGCTGATCGAGGAGTACCACGACGACTACGAGCAGCGCGCTGACCAGTATTTTGCCGAGCTGACCGAACTGCTCGACACCCATGTCAACTTTGCGTTTATTTCACGCGGGGTGATGGGGGCGTTTGCCAGCCGCGCCAGCGACGAGCAGATCGAGCGCTTTACCGCGGTATTTCGCGGTGGCCTGGTAGAGACTTACGGGCGCGGCCTGATCAGTTACAACAATATTCAGATCGAGCTGCTCGACCACCCACCGCTTGCCGATGGCCAGCGCTCGGTGACCGTTCGCCAGCAGATTATCAGCAACGGCACGGTCTACCCGCTGCAGTACTCGATCGGCCAGTTCCGCGATAGCGGCGACTGGCAGATCATCAATATGGTGATCAACGGCATCAACCTAGGTAAAACCTTCCGCACCCAATTTGTCCAGGCGGCCAACCGCAATGGCGGCGATATCGATGCCGTTATCGACGGTTGGGCGACCACCAGCGAGGAATAGCAATGACCCCAGACCAAGTTACCAGCCTGCTGCAGGCGTCGCTGAGCGACTGTGACATTCAAGTAGAGGGCGAGGGTAGCCACTACAATATCGTCATTGTCGGCGACTGCTTCGCCGGCAAGCGCGCTGTCCAGCGCCAGCAGCTAGTCTATGCGGTGCTCAACAGCGCGATCGCCTCTGGCGACATGCACGCGGTCAATATGAAGCTGTTCACCCGCGACGAATGGCAGCAGCGCGGTTAGTGGTTAACGCCACCGCCAGCGCGGCCCAGCAGTAGCCTATGGACCAGCTAATCATTCGCGGCGGTGCGCCGCTGGATGGCGAGGTCGCCATCTCTGGTGCTAAAAATGCCGCACTGCCAATTCTGGCCGCAGCGCTGCTCGCCGAGCAGCCGGTGGTGATCGATAACCTGCCGGCGCTCAACGACATCACCACCAGCGTCGACCTGCTCGAGGCGCTCGGCGCGCACTGCGGTTGGGACTCCAGCCACGCGCTGCGGGTTGATGCCGGCCGCGCCGACAAGGTGGTCGCGCCCTACGAATTAGTTGTCAAAATGCGCGCCTCGATCTTGGTGTTGGGGCCGCTGTTGGCTCGCCACGGCCGCGCCGAGGTCTCGTTCCCCGGCGGCTGCGCGATCGGCTCGCGGCCGGTCGACCTGCACCTGCGCGGGCTGGAGATGATGGGCGCGGTGATCGAAATTGACGGCGGCTATATCAAGGCGACCGTGCCGGCTGGGCGGCTGCACGGCAGCCACATTTTGATGGATGTAGTGTCGGTTGGCGCCACCGAAAATTTGATGATGGCAGCGGCGCTGGCCAGCGGCCAGACGGTGATCGAGAACGCCGCCCGCGAGCCCGAGATTGTCGATCTAGCCAACTGCCTCAACGCGTGGGGTGCCAAGGTCTCCGGCGCCGGCAGCAACCAGCTGGTGATAGACGGCGTCGCCGCGCTAACCGGCGGCCGCTATACGGTCATGCCCGACCGCATCGAGACCGGCACCTTTTTAGCCGCCGCGATGGCGACCCGCGGCCGCGTCAGAACCACTCACACCGACCCGACCACGCTGGAGGCGGTGCTGATAAAAATGCAAGAGGCCGGCGCCGAGGTGACTATCGGTGCCGACTGGATAGAGCTCGACAGCCGCGGCCGCGAACTGCGCGCGGTGGATTTTCGCACTGCGCCGTACCCGGCCTTCCCGACCGACATGCAGTCGCAACTGATGGCGGTTAACGCCACCGCCACCGGCAGCGCCATGATCCACGAGACCATTTTTGAGAACCGGCTGATGCAGGCCCAGGAGCTCAACCGGATGGGCGCCAAGATCACTGTTGAAGGCCACACCGCACTGGTCAAAGGGGTGGCGCAGCTGCGCGGCGCGCCGGTGCGCGCCTCTGACCTGCGCGCCTCGGCCGGGCTGGTGATCGCCGCGCTTGCGGCCAGCGGCGAGACCGTGGTCGATCGCGTCTACCATATCGACCGCGGTTACGAGCGCATAGAAGAGAAGCTGCAGGGGCTCGGTGCTACCATCAGCCGCCGCCACACTGCGGCGCCCCCGACCGATTAGAGAGCCACACTATGAGCCAGATCACCATCGCCCTGACCAAGGGGCGCATTCTCAAAGAGACCCTGCCGCTGCTTGCCGCGGTTGGCGTCGAGCCGCTCGACGACCTGTTCACCAGCCGCCAGCTGATCTTTCCGACCAGCCGCGACGATGTCCGGTTGCTGGTGTTGCGCGGTGTCGATGTGCCCACTTACGTGCAGTTTGGCGCGGCCGATATCGGCGTGTCGGGCCGCGACATGCTACTTGAGGACCCCGCCGACGGCTTTTACGAACCGCTCGACTTGGGTATCGCCCGCTGCCGGCTGATGACCGCCGGCATCAAGGGGGCGGCGCGCCCGGCCGGGCGTATTAAAGTGGCTACCAAATATGTCAATATCGCTCGCGACTACTACGCGCAGCGTGGCCAGCAGGTCGACTTGATCAAGCTTTACGGGGCGATGGAGCTGGCGCCGATCATGGCCCTGGCTGACGAGATTGTCGATATCGTCGACACCGGTAACACCCTGCGCGCCAATGGGTTAGAGGCGCGCGAGCAGATTACCGAGATCAGCTCGCGGCTGATCGTCAACAAGGCCTCACTCAAAACCAAACACGCCGCGGTGCAGGCGTTGATCGATGGCATCGCCGCGGCGCTGCCAAATGCTACGGAGGGCTAATGGCAGAGCTAACCCCGCGTCGGCTGAACGCCGGCGACAGCGAGTTCGACAGCCAGCTGGCCGAGCTGATCAGCTGGGAGCAGGTCTCTGACCAGCAGGTAGAGAGCCAGGTGCGCGACATTATTGACACCGTGCGCCGCGACGGCGACGCCGCGCTGGTCGCTTACACCAACCGCTTTGACCGCCGCGCGGTGGCCAACTTTAGCGAGTTAGAGCTGCCGGCGGCGGCGCTTGAGCAGGCGCTGCAAACTATCCCGGCGGCACAGCGCAGCGCGCTCGAGGCAGCTGCGGCGCGCATCGAAAGCTATCACCGCCACCAGTTGCAAGAGTCGTGGAGCTACCGCGAGGCCGACGGCACGCTGCTCGGTCAGCAGATTACCCCGCTCGACCGCGCCGGTCTCTACGTGCCGGGCGGCAAGGCTAGCTACCCGTCGTCGGTATTGATGAACGCCATCCCAGCCAAGGTCGCCGGCGTCGGCGAGTTAATTGTCACCGTGCCGGCGCCAGACGGCGAGCTGAGCCCGCTGGTGCTAGCGGCGGCGGCGATAGCTGGGGTTGATCGGGTTGTCACTATCGGCGGCGCCCAGGCGGTTGCGGCACTCGCCTACGGCACCCAGAGCATCCCCAAGGTCGACAAAATTACCGGCCCCGGCAACATCTATGTGGCCACTGCCAAACGGATGGTGTTTGGCGCGGTAGGGCTCGACATGGTCGCCGGGCCGAGCGAGATCTTGGTGATCTGCGACGGGCTCACCGACCCCGACTGGATCGCCATGGACCTGTTCTCGCAGGCTGAACACGACCAGCAGGCGCAGTCGATACTGATCAGCTGGGACGCGGCGTTCTTGGACGCGGTGTTGGCCAGTATGCAGCGGCTGCTGCCCAGCTTGGAGCGCGCCGAGGTGATCGAGCAGTCGATCAACCAGCGCGGCGCAATGATTTTGGTCGACAGCCCAGCGCAGGCGGCGGCGGTCAGCAACACCATCGCCCCCGAGCACTTAGAGCTGTCAGTCGCCGACCCCGAGCAGTGGCTGGCCACTATCCGCCACGCCGGTGCGATCTTTATGGGCCGCCACACCCCCGAGGCGCTCGGCGACTACTGCGCCGGCCCCAACCATGTGCTGCCGACCTCGGCGACCGCGCGCTTCTCGTCGCCGCTGGGTGTCTACGACTTTCAAAAGCGCAGCTCGCTGATCAACTGCTCGCCGGCCGGTGCCGCCAGCCTGGCAGGTGTCGCCTCGGTACTGGCGCGCGGCGAGTCACTGACCGCCCATGCGCGCTCGGCCGAGCTGCGCGGAGAAGGCTATGAGTAACCGCTTCTGGAGTGACCGCGTCCACCAGCTCGACCCCTATGTGCCGGGCGAGCAGCCAAAGATGGACAAGTTGATAAAGCTCAACACCAACGAGCTGCCGTTTGGCCCCTCGCCGCTGGCGCTGGCGGCGATGCGTGACCAGCTTGGCGACAGCTTGCGGCTCTACCCGGCCCCCAACGGCGACGAGCTGGTCGCCGCGGTCGCCGACTTCTATCAGCTGCAGCCCGACCAGGTGTTTGTCGGCAACGGCTCCGACGAGGTGCTCGCGCACCTGTTTCAGGCGCTGTTGCAGCACCCGCTGCCGCTGCTGTTGCCAGATATTACCTACAGTTTTTACCCGGTCTACTGCAAGCTTTACGGTATCGACTACCAGCAGCTGCCGCTCAACGACCAGCTGGCGATAGAGCTGGCCGACTACCAGCGCCCCAACGGCGGCATTATCTTCCCCAACCCGAATGCGCCAACCGGCCGGCTGCTGCCGCTGGCGGCGATCGAGGCGCTGCTGCAGAGCAACCGCGACAGCGTGGTGGTGGTCGACGAGGCCTATGTCGACTTTGGCGGCGACAGCGCGGTGGCGCTGATACCGCACTACGATAATTTGGTGGTGGTGCAGACGCTGTCTAAATCGCGCGGGCTGGCCGGCTTGCGGGTTGGCTTGGCGATGGGCAACAGCGCGCTGCTCGACGCCCTGCGGCGGGTAAAAG
>JAHEGD010000018.1 GCA_024639885.1 Porticoccaceae bacterium | reverse complement strand
AGGCTCACTTAAACCGAGCACGCCAATAATCTCACCCGACACCATGCCGGGCAGCCAGCGCTGCTTCTGCTCTTCGCTGCCATAGGCGACAATATAATTGGCCACAATCTCGGAGTGCGTAGTGAATCCAACCGCGGTGGCGTTCACCCTTGCCAACTCCTCAATCATCACCGCAGAATGGCCGTAATCACCACCCGGACCACCGTACTCCTCCGGCACCATGCTGCACAACAACCCAGCTTCGCCCGCTTTTAGCCAGACCTCTTTGGGCACAATACCCTGCGACTCCCAGTGTTCTAGATGCGGGACAATTTCGCGTTCAATAAATCGACGGGCCTGTTCGCGGAACATTTCATGGTCATCGCGGAATACTTTTCTCATCGCTTACCTCTAATCTCTGTAAAGTTATTCACCAGTAAATTTTGCTGGTCGCTTTTCCACAAAAGCGGCTACTGCCTCGGCGTGGTCAGCGGTGTGGTGGGCCAGCGACTGATAAGCTGCCGACATCTCAAGAAGAGAATCGAGCCGCATATGTTGCCCCTCGCGCAGCAAGCGCTTTGTCAGCCTCAGCGCGTGAGACGGATTCGCGGCGATGCGCTCGGCGACATCCATAGCTGCCGCCTCTAACTCCGCCAGCGGCACCACTTGGGTGACCAGCCCCCATTCAAGGGCGGTTTTGGCATCGATCATATCGCCGGTTAACGCCATCAAACTCGCTTTTGGCATGCCGATAACTCGCGGAAGCAGCCACGCTCCGCCATCTCCAGGGACAATGCCGAGCTTGACAAAGCTCTCGGCAAACTTGGCGTTGTCGGCAGCAATGCGCACATCGCACATACAGGTCAGGTCGAGCCCGGCCCCGATGGCATGGCCATTGATCGCCGCAACGACCGGCACGTCAAGGTTGTAGAGTGCCGTCGGTATCCGCTGGATACCGTTGCGATAGCTGTCGCGCAGCTGGTAAGGGGAGCCGGCGAATATGCCACCGCGCTCGCTCATATCTTTTACATTGCCGCCGGCACAAAAAGAGGCGCCCGAACCGGTCAGCACCACCGCTTTTATGCTGTGGTCATCGCGCAGCCACTCACACAGCTCGACAATCTCCTGAAACTGGTCGGGGCGGGTTAGCGCATTGCGGGTTTCCGGATCATTCAGTGTTACTTTCAGCACTGAGCCTAGACGCTGCTGTGTTAGAAATGCTGTCATGCCGATAGCTCCTGGCGGGTGATGGTCGGCCAGTACTGCTCTGCGCCAGCGCGACAAACTGCCTGACCGAGCTGTTCGGCCCAATAGGCCTCAGAACCAAATTCGCTGCGCCATGACCAGAGCCGTCGTGTCAGCAGGTGCAGCCGGTATTCGTGGGTAAAGCCGATCGCGCCATGAACACCGTGGGCAGTACTGGCGCCAATTCCGGCCGCCTCTGCCGCTACGATTTTGGCAGTCATCAACGCCAGTTCAGCCAGTGCGCCACTAGACTGCGCAAACGCGGCTTGCACCGCCACACGGGTTGCAGCCGCATGCTCTGCCAATACCGCCAATTGATGCTGGACCACCTGAAATTTGGCCAAAGGACGCCCGAACTGCACCCGTTCATTGACATAGCTGGTAGCCAACAGCATTGACTCAGCCAGCGCGCCAGATATTTGCGCGGTGCGCAGCATGGCACCACCCAAGAGAACAACCTGCTCGGTTAGCCCAGCGGCCAGCGGCACAGTGAGCTCGGCAACCGCCTGCTCAAACTGCAAATGATCGCGGGGCTCCCCGGCGATGTTGGTTGTTTCAGTGACAGTGCAGCTGACGCTCGGCGCCATCACCACAACCAGCGGCTGCTCGCCGCCAATCACCGCGACAACCTGCGAAACCGACCGCCCCCAGGGAACGTTGCGCATTTCGCCGGTCACTTTGCCATTGTGCACGGTCAAGTTGTGCTCGGCTGCAATAGATACCGGGCCAGTGATCGGTTCGGCACCACAACAGCCTAACAACCAGTTGGCAAAAATTGACTCGGGCAGAGGTAGCGGCAGACAAAATTTGCCACACAGCTCAATCACCCCAACCAGCTCATGCCAGCTTGCCTGGGCTCCGCCCAACGCCTCCGGGACCATTGCCAGGGAGAAACCGGAATCCTCAATTAATGTCCACAGTGGCGCCTGCCACTGCGTCTGTTCGCTCGCGATTAACTGCTCTGGTTGCAGCTGGTCGGCAAACAGTTTCTCTAGGGTCGCTTCTAATATCTCTTTCATCACATGCCCTTATCGCCAAAATAATTTAACGTAACCCCAAACCTTTAGCGATGATGCCACGCAGAATTTCACGTGTACCCCCTCGCAATGAGAACGAGGGAGCCTGCTGCATCAGATGAGCTAGCACCAGCGCGTGGTCACAGCCGCCCTGTGCTGTCGGTGCTATATCGGTGAGTAGCTGCGCCAGCTCGGGAATCTCTTGCTCAAATACAGAGCCCAAGTCTTTGACACAAGAGGCCGCCCAGGCTGGATTTTGCCCCTCCTGCAGCTGCTGCGTGACTGCCAACGACATCTGTCGCAATGTCACTAGCCGTGCAGTGAGGCGACCGATCTCTTTGGCCTGGAGCTTATCGGGAGCAGCACCAACCACATCTATCAGTGTTTTTAACAGCGCCATCGAACTCAAAAATCGCTCGGGGCCGCTGCGTTCGACCGCCAATTCTGCGGTGACTTGGTGCCAGCCTTGTCCCTCGGCACCAATAATATCGTCGGCAGTTAACTCCACATTGTCAAAAAAGACCTCGTTGAAGTGCTCACTGCCGGTCAAATCTTTGATCGGCCTGACCGTCACTCCGGGCAGACGCAAGTCGATCAAAAACTGTGACATGCCACCGTGGCGGCTATCGCTGTCACTGCTGCGGAACAGACCAATCATGTAGTGCGCGCGGTGGGCGTTGGTGGTCCAAACTTTTTGACCATTCAAAATCCACTTATCACCTTGCTTCACTGCACGGCTTTTGATCGACGCCAGATCAGAACCCGAGCCCGGCTCGCTCATGCCGATGCAGAAAAACCGCTCACCGCGGCAGATCGCCGGCAGGTGAAAATCGCGCTGTTGCTGGCTGCCATAAGTGAGAATTTGTGGGCCACTCTGACGGTCGGCAAACCAGTGCGCAGAGACTGGAGCACCCGCCGCCAGCAACTCTTCAATGACCACATAGCGCTCGAAGGGGGTAGCGTCAGCGCCGCCATACTGTTTGGGCAGAGCCATTCCCACCCAACCGCGGGCAGCTAATTTACGGCTAAATTCAGGGTCAAAACCCATCCACGAGTCAGCGCGCGCCAACGGTGGAAAATCTGCGAGATTCTCTTGTAAAAAATCCCGCACCTGACCGCGTAGCGCCTCTGCTTCAGCCGGTATTTCACAGTAGTTAAATTGCTCAATCGACATTGTTGGGTCCGTGTTGTCACAGTTCAGTATGGGCGGATAGCAAGGCACACCTATGCACCGCATAGGCGTGCCAACCATGCTTTTTTTACAGTGCTGTCTTGGCGTCGGCGCTCTCGAACATGCGATTGATATCCCCAGAGGTGACTGGCCGATTGGGATCGCGATCAGGCGCGGCTCCACCCATACCCTGGGCAGGGCTCACATCAACGTGGGTAGCTTGGGCGCGCAGGGCTCCCACTGTACAGTTTTCACGGCCCAGTATTGAGAAGGGGTCGTAACTGAACTCTCGCATCGCGTTGCGGTGAGAGATTTTATCAATCAGCTCGTCAGAGAGATGTTGCGCCTGCTTCCAGAACACATCGGCCGAGTTGGGCCAGGTACAATCCGAATGTGGGTAATCACACTCCCAGGTAACCATATCCATATTCAACCTGTCGGTATTTTGCAAACCGTATTCGTCTTCAATAAAGCAGGTGATGATGTGCTCGTTGAACACCTCACTAGGCATACGTCCACCAAAGTTAGAGTTGGTCCAAGTGTGGTGATGGCCGTGGGTAAAGTCTGCTCGCTCCAACAGATAGGGGATCCAGCCAATACCTCCCTCTGAGAGGGCCATGCGCAACTTGGGGAATTTCTTCCACATGGGCGCCCACAACCAGTCTGCCGCAGAATTGGCAATTGAGATCGGCATCGATGTAATCCACGCATCGATGGGCGACTCATCAGAGGCGTGCGGGGCTTTAGCACCGGTGCCAATGTGACAGCAGATCACCACGTTGTTCTCTTCGCAAGCCTTCCAGATTGGATCCCAGTGGTCGTTGTGAATGGACGGATAGCCATGCACAGTGGGGTTGTCTGAGAGAGTCATTGCATGCACGCCAAGATCAGCCATGCGCTTGATTTCTTTTGCCGCGGCTTGCGGATTCCACCACGGAATCATCATCAAGGGGATGAAGCGCCCCGGCGCGGCGTTGCACCAGTCGTGCAGGTGCCAATCGTTGTAGGCCTGAATTGCCGCCATGGCCACGTTCTTGTCTGCGACATTTTGAAAACGCTGGCCGGCAAATCCCGGAAAGGTCGGAAAACAGAGAGAACCGAGCACACCGTTGGCATTCATATCTTCGACGCGCGCTTTAATATCCCAGGTTCCTCGTCGCATCTGATCATAGCCGAGTGGCTCCATGCCGTACTCTTCTTTGGGCCTGCCCACCACTGAGTTGAGCCCCATATAACCTGTGGCGTCGCCCTCAAACATCCAGACATCGCGACCTTTGAAGTTTTCAACTCGCGGCTGACGGCCCTTAAATTTTTCTGGCATGTGGCGATCAAAGGCCCCGCGTGGCTCGATCGCGTGGTCATCAACACTGACTAGAATCACATCTTCTTTTTTCATAACTGCCTCTCATCGTTACTTAATGGTTTACTGCGCCAATCAACGAGACTGGCCTCTAGCTCAACAAATTACTTTTCCAGCCGATTCGCTCAATCCCAAACAACCGCAACACTGTGGGGGCCGCGCAGTTGCGCTCCCGCAATCACCGGTGCTGGCCGGTCAGGGTCCAATCGCAGGCCTGGCAGCAGATCTAAAATGGCATTCACCGCCACCCGCAATTCAGCTTTGGCGATGAACTGGCCAATACAGGTGTGGGGACCAAACCCGAAACCAAATGAAGGCTTCAGATCTCGGTCAATATTGAAGGTCTCACTGTCGGCAAACACCTGCTCATCGCGATTGGCCGATATCACGATGCACTGTACCATCGCCCCCTTGGGGATATCGACGCCGGCCAATTGCAGATCTTTACTTGCTTGGCGCACTTTGAACGTCGCGACCGGTTCAAATCTAATCGCCTCGTCAATCGCTTTGGGGACTAAACTGCGATCGTTGCGCACCCTCTCGAGCAGCTCCGGGCGCTCCAGCAACAGCGTCATAATCGAGCCAAATGTCCGCGTTGTGGTCTCACCTGCCGCTGGCAGCAACGATCGCACAAAGGTGGCAATTTCATGGTCATCCAAGCGACCACCTTCATACTCGGCGGCGATCAAGCGGCTGATTAGATCATCGCCGCCGGTCGCCGCGGCGCGCACCTCTTGGACCCGACCAATGATGGCGTCGTAAAGATTTTTTGATGCGCTCATCGCCGCCTCGCGCGCCCGCTCGGCTTTGCTCGGGTCGAGCTGCGGACCGGCGAGAATATCCAGCGCCCAAGCCGCGTACTGCTTGACAACTTGCGGCTGGTCGGCGGGGAAGCCGATCAGCGAGTAAATCAGCCGGATCGGGAAGTGCAGAGCAAACTCCATCAGATCAGCGCGCTTTGCGGCCACCATCGGCTCGATATATTCTTGGCGAATGATCGGATCCATGACCGTGCTTTTCCACCGGTTCACTACCGCCGGCATAAAGATTGGCTGCAGCAGTGCACGGGCCCTGCGGTGCATATCGCCATCCATCCCGGTGAGGATCAAGCCATCGACAAAGGCACCTAACCCCTCGGCGATGAAGCCGCTGGTGAAGCTCTCCGCATCACGCAATACCTGCATCACTTCACGGTGTTTAAAGACACTGTAGGTCGGCCGTGACGCGTCAATACCAGCGATATTAGGCACGCCCAACTTGGCCATAAAGTCTTCTGCAATGATCGGCGAGTTATGCCGCAGCTCGCGCAGCATAGCGTGGAGGTCGACATTCTCGCCGCGATAATTTGCGGCGACATTGGCGAATGATGCTTGTAGAGACTGTTCCGCTGCCGGCTGGTTGTTCTCACTCATATCAAATCTCGCTGCTGGGCTGGGGTGCTGTCAGTGGTATGACTGTGAAAGCTCGCACAATTTGTGACAATTTAAACACTTTTGTATTTTATGTTCAACTTTTTTATATCGCTTTTTTAACCTGTCGCTATCGGGCGCTACTCCCCAGAGGGCAGATCTACTGAGCGCGGGTATAGTCTAATCACCTGCCAGCTAGCGGCGCTGAGTGCTGCCACCATTCCCCACAACAGCAGCGCAGCGCCGAGCGAAGCGCCTACGGCGCCGTAGAGTAGCGGCATCGCCAACATCGAGCCCTGGGTAAACATCGAGCGCACGGCCAGCGTTTCACCGTGCCGCTCACTGGGGGTAACTTCGTGGAGGGTCGCCAAAATCGCTGGTTGCACACTGCCCAGCGCCACCCCAAAGCTAAATGCACAAATTGATATCATCCACGCCAACTCTAAAAATGGGTAGATAAATAGCGAGAGTGCCGCCAACCCGAGCGAAGCCAGCAGTAAATATTTACGCGACAAACGCGACACAAACAGTGGCAGTAGCAGCCTCACCACAATCGAGGCGAGACCAAAGGCGGCGAAAATTGCTCCGACTTCTGTGGCGCTAAAGCCGCGCTGGTGACCTAAAATCGGCACCACAAAACCGTGCACATCCCAGCTGGCGACCACTGCCCAATTGATGAACAGCAGCCGTCGCACAGGCAAGATCCGCAGGATGTCGGCGACACGCCTCGGTTGCGAGCTACCGTTAGCGAGCGGCTTTTTCAGCTCCTCGCGGGGGACTCGCTGCGACAGAAACAGCGTCACCAACGGCGGGATAGCCAATATAGCGAAAGCCTGCCGGTAGCCGAACTGGTCAATCATGACCCCCGCCAACAGCGGCCCAATCAGACCAGCCAGAGACGGCGCGATAGCTATCCAGCTGAAGATCTGCAACCGCGTAGCAGCCGAGCTTGCCATCTTACTGGCCGTGCGCTGGATCGCGATCATGCCAAACCCTGACCCTGCGCCACTGCAGGCGGCGCCAATACACAGTGCCAACAGGGAGTCACTCATAGCCAAGCACAATCCGGCAACCAGCGACAACGCTGCCGCCAGCCGCACCGGCAAGTGGTAACCACACCGGTCGGTGAACCGCCCGAATGCGATCGCCAACAGCGCCGGCACAATGGCAAACATGGCGACCAAGAAACCGACCAAAAAAGCACTGTAGCCCTTGGCCAACGCCTCCAACGGGATCGCTACCCGCATCCCATGCATATTGATATGCAGACCAATCTGGCAGACGACTAAAGTCGCCAATACCACTATGTGCTCGCGACGGCTCAGGTTGCTCAGGGTCACAACTTGCCCCACTGCTGTGCCGCGTGCCGCTGCGGAAGTTTATTCGAAGGCATTAAGCACATAGGTCAATCTTCCTCCGGCCAGCATCAACGCACAAAATTGGCACAGCTCAACGATCGCAGCCTCACTAAAATGTAACCTTAGCTGCGAAAAGTCATCGTCATTGATGGCGGCATAATCCCCTGCGAAACGCTCGGCAAAGTTCACCGCTATACGTTCGATCTCGGAAAATGAGTCATCGTTACCATTGAGACAGGCGACATCCTGCTCGCTGACAAACTGACTTTTTCTCGCCAGCTGGCAAGCCTTACACTGCGTAATGGTGGAAATTTTTAGCCGCACCAGCTCGCGCAACCGCTCACCGAGTAACGATTCAGAGTAGAAACTTGTCAGTGTTTGCAGCCAAGGCAGTGCGGTATTGGGGCGATGCGCCCAAACCTGCAGAGGTAATGTAACGCTCAGAACACCCTGCCGGTGCGCATTGGCGACAGCCTCTTGCAACGGCGCCGGCATCTGGTTGAGCGCGAGTGGCGTAACCCGGGGCATAAAGAGTCCTCATTACTAGAATGAGACAGGCTACTATTTTTGTACAGATTTAGCAATTATGTCTAAATAAGACGAAGAGCACCTCAGCAAGAGGCTATCTTCGCCACCGCCAAACTCAGGGCTCTTTGATGAAATATCGGATCTCTAAATCGCCGTTGTCAGCAAACTTGTAGATTTCGATGGTTTCAATAGCCATCGCCGTTCCCTGAATATTGTTGCGGTTGTGGCAGGCCGCCTCGGCGCCATTGACGATCAGCTCCAGCTCTTCAATGGCAATGTTCTGCTGATTCTGATCCCACATGTTCTCAAGAATCGTCCAACCATCGCCGCGATGCTTGCCGACGTATTCGATCTGTAGCGCCCCTGTGACTATTCCCCGGTAGGCGCCAAAAAATCCGTCTCGGTCACCTCGATTCCAGCAGGCGATCTGCTCGTGTAAAAAGTGCTCAATCTGTTCTGCCGTTGGCGTTGTCATAGCTACCTCTTGTCAATAATCAATTAAAGATCACTGCCGCGCACATTGCGAGCAGAGCCATTGCGCCGGTCAGACTCTCCCCAAGCAAACCAGCGGTCTGGCTCTCGGGTATCACCAACACGTCGCCAACGCCCTTCCTGCTGAGCAGTTATCGGGAACCCGCCGACAAAATCCAGCATCTCGCCGCGCGGGTCTGGCAAAAATTCCCAGCGCTCGTCGCCATCGACGACCACGCTGGCGCGCGAGGCAAAATAACTGCCCTCCTTGTGCTCTACCTCGCCTTCGATATCAGTACTGCAGCGAATTTCACCTTTCTCATTTTGAAAGATGGCATAACCCAAATTGTCGTGGCCAACCATGATCGAGCCGACATCCCAGCTGCCGTCTTTGTAGACAGTGGCAAATGTCCACCAGATCACGTGCATCTTGTTGTTTACCACCAGATCCTTTTGGAAGTGGATCGCCCCGCCCTCGGCCATCCAGGCCTGGTCGAGAGCGATGATGCCTTTGACCTGGCGACCATTGCACTGGCCGGCAACATCGTAGAGCTGCGACACATAGAAAGTGCCCCAATCCTCACCGGGCAGGTACCACTGAAAGCCTTCACCGAGCAGCCTACCCTGCAGCTCGAGCAGCCCCTCCTCACGCCAGCTTAGGCGTTCGCCAGACGCTGAGATCTGCCAACCAGCACCTTCGTCGTCATCAAGGTTGGACCAATACGCGGTATCGTTATCCAGCCAACGCTTGGGAAACATGGTGGTTGCCCGCGGCGCAATATTCGCCTGATCGATACGGATATGTTTGCCATCTACCCGTGTGTTTAAAAACAAGAACTTGGTCGGATTCGGCGTGCTGTTGGGCGCGTTGACCGCTCGCGCCATTGAGTAAATATGCCCCTCTTCATCGCGAAAACTGCCAAACGGCATATGTTTGGTCAGCTTCAGACCGAAATGATCGCGCAGGTCGGCCAACTTACTGCCCGAGACTTTTTGCGGACCGACCAAGCACTGGTAGGCAAAATCACCGCGGTTGGGAACCGTTTTAAAATATCGCATTGCAACACCCTCTATTGAGTAATTTGTTTGTCCCGGTTGCCGACTCAGTCCCAGAGCACATGAACCTCAGAGGTTCCACGCAGTTGAGCACCTTGGATTTCAGGTAGGGGATAATCTGGATCCAACCGCAAGTTGGGGAACAGATCAAACATGGCATTGAGGGCGACGTTCAGCTCTAATTTGGCCACAAACTGACCGATACACATGTGCGGTCCAAAACCGAAACCAAACGAGGGCTTTTGTACTCTGTCGATATCAAATTTTTGACCATTTTCGAAAACGCTCTCGTCGCGGTTAGCCGAAACTACCATGGCCTGAACAAATGATCCTTTGGGGATATGCACCCCGTGCAGCTCAACATCACGAGAGGTCTCGCGCACCTTAAACGTCGCAATAGGTTCGAAGCGGATGGTCTCATCAATTAATTTGGGAATAAGCTCGCGATCATTGCGTACTCGGTCGAGCAGGCCGGGCTGGGTAAACAACATGGTCAAAATCGTACTCAAGGTGCGGGTGGTGGTCTCACCAGCAGCCGGCAGCAGTGAGCGCACAAATGTCACCACTTCGTGGTCGCTCAGCTTGGTGCCATCGTCGTACTCGGCGCGCAGCAGCCTGGCAATCAGATCATCTGCCTGCCCCTCTTCGCCGCGGCGCGATACGACAATTTGCAGGATCGCATCGTAGAGCCCTTGAGCTGCCAGCGCGCCCATTTTTTTGGCATCTTCAATCTTATCCGGATCGATCTGGTTAGCGCCCGCCATCAACAGTGCCCACGACGCAAAACGGTTGTACTGGGCGGTGTCGCTCTCAGGGAAACCCATCAGCGAGTACATCAGCCGGATCGGGAAATAGAGACCGAACTCCATCAAATTCGCTTTCTTCGCTGCGACCATCGGCGTTAAGAAATCTTCGCGAATGACACGATCGATCTTGCCCCGCCAGCCGTTGACCGTAGCCGGCATAAAGGCTGATTGCAGTAATTTGCGAACATTGCGATGAGGCTCGCCATCCATACCCAGTATGAACAGGCCACCGTCAAAAGCCGCACCAAATCCTTTGAGAATAAAGCTATTGGTATAGGTTTCAGCGTCGCGGAGGATGCCCATCACGTCGTGATAACCAAACAGCGCAAAGGTAGGCTTGGTCCCTTGGGCTAGCCCAGCGTTGGTGGGGATACCAAACTGTTTAATAAAGTCCCCCTCAAAAATTGGGTTTTTTTGGCGCATCTCTTCACAAACTTGGTGAATGTCGAGACCGCTGCCTTTGTAGGTGTCAGAAACGACGTTGTAAGAGGCCTTGAGCGGTATATCCAAAATCGATTCTGGGGTCATTTCGTTCATCTGTTTGCTCCGAGTTATTCTTGTTTATAGGTAACCACGTTATGCAACGCCGTAAACTATCGAGCGCGCACAGTTAGGGCGACAGCGAATGATGATAGGTCAATTTTTGAGACGAATCATGGTAAGGTGTTTGACTTCAGGTCAATTGAATAGCGTACGCCCAATGCCACATCGCTCCGGAAAAATCGATACCCTCAAACGCATCCTGGCGGCCGCCAGAGCAGAGTTTGCCGCCAAAGGTTTGGATAAGGCACATGTTCAGATCATTGCCGACAACGCAGGGGTTACCAAACAGCTGATCTATCACTACTACCAAAACAAAGAAAACTTATTTGCCTGCGTGCTAGATGAGGCCTCTGATCATTCGATGTCAGAGCTCACGGTATTAGACTTAGATCACCTTGAGCCAGAGCAGGCGCTGCGCTGTATGGTCTACCATATCTACGATCAATTTAAAGCAGACCCCGCACTGGCATCCCTAGCCACAGAGGGGATCCGCTATCATGACAACAACGAGACCCCGCGCAACAGGTTCGCCGAAATGGGTCCTGTGCTAACCAAGAAGATGAGCGATATCATCGGGCGCGGCGCATCCCAAGGCATATTCCATCGAGAGCTGGATTCCAACTATGTGTTTGCCACAGTAGGGCTGATGATCAGTGGCGCGTTCACCAACCGCTATCTTCTCAACACGCTGGGCGAATTTGACCCCACCAGTGACGATGAGAATAACTGGCGCAAGTTCTGCGCCGACTTCTTACTACAGGCGCTTAAAAAGAGAGCTTAGAGGCGACCCAACAGCGTAGGTCACCTCCCCATCTATTGCCTATTTGCCCAAGAAGCGCAGCACTCGCTGCGCAGTGATGCGCCCTGGCAGACCGTTGACACCGCCACCGGGAGCGGTCCCCGCACCGCCTAAATACAACCCTTTAACCGGTAGTTCGCCGCCCAAACCAGGTGCTGGCCGCATGGCACCCGATCGACTCGGCAGGGTGTCGATATGCACAACGCAGCCGTTGGGGACGTTGTATTTCTCCTCCCAATCAGGCGGAACGGTTACCTGGCGGGCGATCTCAGCCTCTTTGAGACCCGGCACGAACTCTGCCGCCTGCTCAACCATAGCCTGACCGACTTGCTCGCGGATGGCGTCCCACCCCTCTCTCGGCTCTAATGGCACGGCGATAGGGTATAGGTAGACGACATCCTGGTCTTGTGGCGCCTGGCTTGGATCCATACCGGTAGGGATAGTCATCCACTGATAGGGGAGCTTGGACACCTCACCCCTCGCTGCACAGCGGAAGTTATCGACCACACTCTCTGCGGTGCCAAACATGATACCGCTGCGGCGCAGCGAGGCGCCATCGCTGCGCTTGGCTTCATGGTGTGCGTAGGTCACCTGCCGGTTGAGCGCCAGATCAATTTTCATCGGCGCAGCGCCATGAGAATTAGTTGGCGCTAAAGCGACTCGAGTGAGCAGTTTGCGCTCCAGCGCGCCGGAGGTAACCATCTCCAATGCCGGTTTGGGGTGTATGGCGCCAATCACAGCCTTTGCCGCGATGAAGCGCCCGCCAGCCAAACGCACCCCGGTCACTTTACCTTGCTCTGCGACGATCTCTTCCACCCGGGTAGAGAGCAGTAGCTCGCCGCCCACTTCGTTGAGGCGCGACACTATCGAATTACTGAGCACTTGCATGCCGCCAATCGAGCGACCAAGACCGAAGCGATGTAATAGCCCCAACAGAGCAAAATAGATACCAGAACCCTCGTTGATGATCGGACCGGCTGCACCGAGCAGACAGCTCAGTGCAGACTGGCACATCTCATGCTCAAAACGCTCCATGATCGAGGTGTAAGCGGGGCTGCTGATCAGCGCCATCAAGTCGCTTTTCAGCTTTAGGTTGCGCAACAGTACGCCAAGCGATTGCAGCTTCGCGCCAAAATTAAACTGGGTGGGGTCAACGCGCATTTGTGGTAACGCCAAGTCGACAAAGACGTTCACAAGCTCCATCAACTTGAGGAACTCTTCAGCATCGCGCTCTGAATAGCGTCTAAATTCGGCGGCGGTCTCTTCCGCAGTAGCGCCAAAAATGATCGATTCGCCGTTGGGGTGAAGATAGACATAGCCTGGTTTCATCGGCTTGTGGACAAATCCATGCCGCTCCAGCTGGAGCTCTTCGGGGACCATCGGGTGGGCTCGCAGCGACATGAGATCCAGCGCACAGGGGTGAATCATGTGCTGCGGCGCTCCGGCCAGGGTATAACCGGAGTTACACATGCCGCCGGCTTTATCTAAAGCCTCAACAACCAAAACACTTTTTCCCTGTGCGCCTAGGTAGCAGCCGGCGACCAAGCCGTTGTGTCCACCACCGACAATAACAACATCGTAACTCTCTGACTCACTCATTCTCACTGCTCCTATCATGACCGTGGCAATATCGCTGCCCATTCAAACAGGAAAAAAGAGTATTTTCGTCAAAAAGCGTATGACTTCGGGTCAAACAGCCCGACCACCCTGCTGTGCAGAGGGCAGCAGGGCTAGGCGCCGCGCGTGGCGCTCATGAGATCATTGACCAGCGCTTTGATTTTGCCCGGCAAGGTGCGGCGACGCTCTGAAGTGCCTTTGACCAACTGCTCGCTGAGAATGTAGCGCACCAGTAATTCACAGACCATTTCGCGATCGAGAGTGACCGCTAAGCGCTGATCCCAAGCATCAAAAACGATACTTAAATCCTCTTGAAACTTGACGATGGAATCTTGGAAGATGCGCCGGAACCAGCCCAGCGCGTATTTGGGCGCGACAATCAGAATCTTGCGCGCTTGGCCCACCTCCAGATATTCATCCAGATAGTTAACCAGGGCGGCAAAACGTTCATCAGGATCACTGTAAGGTGCTAACGCCTCGGTCAGTGCGCTGTGGAAACGCTCTCGCTTGAATCGAGAGAAGGCATCGAGCAGCTCGTCTTGTGAGGAGAAATATCGGTAAAAAGTACCTCGAGATATACCCGCCACACGACAGACATCAAGAATTGAGATTCGATCCACACCGCTGACGACAATAATCTCTTCGGCCGCATCTAATATAGCTTGAATAGTTGTCTCGGACCGCTTGTTGCGCCGGCGACTCTGAGTTGCTGGTTGGGACATGTCGTTCACTGCTCTCTCGCGCTTGCCGCGCGCTCCTTTTAGACCGGAGGGCCCATGGTGGCCACTAAAAACCCAGATGATAACATCATTCGAGTTTTTGTACCGTTAGCCTTATTCCAGCAGAAAGCGTGCCCCACACAACCTCGCTAATTTTTCAGTCCCAACACGTCACTGATATCTTTTGCCGGATGAGCATCAGCGGCGTAGCTGAAGTCGCCCTGCTGTTGGCGCCTTTGCAGCTCTTTCATCAATATACGGTAGCGCACGCCTGGGCCGTCGAACCGGGAGTGCAGGTCACGCCGCGCACCTTCACTGAGGTATGCAGGGGTCTGCGGACGCACTACACTATTGTCTTGAGGCCCGACCACATAAGCCATCCGAGGCATCACCTGCCTGAAGGGTGTCGGTGCTGCGTGTAGATTAAAAATCTGGTTAACACGCGAACGGTATCGTCCACTAGGTACAAATGGCTGGACATTGGGGATATCAAAACCCGGCTCAAAGCGAGGATAGGAGATACATAAGTTGTTGCGTAAATGCACGTGGAGCGTCGACCGAAAGTCTTGATACTTGGCCCTGACACCCCCTACCCAACGCATTACTGGCGACACTGGCTTGGCCACCACAATTCGCGTGCGCGTAATCGTCTCGCTGGTGTAACTGAATTCAACCTGGTCTGACTCCGCTTCACCCTCGCCACCGATGACCTCGCCGTGGAGAAAGTCTGCATGGGTTAAATCCAACAAATTCTCCACCGAAATGGGGGAACAGCCGTCAAATCGTATGGTAGTGCGCATATAAGCTGGGATGCCGGCACCATCCTCCGGCAAGAAAGGGATATGCGGCAATAACGCTGGTGAGGCGTGGTCTGGATTGCCGTACCAGACCCAAACGTAGCCGTACCGCTCTGCGACCGGGTAGGCGCCCTGTTCATCGACAAACTCTGATATCACTGCCTGCCGCTGGCGGGGCTCGGCGGGATGCAGCGCTGAGGCGCACAACCGACCATTTTCTCGCCACAGATAACATCTCTGCGCGTGTATCACCCGCGCTACCGGCCTATTACCAACCTGATTGGCGTGAGCGACAGCAAACCATGTCTCTTTGAGATCAAATGTTGATGGCATCCACGCGCGTTTATCGACGCTAGTCTCTCTCTCGAGTGGCTGTTGCATTCAATTCTCCTGACGGGTCGCTGCAGCAGGGGCGATCAGATCGTTGTAGTTTGCCGAGGGCCCCACCAACAGCTTTGCAATATCGCCACCGTCGTGCCGGTTATGCACACGGATTGCAGGGCTGTTCAAGGTTAACCATTTTTGCCGCCACGGCCGACCCGTTAAGTGGCGACTGGTTTGCGTGTAACGCCAACAGTAGTGGGTGGTACTGCGCGGGCCTCTGGTAAAGTGCAGTTCTAGACAGCCTAGTTCTGCGTTGGCTGTGCTGAGCAGACGGAATATCACCTGATCATGCTCAGCACTTAGCTCGGTACGCAAGATTAAGGGGCGGTCGGTTACTTTAACCTTTGCTGGGCGGTGAGCGCTTCCCCACTCCGCTTCACACTCAAACACCATCTTGCCATGGCGGAGTTCGGCGTCACCCAGGTAGAAATCGGTGAACCGCACACCGGGGATATCAAAGATCAACTCGGGGCCGTCGAGCAGCACTGCGCGGTAGTGTTCATAGCTTATCGCCGCGTTGCCGTGGCCAAACTGCGTTACTGCCGCGGCTGGGTCTGCCGCGCGCGGCAACGGCAGAGGCCCACTGGGTGTTGGGGCAATCCAGACATAGATTAAACCGTCACACTCGTGCGTCGGGTAAGCATCAACGCAGAAGCTGGCGGGAACGCCATTTTCTTTCCCTACATTTGGGATATCGGTACAGCGACCATTTTCACCGGCGAAACTCCATCCGTGATAGGCACAGCGCAAAGCGCCGTTAACCACCTTACCCAGCGAGAGTGGCACCCGGCGGTGCGGGCAACGGTCGAGCAATGCCCGGACAGCCGCATCGGCATCGCGAAACAACACCACGGGGAGCTCACCAATGACAACCGCAACCGGCGTCTGAGCAGGCACTGCAATACTGGGCAGAACCGCCAACCACTGGCCTGTGATCATCTCATCCTCCTGCGGCACATTGCGAGACTGTTTGGCCCCCAACTCACTGCGACTCTAGCCTTTTTTTACTACTATGCTGGTCTCTTCAAGATCCCAGGTGTTCTCTGTTTTACCCTCATCGCGCAGCAGATATTTCAATACACGACCCTGCGGGTTTTTAGGCAGCGATTCTCTGAACTCTATATAGCGAGGCATGGCGTAATAGGGGACAACATCTGCAGCCCAGTGGAATAACTGTTCAGCGGTCAGCGTCGCCCCCGCCTGCAGTACCGCTGTCACTTTGACATCGTCCTCGCCTTTGTCGGACGGCACCGCATGCACGGCCACCTCGGCAAGCTCCGGGTGCGTTGCAAACGCCGCCTCCATCTCGAAGCTGGAGATATTCTCTCCCCGTCGTCGCAGGTAGTCTTTTTTGCGGTCGACAAAATAAAAGAAGCCGTCTTGGTCAAATTTGCCGATATCGCCGGTGTGGAACCACATGTTACCCATCAACTTCAGCGTCTCTTCAGGGCGGCGCCAGTACCCCATGAACATAATGTCAGGGTGTTGCGGACGCACCACGACTTCGCCAGCGGTGTTGACGGGCAGCTCCCTGTCTTGATCATCAAAAATTCTCACATCGTACTCAGGGATGCGCTTTCCCGAAGAGCCCGGCGCTGCATACTCGCCACCGGGCAGCGAGGTGATGACACAGGCTTCCGTCAATCCGTAACCATTACCACCAACCTGCACAGCGCCAAAACGCTGCTTCCAAACCTGCTTCGCCTCTTCGGTAAATGGGTTGCCTCGCACGGTATGGATCTGGCCAACACAGGCCAGCATGGCAGGGTTGTCCTCAGCCTGCGCCAGCATCCAACCCATACCACCCAAGATAGAGGCAATGGTAGCGCCTGAGCGCTGCACTTCTGGCCAGAAACCCGAGACAGAAAACCGCGGTACGATCGCCACCCGCGCCCCCACCATCAAGTTGGAGATAATACCGACGCAGAGTGCGTTCATATGAAACAGTGGCAGCGGAGTGATGGTCACATCGTCAGCGCTGGCAGGACCGGCCCGCAGCTGCAAGCGGGCCAAGCTGCACATAAAGTTGTAGCTGAGCATGCAACCTTTAGATGGCCCGGTGGTGCCTGAGGTGTAAATAATACAAGCCAAGTCGGCCGGATCGGGCTTAACTGTGAGTGCCGATTCGTCGCTGCCGCGATGGTCGTCGAGTGATCTCAGAGGGATTTTACACTGCGTTGTTTGCGCTAATTCGCCGCGATAGAGCACCAGTTCTAGATTGGGCAGGGTCTCGGCTATGGCGGCTATACGCTCGACATAGGCCGCCTCGCAGATGACGACTTTGCAATCAGCATCATTGATTTGATGAGCTAAAAATGTTCCTCGCAGCGCGGTGTTAATTGGCACACTGACAGCACAGAGCTTGTTTATCGCCAACCACGAGACAACTGCATCGATATTGTTGTCTAACATACTGACCAGTGTTTCTGCTCGCTGCAGACCGACATCCTGCAGGGCATGAGCCATGCGGTTGGAGAGTTTATCAACCTCCTCAAAGGTGTATAAATCACCCGCAAAATCCAAAAAGACCCTATCCGCGTGGTTGGCGACCGCTCTGTCCAACGCATCAATTACGGTATCTCGCTCACCTAGCGACCAGACTTCGGGATTACCCATTCCAGACATAACACAGCGCTCTTTCAATTAGGCTCGACAGGGAGCAAAAAAAGGGGTTGATCGATCTTGCCAATCGAGTCATTATTTAAACATATATTTGAAATGTGTCAAATATAAGCAAGCGCCAAGCCGTCAATTTCCGGGGTCAGCGCCGACTCGCAAAGTGGCCAGAAACCCTACAGATCGCCCATGGTGAGAGTCACAGCCTGACCTATTGAGTTTGCCGGCCGGTGCTGGACGTTTGACTTTGGGTCAAACCATCACTGCTACCCAGTGCAAAAAATGCTCAATACTGTCGATCTATCGCCACTAAAAGGAACCAACACATGAGAGATCCCTACAAAGTGATTGTCTGGGGCCCCGGCAGAATGGGCAGCATCAGCATCTGGGAAATTGTCAATTCTCCCGCCTTTGAACTAGTGGGTGTGCGCGCCTATAGCGAGGCAAAAAATGGTTTAGATGCCGGCACCTTGATCGGCATCGATCCGCTCGGCGTGATTGTCAGCAACGATGTAGAAGAGCTGCTCGGCATAGAATGTGATTGTGTAATCTATACCGCCCACGATGAAGGGACTTATCACACCGATGAGGAGATTCTCACCATCCTTGCCGCGGGGAAAAACATTGTCACACCACTGCCCTATCAAAATGTGCAGTTGTTCAGAGATCAGACGTTCCTCGACAAAATTAACGCCGCCTGTCAGCAGGGACAATCGACATTCTATGCCGATGGTATCGACCCTCATTTAATCCCAAATCGAATTTTACTCGGCCTCACCAATGGCAACGCCGAAGTTAAAGCGGTTAAATTGCAAGAGCACTGGGACTGCAGTGAAGCCGATCAGGGCCCTCTGCAGTACATAGGATTCGGACAGCCGCCCGAACAAGCTGAAACCATCGAGGTCTCTAAGACGATGGCGGTCAATTTCATGCACGGCATCGTCCGCACTGCCGAGCAAGTGCTTGGGGTTGAGTATGATCGAGTGATCACCAGCCACGACTTTATCCCAACACCAGTGGACATCCACAAACCCTTCCTGATCAAGGCAGGTACTGTGGGGCGTATCACCCATCGCATGGCCGGACATGTCGACGCCATCGGGCCAGACCCCTTGTTCACTATTGAATATCACTGGCTTATTGGCGACAGTATGCTACCCGATGGGGTAGAGCCAGGACAGTACTATGTCGGCACTATCGAGGGGCGCCCGTCGCTGCGCATGACCCTCAACTACTCCGTCTCAAACTACTCGAATGAGCGATTTTTTCAACTTGGCAACCTTGAGGTAGAGCCCTCTTATGTGGCGACAATCATGCCGTGCATCCAAGCTATACCGAAGGTGTGTCGCTCGGCTCCTGGACTCATGCCGTCTCTAGATCCGAGCATTAATTGGAAGCAAGATTTTAGAGACTTATAAAAAAACCCGGCCACTGGCCGGGTTTTTCCTGTGCTGAGCCCTGCTTTAACCCAACAGCTGCTCGAACTCCTCGTCGCTGAGCGCCATCAACGAGCTGCTGCCCGCTTCAATCGACTCTTTGAGGCTGGTGGTGCGCGGCAGCATGCGCTGGAAGTAGAACTGTGCCGTGGCCACTTTAGCGCGGTAGAACAGCTCGTCAGAGTGTGCCGCTTTGGCCTTGGCCAAGGTACCCATGCGGCCCCAGAACCAAGCGACCACAACATAACCTGAGTACATCAGGTAGTCGGTGGCGGCGGCGGCCATTTCGTTGACATCGCTCATCGACTTGGCGCCGATAGTGCGAGTCAGCTGCTCCCACTCCTGCAACTTGGCACCCAGCGGCGCGGCAAATTGCGGGTCCATCTCCGGCAAGCTGGCCGCGATCATCTTCAGGAACTGGCCGAACTTCTCGCCGCCGTCGGGGAGCACCTTGCGCCCCAGCAGGTCGAGCGCCTGAATACCGGTGGTGCCCTCATAGAGGGTGGAGATGCGCGAGTCGCGCATATTCTGTTCCATGCCCCACTCGCGGACATAGCCGTGGCCACCGTAGACCTGTATCCCCAAGCTGGCTGACTCAATGCCGGTCTCGGTCATAAACCCTTTGGCAATCGGCGTCAGCAGCGCCAACAACCCTGCAGCGTGAGCTTTTTGCTGGTCGTCGCCGTGGATCTCGCTGTCCACCAACTGGCCCAAGAAGTGAGCGAAGGCGCGGTTGCCCTCAGCAAACGAGCGGATGGTCTGGATCATTTTGCGCACGTCGGGGTGGACGATCAACTTGTCGGCAGAGCGCTCTGGCGACTTGACGCCGGTCAGTGCGCGGCCAGCCTCGCGGTCGAGGGCGTAACGCATGGCGCCTTGCAGCGCCACTTCGCTGTGGCTTGCCCCCTCCAGCGCGGTGCCAATGCGAGCGGCGTTCATAAAGGTAAACATGCAGAACAGCCCTCTGTGCGGCTCGCCGATCAGATAGCCTTTGGCATCGTCAAAGTTCATCACGCAGGTGGGGCTGCCGTTGATACCCATCTTGTGTTCAATAGAGCCGGCCCTGACGGTATTGCGCTCGCCCGCCTCGCCGTTGGCGTCGGGCAGGTACTTGGGTACCAAAAACAGTGAGATGCCCTTGGTGCCGGCCGGGGCGTCGGGCAGCCGCGCCAGCACCAGATGGATAATATTCTCCGACATGTCGTGCTCGCCAGAGCTGATAAAGATCTTGGTACCGGTCACCGCGTAGCTGCCGTCACCGTTGTCGATCGCTTTGGTCTTAAGGAAGCTCAAATCGGAACCGCCCTGCGGCTCGGTCAGGCACATAGTGCCGCTCCAACGCCCCTCGGTGAGTTTGTGCAGATAGGTCTGCTGCAGCTCTGGGGTGGCGTGTGCCAGCAGCGTGCTGCGACAGCCGGCGGTGAGTCCAGGACACATCGCCCAGGCGTGGTTGGCTTGGCTGAACAGTTCAGAGACGACCAGATCCATTGACTTGGGCAGATTCTGACCGCCGAACTCCTCGGGCATGCTCAAGCCCGACCAACCGCCGTCAATGAAGGCTTGGTAGGCTTCTTTAAAACCGTCGGCGGTAGTCACCACGCCATCTTCAAAGTGGCAGCCCTGCTCGTCGCCGTTGCGGTTGGTGGGGGCTAAAACCTGCTCGGCAAATTTGCCGGCCTCTTCCAGAATAGCGTCGCGCAGTTCGCGGTTGACCTCGCTGTATTGGGGGAATTTTTGGTAGTGTCCGTCGCTGTCTAGCAGTTCGTCACAGACAAAGCGCAGATCGCGCAGGGGGGCTTTGTAAGCACTCATAACATCATCTCCGATAGCGTTTGAGTTGCGCCAAACGGGTCGTTTGGCTACCGGTTAAGTCTGTGGTCGCCACCGCCCATAAGCAAGGGGGCGGCGGCAACAAAAGCTGACTCCGGGGACACGCTATGGGATAATTTTTTACGACTTCGGAGTACTGGCGACAGCACTTTGACACGGGCTCGGCGCCTCGACTGTTCATTTCAACCGGTTCTGCGAGAGAGACAAAATGCAATTTAGCTCGGCCACACTCTACGACAAAGACGAATGCCCGTTCTGCTGGAAAGTGCGCTTGGCGCTCTGGTTCAAAAACATCGCCGTGCGCCATATCACCATCGACACCGACAACAAGCCGGCCGAATTTACCGCGCTCTCAGCTACCGGCAAAGTCCCCCTATTGGCAGTCGGCAGCGAGCTCATCAGCGAATCGACAGCCATCTGTCGATTGCTTGAAGACCACGCCCCGCAACCTGCACTGTTCGGCCGCGGGGCGGAGCAGAGCGCACTAATCAGCGAGCTCAACGCGTACTCGGACAGTGTGATTGGACCGGCTATTCGCGATGCTATCTTCACCCAGCGCGGTCGCCCACCCGAGCAGTGGGACCGCGCCGCGATAGCGCGCAGCGAGCAGCAGTGGTGCGAATGCCTGCTATGGCTCGAGCAGCAGTTGGCCGCCCGCGGCGCTGGCGCCTACAGCTTTGCCGGCGACCTATCGCTCGCCGAGTGCGCGCTACTGCCGCGGTTTGGCTTGGCGGCCGCTTATGGGTTGCGCCAAGTCGAGCAGTTCCCAGCCCTGCGGCGCTGGTTTGAGCACCACCGTCAGCAGCCTTACTACGCCGCAACAGCGCCGACTGTAGCTCGTCAACCACCCCTGTGAGCAGCCGTTTAGCCGCACTGACGGCCAGCGCTAGGCTTCCCTTCCTGCTGCTGGCGCCGCTCTCTGCAGGGCTCGGGCTGGCATTGGCAAACCGCCACGGCACACCGCTTAACAGCGATCGCGCAACCGTGATCCTCGCCACTGCTGTGCTGGCCCAGCTCGCGGTAAATTTGCGCAACGAGGCTGAAGATTATCGTTCGGGACTCGACCAGCTGACCCAACAGACCCCTTTTAGTGGCGGCAGTGGCTACCTGCCCGCTCACCCCCAACAGACTCAGTGGGTGGCCAATGCAGGGAGTACCACCACACTGGCTACGGTACTACTGGGAGGCTGGCTCGCCTATCAGCAGCCTCTGCTGTGGCCATTCGGTGCCGTTGGGCTGCTGCTGGTATGGTTCTACACCAGCTGGATCACCCGGCGACCTTGGCTCTGCGCCATCGCTCCGGGCGTGGCATTTGGTCCTGTCATGGTGGTGGGCAGCGAGTTGGCCGCTGGCGGAGAGATACACTGGCAATCGCTGCTCACCAGCGGTGCGGTGTTTTGCGCCGTCAACAATCTGCTACTGCTCAACCAGATTCCGGATGCCGGCGCCGATCGCCGGGCTGGCAGCATCACCCTGGCAAGTTCTTCACCGCAGCTAGTTGGCACCGTAGTGGTAGTGTCGACGGTTATTGCGGTGGCGTTGGCGCTCTTCGCGACTGGCGATCTGCCCCCGCTAGCGCGCTTTGTAGTGGCGATACCTCTACTGGCTTTAGCGGTCGCCGCCCTGCGCACAGATCACGTGGCGCGCGAGCAGCTGCGCGGCGGCAGAACTGCTACCCTGGCACTCAACACTGCGGCTGTCATACTGCTGATTGCACTGCTCAATGCTGTTTTTTGGCTGGGATAAATACGTGCCCGGTTATTCTGCGAATTTTTTAACTCGGTAGGCAAAGGCTGGCCGACTCAACCCCACCAACCGAGCAGCCTTGGAGACATTGCCGTCGGCCTTGCGCAGCGCGGCGTCGAGTACCGTCTTTTCAAACGCTTCCAACTCAAAACCGGACTCTAGCAGCGAATCAATCAGCTCGGCGCCGTCGACCCCCGCCGGAAACAGCTTGTCCTGCAAATGCCCTGAGGCATCTAGAATCTTGGCATCGGTCGGGGCGCCACTCTGCTCTGGAAACATTGTCTCCATACCGATTACGCCGTTGACGTCGGCGAGAATTAACGCACGCTCGACGATATTCTCCAGCTCGCGAATATTGCCCGGCCAGTGGTAGGCAGACAAGCGCTCCATACCCAGGTCGGAGATGCCCAGCACATTCTTGTTGTAGAGCGCTTGGTATTTCTCCAAAAAGTGGGCAACGAACAGCGGGATATCTTCTTTGCGTTCGCGCAGCGGCGGTATATTTATTGGGTAGGCACTGAGACGATAGTAGAGATCTGCGCGAAAACGCCCCTGCTCGACGGCCACGCTGAGATCTTCGTTAGTTGCCGCTACCACTCGCACGTCGACCTTGCGCACCTTGTTGTCACCGACCCGCTCAAACTCACTCTCCTGAAGCACACGCAACAGAGAAGCTTGCGCACGCGGGGTCAGCTCAATCACCTCATCTAAAAAAATGGTGCCGTTGTCGGCCCGCTCAAAGCGGCCCATGCGCGACTGGTTGGCTCCGGTGTAGGCGCCTTTTTCAACGCCAAACAGCTCCGACTCGATCAAGTCCGGCGGGATGGCGGCGCAGTTGACAGCGACGAACGGTTTGTCGGCACGATCGCTGGTGATGTGCACCGCGCGCGCCAGCACCTCCTTGCCGACGCCGGTTTCGCCGAGCAGCAGCACCGAGACCTTGCTGTCGGAAGCCTTAGTCACCATCTGCAGCGCGTGCTTGAACGGCTTTGAAGAGCCGACGATATTGGCGAGCTTGTCGCCTTGGTTTAATGACTCTTTCAGAGCCTCTACGGTGGTCTGCAAGCTGCGCAGCTCTTCGAGCAGTGGGTCGGGCTCGTAGTAACGCTTGAGCTGCTCATAATTACTCCACTGCTGCGCCGGCTTGCCCACTGCAAAACAGCGCTCGTTGCCGCAGCTCAAACACTCCAGCTCCTGAAAGAAAATTTCGCGCTGCAATAACGCCGAGGTGTAGCCGCTGGCATAGCCGGTGAGATTCCAGCAGCCCGGCTCATCCATCGGCCCCATCTCGCTGGCGTAAATCTCTACCTCATAAGAGTTGTGCCAGCGCACTTCGCAGTAGAATTGGTCAGTTTTTTCAGTGAGCTCTAGCTCGACCATCTCCGGCAACACCATGCCGCGCAGGGCGTGCAGCTCAGGCCCCAACATAAAACGGTCTTGGATGGTCATCTCGGCATCGCTGCTGCGCGCTAATTCACCGTCTAAGATACCCAGCTGGTAGCCCAAGCGCATAAAGAACGCCTTGCAGCGCTCCTCACCGATAGTGTCGTAAACCTCTTTGCGAAACTTACCCAACGCCGTCTGCGAGAACAGCATCACCCGCTGCTCGTTGAGCCATACCTTGCCCTGATCCGCCGAAAAAGCGATATGCGGGGTGACTTGACTCAAATCTAACTTGGGAACTGGTTTATTCATGACAAAACCTATTCTTGCAAACGGTCAATGATTCTAGGGCCTCGCCCAAAAAAGCGCTACAGGCAGTTTAAAAGCCTATGATAAAAAACGCCGGCCAATGGCCGGCGCAAAACTTCAATCGCAATCGCTCAATTATCGGCCTGTCGCTCGCATATTCTGTGGCGTAAACAGCGAGGTCGGCGTCAGACTTGGGTCAACCTGCCCTTTGAATTGCCCGGTAGTGCAATGGTTGGCCTGTATATCGACCATAGCAAAGGCATCATCGATAGAAACACCCGAGCCTTTGTTTTGCGGCAGATGGTGATCCGGGTGCGCCTGGCCGATAATCCACTTTTTCCACAGGTTGCCGGCGCGGTCGTAAATATTGGTGCGCGGAATGGTGAAGGTCTGTGCATCCATGTAGAACACCCGCTTGCTCATCGGGTGGTTGCTGTCCAGCGGCACCGCTTCGACGACATAGGCTTTGCGCAACTGCCACTCAACGTCTGGGTAACATCCCCCTTTGCCAGAGAACGCCACCACTTGATAACCCTCGCTGTCACTGTGGGTCTCTGTATCGAGCGTCATATCGTTGTGGTTATAGAATGGCAGCAGTACATTTTTAGTTTCGATGTAGTTCCACTGCATATCAGAGACGCGGCCGTTATAACCCTCGAAATCCTCAATCATAATATCTGAGCCAAGGAAGGCGTCTGTCACCTGGCCAGTAGCCAAGCGACGAACCCGGCGCTGAAAGCCCAGATACAGCCAGGCGTTGTCGCGCTTGAGGTCGTCGGAGTTGCGCTGAATGAGCAACTGGGTGTTTTTAACATCATAGGGCTCGAGCACCTGCACATAAATAGAGCGGTAAAGATCCGACGGGTTGGGTTCAATATTGGGCAGCGGCGCTTGGTTTACCCGCCCCTTGTAGTTGAGGAAGTGGAAATTGAACTTGAGCGTGCGTTCAACTTCACCGCTCTCCATATTGCGATACTTCCAGTAGAAAGGATAAATGGCGGCATTGTCACCCCAGTTGTAACCATATTTGTAGTTCCACGCCAATTTTTCACCTGCGCGCGGGTCTTCTTTAGAGGGCTCCTCAAGAAAGGGGCGGCCCGCCACCCAGCCGTTAATCTCACCTACCTGCTCACCGAGGCTGACGTTGCTGGCATTTTCACGCGTTGCTTTGACGTAGTTGGGGTGCAGATCAAACGAAGAGGTAGCACCGACTTTAATTTGTACATCGCCGCGAGCGATAGCCGCTGCCATTTCGGGGTCTATTACCCCGGGAAACTGGTCGATGTTTTCCGCCGTTAATGTCATGCCCGCGGTGAGGCCTGGCACGCTCGGCAGTGCATTAGCGTAAGGGTAGAAAGAGTCATCTACCGGGTTAGCGGAAGCCGTCATGGTTGGTAACAGCGCGGCGGCAATAGCTGCCTTTAATAGTGTCTTGTAGTTCATAGTTCTCTCCTAGATCAACCGGCAGCTAGCACGGTTGATAGTTTTTGATAGCGGTGACAGCTTCCCTGCCGTCGTTGTCTTCGATTGTTGCAATGTGCTACACAGCTTAGAAGCGGTAGCGAATTGCAATTTGGATCTCGTCTTCTTTCTCTGCCATGCCGAGTGGACCAGAGCGGAAGCGCCCCAGTGGTTCATATCCGGTCAACCCAGCAGAGCCGGC
>JAHEGD010000029.1 GCA_024639885.1 Porticoccaceae bacterium | reverse complement strand
TTGGAACCACCTGATCCCATCCCGAACTCAGAAGTGAAACGATTCCTCGCCGATGGTAGTGTGGGGTTTCCCCATGTGAGAGTAGGTCATCGCCAGGCTTCTAAACAGACAACCCCCAGCCAGTCGGCTGGGGGTTTTTTGTTTAGAGCGCAGCAACATCAGCTCTCTCACATGGGGAACCCATGTGGAGTAGGGTGAGCCCAGCGGTTACAACGCGCAGCGTTGCGCGCAGGCGAACGCGGGCGAGCTGCGCTCCCGCGCCGGTGGCGCATTGCGCCCATCGTCAGGCTTCCAAATAAAACACCCCGACAAGCGCAGCTTGCCGGGGTGTTTTATTTATGTGCTAGGTAAAACTCGGCTCTCACGAATGCCCGCGCCACCGTCATCCCGGACGGCGCAACGCGCCAGATCCGGGATCTTGGCGTTAAAAGCGTAGCAATCCAAGCGCGCTGCGCCTGTATTCTAAACAAACAACCCCTAACCGACCGGTGAGGGGTTGTTTGTTGAGCGCGGCCTAAGCTCGTTTAGCTCGGCAATTAAACCTCTGGGGTGCCTAACGACCGCTTTTCTGAGTCGTAGCAAAACCCTACAATGGTAGCCCATTAGCATACGGCCCCGACTATGAGCGCCCCTCGTCCACCACATATACAAGCCGCCAACAGCGCCTGGACCTTCGACGACATCGCCGGCGAGTTCGATGCCCATATCGAAAGCTCGGTGCCGCTCTACCGCCAGGGTCATCGGCTGATCACGGAGCTGGCGCCGTTTTTTCTGCCGCGCGACGGCCAGCTCGTTGAGGTGGGTTGCTCGACCGGCAACCTCGCCGCGGCGGTGCTGGCCGGCAACGCCGGCCGAGAGGATATCCGCTACCTAGGAATCGACCCAGTGGCGACTATGGTCGAGCAGGCGCGCGCCAAGCTGGCAGGTGATAGCCGCGCCACGTTTGTCTGTGCCGACCTGTTTGACGTCGAGCTGCCAGCGGCCAACCTGATCGTCGCCTACTACACCATGCAGTTTATCTGCCCAGCGCAGCGCCAGCAGGCGTTTGATAGGCTTTACAGCGCGCTGGAGTGGGGTGGCGCACTGGTCTTGTTTGAGAAGGTTCGCGCGCCCGACGCCCGCTTCCAAGATATCGCCAGCCAACTCTACAGTGACTACAAGCTCGACAACGGCTTTAGCGAGGCGGCGATCGTCAACAAATCGCGCAGCCTTAAAGGGGTGTTAGAGCCATTTTCCAGCCAGGGTAATTTAGACCTGCTCGGCCGCGCCGGCTTTGTCGATGTGATGACGATCGCCAAGTGGGTAAACTTTGAAGGGTTCTTGGCGATTAAATAGCCGCCACATCAAAGCCTAGGGGGCTTACTTGGATTACTTATTGTACTTGGCGGTCGGCGCGGTAGCCGGGCTGATGGCCGGTCTGTTTGGTATCGGCGGCGGGGTGATTATTGTCACCGTGCTGATCTTTTCGTTCAGCGCGCACGGCTTTGCGCCTGAAGTGATCACTCACTTGGCGATTGGCACCTCGCTCGCCACCATCGTGGTGACCTCGCTGAGCTCGGTCTACAGCCACCACAAAAGTGGCGCGGTCAACTGGCGGCTGTTCGGCTGGCTAACTGCCGGCATTGCGGTGGGTGCGGTTGGCGGTGGGCTGTTTGCACAGAGCTTGACGGCCGAGCTGCTGCAGTTGAGCTTTGGCTTGTTTTTGGTAGCGGTTGGCGTGCAGATGAGTTTTCCGGTCAAAAGTGGTGCCTACCGCCCGCCCGGCCAGCCGCTGTTGCTGGCTGGCGGCGGGGTGATCGGCTACGTGTCGGCGCTATTTGGGATTGGCGGCGGCTCACTGACGGTACCGTTTTTGGCTCACCGCGGCCTGCCGATGCGCGAAGCGGTGGCGACTAGCGCCGCCTGTGGGCTGCCGGTGGCGCTGTTTGGCGCGCTCACCTTCGGCTTTGGTGCGGCGGCGCTGCCCAATCTGCCGCCCGACAGCTGGGGGTTTGTCTATCTGCCGGCACTGCTGGGTATTGTGGTGGCCAGCGCGCCGGCGGCGCGGGTCGGCGCCAAGCTGGCCCACCGTGTCGATCAGCTGCTGCTGCGCCGTCTGTTTGCGCTGTCGTCGGTGCTGTTTGGGGTGCGTTTTATCTGGGTCAACAGTGCGGCGCTGGCCGCACTGGTCGGCCAATAATCGGGTGGGGGGTAGTGCAATGAAGGGGTTAGAGCCACTGCTGGCGCTGCTGGCCGACGGTGCTGTGCACTCCGGGCAGGCGCTTGGCGATGCCATCGGGGTCAGCCGCGCGGCGGTCTGGAAGCAGCTGCAAAAGCTCGAGTCGCTCGGCTTGCAGGTCAACGCCGTCAAGGGCAGCGGCTACCAGCTGGCGGCACCGCTCAACCTGCTCGACCGCGAGCGCCTGCAAGCGGGTGTCGCCGCTGCGGTGGGTGTGCCAGTGGCGTTGGAGTTGGCTACGGTCACCGCCTCGACCAACCAGTTGGCGATGGCTTGGGCAGAGCGGGCGGCGCACGATGGGTCGCTCTATGTGGCGCTCGCCGAGCAGCAGACCGCCGGCCGCGGTCGCCGCGGCCGCGACTGGGTCAGCCCGTTCGGTGCCAATCTCTACCTATCGCTGGTGGCCAGCTTTAGCGGCGGTGCCGCCGCTATTGAAGGGCTCAGCTTGGCGGTCGGTGTCGCAGTGCGCCGGGCGCTGCTGCGGTTTGGCTGCGACAGCGAGTTAAAGTGGCCCAACGATATCCTCTGTGGCGGCGACAAGCTGGGCGGAATTCTATTGGAGATGACCGGCGACCCGGTGGGCGACTGCCGGGTAGTGATTGGGGTCGGTCTAAATGTGTCGATGCCGGCCGCTGCCGCGGCGTCGATAGATCAGCCGTGGACCGACTTGGCCAGCCAGCTCGGCGGCGCGCCCGACCGCACCGAGCTGGGGATAGCGGTGATCGACGAGATTGCGCAGCTGGCCGGCAGCTATCAGGCGACTGGTTTTAAAGCGTGGCGGGCCGACTGGCAGGCCGCCTCCGCCTACCGCGGTGAACGGGTTGCTATCATCGGCCCGGCCGGTAGCCGCAGCGGTTTGATGGCTGGCGTTGACGACAGCGGCGCACTGCTGCTGGCCGGCGACGACGGCAGTGTTGAGCGGGTGATCGGTGGCGAGTTGTCACTGCGCCGGGGGGCGGCCGATGAGTGAGCCGGTGCGGCTGCTGTTGGACGCAGGCAACAGCGCGGTTAAGTGGCGTCTCGACTGCGTCGCCGACGGTCAGCCGCTGGCGGCTGGGCGCGCCGCTAACAGCGGCGCGTTGACGGAGCTGGCCGAGCAGTTGGCTGACGTGTTGGTTGACGGCTTGGCGGCAGCGTCGGGTGGCTGGCGGGTGGTCGACGTGCTCGCCTGCTCGGTGGCTGGCGCAGCGCTGCGCGAAAGTCTCACGGCGCTCTGCCAGCAGCAGTTTGCCGTGGCGGTGAAGTTTGCCCGGGTAGTTGATGGTGCCGCCGGACTACAGTGTGGTTATACAGAGCCGCAGCGGCTGGGGGTTGATCGCTGGCTGGCGATGTTGGCGGCGCGGGCGCGCTACAGCGGCCCGCTGGTGGTGGTTGACGCCGGCAGCGCGGCGACCTTTGACCTGATTGAGGGCGATCGCCATCGCGGCGGTTTTATCTTGCCGGGGTTGCGCTTAATGCGGTCGGCGCTGGCCGCTGGCACCGATGCCGTTAAGGTGCCGCTGGCCGCAGTGCCAGCCGGCCAGTTGGGCCGCTCTACCGCCGAGGCGGTCAACGGCGGTGCGCTGGCGGCGCTGCGGGCGCTGGCGCTGCAGCTGGCCGACGACCATCGGGCGCGGCTGGTGGTTGGCGGCGGCGACGCGGCGCTGCTGTGTGGTGAGTTGCCAGCGGCGCTCAGCTACCCTGATATGGTGCTCGACGGGCTGGTGTTGGCGGCCGATTAATGGCGCGGGCCAAAAAGTCTACCCAGCGGTGTGCTTTTAGTTGCGCCGCGGCGTAAGTTTCACTAGAATCGCGAACCTTCAAAAAGTTGCTGGCGTAGCTCAGTTGGTAGAGCAGCTGACTTGTAATCAGCCGGTCGGGGGTTCGACTCCTCTCGCCAGCTCCAATTTGAAGGTATTTTTGCCCCAACGGCAGTAAAGCATTGACAGTAACGCGGCAAGCGATGAAAATACGCGCCCCGTTTTTAGCCGAGCAGTCGAGTTGAGGCGGAAGTCTGGAGGGATTCCCGAGCGGCCAAAGGGATCAGACTGTAAATCTGACGCGAAAGCTTCGGTGGTTCGAATCCACCTCCCTCCACCAGATTTAGTGCGCAGAGTGTAACTTTGCCACGCAGTAGTAAAGAGCGCCAAAGTTGGCGTGGATGAGAGCCAACGCCCCGCAGGGGCGCGGTTCGACAAACGGCGCAGCCGTTTGAGCGGCGCTTGCGTCGACCCGGAGGGTGGAAGGCCGAAGGCCTGGAATAATCCACCTCCCTCCACCAGATTCAGTGCGCAGAGTGTAACTTTGCCACGCAGTAGTAAAGAGCGCCAAAGTTGGCGTGGATGAGAACCAACGCCCCGCAGGGGCGCGGTTCGACAAACGGCGCAGCCGTTTGAGCGGCGCTTGCGCCGACCCGGAGGGCACCAAGCCGCAGGCTTGGTGTAATCCACCTCCCGCAGAGTGTGGCGCTTGTAGCGACACATCTAGAGGGAAGAAGAGTAAGTGAGGCGCTTGCGCCGAGCTGTGGACCCAAACCCGGGGCACCAAGCCGCAGGCTTGGTGTAATCCACCTCCCGTAGAGTGTGGCGCCGATGGCGCATCACTTGCGGGTAAAGTTTTAAAAAGAGCGTAGGCGCAAGCGCTGGCGCTCTTTTTGTTGTCTCAGTGCCGGTTTGGGCTGTGGCTAATTGGGTACCTGCTGTGAGCGGACCTGCGGGCATAGTTCAATGGTAGAACCTCAGCCTTCCAAGCTGATGATGCGGGTTCGATCCCCGCTGCCCGCTCCAAGTAGTAGAAGAGAGTAGTAAAGATTTTGCTCATATAGCTCAGTAGGTAGAGCACTTCCTTGGTAAGGAAGAGGTCAGCGGTTCAAATCCGCTTATGAGCTCCATTATTTCGTCATCAATGGTGGTGGCGGTAGGCAAGTTAACACTGCAAATCCCCTGAGGAGACGCTGAGATGGCAAAAGAGAAGTTCGAACGCAATAAGCCGCACGTAAACGTCGGCACCATTGGCCACGTTGACCACGGCAAAACAACCCTGACTGCAGCACTGACTCGCGTCTGTGCAGAAGTATGGGGCGGTTCAGCCCAGGCCTTCGACCAGATCGATAACGCCCCGGAAGAGCGCGAGCGCGGTATTACTATCTCTACTGCCCACGTTGAATACGACTCAGCGATCCGCCACTACGCCCACGTAGACTGCCCCGGACACGCCGATTATGTTAAAAACATGATCACCGGTGCTGCCCAGATGGACGGCGCTATCCTGGTCTGTTCGGCCGCTGACGGCCCGATGCCGCAAACCCGCGAGCACATCCTGCTGTCGCGTCAGGTTGGCGTACCTTACATCGTGGTATTCATGAACAAGGCCGACATGGTCGACGACGCCGAGCTGCTTGAGCTGGTTGAGATGGAGATCCGCGAGCTGCTAGACCTCTACGAATTCCCCGGTGACGACACCCCGATCGTGGTTGGCTCTGCGCTGATGGCGCTGGAAGGCAAAGACGACAACGAAATGGGCACTACCGCTGTTAAGAAGCTGGTAGAGACTCTGGATTCGTACATCCCCGAGCCCGAGCGCGCCATCGACGGTGCCTTCCTGATGCCGATCGAAGATGTGTTCTCTATCTCTGGTCGCGGTACGGTAGTAACCGGCCGTGTTGAGCGCGGTATTGTTAAAGTCGGTGAAGAGATCGAAATCGTCGGTATCCGCGACACCAGCAAAACCACCTGTACCGGTGTTGAGATGTTCCGCAAGCTGCTCGACGAAGGTCGTGCGGGCGAGAACTGTGGTGTTCTGCTGCGCGGTACCAAGCGCGAAGACGTTCAGCGCGGCCAAGTGCTGTGCAAGCCCGGCACCATCAAGCCGCACACCAAGTTTGTCTCTGAAGTTTACGTACTGTCTAAAGACGAAGGCGGCCGCCACACGCCGTTCTTCAAAGGCTACCGCCCGCAGTTCTACTTCCGCACCACTGACGTGACTGGCGCTTGCGAGCTGCCCGAAGGCGTTGAGATGGTTATGCCCGGCGACAACGTGCAGATGGAAGTGACCCTGATCCACCCGATTGCGATGGAAGAAGGTCTGCGCTTTGCTATCCGTGAAGGCGGCCGCACCGTAGGTGCTGGCGTCGTTGCTAAGATCGTCGAGTAAGCTTTAAAAGCAAGGCGGCCGCAGAGCCGAGGCGCCTAACGGTGCCTCGGCTTAGCTGTCATAACTGCCCGGCAAATGTGGTGCAGTAAAAAACGTTAGGCCAGTAGTTCAATTGGTAGAGCACCGGTCTCCAAAACCGGGGGTTGGGGGTTCGAGTCCCTCCTGGCCTGCCATATTCGTTTGCAAGTGGTGGCGCAGCCGCCCGGCGACAAAGAGAGTGTTATGAGTAGTGCGGTTGAAGAGAAAGTATTCCGCCTAGACAGCATCAAGTGGCTGTTGGTGGTTGCTATGGTGGCCGGTGGTATCTACGGCAACTGGCTGTATTCTGCCGAGTCTGTGCTCTACCGCGCCATTGCGCTGTTGGCGCTGGCGGCCGTGGCGCTGTTGATCGCGGCGCAGACTGCCAAAGGGCGGGCGGCACTAGAGCTGGCCCGCGGTGCGCGCACCGAGTGGCGCAAGATTGTCTGGCCAACCAAACAAGAGCGCAACCAGACCACGCTGATCGTGGTGCTGTTGATTATTGTCATGGCGTTAATTCTCTGGGGTATCGATACCCTGTTGAGTCTTGCCGCCGCTGGGATCATGGGCTAGGAGAGCGGCATGTCTAAGCGCTGGTATGTAGTACACGCCTATTCGGGCTATGAGAAAAAAGTGGCGGCAGCGCTGCTGGATCGCGTTGAGCGCCACGGCCTGAGCGACCGCTTTGGCGATATTTTGGTCCCCACCGAAGAGGTGGTGGAGATGCGTGACGGGCAGAAGCGCAAGAGCGAGCGCATGTTCTTCCCCGGTTACGTGCTGGTGCAGATGGAGTTGGACGACGACACCTGGCACTTGGTTAAAGACACCCCGCGGGTGATGGGCTTTATTGGTGGCAAGGCAGACAAGCCGGCGCCGATTACCGACAAAGAGGCCAATCTGATCCTGCAGCGAGTGCACGACTCTGAAGATAAGCCGCGGCCGAAGACGATGTTCGAGCCGGGCGAGACAGTTCGCGTTAACGACGGTCCGTTTAATGACTTTAACGGCACCGTAGAAGAGGTGAACTACGACAAGAATAAACTGCGTGTGGCGGTATCGATCTTTGGTCGAACCACCCCGGTTGAGCTCGACTTTACTCAGGTAGAAAAAGCCTGATTTAAGCGGGGCGCAGTTTTACGGTGGCAGCGCAATAGGTGTGCTGCCGGGGAGCCGAAGAGGGCGAGCGATCGTCTGAGGCGATATTACCCATAACAGGAGTCATACAATGGCTAAAAAGATTGACGGCTACATCAAGCTGCAAGTGCCTGCTGGTCAGGCCAACCCAAGCCCCCCGGTCGGCCCCGCGCTCGGCCAGAAGGGTGTCAACATCATGGAATTCTGTAAAGGCTTCAACGCCGCCACCCAGGGCATCGAGCCCGGTGCGCCGGTGCCGGTAGTCATTACCGTCTATGCCGATCGCAGCTTCACCTATGTGATGAAGACCCCGCCGGCCTCTTACCTGCTCAAGAAAGCAGCGGGTATTAAGAGCGGCAGCGGCCGTCCCAACACCAATAAAGTGGGCAAAGTGACTCGCGCCCAACTGGAAGAGATCGCCAAGACTAAAGACGCCGATCTTACCGCTGCCGATATGGACGCCGCTGTGCGCACTATCGCTGGCTCAGCACGGGCCATGGGCCTGGAAGTGGAGGGTTGATCGATGGCTAAGCTCACTAAGCGTCAGCGCGCACTCGCTGAAAAAGTCCTAGCAGGTAAAATCTACGCAGTCGAAGACGCGCTCAACCTGCTCAAAGAAGTCTCTGCGGTTAAGTTCTCTGAAACCGTTGAAGTGGCGGTTAACCTGGGTATCGACCCGCGCAAATCAGACCAAGTGGTACGCGGTGCAACTACCCTGCCCAACGGCACTGGCAAAGACGTCCGCGTCTGTGTGTTCGCCCAGGGCGACGCGGCCGAGGCGGCTAAAGCGGCCGGCGCTGAGTTCGTTGGTATGGACGAGCTGGCCGACCAAGTTAAAGGCGGCATGATGGACTTTGACGTGGTGATCGCCAGCCCCGACGCGATGCGCGTCGTCGGTCTGCTCGGTAAGGTGCTTGGCCCGCGCGGCCTGATGCCCAACCCCAAGTCTGGCACGGTGACCCCAGATGTGGCCACGGCGGTTAACAACGCCAAAGCGGGTCAGATCCGTTTCCGCGCCGACAAGGCCGGCATCGTCCACGGTGGTATCGGTTCGATCAGTTTTGATGCCACCGCGCTCAAGCAAAACCTTGAGGCACTGGTAGTTGACTTGAAGAAACTCAAGCCGGCATCAGCCAAAGGCATCTACGTCAAGAAAGTGACGCTGTCGTCAACTATGGGCCCCGGCCTGCAGATCGACATCGGCTCGCTCGAGGCGTAACAGAAAAACGCCGGCCTTGGCCGGCACTATTTGAGGGTCTAGCCGTTGCTTGCAGCGGCTGGGCCGTCAAAGACCGTAGGTTCCCGCAAGGGTTTAATGTTGGAGTTAAGGCAGCAATAGGGCCGGCGCAAAGACACCTACGCAGACGGTGAACCCGGTACAGATTTTATTTGCACTGGAATTCTTCACCGAGGTGGTCGGAATTTTCCGGCTTAAACTTGGATAAATCCAGGAGATTTATCGTGGCATTGAATCTCGATGACAAAAAAGCGATTGTCGCTGAAGTTAACGAGACAGCCGCCAAGGCTCTGTCCTTGGTTATTGCTGACGCCCGCGGCGTAGATGTGACCAATTTGAATGCTCTTCGCGCCCAAGCGCGTAACGAGAACGTGCAGTTGCGCGTTGTTCGTAACACGCTGGCCAAGAGAGCCTTCGCCGATACTGACTACGCTTGCGTAGAAGAAGTATTGGTCGGTCCTTCGCTGTTTGCCTTCTCAATGGAGGATCCGGGAGCAGCAGCGCGTCTACTCAAGGAATTTGCAAAGAAAAACGCAAATTTCGAGATTAAAGCGCTGTCCGTCAGTGGCGAACTGCTAGCAAGCAGTCAGATTGACATGCTGGCCAACCTGCCGACGCTTCACGAAGCGTTGGGTATGCTGGCTAACGTTACTCTGGCTCCGGTCACCAAGTTGGCGCGTACTCTCAATGAGTTCCCGTCACAGGTTACCCGTGCAGTGGCTGCCGTAAGCGACAAAAAGAAAGCTGAAGCTGCATAAGCAGGTTCGGTTCCAACTGTAAATTAGGAGAGTTAACATGGCTCTGTCAAACGAAGACATTTTGGCTGCAATCTCTGAAATGAGCGTAATGCAAGTAGTTGAGCTCGTTTCAGCAATGGAAGAAAAATTCGGTGTATCTGCTCAAGCTGCTGTTGCAGTTGCGGCACCTGCTGCTGGCGGCGACGCTGCTGCTGCAGAAGAGAAAACTGAATTCGACATCGTTCTGACCGCCGCTGGCGACAAGAAAGTGAATGTCATTAAAGCAGTTCGCGGTATCACCGGTCTGGGCCTCAAAGAAGCCAAAGACATGGTTGACGGCGCACCTGCCACGCTGAAAGAAGCTGCTTCAAAAGAAGAAGCTGAAGAAGCGAAGAAAGTACTGGAAGAAGCTGGCGCCACTGTCGAACTTAAGTAAGTTCGGGTGCAAGCTGCCTGAGCAATCAGGTCTGGCTGGAGGGCATTTGCCCTCCGGCCTTTTCCTGCTTATAGGCGCCATAAAATAGGCGGCTGCAAGCAGAGCCCAAAGCCCACTGTGGGTGGCGGGTGCTACTCCCAACGTTGAGAATTTCGGGGAATACAGATGGTTTACTCTTTGACCGAGAAGAAACGGATCCGCAAGAACTTTGGCAAGTTGCCTGCGACGATGGAATTGCCCTACCTGTTGGCAACTCAGCTCGACTCCTATACTAAATTCACGCAAGCGGGGGTGGCGGTCGAAGATCGTGCCGACACCGGTCTGCATGCGGCACTTAACTCCATCTTTCCGATTGTCAGCTACAACGGTAATGCGGCGCTCGAGTACGTCGATTACAAGTTGGGCAAGCCCGGCTTTGATGTCGAGGAGTGCAAACTGCGCGGCGCCACCTTTTCCTGTCCGCTGCGCGCCCGCGTTCGCCTGGTAATCTACGACAAAGAGTCGTCGACCAAAGCGATCAAAGATATCCGCGAGCAAGATGTCTACCTCGGCGAAATCCCGCTGATGACTGATAACGGGACCTTCGTGATCAACGGCACCGAGCGTGTTATCGTCTCGCAACTGCACCGTTCGCCCGGTGTCATCTTCGACCACGACAAGGGCAAGACCCACTCGTCTGGCAAACTGCTCTACACCGCCCGCGTGATTCCCTACCGCGGCTCGTGGTTGGACTTTGAGTTCGACCCCAAAGACCAAGTGTTCGTACGCATCGACCGCCGCCGCAAATTGCCGGCGACCATTCTGCTGCGCGCGCTCGGCTACAGCTCGGAAGAGATTCTTGAGCAGTTCTTTGAGACCAGCAGCTTCCACCAGACCAAAGATGGCTTCTCGCTGGACCTCGACCCCGAGCGTCTGCGCGGTGAGATCGCCGCCTTTGACATTAAAAACAACAAAGGCGAAGTGGTGGTTGAGAAAGGCCGCCGGGTTACCGCCCGCCATATTCGCGACCTGGTCAAAGCCAAAGTTAGCAAGCTGGATGTGCCGTCTGAGTACCTGATTGGCCGCGCGCTGGCAAAAGATATCGCCGACCCGAAAACCGGCGAGCTGCTGCTCGAGTGTAATACCGAGCTGACCGGCGAGAGCCTGCAGCTGCTGGTCGACGCCGGCATCAAAGATATCGAGACGCTCTACACCAACGACCTCGACTGCGGCCCGTTCATGGCCGACACCCTGCGCAACGACCCGGCCCGCACCCAGATGGAAGCGCTGGTCGAGATCTACCGCATGATGCGCCCCGGCGAGCCGCCGACCAAAGAGTCTGCCGAAAACCTGTTCCACAACCTGTTCTTCAACCTAGAGCGCTACGACCTCTCTGCGGTTGGCCGCATGAAGTTTAACCGCCGCCTCGACCGCGAAGCCGAGGCCGGTGCCGGCGTGCTCTACGACCAGCGCTACTTCTCGCTGCAAAAGAGCGACGAAGCCGCCGAGCTGATGGCCGAGTTTGGCGACACCTCCGACATCGTCGATGTGATGCGCAAGCTGGTCGATATCCGCAACGGTAAAGGCATTGTCGATGATATCGACCACCTGGGTAACCGCCGCATTCGCTCGGTTGGCGAGATGGCTGAGAACCAGTTCCGGGTTGGCTTGGTGCGCGTTGAACGCGCGGTTAAAGAGCGTCTCGGCGTCGCCGAGACCGAAGGTTTGATGCCGCAGGATCTGGTCAACGCCAAGCCGGTTGCCGCAGCGATGAAAGAGTTCTTTGGCTCTAGCCAGCTGTCGCAGTTTATGGACCAGAACAACCCGCTCTCTGAGGTGACTCACAAGCGTCGCGTCTCGGCGCTCGGCCCAGGCGGTCTGACCCGTGAGCGCGCCGGCTTTGAAGTGCGCGACGTGCACCCGACCCACTACGGCCGAGTCTGCCCGATTGAGACGCCGGAAGGGCCGAACATCGGCTTGATCAACTCGCTGGCAACCTACGCCCGCACCAACAACTACGGCTTTATCGAGACCCCGTACCGCAAGGTGATCGACGGCGTGGTGAGCGATCAGATCGAGTACCTGTCGGCGATCAACGAAGGCAACCACGTGATCGCTCAGGCCTCGGCCCGTTTGAACGCCAAGAACAAGTTCGCCGACGATCTGGTCAGTGTCCGCCACGGCGGTGAGTTTAGCCTGATGGCGCCGAGCGAAATCAACTACATGGATGTGTCGCCGCAGCAGGTTGTGTCGGTGGCCGCCTCGTTGATTCCGTTCCTTGAGCACGATGACGCCAACCGCGCATTGATGGGCTCGAACATGCAGCGCCAAGCGGTGCCGACCCTGCTCGCCGAGGCCCCGCTGGTGGGCACCGGTATCGAGCGCACGGTCGCCCGCGACTCGGGTGTCTGTGTGGTCGCTAAGCGCGGCGGTGTGATTGAAAGCAGCGACGCGGCGCGTATTGTTGTGCGTGCCCACGACAGCGAAGTGGCCGCAGGCGACGCCGGTGTCGATATCTACAACCTGACCAAATACACCCGCTCTAACCAGAACACCTGTATCAACCAGCGGCCGATCGTCAAGACCGGCGACAGCGTTGAGCGCGGCGACGTGCTCGCCGACGGCCCCTCGGTCGATCTGGGTGAGCTGGCGCTCGGCCAGAACATGCGCATCGCGTTTATGCCGTGGAATGGTTACAACTTTGAGGATTCGATCCTCATCTCTGAGCGTGTGGTGCAGGAAGACCGTTTCACCACCATCCATATCCAAGAGCTGACCTGTGTCGCCCGCGATACCAAACTCGGCTCTGAAGAGATCACCGCGGACATTCCCAACGTCGGCGAATCGGCGCTGGCGCGCCTCGACGAGTCGGGCATTGTTCACATCGGTGCCGAAGTGTCGCCCGGTGATATCTTGGTCGGCAAGGTCACCCCGAAAGGCGAGACCCAGCTGACCCCGGAGGAGAAGCTGCTGCGCGCCATCTTTGGCGAGAAGGCGTCGGACGTTAAAGACACCTCGCTGCGCGTGCCGTCAAGTGCCAAGGGCACTGTGATCGGTGTGCAGGTGTTCACCCGCGATGGGCTTGAGAAAGACGCCCGCTCGCAGGCGATCGAACGCGCCGAGCTCAACCAGTACCGCAAAGACCTCAACGATGAGTTCCGTATTGTTGAAAACGCCACCCTCGGCCGCCTGTTCACGGCGCTGGAAGGCGGCAAAGTGGTCAAAGCAGCCGGCCTCAAAAAAGGCGATAAGCTGACCGCCGACGCCGTCGCCGACTACAGCAGTGATGAGTGGTTGAAGATCCGCATGGAAAATGCCGAGCTCAACGACCACATCGCCGCTGCCGGCGAACAGCTCGCCGAGCGCCGCAAGCTGCTCGACGACCGCTTCGACGAGAAGAAAGGCAAGCTGCAAGCTGGTGATGACCTCGCCCCTGGCGTGTTGAAGACCGTCAAGGTCTACCTCGCCGTCAAGCGTCGCATCCAGCCCGGTGACAAGATGGCTGGCCGCCACGGTAACAAAGGTGTTATCTCGGTGATCAAGCCGGTTGAAGATATGCCCTACGACAAGAACGGCGACCCGGTCGACATCGTGCTCAACCCGCTCGGTGTACCGTCGCGAATGAACGTCGGTCAGATTCTGGAAACCCACATGGGTATGGCCGCTAAAGGGCTCGGCGTTAAGATCGATAAAATGATCAAGACCCAGCAGAAGCTGGCCGACCTGCGCAAGTTTCTCCAAGAGGTCTACGACGTTGGCGACTCAATCGAGAAGACCAACATCAAAGAGCTCAGCGACGCCGAAGTACTCGAGCTGGCCGGCAACCTCCGCAAGGGTGTGCCGATCGCTACGCCGGTCTTTGACGGTGCCAACGAGGGCGAGCTGAAGTCACTGCTGAAACTGGCCGATATCTCTGAAACTGGCCAGACCACGCTTTACGACGGCCGCACCGGCGATGCCTTCGACCGCGAAGTGACGGTTGGCTACATGTACATGCTCAAGCTCAACCACTTGGTCGACGACAAGATGCACGCCCGCTCGACCGGCAGCTACAGCCTGGTTACCCAGCAGCCGCTGGGTGGTAAGGCGCAGTTTGGTGGCCAGCGCTTTGGTGAGATGGAGGTCTGGGCACTCGAGGCTTACGGTGCTTCGTACACCCTGCAAGAGATGCTCACAGTGAAATCGGATGACGTCAACGGCCGTACCAAGATGTATAAAAACATCGTTGACGGCGACCACAGCATGGAGCCCGGCATGCCCGAGTCCTTTAACGTACTGGTTAAAGAGATTCGCTCGCTCGGTATCAATGTTGAGTTGGAAAACGATTAATCTGCGTTAGACCTTTGATCGCCGCAGCGGCCTAGCCGCTGCGGCAAACCCAGTTACTGGAGGAAGAGCCTTGAAAGATTTAGTCAATCTGCTCAAACAACAAGATCAACAAGCCGAGTTCGATAACATTCGGATTAGCTTGGCCTCGCCGGCGATGATCCGTTCGTGGTCGTTTGGTGAAGTGCGCAAGCCCGAGACCATCAACTACCGCACCTTTAAGCCGGAGCGCGAAGGCCTGTTCTGTGCCAAGATTTTTGGCCCGGTCAAGGACTACGAGTGTCTGTGCGGCAAGTACAAGCGCATGAAGCACCGCGGTATCGTCTGTGAGAAGTGTGGCGTTGAAGTCACCCTCACCAAAGTGCGCCGCGAGCGCATGGGCCACATTGAGCTGGCCTGCCCGGTCGCGCACATCTGGTTCCTTAAGTCGTTGCCTTCGCGCATCGGCCTGCTGCTGGACATGACTCTGCGTGAAATCGAGCGGGTGCTCTATTTTGAATCGTATGTCGTCACCGACCCCGGCCTGACCACGCTCGAAAAAGGCCAGCTGCTCACCGACGAAGAGTATTTCGAATCGCTCGAAGAGTTTGGCGATGAGTTTGTCGCGCTGATGGGTGCCGAGGCGATCCAGTCGCTGCTCAAAGAGGTCGATCTTGAGAACGAGATCGCCGTGTTGCGCGAAGAGATCCCCAACACCAAATCTGAAACCAAGATCAAAAAGTTCTCGAAGCGTCTCAAGCTGCTCGAGGCGTTCCACGGCTCTGGCAACAAGCCGCAGTGGATGGTGCTCGAAGCACTGCCAGTCCTGCCGCCCGACCTGCGCCCACTGGTGCCGCTCGACGGTGGCCGCTTTGCGACTTCGGATCTCAACGATCTCTACCGCCGGGTGATCAACCGCAACAACCGCCTCAAGCGTCTGCTCGAGCTGTCGGCGCCGGACATTATCGTTCGCAACGAAAAGCGTATGCTCCAAGAGTCGGTCGATGCGCTGCTCGACAACGGCCGTCGCGGCCGCGCCATCACCGGCTCTAACAAGCGCCCGCTGAAGTCGCTCGCCGACATGATCAAGGGCAAGCAGGGCCGCTTCCGCCAGAACCTGCTCGGCAAGCGCGTCGACTACTCGGGCCGCTCGGTTATTGTGGTTGGCCCGACCCTGCGCCTGCACCAGTGTGGCCTGCCCAAGCGCATGGCGCTGGAGCTGTTCAAGCCGTTTATCTTCAGCAAGCTGGAGCTCCGCGGTCTCGCCACCACCATTAAAGCCGCCAAGAAGATGGTTGAGCGCGAAGACGGCGTGGTCTGGGATATCCTCGAAGAGGTGATCCGCGAGCACCCGGTGCTGCTCAACCGCGCACCAACCCTTCACCGCCTCGGCATTCAAGCGTTCGAGCCGGTATTGATTGAAGGCAAAGCGATCCAGCTCCACCCGCTGGTCTGTGCCGCCTACAACGCCGACTTTGACGGTGACCAGATGGCGGTGCACGTGCCGCTGACCCTAGAGGCGCAGCTCGAGTCGCGCGCGCTGATGATGTCGACCAACAACATCCTCTCGCCGGCCTCTGGCGAGCCGATCATCGTGCCGTCGCAAGACGTCGTGCTCGGCCTCTACTACATGACCCGCGACCGCGTTAACGCCAAGGGCGAGGGCATGGTGTTTGCCGACGTGCGCGAAGTGTCGCGCGCCTTCTACGCCCACCAGGTACACCTGCAGGCGCGGGTTAAAGTCCGCATCCACGAGCTGCTGGTCGACGAAGTGACCGGCGAGCGCCAGGAAGAGACCCGCATCGAAGAGACCACCGTTGGCCGCGCCCTGCTGTGGGACATCGTCCCCGCCGGCCTGCCGTTTGCGATGGTCAACAAGCCGATGGTCAAAAAAGCGATCTCGGCGATCATCAACGAGTGCTACCGCCGCGTCGGTCTCAAAGACACGGTAATCTTTGCCGACCAGCTGATGTACACCGGTTTCGACTTCTCGACTAAGTCGGGCGCCTCGATCGGCGTTGAAGACTTCATCATCCCCGATGAGAAAGTCGCCCTGATCGAACAGGCCGAAGAGCAGGTCCGCGAGATTGAAGCGCAGTTTGCTTCGGGCTTGGTGACCCAAGGTGAGAAGTACAACAAGGTGATCGATATCTGGTCGCAAACCAACGACCGCGTCGCCAAGTCGATGATGAACCGCATCAGTAAAGAGAGTGTGGTCAACCGCGACGGCGAAGACGAAGAGCAGGACTCGTTCAACTCGGTATTCATCATGGCCGACTCTGGCGCGCGTGGTTCGCCGGCCCAGATCCGTCAGCTGGCTGGTATGCGCGGCCTGATGGCGCGCCCGGACGGCTCGATCATCGAGACGCCAATTACCGCTAACTTCCGTGAAGGTTTGAACGTGCTGCAGTACTTCATCTCAACCCACGGTGCACGTAAAGGCTTGGCCGATACCGCACTGAAAACCGCCAACTCGGGTTACTTGACCCGCCGTCTGGTCGACGTTGCCCAAGACGTGGTGGTTACCGAGAAAGACTGTGGCACCACCGCCGGCCTGCTGATGACTCCGGTTATCGAAGGCGGTGACATCATCGAATCACTCGGTGATCGAATCCTCGGTCGTATCGTCGCCCAAGACGTGCTCAAGCCCGGCAGCGACGAGATCGCGGTCCCGGCTGGCACCATGATCGACGAGCAGTGGGTGAAGCGCATCGAAAGCTTCGGTATCGACGAGATCATGGCGCGCTCGCCAATTACCTGTGAAGTGACCCACGGCATCTGTTCGACCTGTTACGGTCGCGATCTGGCCCGCGGCCACCATGTCAACGCCGGTGAAGCGGTCGGTGTTATCGCCGCCCAGTCGATCGGTGAGCCCGGTACCCAGCTGACCATGCGCACCTTCCACATTGGTGGTGCGGCATCGCGCGCCTCGGCGGTCGATAGCATTCAGGTTAAGCAGGGCGGCACGGTACGCTTGATCAATCTCAAGACGGTTGAGCGCAAGAGCGGTGAACTGGTCGCGGTGTCGCGCTCTGGTGAACTGGCAGTGGCCGACGAAAACGGCCGCGAGCGCGAGCGCTACAAACTGCCCTACGGTGCGGTGATCAAGATTAAAGATGGCAGTGAAGTGGCCGCTGGCGACATCGTCGCCAACTGGGATCCACACACCCACCCGATCATCTCGGAGATCTCTGGTAAGGCGGCCTTCGCCGGTATGGAAGAGGGCATGACCACTCGCCAGCAGACCGATGACATGACCGGCTTGACCAGTATCTCGGTGATTGACCCGAACGAGCGGCCCGCCGCTGGTAAGGACATGAAGCCGATGATCACGCTGGTCGATGCCAAGGGCAAAGAGCTGCTGTTCCCCAACACCAACGTGCCCGCCCACTACCCGCTGCCGGCCAACGCCAGCATCAACGTGGTCGATGGCGATGTGATCGAGATCGGTGAAGTGATCGCGCGGATTCCGCAGGAGTCTGGCGGTACCAAAGACATCACCGGTGGTCTGCCGCGTGTGGCCGACCTGTTCGAAGCGCGCAAGCCGAAAGACCCGGCGATCCTCGCCGAGATCACCGGTACCGTTACGCTGGGCAAAGAGACCAAAGGCAAGCGCCGCTTGGTGATCACCCCAGACGACGGCCAGCCGCTCGCCAATGGCAAGATGCACTACGAAGAGCTGATCCCCAAGTGGCGTCAACTCGGCGTGTTTGAAGGTGAGCACGTAGAGCGCGGCGAAGTGATCTCTGACGGCCCCGCCAACCCGCACGACATCCTCCGCTTGAAGGGTATCAGCGAGCTGGCTAAGTACATCGTCAACGAGATCCAAGAGGTTTACCGCCTCCAGGGTGTGAAGATCAACGACAAGCACATCGAGACGATCATTCGTCAGATGCTGCGCAAGGTGCAGATCACCGAGATGGGTGACTCTAACTTTATCCCCGGCGAGCAGGTCGAATACCAGCGCGTGGTGATAGAGAACGAGCGTCTGCGCGGTGAAGGCCTGCAGCCCGCTCAATACGAGCGCCAGCTGCTGGGTATTACCAAGGCGTCGCTGGCCACCGAAAGCTTCATCTCGGCGGCCTCGTTCCAGGAGACCACCCGGGTACTCACCGAGGCGGCAGTGACCGGCAAAGCCGATCCGCTGCGCGGCCTCAAAGAGAACGTCGTGGTCGGCCGCTTGATCCCAGCCGGTACCGGGCTTGCCCACCACACCCGTCGCCGCGCCGAGCGCGCCGCCGAAGCCGAAGCTGCACTGAGTGCCGCCGACGTGGAAGCCGCACTCAGCGAAGCGCTGCTGAGCGCCGAAGAAGAATAAGTCGGAACCTAGCGGGCGCGCTGCGCCCGCTTGACTCCAGCCTATGCGGTCTATAGAATGCCGCTCCCTTTTGTCACCGGAAAGCCCGGCTGGCGAGAGGTTTAACCACCTTGTTCGCAAGGTCTACTGTTATATTGGAGAAAATTTGCATGGCAACGATCAACCAGTTGGTTCGTAAGCCGCGAAAACGCAAAGTCAGCAAAAGTGACGTACCAGCACTTCAGGCCTGTCCGCAGCGCCGTGGTGTCTGTACCCGCGTTTACACTACTACTCCGAAGAAACCGAACTCTGCACTGCGTAAAGTTTGTCGTGTTCGCCTAACCAGTGGCTATGAAGTAACTTCATACATTGGTGGTGAAGGCCACAACCTGCAGGAGCACAGCGTCGTGTTGATTCGCGGTGGACGTGTAAAAGATCTCCCAGGTGTTCGCTACCACACGGTACGCGGCACCTTGGATACAGCAGGTGTGAACGGCCGTACCCAGCGCCGTTCAAAGTACGGAACCAAGCGACCGAAGGGTTAATTCACCACCCCAAGGTCAACTGCGTAATCCGGTTGAGAACTGAGTAAGGCTAGGCGGAATGCCTAGGCCAACCTGAAGAGAGGCAATACGATGCCAAGAAGAAGAGTCGCAGCAAAGCGTGACATTCTGCCCGATCCCAAATTCGGCAATGTCACCCTGGCGAAATTTATGAACCACGTGATGGTCAGCGGTAAGAAAGCTGTCGCAGAGCGTATTGTGTACGGCGCACTGGTTATTGTTGAAGAGCGCTTGAAGAAAAACCCGGTAGAAGTCTTCGAAGAAGCGCTCGACAACGTCGCGCCGCTGGTCGAAGTTAAAGCCCGTCGCGTTGGCGGTGCCACCTACCAAGTGCCGGTCGAAGTTCGCCCCGCCCGCCGCACCGCCCTGGCGATGCGCTGGTTGGTAGACTACGCCCGCGCCCGCGGCGAGAAGTCTATGCCCCAGCGTCTGGCTGGTGAGCTGATCGACGCCGTGCAAGGCAAAGGCGGCGCGGTCAAGAAGCGTGAAGACGTCCACCGTATGGCAGATGCCAACAAGGCGTTCTCGCACTTCCGCTTCTAAGTCGATGGCAACATCGCTAAAGCGTAAAAAGGCCACCTTCGGGTGGCCTTTTTTGTGTCACCGCGCGCGTGGTGCGCCCGGCTCGGCTATAATCGCGCCCTGTTAAATCGCTACCGCCGTAAGGAGTTTCCCGTGGCCCGCAAGACCCCTATTCAACGCTACCGCAACATCGGTATCTGCGCCCATGTCGACGCCGGTAAAACTACCACCACCGAGCGGGTGCTGTTTTACACCGGTATGTCGCACAAGATCGGCGAGGTCCACGACGGCGCCGCCACGATGGATTGGATGGAGCAAGAGCAGGAGCGCGGCATCACCATCACCTCGGCGGCGACCACCTGCTTTTGGCGCGGTATGGATGCGCAGTACGACGAGCACCGCATCAACATCATCGACACCCCCGGCCACGTCGACTTCACTATCGAAGTCGAGCGTTCACTGCGGGTGCTCGACGGCACCGTGGTGGTGCTGTGCGGCGCCTCAGGGGTGCAGCCACAGACCGAGACGGTGTGGCGCCAAGCCAATAAATACGAAGTGCCGCGATTGGTGTTTATCAACAAGATGGACCGCACCGGCGCCGACTACCTGCGGGTCATCGAGCAGCTCAAAAAGCGTCTCGGCGCCAACCCGGTCGCGCTGCAGATGACCATCGGCGCCGAAGAGGGGTTCGCCGGCGTTGTCGACCTGGTGAAGATGAAGGCGATCCACTGGAGCGAAACCGATCAGGGTATGACCTTTAGCTACGCCGAGATCCCCGCCGCGATGGCGGATGAGTGTGCCGCCCTCCACGAGCAGTTGATGGAGAGCGCCGCCGAGGCCAACGAAGAGCTGATGGACGCCTACCTAGAGAGCGGCGCGCTGAGCGAGGCGCAGATCAAACAGGGCATTCGCATTCGCACCTTGGCCAACGAGATTGTGCCGGTGCTGGGCGGCTCGGCGTTCAAGAACAAAGGGGTGCAGGCGATGCTCGACGCCGTCGTCGACTACCTGCCCAGCCCGACCGAGGTGAAAGCGATCGAAGGCGAGCTGGTCAGCGGCGAGCCGGCCACTCGGGTCGCCGATGACGAAGCGCCGTTTGCGGCGCTGGCGTTTAAGATTGCCACCGACCCGTTTGTCGGTACGCTGACCTTTATGCGCGTTTACTCTGGCAAGCTGGCGACCGGCATGGCGGTGATGAACTCGGTCAAGGGCAAGCGCGAGCGGATCGGCCGGCTGGTACAGATGCACGCCAACGACCGCGAAGAGGTCAAAGAGGTACTGGCCGGCGACATTGTTGCCGCAGTCGGACTCAAAGATGTCACCACCGGCGATACCCTGTGTGCCAACGACGGCATTATTATTCTCGAGCGGATGGAGTTCCCCGAGCCGGTCATCTCGGTAGCGGTCGAGCCGCGCTCGCAGGCCGACCAAGAGAAGATGGGTGTGGCGCTGCAAAAGCTCGCCCAAGAGGATCCCACGTTTAAGGTGCGCACCGACGAAGAGAGCGGCCAGATCATTATCTCTGGTATGGGTGAGCTGCACCTCGATATTCTGGTCGACCGTATGCGTCGTGAATTTAGTGTTGAGGCCAATATCGGTAAGCCGCAGGTGGCCTACCGCGAAGCGATCCGCAACACCTGCGAAATCGACTCTAAATTTATCCGCCAGACCGGCGGCCGCGGCCAATACGGCCACGTGGTGGTGCGGTTTGAGCCGGGTGAAGACGCCAGTGCCGAAGGGCTCGAGTTCGCCAGCGAAATCGCCGGCGGGGTGGTGCCGAAAGAGTTTATCCCGGCGATCGAAAAAGGTATCGCCGAGCAGATGCAAAACGGCGTACTGGCCGGCTACCCGCTGCTCGGCCTCAAGGCGACGCTGATCGACGGCTCTTACCACGATGTCGACTCGTCTGAAATTGCCTTTACCATCGCCGCCTCGATGGCGACCCGCGATCTCGCCGAAAAGGGTGGCGCGGTGCTGTTGGAGCCGATGATGAAAGTCGAGGTGGTCACCCCCGAGAGCAATATGGGCGATGTGATGGGCGATCTCAACCGACGCCGCGGCATTATTCACGGCATGGAAGATACCTTTACCGGTAAAACCGTCGACGCCGAAGTGCCGCTCGCTGAGATGTTTGGCTACGCCACTGATCTGCGCTCGGCAACCCAGGGGCGCGCCACCTTTACCATGGAGTTTAGCCACTACGCAGAAGCCCCCAAGGCGGTCGCCGACGCGGTGATTAAGAAAAACTACGGCTGATATTTTGTGCTGCGCGCAGTCCGAGATGACGTTGTCTGACCATATCGCGGCATAACCAATCACCGTCATCCCGGCCTTGAGCCGGGATCTTATTGAAAGAATCCTGGCGCCCTACAAGATCCCGGATCACGCGCTGCGCGCGGTCCGGGATGACGGTGTTAGAGGGCTGCACGCTTATCCCGGCGACCGTCATCCCGGCCTTGAGCCGGGATCTTATTGAAAGAATCCTGGCACCCTACAAGATCCCGGATCTCGCGCTGCGCGCGGTCCGGGATGACGATGTGAGGGCTGCGCGCCTATCACGACCACCGTCATTCCGGCCCACGGTGGCTCTCACCCAACCACCATCATCCTCCCCTTGAGCCGGGATCTATGACCCAACTACCGTCACCCCGGCCTTGAGCCGGGATCTTATTGAAAGAATCCTGGCACCCTACAAGATCCCGGATCTCGCGCTGCGCGCGGTCCGGGATGACGGTGTTAGAGGGCTGCACGCTTATCCCGGCGACCGTCATCCCGGCCTTGAGCCGGGATCTTATTGAAAGAATCCTGGCACCCTACAAGATCCCGGATCACGCGCTGCGCGCGGTCCGGGATGACGGTGTTAGAGGGCTGCACGCTTATCCCAACTACCGTCATCCCGGCCTTGAGCCGGGGTTTTATTGAAAGAATCCTGGCACCCTACAAGATCCCGGATCTCGCGCTACGCGCGGTCCGGGATGACAATGTTAGAGATCCTCAGGCTGCGCGGGGTCCGGGATGACAATGTTAGAGGCCGCGCGTCGCGCCGTAGTGTTACCTTGCGCCCACAAAAAAGCCCCACTGCACTGCAGCGGGGCTTTTGGTGTCTGCCAGTAAGCGATTACTTCGCTTTGGCAGCCTTGCGCTCTTTGGCTTCTGCCATTACCACTTCAGCCACGTTGGCTGGGCAAGCGGCGTAGTGGCTGAACTCCATTGAGAACTGGCCGCGGCCAGAGGTCATGGTGCGCAGCGAGCCGATGTAGCCAAACATCTCGGACAGCGGAACGTCGGCCTTAACGCGAACACCGGTAACGCCGGGCTCTTGGTCTTTAATCATGCCGCGGCGACGGTTCAAGTCGCCGATCACGTCACCGACGTGGTCGTCTGGGGTGAACACGTCTACCTTCATGACCGGCTCCAGCAGCTGCGGGCCAGCTTTGGGCATCGACTGACGGAATGCACCCTTGGCGGCGATCTCAAACGCAACCGCCGACGAATCCACGGCGTGGAAACCACCGTCGTAAAGTTCGACCTCAACGTCGAGTACCGGGTAGCCAGCCAGCGGGCCTTCGCCCATCATACCGGCAAAGCCTTTCTCAATAGCTGGGAAGAACTCTTTCGGCACGTTGCCGCCCACCACGGTTGAGGTGAAGGTGAAGCCGGTGTTCTGCTCGCCGGGCTTGATGCGGTAGTCGATCTTACCGAACTGACCAGAACCGCCCGATTGCTTCTTGTGGGTGTAGCTGTCTTCGATCGGCGTGGTGATCGTTTCGCGATAGGCAACCTGCGGCTTACCAACCACCAGCTCAACACCGTAGGTGCGCTTGAGAATGTCGACTTTAATGTCGAGGTGCAACTCGCCCATACCTTTGAGGATGGTCTCGCCGCTGTCTTCGTCGGTCTCGACACAGAACGAGGGATCTTCGGCGATCATTTTGCCGAGCGCGATACCCATTTTCTCAGAGCCGCCTTTATCTTTGGGCGCTACTGCAATCGAGATGACCGGGTCGGGGAAGACCATCGCTTCAAGGGTGCAGGGGGCGTTGACGGCACACAGGGTGTGACCGGTCTGCACATTCTTCATGCCGACGATGGCGATGATGTCGCCAGCCTGGGCTGAGTCGAGCTCGTTGCGGTCGTCTGCGTGCATCTCTACCATGCGGCCGACGCGCTCAGTCTTGCCGGTCGCCGAGTTGAGGATGGTGTCGCCTTTCTTGAGCTTGCCCGAGTAGACGCGCACGAAGGTCAGCGCGCCGAAACGGTCGTCCATAATTTTGAAAGCGAGCGCACGGAACGGCTCGTCGACAGAGACCTTGGCTACTTCGCCGGTCTCATTGCCCTCTTCATCGGTGAGTGCTTGCGGGTCAACTTCGGTCGGGCTGGGCAGGTAGTCGACGACGCCGTCGAGAACCAGTTGCACGCCCTTGTTCTTAAACGCCGAGCCACAGAAGGTCGGGAAGAAGTCGAGCTTGATGGTGCCCTTGCGGATACAGCGTTTAATCTCTTCCATCGACGGCATTTCGCCATCCATGTAGGCCATCAGCAGGTCGTCGTCTTGCTCAAGCGCAGTTTCGATCAGCTGCTCGTGGTACATCTCAACGTCGTCAACCATGTCGGCGGGGACATCTTCGATCACGTAGTTTTCGGGCAGACCGCTGTCATCCCAGATCCACGCTTTCTTGGTCAGCACGTCGACACAGCCGACGAAGTCATCTTCGCGGCCGATCGGCAGGGTCATGACCAGCGGGTTGGCGCCGAGCACTTTCTTAACCTGGCCAACCACGCGGTAGAAGTCGGCGCCCATGCGGTCGAGCTTGTTGACGAAGATGACGCGGGCCACTTCGGATTCGTTGGCGTAGCGCCAGTTGGTCTCTGATTGCGGCTCTACACCGCCCGAACCACAGAATACCCCGACGCCGCCGTCGAGCACCTTAAGCGAGCGGTAAACTTCAACGGTGAAGTCAACGTGGCCGGGGGTGTCGATGATGTTGAAGCGGTGGTCTTTCCAGAAGCAGGTGGTGGCCGCAGACTGGATAGTGATGCCGCGCTCTTGCTCTTGCTCCATGAAGTCGGTGGTAGCTGCACCATCGTGTACTTCGCCAGTTTTGTGGATTTTACCAGTGAGCTTGAGGATTCGCTCGGTGGTAGTGGTCTTGCCGGCGTCGACGTGGGCGAAGATGCCGATGTTTCGGTACAGCGATAAATCAGTCATGAGAGCACTCGAATGTAAACGGTTTAGTGGGGTCTCCCGCCGCGCCGCGACCCGATAACGGCAGCGGCGATGGAGAAATAAAATGGCGAAAAAACGCGCGCGATTATACAGAAAAAACGCCGCTGTGGTGGCTGTTTATTAAAGCCCGCGCGAATTATTTTTCTGCGCCTCTAGTCGGGCGCTTGGCCGCGCGGCGCCAAGACCACGATTTTTTGTAAAAAAATAGCGTTTTTCACGCAATATCCGTTGACTCGGCGGATTAGCGCGTTAATATAGCGCGCCCTGCAACTGCGCAGGCTATGCGCCTGTGCGCAGCAAACACAATTCATGTACCGCTAATAGATAGCACGCCCCACCAATTTGGTCGCGGGTCAGTTGAGGAGACGCTGAGATGGCAAAAGAGAAGTTCGAACGCAATAAGCCGCACGTAAACGTCGGCACCATTGGCCACGTTGACCACGGCAAAACAACCCTGACTGCAGCACTGACTCGCGTCTGTGCAGAAGTATGGGGCGGTTCAGCCCAGGCCTTCGACCAGATCGATAACGCCCCGGAAGAGCGCGAGCGCGGTATTACTATCTCTACTGCCCACGTTGAATACGACTCAGCGATCCGCCACTACGCCCACGTAGACTGCCCCGGACACGCCGATTATGTTAAAAACATGATCACCGGTGCTGCCCAGATGGACGGCGCTATCCTGGTCTGTTCGGCCGCTGACGGCCCGATGCCGCAAACCCGCGAGCACATCCTGCTGTCGCGTCAGGTTGGCGTACCTTACATCGTGGTATTCATGAACAAGGCCGACATGGTCGACGACGCCGAGCTGCTTGAGCTGGTTGAGATGGAGATCCGCGAGCTGCTAGACCTCTACGAATTCCCCGGTGACGACACCCCGATCGTGGTTGGCTCTGCGCTGATGGCGCTGGAAGGCAAAGACGACAACGAAATGGGCACTACCGCTGTTAAGAAGCTGGTAGAGACTCTGGATTCGTACATCCCCGAGCCCGAGCGCGCCATCGACGGTGCCTTCCTGATGCCGATCGAAGATGTGTTCTCTATCTCTGGTCGCGGTACGGTAGTAACCGGCCGTGTTGAGCGCGGTATTGTTAAAGTCGGTGAAGAGATCGAAATCGTCGGTATCCGCGACACCAGCAAAACCACCTGTACCGGTGTTGAGATGTTCCGCAAGCTGCTCGACGAAGGTCGTGCGGGCGAGAACTGTGGTGTTCTGCTGCGCGGTACCAAGCGCGAAGACGTTCAGCGCGGCCAAGTGCTGTGCAAGCCCGGCACCATCAAGCCGCACACCAAGTTTGTCTCTGAAGTTTACGTACTGTCTAAAGACGAAGGCGGCCGCCACACGCCGTTCTTCAAAGGCTACCGCCCGCAGTTCTACTTCCGCACCACTGACGTGACTGGCGCTTGCGAGCTGCCCGAAGGCGTTGAGATGGTTATGCCCGGCGACAACGTGCAGATGGAAGTGACCCTGATCCACCCGATTGCGATGGAAGAAGGTCTGCGCTTTGCTATCCGTGAAGGCGGCCGCACCGTAGGTGCTGGCGTCGTTGCTAAGATCGTCGAGTAATAGTTAACTGCACGATCGAAAGGGGGCTCGCAAGAGCCCCTTTTTTACCCCCTGATGAAAATCGCAGTAACCGTGGGGTAGCCAACAAATTATTTAGGTGTCAGGTGTTATATTGCTTGACACGCAACCTGCTCAGCTCTAGAATTCGCGCTCCTTTTTTGGGGCTGCTGGTCTGACCCTGAGTGATTTAAGTTATAACGGAGTCTCGATTCCATGCAAAACCAACGCATTAGGATTCGCTTAAAAGCATTCGATCACAAGTTGATCGACACCTCGACCCAAGAGATCGTCGAGACCGCTAAGCGTACTGGCGCCCAGATTCGCGGCCCGATTCCGCTGCCGACTCGCAAAGAAAAGTTTACCGTTCTGATCTCTCCGCACGTCAACAAAGATGCGCGTGATCAGTACGAGATTCGCACCCATAAGCGTATGCTCGACATTGTTGAGCCGACTGAGAAGACTGTCGATGCGCTGATGAAGTTGAACCTGGCTGCCGGTGTTGATGTTCAAATCAGCTTAGGCTGATCGGCTGGCAGTAGCCACTTAGGTGGTAGCAGTAACAGTATTTTCATTTAAGCAAGTGTAACGCTCTGAAATGGGCGGCCGTAGCGGGTAACAGCCCCGTACACTGAAGAGGTTAAGAAAATGACTATAGGTATTGTCGGCCGCAAATGCGGCATGACTCGCGTCTTCACCGACGAGGGTGTATCTATTCCGGTGACCGTGGTCGAGGCTGAGCCCAACCGCATCACTCAGGTTAAATCTACCGACAGTGACGGCTACTCAGCCATTCAGGTCACTACTGGCACTCGCAAAGCGTCACGCGTCGCCAAAGCACAGGCTGGCCACTACGCCAAAGCCGGTGTAGAAGCGGGCCGCGGTCTCTGGGAGTTCCGCACCGAAGGTGCCGACGAGGCGCTGGAAGTTGGCGGTGCACTCACCGTTGAGCGCTTCGAGGCTGGCCAGATGGTCGACGTCACTGGCACATCTAAAGGTAAAGGCTTCCAAGGCGGCGTCAAGCGCTGGAACTTTGCTATGCAGGATGCCACTCACGGTAACTCGCTGTCGCATCGCGCCCCCGGCTCGATCGGTCAAAACCAGACTCCAGGCCGCGTCTTCAAAGGCAAGAAGATGGCTGGACACATGGGTGCCGAGCAGGTGACTACGCAAAATCTTCAAATCGTCCGCGTCGATGCTGAACGCAACTTGCTGCTGATCAAGGGTGCCGTTCCCGGCGCTCCCGGCGGTGATGTGGTTGTCAGCCCCGCAGTTAAAGCATAAGGGGAGCGCACATGGAACTTAATATAGCGACACCCACGGGTAACAGCGGCACGGTTCAGGTTTCTGACGTCGCTTTTGGCCGTGAATTCAACCAAGATCTGGTCCACCAGATGGTCACTGCTTACCTGGCCGGCGCCCGTCAAGGCACCCGCGCCCAGAAGACCCGCAGTGATGTCTCTGGCGGCGGCAAGAAGCCGTTCAAGCAGAAAGGCACTGGCCGCGCTCGCGCCGGTACTATCCGCAGCCCAATCTGGCGTGGCGGCGGCACGACTTTTGCAGCCCGTCCGCAGGATCACAGCCAAAAGCTCAACAAGAAGATGTACCG
>JAHEGD010000026.1 GCA_024639885.1 Porticoccaceae bacterium | reverse complement strand
AACCATCACCACATGGCCCTTGCTGAACTCGTCGCGAATGGTCCGCAGCCCCTGATAGACCTCGCCGTAGTAAAAGCCCTCGGCGTCGGCCATCGACGGAAACTCAAACAGCACAATCCGGGTCGGAGTCGCCTGCGCTTCATCGTTGCGCAACCGGTAATGTGGTGGTCTCTGTGAGCCGTTAGGTATCATTATTGCCCTCCCCCCTCTCGGCACAAAACGAACTGCTATGCGGTACATTAAGATTGCCTTGCAAGACATGCTAGATCAGCTAGCCCAGCCGAGTCAACAGCCCCGTCAGAATGACCGCCCGCTCCATAGTGCTGTCTAGCAGACATAAAAAAAGCCCCTCGCACTGCGAGGGGCTTTTTTAATATGGTGGGTCGTGATGGGCTCGAACCATCGACCAATTGGTTAAAAGCCAACTGCTCTACCAACTGAGCTAACGACCCTCAGAAGTGGGGCGCATTTTACCGACCGAGCGATATATTTCAACCTTTTTTGAGCGCTTTCTTCGCAGTCGTGCGGTTTTTTAGCGGCGGCTTACTGGTAGCGGGTCGGATCGCTGACACCGGCTTTGATAAACCCTTCGCGGCGCAGCCGGCAGCTGTCGCAGCGGCCACAGGCGCGGCCGTCACTGTCGGCCTGGTAGCAACTCACCGTCGCCGCATAATCGACCCCTAGCGAGCAACCCAGCGCGATGATCTGGTCTTTGCCCAGCGTCAGCAGCGGCGTCTCGATTGTTTGTTGACGACCCTCGACACCGGCTTTGGTGGCGACATTGGCCAGCGCCGTGAAGGCGTCGATAAAGGCCGGCCGACAGTCTGGGTAACCGGAGTAATCGACGGCGTTGACACCGATGAAGATATGGTCGGCGCCGACCACCTCGGCGACACCGAGCGCCAGCGACAAGAACACCGTATTGCGGGCGGGTACATAGGTTATCGGAATGCCTTCGCTCTGCTCCTCTGGCACCGCCAGGCTAGCGTCGGTCAGCGCCGAGCCGCCGATACTGCCCATGTCGATGGTGATCACTTGATGGCGCACCACCCCGGCTGCAGCGGCCAGCTGCGCCGCGGCAGCCAACTCGCTGCGGTGGCGCTGGCCGTAGTCAAAGGCGACCGTGTAGCAGTCAAACCCACGCTGCTGGGCAGAGGCCAGCACCGTGGCCGAATCGAGCCCACCGGAGAGCAGCACCACCGCCCGCGGCGCCGCCTGCTGGCTGCGTTCAGACACCTTGGCGATCTCCCCAGATCACCTTGTGCTGCTGCAGCTGCAGCCGCACCGCCAACCGGTCAGCCAATATCCACTCGGCCAGCTCGGCCGGGTCGAGTTCGCCTTGGCTCGGCGAGAAATGCACCGCCGCAACCCGCTCAACCAGCTGGTAGCGGTCGAGCATCAGGCTCGCCCAGTCGTAATCGGCGCGGTCGCAGAGGACAAACTTTACTTCGTCACTTGGCTTAAGCAGTTCAATATTGTCGTAGAGGTTGCGCGCCAGCTCCCCGGAGCCGGGGGTCTTGAGATCCAGCACCACCCTCACCCGGTCGTCGACCGGGCCGATCGGCAGTGCGCCGCTGGTCTCGATCGACAGCGCTAGGCCGGTGTCGGCCAGCGCCGTCATCAGCGCCAGCACATTGGGCTGGGCGAGCGGCTCGCCGCCGGTGATACAGACCTGCGGGCAGCGATAGCCGACTACCTGCTCGACCAGTGCGGCGATAGTGTAGCGCTCGCCGCCCTCAAACGCGTAGGCGGTGTCGCAGTAGTTGCAGCGCAACGGGCAGCCGGTCAGCCGAACAAACACCGTTGGCACACCGGCGGACAGCGACTCGCCCTGTATCGAGTGAAAAATCTCGGTAATGCGCAGTGACAGCGGCTCCATCAACGGCCCTTAAAAATTGTCGCGAAGGTAGGCGCGCGCCTTGATGGCGGTGCCGGACTCCCCTGCGGCCAACTCCTCAAAGAGTTTTTTAGCCAGCTCGCGGTCGCCGCTCTCTGCGTAGATTTTCGCCAGCTTAAACTTGGCATCGACCGCTTTGGCGTGGTCGACATAGTCGCGTAGTATCGCGCTGAAGGCGCTCTCCGCTGCCGTTTGGTCGCCGCGCAGCAACGCGATTTCACCCAACCAATACCACGCGTTAGCGAGATAGGGGCTAGTTGGGTAGCGCTGGATATGCGCCTGATAGGCGGTGGCGGCGGCATCGATGTCGCGCTGTTTGAGCAGTAGATCGGTGGCGGCGTTGTAGTCGCTCTCGACCTCCGCTAGCTGCTCAGCACTCAGTACACTGACCTGCCCCGCCTCATCGGCCGGCTCAGCCGCACTGGCGCCACTGTGCTGGTCGAGCGCCGCAAGCCGCCGGTCTAGGTCGAGGTAGTCGCCCTCTTGTTGCAGACGCACCTTGTCGAGCGTGTAGCTGAGCTCTTCAACAAGCCCGCGCAGCTGCCGAACTTCCTCTTGCAATACCTGCAGCTGGTAGTACTGCTCGCCGCTGCCAGCCTGGCTGACCGGCTCGGCCGGCTGCGTGATATCGACAATACGCGCCTGTGCCGCCAGCGATGGCGCACCCAACACCAACACCGCGCAGAGCGCGGCGTGGCCAATCCGGTAACAGCGAACTAGAGACACGGGTTACTTGAGCTCGACGCGGCGGTTGAGGCCCCAGCTCTGTTCATTGCTGGCGAACACAGCCGGGCGCTCTTCGCCGTAGCTGATCACTTCAATGGTGGCTGCCGAGACGCCCTGCATCACCAGGAACTCTTTGACCGCGTTGGCGCGGCGCTCACCCAGAGCGATGTTGTACTCGCGGCTACCGCGCTCGTCGGCGTGGCCGAGCAGGCGGATCTGGCGCGGACTGGCGACCAACTGCTGGGCGTGGGCGGCCAGTGCGGTGCGCGACTCGGCGCGCAAGATCGCCTTGTCAAAGTCAAAGTAGAAGACGGTGTCGAGCGCGTCGTAGCCAGCGCCAGCAGCGCCGCCAGATACCTCTAGGCTGCTGTCGGCAACCTGGCCGGTGCGCACCGTATCGTCATCGAGTGAAGTAGAGCTGCTGCCGCCGGTGGTGGCACAGCCACTGAGCAGGACGGCGGCAAACAGGCCGAGCAGGCCAACATGATTGATTGAGCGGGTCATAAATTACTCCTTGGTTGAATCGAACAACTACTACTGACTGAACAGTGGATCGCGCGGCCTCTACCCTGCCCCGAGACTATTTCAATTTAGCGCAAAAACGGCGACCAAGCCGGTTCGCGTACATCGCCCCTGCGGGCAGGTAGCAGGTATTTTACACCAGCATCCAGCGAAACGGCAGCGAGAACACCGTTATCGCCCTGTTTGGTCGCATACATTAACATCGCGCCGTTGGGCGCGACGGTCGGCGATTCGTCGAGCGCGGTGTCGGTCAACTCGATGATGCGCTCGGTCACCAAATCCAACGAGGCGATTCGGTAGTCGCGCTCGCGGCGGTGGATCAGCGCCAGAGTCCGACCATCGGGGGCCAGGCTGGGGCGGGCGTTGTAGTTGCCCTGCCAGGTAATCCGCTCGACTTTTTTGCTGGCCAGCGTCAGCCGGTAGATCTGCGGGGTACCGCCGCGGTCCGAAGTGAACAGCAGCTGCTTGCCGTCGGGCGTCCAGGTCGGCTCGGTGTCGATCGCGAAATGGCGGGTTAGGCGGGTCAATTGGTTGCTGGCCAGGTCGAGCAGGTAGAGCTCGGGGTTGCCGTCTTTAGAGAGCGCCAGCGCCATACTGCGGCCATCCGGCGACCACGCAGGGGCGCTGTTGAGCCCTTCAAAATCGGTCAACTGGCGGCGACTGGCGGTAGCTAAATTCTGACGAAAGATCGCCGGCCGGCCGGTCTCAAACGAGACATAGGCGATCTCTTTGCCATCGCTCGACCAGGCCGGCGACATGATCGGCTGGCGCGACTCGAGCAGCAGCCGCTCGCGGGCACCGTCGATGTCCGATACCAGCAGCCGATAGAGCATGGCACCGCGCTCTGGGTAGGCATTGACGTAGGCGACCCGGGTCGAGAAGATACCTCGCAGGCCGGTAATCTGCTGGTAGATTTTGTCGCTGGCGAGGTGGGCCATATCGCGCAACTGGGCGGCACTGCCGGTCACTTCGTGGCTCCACATCTGGCGTTGGCCGAGCACACTGAACAGGCTAAAGGTAAGCTGCAGCTTGCCGGTTGCGGTCTCGTTAAACTCACCGATCACTAAGTAGTCGGCGCCGAGCAGCCGCCAATCGCGGTAGTAGACATCGTCTTGGTTGGCCGGCATCGACAACATGTTGGCGCGCTCGACCGGACGAAACAGGCCGCTGCGCGCCAGATCGGCCTCAACGATGGCGGCGACGTCGTCGGCCACCTGGACACCGCGCGCTACAAACGGCGCCACGGCAATCACGGTCGGTTGGTCGCTGCCCTGAGTGACTCGGATAGTCAGCTCGGCGCTGGCTGGCGCGGCCACCACCAGCGCGATCATGGCCAGTGAGAGGGTCCGCCACAGGTTGGCGAGCGGGTTGTTATCAATCATATTAAAGCCTTAGATCCTCTGGGCTGAAAACAATGTCGAGTTGCCGAAACTGGCGTTCAAATAGCGCCGAGTCACGCTGGTAGAGCTCGGCGATCACCGCAAACTGGCCTACCCGCTCCACCGCCAACTGTACCGAACGGTCGAACGCCTCGTCACCCGACGAGTGTAGCACGCTGATCGCCACCACCCGGCCGGTCGGCACGGTGTTGATACGCAGTGTCGCACTCATTCCCAGCCGCGCACTCGGCGGACGGCTCCACGCCTCGCTGAGCCGGCCAACAATCGCCTCGACGTAGCTCGCCACCAGCTGTTCAGCGGCGTCGCCGGTATCGCCGGTGGTCTCCGGCGGCGGCTCTCGCTGAGCCGCTTCAAGTAGCTCGCGGCGCTCGGCGCGCTGGGTCGGGCTGGGCCCCACCGGCGGCTGCGGTTGGGCGGCCGGCACAGGTTTAGGGCTGGTTTCGGGCGAGGGCTTAGGCGGCTTGTTCACCGCGCGCTTGGGCTCGGCTTTAGGCGCCGCCGCTGGCCGCGCGGCGGGCTTGGGCGCCAGCTCTACCAGGCTGGCGCGAATCGCTTTGGGCTGCACCACCTGCTGCTGGCTGGGGCGTTCCCAGTTGACCACAAACAGTGAGAATACTACCGCGTGCAGCAGCACGCTCAACACCACCGCGGCAGCGCCGCCCTCGGCAACCCGCTTGAGTAAACCCAACAGTGGCGACAGTCGGCTCATCGGCTCAGCGCGGCGGCTCGGTAACCAAACCGACCGACTCGGCACCGGCGCCCTGCAGCGCGCTCATCAGCGCCACCACTACGCCGTAACTGACCGCGCTGTCGCCCCACACCAGCACCGGTGTGGCCGGCTGCTCGTCGAGCACCTTGCCGACCAGCGCAACGGCGTCGACGAGGGTCTGCTGGCGCTGTTCGCCGCCGCGCTCCAACCAATAGCTACCATCGGCCTTAATAGAGACGATCAGCGGCTCTTGATCGGCCGCTACCGGCGCCGCATCGCTCTGCGGCAGGTCGACCAGCACACCCTGCACCAGCAGCGGTGCGGTGACCATAAACACCACCAGCAGCACCAACATCACGTCGATGTAGGGGACTACGTTGATCTCTGCCACCAGTCGTTTGCGCATCGTCGCCGCCTTACTGGGCGTGCAGCTGGCGGTGCAGCAGCCCAGAGAACTCTTCACTGAAGGTCTGGTATTGGCCGGCGATCACCTCGGCCTGCGCCGCAAAACGGTTGAACGCCAGTACCGCCGGGATTGCGGCAAACAGCCCCATCGCGGTAGCCACCAGCGCTTCGGAGATACCCGGCGCAACAGTGGCGAGGGTCGCCTGCTGTACCATCGCCAAACCGCGGAACGAGTTCATGATTCCCCAGACGGTGCCGAACAGGCCGATATAGGGACTGACCGAGGCGACGCTGGCGAGAAATGCGAGGTGCTTCTCTAGCCGCTCGCGCTCGCGGCCGAGCGCGATCCGCATCGCTCGGTCGGCGCCGGCGGCGACGGCCTCTGCGGTACCGCCGCGCTCACGCAAGCGGACAAATTCGGCGTAGCCGGCGGCGAAGATATGCTCGATTCCACTGGTCGGCTCACCCTCTCGGGAGCGCCCGGCGATATCGCTGTAGAGTTGGTCGAGTTGGCCACCCGACCAAAACTGCCCCTCAAAGCTGCCCACCGCATCGCCGGCCCGGCTGAGGTAGAGCGAGCGCTGAAAAATCATTACCCACGACACCACCGATGCCGCTACCAGCAGCGCCATGACCGCCTTGACCAGCAGCGAGGCTTCGCCTATCAGGGTGACTATTGAAAGAGTTTCTTGGGGCACGCGGCTGGCTCCTTAGGGTAATAGAAGTGAAGAGAGTGCTTGGCGCATCGGCGCCGGTATCCGCACTGGGCGCTGCGACTCTGCCGACAGGCAGGCGGCAGTGATGGTCGCTTCGACCAGCATCTCGCCGTCGCGTTCCACCCGCTGGGCAATCTGCAGGGTGCTAGCGGTGATCTTTTCCAGCTGTGCGGTCACCGTCAGCAGGTCGTCTAGCCCGGCCGGGCGGCGGTAGTCGAGAGCGATTTTGGTCACTACGATATTGACCCCATCTGAAGCCGCCGGCTTGATAAAACCGAGCTCGCGCATCATCTCGGTGCGGGCGCGCTCCATGTAGCGCAGGTAGTTGGCGTGGTAGACAATACCTTGCAGGTCGGTGTCCTCGGCGTAGATGCGCACACCGATATGGGTTGCCGGGCTACTCATCGAGCAGACTGCCCTGCTCCACCGCAGCAACTGTCGGCAGGTCAAAATACTGGTAGCTGAGCCGTGTGGCGATACGGCCGCGGCCGGTGCGAGCCAGATAGCCCTGCTGGATCAAAAACGGCTCAATAACATCCTCGATGGTACCGCGCTCTTCGCTCAGTGCCGCCGCCAAGCTATCGACCCCAACCGGGCCGCCGTCAAACTTTTCGAGCAGGGTTAGCAGCAGCCGCCGGTCGAGGTGGTCGAGCCCCTTGTGGTCAACATTGAGCATATTCAGCGCGCGGTCGGCAATATCGGCAGAGACCGTGCCGTCGCCCTTGACCTCGGCAAAGTCACGCACCCGGCGCAGCAGGCGGTTGGCGATGCGCGGCGTGCCGCGCGCGCGACGGGCGATCTCGAGCGCACCGGCCGGCTCGACTGCGACGCCCAAAATAGCACCGGCGCGGCTGACGATCGATGCGAGATCGCTCTCGTTGTAGAACTCCAGCCGCTGGACGATACCAAACCGGTCGCGCAGCGGCGAGGTTAGCAAGCCGGCGCGGGTGGTGGCACCAATCAGGCAGAACGGCGGTAGCTCAAGCTTGATAGAGCGCGCTGCCGGCCCTTCACCGATCATGATATCGAGCTGGTAATCCTCCATCGCCGGGTAGAGCACCTCCTCTACCACCGGGCTGAGCCGATGAATCTCATCGATAAACAGCAGATCGCCGGGGTTGAGGTTGGTCAACAGTGCGGCCAGGTCGCCGGCTTTTTCCAACACCGGCCCCGAGGTGGTCTTCAGATCGACGCCCATCTCGTTGGCGACAATGTGCGCCAGTGTCGTCTTGCCGAGCCCCGGCGGGCCAAACACCAGCGTGTGGTCGAGCGGCTCATTGCGTTTTTTGGCGGCGGCGATGAAGATCTCTAACTGCTCGCGAGCCACCGGCTGGCCGACATAGTCGCGCAGCGCGGTCGGTCGCAGCGCTCGGTCGACCTGCTCCTCACGGGGGCTGGCGGCGGGCTGCGCAGAGAGTAAACGGTCGGGCTCAATCATCGGTTGGATCTGCTGTTAGCGAGGCGTGTAGTCTGCCACATCTGGCAGAATTCTCCAGCGCTTATAGGTTGCGCAGCGCAGCTTTTACCAGCGCCTCGGTGGTCAGCTCGCCGCTGTTAACCTTGGCGATCATCTTGTCGGCATCGGCTGGCCGGTAACCGAGCGCGGCGAGCGCGGCAACCGCCTCATCGGCGGCCTGGTTGAGCCCGGCCGGGTTGTCTGAATGGCCTTCAAAGCCGGCCAGATCGACCTTGTCGCGCAACTCTATCAGCAGCCGCTCGGCGGTCTTCTTGCCGACCCCCGGCAGCTTGGTGAGCCGGGCGATATCGTCGCCAGCCACCGCGCGCTGCAGCTCGGCGACCGTCATGCCAGAGAGAATCGCCAGCGCCATCTTAGGACCGACGCCGTTGACCTTGATCAGCAGCCGAAACAGGCTGCGCTCGTGCTGATCCAAAAAGCCAAACAGCAGCTGGGCGTCCTCGCGAACTACAAAGTGGGTGACTAGCACCACCGGCTCGCCAAGCGGTGGCAGTGCAAATAGGGTATTCAACGACACCTGCAGCTCATAGCCAACGCCACCGACATCAACCAGTACCTCGCCGCCCTCGGCAGCGATTAAGCTGCCACTGATTCGTCCTATCATAGGGGTATTTCCTGTCGGTTAACGGTTGCGCCCGCGGGCAAATTGGGTGGGGGCAGGCCGATCGATCGCCGCCAGCGCTGCTTGGGTGGCGCTGGTCTGCCAGTGGCAGAGCGCGATTGCCAAGGCGTCGGCGGCGTCCTCCGAAGGGGTGCCGAGCAGCGCCAGCCGCTGGGTGACCATCATCTGCACTTGGGCTTTGTCCGCCCCGCCGCTGCCGACCACCGCTTTTTTAATCGACCGCGCCGCGTACTCGGCAACCGGCAGCCCGGCCTTAACCGCCGCCACGATCGCGGCACCACGCGCCTGGCCAAGTTTAAGCGCGGCGCGCGGATCGCGGGCCAGGAACACCTCCTCTACCGCAAACTCAACCGGCCGATACTCCTCTAGCAGCTGCGAAACACCATCAAAAATTAGCGCCAAGCGGCTGGGCAGCGACTCTTTGGGCAGCCGAATAATACCGCTGGTAACGTACACGGCACTGTTGCGGTCGACATCAATGATGCCGTAGCCGGTCCGTTGCGAGCCTGGGTCGATACCGATAATACGGCGCATGGGGATTAACACCTGAGTTTTTGTACAGTATCTTTACCGGCCGCGACGATGTCAATGGCGGCGCTGCGGTGGGGCTTTTTTAGGCGAAAAAAAACGGGGCTCAAAAGAGCCCCGTTTCGATCAAACGCTGCGCTTACTCGGCGGCAGGTGTTTCTTCAGCCGGCGCTTCTTCGGCAGCAGCTTCTTCAGCCGGTGCTTCTTCGGCAGCAGCTTCTTCAGCCGGCGCTTCTTCGGCAGCCACTTCTTCTACCACCTCTTCTACTGCGGCGGGTGCGGTTAGCTTGATCAGGCCAAGGTCGAGCAGCACAGCTACTTTCTCTTCGCCATTCACCAGCTTGCCGCCTTTGGCAGCTACTGCGTAGCGACCTGAGCGTTTCTGGTAAACGGTGTACTCACTGCTCTTCTTTACAACTTTCATCGTCTTCTCCTAGTGGGTGCGATTGCTCGCGGGGTTAAAAGCTTACTCGCCGGCCTTGTCGGTCTGGCGCAGTCGAATATTTAGTTCACGCAGCTGCTCAACGGCGACAGTGCCGGGGGCATCGGTCATCAGGCAGGCGGCGGTCTGGGTTTTCGGGAACGCGATCACATCGCGGATCGAATCGGCACCGGTCATCAACATGATCAAACGGTCGAGACCAAATGCCAGCCCGCCGTGCGGCGGCGCACCGTACTTGAGGGCGTCGAGCAGAAACCCAAACTTCTCGCGCTGCTCGTCGGCGCCAATGTTGAGCACTTCAAACACTTCGGCTTGCATCGCCGGCTGGTGGATACGGATCGAGCCGCCACCTAGCTCAACGCCGTTTAGAACCATGTCGTAAGCGCGCGACAGCGCCGCAGCGGGGTCTGCCTTGAGCGCTTCGACACTGCACGATGGCGCCGTGAACGGGTGGTGAAGCGGGGTCAGGCCGCCCTTGCCGTCGGCCTCAAACATCGGGAAGTCGACCACCCACAGCGGCGCCCAATCGCAGGTATAAAGGTTGAAATCGGCGCCCACTTTACAGCGCAACGCACCGAGCGCTTCACTCACTACGCTAAACGTGTCTGCACCGAAGAAGACGATATCGCCATCCTCTGCCTGTAGCCGCGCCATAATGTCCAGCGTCACCTGGTCGCCCAGGAACTTGATAATCGGCGACTGCAGTCCGTCGATGCCGGCCCCCAGCTCGTTGACCTTGATCCAAGCCAGCCCCTTGGCGCCATAGATACTGACGAACTTGGTGTAGTCATCTATCTGCTTGCGCGACAACTGTGCGCCGCCGGGCACTTTTAATGCAGTCACCCGACAGGCTGGGTCGTTGGCCGGCCCAGAGAACACTTTGAAGTCGATGTCGGCGAGCAGGTCCTTGATCTCAACCAGCTCGAGCGGCAGGCGCAGGTCAGGCTTGTCAGAGCCGTAGCGGTGCATCGCGTCGTGCCAAGTGATCGACGGGAACTCGCCGAGCTCAACACCGAGGTGCTCTTTAAAAATCCCGCCGATCATCTTCTGAGTCAGCGCCATAATATCGGCCTCGTCGATAAACGACGCCTCGATATCAATCTGAGTAAACTCGGGCTGGCGGTCGGCGCGCAGGTCCTCGTCGCGGAAACATTTAGCGATCTGGTAGTAGCGGTCGAAGCCAGCCACCATCAGCAGCTGCTTAAACAGCTGTGGCGACTGCGGCATGGCAAAGAACTTACCAGCGTGGGTGCGCGAGGGAATCAAGTAGTCGCGCGCGCCCTCTGGAGTGGCGCGCGTCATGATCGGCGTCTCAATATCTAAGAAGCCACTGTCGTGCAGGTAGTTGCGAATCGTCGAGGTGACCGCCGAGCGCAACCGCAAGCCTTTCTGCATCTCCTCGCGGCGCAGGTCCATGTAGCGGTAGCGCAGGCGAACCTCTTCGCCGACCTGTACATGGTCGTCGAGCTGGAACGGTGGCGTCGCTGCGCTATTGAGAATCTCTAGCTCGGTGCCGTAGACCTCGATCGCGCCGGTGCGCATGTTAGGGTTAACGGTCGCCTCGCTGCGCGCCCGCACCTTGCCGGTCACCTGCAGGACAAACTCGCTGCGGCAGCTGTCGGCTAGTGCGAAACACGCTTCGGCATCCGGATCGAAGACCACCTGGACAATCCCCTCGCGGTCGCGCAGGTCGATAAAGATCACCCCGCCGTGATCGCGGCGGCGGTCTACCCAACCATTTAAGGTGACAGTTTGGTCAATGTCGGCTTGGGTGACTGCGCCGCAGTAAGAGGTTCGTTTCATAGCTATCTCTCTAGGGTAAATTCAATGGTGCCCGGCGCGCTGCCGGTGCGGGCTGGCTAGTCGCCGCTGGGCGCTGTGCCACCGTCGCCAGCAATATTCTTCTTGCTGCCGGTTTTAAAGTCAGTCTCGTACCAGCCACCGCCACTGAGCCGGAAGCCGGCCGCAGAGATCTGCTTCTTTAATGCAGCTGCACCGCACGCAGTGCAATCGGTCAAATCGGCGTCGCTCATTTTTTGCAGCGCCTCTTGCTGCGCGCCACACGCTGCACAGCGGTATTCGTAAATTGGCATAGTCTGTTTAGCTCTCATGTTCGGTTGTTCTGCGCCGTTGATAGAGCCGCGCAGCGAGCTCAGCAAGGCGGCGCGCATTATAGCTCAGCCAGCGAAAAGGGCGACCGCCGTTTGCACCGAAACGGCAGCGAAACGGCAAAAACCACTAGTTTTTAGCTGTTTTTTTAAAAAAACTGCAAAAAACCCCTAAAAATAGCGGCTTTGAGTGGCCAACCGACAAATGTCCATGTTATAAAACCTGCGTCGTGGCGGCAGTGCACTAGTCATTCGCCCGGCTAACGGTAAATCTCTAGTTGCTAATTGAAGGAATCAACCATGGTCGTAAAAAAGAAAGCACCGGCGAAGAAAGCACCTGCGAAGAAAGCACCGGCTAAAAAAGCTGCCGCTAAAAAACCCGCTGTGAAGAAAGTCGTCGCCAAAAAAGCACCAGCCAAAAAAGCTGTCGCCAAGAAAGCACCGGCTAAAAAAGTCGCTGCCAAAAAAGCACCAGTGAAAAAAGTCGCTGCAAAGAAAGCTCCAGCTAAGAAAGTGGCAGCCAAACCTGCAGTAGCTAAAGTGGCTGCAATGAAAACCACTCCAGTCGCCGGCAAGCCGATGACCAAGACTCAGATCGTCGAAGAGCTGATGGGCGTAACTGGCCTGCAGCGCAAAGACGTCAATGCAGTGTTGGACAACCTCAGCACCCTGGTTGAGCGTCACGTTAAAAAGCGCAGCGTTGGCAAGTTCGTACTGCCCGGCCTGCTGCAAGTGAAGACGGTTAAGAAGCCCGCTCGCAAAGCACAGAAAAACGTTCCCAACCCGTTTCGCCCCGGCGAGACAATGAACGTTGCTGCCAAGCCAGCGTCTACTGCGGTTAAAGTACTGCCGCTGAAGAAGCTCAAGGACATGGCTAAGTAAGCCACCCAAGAGTCTCTTAAAAAACCCGCTTCGGCGGGTTTTTTTATGGCGCATCATTTTTTGACAACCGCCTTGCCGAGGCCCCTATAGCGCAGCCGATGATCCGCGCGACGTTAGCGCCAGCGCTGCAGGTTAACCAGCGCGACCATGAATTCACTACCCGCATGAGCACCCCGCGACGGCTGCGCAGACTGGAACCGTGTGCCATCACGGACGAGATCCCGGATCACGCGCTGCGCGCTGTCCGGGATGACGTTGTAGTGAGCGCTGCGCGCTGTCCGGGATGACGTTGTAGTGAGCGCTGCGCGCTGTCCGGGATGACGTAGCCTGGAGATGTCGTAGCATCAAGCACTGTCATCCCGGCCTTGAGCCGGGATCTTATCGAGACCATCGCGGCACTGGCAATTGCCGAGCGCTGTCGAGGATGACGCTGCAGTGCGCGCTGCGCCGCTCTCGGTGGCTACAACGCCAGCTGAGCCGCCATCGCTGCGGCCCGTTGCTCGGCCTCGCCGACCGCATACTGCACCGCCGCGACCCTGCCCCAGACCGGCGCTGGCCACGCCGCATCGGTAGTAAACCGAGCGACGTGATGAATGTGCAGCTGCGGCACCATATTACCGAGTGCGGCGACATTGAGCTTGTCGGGTGCGTACAGCCGCTCGATGGCCGTCGCCAGCAGCGCAGACTCGCGCTGCACCTGCTGCTGCACGGCCGGCTCTAAGTGATGCAGCTCGCGGGCGCCGTCGATCGCCGGCACCAGAATAAACCACGGATAGTTGGCATCGCGGCTGAGCAGCACGCGCGATACCTCTAGGACTGCGACCGGCAGCGTATCGGCAGCCAACTGGGGGTGAAGCGTAAACATGGCAATTCCTTGCGTGCACAGTTAAAGCCCAACATTAAAAGTCAGCCAGCGCTGTACCGCAACCCGCCAGCGCCGTAAAATGCCGACTGACTCACTGTTTAGCGGCACCACCAGCGGCCGCCAAGAATAGCCCCAAGGATACCCATGCGCGCCAGCCAATACCTGTTAGCCACCAAGAAAGAGACCCCCGCCGATGCCGAGATCATCAGCCACCAGCTAATGCTGCGCGCCGGCATGATCAAAAAACTGGCCGCGGGGCTCTATACGTGGCTGCCACTGGGCCTGCGCGTACTGCGCAAAGTAGAGGCCATTGTCCGCGAAGAGATGGACCGCGCCGGCGCCCAAGAGCTGCTGATGCCGGTAGTCCAGCCCGCCGATCTCTGGGAGGAGTCTGGCCGCTGGGCGCAGTTTGGCCCGGAGCTGCTGCGCATCAAAGATCGCCACGACCGCGAGTTCTGCCTAGGCCCGACCCACGAAGAGGTGATCACCGATCTGGTTCGCAACGAGCTGCGCAGCTATAAGCAGCTGCCGGCCAATTTTTACCAGATACAGACCAAGTTTCGCGATGAGCGGCGGCCGCGCTTTGGGGTGATGCGGACCCGCGAATTCACCATGAAAGACGCCTACTCGTTTCATCTCGACGACGCGTCACTGGCCGACACCTACCAGCGTATGCACGCCGCCTACTCGGCGATCTTCACTCGCATCGGCCTGGAGTTTCGGGCGGTGCTGGCCGACACCGGCAGTATCGGTGGCAGCCTCTCGCACGAGTTCCACGTGCTCGCCGAATCGGGTGAGGACGCCATCGCCTTCTCATCGACCGGCGACTATGCCGCCAACCTAGAGAAAGCCAGCTGTGCCCGTGCTGCCGCGGCACCGGCCGCGCCGGCGGCCGAGCTGGCCAGCGTGGCGACCCCCGGGATCAAGACCATCGAGCAGCTCTGCGCTGCACTCGCGGTCACCGCGCAGCAGGTAGTTAAAACCTTGATCGTCGACTGCGGCGCCGGCGCCGAGCCACGGCTGGTGGCGGTTGCGCTGCGCGGCGACCACGACCTCAATACCGTCAAACTGCAACATCTGCTCGGTCTCAGCCAAGAACCGGAGTTAGCCGAGGCCGAGCTGGCCGTCAAGGCGACCGGTGTCGGCCCCGGTTCGATCGGCCCGGCCGGTATCAAGGTGCCGCTCTACACCGATATCGACGCCGCCGCCCTGAGCGACTTTGTCTGTGGCGCCAACCGCAAAGGTGAGCACCTGACCGGCGTCAACTGGCAGCGCGACGCCGATCCCGGCAGCGTCTCCGATATTCGCAACGTGGTAGCCGGCGACCAGAGCCCCGACGGCAGCGGCAGCTTGGCTATTCGTCGCGGCATCGAGGTCGGCCACATCTTCCAGCTCGGCACCAAGTACAGCGAGGCGATGAAGGCGACCGTGCTCAACGAACAGGGCCAAGAGCAGCTGGTCACTATGGGCTGCTATGGCATTGGTGTCAGCCGCATTGTCGCCGCCGCTATCGAGCAGAACCACGACGCCAACGGTATTATCTGGCCGCAGGCGATCGCCCCATTTGAAGTGGCGGTGGTGCCGATCAACGGCCACAAATGCCCAGAGGTGGCCGCCCAAGCCGAGGCGCTCTACAGCGAGCTGCAGGCCGCCGGGTTTGAGGTGCTGCTGATGGACGAAGCCAAGGCGCGTCTCGGGGTAATGCTCGCCGATATCGAACTGATCGGCATTCCACACCGCATTGTTATCGGCGACCGCGGCCTGGCCGCCGGCGAGTACGAGTACCGCGCCCGCAATGCCAGCGACAACCAAGCGGTACCGATCGACGCTATCGTCGACCACCTGCGCGCGGCGCGCGGTTAAGCTGCGGCGATGGCGCTGGTCTACCTCAACGGCAGCTACTGCCCGCCCGAGCAAGCGGCGATCTCGCCGATGGACCGCGGCTTTCTGTTTGGTGACGGTCTCTACGAGGTGATCCCCTGCTACGCCGGCCGGCCGGTCGGTTTTGAGCTGCATATCGCTCGGCTCAACCGCGGCCTAAGCGAGATCGAGATTGCCGGTGCGCCGAGCCTGGCGCAGTGGCGGACGATCGCCGAGCAGCTGGTAGCCAGCCACAGTGAGGCCGATGTCGGCCTCTACCTGCACGTCAGCCGCGGTGTCGCCGCCAGCCGCGGCCACGCCTTCCCGGCCGAGCCGATCGCGCCGACCGTGTTCGCCTACGGCTTTGCCATCACCCCGCCGCGCCCGGTCGATTTCGCCGCGGCGGCCTGTTATCGGGTGGTGACTGCCACCGACCAACGCTGGCGGCGCTGCGACGTCAAGACCACCTCACTGCTCGGCAACGTGCTTCACTACCAAGCCGGCCGCGCCGCGCAGGCCGACGAGACGCTGCTGTTCAACGACGCCGACGAGCTGACCGAGGCGAGCACTTCAAATGTCTTTGTGGTGATTGGCAACCGCGTCTACACCGCCCCGCTCGACCACCAGCTGCTGCCCGGTATCACCCGGCAGATTCTGCTCAACGTGTTGCGCCGCGACGACCGCTTTGAAGTGGTCGAGCGCGCCGTTAGCCGCGCCGAACTGGCCAGCGCCGACGAAGTCTGGCTGACCAGCTCCTCGCGCGAGGTGGTCGCAGTCACCCATATCGACCAACAGCCGGTCGGCGACGGTACTGCCGGGCCCGGTTGGCTGCACGCCTACGCGCTCTACAGCGCCGGCAAGTACGACTACTGAGATGCCGAGGCCAACAGTTGCCACGGTTCACCTCGACGCGCTGCGCAACAACTACGCGGCCATCGCCGACCACTGTCCACACAGCAAGCTGATCCCCATGTTGAAAGCCGATGGCTATGGCCACGGTGCCAGCCGTGTCGCCGCGGCGCTCGACAGTGCAGTGGCGTTTGCGGTGGCCACGCCAGAGGAGGCGGCGGCGCTGCGCGACGACGGGGTCGAGCAGCCGCTGCTGCTGTTGGAGGGGCCGTTTGAGCCCGCCGACCTGCTCTGGGCCAGTGAGCACAACTGCTGGGTGATGATTCACAGCCGACGCCAACTCGACTGGCTGCTGGCCGCTAAACTACCGGCCGCGCTGCGAGTCTGGCTGGGTATCGACAGCGGCATGCACCGGCTCGGCTTCGCGCCTGGCGACGCCACCGTCGCCTACCGCAGCCTGCTCGGCAGCGCCAATGTCCATTCGGCAATCGTACTGGCCAGCCACTTCCACTCGGCTGAGCTCGGGGCGGACAGCCGCGCCGTACAGCTGGCCCGCTTTGATGCGGTGGCCAGCCAGCTGCCCGCCGAGCAGAGCCTGGCCAACTCGGCGGCGCTGATCGACAGCAGCGACTGTCAGCGCGACTGGTGCCGGCCCGGCATCGCTCTTTACGGCGCCGGCCATGACCAGCACTGCCCAACCATCGCCGGCGCGGCTCTGCAGCCGGCCATGACCCTGCACAGCGAGGTGATTGCACTGCGCAGTGTGGCGGCGGGCGAGACGGTCGGCTATGGCGGCCGCTGGCGCGCCGAACGCGACTCGCTACTGGCGACGGTCGCGCTCGGCTACGCCGACGGCTACCCGCGCCACGCCGCCGATGGCACACCGGTGCTGGTCGCCGGCCAGCGCGCGTGCCTGGCCGGACGGGTCTCGATGGATATGATCACGGTGGATGTCACTGGCCTGCCGGAGGTTGCAGTCGGCAGCGCGGTAGAGCTGTGGGGGCAGAGTCTGCCGGTTGGCGAGGTGGCGGCCGCCGCCGACACCATCAGCTACCAGCTACTAACCGGCCTGTCGGCGCGGGTGCCGCGCCGCTACGACCGCTAGCGCCGTTACAGCCCCTGCCAGCGGGTCGCCTCGGGCTGCTCAACACCAAACAGATCCAGTACCCGGCTAACGCTGTGGTCGATGATGTCGTCGAGTGTCTCCGGCAGGTTATAAAACGCCGGCATTGGCGGCGCGATAACCGCACCGAGCTGGGCCGCCTTGCACATCAATTCGCAGTGGCCGACGTGCAGCGGTGTTTCGCGCGGCATCAGCACCAGCGGCCGGCGCTCCTTTAGCACCACATCGGCGGCCCGCACCAGCAGGTTGTCGGCGTAGGAGTTGGCGATCGCCGACAGCGTTTTTATCGAACAGGCCGGCACCACCATCCCCATGGTGGCGAACGAGCCGCTGGCGATCGAGGCGCCGATGTTACGATTGTCATGCACCTCGTCGGCGAGCGCCTCAACTGCCTCTACGCTCCACTCGGTCTCTACACTGCAGGTGAGCTTGGCCGACTTGGTCATCACCAAGTGAGTCTCTATCCAGTCAATAGCGGCCAGCTTCTGCAGTAACCGAATCCCGTAGATGGTGCCGCTGGCACCGCTGATGCCGACAACTAACCGTGCCTGCTGCATAGACTCACTCCGTTTGCGATGGCGTTATGGTGGCCCGCTATGATGGACTAACTGTCGATTAAAACAAACCGATCGGCGTCCAAATTGGCGGCAAACGCGGATCGGTAGTCATTCAGCTCGCGGTGACAGAGGGTCGCCACGGCAACCGCATCGTCGCCCTGCATATCGAGTAAATGGTCGCCGCGGCCGTTTAACAACAGGCTGTCGCCGCGGTAGTCGAGCCCGTTGCCGTCGCGGCCAACCCGGTTGACCGCCGCCACACAGGCGAGGTTTTCGACCGCCCGCGCCTCGGCCAACAATCGCCAGTGGCGGGCTCGCGCGCTCGGCCAGTTGGCTGCTACTACCATTAGATCGTAGTCGTCGCGGTTGCGCTGCCAAACCGGAAAACGCAAGTCGTAACAGATTTGCGGCAGCACCCGCCAGCCGCGCCAGACAAACACTGGCCGCTCGCTGCCAGCGCGGTAGCGGTGCTGCTCGCCGGCCATCCGGAACAGGTGGCGCTTGTCGTAGTGGCCGACCTTGCCGGCCGGGGTCACCCACTGCAGGCGGTTGACCACGCCACCGTCGACCGCGACCGCATAGCTGCCGCAAATCGCTGCATCCAGCGCCACTGCCTGCTCTGCCAGCCAGTCCAACGTCGGCCCGCTATCGGGCTCGGCGTGGGCGGCTGGGTCGCCGCCAAACCCGGCGGTAAACATCTCTGGCAGCACCACCAAGTCGACCGGCTGATTGAGCGCGGCGAGCAGCGCAGCGAGTTTGTCGCGATTGGCGGCCGGCTGCTGCCAGACCATCGCGGTCTGTACCAGCGCTACAGTGAGGGGTTGATCGGGCATGCTCGCTCCTAGTTGACAGCGGATACCACGACTGTAGCAGAGCGCGCCGGCCGGCTGCCAGTGGCTGCGCGCGGCAATCGCCAACCGCCCCTGACCGGGCGCCGCGCAGCCAACTATTTTGCCGCCGCGGGGTTAAATTCGGTTAGACTCAGCAACGTTTTTAGCCACCTATTGAGCGCCACCGGGAGCCCGCCATGCCCAGACTGATCTTACTTGTCGCCATCCTGTTACTGCTGCTCTGGTGGTGGCGCTCGTTCACCGCTCGGCCGGCCGACCAGCGCCGCAGTTTTCTGTTCACCACCGCCGCCTACGCGATCGCCGCCATCGCTATCGCCGCAGCACTGGCTGGGCGTATGCACTGGGTTGGCGCGGCGCTGGCAACCCTACTGGCGAGCGGTAAGACGCTGCTGGCGGTAGCGCTGCGCTCGGCGCCGCTGTTGCGGCTGCTAGCGCGGGTGCGGCCGCTGCGGCCAAGCATGGCGACGTCATTAATCCGGGTGACTTTTGATCTGGGCAGCTCAACAGTGAGCGGCGTGCTACTGCCCAGCGAGAGTGCCGGCGAGCTGGCGGGCAGCGATGTCAAGGCGCTCAGCGACGAGCAGTATCAGCGGCTGTTTGAACAGTGGCAGCAGCTCGACCGCCAGTCGGCGCTGCTACTGCGCGGCTGCCGGCTCGGCGCGGCCAGTTTTAGCGGCCAACAACACGGTAACGCCAGCGCCGACAGCAGCGCGCTCAACGCCAGCCAGGCGGCGCAGATACTCGGTGTTGAGGCCGATGCCGATCGCAGCCAGATTGTCGCCGCCCACCGCCGCTTAATTCAGCGCCTGCACCCCGACCGCGGCGGCAGCGACTACCTCGCCGCACAGATCAACCAAGCCAAACAGGTACTGCTAGACGCGCTCAACGATGCGTCCTAGCCACTACGCCGACGACGCCGACAGCGCCATCAACTGGCGGGTACTGCGGCTGATCTGGCCCTACCTGCTAGAGTACCGCGGCCGCATCGGCATCGCCCTGCTCTGCCTGTTGGCCGCCAAGGCCGCCAGCGTCGGCGGGCCGTTTATTTTAAAAGCCGTCGTCGACGGTCTCGACTCGCCGACCGCACAGCTGGTCGCCGCACCGATAGCGCTGGTGTTTGCCTACGGCGCGGCGCGGTTGTCGATGACCCTGCTCGGCGAGCTGCGCGACACCCTGTTTGGCCGCGTTACCGAGCGCGCTATGCGCCGGCTCGGCCTGCAGGTATTTGAACACCTGCACTCACTCGATATCGGCTTCCACCTACAGCGGCGCACCGGTGGGCTGGCCCGCGACATTGAGCGCGGCACCAACGGTATCAGCTTCTTGATGCGCTTTTTTGTCTTCAATATCGCCCCGACCTTTGTCGAGATCGCGCTGGTTGTGGTGCTGTTTCAGTTTAACTACGGCGCCGCCTTCGCACTTATCCCACTCGCGGCGGTGGTGCTCTATGTCGGCTTTTCGGTGGTCGCCACCGAGTGGCGGACCGAGCACGTGCGCGCCGCCAACCGAGCAGACTCGGCAAGCAATACCCGCGCCATCGACAGCCTGCTCAACTACGAGACGGTTAAGTACTTCACCAACGAGCAGTACGAGGCCGACCACTACGACGCCGAACTGGCCAACTGGGAGCAGGCCCGCCGACGCAGCCGGCTGTCGCTGTTTTTGCTCAACAGCGGTCAGGCGCTTGTCATCAGCGTGGCGATTACCGCCATGTTGGCGCTGGCCGCCCAGCGGGTCGCCAGCGGCGAGCTGACACTCGGCGACTTTGTGCTGATCAACGCGTTTATGGTGCAGCTGTTTGTGCCGCTCAACTTTCTCGGTTTTGTCTACCGCGAGATCAAGAGCAGCACCGCCAACATCGAGAATCTGTTTGCCCTGTTGCGGGTTGCCCCGGCCCTAGCGACACCGCCAGACGCCCCGCCGCTGGCGATCAATGGCGGTGCCATCAGTTTTAACGGCGTCTCGTTCGGCTACCAGAGCAGCCGGCCGATCTTGCGCGAAGTGAGTTTCTCAGTGGCCGCTGGCGGCAGTGTCGCCATCGTCGGCGCCAGTGGCGCCGGCAAATCGACCATCGCCAAGCTGCTGTTTCGGTTCTACGACCCGACCGCCGGCAGCATCACCATCGACGGCCAACCGATCGACTCGCTCGAGCTGCGCTCACTGCGCGCCGCCATCGGGGTGGTGCCGCAAGATACCGTGTTGTTTAACGGCACCCTGCACGACAATATCCTCTACGGCCGCCCCGACGCCAGCCCCGCTGAGCTACTCGAGGCGGTCGAGCTGGCCCATCTCGCCGACTTTGTAGCGAAGCTGCCGGACGGCTTGCAGACCGCGGTTGGCGAGCGCGGTCTCAAGCTGTCGGGCGGCGAAAAGCAGCGCGTCGCGATCGCCAGAACCATTCTCAAGCGGCCGGCTATCCTGCTGTTTGACGAGGCCACCTCGTCGCTGGACAGCCACAGCGAGCGGTCGATACTGGGCGCGCTCAAGGAGCTGGCGGCCGGCCACACCACCGTGACCATCGCCCATCGGCTCTCTACCGTGGTCGATGCCGATCAAATTTTAGTGCTCGACAACGGCGCTATCGTCGAGCGCGGCAGCCACCGCCAGCTGCTAGCCGCCGATGGTGCCTACGCGGCGCTGTGGCGCGCCCAGCAGCACTAATCGGCTGGCGTCGCCAGCAGATGAATATAGCGGCCGAGCCACTTGTAGGGCTCTTGGCTAGACTGTGCCAGCTCGCGCGCGACCACTGCCGCGGGGTCGGCCAGGCCGCCGCGCCGCTCGCCGGCATAATCGCTAAACACCCGGATACCACTGCTGCGCTCGAGCTGAAGCCTCTGCTCATTTAGCCAGCCGGCCACCTGTGGCTGGGTGAATGCGTGGTGCGGGGTAAGGCTGCCCGGCTCGGCCCGGTAGGGGCGATCGAGCAAGTTGAAATTGCCGCGCAGCAGGTTGCGGTACGCCCAACCGTGGCGGTTGTAGTAACTCAGCGACAACAGACCGCGCTCGGCCAGCAGCTGCGCCAACTCGGCGGCCAACCGCTGCGGCTCGGCCAACCACTCAATCACCGCGTGGCAGAGAATCAGGTCGTAGCGCTCGCCGCGCTCGGCCAGTGCGGCAACCAGCGGCTGATAACTACCGGGCCGCCAGTCAATATTGGCGGCGCAACCGGCCTGCTCAGCGCTGCGCTGGGCCAGCGCCAACATCTGCGTCGAGAGGTCGTTGTAGGTGACGCAGTGGCCGAGCGCCGCCAGCCGACAGCTAAACTGGCCGAGCCCGCCGCCGATATCGAGCACCCGCAGCGGCCCCGCCGCAGCGCCCTGCAAGGGCCTAGCCGCTTCGGCAAACCACTCTTCAAGATCGCGCCAGATGACCGCTAAACGCACCTCGCCCTTCTGTGAGCTGTAGATTTTGCGCGCAAACTTGGCGGCTAGATCATCAAAGTTGCGGTCTGCCAGCGCTGCCACTCAGTGGTTGGCCCGCAGCGCGCGCAACATCCAAGCGGTTTTCTCGTGCAGCCGCATACGGTCGGAGATCAGTGCCGCCGACGACTCGTCGTCGGCCTGCTGGGCGATCGCCAACACCTTGCGGCAGGTGCGCACCACGGTCTCGTGGCCGCCGGTGAGGATCGTCACCATCTCGTCGGCAGGCGGAATATCGGCGGTCTCTTTAATTGAGGTGAGCGCCGCCAACGCCGCGTAAGTGCCCGGCGCATAGACGCCGAGGGTGCGAATCCGCTCGGCGATCTCATCCACCGCCAGCGACAGCTCGGTGTAGTGCTCTTCAAACATCAGGTGCAGCTCGCGGAACTGCGGCCCGGTCACGTTCCAGTGGAAGTTGTGGGTCTGCAAGTAGAGTGTATAGCTGTCGGCCAACAGCGCCTTCAAACCGTCTGCTACCGCTTGTCGGTCGCTGTCATTGATACCAATATTGATTGTGCTCATCGCGCTCTCCTCGGGCTGGGTGGGTTTCCATAACGACCCAATAATTATCGGCTAGCGGGGCACCGATGAACAATCGAATAAATCAATTATTGGGTTCGTTTTTAGCGATCGGCGGCGACCGCTTTATCATCGCCGCCAGTGGCGCTAAACTGCCGCCAACTTTTATTAACCGAGCGCCGCCCATGTCTGCCGTCCTGCAACTTGCCATCGACCTGATCAACCGCCCGTCGGTCACCCCAGAGGACGCCGGCTGCCAGCAGCTGATGATCGAGCGGCTGCAAGCGTGTGGCTTTACGGTCAGCGAGCTGAATTTTATCGAGGGACCGAGCGACGCCCCGCGCGAGGTGAAAAACTTCTGGGCAGTGCGGGGCACCAGCGGCCCGATTCTCTGCTTTGCCGGCCACACCGATGTGGTGCCGACTGGCGCACTGGAGGGCTGGCAGAGCGACCCGTTTCAAGCTGAGATTCGCGACGGCCTGCTCTACGGCCGCGGCGCGGCTGACATGAAGGGTTCGCTGGCGGCGATGGTGGTGGCGGTCGAAGAGTTTGTCGCCGCCCATCCCGATCACAGCGGCCGCATCGCGTTTTTAATTACCAGCGATGAGGAGGGGCCGGCCGTGAACGGTACCGTCAAGGTAGTCGACTGGCTGCGCGAGCAGGGTATTGTCCCCGATTGGTGTATTGTCGGCGAGCCGTCGAGCAGCGAGCGCTGCGGCGACACCGTCAAAAATGGCCGGCGCGGTTCACTCGGCGCCCAGCTCACCGTGATCGGCAAACAGGGCCACGTCGCCTACCCGCAGCTGGCCGACAACCCGATTCACCGCGCGGCACCGGCGCTGGCGGCACTCAGCCAAGAGGTCTGGGACGCTGGCAACCAGTTTTTCCCCGCCACCTCGCTGCAGATCTCCAACATTGGCGGCGGCACTGGCGCCACCAACGTCATCCCCGGCGAGCTCTCGGTCACCTTTAACCTGCGCTTCTCGACCGAGCAGACCCCCGACACCCTTAAGCAGCGAATCACCGCCCTGCTCGACAGCCATCAGCTCAACTATCGGCTCGATTGGAATCTCTCTGGGCTGCCGTTTTTGACCGCACCCGGCGATCTGCTCGACGCCGTCGCAGCGTCGATCCACAGCGCTACCGGCATCGACACTACCCTGTCGACCGCCGGCGGCACCTCCGACGGGCGCTTTATCGCCCAGCTCGGCGGCCAGGTGATTGAGCTCGGCCCGGTCAACGCCACCATCCACCAACACAACGAGTGCACCTCGGTAGCGGAGCTGGAGAGCCTGCCGGCGATCTACCGCGGTGTGATGGAGCGGCTGCTCGCCCACTAGCCTAACTATGGGCAGGCGCGCCCCTATTTGGGTATCGCACGGTTGACATAGATATCGTAACGCACGGTTTTGCCCTCAATGGTGTGGCTGGGCGCTTGCCCACCCACCGGCTCGGCGCCGCGCGGCCGCTTGACCACCACCCGGTAGGTGGCGGCGGCGCGGGCGGCGGCCAATAACTGGTCGCTGTCGCTATCGCCACCGACCAGCTGATGAAACGCCGCCATCGCCTTTTTCACTTTGGCCGATTTATCGCGCGGCGGGAACATCGGGTCTAGGTAGACCACATCGAACTGCCCCTCGACGACGGCCGCCAAATAGTCTGCGCCATCCGCCTCGACCAGCTCGAGCCGCTCGCTCAATCCGGCTAGCTCCGGCTCCGCGGCTGCGGCCTGCAATCGCGCCAAGCCATCGCGCAGCAGTGCCGCTACGGTGGGCTGACGCTCGACCAGCGTGACCACAGCGCCGAGCGAGGCGAACACCAAGCTGTCGCCGCCCATGCCGGCAGTGGCGTCGCAGAGCCGCGGTTTAAACTTAGCGCTGATACCACAGGCGCGCGCCAGCGGCTGGCCGAGCCCACCGCCAAATTTGCGCCGATGGGCGCCGGCGCCGGCGACAAAGTCGCAGTAAATTGGTCCGTGGGCGTCGTTGGGGCTGCACAGGCTCAGTTGGCCGGCGACCCTCAGCAGCCGTGGAGTGTCTACTGGTTCAGACTTATTAGTCTTTTGATGTGAACTCATATCCGGGCTCTACAAGATTGCTCTGACGCCGCGCAGTGCACCTGCTAGCGGCGCCAAATGATAGCGTTTGGCGACGCAAAGATATACACAATTGCTGTGGATAACTTTGTGGATAGCTGCGTGAAAAGGGGCGCAGCAAGCTGCTAAAAGGGGCTTTACTACAGATTGGTTAAATTTTAACCAATATATTATATTCAATAAAATCAGATACTTAAAAATATCGCAACTAAAAAACAATGACTTACAAGCACTACGTGAAGCTAGATATAGAAGTAGCAGCTATCTGTGGAAAAGGGTCGGCTGTCAACCGCTCGCCGGCTCGCTGGTTTTTAATTTGTCAACCACCTGTGGCCTAATCACCGGCAATTTTTAACCACTCAAAACCCTCATCCTGGCAGGCGTAGATCAGCTGCTTCCAGCGCGCCGGCAGCGTCTCAATGGCCGCTGCCAGCAGCTCGAGGCAGTTGTTTTTACTGCTGACATGGCCGATCACCAACAGGTCGAGCAGCGAGCTGTCGATCTGCTCCAGCAGCGCGACGGTCTGCTGATTATTGAGGTGACCCCAGTCCCCCGCCACCCGCTCTTTTAAAAACGGTGGGTAGGGGCCGGCGGCGAGCCGCTCGAGATCGTGGTTGGCCTCTACCAGCAGACCGTGGCAGCCGCTGTACTGGTCGACCACATGCGGTGTCAGCGAGCCGATGTCGGTGAGGATGCCGAGTTTGCGGCCGTCGCACTGAAAGGTGAACTGGACCGGCTCGCGGGCATCGTGCGGCACTGCCACCGGGGTCACTTGCAGATCGCCGATGGTGAAGCTGGCGTGGCTATCGATCAGCTCGGTGCGGGCCGTGCCGACCGCGTCGGCGACCGCGTGGTGGGTGCCGGCAGTCAGGTAGATGGGCACCCCGTAGCGGCGCGCCAGCGGCGCCACCCCCTTCCAGTGGTCGCCGTGCTCGTGGGTGACCAGCACCGCATCGAGCTGGCTGGGGTCGACCCCCAGCCTGGCCATCCGCAGGCAGGTCTCTTTGATAGAGAAACCGCAGTCGACCAGCACCAGCGTTGTGCCCGCCTCTACCAGCGTGCCATTGCCAGAGCTACCGCTGCCTATCGAGGCAAACCGCACCGGATTAAGACATATTGCTGCGAAGTATCGTCAGCAGCCGCTCTGCCTCTTTGCGCGGCAAGCTGCTGCCGTCCAGCGCGACAATGCGCACCTCGACATTGCCGCCAATCGCCTTGAGCAGCACCTGGTAGTCACTGCTGACCACCTCGTCATCGCCGCCAAACCAGCGCTGCCAGAAGCCGGGCTCGGCATTGTCGCTCTCCGCGTAATCAACCAGCAGCACGCCACCGGCGCGGTTTTGGTCGACAATGGTAAATCCGCCGCGCTGTGCCGAGTAGCTCAGCGACGCCCAGCTGCGGTCGAAGTTGAGCTGCACCACAATATAGGGGTCGGCCACCTCGGGCAGCACCAGCTCTACCCGCCCTTTGCCGCCGATGGTCTGCGCCAGCAGCGATACCGATGAGTAGTTGGCGGTGTTGGCGAGCTCGCCGGCGATCATCTGCACCAGCGCCTGCTCGCGGCTGGCGATATCTGAACTCTGCGGCCACTCGGCGCCCTCTTCGGCGCCGCGAGCGACGCTCTGGTGCAGTACCGACACCTCGGTGCTGTCGAGTGCGATGCCCGGCGCCACGCTAAACCGGAACCGGTGCGAGCTCTCTTCATCGTCGTTAAATTTCACCCACACCGATTCGATCACACCGCGCTCGCCATCGGCCAGCTCGGCCGGGATACCGTTGCGCACCAGTGTGCTGCGCAGCCGCGGCCAGATTTCGCCCGGCAATAGGTTGACCAGTATCCAGCGACGGCCCTCGTAACTCTGGATTTTAACGCTCTGCTCAAAGGTGGTGAACGCCGCCGGATCGGGGCGCGGCACATCGAGTTGGTCGAGTGCGACCGTGTCGTTGGCCACCGCCGGGATCGGGTAGATCTCACCCAAGGCGCTGCTATCTAACCCTTCCGGCACCACGGTGGGCGCCATCTCCTCGGCCAACAGGTAATCGTGTGAGCGGTCGCGAATGCCCAGCCAACCGCAGCTGGCTTGGGTTAGGGTAACGGCGATTAACGCCAGCGGTACAGCCTTGTTCATAGATCTCTCACTGTGGGTGCGCGTGCCTAGCCGCTAGTTAAGGGGGATGCCAGCGGCCTGCATGGCCCGCTCAAGTTCTGGGTAGTAGCGCTCAGAGAGCAGCGTCAGCGGCAGCCGCAGCTCGGCGCTGCACAAACCGAGCCGCGCCACCGCCCACTTGACCGGGATAGGATTCGCTTCGAGGAATAAAGTTCGGTGCAGTTCGGCCAATTTTGCATCGAGCCGCTCGGCCTGCTCGGCATCGCCGGCCAGCGCCGCCGCACACATTGCCGCCATCAGCGCCGGGGCGACGTTAGCAGTAACCGATATATCGCCGTGGCCGCCGGCCAGCATCAGCTCGCGGGCAGTCGGGTCGTCGCCAGAGTAGATGGCAAAATCGCTCGGGCAGCCGGCAATGAGCTGGCGGGCGCGGGCCAGGTCGCCGGTCGCCTCTTTGACACCGACGATATTGGCGTGGCCGCTGAGCTCGATCACCGTCTCCGGCAGCATGTCGCAGGCAGTGCGGCCCGGCACATTGTAGAGAATCTGCGGGATCGCGACGGCGTCGGCGACCGCCCGGTAGTGGGCGATCAGCCCGGCTTGGGTCGGCTTGTTGTAGTACGGGGTGACCAGCAGCGCGGCATCGGCGCCCGCCTCGGCAGCGGCCGCGGTCAGCTCAATCGCCTCTGCGGTGGCGTTGGCGCCGGTACCGGCGATCACCGGCAGGCGGCCAGCGGCCTGCTCGACCACTTCGCCAATCACCCGCGCGTGTTCGGCCACCGTCAGCGTGGCCGACTCGCCGGTGGTGCCGACCGCGACAATGGCGGCGGTGCCCTGCTCTACGTGCCAGTCGACCAGCGCGCGCAGCGCAGCCCAATCGACCTCGAGGTTGTCGCCCTGCATGGGTGTGACCATCGCCACAATACTGCCGGTAATCATCGCTTACTCCGCGCTAAAAGAGCGCTATGGTATCGCCCGCGCCAAGGCGGTACAAGGGATTGCTGGCCGCAGCCGGCGGTTTAACTCAGTTACCTTTAACGGCGTAGACATCCGCCTCGCCCGGCGGCCGGTTTTTAAATCGTTTGTGCGCCCACAGGTACTGCTCTGGTGCCACCCGAACCATCTTTTCGATAATCGCGTTGATCCGCGTCGCATCGGCCAGGTCGTCACCGCTGGGGAAGTTATCCAGCGGCGCACCCAACTGCATTCGGTAGCCGCGACCCCACGGTTTGCGGTAGTGGCAGAACGGCACCACCGCCGCACCGGTTTTGTCGGAAAACCGCGCGGTGGCGTAGACGGTCGCCGCCTGCTGGCCAAAAAATGGAGCAAACAGCCCTTGGCGCAAGCCGTAGTCTTGGTCGGGGCCGTACCAGAGGGTGCGGCCCGCTTTCAGCGCCTTCATCGTACCGCGCACATCTTTGCGCTCAAACACCACACAGTCACCCAGCCGCTTGCTGATACGGCCGCGCGCTTGAACAAAATCGAGCACCGGGTTTTTGTGGGCGCGATACATGCCGTCCATCGACAGTGTACCGGCGATCGCCGCACCGCCAATCTCCAACGTAGTGAAGTGCGCGCCGAGCAGCATGATGCCACGCCCCTCCAGCCCCTTGAGGTGTTCAAGGCCATCGACCTCGATCAGCCGCATAAAGCGCCAGCGCGGCCACCACCACGCCATACCGGTCTCAAACAGCGCGATACCTAGGCTGACAAAATTGGCCCGCGCCAACCGCTGCCTAGCCCGCTCATCCAACTCGGGGAAGCAGAGCTCTAAATTGCGCAAGGTAATGTGGCGGCGCGCGGTCGGAATGGCAAAAACCAGCAGCCCGATGGCCCGGCCGAGCAGTAGCAAAAGCGGGTATGGCAACTGCACCAGCAGCCACCAGCAGCCTATCCCCAGCCAGGTTGGCCAGCAGCGCGGCGCCAGCAATCCGGCGTGAAAGCGAGTCGCCTTAGAGGTTGCAGCAGCCACCGGCGCGGTTAGACCAGTGCCGCGATGGCAGCATCGGTGGCGACATCGGCGCCGTAATCGACGCCCTCAAGACCAAACCCAAACAGCCGTAAAAATTCGCTCTTGTAGCCGGCAAAGTCCAGATCGGAAGAGC
>JAHEGD010000027.1 GCA_024639885.1 Porticoccaceae bacterium | reverse complement strand
AAAGATATCAACCGCCGTATGTCGATCGGCGAGGCGATGGCGCGCCGCGCCAAGAAAGAGATGGTCGAGGCCAACTTGCGGCTGGTTATCTCGATCGCTAAAAAATACACCAACCGCGGCTTGCAGTTCCTCGACCTCATTCAAGAGGGCAACATCGGTTTGATGAAAGCGGTGGACAAGTTTGAATACCGCCGCGGCTACAAGTTCTCGACCTACGCCACCTGGTGGATCCGTCAGGCGATCACCCGCTCGATCGCCGACCAAGCGCGCACCATCCGCATCCCGGTGCATATGATTGAGACCATCAACAAGCTCAACCGTATCTCGCGGCAGATGCTGCAAGAGATGGGCCGCGAAGCGACCCCCGAGGAGCTCGCCGAGCGCATGGAGATGCCCGAGGAGAAGATCCGCAAGGTGCTCAAAATTGCCAAAGAGCCGATCTCGATGGAGACCCCGATCGGCGAAGATGAAGACGCCAGCATCGGCGATCTAATCGAAGATACCACCATCGCCCTGCCGGTCGACGAAGCGACCCGGCAAAATCTTACCGACAGCACCCGCGACGTGTTGAGCAGCCTGACCGCCCGCGAGGCCAAGGTGCTGCGTATGCGCTTTGGTATCGACATGAACACCGACCACACGCTTGAAGAGGTCGGCAAACAGTTTGATGTCACCCGCGAGCGGATCCGTCAGATCGAAGCGAAGGCACTGCGCAAGTTGCGCCACCCGACCCGCTCCGACCACCTGCGCAGCTTCATCGACGACTGATCGGGACCAAAAAAGACAACTCTGCTTAAACGCAGCATTTTTAGCGGCCTGGCTAGGCGCGACAGTTTTGAGCAAAGGAGCGTACACCGGTACGTGACTGCGCGATAAACGCATCGCAACGCCGCCAGACGCTAAAAAGAAAAATCTGCTTAAACGCAGGATTTTTAGCGGCCTGGCTAGGCGCGACAGTTTTGAGCAAAAGAGCGTACACCGGTACGTGACTGCGCGATAAACGCATCGCAACGCCGCCAGACGCTAAAAAGACAAGTTTAAACGGGCCTTTAGCTCAGTTGGTTAGAGCATCCGACTCATAATCGGCTGGTCCCCAGTTCAAGTCTGGGAAGGCCCACCAAATACTGCAGTATTCACCGCCTAGCAGGCCGCCAGACCAAACGGTTGTCCGGCGGCCGATGGCAGCTACCAGAGGGCAAAACAGCGTGAAACTAATCCACTTTATCCTCGGGCAGATAATCTTGCTGGTGGACTGGCTGACCAGCCCGCGCAGTCCCAAACGCAGTAGCGAAGAGCAAGCCGCAATCGATGCGCGGCTGGCTGGCTTGACCCTCTACCACTACAAGGCCTGCCCATTTTGCGTCAAGGTGCGCCGCGCTATGAAGCGTATCGGCGCGCCGATCCAGACGCTCGATGCCAAACGTGATCCAGGTGCCGCTGAGCAGTTGGTGGCCGGTGGCGGTAAGCTCAAGGTACCATGCCTGCGTATTGAGACGACCGACGGCGGTGTGGAGTGGCTCTACGAATCCGACGCCATCGTCGCCCACATCAACGGCAAGCTCGCTTAATCCATCCTTACTCAGCGGGAAAATTTCCCGCTGCGCCCTTCTCCACCCGCAAACCGCTGCGCGCCACTGGTGGTCTCACCGCTGGCAAACGTAGCGCGACCGAGACGGTTTTCGTTAGCCAGAGCACGGCCGGCATCCAACCCCCACTGCTGGAGCAGCGACAAGCGGTCGTGGCGCAGGCAGGTTTGCGGAAAGTCTGCGAGCTGCTCGCCCAGCGCCACCGCTGCAGCCAGAGCGCCACCGCTCTCCACCACCCGGTTGGCGAGGCCAAACTGCAGCGCCTCAGCGGCATCGACCGGGCGGCCGGTAAGCACCATATCCAGCGCGCGGGATTGGCCGATCAGCCTCGGCAGCCGCACCGTACCGCCATCGATCAGCGGCACCCCAAAGCGCCGGCAGAACACCCCAAAGGTGGCATCGGCGGCGACCACCCGCAGATCGCACCAGCAGGCCAGCTCTAGCCCACCGGCCACTGCGTAGCCCTCTACTGCAGCGATCACCGGCTTACTCAGCTGCAGATAGCTTGGCCCCATCGGCCCGCCGGGGTTGAGCGGCCCGGTGTCGCTCTCAACCACCGGCAGTGCGGCAAACGCCTCGGCACCGATCGCCTTAAGGTCTGCCCCCGCACAGAAGTGGCCGTCGGCACCTGTTAGCACCGCCACATCGAGCTGCTCGTCGTGTTCAAATGCTAAAAAGGCGGCGGCGAGCAATTTGGCGGTAGGTGAATCTACCGCGTTGCGCACTGCCGGCCGGTTGATGGTGACCACCCAGACGCGGCCATGGCGCTGAGTAGTGACGGTGGGCTCGGTAACTGATGACGTATCCATGAATTTTTCCTAGAAGCGGGTGCTAGCGTTTGATTATACTGTGGGTCGAGCAGAGGCCAATTCGGCGGCTGCCAGACACCGGGAGAGAGCCGATGCGCGCTGCCCTACTTTTACTGTTAGTGACCAGTTTGTCGGCTCTGCCGGCTTGGTCGTTGGAGCCAACCACTATGATTATTGATGTACGTACCCCCGACGAGTGGTCTGGCGGCCACCTTGCCGCCGCCCACCACCTTGAGCTCAACGTTTTCGCTCAAGGCATTGAGGCGATCGCCCCAGACAAAGACCAACAGATCTATGTCTACTGCCGCAGCGGCAACCGCTCTGGGCAGGCGCGTGACTACATGGTGAAAATTGGCTACACCAATGTGATCAACGCCGGCGGCCTTGAAGAGGCCGCGACGTTGCTAGGAGAGACCATCGTTCAGTAACTGGGGTTACTCCTCGAGCAACTGCTCTATAGCTAGGCCGAGCTGAAGCAACCTGACATCGCTACCCACCGGCCCATCAAGCATCGCGCCCACTTGGCGGGCGCCCTCGGGCACCGGAAGTGGCAGCGATAGCGAGGGAATACCGGCGTTACTCGACGGGTCTGTATTGCGGATATAACTCTGAAACGCAGGTCGCTGCTCACCGCCCCACTCCACCATATCGCCAATCTCATCAATGGCGCGCGCCGTCAATGCCACGGTCGGTACTAGCAGTGCATCGAGTTGATTGCGTTCAAAGTAAGTGGCATAAAGCTGCTGTAACTGCGGCCGTAGCTGGTCGCGCGCGGTGCTGTAGTCCGTTTCGCTGATCGCCCCGGAGAATGCCGCCGACACCGCGGCCTTCACATCGGGGCTGGCGATTGCAGCGATAAAATCCGCATTGCTCAGCTCAGGGCGCGCCTTAGCCATAAACTGTGGCAGTAACTCACCCGTTTCAAACAGCACCAGCGGGAACCCTATCGCATCGTTGAGTTCGCCAATACCGGCCATATCGGCCTCGACCATTACCACCCCAGCGGCCTCAAGCTTGGTGATCAACTGCGCCATTGCAGTGGCTACTAGCGGATCGAGCCGATCATAAAAATATTCGTGCGGCAGTCCTAACCGCACCCCTGCTAGCGGCATTGGCTTGGTCTCTGCGGGCTGTGCTGCCATGACTGCATCGAGCGCGATCAATGCACTGACATCTTTGGCCATCGGCCCGGCGGTGTCGCGGCTACTGCTAATCGTCAGTAGGCCGCTATTGGGGTAGCGGCCCAAAGTTGGCCTAAACCCGACGATACCATTGAGCGCGGCAGGGATCCGCGTCGAGCCGCCGGTATCCGTCCCCAGACCGGCACTGACAACCCCCAGCGCGATGGCCGCTGCCGTTCCGCCACTGCTGCCGCCGGAGATCAGATCAAAATCGCGGCCATTGTGGACCGCTCCGAACGCGTAGTTTTTGCTGGTAATACCGTAAGCGAGCTCGTGCAGGTTGCTTTTACCGAGCACAATCGCACCGGCACTACGCAGCCGCGCAACTACTCCAGCATCTGCATCGGGATAGTGATCGGCCAGCGCCGGGGTGCCGCCAGTGGTCGGCAGCCCGAAGACATCAATATTGTCTTTCACTACCACCGGCAACCCCCACAGCGAACCGCGCTGGCGCGGGGGCTGCGCGTCGAGTTCAGCCGCTTGCTGCGCCGCATCGGCGTTCATGGTGATCATCAGATTGTAATCAATGTACTTGGCTGCCAGCTGCTCGGCCCGCGCGATCGCTTGCTGCGCAGCAGGCTCGGCCGGTGAACAGCCTATCCCGGCGGCTATTAGTGCCGCTAACCCAGCCGCTGCTATTTTTTGCTGAACATTCATACACTGGCGTCTCTGGTAGTTAAAAAAAGCCCCCGCGGAGCACTCCGCAGGGGCTATCGACAGTACCCGGTTTAGAACTGGGCGCTGTAGTTGATCCGCAGCGAATCACTGCCTTCGCCCTGGTCGCTGTAGCTGTAGCCGAGTCGCACACGACCGGCACCGACCGCCATCGAGACACCTAAATCAGCAGTGAAGAAGCTGCCGCCATCGACATAGATACCCGGTAGGTGGTAGCTGGGGAAGCCGGCGGTGGTGTTTTTAACCGTCACCTGGGTAAAGCCATCCTCGCTCTCGTCATTGGCAAACAGCTCCGCCTGCAGCGACACGCCGTCGCCGACGGCCATCTTGCCGATCACACCGACCCGCAGCTGCTGGCTGTCAAGCTCTTGGTCGGCCCACTGGTAGTTAGAGACGGCACCGCCGCTCTCCAAGTAGCCGTCGACGGTGCTGTTGACCATGCGCAGGCCGACTGCCGGGGCCAGCAGCGTGTCGCCCGCCGCCATATCAAAACCGGCCAATAGATCGAGAGCGAGGGTCTCGCCATCGGTATCGCCGCTGGCGATCAACTGCTGTGAGCCGAGGTTAAAGACCCGCTCTACATCATCGTAGGTGGAGAGCAGCAGCGAGCCGACCGACTCGACAAACAATGCCTCGCCGCGGTAGCTGTAGGTGAAGGCAAAGCCGACACTACCGGCATCGATGCTGCCGCCAGCTAGGTCGGTCTCTTGACTGCCAAGGGTCATCACCGCACCCACTTGGGTCTTTTCGCCAAGCGGCATAAAGCCACCGATCGAGAGCGCGTTGTACTGGTCTTCTGGCATACCGGCGGCATCGATATCGGCGTTGCCAAGCGCACCACCGATAAACCAGCTGGCGCTGTTGTCGCTGCCGCGCTGCTCGCGGAACTGGTCTGCTACCACCTGCTGCTGCTGGTTGGCGGCATTAATACCCAGCTGTGGCAGGGTGCCGACGATCCGCGGGGCGGTAACAATATCGTTGAGGTAATCAGCCCACAACTCATGGACAGTCGCGGTGGGATGGACGCCATCGTTGAAAATTAGCATATCGGGGTTGGGCGTCGCACCATCGATGCCGTGAAGCGGATGCTCGATACAATCTGGCACACCCACCTCGTCACCTGCTAGGCCATCGTCAAAGCACATAAACTGTTGGTCTATCGGGGCTCCTGGCAGTGCGCCAGCGGCATAACCAAAGGCGGCTGCATTAGCTGTCAGATAGTTGAACATACCAGCGGCGTCAACCGGGATAACATTGGCCGTTGTGTTGTTCATTCCTATACCCAACAACTGGTTGAGACCACCAGCCAAGGCCGTTGCTTGAGCGGCACTGCCCGCTGTGGCTAAGTCGGCCATCCGCACGAAAGGCGTCGCACCAAGATCGGGCACGTTGGCGACAAAAACATAACGAACGCCGGCTGCATCTAGCGCACCCGCCGCTGTAACAAGATTTGTAGCGCCCTGTGCAGCCACCGCGGGTCCATATTCGGCCAGATCGGCATAGCCGTCGGGAATTACCAAATCCGGATCAAACAGCGCCAAAAAATCATTGCCACCGCCGTTAACGAAAGCCATCGAGTTAGCCGACGGGGTGTTGTCGGCGAGATAAGAGCGGCCCGTAAAGGTAATACCATCGGTCACAACGAAAGAGATATCGCCATCCCCGTCACCAACGATGGTGGTCAGCACGTTGGCGGTAGTCAGCTTGCCCACGGCATAGTTAGTCCCACCTAGCCGCGAGGCCTCGGCGCTTAGCCCCATCCCTTCGGCCCAGAGCTGGGCGCCAACCGGTCCGTACTCGCCCGCTTCAAAGTCACCCACTCGGTTGGTAAATCGAATGCCTAGATTGCCGCCATCCAGCAGGCTGTCGCCAAACACCAACATCTCATCAAAATAGCGGGTTTCGGCGTGGGCGCCGACCGCCACGGTCGCCGCGATCGCAGCCGCCAAGTTTTTTACGCTGCTGTAGTTATCTTTGCGCGTCTTCATAATATCCCTCTCTATCGTTTTTGTGATCGCCCTACGGTGGGCAAAAGCTTATCCCCTCTTTTTTGGCCATGATGCCATCCCAACTATAGGCCGTTTTGCCGGTGTTGCAAACTACCCGCTGGCAAGCAGCCGCTGGCCCTCGTCGGCAAAGCCGACACCAACTTCACTGTAGTAACTGAACACCGCATCGGCGCCGATCTTAAGCAGCCGCTGGCGTTCGTCTTCGTAACGGGCGATGCAGACAATCCGACCGCCAAACCCAGAGCCGCGCATCTGTTCGATCATAAACTCCATCTCGGCGACATTGGGTACGCTGAGCATAATCAGCGACACTGTGTTGAGTTCGAGCTTGCTCCAAAAGTCGATATCCTCGCCGTCGCCCTGCAGCACCCGCCGGCCCTTGGCCAGGTGTTCGGTCAGGCGCTGCTCGTCGACGTCAATACCGCAGACCCGCCCCGGGTAGCGCTGCTGAAGGCGATCGTAGGCGGCGCTGCCGACCCGGCCGAGCCCGACCACCAGCACCTCGGCACCGTCGGCAGAGATCGGCGCCGCGGCCAACTGCTGGCCCGGCGCCAGCCGGTAGAGCACTGCCCGCCAGCGGCTGTAGAGGGTGTGGGCGTGCTGCGAAAGCAGCGACGAGATAACAAAAGAGATCGTCATCGCCAACGCCAAGGTCACCAGCCAGTCGCCGCTCAGCCACCCTTGGCTGTGGCCCATCTGGGCGACGATCAGCCCAAACTCACTAAAATTGGTCAGCACTAGCGCGGCCAAAAAGGCGCTGCGCACGGCTACCTTGAGGGCGATCAACACCGCGAAAAAGGCCAGCGACTTGATCAGCAACAGACTGGCAATCAACAGCGCCAACCACAGCGACTCGAGCGTCGGCAGCGCAATCAGCCCGATCGAAAGAAAGAAGCCGACCAGAAACAGGTCTTTAAACTGGTTGAGCGCCTTGTAGAGCTCAGCCGTCTTGTCGCGCCCGGCGAGCAGCGCACCCAACACCAAGGCGCCGAGATCCCCTTTGATATCGACCAGCTCAAACAGCCAGGCGCCGCCCAGCGCCAAGCAGAGCCCAGCCAGCGGCAGCAGCTCGCCGTGGCCGACATAGCGCAGCAGCCGGTCGATCAGCGGCGCTGCCAGCAGCAGACCGGGCAGCAACAGCGCCCACGGCGACGGGTATTTACCCAGCGCCGCGACCAAAAAGCCGACCGCCAGCAGATCTTGAATAATCAACACGCCGATAGCGATGCGGCCGTGGCGGGTCTTTAGCTCATCGTGCTCTTGCAGCAGCTTGATGATACAGACCGTGCTGCTAAAACTGAGCGCAAAGGCGATCAGCAGCGCCTGCTCGGTCGTCAGCCCGTCGATACCCAGCCAACCGCCCCACCACGCCGCTATCACCACCAGCTTAACGGTGACAATCGCCGACCAGACCAGCGTGACACTGAGCGCCGGCAGCAGAATCTCGCGGCTGGCCAGGCTGCGCAAGTCGAGCTTGAGACCGATAGTGAACAGCATCAGGGTAATCCCCAGCGCGGCCAGCTGGTCGATCGCATCGGTGGCGGTAAAGCCGACCAGGTGGAGGATAAACCCAGCGCCGAGATAGCCGGCCAGCGGCGGTAGATTGAGGGGTTTTACCGCCAAACCGCACGCCAGTGCGCAGGCCAGTGCCAAAAGCTCCATGCAAGATACTCCGCAAAAAACTGCAGCATAAAAGATTCAGCCGCGAGCCGGTAGCGGTGCGCGCCAGACAATCCGCTGCGACAGGGTATTTTTGTCTTAAATCAACCGCCCTACGGTTCAATTTTGGCGGTAATCGCGGTAGCCTGTGCGTCCAGACTAATCGCCAGATGAGCCCGTCATGCAGTTTGATCGCAACGCCCTAGAAGCCCTTGAATCGCGCTACCGCGCCGCGCTAATCAACTCGGTCAGCGGCTACAAGCCGGCCAACCTGATTGGTACCGCCAACGCCGCCGGGGCAACCAACTTGGCGGTGATGAGCTCGGTGGTCCACCTCGGCTCACACCCGCCGCTGCTGGCAATGGTGGTCCGCCCGGGCGGCGACGAGCGCCACACCCTGGCCAACTTGCTGGCCAGCGGCGAGTACTCGATCAACCATATCAATCAGTCGATCTACCGCCAAGCCCATCAGACAGCGGCGCGCTATCCGGCCGACCAGTCCGAATTTGATGCAACCGGGCTGAGCTGCCAGTGGCTGGACGGTTTTAGCGCACCGCTGGTCGCCGAAGCCGAGGTGAAGATGGCGATGCAGCTGCGCCAGCACATGCCGCTGGAGATCAACGGCACCCATCTGGTGATCGGCGAGATCGTCACCCTGCTACTGCCCGACGCCGCGCTGCGCAGCGACGGTTCGCTGAACCTGCCAGCCGCCGACAGCGTCGCGCTGAGCGGGCTCGACGAATACCTGTGCGGCGAGTCGCTGGCGCGGCTCAGCTACGCCAAGCCGGGCCAGCCACTACAGGAGTTAGCCAGCGATGAGTGAGCCGATCACAGTCTACTATGACGGGCTCTGCGGGCTCTGCAGCAAAGAGATCAACCACTACCGCAAGATCGCCCCGGCCGGCCGCTTTGACTGGGCCGATATCGCCACCGACGCCACCCGCTGCAGCGAGCTGGGTGTCTCCCAGGCGCGCGCCCTCGAGGTGATTCATGTCCGCGACAGCGATGGTACGGTCTACACCGGCGTCGCCGCCTTTGCGGTGATGTGGGAGGCGCTACCGCGCTGGGGTTGGCTGGCGGTGGTCGCCCGGCTGCCGCTGATGCGCCAGTTCGCCGAATGGCTCTACCGGCAGTTTGCCCGCTGGCGGTTTAATCGGCTCGGCCACTGCCAGCTGGCGGCGGCCGATGAGCGACGCAGCGATGGCGCATAAAAAGCTCCACCTGCCAGAGAAACAGTGCGCCAGCTGTGGCCTGCCGTTTAGCTGGCGCAAAAAATGGGCCAAGGTCTGGAACGAGGTGCGCTATTGCTCACAGCGCTGCCGCAGCCAACGCAACGCGATATCGGTAGGTGAGCATGGCCAGCGCTAAGCTGGAGCGAACGCTGGCGCTGGCCGGTGCTGTACCGTTTGTGGCGGCGGCACTGCTGCTCTGGCTCGGGCCGCTCGACACCAGCGGCTGGCGCGCCAGCGCTCTGCTCGGGCTGGCCAGCTACAGCCTGGTGATCCTCAGCTTTATGGCCGGCACCCTCTGGCAGCAGCACAGCGTGCGCAGCACGCTGCTCAGCAATGTCATCGCATTAGTGGCGTGGTTCAGCTACTGGCTGCTGCCGGTGGCGACGTTTTTAGCGGTGGCGATTGTGCTGTTTAGCTGGCTGCTGTGGCTGGACTGGTTGCGCTACCGCGGCGGCGCGATCAGCGGCCACTACTGGCAGAGCCGCCGCGCCGTCACCGCGCTGGTCTGCGCAGCACTGCTAGCGGCTATCGCCGCGCTTTAGCCGTCGGCGCTGCGCGGCCAGTCGACCGCATCGACCGCGTCGCCATAACCCGGCTGCACCGCCCCCTGCCAGCGTTCGACATAGACGCCGTCGGGGTCGTACTGAGCGGCCTGCTTGGCCAGCGAAAAGTGACGACCGCCGCGCGGGTCGGCGCCAACCCCGGCGATGTACTGCCAGTTACCCCAGTTGCTGGCCACGTCGTAGTCGACCAGCTGCTGCTCAAAATAGGCGGCGCCATAGCGCCAATCTAGCCCCAGCTCGTGGACCAGACAGCTGGCAACGATCTGGCGCGCGCGGTTTGAGAGATAACCGGTAGCGCGCAGCTCGTTCATGGCGGCGTTGACCAGCGGGTAGTCGGTGGCGCCGTGACACCACGCGGCAAACCGCTGCGGGTAGAAACTGGTTAGCGGTGGGCGCCGCTCTATGCCGCCAAACGCGAACAGCTTGGCGCCGTAGCGGTAGCTGTAAAACTGGAAGTAATCGCGCCACAACAGCTCAAAAATGATCCAGTAGGTCGACTCATTGGCGCCATGCTCGGCCTCGTAGGCGGCCACCCGGGCGGCGACTTGGCGCGGCGACAGGCTGCCGACCGCCAGCCACGGCGAAAACTTGGTCGAGCTCGCCCAGTCGCTGAGCGCGTTGCGGGTCTCTTTATAGTGGCTGGGCTGGCGCGAGCCAAAGTAGCTGTCGAGATGGTCGGCGGCGGCTCGGCTACCGCCAGCAAATAGGCCGGCGCTGGCAGCTGGCGTCAAATCGACGGCGCTGGCCAGCCCGGCGTCGACCAGCCCCTGCTCGGCGCGCACCGGCAGCTCGGCCAGCGGCGCCGGCAAGCTGGCTGGCTCGACCAGTTCGGCGGGTGATAACGGCTCGACGGCGCGGCGAAACTTAGAGAAGCTGGCCGGCAGCTGCTCGATCGCAAACGGCAGTTCGGCGGGGCGCAGCAGCGTGTGCTGCCAGCGGCTCTGCCAGCGGGTAGTGGCTGCGCCACCGTGCACCAGGTCGCGCCAATCGCGCCACTCATCCCAGCCGACCGGCTCGCTGCGGTAGACCCCATCGATCGACAGCGCCGCCACCAGTGCCGGGATCAGCGCAGTCGGCCGCCCCTCTAAGACGATCAAGTGGTGACCAGCAGCGGCCAGCTCGCTGCGCAGCGCCGCCACCGAGTCGATCAAAAACTGCCGACGCTGGCTGCCCATGCCGCGCAGCTGATAGCGGTTGGCGGCATTGAGCCGCTCGTCGAGCAGAGTGACAAAGGTCAGCTCGCGGCACTCGGCAGCGGCCTGGTTGAGCAGCGGGTTGTCTGCCAGGCGCAAATCGCCGGCAAACCAATAGAGGCCGCGCGCTGTGGTCATACGGTCTCTCCACTGTCGAGTCTGGTTAAAAACTGGGCGGCATCGGTGGCGATCAACTCGCGCTTGTCGGCGGCCATCTTGTCGTAGCTGCGGTAGATCATACCGAGCCGCGGGTTGTTGCCAAGCTGGTCGCGGTGGCGGGCGAGGAAATCCCAGTACAGGTAGTTAAACGGACAGCCGCGCTCGCCACTGCGCTCTTTAACTTTGTAGTGGCAATTTTTACAGTAGTTGGACATCCGCGAAATATACGCCCCGCCAGCTGCGTAGGGCTTACTGGCGACCACCCCGCCGTCGGCAAACAGCACCATGCCGGTGACATTGGGCAGCTCGACCCACTCGTAGGCGTCGGCGTAAACGGCCAGGTACCAGTCGTTGACCTCGCTCGGTGCCAAGCCGGCCAGCAGCGCAAAATTACCCAGCACCATCAGCCGCTGGATATGGTGGGCATAGGCGTTGTCGAGCGTCTCGCCAACACACTGGGCCAGGCAGTTCATCTGGGTCTGCGCGCCCCAGTAGAGCGCTGGCAGTGGCCGCTGCGCATTGAAAAAGTTGGCAGTTTTATAGTCGGGCATCTTTAGCCAGTAGATACCGCGCACGTACTCGCGCCAGCCGAGTATCTGGCGGATAAACCCCTCTACCGCGTTGAGCGGCGCGCGGCCGTTGCGGTAGGCGCGCTCGGCCGCCTCGATACACTCCAGTGGCAGCAGCAGCCCGCAGTTCAGGTAGAAACTGATATGGCTGTGGAACAGCCACGGCTCGCCCTCGACCATGGCGTCTTGGTAGTCGCCAAATAGCGGCAGCGACAGCCCAATAAAGTGCTCGAGCACCTCGAGCGTCTGCTCGCGGGTGACCGCAAAATGAAAACCCTCGGCGCTGCCGGGGTGGTCGTCAAAGTGCTCGGCGACCAATCCTTGCACCTCCGAGGTGATCGCATCGGGAACGAATCGCAACGGCTCGACCGCGGCCAGGTCGGCCGGGGCCGGTTTGCGGTTGTCGCTGTCGTAGTTCCAGGCGCCGCCGACCGGCTGATCGCCGTCGAGCAGAATCTGGTAGCGGCGGCGCATATCGCGGTAAAAGTACTCCATACGCAGCTGCTTGCGGCCAGCGGCCCACTGCACAAAGTCGTCGTGGCTGGCGAGAAAACGGTCGTCCTCGCGCAGCTCTACCGGCAGCCCGCTGTGCTGCTGCCAGCTCTGCATCTCGTCGACCAGCCGCTGCTCGCCGGCCAGCGTCGCCACCACCTGCTGGCAGCCGAGTAGCGCAGCCAGGCGCGCCACCTCGGCGACCAAGCTGCCGGTATTGGCGGGGTCGTCGAGCCGGCTGTAGTGGACCTGCCAGCCCTGCTCGCGAAGCTGCTCTGCGTAGTGGCGCATCGCGCTAAACAGCAGGGTGATTTTTTTCTGGTGGTGTTTGACGTAGCCGGCCTCGCTGGCCACCTCGCAGAACAGCAGCCAGTCGCTGTCGCGATCGGCGTCGCGCAGCGACGCCAGCGAGGGGCTCAGTTGATCAGCCAAAATCGGCCGCAGTACCGCCATGGGTGCTCCTCTACTCTATGCGGGGATGACTGCGCCGTCCCAGCCAAAACAGCGACCGCTGTTGGCTGCTACCGGGTCGGCCAGCAGCTGATCGACGACCGCCAACAGCGCGCTAGCGGAGCGCTGCGGGGTAAACAGTTTATCGGTCGCCACACCGGCTTGAAACGGCTCTGAGAGGGCGCTGTCGACAGTACCGGGATGGAGACCGACCACCTGCAGCTGCGCGGCGCGGCGGCCGAGCTCGATGCTGGCGGTCTTTATCACCATATTGAGCGCCGCTTTACTGGCCCGGTAGCTATACCAGCCGCCCAGCCGATTGTCGCCGATACTGCCAACCCGCGCCGACAGCGCCGCCATCAGCGCCGGCGCGTCGCGGCGCATATGGCCGGCAAAGTAGCGCAGCACCAACGCCGGGCCGATCGTGTTGAGCGTAAACAGCGCTGCCATGCTGTCGCCACTGAGCTGGCTGAGTGCTTTTTCTGGCTTGTAGCTAGCGCCGCGGTAATCGCCGTGCAGCGTGCCGGTGGCGATAATCAGCAGGTCCAGTTTGGCTTGCACCGTCGCCGCCGCGGCACTAATAGTGGCCTCGTAACCGATATCGAGCGACTGCCAGCGCAGCCGCGGGTCACTGTGGGCGCTCGGCCGGCGTCCAAAACTGTACAGCTCGGTTAGCTGCGGTCGCGCTAACAGCGCCTCGATCAGCGCGCCACCGATCGCTCCACCACTGCCGACTAGCGCCGCCTTCACGGTTGCGACTCGTCCTCGTCGTAGCGGTTGAACTGGTTGTGGCGCAGCACCTCACTGACCTGCCGAGTGTAGGCCTCGCGGCGCTCTGAGTAAGCGGTGAGATAGGGGACCAGCTTGAGCGGGTCATCGGTTTTAAGCCGCGCATGGCGAAATTTCAAATAGGGTTCGCCGCGCGCCAGCAGACGGTAGTAGTCGCGGATCGACTCATCGAGCGTATCGTATTTGCGCAGCCAAATCGTCTTGCCGTTGCGTTTGCCGCGCGCGGCAATGCGCGGCTCGCTGCTATTTTGCGACCAGACTCCAAACACATTGTTGGCCTCACGGTAGAAGCGCGAGGTGCCCCAGCCACTCTCGATAGCCGCCTGCGAGAGCACGATACTGATCGGGTGCGGTTTCAGCGCAGCGAGCAGTTCGAGGTTGCTGGGCGCGCCAAAACGGCTGCGCAGCGGTCCCAGCTGATTGGCCGGGTCGCCGAGTTCAACCAGCGCGGCCACGGTATCAAAGCGGGTCTGCCACTGCTGGTGGACCCGGCTAATGGCCGGCACCAGCGCCGCTTCAAAGCGCTGTTTTTTAAGCTCGACCGGGCTCAGCTCGTCGGTCGACTGGGCCGGCGCAGCGACCATCGTAAACAGCTTAATGGCGAGAAAAAACGCCAGCAAATACTTAAGTTTGGAGGCCAAACCTAGCCCCGCCACATCCGCCGCAGGGTGTCATCGCGGTCTATTAGGTGGTGCTTGAGCGCACCGGCTACATGTAGGCCGACACCGGCGATCAAAACCAACGCGGTGTACTCGTGGATCTCGTGGCCGACGCCCTTCCAGAACTCGCTGACCGCGATCACCTCGCCGGGGTTGGCAGGATCGGGCGACCACGCCATCAGCTCGACACCAAACCACTGCAGCCCCCAGCCGCTCATGGTCGCCATCAACAGGCCGGAGAGCGGCATCAGCAGTGAGGCGACCAATAACAACCAGTGCACGGCGTGCGCCAGCCGCCGGTCGCCGGCACTGTGGTTGAGATTGGGTTGAGGCCAACCGATCGCCAGCCGGCGCACACTGCGCACGGCGATCACCACCAGCAGGGTCAAACCGACCGAAATGTGCAGCAGCACCGCGCCGTCAAAGGCGAGTTCCTCCATCACAAAGCCAAACGCCAACATCGACAGCACGCCGATCGCAACGATACCGTGCAGCCAACGGGTCGCCGCTGAATGTGGTTCGCGCTCAATCATCATAGTCACCTCTCGCTGGTTAGCGGCGGTTAAAAAGCCGCCCGCTCGCCAACTAATATACGATAACCGAGCGCAGCAAGCACGGCCATCGCGGCAATAATTAGCAGCATCGGTGCCGGGCTGCCGTCGTGAAACACGCCGACCGCAATGCCGGCCAGCCCGGCGGTGACCATCTGCACAAAGCCCATCAGCGAGGCGGCGGTACCGGCCATCTGCGGGTAGGGGGCGAGGCCGCCGGCCATCGCCTGCGGCATGATCAAGCCGACCGCAGCCGAGCAGAGACCCATTGCCGCCATCACCCAGCTGAGCTGGTAGAGCTCTAAACCAGCGATCACCACCATTGCCACCGCGGCGATCAGCGCCAGCGCACTGCCGGCGCTGAGCAGCTGGTGGCCGCTGTAGCGGCGGCTCAACTTGCCGCCGGTGAAGGTGCCGGCGACATAGCCGACCACCACGATGGTGAAGAAGTAGCCAAAGTGCTGCGGCAATACCCCAAAGTAGTCGACCAGCACAAATGACGACCCCGAAATAAACGCGAACAGCGCCCCGTAAATGGCCGCCAGCGCCGCCGTGTAACCAAGAAAGACCCGGTCGCGACAGAGCGTCGCAAAGTTACCCAGCGTAGCGGCCAGGTTAAACGGCTGGCGATACTCTACCGCCAATGTCTCGCCAACCTTGCGCCAGACCAGCGCCAACATCACCGCGGCGTAGAACGCCAAAAGATAGAACGGCGCTTGCCAGCTAAACAACACAATCAGGTAGCCGCCGATCACCGGCGCCAGCGCCGGCGCCAACCCCATCGCCGCGCCGACATAGGAGAGCACCCGCGCCGCCTCGCGCGGGCCGTAGATATCACGGATCATGGTGCGCCCCAGCACCGGCCCCGCCGAGCCGCCGAGCGCCTGCATCAGCCGCCAAAAAATCAGCGCCTCGATCGATTCGCTCAACGCACAGCCGAGTGTCGCCAGCGCAAACAACAGCAACCCACCCAGCACCACTGGCTTGCGGCCGTAGCGGTCGGCCAGCGGGCCATAGAACAGCTGGGCGATCGCGAAGCCGAACAGGAAGACACTCAGCGTCAGCTGGACATCGCTGACCGACGCGTTGAGCGCGCCGGTCAACGCCGGCAGCGCCGGCAGGTACATATCGGTCGCCAGCGGCCCCAACGACACCATCGCGGTAATCACCGCGACCAGGCCGGTGCCGGTGGCCAGCCGGCTGTTGACGGAGCTGGTCACTGCGCCCTACCCGGCCGTGTAGTCGGCGAGCGTGGCGCCGCTGGCCGCCAGCTGGCTCAACAGCGGTGAGGGCGCCCAGTAGCGGTCGCCGGGCTCTGCGGCACACGCTTCGACCGTCGCCAACACATTATTCAGACCGATCTCATCGGCACAGCACATCGGCCCGCCGCGGTGGCGCGGAAAGCCGTAGCCGTTGAGCCAGATGACGTCGATGTCACTGGCCCGCTCGGCGATCCCCTCGTCGAGAATCCGACAGCCCTCGTTGACCAGTGCGGCGAGCAGCCGCTGGCTGATCTGCTCGGCGCTATAGCTGCGCTGGGGCACCGCCTGCTCAGCGGCGGCGGCGCGGATCAGCTCGAGCGCTTGCGGATTGGGCTGCTTGCCGCTGTCACCGTAATGGTAAAAGCCGCTGCCGGTTTTTTGGCCGAGCAGGCCAGCCTCGGCAAGCCGGTTGGCCGGCAAAAAGTAAAGCGGGTCGTCGATCGCTGGCTGGCGTTCGCCACGCGCTTTGTAGCCGATATCGATACCGGACAGATCGGCGACCGACAGCGGCCCCATCGCCATCCCCCAGTCGGTCATGGCGCTGTCTATCTGCTCGGGGGTCGCCCCTTCAAGCAGCAGCCGGTTGGCCTCACGGCCGTAGGCCGAATACATCCGGTTGCCGACAAAGCCGTAGCAGACCCCGACCGCCACCGCGATTTTGCCGATCTTTTTGCCGACCGCCATCGCCGTCGCCAAGCTCTCGGCCGAGGTCTGCTTGGCGTTGACCACCTCGAGCAATTTCATCACGTGGGCGGGGCTGAAAAAGTGCATGCCAACCACCTGCGCCGGCCGCTGGGTGACTGCGGCGATCTCATCGACATCCAGATAGGAGGTGTTGGTGGCGAGGATCGCGCTCGGCTTACAGACCTCGTCGAGCTTGGTGAAGATCTCGCGCTTGACCGCCATCGACTCGAAGGCCGCCTCGACCACCAAGTCGACATCGGCAAAGTCGCTGTAGTCGCAGCTACCGGTTACGCGGCCGATATTGGCCGCGCGCTGCTCGGCAGTGATACGGCCCTTCTTCACCGCGTCGGCGTAGCGGTCGGCGATGGTGTTGAGACCGCGCTGCAAGTTCTCGGCGCTCAGCTCCAGCAGCACCACCTCAAAACCGGCTGAGGCAAAACACATGGCGATCCCCGAGCCCATGGTGCCGGCGCCAATCACTCCGACTTTATTAACCGCAAGCGGCGCCGCCCCCTCGGTGGCCGCCACCTTGGCGGTAGCGCGCTCGGCAAAAAAGGCGTGGCGCATCGCCGTCGACTGCGGCGAGTTGCGACACGCTAAGAACAGTTCGCGCTCGGCCGCGAGGCCGTCGCTAAAGCTCATCGTCAGGCTGTTGGCCACCGACTCTAATGCGGCCAACGGCGCCCGTTGGCCGCGGCTGCGCTTGTTGAGCGCGATACGGGTCGTCTCAATGGTCGCCGCTTCGCTGCCATCGCTGGACACCGCCAGGCCCGACAGCGGCCGCACTGGCGCGGCGCTGGCCACGAGCTGCTCGGCGTAGGCAAGCGCGGCCGCTGCCAGCTGCTCGATATCGCCGTCAAACAGGCGATCGATGACGCCGCTCTCAGCCAAGGCCGCAGCCGGCTCTGGTCTGCCACTGGTCGCCATCTGCAGAGCGGTCGCAAAGCCCGCCGCGCGCGGCAACCGCTGGGTCCCACCGGCACCCGGAATCACCCCGAGAGTGACTTCGGGCAAGCCGAGCTTGGCGCCGACGTGGGCGATCCGGTAGTGGCCGGCCAACGCCAGCTCAAAACCACCGCCCAGCGCGGTGCCGTGGACAGCCACCACCACCGGCAGTGAACACGCCTCGATGCGGTTTAACAGGTCGGGCAGATAGGGCTCGCTCGGCGGCAGACCAAACTCGCGGACATCGGCACCGGCGACAAAGGTGCGCCCGGCGCATTGGATCACGATGGCGCGACAGTCGGCATCGACTTCGAGCTGCTCTACAGCGGCCAGCAACCCGGCGCGAACCGCTTGCGAGAGCGCATTGACCGGCGGGTTGTCGATAGTAATAACACCGACTTGTCCGTCGAGCTGCCAAGTTACCGGGGAGTGACTCATGGTTGCTATCCTCAATCTGTACTGGGGTTGTGCGCCGCGGTTAAAGGCCGCCAAGGCGCTGGTAGAAGCTCTCGCTAGCGGCCGGCAGCGGCCCCTGAGCATTGTTTAATTGCGACTCAATAAAACAGCTAGACGGGGTTAACCACTGCCGGTAGAGCCGCTGGAGCAGCTGTTGCGCCTCTAACCCGGCCCAGCCGCTGGGCAGCATCTTCTCGGGGAAATCCGGGTCGCGGAGCAGAATACGCCGGTAGTCGTGGACCATCACTGTACGCAACAGAAAAGCCTGCTGTTCGGCGCTGTCGCCAGATTGGCGGGCACCGACAAACGGCCGGTAAAAGTCCAAAAACTCGCGGTAGAGCACGCCGAGTTCTTCGAGTCGCCAGCGCTCCTGAACCAGTTTTTTGACCAACTGCAAAGAGGCCGGCTCGTCGGTGGTCGCCGAGAACACCAGCACATCGCCGGTGATGTTGAACTCCTGTAGGGTCTCGTTGAGCGACCGGCGGTCGGATGAGGGGTGCGCCAGCAGCCCCGGCAGCAAGGTGTTGTAGCCCTGCCAGAGCAGGCTTTTGCGCAGCGGCTCGCGCAGCTCGTCGCTAACCCCAAGCGGCATCACCAGTGTCCAGGTGCCGTCCCAGCGCGGGTGGCCGGCGGCGTAGATGCGGCGGTTGGCCTTGTCGTGCTCAGCCTTAGCGCTGTCGGTCAGGCAGTAGTAGCTGCGCCGGCCAACCTTGTTGACCTGCAGCCAGCCCTGCTGCACCAGCCGGAATACCGCGGTGCGCACCAACCGCTCGCTGAACCCCATCGGTTCGAGTGCGTTGATCAGGCTGCCGAGCCAGATCCAACCGCCGTGAACGGCGACGGTATCGCCAAACAAAGTGATCACCATCGAGGTGCAGGAGATCCCTTGGCCGCTGACCCGCTCGGCTATCGCTTCACTGCTGATTGGTTTTGCCGCCACTGCTCTCTCCTAGGTACCGCCGAACATAATACTTTATGCTTGAACTAAAACAAAACGGGGCGCTCACTGAGCGCCCCGCCAACGGCCTATCGGCTGCCGTCAAATAGCGTCGAAATCGACTACCACCCGCGCGCTGATTGGGTGGGCCTGACAGGTTAACACCATTCCAGCGGCCACTTCAGCGTCAGTCAGCGAGTGGTTGAGATCCATCTCGACCTCGCCCTCGACCACCTTGGCCTTGCAGGTGGCGCAGACGCCGCCCTTGCAGGAGTACGGCAGGTCGGCACCGTTGCGCATCGCCCCGTCGAGAATGTTCTCACCGACCATTGCCAGATCAAAGTTATTGGCGCGGCCAGCCACGCGCACGGTCACCTGGCTCATCGCATCGGCGTATTTCTCGGCGCGCTCATGGTGCTTGGCGGCGACCGCTTCGGCATCGTCCGACGAGGCGTAGAACAGCTCGTAGTGGATTTGCGACTCGTCGATACCGCTGTCGCGCAACCCGCGCGATACCTCAGAGATCATCGACTCCGGGCCACACAGGAAGAATTCGTCGGTGGCCGGGATGTCGATCAACCGCTTGGCTTGCAGCTCACCGCCCTTTTTGTTATCGAGCCGGCCGTACAACACCTCGGCGTCTTGCTCTTCGCGGCTCATCACATTGACCCAGTTAAAGCGCGTCATGTAGCGGTTTTTAACAAAGTTGAGCTCGTCTTTAAACATCACTGTGGCCGAATTTTTATTGCCGTAGAGCAGCGTCACCGAACTGTCTGGCTCGCGCGACAGCACCGACTTAATGATCGACAGCATCGGCGTGATACCGCTGCCCGCGCAGATGCACATGTAGTGCTTTTTATTGGCGGCGTTCAACTCGGTGTAAAAATTGCCCTGCGGCGGCATCACCTGAACGGTGTCGCCAGCCTTAAGCTGCTGGTTGGCGTAGTTGGAGAACACCCCGCCGTCGATCTGCTTGACCGCCACCTGCAGCTTGCCGTCATCGACCCCGGAGCAGATCGAGTAAGAGCGACGAACCTTTTCGCCGTCGATCTCCGCCTCCAAGGTCAGGTACTGGCCCTGAATGAACTCAAAGGTAGCGCTCTGCTCGGCGGGCACGGCAAAGCTCAGGCAGACCGCGGTGTCGGTCTCGGCGCGGACTTCACTCAAAGTGAGAGGGTAAAATTGGCTGGCGCTCATGGCGGTATCCCTACAGGCTTGTTATTGGTTTAAATACACTTAAAGTAATCGAACGGCTCAAGGCAGTCGAGGCAGCGGTAGAGCGCCTTGCAGGCGGTAGAACCGAACTCGCTAATCAACTCGCTGTTGGCCGAGCCACACTGTGGACAGCAGACCTTGTCGCCTTGGCCCCTAGGGGACGGCGGCGCTATGCCGTACTCACGCAACTTGTCGCGCCCCTGCGCGCTCATAAAGTCGGTCGTCCAAGTCGGCGTCAGCAGGCTGACCACCTCGACGTTGGTGTGGCCGGCAGCGGTCAGGGTCTTTTCAATTTCACTGGCCATCTCGACCATCGCCGGGCAGCCCGAGTAGGTCGGGGTAATTTCCACCAATAGCCGCTCGCCGTGCTTCTTGATGTCTTGTAAGACACCTAGATCCCACAGCGACACCACCGGTATCTCGGGGTCGGTCACCTCATCGAGCAGGGACCACAGCTCGGGTAGCGCCGAGTTACTGCGCCGCAGTTGGCGCTCGCGCTGCGCTTCGGTGACCAGCGGAATACTGTTCATCACCACTCGACGCCGGGGTAGCTGCGCTGCAGGTACTGCATTTCGCTAAGCATATGGCCGAGGTGTTCGGTGTGGATGCCGTCGCGGCCACCGACCACTTTCCAGCCATCTTCGGGGCGCTGTAGGGTCGCTTCGGCGAGCACCGCATCAATCTGCTCGCTCCAGCCGTTGTAGAGCGCCTCGCGGTCGACGGCAATGCCACTGGCGATCAGCTCGCGCTCGCCGTCGGTGACGATAAACAGCTCTTTGTGGTAGCCCCACACCTCGTCGAGCCCCTGCTGCATGCGCTGGTGGCTCTCCTGTGTGCCATCACCCAGCCGCACCACCCAGTCGCGGCTGCGGCGCAGATGGTAGCGGCTCTCTTTAATCGCCTTGGCGGCGATCGCTGCCACCCGAGCGTCGCTGGAATCGACCAACTGCTCGAGGTAGAGCACATTGAAAGTGTCGACCAACAAAAAGCGCGCCATGCTGAACCCAAAGTCACCGCGCGGCAGCTCGTTAATCAGCAGGTTAGTGTAGCTGCGCGCATCGCGCAAAAAGGCGATATCGTCAGCACTGCGACCGTCGTCGGCGAGCTCAGCGGCGTACTGGTAGAACATCTGGGCGCGGCCGATCAGGTCGAGCGCGACATTGGCGAGCGCCAAGTCCTCTTCCAAAAACGGCGCGCTGTAGCACCACTCGGTCATACGCTGGCCGAAGATCAGCGCGTCATCGCCTTGGGCGATGCAGTAATCAATTAACGGTTGGCTCACAAGAGGCCTCTCTTACATGTTGTTGACAGCGTCTGGCAGCTGATAGTGCGTCGCGTGACGGTAGGGCTTGTCATCCATCGGGTCGTAGAAGCTCTCGGCGTCCTCCTCCTGCGATGAGACGATGTCGCTGGAGTTGACTACCCACAGGCTCACCCCTTCACTGCGGCGGGTGTAGCAGTCGCGCGCGTATTCGAGTGCCTGCTCAGCGTCCTCAGCGTGCAGGCTGCCGACGTGCTTGTGGTCGAGCCCGCGCTTGGAGCGCACAAAGACTTCGAAGAGTTTTAGTTGTTGTTCGCTGCTCATGGTCTTTCCTCGTTGCTGCCAGCGCCAGTTAGGCGGCTAGCCGTTGACGTTTTTTGCTCTCGTAGGCGCGCAGTGCATCGCGCACCCACTCCCCTTCGGCGTGGGCTTTTTTGTGGTGTTCGATACGGTCGCGGTTGCACGGGCCATCGCCGTTGATCACCCGCTGGAACTCATCCCAATCGAGCTCACCGTGGTCGTAGCTGCCGCGCTGCTCGTTCCACTTCATATCCGGGTCGGGCACGGTCAAGCCGAGAAACTCGATCTGCGGCATGGTCTGGTCGATAAACGCCTGGCGCAGCTCGTCATTACTTTTGCGCTTGATCTTCCACTTCATCGACTGGGCGCTGTGCGCCGACTCAGCGTCGTGCGGGCCAAACATCATCAGCGCCGGCCACCACCAGCGGTTGAGCGCGTCTTGGGCCATCGCTTTCTGCTCAGGGCTGCCGTTGGCGAGTACGATCAGGCTCTCGTAACCCTGGCGTTGGTGGAAACTCTCCTCTTTACAGATACGCACCATCGACCGCGCGTAGGGGCCGTAGGAGGTTCGCTGCAGGGTGATCTGGTTGACGATCGCGGCGCCATCTACCAGCCAGCCGATAGCGCCGATATCGGCCCAGCTCAGCGATGGGTAGTTGAAAATAGAGGCGTACTTGGCGCGGCCGTCGTGGAGCGCTTCGATCAGCTCGTCGCGGGTAACCCCGAGGGTCTCGGTGGCGCTGTACAGGTAGAGTGCGTGGCCGCCCTCGTCTTGTACCTTAGCGAGCAACACCATCTTGCGGCGCAGGGTCGGTGCGCGGCTGATCCAGTTGCCTTCCGGCTGCATACCGATCACTTCCGAGTGGGCGTGCTGGCTCATCTGGCGGATCAGGTTCTTGCGGTAGGTCTCCGGCATCCAGTCTTTCGGCTCGATCTTCTGCTCGGCGTCGACACGGGCCTGAAAGGCGGCTTCGAGCTGTTGCTCGTTGAGTTTGAACTGAGTCATCTGAATCACCTCGGTCTCTGCGGTTGAGTGGGCGCGGCACTGACCTACCGCGCTGATTTTAGCTAAGCTGACGGAACTATATGATACCTATTTTATAAATTCAACAAAATTACAGTATCACTTTGCGGTTTTTTTTCAGGCTAGACGCGCTCAATAATCACCGCGATGCCCTGGCCGACGCCGATACACATCGCGCACAGCGCGTAACGGCCACCACTGTTGCGCAACTGGTAGGCGGCTGTAGTCACCAGCCGCGCGCCGCTCATGCCGAGCGGGTGGCCGAGCGCAATCGCCCCGCCGTTGGGATTGAGCCGCGGGTCGTCATCGCTCATTCCCAGGTCGCGGCTCACTGCCAGCGCCTGCGCGGCAAACGCCTCGTTAAACTCGATGACATCCATCTGCTCCAGACTCAGCCCCGCTTGGGCGAGCGCTTTGCGCGCTGCCGGCGCCGGCCCAAAGCCCATAATCCGCGGCGCCAAGCCGACCGTTGCCATGGTCACCACCCGCGCCATCGGCGTCAGCTGGTGGGTATCCAGCGCCCGCTGCGACGCCAACAGCAGCGCACAGGCGCCGTCGTTAACACCGCTGGCGTTGCCGGCGGTAACGCTGCCATCGGCGCGAAACGGGGTACCCAGCCGGGCCAGTGATTCGACGGTGGTGTCGGGGCGGATATGCTCGTCGTGCGCCACCACCAGGTCGTCGCGCTTGCGCTGCGGGATAGTCACCGCAACGATCTCCTCGGCGAGCCGGCCACTGTCGCGGGCGGCAGCCGCCTTGCGGTGGCTGGCGGCGGCAAAGTGATCTTGGGCGGCCCGCTCAATGGCAAACTGCTCGGCGACATTCTCGGCGGTCTCCGGCATCGAGTCGGTGCCGTACTGCTGCTTGAGCAGTTTGTTGACAAACCGCCAGCCGATGGTGGTGTCGTAGATCTCCGCGTTGCGGCTAAACGCGCTGTCGGCCTTGGCGAGCACCATCGGCGCGCGCGACATCGACTCTACCCCACCGGCGATCGCCAGCTCCATCTCGCCGGCCTTAATCGCCCGCGCGGCGCTGCCGACCGCGTCCATACCAGAGCCACACAGCCGGTTGAGGGTCACGCCAGGCACGCTGTCCGGTAGCCCGGCCAGCAGCCCAGCCATCCGCGCGACGTTGCGGTTGTCCTCGCCCGCTTGGTTGGCGCAACCGTAAAACAGATCCTCGACGGCACCCCAGTCGAGCCCGGGGTTGCGCTCGATCAGCGCACGGATTGGCACCGCGCCCAAGTCGTCGGCGCGCACGCTGCTCAGCGCGCCGCCGTAGCGGCCGATCGGGGTTCTAATTGCATCTACAATAAAAGCGTCTTTCACTGGGGTTTCCTTTTTAGGTTGGGGTGGCCGCGGCCACTTAAAGCTCTACCACCGGGCCGCCAATCCGCATCGAGCGGCCGCGCACCTGGGCGATAATTTCGTCGTGTTGATTGCGCACTACCATGTCGTAGAGGCCGCTGCGCTTGCTCTGGCTGACCATCCGCGCCTCGGCGGTGAGCCGGTCGCCGCGCTTGGCGGGGCGCAGAAAGTCGATCGATACCGCCGCCGCTACCGCGGCGAGGTTTTGCGAGTTACAGGCAAACGCAAACGCCGAATCGGCCAGCGAGAAGACAAACCCGCCGTGGCAGATATCCAAGCCGTTGACCATGTCGTCGCGCACTGCCATCGACAGCCGCGACCAGCCCTCACCCACTGCGTCAATCTGCATACCCAAACCGGGCGAGGCGCGATCTTGGGCCCACATTGCGTCGGCTGCCAGCCGCGCCAGCTCATCGCCGCACGGCGGCTGTGTTGTCTCACTCATCGTCGTTACTCGCCGGTAAACTCGGGTTTTCGCTTGGCCATAAAGGCCGCCACGCCCTCGCGGTAGTCGGCCGAGCGGCCGAGCTCGCGCATGGTCATCTTCTCTTGCTCGAGCTGCTCGTGGAGCGGCGTTGAGAAGCTGTTGTTGAGCAGCCGCTTGATATTGGCTAAGCCGCGGGTCGGCTGGCTGGCGAGGTGGCGGGCCATCTCGAACGCCTCGTCCATCAGCGCCTCGTCGTCGACGGCGCGCCAGATCAGCCCCCACTGTTCGGCCTGCTCGGCCGGCAGTTTGTCGCCGAGCAGCGCCAGCCCTTTGGCGCGCGGCAGCCCGACCGCGCGCGGCAGATTGAAGGTGCCCCCAGAGTCGGGGACCAGACCGATGTTGCAAAACACCTGCACAAACTTGGCCGACTTGGCGGCCAGAACGATATCGCAGGCCAGCGCGATGCTGGCGCCAGCACCGGCGGCGACACCATTGACGGCGCAGATGACCGGCTTTTGCAGGGTCATAATGTTGCGGATCAGCGGGTTGTAGTATTTCTCGACCGAATCACCGAGATCTGGCGGCGCGTCATCGGCGGCCACCGCGCGATCGCCAAGGTCCTGACCGGCGCAAAAACCGCGCCCGGCGGCAGTCAGCAGCAGGCAGCGAATGGTGGCGTCGTCACGGGCGATCGCCATCGCCGCGGCGACCTCTTGGTGCATCGCCACAGTAAAGCTGTTGAGGGTTTGCGGGCGGTTGAGGGTGAGTACCGCCACGCCCGCATCGACGCTAAATGTTATATTTTCAAATTCCATAACCACTCCGTTTGCTCATTTAACCGGCGCCGCCTGCCCGGCTGCGCCACTTTAGTTTAGACTTATACTACTTTAACTCAATCGAACAGAAGCCAATACCATGCCCTGCTACGCCATCGAAGATCTCATTCCAGTTGTCGACCCCACCGCCTTTGTCCACCCCACCGCGGTACTGATCGGCGACGTCATGGTCGGCCCGCGCTGCTATGTGGGCGCCAACGCGGTGTTGCGTGGCGACTTTGGCCGCATCGTGCTGAAGGCCGGCAGCAACCTGCAGGACAACTGCGTGATGCACAGCTTTCCGGGCCAAGATTGTGTCATCGAGAGCGACGGCCATGTCGGTCACGGCGCCACGCTGCACGGCTGCACGGTCGGCAACAACGCGCTGATCGGCATGCACAGCGTGGTCATGGACGGCGCAGTGATCGGTGCCAACAGCTTTGTCGGCGCCTGTTCGTTCGTTAAGGCCGGCTTTGACTGCCCCGAGCAGGTGCTGCTGGTCGGCAACCCGGCCGCGGTTAAGCGGCCGCTGCGCGACGACGAGGTGAGCTGGAAGCGGCGTGGCACCGGCGAGTACCAAACCCTCACCGAGCGCTCGCTGGCCACCCACCGCGCGGTCGAGCCACTCAGCGCCGCTCAGCCAGAGCGGCCGCGGTTTGTCGCCAGCAGCCACAAACCCAAGGGCAGCTGACACCCTCAGCCCTCTTTGCGGACCACTAGGGTGAGGATGTCGTAGAGCGCAACCATCTCGTTGTGCTGGTTGATCACCTCGACATCCCACACCACCACACCGGTCGCCTGCGCCTCATCGGGGCGTTTATCTTTCTTGATCTTCTGCTTGGCGGTGATCTTCACCTGCAGGGTATCGCCGATACCGACCGGCTCGATAAAGCGCAGGTTGTTGAGGCCGTAGTTGGCCAGCACCGGCCCCGGCGCTGGCGACACGAACATGCCTGCCGCCGCCGAGACAATAAAGTAGCCGTGCGCCACCCGCTTGCCAAACAGCGAATCTTTGGCGGCCAGCTCATCGAAGTGGGCGTAGAAGTGGTCGCCCGACAGGCAGCCGAAGTTGACGATATCGGCCTCAGTCACCGTGCGCCGGTGGGTCACCAGCTGCTCGCCGATCTGCAGCTCTTCAAAGTAGCGTCGGAACGGGTGGATTTCGGTGTGGATCGGCGCAGCGCCACTCATGTACTGGCGGGTAATCGCAGCCAGCGTGGTCGGCGATCCCTGCACCGAAGTGCGCTGCATGTAGTGTTTAACCGCACGCGCACCACCCAGCTCTTCGCCGCCACCGGCGCGGCCGGGGCCACCGTGCACCAGCGTCGGCAGCGGTGAGCCGTGGCCGGTCGACTCGCCGGCACAGTCGCGGTTAATCACTAGCATACGGCCGTGGTAGGCGGCACAGCCGAGAATCAACTCGGCTGCCTCGCCATTATCGTAGGTGAATACCGAGCCAGCCAAGCTACCCTTGCCGAGGCTGACCAGCTCGATCGCCTGCTCGATCGAGTCGTACGGCATCAGCGTACAGACCGGGCCAAACGCCTCGATCTCGTGCGGGGCCGAAGTCGTCAGTGGTTCTGCACAGTGCAGCACGGTCAGTGGGTAGAACGCATCGGCGACGCAGCGCTCGCCGACCAGCGATAGCGGCGCATCGTTGCCCCCGATCAACACCTCGCAGTGCTCTGCGAGTGCCGCCACCTTCTCTTCAACATCGCGGCGCTGGGCGGCGCCGAGCAGCGCACCCATGCGCACCCCGTCGGCGGCCGGGTCGCCGACCACCACCTTGGCGATCCGCGCGCGCAGCGCATCAGCGACCGCAGCAACTTTGTCGCGCGGCACAAACACACGGCGGATCGAGGTGCATTTTTGCCCCGCCTTGGTGGTCATCTCCTTGACCACCTCTTTGATGAACAGGCCGAACTCTTCGTCCTGCTCGCCGACCGTAGCGCCGAGCAGACAGCAGTTCAGCGAGTCGGCCTCCATGTTGAACGGCACGCTCTTGGCGATCACATTGGGGTGAGCCTTGAGCATCTGTCCAGTCGAAGCCGAGCCGGTGAAGGTGACGCAATCCTGCTCTTCGAGATGGTCGAGCAGGTCGCCCGCCGAGCCACAGATCAGCTGGATAGCCCCCTCTGGCAACAGTTTAGAGTCGATAATATCGCGCACCATCGCCTCGGTTAGGTAGGCCGAATCGGTGGCCGGTTTAACCACCACCGGCACGCCGGCGACCAAGCTTGGCGCGATCTTCTCCAACATCCCCCAGCACGGAAAGTTAAAGGCGTTGATGTGCAGCGAGACACCGCGCTTGCTAACCAGTAGGTGACGGGCGGCAAAGGTGTTATTGGCCGACAGCAGCTCCGGCGCCCCCTCGACAGCGAAGGTCTCATTGTCGAACTCGCGGCGGGCGATACCCGAGTAGCTGAACAGCGTGGCGACGCCACCCTCGATGTCGACCCAGCTGTCGGCTTTGCTGGCACCGGTGGCGGCCGACAGCGCATAGAGCGGCTCTTTGCGCTCTAGCAGGTATTTGCCGAGCGCCTTCAACGCGTTGCCGCGCTCGTGGATGGTCATCGCGCGCAGCGCCGGGCCGCCGACCCGCCGGCCGTGGTCGAGCACCCGGGCAAAGTCGATGCCGCGGCTACTGGTTGCACAGAGCGCCTCACCGGTGATCGCATCGTTGATCTGCTTACCGGCATCCTCGCCCGCCAGCCACTGGCCGTAAACGTAACTTTCGGTTTTTCTCACATTACTCATCGCACTCTCTCGCTCTTCTGCTCTCGGTTTGGGGCCGCGCCAGCATAACGCGACCAGCAACCCTATTTTTGGTCGGGAATTTTATGATACAGTTTTGTTGATTTAAGTCAATTTTGTGTATAGCATTTATTTCAGTTCAAAAATAACAACTCAGTTCACAAAAAATTAATTGCATTGAGTGAGGGGTAATAGATGTCTGAGTCAACGATCGGCTACGAAGCTATTGAAAACGCCAGTATCGACGAGATCCGCGCACTGCAGCTGGCGCGGCTCAAACAGACGCTCAACCACGCCTACAGTAACTCGCCGGTCTACCGCGCCAAGTTCGACGCCCACGGCGTGCACCCCGACGACCTCAACAGCCTAGAAGATCTCGCCAAGTTTCCGTTCACCACCAAGGCCGACCTGCGCGACAACTACCCGTTTGGCATGTTCTGCACGCCGATGGAGCAGATTGTCCGCATCCACGCCAGTAGCGGCACCACCGGCCAGCCGACTGTCGTCGGCTATACCCAGCAAGATATCGATACCTGGGCAACGGTCGGCGCCCGCTCCATCTACGCCGCCGGCGGCCGGCCCAGCGACAAAGTGCATGTCGCCTATGGCTACGGACTGTTTACCGGCGGGCTCGGCGCCCACTATGGCGCCGAGCGGCTCGGCTGTGCGGTGATCCCAATGTCGGGCGGCCAGACCGAAAAACAGGTGCAGCTGCTGAAAGATTTCGCACCCGAGATCATCATGGTGACACCCTCTTATATGCTCAACATCTGCGACGAGGTCGCCCGCCAGGGGATCGACCCCAACGAACTGGCCCTGCGGGTCGGCATCTTTGGCGCCGAGCCGTGGACTGGATCGATGCGCCAGGAGCTAGAGCAGAAGATGGGCATCGATGCGGTCGATATCTACGGGCTCTCTGAGGTGATGGGCCCCGGCGTAGCGCAGGAGTGCGTCGAGAGCAAAGACGGCCCTACCATCTGGGAGGACCACTTCTACCCGGAGATTATCAACCCAGAGACCGGCGAAGTGGTCGCCGATGGCGAACCGGGCGAGCTGGTCTTTACCAACCTAACTAAAGTCGGCATGCCGATGATTCGCTACCGTACCCGCGACCTCACCCGACTGCTACCGGGCAGCTCGCGCTCTATGCGGCGGATGGACAAAATTACCGGGCGCAGCGACGACATGCTGATCATCCGCGGCGTCAACGTCTTCCCGACCCAGATAGAAGAGCAGATCTTGCGCGTCGAGGGGCTCGCCCCGCACTACCTAATCGAGCTGACCAAGAGCGGCAACCTCGACTCGGTCAACGTCAAGGTAGAGAAGAGCGCCGACGGCGACGCGCAGACGATGGCCGCCGAGCTGAAACACCACATCAAATCGATCATCGGCATCTCGGCGAGCGTTGAGGTGCTCGCCGAGCACGGCCTGCCGCGCTCCGAAGGCAAAGCGGTGCGGGTGGTCGACAAACGCCGCGGGCAGTGACCGCAGCGCGACACAACTGTCTTTCCATTTGATGGATTGAAGGTTTGCCAAACGGCGCTTTATAGTAGACACTGGAAAATTTCTTTAATTATAAAATAGTTTGTCGCCGCCGCAGAGTAGCGACCACCAGATAGCCGCAGCGTGCCGACCGGCGCGCTGCAGCTTAAACCGGCAGCTTAGGGGGGACCTAATCTGCTCTTTTAAAAAAGAGGGAAATATTTATGAAAAAACAAAACCGTCTGGCGATGAGCATCGCCGCGATTGTGGCCACCGCGGCACCTGCCGTCGGCGCTGCACAGCTAGAAGAGATTACCGTTACCGCACAGTACCGCGCCGAAAACGTCCAAGACGTGCCGATCGCGATTACTGCGATGAGCGGCGACATGATGGCCAAAGCCGACATCTCTGACCTAACCGGCATCGCCGAGCGCACCCCCGGCCTTACCTACCAGGAGTTTGCCCCGGGCCAAACTATCCCGTCACTGCGCGGCATCTCGTCTGCCGATGATGGCGCCGGCCTCGATAACTCAGCCGCGCTGTTTTTAGACGGTGTCTACATCGGCCGCAGCGCCGGCATCAACTTTGACATGTACGATCTGGAGCGCGTCGAAGTACTGCGTGGCCCACAGGGTACCCTGTTTGGCCGCAACGCCATCGGTGGCGCAATCAGTGTCGTGTCAGCCAAGCCCTCACAAGAGACCCGCCTGAAAGCGGGCGTGACCGCCGGTAACGAAGGCATCTTGCGCGTTCAGGCACTCGCCAGTGGCGGCCTGACCGACAACGTCGCCGGCAAGTTGACCGTCTCGCACCGCCAACACGACGGTTTTGTTAAAAACGTACTGCTGGGCACCGAGCTACAAGACGAAGACTCTACCTCGGTACGCGGGCAACTGCTGTTCACCGGCGACAGCAGCGAGTGGCTGCTGAGCGCAGACAGCATGGAAGATGACCGCGCCGATATGGGTCGTACTCCTATCGTTAATAACGCCCCGCTTACTGCGATTGCCGCTGCGAACGGCGTGACCGGCCCCCGTCAGAATGCATCTCCGAAAGACGGCTACTCTTACCGCGACACCAGTGGTGTCAGTCTGCAAGGCAATTTCGACTTAGGAAACGGCACATTGACCTCGATAACGGCTTTACGCAAGGCTGAAACTAGCTGGGCTATGGCCTCCGCTGGCGCTAGCTTGGGTCCCGTCGCGCCTTTCGATGAAGTAATGGACGATATCAACGAAGAGATCGACACCTTCTCTCAAGAAATCCGCTGGAGCTCGATGGTCGGAGATGATATCAACTATACCGTCGGCGCTTTCTATTTCACCGAAGAGACCGATCGGACCGAGATATTCCGTACCACAATTGAAGGCACGTACGATGGCTTTGCTGCGTTAGATATCGGAGATCAAGACATCCGCGGCAATGACTACACGCGCACTCAGAACGAAACTACTAGCTACGCCCTGTTTGGCCAAGCCGACTGGGCAGTTAATGACCAGCTCTCGGTGTCAGTCGGTGCGCGCTTTACTCGCGACGAGAAAGACTATATCGCGACAGCAGTGAACTGCTCGCAAGTGCTAGATGGCACCAACGATGGTACTGCCTTCGAAGATTGGGCTCCCTGTGGCGGCGTTGGTGCAGCTGGTTTGAATATCGTCGCGGAATCTTTCCGCGTAACGCCGTCAGATAGCTGGAACGACTTCTCGCCTAAGATTGCCGTTAATTACACCCCTAACGACGGCACTATGATCTACGGCACGATTTCTAAGGGCTTTAAGAGTGGCGGTTTTGCTGGATCACAGGGCGTAGAGTCAGCCGCATCTAACCCCGTAGACCCCGAAGAGGTTATTAACTACGAAGTTGGCTTCAAGTCAGACCTCTCTGACACACTGCGAGTCAATGCCAGTCTGTTCATGATGGACTACACTGATCTGCAAATCGTACGGTTTGGCCCTGTACCGGGTTCCGAGTTCGGCACCTTCCAAACCACCAACATCGGTGAAGCGGACATCTCCGGTATCGAGACCGAGTTCACCTGGTACCCGACCGATAACCTGCGCTTGAGCGGCTTTTACGCCTACCTCGAGAGCGAGGCCAACGATCTGGTTATCAATGAGGTCGACTACAGCGGCACCGCCCTGCGCAGCGCACCCAAAAACAGCTACAGCTTGGCAGCCAACTACACCCTGCCGGCCAGCTATGGCACTTGGGAGTTCTCGCTCGACTACGCGTTCACCGACAAGCAGAAGATGGACTACGTGGACAGCCGTATTGGCATTGATGACCGCGCCCTGGTCAACGGCTACATCAGCCTGACCAGCAACGACGAGGCGTGGGATATCAGCTTGTGGGGTAAG
>JAHEGD010000023.1 GCA_024639885.1 Porticoccaceae bacterium | reverse complement strand
GCTTGCCGAGCCGCTGACATTTACCCCGGTAGGGGTTAACGGATTCCAGCTGTCCGAGGTGACGCCGCGGCTGCGCGACTACAACCCGGCCACTGGTAGCGACGAGCTGCGTACGCTACCAATGAGCTGGGCCGGTGGCGTGTTGTCGCTGGATATTGCTAGCCAGCCGCTCAATTTGGCTAACATGGAGAACGCCGCGACCGACGGTGATTTTAAAGTCCCTACCATTGAGCTGACACTGGCATCACTGCCCGTGGGCGCGGAATCTGCTGAGGTGATTGTCGATGTCTTTGATGGCACCGATGCAGCGCGTAGCGCCGGTGAGCGACATGTCCGTCTCGACTTTACTCTCGACTGGGCCTCTGATGGTGAGGTTGCGTCTATATCGGTTCCGGTTCAGACCGTTGATGCCAGCTATGTAACCGGTGGCGGCTCGCTGGTTGATTTAGCAGTGGAGAACGCCAATGTGGATCTGCTTACCGTGGATGCCAACGGTCCGAACTACCCCAGCACGCTAAACCTGAAGTTGCTCTCAGTGATCAACAAACTACCGTTTGATTCTCCCGGGGCGCTGTTGCGGGAGGGTGACTACTTTGTGCGCATTACCACCACGCTGCCGCTGGCCGATTCGCTAGAGCGCAATATCCGCTCAATAGAGGCGACTTTGAGTATTGGTGATTAGCGTGGTGCCCGCTTGGCTGCGCTGTTCTCTGCTGTTGCCGTTGCCGTTGGCGGTGCCGGTTACAGGGGCCGAGCTTGACTATTCGGTTGGTGCGCAGCTGCACTATAAAGAGGCGAGCCAGCCGATCGCTATCCAAGATAAGCGGGCCTCTTTTCGGGTGGGTGGTGCGGCGTTACAGCTGGCGGCAGCGCACCGCCGATATGGCAAGGTATACCTGTTAGCTGGCGGCGGCTACTCGCCAAAAGAGCAGGCCTCATTTTTGGGCGCCTCGGTTAGTGGCTCAGCGGACAGCTATTTCTATGGCGTCGGCTACGAGTACCGCCACCCACTATCTGACCGTCACACGGTTGTTGCCAGCGCCGATTACATTGATTACCGGGTAGAGGGTGATTTTTCGGGTGTGCGCGGTACGCGCCCGGTCGCTGCCACCATCCGCTCAGATGTGTCGACCGCTGACCTGTCGTTGGGCTGGGGCTACCGCTGGTCAGAGCAGGCTAGCCTGGTGGCCGGTATCGGCCAAAGCGATTGGCAGATAGATGCCACCGCGCGAGGGCGTTTGGGTGAGGCGCTTTCCGCGCGAACCCAGGCGGTAGCCGATGGCAGAGACTCATTTGTATTTATCGGCGGAGAGTACCGTGGTTTTACCTGGCCAATCAGCTGGCGGTACCAGCGCGGTGCGCTGAACGCCGATAACCGAGTGACGCTTAATGCCCTGCAAGTGACGATTGCGGCGCCACTGTAATTCTTTGCGGGTATTGGCCGATAGTCGAATAGTTGCCCGTAATCGTCGGCAGTAGAGTAGGGGGTATTGATTGCACGGCCGGTTTGGCTGGTGCAGTGTGCCTATTGATACTGCGAGGTCCCCATGGAGCTACCCCTTTCCCAGCTGCCGGCTAGCGAGCAGGCAATGTGGCGCGACGCCGCTGCCGATGTTCACTGGTACCAACCGCCCAGCCAGCTGCTCGACGACAGCCAGCCACCTTTTTACCGCTGGTTCCCGGACGGCACCACCAATGCCTGTTACAACGCAGTCGACCTGCAGGTAGAGCAGGGGCGAGGCGATCAAGCGGCGATTATCTACGATAGCCCGGTCACCGCCAGCCAGCGCACCATCAGTTACAACCAGCTGCTTGAGCAGGTTAGCCGGTTTGCTGGCCTGCTCCGCCAGCAGGGGGTAGAGCAGGGCGATCGGGTGCTGCTGTATATGCCGATGATCCCCGAGGCGGCGGTGGCGATGCTGGGTTGCGCGCGGATAGGCGCCGTGCACTCGGTAGTGTTTGGCGGCTTTGCCAGCAATGAGCTGGCGGTGCGTATCGACGATGCCACCCCCAAGGTGGTGGTGACCGCCACCTGTGGCATTGAGCCCAATCGGGTAGTCGAGTACCAGCCGCTACTCAACCAGGCGATAGAACTGGCCAGCCACCAGCCAGCCGCTAGCATTGTGTTGGAGCGGCCAGAGTGCCCGGCTCAGCTCGGCCCGCGCGATATAGATTGGCAGAGTGGCGTAGCGGCTGCACCGAGTGTGGATTGTCTGCCGCTGGCGGCCAACCACCCGCTCTATATTCTCTACACCTCCGGTACCACCGGCCAGCCCAAAGGGGTGGTGCGCGACACTGGCGGCAGCATCGTGGCGCTCAAGTGGAGCATGGCCAATATTTATAATGTGAAGCCCGGCGATGTCTACTGGGCCGCCTCAGATGTCGGTTGGGTAGTCGGCCACTCCTATATCGTCTACGGGCCGTTGTTTAACGGCAATACCACGGTTATCTACGAAGGCAAGCCGGTTGGTACACCCGATGCCGGCGCGTTCTGGCGGGTGATAGAGCAGCACAAGGTGAAGGTGCTGTTTACCGCTCCGACCGCGTTTAGGGCGATCCGCAAAGAGGACCCCAACGCCGAGCTGATGCACCGCTACGACTTGAGTTCACTGCAGGCACTGTTTTTAGCCGGGGAGCGCTGCGACCCCGACACCCTCAACTGGGCGCTTGAAAAGCTCCAGCGACCGGTGATAGACCACTGGTGGCAGACCGAGACCGGCTGGTCTATCTGTGCTAACTGTTTGGGCCGTGAGCAACTGCCGATCGTCGCCGGCTCGCCGGCGCGGCCAGTGCCGGGCTACAACGTCGCAGTGCTAGACGAGCAGGGCGAGCCGGTTGCGGCCGGTACCATTGGTGCGCTGGTAGTCAAAAATCCGCTGCCGCCGGGGACTTTCACCACGCTCTGGAATGCCCCGCAGCGCTATCAGAGCGCCTATTTTGAGAAGTTTCCCGGTTATTACGAAACCGGTGACGCCGGTTACATAGACGACAACGGCTATGTGTTTGTGATGGCGCGTACCGATGATGTGATCAATGTCGCCGGCCACCGCCTCTCTACCGGTGCGATCGAGGAGGTGCTGGCAGGCCACCCGGCGGTAGCCGAGTGCGCGGTGATCGGTATCGCCTGCCCGATGAAGGGCCAGCTTCCGATGGGGCTGTTGGTGCTAAACGCCGGTGTCAGCCAGAGCGAGGACGAGATTGTCGCCGAGGCGATCGCCAAGGTGCGCGCCGATATTGGGCCGGTCGCGGCGTTTAAGCTCTGCGCGGTGGTGAACCGTCTGCCAAAAACCCGTTCAGGCAAGATTTTGCGCGCCACCATGCGCAGTATCGCCGACGGTGCACCGTGGAAGATGCCGGCGACCATTGATGACCCGGTGATACTGGACGAGATTACCGCGGCACTGGCCACGCTCGGCTACCCGGCCGAGTTGCCGGCTGCCGGCTAGGGCGTCTTGAAGCGATTTTGCGTTGACAGTGCAGGGGCGGGGTGACGAGGCTCTCGTTGATGCCCGCATGGGGGCGGGGCGGCGAGGGTGCACTACTGGGTCATAGCCCAAGCGGGGGAATCTTTTTAGTCGCTTTTAGTCCATTTTTATTGCACCGCAGTGGCACAGCTGCGAAAATAGTGACTCACCGGTTTTGTAAGGTTGCATGTTTTACAAGCCCGTAACTTTTGTCATGCCAAAGCAGCACGAACAACACAAAGACCGCGGAGACCACCCTTGCGACCTTCAGACATTGCCGAGCCCGAACACTTCCACAAAGTGGTCGACTGCCAGTACGCCTGCCCCGCCCACACACCGGTACCCCAATACATTCGACTGATTGCGCAGCAGCGCTACAGCGAGGCCTACCTGCTCAACTGGGAGTCGAACGTCTTTCCGGGGGTGCTCGGGCGCACCTGCGACCGCCCCTGTGAGCCGGCCTGCCGGCGCGGCCGGGTAGAGGAGGAGCCGGTGGCGATCTGCCGGCTCAAGCGGGTGGCGGCAGATTTTAAAGAGGACATCAAAGCCCAGCTGCCGACTATCCCCGAGCAGAAAAACGGCAAGCGGGTGGCACTGATCGGCGCCGGCCCGGCGGCGCTGACCGTGGCCCGCGACCTGGCGCCGCTCGGCTATCAGCTCGACATCTACGACGCCCAGCCCAAGGGCGGTGGTTTTATGCGCAGCCAGATTCCGTCGTTCCGGCTGCCGGCCGCGGTGCTCGATGAAGAGGTCGGCTACATCTTGGATATGGGGCCCACTACTCACTTCAACCACTACGTCGACAGCCTTAAAAGCATTGTCGACAAAGGGTACGACGCGGTATTTGTCGGCAGCGGCGCGCCACGCGGCCGCGACCTACCCAACCTGCCGGGCCGCCAAGAGGCGGACAGTGATATCCATATCGGTATCGATTGGCTGGCCAATGTCGCCTTTGAGCACACCAAGGCGATCGGCGAGAAGGTCATCGTACTCGGCGGTGGCAACACCGCGATGGACTGCTGCCGCACCGCGCTCCGGCTGGGTGGCACCGATGTCAAAGTGATAGTGCGCAGCCCGTTCGACGAGATGAAGGCCTCGGCGTGGGAGAAAGAGGACGCCATCCACGAAGACATTCCGATTATCGACAACCACGTGCCGAGCGAGTTTGTACTGGAAAGCGGCAAGCTGGTCGGTATGCGTTTTGACAAAGTCGAGGCGCAGTACGACGACAACGGCAAGCGCAGCCTGGTGCCGACCGGCGAGCAGGTGTTCTACCCGTGCGACCAGGTGTTGGTGGCGATTGGCCAGGAAAACGCCTTCCCGTGGATTGAGCGCGATATCGGCATTGAGTTTGATAAATGGGAGTGCCCGGTAGTCGATGCCACCAGCTTTCAGTCGACTCTGCCGCAGGTGTTTTTTGGCGGCGACGCCGCGTTTGGCCCCAAGAACGTGATTACCGCCGTTGCCCACGGCCATCAGGCGGCGATTTCGATCGACCTGTTCTGCCAGGGTGAGTCGGTACTGCAGCGCCCAGCGCCGCGCACTAACTTGATCAGCCAGAAGATGAACATCCACGACTGGACCTACGACAACGGCGTCGCTTCCGATCTGCGTTATGTGGTGCCGCTGGCCGACAAACAGCAGGCGCTCGCTGACCGCCGCCTCGAGGTCGAACTCGGTTTTGATGTCGCCACCGCCTACCAAGAAGCCGAGCGCTGCCTCAACTGCGACGTGCAGACCGTGTTCGACGCCGCCAACTGTATCGAGTGTGACGCCTGCGCCGATGTCTGCCCCACCAGCTGTATCAACTTTACCGCCGATGGCGATGAGGACGATCTGCGCGGTCGGCTCAACGCCCCGTCGACCAACCGCGACCAGGTACTGTACATCGCCGATGGGCTCAAGACCGGCCGTATCATGGCCAAAGACGAGAACGTCTGTCTGCACTGTGGGCTGTGTGCCGAGCGCTGCCCGACCGGTGCTTGGGATATGCAGCAGTTCAACTACCAAGTGACAAAAAGCGCCGAGCTGTTAGCCGTGCCGCTGGTCCAAATTCAAGAGAGTGTAGGGTAAGCCGATGACCGCCATAGCTGCAGTAAACGATCTTGTCATCCGTTTTGCCAACGTCAACGGCACCGGCTCGGCGAGTGCCAATGGGCTGTTCGCTAAGGCCTGTTTCCGTATGGGCTTGCCGGTGTCGCCGAAGAACGTCTTCCCCTCCAACATTCAGGGGCTGCCGACCTGGTACGAGGTGCGGGTCAGTGAACAGGGCTACCTCGGCCGCCGCGAGGGCATCGACTTTATTGTCTGCATGAACGGCCAGAGCTTGGCGCAAGATATCGCCAGCGTACGCCCCGGCGGCTACGTGCTCTACGACAACAGCAAACCGCTCGACCTGCGTCTGGAGCGCGCCGACGTCAACTTTATCGGTATACCGCTGGCGGCGATCTGCCGCGACGAGTACCCCGACCTGCGCCGCCGCCAGCTGATGAAGAACGTCATCTACATCGGCGCGCTGGCAGCGCTGTTGGATATTGAGTTTGAAGTGCTCAAAGACCTGATCGGCGACCAGTTTCGCGGTAAAGACAAACTGATCGCACCCAATATCCACGCGCTGGAGCTGGGATACCGCTATGCCCACGAGCACTTCAGCTGCCCGTTGGCGCTGCGCCTAGAGCGCCGCGATCTGGTCGGTGACAAGATTATGTTAGAGGGCAACGCGGCGCTCGGCATCGGCTCGGTCTACGCCGGCGCCACCGTGGTCGGCTGGTACCCGATCACGCCGTCGACCTCGGTGGTCGACGCGTTCGAGAAGTACGCCAGCCGGCTGCGCATCGACCCCGGCAGCGGCGAGAAGAAATTCGCCATCGCCCAGGCCGAAGATGAGTTGTCGGCAATGGGCATTGTGATCGGCGCTAGCTGGAACGGCGCGCGCGCCTTTACCGCCACCTCCGGCCCCGGTGTGTCGCTGATGAGCGAGTTCTTGGGGCTGGCCTACTTCGCCGAGGTGCCGGTAGTGCTGTTTAATATTCAGCGCGCCGGGCCGTCGACCGGTATGCCAACCCGCACCCAGCAGTCAGACATCATCAGCTGTGCCTACGCCTCGCACGGCGATACCAAGCAGGTGCTGCTGTTCCCCGAGGACCCGCGCGAGTGCTTCGACATGGCTGCCGACAGCTTTGACCTGGCCGAGCGGTTGCAGACCCCAGTCATTGTGATGAGCGATCTCGACTTGGGTATGAACGAGTTTCTCTGCGAGCCGATGGTCTGGGACGACGAGCGTCAGTACGACCGCGGCAAGGTGTTCAACCAGCAGCAGTTGGAGGAGATGAGCGAGAAGTTTGGCCGCTACAAAGACATCGACGGCGACGGCATTCCGTATCGCACCTACCCCGGCACCCACCCCGACAAGGGGGCGTTCTTTACCCGCGGTACCTCGCGCGATCCCTATGCGGCCTACACCGAGTTGAGTGAAGTCTACATCGACAACATGGAGCGGCTGCTGCACAAGTGGGAGACCGCCAAGGGCTTTGTGCCGGAGCCAGAGCTCTACCAAGAGACCAACGCCAGTAAGCACGGGCTGCTGTTTTTTGGCACCTCTACCGCCAGCTGCCTAGAGGCGCGCGATCAGCTCGCCGCCGACGGTATTGCGGTGGACTGTTTGCGGGTGCGGGCATTCCCGTTCAACCAGACCGTCGAGCAGTTCATCGAAGAGCACGAGCAGGTCTTTGTCGTAGAGCAGAACCGCGACGGCCAGCTGCGCAAGCTGCTGGTTGGCGAGTGCGACATCAATCCGAAAAAACTGGTCAGCGTAGCGCTCTACGACGGCATGCCGATCACTGCCCGCCAAGTGGTCGACCACGTAACCGCCAAAACGCGCGGCGCGGTGGTCACTCCGCTGCACAAGCAACCCGCCTGAACCGATTGAGACTCCAGCGAGAACCCTATGAGCTACGCTAAATCGACCTTCCGCCACCCGGCCCTACAACCCAACGCGCTCGGTTACAGCAAACGCGACTACGAGGGCGGGCTCTCTACCCTGTGTGCTGGCTGCGGTCACGATTCGGTCGGCGCGGCGATCGTGCAGGCCTGTTTTGAGGCCAACATCGAGCCGCACAAAGTGGCCAAAATCTCCGGCATCGGCTGCTCGTCAAAAACCCCGGCCTATTTTTTGGGCAAGTCGCACGGCTTTAACTCGGTGCACGGGCGGATGCCGTCGGTCGCCACCGGCGCCAATATGGCCAACCGCGACATGATCTACCTCGGCGTCTCCGGCGATGGCGACTCGGCCTCGATCGGCTTTGGCCAGTTTGCCCACGTCAACCGCCGCAACCTCAATATGCTCTATATGGTGGAGAACAACGGCTGCTATGGGCTCACCAAAGGCCAAGACTCGGCGACCACCGATGTCGGCTCGGCCAGTAAAAAGGGTGTTGCCAACCCGTTCACCGCTATCGATCTGTGCGCCACCGCGCTGGAGATGGGTGCCACCTTTGTGGCGCGCAGCTTCTCTGGCGACAAAGAGCAGCTGGTGCCGCTGATCAAGGCGGCGCTGCGCCACCCCGGTTTTGCCTTTATCGATGTGCTGTCGCCGTGCGTCACCTTCAACAACACCGCCACCTCGACCAAGAGTTACGACTACGTGCGCGAGCACGCCGCCGCCACCGGCGCGATCGATGTGATCCCGATGAAAGAGGAGATCACCACCGACTACCAGCCCGGCCACAACCATGAGGTGACGCTGCATGACGGCTCGGTGGTGCATCTTTACAAGGGCGACGTTGAGCTCGATGTCACCTCGCGCGACTCCGCCCAAGCGGCGATTCGCCGCCACCAGAGCGAGGGGTCGGTGCTGACCGGGCTGCTCTACATGGACCCGCAGAGCCGCGATTTCCACCAGATGGTCAACTCGATTAAAGGGCCGCTGCGCGATCTCGGCGAGAGTGCACTCTGCCCCGGCCAGACCGCACTGGACGCGATCAACGCCAGCTTCCGTTAGCGGTTACTGCGGGGTCTCGATAGTAGCGACAATCTGCCGGTAGTTGTCGAGCCGGCGCGGATCTATCTGGCCGGCCGCGGCCGCGGCTAGCAGCGCGCAGCCCGGCTCTTGGCGGTGGCGGCAGTCGCGAAACTTGCAGTGCAAGTGGTCGTGGAAGTCGACGTAACCATCGATCACCTGATCGGCTTCGATGTGGCTTAAACCAAATTCACGGATCCCCGGCGAGTCGATCAGCGAGCCGCCGCCCGGCAGTGGGTAGAGCCGCGAGGTGGTGGTGGTGTGGCGGCCCTTGTCGACCCCAGCCGACAGCTCGCCGACGGCACTGTGCGCCGCCGGCTGCAGCTCGTTGAGCAGTGACGATTTGCCCACCCCCGACTGGCCGACCAATATCGAGGTGTGGCCGGCCAAGTAATCGCGCAATTCAGCGAGCCCATTGTGGTCGGTAGCCGAGCAGCGGATCACTGTGTAACCGATGGCCGTGTAAAGTGCGTCGAGCTCATCGATCTGCGCCGTCGTTGCGGCATCGATCAGGTCACTTTTATTGAGCACCAAAAACGGGCTGATGCGCTGCAGTTCAGCGGCCACTAGGTAGCGGTCGATCAAGTTGCTGTGGGCGGTCGGGTAGGGGGCAAAGACAATACCGATGCGGTCGATGTTAGCCGCCACCGGCTTGAGCTTGCCAAAGTTATCCGGGCGGATCAATTCGCTGTCGCGCGGTTGGCGGGCGTTGATTACCCCGGTCGCCGCACCACGCTGCCAGGCGACTCGGTCGCCGGCCACCAGTGGCTCGACGTTGGCGCGCAGGTAGCAGCGCTGGCTCGGCTGGTCGGCACCGAGTACCTCCACCTGTTCGCCAAAGTGGGCGATCACCAGCCCAATTTCACTCTCGCTGTTGAGGCTGCCCTCATCGATGCTGGCATCGCGGGCGCGCTGTTGGCGGTCGCTGATACGTCGGCGCTGCTGCTCATTGAGGCGGCGCTTGCTCATGCGGGCTGTTGGGGTCGGTTATTCACGGCGCCAGCATAGCCGATTCGTCGGCCAATTACCCGCGGCGCGGTGACGGTGGTAAAGTGACGGGCTAACCTTGCAGTGACGGAGCCCGCCATGGCCGGATACCACCCAGACAACCTGATTTGGATCGATTTAGAGATGACCGGGCTGAGCCCGAGCGACGACCGCATTATCGAGATCGCGACACTGGTCACCGACAGCCAGCTCAATCTGCTTGCCGAGGGACCGGTGTATGCTATCCATCAGAGCGACGCCCGGCTCGACGCCATGGACGAGTGGAACACCCGTCAGCACGGCGGCTCTGGGTTGGCCGACCGGGTGCGCGCCAGCGACGTCGACGAGGCCTACGCCGAGCAGGCGACGATTGTCTTTTTAGAGCAGTGGCTGCCGGCCGGCAGCTCGCCGATGTGCGGCAACTCGATCTGCCAGGACCGGCGCTTTTTGGCCAACTATATGCCGGCGCTGGAGCGGTTCTTCCACTACCGCAACTTGGATGTCAGCACCCTTAAAGAGCTCGCCAAGCGTTGGCGGCCGGAGGCACTCAAAGGATTTAGCAAGCGCGGCGCACACACCGCACTGGCCGATATCGAGGACTCGATCGCCGAGCTGCGCCACTACCGCGCGCAGCTGTTTAAGGGCTAGCCTCAAGTCGCGCGCGCTGCTCGGCGATCGCCCACTCGATGTGTTCGACAACCATTGGGTCGTCGCAGTCGCGGCGCTGCTCCAACACCGCGAGGGCGGCGTTGGCGTCGCCCCAGTTGCCCAGCCCGACACTTAAATTGCGCAGCCAGCCGCGGTAGCCGATACGCCGGATCGGCGACCCGGCGGTGCGCTCCTGCCACTGCGCTTCGCTCCACATAAACAGCTCGGCTAAGCTGCTGTTATCGAGCTGGTGTCGCGGGGCAAAGTCGGCCTCGGCGCTGGTCGCCGGCTGGCGGTTCCACGGGCAGTAAATCTGACAGTCATCGCAGCCAAACACCCGGTTGCCGATCAGCGGCCGCAGTTCGACCGGGATAGCGCCGCGGTTCTCGATAGTCTGATAGGCGATACAGCGCCGCGCATCGAGTTGGTAGGCGGCGGTGAAGGCGTCGGTCGGGCAGGTGGTCAGGCAGGCGCGACAGTTGCCGCACTGGTCTGGCTGGCTGGGGGTGTCGACCGGCAGCGGCAGCGAGGTGAACAGCTCGCCCAAGAAGAACCACGAGCCCGCCTCGGAGTTGATCAGCAGGGTGTTCTTGCCGATCCAGCCGAGCCCGGCCTGCTCGGCGATCGGCTTCTCCATCACCGGCGCGCTGTCGACAAACGGCCGCTGCACCAGCCCCTCACTGTCGGGCAGGGCAGTGCGGATCTTGTCGGCCAACTTGGCTAGCCGGCTGCGCACCAGCTTGTGGTAGTCGCGGCCCAGCGCGTAGCGCGAGATATACGCCTTATCATCGCTTTTCAGTACCGCCAGCATATTGTCGTCGGCGAGGTAGTCGATGCGTACACTGATCACCCGCACGGTGCCGGGCAGCAGCTGCTCGGGGTGGTAGCGCATGGTGCCGTGGTCGGCCATCCAGCTCATCGAGCCGTGCTGCTGATCGGCCAGCCAGCTTTTTAGCCGCTCGCTGGCGAGGGTTAAATCGGGCGCGCTGATCGCCGTCTGGGCGAAGCCGAGCTCGGCGGCCCAGTTTTTTATCTGTGTGGCCAAATCGGCCCACTGCTGCCCTTCGGTCATGGAGTAATCTCGCCTATAATCGTCGCTCATTTTAAACAGTTGGCTTGGCTATGTCTCACACCGCGCACGATTACCTCGACAACCCGCTGCCGATCAGCAGCCGGCTCTACACCGCCGCCGCAGTTGCCGCTATCGATAGTGCCGCACAGGCCGCCGGGCGCAGCAGCGAGCAGCTGATGAGCGCCGCTGCCCACGCCGCTCTTAAAGAGCTTGAAGCGCAGTTTGGCAGCAGCCAGCCGCTGCTGGTGTTTTGTGGCGGTGGCAACAACGGCGGCGACGGGTACGCACTGGCGGCGCTGGCTGCCGACCGCGGCCGCGCGGTCGAGGTCATAGAGCTTTGCGATGCAGCTAAGTTTAGCCCGGCGACAGCCGCGGCACGCCAGTTTGCGAAGCGTGCTGGAGTGCGGTTAACCGCGCAGGCGACGGCCGATTTAGACCAGCGCGAAGGGGTTGTGGTCGATGCTCTGCTGGGTATCGGCGCCAGTGGCCCGCTGCGCGGCGGCTATGCCGAGGCGGTGGCGTGGATCAACGCCTGCGGCCTGCCGGTGGTGGCGCTCGATCTGCCCAGCGGCCTGTGTGCCACCAGTGGCAGCGGCGACAGCGTGGTCGCTGACCTGACCGTCACCTTTGTCGCCGCCAAGCTCGGTCTGTTTACCGGCCGCGGCCCGGTGGTGGCTGGCGAGGTGGTGCTGCACACCCTAGAGATTGATGAGACGCTCTACGATGCAGAGCCGCCACAGGCCGAGCTGCTCGATCTGGACGAGCAGCTCGAATCGCTGCCGGCCCGCGCCGCCGATGGCCACAAAGGGCTCTACGGCCACGTGATGATTATCGGCGGCGACTACGGTGGTGGCGGTGCGGTGGCGCTGGCCGCCGAGGCGGCATTGCGTAGCGGCGCCGGTCTGGTATCGGTAGCTACCCGCCCTGAACACGTTGGCGCGGTGCTGGCGCGCAGCCCCGAGGCGATGGTCTACGGGGTCAACTCCGGGCAAGATTTGGAGCCGCTGTTGGCGCGCCCAAGTGTGATCGTGATCGGCCCCGGGCTCGGTCAGGCGGCGTGGGGCGAGCAGCTGTTGCAACAGGTGCTCAAGACCGAGCAGCCACTGCTGCTCGACGCCGACGCATTGAACATTCTCGCCGCCGGTCGTCTGCAGCTGCGCCGCAGTTTGGTCGGCGGTGTGATCACCCCACACCCCGGCGAGGCAGCGCGGCTACTCGGTAGCGATAGCGCCAGCGTACAGGGCGACCGCCCGGCAGCCGCGCAGCAACTGCAGGCGCTATGGGGCAGTGTGGCGGTGCTCAAGGGTGCCGGTACGCTGGTCGCCGCCGACGGCCTGCCGCTGGCGCTGTGTGGCGACGGCAACCCCGGCATGGCCAGCCCCGGCATGGGCGATCTGCTCGCCGGTATCATCGGCGCGCTGCTGGCGCAGGGGCTCGACGCCGCTACAGCGGCCAAGCTGGGCGTAGCACTGCACGCCGCTGCCGGCGACCGGGCGGCGGCGCAGTGCGGTGAGCGCAGCCTGCTGGCCAGCGACCTGATCGCGCCGTTGGTCGAGTTGCTGAGCGACTGAGCGATGGCAGCAGAGCGTTTTACGTTAGTTGGCGAAGAGCAGATGGTGGCGTTTGGGCGCTGCTGCGGCGAGCGTTTGGCGCCACTGCTGACCGACCGCCACCGGGCGCTGGTGATTTTTTTAGACGGTGACCTAGGGGCCGGCAAGACCACGTTTAGTCGCGGCCTGCTGACTGGTCTCGGCCACCGCGGTGCGGTCAAGAGCCCCACCTATACGCTGGTAGAGCCCTACCAGATCGGCAGTTGGCAGGTGAACCACTTTGACCTCTACCGGCTCGCCGACCCCGCCGAGCTGCACTACATCGGCTTTGGTGAGTATCTCGAGCAGCCCGGTCTCTGCCTGATCGAATGGCCGCAGCGCGGCCGCGGTGAGCTACCACTGCCGGCATTGACGGTGACCTTCAGTGATACCGATAACGGCGCCGGCCGATCGCTGGCGTGGCAGGCCGGCGACAGCGCTAGCCAGCAGTGGCTGGCCGAGCTGGCGGCCAGCTGGGGGCAGCCGCAATGAGCCGCTGGCTGGGCATGCTGGTCGGCTTGTGGCTGGCGCTGCCGGTGCAAGCGGCAGTGGTCGAGGCAGTGCGCTTCTCCAGCAGTGGCGACAGTGCGCGGTTGGTGGTCGAGAGCGATCGGCCGCTCAGCTACCAGCTGTCGCAGCTGACCAACCCAGCGCGGGTGGTAGTTGATATCGCCGCCGCCACATTGAGCCCGGCCGCCAGTGCCCAGCTGCCCCAATTGGTAAGCCGCAGTGGGCTGCTGACCGCCGTGCGCGCCGCACCGCGCGGCTCGGGGCTGCGGCTGGTGCTGGAGAGTCAGGCGGCGTTGACTGTCAACAGCTTTAAGCTACCCGCCGGCGCAGGGCTGTCGCCACGCCTAGTGGTCGATCTGGCGGGTGCGGCGCGGGTCAATAAAACCATGGCAGCGGTGGTCGGCAGCGCGCGCCGCAACATCGTTATCGCCATCGATGCCGGCCACGGCGGCAAAGACCCGGGCGCACTCGGGCCGCACAATATCCAAGAGAAGCGGGTCACCTACGAGCTGGCCCGCGAATTGGCCGCCATTATCGATCGGGCGCCCGGTTTTGAAAGCTATCTGGTGCGCCGTGGTGATCAGTTCCTGCCGTTGCGCCAGCGGTCGGCCAAGGCACGTAAGCAGCGCGCCGATTTTTTTATCTCAATCCACGCCGATGCCTTCACCAACCCGCAGGCCAATGGCGCTTCGGTCTATGCGCTGTCAACCAGTGGCGCCACCAGCGAGACTGCCAGCTTTTTAGCTGAGCGGGAGAACAACGCCGATCTGATTGGCGGGGTCGATTCGCTCCATCTGGTCTCTGAAGAACCCGCAGTGGCCGAGGCGCTGCTCGGCCTGTCGATGGACTTTACCCTGCGCACCAGTAGTGAGGTCGGCGAGTTGGTGCTCAAAGAGATCGGCAAGGTCGCACGGCTACACAAAAAACGGGTTGAGAAGGCCGCCTTCATCGTTTTGAAATCGCCCGATCTGCCGTCACTGCTGATCGAGACTGGGTTTATCTCCAACCCGACCGAGGCGCGCCGGCTGACCGACCGCAACTACCAGCGGCGTATGGCACAGGCGATCTTTAACGGCTTGCGCAGCCACTATCAGGCCCACCCGCCGCCGGATAGCCACCTCGCCGACCCGGCTGCGATCCGTACCCACGTGGTCGCCCGCGGTGACACGCTTTCAGAGCTGGCGGCCCGCTACGGCGTCTCGCAGCGGGCGCTGCGCGAGCGCAATCAACTCGCCGGCTCGGCTATCCGCATCGGCCAGCAACTGATCATTCCCCCCGGTTGAGGGGCGAGGAGCGTCTATGCCAATCCGAGTTCTCAGCACCCAATTGGCCAACCAGATCGCTGCCGGCGAGGTGGTCGAGCGGCCGGCCTCGGTGGTCAAAGAGCTGATTGAAAACAGCCTAGATGCCGGTGCCAATAAGGTCGAGATCGATATCGAGGCCGGTGGCGTCAAGCTGATCCGGATCCGCGATAACGGCACCGGTATCGCCGAGGACCAGCTGGCGCTGGCGCTGGCGCGCCACGCCACCAGTAAGATCGATCAGCTCGAAGATCTCGAGGCGGTCGCCACGCTGGGCTTTCGCGGCGAGGCGCTGGCCAGTGTCGCCTCGGTGTCGCGGCTGACGCTGAGCTCGGCGGTGGCCGGCAGTGAGATGGGTTGGCAGGCGACTTCGGCGGGGCGCGACATGGCCGTCGAGCTGGCGCCGGTGGCCCACCCGCAGGGCACCACCGTCGAAGTGCGCGACCTGTTCTTCAACACCCCGGCGCGGCGCAAGTTTCTGCGCAAAGAGAACACCGAGTACGGCCGCGTCGACGAGGTGGTCAAAAAAGTCGCGCTCTCCCGCTTTGATGTCGGCTTCACGTTGCGCCACAACCAGCGCTCGCAGCGCTTACTGCTGCCGGCCACCACCCAGCTCGAGCAGGAGCGGCGGGTCGCCGATCTAGTCGGCCCAGCGTTTATGGAGCAGGCGCTCTACATCGACATCAGCTCTGGGCCGCTGCGGCTGTGGGGCTGGCTCGGGTTGCCGACTTTTTCGCGCAGCCAGGCCGACCTGCAGCACTTCTACGTCAACGGCCGGCCAATCCGCGACAAGGTGGTCAGCCACGCGGTCCGTCAGGCCTACCAAGATGTGCTGTTTCACGGCCGCCACCCCGCCTATGTGCTGTTTTTAGAGATGCCCGCCGCCGAAGTCGATGTCAATGTTCACCCGACCAAACACGAGGTGCGGTTTCGCGATAGCCGCCAGCTACACGGCTTCATCAGCGCCTCGATCAAGCGCACGGTGGCCGACGACCGCCCGGCCGACCGGCTCTCTGCTCGCCAAGAATTGGCCGAGCAGGGCGGCTTGAGCGGCCAGCCGTCGCTGGCGCTGCGCGACCAGCCGGTATCCAGCGGCCACTACGCCAGCCCACTGCCGATCGGTGGTGCCAGCCGCGCGATCGACTCGACTGCGGCGATCGCAGCGTTTGGCAAGCTCTACGGCGGTGACGAGGTGCGCGAGCAGCCGGCCGCGGCGCTGCACAGCGACGCTGATGACGAGCAGATTCCGCCGCTCGGCTTCGCCGTTGCCCAGCTGCACGGCGTGTTTATCCTCGCCGAGAACCGCCACGGGCTGGTGATTGTCGATACCCACGCCGCCCATGAGCGAATTGTCTACGAAGGGCTCAAGACCGCCTTCGAAGGGCAGGGGGTAGTTGCCCAGCCGCTGCTGGTGCCGGAGAGCTTAGCGGTCAGTGAGCGCGAGGCCGATCTGGTCGAAGAGGCGGCGGTGCTGCTCGCCGGACTCGGCATCGTGGTTGAGCGCAGCGGCCAAGAGAGCGTGGTGGTACGCCAGATCCCGGCGCTACTGCGCGGCTCACAGGTCGAGGGGCTGGTGCGCGACCTGCTCGCCGATCTGGTCGCTCACGGCGTCAGCGAGCGCGTTCAAGAGCAGCGCAACGAGCTGCTCTCGACGATGGCCTGCCACGGCTCCGTGCGCGCCAACCGCAAGCTGACGATTACTGAGATGAACGCACTGCTGCGCGACATGGAGGTGACCGAGCGCAGCGGCCAGTGCAACCACGGCCGGCCGACCTGGACCCAGCTGAGCATGGCCGAGCTCGACAAGCTGTTTTTGCGCGGCCGCTGAGTTGGCCGCTAAGCCGCCACTCCTGTTTATTCTCGGCCCGACCGCGTCGGGCAAGACCGCCCTGGCGATGGCGCTCAGCGACCGGCTCAACGGCGAATTGATCAGCGCCGATTCGGCGCAGGTCTATCGCGGTCTCGACATCGGTGCCGCCAAGCCGACCGCCGCCGAGCTGGTGCGCTGGCCGCACCGATTGATCGATATCTGTGAGCCGGACCACCACTACAGTGTCGCTGAGTTTGTCGCCGATGCCAGCGCGGCAATTGCCGAGGTGAGCGCCGCCGGCAAGCTGCCGATCGTAGTCGGCGGTTCGATGCTCTACGCGCGCGCCCTGCTCGAGGGGCTGTCGCCGCTGCCGGCCGCCGACCCAGCGCTGCGCGCTGAACTGCGCGAGCGCGCCGCACAGCTCGGCTGGCCGGCACTGCACGCCGAACTGGCGGCGGTCGACCCGGCCACCGCGGCGCAGCTTCACCCCAACCACGGCCAGCGTATCGAGCGGGCGCTTGAGGTCTACCGGCTGACCGGCCAACCGCTCAGCCACTGGCACCGGCAGAGCCGCGCCGCCGCGGTGGCCAGCCACTACCAGACCCAGCAGCTGCTATTGATGCCGAGCAACCGCGCGCTGCTGCACCGCCGTATCGAGCAGCGCTTTGCGGCGATGATGGCAGCCGGCTTCGCCGACGAGGTGGCAGCGCTCTACCAGCGCTACCGCGACAGTGGCGACCTGCCGGCGCTGCGCGCCGCCGGCTACCGCCAGCTGTGGCAGCACTGCCGCGGTGAACTCAGCCGCGCCGAAGCGGTCGAACAGGCAATTGCCGCCACCCGCCAGCTGGCCAAGCGCCAGCTCACCTGGCTGCGCAGCTGGCCGGGCGGGGTGAGGTTAACGGTCGACGCTGGCGAGCGCTATTTGAGTAGTGAAGAAATATTCGAGTTGGCCTTGAAATCGCTCTGATCAGGGGCATATCTGCTATGTTGGCTGTCAACTGTTTGGAACAGCCGTGTTTGGACTGTACGTTCGCTTTACCTTCCCGCTATGGCACGATGCTGCGGCCACCACTCTAAGGAGAAATGCCATGTCAAAAGGGCATAATTTGCAGGACCCATTCTTGAACCAGCTGCGCAAAGAGCGCGTGCCGGTTTCCATCTTTTTGGTCAACGGTATCAAGCTGCAGGGCCAGATCGAGTCGTTCGATCAGTTTGTGGTGCTGCTCAAAAACACCGTCAGCCAGATGGTCTACAAACACGCGATCTCCACCGTGGTGCCGTCGCGCCCCGTGCGCCTGCCGGTCAACCCGCAAGCGGCTGGCGACGACGATCTGGACGATGAAGAGTTTAATGACGACCAGCACTAAACCCGCCACCGTCGGTAACAAGCTAGACCGGGCGTCTCTAGGGGCGCCCGTTTTTTGTGTTGGGGGTGCGGCCTAAATGGCGCTGTTTTTTGAGCGCCCCGATAGCGGCGAGCGGGCCATCTTGGTCCACCTCAACCTGCACAGCGAGCGCGAGCCAGAGGACCTGCGCGAGTTTGAAGAGCTGGTGCTGTCGGCCGGTGGTGACCCGATCGAGCTGTTAGAGGGCTCGCGGGCGACCCCGCACGCCAAATATTTTATCGGCACCGGCAAGCTCGATGAGCTCAAGAGCGCGGTCGCCGCCAACAGCGCCGAGCTGGTGATTTTTAACCACACGCTGTCGCCGAGCCAGGAGCGCAACCTCGAAAAAGAGCTATGCTGTCGGGTCATCGATCGCACCGGTCTGATCTTGGATATCTTTGCCCAGCGCGCCCGCACCCACGAGGGCAAGCTGCAGGTCGAGCTTGCCCAGCTGCAGCACCTCTCCAGCCGGTTGGTGCGCGGCTGGACGCACTTGGAGCGCCAGAAGGGCGGTATCGGTATGCGCGGCCCGGGTGAGACCCAGTTGGAGTCGGACCGGCGCATGGTGCGCGCGCGCATCAAGGCGATCCAGCAGCGGCTGGCGAAGGTGCGGGTGCAGCGCGACCAGGGGCGCCGCTCGCGCAGCCGCACCGAGACTGCCACGGTGTCGCTGGTCGGCTATACCAACGCCGGCAAGTCGACGCTGTTTAACCACCTCACCGATGCCGAGGTCTACGCCGCCGACCAGCTGTTTGCGACCCTTGACCCGACTATGCGTAAGGTGGTGATTCCCGGTCAAGGCGAGGTGATCATGGCCGACACGGTCGGCTTTATCAGCCACCTGCCGCACCGCTTGGTCGACGCCTTTCGGGCCACCTTGGAAGAGGCGGCCAGCGCGACGCTATTGCTGCATATTGTCGATGCCGCGGCACCGGAGCGTGCCACTAACATGCAGCGGGTCGCCGAGGTATTGACCGAAATCGGCGCCGACCAGCTGCCGCTGCTGACTGTCTACAATAAGATCGATCTGCTCGATGAGCCGCTGCCGCGCATCGACCGCGACGAGCACGGGGTGCCGCAGGCGGTGTGGATCTCGGCGCAGGCCGGGCTCGGCTTGGAGCTGCTCCAGCAAGCGGTCGCCGAGCGGCTGCCGGGCGGCCTGATCCGTGGCCGGCTGCTGCTCGAACCACAGCACGGTGCATTGCGGGCGGCGCTCTACCGCCAGCAGGCGGTGCGCAGCGAGCAGCTCAGCGACACCGGAAGCGGCACGCTGGCGCTGGAGATCGAGCTGCCAGAGCCAGATCTGCAGCGCATTTTGCACGGCAGCGGGTTGAATTTGACCGATTTGGCGCCATTGTAAGGTATAGTTCAAACTCGCTTTTAGGGGCCAGTTATGGCGCTTAACCCGCGGTTTTTATAAGGTTTTTGAGTAATCGCGCGCGGCCATGGCCGCGCTAAACAGTCTGCCGCGCAGCGGCAATTAGACAACGGAGTAGGTTATGGCGTGGAACGAACCGGGTGGCGGTAAAGACCCATGGGGCGGCAACCGCAACAATAATAGTAATCAGGGGCCGCCGGATCTCGACGAGCTGCTCAACAAGTGGCTCGGCAAGCTCGGCGGTATCGGCAAGGGCGGCGACGCCAGCACCGGTGGCAACGGCCCGGCGGCGCGCGCGCTGCTGCCGATCGTACTGCTGGTGGCGCTGGTGTTGTGGGGTCTGGCCGGCTGGTATCAGGTCGATGAGAAAGAGCAAGCGGTAGTGCTGCGGCTGGGTAAATTCCACGAGACGGTCGGCTCCGGCCTGCAGTGGAACCCGCCGTTGATCGACCGCGTCACCGTGGTGCGGGTCACCGAAGAGCGCCAGTACCCGGCGCGCGGCTTGATGCTGACCAAAGATGAGAACATCGTTGAGTTGACGCTTAACGTTCAGTACAACATCTCTAACGCCCGAGATTTTGTGCTTAACGTGCGCGATCCAGAGGTCAGCCTGCAGCACGCCACCGACTCGGCGCTGCGCCATGTGGTCGGCGGCTCAACGCTCGACGATGTGATCTCGGTCGGCCGTGAACAGGTTGCGGTGAGCACCAAAGAGCGCCTCCAGGAGTATCTCAATATCTATGGCGGCGGTATCAATGTGGTCAAGATCAACATTGAAGAGGCGCGCCCGCCATCGGCGGTCAAGGCGGCCTACGATGACGTGATCCGCGCCCGCGAAGATCTCGAGCGGCTAGTCAACGAGGCGCAGGCCTACAGCAACGGTATTATCCCCGAGGCGCGCGGCCAGGCGCAGCGGCTCCGCGAAGAGTCCGAGGCCTACAAGTCGCAAGTGGTCAGCAAGGCCGAGGGTGAAGCACACCGCTTTGAGAAGCTGCTTGCCGAGTACAAAAAAGCGCCCGAAGTGACCCGCCAGCGGCTCTATCTGGATGCGCTCGAAGAGGTGATGACCAACAGCTCGAAGATACTGGTCGACCAAGAGGGCGGCAACAACCTGCTCTACCTGCCGCTCGATCAGCTGGTTAAGCAGAGCGGTGCCGGCAACCCGGCGGCGCTCAACAGCGAGGGCAACAGCCAGATGGTTGACGAGATAACCAACCAAGTGATCCAGCGGCTGCAAGAGGCCGCCGATCGCAGCCGTGAGGAGAGACGACGATGAATGGTTTAGTTAAGGTAGTCATCGCGCTGGTTGCGGTGGCGTTGATCGCCTCCAGCTCGCTGTTTGTAGTGAGCGAAACCGAGCGCGGCGTCAAGCTGCGGTTCGGCCGACTGATCGAGGCGGATATCCAGCCCGGCCTGCACTACAAGCTGCCGTTTGCCGACCAGGTGAAGATCTTCGATGCGCGGGTGTTGACCCTCGACGCGACCGCAGCGAGCTTCTTCACCATCGAGAAGAAACGGCTGATTGTCGACTCCTACGCCAAGTGGCGGATCGCCAATGTCGAGGCCTACTACAAGGCGACCGGCGGCGTTGAGTCTGTCGCCAACAGCCGTCTCGCCAACCGCGTCAACAACGGCCTGCGCAACGAGTTTGGTTCGCGCACACTGCGCGAGGTGGTCTCGGGTGAGCGCGATGCGCTGATGCGCAGCCTTACCGACGAGCTCAACGCCACGGTGCTCGAAAGCCTCGGTATCGAGGTGGTCGATGTCCGCGTCAAGCGTATCGACCTGCCCGATGAGGTGAGCAGCCAGGTCTACCGCCGGATGACCGCTGAGCGCGAGAAAGAGGCACGCGAGCTGCGCTCGACTGGTAAAGAGAAGGCCGAGGTGATCCGCGCAGCGGCCGACCGCGAGCGCACTATTGAGCTCGCCAACGCCTACCGCGACGCCGAGCAGACCCGCGGTGACGGCGACGCCGATGCCGCCCGAATTTACTCGGCGGCCTACCAGAAGGACAGCGAGTTCTACTCGTTTATGCGCAGCTTGACCGCGTACAAGGCGGCGTTTGCCAACAAGGGCGACGTGATGTTGCTCGAGCCGGACAGCGACTTCTTCCGCTACCTCAATAACCAGAGCGGCAAGTAGCCGCGGCCGGCGGCGTAGAGCCGGCCGGCAAGTGACTCAACGGGGCCCAGTGGGCCCCGTTTTTTTTGCAGGCCGGTGCGGCCCGCCGAGAAAAAGCGCTGCCACTGGCGCGGTTAGTTTGTTAAAATGCAGGGCGCCGGGACTGCCCGGTTTTTTATGTGGTGGCGGCCGTGGCCGTGCCAAATGAGCGGGTTGTGATGAGTTGGTTGGACATTTTACGCGCGCTGGCGCTGCTGCTGGTACTCGAGGGGCTGATGCCACTGCTCGCCCCGGCGCGCTGGCGCGCTGCGCTGCGCCGCTTTGAGCTGGCGTCGCCGCGCCAGATCCGCTGGGCTGGCGCTGCCGGTGTCGGCGCGGGTTTACTGCTGTTGGCCCTCGCCGCCGGTTTGGCCGGCTGAGCGGCGACAAGACAAAAGGGGTAGGCTATGAGTGCTGGAAATCGTTGGTTGCTGCCGGATGGCATCGACGAAGTGCTGCCCGGCCGCGCCGAGCAGGTTGAGGCGCTGCGTCGCCAGCTGCTCGACCTCTACCGGCGCTGGGGTTACGACCTGGTGATCCCGCCTCTGGTTGAATTTACCGATTCGCTGCTCAGCGGTAGCGGTGCCGATTTAGACTTGATGACTTTCCGCATTACCGACCAGCTCAGTGGTCGGATGCTTGGTGTGCGCGCCGACATCACCCCGCAGGCGGTGCGTATGGATGCCCACAGCCTGCGCCGCGAAGGGCCGAGCCGGCTCTGCTACGCCGGTACCGTACTGCACACCCGGCCGCGCCGGCCGCTGCAGTCGCGTGCGCCCATTTCGATCGGCGTTGAGCTGTTTGGCGAGCCCTCGGTGGCCGCCGATATCGAAGTGATCCAGCTGTTCTTGGCGACCCTCGCTGCGGTCGGTGCAGAGTCGCCGTGGCTTGATCTTGGCCATGTCGATATCCTCCGCGGCCTGCTCGCCGACAGCGCGCTGAGCGGTGCCGAGCGCGCCGAGCTGTTTGAACTGGTGCAGCGCAAAGCCAACTCCGAGATCGAGAGTTTTATCGACCGCACCGTCGGCGATGCCACGCTGGCCGCGCAGCTGCGCGCGCTGCCAACCCTGATCGGTTCCAGCGAAGTGCTCGAGCGCGCCGAGCAGCAGCTCGCCGATGCGCCACCGCCGGTACTGGCGGCGCTCGCCCAGCTGCGCGCGGTCGTCGATGCGCTGGCGCCGAGCGGGGTCAATATTCACATCGACCTGAGCGAGTCGCCAGGTTACCACTACCACACCGGGCTGGTGTTTGCCGCCTACCTTGAGGGGCACGGCAAAGCGGTCGGCAACGGCGGTCGCTACGACGCGATCGGCGCCGAGTTTGGCCGGCCGCGGCCGGCCACCGGGTTTGCCTTCGACTTGAAGGTGTTGGCCGCCGCGGCCGAGCTGCCGCCAGCTAATTCACCGGGTATTTTTGTACCGGCCAGCGCCGCGCCCTTGCGCAGTGAGACGATTGCCGAGCTGCGCGCCGGCGGCGAGCGGGTCGTCGACGGCTTTGCTGGCCAGCGAGTGGACGGCGCCGAGCTGCGCTGCGACCGCCAGCTGGTAGCGCGCGACGGCAGCTGGCAGGTAGAGCCACTTTAACCACAACATCATCAGAGCGGCGCAGCCGCTCGCCATCTAGGGTAGCGATAATGGCAGGTAAAAACGTAGTGATCCTCGGTTCGCAGTGGGGCGACGAGGGCAAGGGCAAAGTGGTCGATCTATTGACCGACCGGGCCGCCGCCGTGGTGCGCTTTCAGGGCGGCCACAACGCCGGCCACACGCTGGTGATCGACGGCAAGAAGACTGCGCTGCATCTGATCCCATCGGGTATCCTGCGCGACCACGTTACCTGCCTGATCGGCAACGGCGTGGTGCTCGCCCCAGACGCACTGCTCAAAGAGATCACTGTTCTTGAGGAGCGCGGCATCGAGGTGCGCGAGCGGTTGATCCTGTCCGGCGCCTGCCCGCTGATCTTGCCCTACCATGTGGCGCTCGACCAAGCGCGCGAGCTCAAGCGCGGCAACGCCAAGATCGGCACCACCGGCCGCGGTATCGGCCCCGCCTATGAAGACAAAGTGGCGCGTCGCGGGCTGCGGCTCAGCGACCTCGCCGATCTCGAGCAGTTTGCCGTTAAGCTTGAAGAGGTGCTCGAATACCACAACTTTGCCCTGACCCAGTACTACGGTGTCGAGCCGGTCGACTTTGCCGCCACTATGGCGCTCGCCGAGCAGTATGCGGCGGCGCTGCTGCCAATGATGGGCGATGTCATCGAGTGGATTCACAGCGCCCGCGAGCGCGGCGACAACCTGTTGTTTGAAGGGGCGCAGGGCACTTTGTTGGATATCGACCACGGCACCTACCCGTTTGTCACCTCCTCTAACACTACGGCCGGCGGCACCGCCACCGGCAGCGGCATCGGCCCGCTCTACCTAGATTACGTGCTGGGTATCACCAAGGCCTACACCACCCGGGTAGGCTCTGGGCCGTTCCCGACCGAGCTGAGCTGCGCGGTTGGCCAACACCTCGGCGAGAAGGGCCACGAGTTTGGCACCACCACCGGCCGCGAGCGGCGCTGCGGTTGGTTTGATGCGGTGCTGGTCAAGCAAGCGGTGCGGATCAACAGCATCTCCGGTATCTGCCTGACTAAGCTCGATGTGCTCGACGGGCTTGACGAGCTAAAGATCTGTGTCGGCTACCGCAACAGCGCCGGCGACAGTGTTGGCATGCCGATGCACGCCGATGACTTCCGCGATATCACGCCGGTCTACGAGACCCTGCCGGGGTGGAGCGAGTCGACCGTCGGTGCCCAGAGCATCGACGCGCTGCCGGCCAATGCGCGCGCGTATATCGCCCGTATCGAGGCACTGATTGGCGCGCCGGCAGATGTCGTCTCGACCGGTCCCGACCGCGTCGAGACCATTGTCCTGCGTCATGCGTTTGGCGGGTAACCGTCCCAGTCACTAGTCAGCGGCGCTGTTTTCGGCGATATTAGCCCTACCGGCTAAATCACTAGGAGCGCCTTATGCTGAAGTCAGTAGACCTGCAACACTATATGCAGCCCGACCCGGAGACCGTGGCGCCGGGCGACTCGCTGTTTAAAGCGATGGATATTATTCTCCGCGAGGGGATCTCTGGGCTCTGTGTCGTCGACGGCGAGCGCCGCTTGCTCGGTGTGCTCTCCGAGATGGACTGCCTGCAGACCATTCTCAGCTGCACCTACAACGATGTCTGCAATCTCGGCACGGTCGCCGACTATATGACCACAGAGGTGGACGTGGTCCAGCGCCACGCCGATGTGGTCAATGTTGCCGAGTTGATGTTGCGCAACAGCCGACGCCGGATGCCGGTGGTTGATAACGGCATTTTGGTCGGCCAAGTGACCTGCCGACGCCTGCTCCGTGCGGTGCGTGAGTTCAACCAGAGCGGCGCTTAAATCACCCCCAGCAGCGACAGTAAAAAGAACCCGAGCGGCACCGTCACGGCACACAGTAGGGTGGTCAGCATCAGAATGTTAGCGGCCAGTGCGCCGTCGCCGCGGTAGGCGACGACCATGATGAAGCTGGCCGCTGCGGCCGGCGCTGCGATCAGCAGAAACAGCACGCCGAGCTCAACGTCGCGCACCCCGGCCGCATAAGCCAGTGCCACCGCCAGTGTTGGAGCCAAAATCAGCCGCCAGCCGGTCGCCTGCCAGGCGAGGCTGCCACTGCCGCGCAGCTGCGACAGGTCCATGGTGGCGCCGATCGAGATCAAAATAATTGGCAGGTAAAAAGTGGCGATCAGCCCGCCGCCGGCACTGATCCAGTGTGGTGGTGGCCCGGCCGGCAGGGAGAGTAGCAGGCCGCCGGCGATACCCAAAATCAGCGGGTTTTTAGCGACCTCATCGGCGGCTTTGGCGATGCTTAGCCGCTGCTCACTCATGGTGGTGCCGAGCACCCAGACCGCCAGCACGTTATAGAGTGCAGTCCACACCGCGATCGCCAGCGCCGCGGTGGTCACCCCCAGTTCGCCGTAGGCGGTAGCGCACAAGGCGACGCCGATGATGGCCAAATTAGAGCGGTAGGCACCCTGGATAAAGGCCCCCTTCTGGGCGCGGCCGATCCCCCGCCAATTGGCGTAGCCCCAGCTCAGCAGTAGGGTGATCAGCGTTGCGGCGGCGCCGACCAGAATGTAGCGGACCGATTGCGGCTGCTGCCAGTCGAGCCCGGCGGCACCGCTCAGCAGTAGCAGCGGTAGCACCCAGTAAAACGAGAACCGCGACAGCTGCTCGACCCGCGCAACATTGACCCAGCCTAGACGCAGCAGCACTAAGCCGACCACCACCCAGCCAAAGGTGTTGACGGAGAGTGAAAGCGAGGTGAGAAACAGCTCGTGGAGTGAGGTCATAGTGGCGGGTGGTAGAGAGTGAGGCGGGCATTGTAACGGATGAGGTGAGTTAGCGTCATCCAGTGTGCCGCAACCGCCGGCGCACTGTTCGGCAATCCGTGTAGCCACCGCGAGTGGCTGAGACACGCCGTGAATCCGTCCTTGGAGGCTCGGCTGCCGCTGTCCCTGCGGTAGACGGTCGCAGCCCTCCAGTGCCAGCCAGACTTGGCTGGCTGCGAGTATTGCGGTTCTTGTCTGTAGAGTTTGCCCACTAGCCAATTAGCTTTGTGCGCGGTAGGCTGCAATCTAACGATTACCACCAACCAAACAAGGGTGACGCTACTGTGATCAAACTGCTAAAAATTGTTTTGCTGGGCTTTTACTTCAGCGTGCCGCTGTCTGCCCACTGGGCGCTGCTGGCCCCGTACCAGCCGCTGTTGGTGCTGCTGTTTTTCTCGCTGGTGGTGATCCATCTGGTTGAGTACGCGATGTTTCGCAAGCGCTTGGCGGCGGTCAGCAACGGCCAGAACCACCTGATGCAGACGCTGATCTTCGGATTTTTATACTGGCAGCCACTGCTGGCGGCACAGCGTAAAAACCCCTAGTTAGTGCGCGGTGGGCAGCTTGTAGGCGAGCACTAGGTTGCCCGGCAGCTGGCCGAACATACTGTAGCCAGAACTGACGTAGAGCCAGCCGTCGACCACCCGTTGGCCGCCGACGTCGATGGCGCCACCGTGGCCGCTGATGCCTTTGCTCGTCTCGATCGGGCGCGCGGTGTCAGCCCGCCACAGCAGCGCGCCATCGCTCTGTCGATGGGCGCCGATCTGACCGTTGAGGCGCGCGGAGAAAACGATATCGTTGGTTGCCGTGACCGCTGCCGAGTGGCCGTGGTAGTAGGAGCAGCGGTACTCTTCGGCCAGGTCGCGCGGTGCGCCACTGGCGGTCGCCGATAGCCCGACCAGCGGCCGCCGGGCGGGGTCAAAGTCGCAGCCGCGCTCGGCGCGCTGCGCCCAGCGCAGGCTGCCGTCATCGATATTAACCGCGTACAAGCCGGGCATCGCCGTGTAGTCCGGGCGCGCCGGTCGCTCTGGATCGGCCAGTGGCACAAACAGCTGGCCGTCGGCCGCCGCCATGCCCCAGTGGATGCCGCCGTTGCTGGTGCCTGCGCCAATCCGCTGCTGCCAGAGCAGGGCGCCATCGGCGTCGGGGTCGAGTGCGTAAATGTGGCCAGACTTCTGGCCGGCCAGCAGCAGCGGTTGGCCAGCGCTGGTTTGGCTGATAATCACCGATGCGCCAAAATCAAAATCGGGGCCGGCATCGCGCGGGCAGTTGGCGCCGCCGGTCAGGCAGGCGGCATTCCAGACATCGCCGGCCAACGCCTGAAAGTGCCAGACCAGTGCGCCGCTATCCAGATCGAGCGCCAGCACTGCGTCGCTGGTGGTGGTGGCCGGGTGGGTAAAGTTTTCGCCGCTGCCGATATAGAGCCGGTTGCGGGCGCGGTCGATAGTTGGTGTGCTCCAGATCGAGGCGCCGGATGGGCCGATCTGCTCTACCCCAGCGGGTGTCTGCGACAGCTCGGTCGCCGGTGGGGTGCTCTGCCAACTCCACAATACGCTGCCATCGGCACTGTTAAGCGCTACCACGCCGCCGTGGCTGGTGCAGCAGCGGTGGCCGGGCTGGCCGGCGGCGGCTACCTCGTAAGATGAGAGCGGCACATAGAGCCGGCCGCGGTCGGTGCTGATCGAACCGCTGATCACCGAGTAGGCGCTGTTGCCGACCGGCCGCTGCCAGTTGATGGCGAGTGTCGTTGGGTCGATCGCGTAGACGGTCGCCAGTGAGTCGGCCAGCAGCAGCTGGTGGCCGCCGTTGTGCTGCTCAATAGTGATCGCCGAGCGGATGCCGCTGGCCAGCTTGACGCTGTTGCGAACACAGCCGCTAAACCGGTCGAGCGCCCACAGCCGGCCGCTTTTGCCGCCGACAAACAGGGTGTCGCCCAGCACCGCCGGCTGCGAGCGCATATCGGCGACCCGCGGCAGCGCAAAGCTCCAGGCCAGCTCTAGTTGGCCCACGTTGGCGCTGTTGATCTGGCTGGCGCTGTAACGGCGGTTGCCGCCGCCGCCCCAGCTGCCGGCCAGTGGCTGATCGCTATCGGTGGCCGCTGTTTGGCAGCGCGCTTTCGCCAGCCACTGGTAGCTGGCGCTGTCGTCGCCGCCCAGATGAAAGGCGATTAGCCCCTTTTGCGCCTTGGAGAGGTGGGCCGCCATCGGCTGCATCTTGCCAAACTCCAGCGCTACCATGATCGACTCCATCGACATCTGGCTGAGCGCCGCGCGGCTGGGGGCGCGCTGGGCGGGGTCGTCGTGGCAGCCGGCGCAGTGGCGGTTAAACAGTTGCCCGCCGAGCGCACTGATCGGCAGGTAGTCGGCGTGGCGCAGTGCCAGCGACTGCAGTTGGCGGCCAACCGTTTGGCGGCTGGCCTGCCAATTGCCGTCGTGCTCCAACACGAGGGTTGCCAGCTTTGCCGCCGAGTAGAGCAGCAGTGCCGCCAGTAACAGTTTTATGGCGGTTGTGACGAGTGAGCGGGAGCGGTGTCTGGCCACGGGTTACTCCTGGTCTGCTGCGCTGATGGCGCTGTCGGGTAGCGCAAAAGCGAGAAGGTAGTCGCCGCGGGGGCGGTTGAACATCATATGGCCGCCGGCGTTGATGACAATATATTGGCGGCCGCGGTAGTGGTAGCTAAGTGGGGTGGCGGTACCATCCACTGGTAGCTGATACGACCACACTACCTCGCCAGTGGTGGTATCAAAGGCGCGCAGGGTGCGGTCCATCGCAGCGGCGATAAAAAATAGCCCGCCGTCGGTGGCGATGCCGCCACCCAGGTTGGGGGTGCCCCAGTTGAGTTCAAACGGCAGTGTGACCGGTGCCATCTCGTGGGCCGAGCCGAGCGGCCGGCGCCAGTCTATAGTGCCGGCAGTCAAGTCGACCGAGACCAGCTGCCCCCACGGTGGTGCGTTGCACGGCGTGCCCAAAAACGAAGTGATCGCCTGCACCTGCATGCCGTAGCCGCTGCCGGCCATCACCACGCGCATCGCTTCGCCGTTGGCCGGGTGGTCGCGCGGTGCGGCGCGCTCTTGCTGTGTCGGCTCAAATAACTGGCCGCTAAAGGCGACATTGTTGATATTAACCAGCAGCCGGTGGCCATCGACCAGCGCACCGCCACCCCAGTTGGCACCGCCCAAGCTGCCCGGGTACATCAGCGTCGGCTCGAGCGCCGTTGGCGTGAACAGCCCGAGATTGGCGATCTTCTCGACTTTCTTGCGGCAACCCCAGCGGTCGAGAGGGGTCAGACCCCAGACGTTTTCAGGCGTTAAGTTGGGCTCGATCAGTGGCGGCGGCGCGATCGGGATGGGCTGGGTTGGGCTGGCTTGCTCGCTGGCGAGGGTGGAGGGCGGCACCGGCCGCTCGTGGATCGGCCACAGCGGCTCACCGCTGAGCCGGTTAAAGGCAAACAGGTAACCCTGTTTGGTCAGCTGCACCACCGCCGGTAGGCTGCCGGTTGCGGTAGGCCAGTCGAGCAGGATAGGTTGGGCTGGGCTGTCAAAGTCCCAGAGGTCGTGGTGGACATGTTGGAACGCCCAGCGCACCGTGCCGCTGTCCAGATCTAGCGCGACCAAGCTATTGGCGTGGCGGTTGTCGCCACGGCGAGCGCCGCCGTAGTAGTCGGGCGACGGTGCGCCGGTCGGCAGCAGCACCAGGCGGTTAGCCAGATCGACTGAGATCGGCGCCCAGACGTTGGCACCGCCACTATTGGGCTGGCCCTGCAGTGGGTCAAACTGCCAGAGCAGCGCGCCACTGTAGCTGTCGTAGGCGGCGACGATACCGCGCGGGGCGCGGCTGAGCTGAAAGTCGACCACCGCCGAACCGACGATCACCCGATCGCCGGCCACCGCCACCGGTGAGCTGCTGCCGACCAACCCGAGCGGCTGTTCGCTGCCGGCCAGTGGCCGCGCACCGGCGCTACCAAAGCTGTCGCACGGTTTGCCATCGCGGGCGTCGAGCGCCCATAGCTGGCGGTCTTGGGTGGCGATAAACAGCCGGTGGTGGCAGTGCTGGTCGGCCGCTACGCGCGGCTCTGGTTGATAGCTGACACCGCGGCAGCGGTGGGCGCGGCCCGGTTCGCCACTGCGCAGCTGCTGCTCGGTGTGGGGTGTGTGGCGCCAGCGCGGTTGGCCGCTGGCCGGGTCAAGGGCGATAACTTGATCAAACGCGGTGCAGTAGACCAGTGCCGCGCCGGCCGCCTCGGGCAGCAATAGCGGTGTGCTCTGGCCGCTGGCGCGCAGCTCGTTCATCAGTGCCTGTTCGCCGCTGCGAAACTGCCAGGCCGGTGCCAGTGCAGCGACATTGCTGCGGTTGATCTGGCGGCCGACAAAGGCGTGGTCGCTGGGTAGCGCAGTCAACAGCGCCGGCTCGTTGCTGAGCGGCGGCAGTGCCGTAACCGGCAGCGGTGCCGAGCAGGCGGCGAGAGTGGGCAGCAGCGCCAGTAGCGCCGGCAGCAGTGGCCTCACGGGGCGCTCGGCAGTGTCTGGTTTGGGGCGATACGCAGCAGCGTGGGTGTGCCGCCCTCGCTCTGCCAGGTGGGAAAGTGCGAGTTGCTGGTGTAGACCGCGCCGCTCGCCTCGTCGATCTCGATGTCGCGGGTAAAAAATCGCTGGCGGGGTAGCGGGTAGACCCGCCACTGCTCGGTGGCGATATCCATCGCCAGTAGGGTGTCGGACTGGTTGCCGTTGACCCAGACCACGCCGCGCTGTTTGTCGACGTTCAGCGAGTAGGGCAGTTCGTTGGCCACTGGTAGCGGGTAGTCGGTAAAGGTGTCGCTGCGCGGGTCGTATTTGACCAGCAGTGAATCTTGGAAGGCGACCACCCAGAGGTTGTCATCGGCGTCGACACGCAGCCGGCGCGGCCCCTGGTAGGGGAAGTCGATCATAGTTACGATGCCGCTGGCCGGGTCGATACGGGCTAAGTCGTTGGCATAGAGCCGCGCCGCCCAGACAGTGCCATCGCTGGCGATATCGATACCGTAGGGCATCGGCAGACCGTTGCCGTCACGGTCGGGGGCCAGCTGCGGGCGGTTTTCTGGGTCAAACCAGAAGATGATCGGCAGCAGCTTGAGGGTCACCCACTCTTTGAAGGTGCGCGGCGGCAGGTCGTAGTAGGTAAAGGTTTTGCTGGTGCGGTCGAACATCGCCACCTGCGACGAGACGGCGAGGGTAAACCAGACCCGGTCTTGGGCGTCGATGCGGATGGTGTGCGGGTAGTAGCCCTCATCCATGGTGTAGGTAATGAATTCGCCAGTGTGCGGATTGAATTCGACCAGCGCCTGCTGCATGGAGGGCGTGACAAAGATGTGGCCATCGCTGGGCGACAGTGCAAACGAGTGGACGCCCATAGCGTTGTCTATCTTCGGGAAAACTTTGAAGCGGTCGCCGAGCAGACCGCCATTGCGCGCGCCGGGCAGCACCGGCAGCTTGTAGACACGGTGGCTGCCGTCGCGTGGGTCAACTGCGTAGATGCGGTCAAACAGGTTGTCGCCAACATACACTAAGCCGTTGGGGTGGAGCAGGAAGTCGTGCATCTGTGAAAAGCCGTCACCGATCTCCCACTCGGTCATTTCAATATCGCCGAGCGTGCTATCCCAACGGCGCGGTGCTGGCACGCTCTGCGGGTTGGCGCGCAGTGCCCGGTAGTCGCGCTGCAGCAGCTCGGCAATCTGTTGGTGGTCGACATCCGGCAGCCGCGCACCGTAGCTGTTCATTCGTTGAAATAGCTCCAACCACTGCTCGGTGGTGCGCTCGTTGCGCATAAATACCGAGGCCTGCTGGTGGCAGAACCCACAGTTGAGCTGAAAGGTCTTTTTCAGCCGCTGGTCGCCATCAAACTGCAGTTGCGACAGCCAGACGTTGCTCGGGTAGTGGTCTGGGCGCTCTGCTACCGGCAACGTTTGCATTATCAGCTGCGGCTGTTGGCGCGCTTGCTCGATGGCCAGAGTTTGATCGACATAATTCTGGCCGCGCAGGCGCAGTGAGTGGGCGCCGGCCAACTCAGCAGTGGTGAACTTTATCTCGCCACGCTGGTTGGAGAAACGGGTGATGGCGGTGGCGCCTAGGTTGCGGGTGCCGGTTGCCGGGTAACCCATGTCGCTACGATCGACGGTTTTTTCATGACTGTAAGCGGTCACCATGACAGCCACTAACGGTTTGCCTTCGACGTCGGTCAGCTGCCACTGATTGGCTGCCGCCGGTAGCGCCAGCAGGACCAAAAAGGCACAAAGCATATAAAGCGAGGTAGACATGAACAGTTGGCTCTCAGCAGTATTGAGTGGATTTGAGGTTAAGCAACTTGGCGCCGATAGGCAAGTGCCGTACCGCACCCTGGCCAGCATTGGCGGGGGCTGGCGTGAACTGCACTATGGTCGGTAGATCGACCGTGATTTGGTCCAATTTGTTGGCCGGCTGTACGGCGCTGGCAGCAAGCTTGGCACCTGCATCGATAGCGCATTGGCCGCCGCCGTCGATCGCCTACAACTTGTAGTCTAATGCTTTAGTTTTATCGGCAGTGGTGGTGACCTTTCCCCCAAGTTACTACCATGTCTTGGATGAGATATTGCCACTTTAGGCCGCCTGTTGAGCAAACTCAACTGGCGGCAAATAATTGAGTGAGCTGTGCGGTCGCACGGTGTT
>JAHEGD010000001.1 GCA_024639885.1 Porticoccaceae bacterium | reverse complement strand
TCGACAAAAGCATTTCGAGGAAAAAAATGGTCTCAACTTGCAAAGCAGTTACAAACCTCATTTTAACGAGTGTAACCTACTGTTTTAATTGAATAAAATATAGCACCACTATGGAGTGGGAATGACTGGGTCTCCGTCACGGCGGCCTTCGCTCGCGACCAGGTAGTTACAGTGTCTCGATCGATGCCATGGACACAAACCGCTTCATGGGGCTGTCGGTCAGTGGCAAGAAGAATTCGAATGATTGGTAGAAGGCCAGCGCACCCTGGTCGAGCACATCCAGAATGACGCCCATGGCGGGGAGTCCCTTAGGGTCGCTGGCAATCTGCCAAGCATGTCCAAAGCGCGTAAACCAACGTTTTCTCCCCCAGGCCTTACCGATGGATTTGTTGATCGATGCCGAGTTGCGCCAACTGGTTCAGACCACTCGAGGAAGCGCGAGCGGTTATTGCGGAATGGCGGGATCACTACAATACCGTACGCCCCCACAGCTCTCTCAACTATCTGCCGCCAGTTGAGTTTGCTCAACAGGCGGCCTAAAGTGGCGATATCTCATCCAAGACATGCTAGTAACTTGGGGGGAAGGTCAGGGAGAATAGGCAAGCACTCATTCCATTGATCGTGGGGAAGGCACCTGTTTTGAAGTTTATAAATGTCCAAATAAGGACACTATCAGTGACCTTATTTGAGGTTTTTTAAACCATCAGGTATTGGCTTTGGTTTATAAAAAGCGTATTTTTAGTCACTATGAGTGACCAAAATGAGAAAAAATTAAACTACCTGTTGGCTGGGCTCAATGATACCGGCCTAGTGTCCAGCCGGTGGTTAAGCGCGCATGGCTATTCCAGCAGCCTAGTGGTCCGCTATGTGGGCAGCGGCTGGCTGGTATCCCCGGCCCGTGGTGTGTACATGCGTAAAGGCGGCGCCCTGCAGTGGCACGGTGTATTGCGAACGCTGCAATGGACGGAGGGTTTGTCACTGCATGTAGGCGGGCGCTTTGCCTTGGCGTGGCTGGGACATGAGCACTACCTGCGCCTGGGCGAAGCTGCCGTGATCACCCTCTACGGGCCGGATCGTGTGCCCGGGTGGGTACGCAAGTTGCCACTGGTGGAAAGTGTTGAGTACTGCGGTAAGGGCCCTTTTGATCTGCCAGCCCTTACTTTTGCCGATGAAATAACCGATCAGGCTTTACTGGATCAAGGCCTGGAACAGCGTGAAGCAGCGCCGAGTGGGATGCTGGTGTGTTCGATGCCGGAGCGGGCCATGCTGGAATTGTGTGGCGAGGCGTCTGATGCAGGCGGTGTCTATGAGGTCGACGCATTGATGCAGGGCATGGCGACCCTGCGTCCACAACGGCTTGAGATGTTGTTGCGGCATTGCCGCAGCATCAAGGCCAAGCGCCTGTTTCTTGCCCTCGCCGAACGCCATGGGCATGCATGGTTTTCGCATCTGTCGCTCAATGGTGTCAATCTCGGTCGTGGTAAACGGTCCTTGGTTTCCGGTGGCCGTCTGCATCCCCGATATCAAATCACCCTGCCGAGAGACCTCGATGAACAGTTGGGATAAACGCTACAGTGACCGGGTGCAGTTGCTGGTGGATATCTTGCCGGTGCTGGCAAAGGAAACCCGCTTTGCCCTGAAAGGCGGGACGGCCATCAACTTGTTTGAGCACGATCTTCCGAGGTTATCGGTCGATATCGACCTGACCTGGTTGCCGGTGCAGGACTTCGAGACGGATGTGGTGGCGATTTCGGCGGCGCTGGAGCAGTTGGCGGGGACATTGCGTGCCCGCCCTTTGCAGCTCCAGGTGCAAACGTCGGGTGGCGCGAATACCGGGGGCATCACGCGGCTGATATGCAGCCGTGGCCGTGCGCGGGTGCAGATCGAAACCACGCCGGTGATGCGCGGCGCGGTGCATCCGATTCGTACTATGGTGGTCCAGCCGAAGGTGGAGCAGGCCTTTGGTTTTGCTTCCACACAGGTGCTCGATTTTGCCGATCTCTACGCCGGCAAGCTCGCGGCGGCCTTGTCCCGTCAACACCCCCGGGATCTATTCGATATTGGCTTGTTGCTGGCAGATAAACGGGCCGATGCGACATTGTGGCAAACCTTTCTGGTGTACCTGACTTGCAGTCCCAAACCGGCCCGGGAACTACTGGCTCCCCGGGAGCCGGCGGATTTTGAGGCGATCTTCGATGCTCACTTCAGGGGGATGACTGCCGAGCCAGTGACGGCGGCGCAACTGCTGGAGAACAGGGCTCAGTTACTCTTGTGGATATCCGGGAAGCTGGACAAGCCGTCATGTGACTTTCTTTGGTCCGTCGAAGATGAGCAGCCGGAATTTGGATTGATCGACCTGGCAGACGCTGCAGTATTGCCGGGGATAGGGCGAAAGCTGCAAAACCTTGCCTGCCGCTCAAAGGCCAAGCGCCAGGCGGACCGCCATCAACTTGAGCAGGCGCTGGAACGGGTAGCACCTTGCACATGAGGAATATCACCCTCACTGAAACTGTATTCCCCCCCCCAAAAAAAACTAGACCATGACGACGATGAGATTTCCAATTAACCTTGCGGGATCGAGCTCTCACTATGAAGCAGCGGTACACGGAAGAACAGATCATCAAGGCGATCAAACAGCGCGAGGCTGGGGCAAAGGTCGATGGCCTTTGTCGGCAGCTGGGCATCTCGTCAGGGACGTTCTACAGCTGGATTGTCATTAAACTGCTCCAGACTAACTAAATAGCGAGTCGCAAATTATCTTGTATTTCACCTATCAGTATTTTTGGTACATCCCATTCCTCAGCAAGCCGATGCCAAGTTGATACATGCTCAATCGTTGCATCAATGATGTGGTTAATTTTTTTCTTGGTAAAAATTGGGCTCAGTTTCTCAAGGCTATAAAAATCACTTCGTGTAAAGTTATCTCTTTTACCATTCAAGCTCATCCAATGGCTGTTTACCCATTTGCTTCCTGGTTTATAGCTATAGGCTAAATCATAGGCCGGCGCGAGAGACCATTTGTCTCTTTTCAATGTGAAGGCAAAGTTCTTTGAGTGGTCGTCATGATTCCGAGCTATGATATTAAACGTCATGCGTTTAAATAGCTGCTCGGCTTCGGTAGCCGAAAGCTTTAGCTGTCTGGCAATTCCAAATAACTCTGCATAAGAAAATGACCCCGGTTTTTTATAATCAACGTGGGCTAGCCCGTTTAACGTTTGCACATGTATCTTGTTGTTTTTAAATCGATCAAACCGTTGTGTGACAAAGTGGCGTCGATTACCTTCCTGAAGTAAGCGGCAGGGCATCATAGTGATGCCGCATTTCTCAGCGATTAAGTGATAAACGAACTCCATTGCGCCATAACCTGATGGGTCGCCGAAGGTTTCTTGGTTTTTATTATGTTCACTAACACCATCAAATTTCATCAAATAATGAGAGAAACCATTGGGCGCATCGGTTTGGCCAGAGCGGACTTGAGTAAAATCTTTGTTAAACGCTAATACGGCTTTCGGTCGTGCTCCTCCCGCGCTCATGCCAACCGATAATAGAGACATCATAGCCTCTCTATCGTCTTGGCCATTTTTGCTGAGTTCTACTTCAAAATTACCTCGCGAATCTAAGATTTCTTGTGCAATTAAAGCGAGCGATTGGATTTCTACTTGTTGTGAAGAATTTAATCCTCGCAACGTTGTTGCGGGCGTATATTCAAGGGCGCCCATGCCTCGCTTGCCGGTAAACTGGAGGCGTTGCAGCGGTGTAATGTCACTCGGTGAGCGACCTTGGCCGGCCACCCATGCGTTGACAACGGCGTTACCAAAATCATCAGGTAATGAGTCGGCGACCAAGCCTGGCAGTCCTTTAAAGGTACTGAAATCTAGATCGGGAAAGCTATAAATACGGTTCGATAATGGCATTTTAATCGGGGATAACTCAATGCCTTTTTTTTCAAAGCTTGGATCATATTCAAATGCCCCAAGTCCCTTTTCGGTGTCAAAACTCACGGCGCCAACAATGTCGTCTTGGTATTTTATTGTGATGACTTCCATTACCATTCTGGAGTTTCCTGATCTTTTTTGCTGCGTTGCCCAGAGGCTCTCTGCCGTTTCTTCCCTTGTAGTTTTGCCAGCTGTAAGGGAGAGATTTCTTGTTCAGGGAGGAACAGATCCATCTGCTGCGCGAGGTCTAAGGTCATTAATATAGCAATCATGATGTCCAGCTGAACTTTGCCCTTTTCGGCATTCAAAACCGTTTTGCGGGCAATGCCGGCAAGCTCCGCCACTTCAGATTGTGTAAGGTCTCGATTTAGTCGAGCTTGCTTCAATCTGTCGCCGATCTCTTCTGCTAATGCTGGAGCTGTCATGCTTTTCACTTTAAAGTCCCATTTTGGTTTCACTGTACGGTTTATCTTTACTTTGTGTTCTCAATTTAGGCCTTTGAGGCTGTATTGTCAAATGGTGATTTTAGTGTGCCTATATGGTTATATAAAATGGAGTTTTTCCTTTTAGAGTAACCAGTTAGGGACTTTATATGGCTTGAAATAAAGCCATTCTAGAGGGGCCGGTTGATGGGAGCCTAGCAGGCTAGTTGGAGAAAGCGCATTGCGATGGACTTAAAGCAAGAGTAGTGCAGGCGGAGCGTTGCTCAATTGGGTGGCGTGACCGGCGGCAAGCTATCAGCCGCGAAGGTAAACAGTTGTAACTATTCTTACAGCGTGGTTATCTGTGGGGGTGCCGGTCAGACACCGGATTGAGTCGTACTGCCCGTGTGCCTATACAGCCGCTCTGCTGCCCCCGATGGTCCGCTTGAGCAGTTGACCGCGTTGTGCGGCTAAACGCAGTTGACCCCCGCGCAGGCTGTGACAAGATAGCCGGCCAGCGGCACATTGTGGTCGCCAATAGCTCTTGAGGACAAACCGCTATGACCGCCATTGAGCACAGCAGTATTGAAGGCTACACCGCCCGCATCGAACAGACCCTTGATGCAGCGCGTTCAGGCGAGGTGGCAAAGCGCCACGCCAAAGGCTACCGCACCGCGCGCGAGAACCTCGCTGATCTGATCGACGCCGACAGCTGGGTGGAGTACGGCCAGTTTGCGGTGGCGGCCCAGCGCAGCCGGCGCAGCGCCGATGAGCTGGCGGCAAAGACGCCCGGCGATGGGGTGATCACTGGCTTGGCGACCATCAATGGCACGCAGTTTGGCGCGAGCCAGAGCCAGGCGGCGGTGGTGATCAACGACTACATGGTGCTGGCCGGCACCCAGGGGTTTTTCCACCACCGCAAGATCGATCGGCTGCTAGAGGTGGCGACCCAGCGCAAGCTGCCGGTGGTGATGTACACCGAGGGTGGCGGTGGCCGCCCGGGCGACACCGATGTCACCACTCAGATCGCCGGCTTGAACATTACTACTTGGCTGCTGTGGAGCCAGCTGGCTGGCGTTGTGCCGCGAATCGCGGTTAACAACGGGTACTGTTTTGCCGGCAACGCGGCGCTGTTTGGCGGCGCCGATATCCGCATTGCCACCCGTTCGTCGTCGATCGGTATGGCCGGCCCGGCGATGATTGAGGGCGGTGGCTTGGGCAGTTTTGCGCCGGCCGACATCGGGCCGGCTGCGATCCAGTACAGCAACGGTGTGATCGACCTATTGGCCGACGATGAGGCCCATGCGACGGCGCTGGCCAAGCAGCTATTGGGTTATTTTCAGGGGCCGGTGAGCGGCTGGCAGGCCGCCGATCAGGCGCAGCTACAGAGTATTATGCCGGCCGACCGCCGGTTTACCTACCCAGTGCGCCGGGTGATCGAGCTGCTCGCCGACAGCGACAGTTTTTTAGAGCTGCAGGCCGGCCACGGCAAGACCGTGATAACCGGGTTTATCCGTATCGCCGGCCAGCCGATGGGGCTGATAGCCAACGACAACAAAGTCCTCGGCGGCGCTATCGACGCGCTGTCAGCCGCCAAGACCGCGCGCTTTTTAACCCTGTGCAGCAATTTTGGCCTGCCGGTGGTCAGCCTCTGCGACACGCCGGGCTTTATGGTCGGCCCGGACAGTGAGGCTGAGGGTGCAGCGACCAAGATGGCCGAGTTATTTAGCGCCGGTGCCAACCTGCGCTCGCCGCTGGTCTGTATCTTCTTGCGCAAGGCGTATGGCTTGGGGGCGATGGCAATGGCTGGCAGCTCGTTTGTTAAGCCGGTTTATAGCGCCGCCTGGCCGATGGGCGAGTTTGGTGGCATGGGCTTGGAGGGCGCGGTAAAGCTGGGCTACAAGAAAGAGCTGGCCGAGTTGGAGGGCGACGCCCGCGAGGCGCTGTTTAACCGCTTGGTGGCCGAGCTCTATGAGCAGGGCAGGGCCGCGGAGGCGGCAGCCTATTTAGAAATTGATGCGGTGATTGACCCCGCCGATACCCGTGCGGCTATTTTGGCGAGCTTAGGCTTGGTATCGAGTCGCAGGGACTAGTGGGCGGGGATAGACGATAAACCGTTAAGAGGAGATTACAGTGGAGAGTAGCGTGGCGAGCGAAGTGGCGGGCTTTAGCAGTAAAGTGAGCCACTCAATGGTGCACAGCGCGCGCATGTTGCGCGCTATAGCTGTCACCACTCTGGCGCTCTTGACCGTTGGCTGCGCGCCTACGCCAAGCGGCGTGGTGCTAAGCCACGGTGTCGATAGCTCGGCAGACGATGCGCCGAGCTTTATTATCACCACTGCGGTGGCGACGTTTTACCTGGATAAGCAGGGCGGCGGCCTGTCGAGTATCGTCGACCGCGACGGCGTCGATTGGCTCGGTTTTCATCCGCGCGCAGGGTCCGGCTGGAAGGGTGAGTACCGCGGCTTCCCCAACTCGGTGCACCGCCAAGACGGTAACTACTTTCACGCCGTTAACGCCACGACCGAGCCGTCTAGTGCGGTGGTGACTGCGCAGAGCGACGCCCATGTGCAGATTGTATTCACCTCGGCCAACGGTAAGTGGCAGGGGCAGTGGGATTTTTACCCCGACCGTTGCGACTTCACCATGGCTCAAGTGAGCGAGGGTTACCGCTACTGGGTGCTCTACGAGGGGGTGCCGGGCGGCGAAATTAACGAGACCGACTACTGGTTTGGCTCCATGGACAACCGTGTCCGCGAAATCCATGAGCCGTTCAGCGGCGATCTGCCGGGACCAGAGTGGGTTGCTTTTGGCGACAGCAACACGCCGCGGGTGCTCTATGTGGCCCAGCACCAAGACGATAACCACCTCGATGAGTACTACATGCGCCCCTACATGACCGTGTTTGGGTTTGGTCGCAACGACGGTAATAAGTACCTGAGTGAGCCGCGCAGCTTCTCGATTGGCTTTGTTGAATCAACTAACTACAGCACAGTGAAAGAGGCGATCACCTCGCGGGTACCGTTCCAAGCGACTCTGCCGAGTCTAAAATAGTCTCTACACAATGTAGGGTTATTGGGTAAAATAGCGCGCTTTCAACAAGGCCCCAAATTTACGATTTGGTTCGCCGAACACAGCACCAAGGTACCACTATGTCTGAAATGTACGTCACCTGCGCGATGTATAAGTTTGTCGCCCTCCCCAATTACGCCGAGCTGCGCGAGCCGCTGCTGAACACCATGATCGACAACCAAGTGTTTGGCACGCTGCTGCTGGCCGCCGAGGGTATTAACGGCACGGTGTCGGGCAGCCGCGGCGGGGTCGACCGGCTGCTGGCGTGGATCGCCGAGCAGCCCGGCTTGGCTAGCATCGACACCAAAGAGTCGTACGACAGCGAGATTCCCTTTCACCGCAGCAAGGTCAAGCTTAAAAAAGAGATTGTCACCATGGGGGTGGAGGGCATCGACCCGCTGCAGGTGGTTGGCACCTATGTGGCCCCCGATCAGTGGAACAGCCTGATCAGCGACCCCGAGGTGTTGCTGGTAGATACCCGCAACGACTACGAGGTGGAGGTCGGCACCTTCGCCAACGCGGTCAACCCCAAAACCAAATCGTTCCGCGAGTTTCCGGCCTGGGCTGAGAAAAACCTCGACCCCAGCGTCCACAAGAAAGTAGCGATGTTCTGCACCGGTGGTATCCGCTGTGAGAAGTCGACCGCCTACCTTAAAGAGCAAGGCTTTGATGAGGTCTATCACCTCGATGGCGGTATCCTCAACTACCTTGAAACGGTCCCCAAGCAAGAGACGCTGTGGCGCGGCGAGTGCTTTGTATTCGACAACCGGGTAGCGGTCGACCATGACCTCAAGCGCGGTTCGTACGACCAGTGCCACGCCTGCCGGATGCCGCTCACGGCGCAAGAGAAAAACCTGGGCACCTATGTTGAGGGGCTCTCTTGTCACCACTGCTTTGGCACCCTTAGCGAAGAGAAAAAGCGCGGCGTTGCGCAGCGTAAAAAACAGATGGACTTGGCCCGCGCCCGCGGCGAGCAGCACATTGGCCGCGCTGCCCAGCTGCACACCGAGCGCCGCCGCGAAGAGAAACGCGCCGCTAAAAACCGCAGCCGCGAGCAGTCGTAACGGTTGGTGATGGTGCGCTCAGTGGTTGCGCAAAAACGCTAGCACTTCACTGGGGCTACCGCTAAAGGCGATCTTGTCGCGCTTTCGGTCGAGCTGATAGGAGTACATCGGGTCGTAGTAGTCGCGGGTCAGCGCCGCCAGCCAGTGGCGGTGGCTGGCGAAGTTGTCGCGCTGCTGCGCGACCAGTGCCTGCTCTACCAAAGCCAGTACCTGCTGGGTGCGCAGCCCGCCGAGGCGCTTGTTAATGCGCACCACGCTGGCGCGCAGGTGGTCGGCAAACTGTTGGTCGCCGCCGTCGCCGTAAAAGGCCAAGCTATCGGCGTGGCGCTCGACGACATACTCTTGCCAGAGCCGCTCCAAACGCTCCTCAAACGGGACATTGACCACCACCAAGGCACTGTTGGCCATGCGCTCCACTAGGTAGGGCGGCAGGTGTCTGGCGCCAATGGTACGGCTCTCATCTTCGACCACGACAGTGCGCCCCGGATGGTGGTGCTGCACGGTTAACAGCGCAATGGCGATGCGGTTCTCAAAATTGGTCTGGCTGGGCTGGCCGTCGAGCGGGCGGCCAAAACTAGAGCCCTTGTGGTTGGCGGCGCCCTCTAGGTCGACGCTGTGGCCGAGCTGGCTGAGCAGGGCGGTTTTACCGGTGCCGGTCATGCCGGCCAATACGGTGAGCGGCTGTGTGGTGCTGTGGTCGCGCAGGTAGCGGTATAAAAACCCGCGCAGCGCTTTGTAGCCGCCGACCACCTGTGGGCAGTCTACGCCCAGCTCGGCAAGCCATTCGCAGCTCAACCGCGAGCGCAGCCCACCGCGGGCGCAGTAGAGTACCGCGGTGGGGTGGGCGGCAATGAACGCCCGCCACGCCTCGATACGCTGCTGCCTAACGCTGCCGGCAACCAGCTGGTGGCCGAGCGCGATCGCGGCCGGCTGGCCGCGCTGTTTATAGCAGAGGCCGACACGGTGGCGTTCATCGTCAACCATCAGCGGCAGGTTGGCCGCCCACGGCAGCGCCCCGGTGGCGAACTCCACCGGCGCGCGGACATCAATCATCGGTGTCTGGCTTAGCAGTAGCTCGCGCAGATTGTCGGCCTGCACAATGCTCATGCTAAAACGTTAATGGTCGCTTGGCCCGGCACGGCGGCGCCGAGCCGGCCGATCGGCTCTGCATAACAGCCGGCCGCCTCCAGTAGTTGGCCGACCTCGGCCGCGCTGGCCGGGTCGACCGCCACCAATAAGCCGCCGCTGGTCTGCGGGTCGCAGAGCAGTGGTCGGTTGGCTGGCGTGGTACCGCTGACCTGTTCGCAGATACTCTGCCAGTTGCGCTCGCTGCCACCGGGCAGGCAGCCCTGCGCTAAGTAGTCGACCACTGCCGGGTCGAGCAGCGGCACCTGTTGGCTGTGTAGTTGCGCGCTGAGCCCGCTGCCCTGGCAGACCTCAAGCAGGTGGCCGAGCAGGCCGAAGCCGGTCACATCGGTCATCGCGGTGACCCCGGCCAGCTTGGCCAGCGTCACGCCGATACGGTTTAAGGTCATCATGCTCTCAACCGCCAGCCGCTGGTGCTGTGGTTGCAGCTTGCCCTGTTTCTGCGCGGTGGTGAGTATACCGACGCCGAGCGGTTTAGTTAAAAACAGCAGGTCGCCGGCGTTGGCGGTCGAGTTCTGCTTGAGCTGGCAAAGCTCGACCCGGCCGGTCACCGCCAAGCCAAAGATCGGCTCTGGTGAGTCGATCGAGTGACCGCCGGCCAGCTGTATGCCGGCATCGGCGCAGGCGCGCCGTCCGCCGTCGATCACCTGCTGGGCTACCTCGGTACCGAGCAGGGCGATCGGCCAGCCGAGTATCGCGATCGCCATCAGCGGCTGGCCACCCATCGCATAGATGTCGCTGATCGCATTGGTGGCAGCGACTCGGCCAAACTCAAACGGGTCGTCAACAATCGGCATGAAAAAGTCAGTAGTACTGATAACGCCACTGCCGTCGCCCAAGTCATAGACCGCGGCATCGTCGCGGGTGTGGTTGCCGACCAACAGCTTGGGGTCGTCGGCGGCTATAAAGTCGGTTTTAAGAAACTGCTCGAGCACGCTGGGGGCGATCTTGCAGCCGCAGCCGGCACCGTGGCTGTACTGGGTGAGCTTGACCGTATTGTCGGGTGTGGGATCTGGCTGCATGGGCGGTACCGGTAGGCAAAATGGATGGCGGTTAATGTAGCCGGTTTTGCGCGGCGGGTCACCGCTTCGGTCGCTTACGGCCGGTCGGGTAGTGTGGCTAAGAAATTTAATAGTAGCTGGTTGGTCTGCTCGGGGGCCTCTTGTTGCAGCCAGTGGCCGATACCGGGCAGCAGCGTTACACCGCGTAAATCGCTGGCGATGCGCGACATGGCGCGCTCCAGTTGCTGGGCGTTGGTGTGGGCTATCACCATGTCGTCGCTGCCGGCAATAAACTGTACCGGCGCGGCGATGGTGTGGTCGCCGACCGCCTCGGTCAACTGCCAGTTGCGGTCGAAGTTGCGGTAGTAGTTGATACCGCCGGCAAAGCCGCTGTGGCTAAACTCGCCGACCATGTAGTCCAGGTCGGCCTGCGTCAGCCAATCGGGCAGTGCTGTGGCTGCACCAAGCCGGCCTATCCAGCCGCCGGCGCTCGCTTTGTGGTCGGTGATCTGTTTGGGCTGGCGCCGGCTGTCCGGCGACAGGTAGAGCCGGCTGAGCAGGCCGTGCGGATCGGCGTCGTACTCTGCCTCGGCTATGCCGCCCGGCTCGTTGTGGTAGAGAATATAGTAAAAGTTATCGCCGTACTGCTCGCGCCACAGCGCCATCGGCGAGCGGCTCGGCCGGCCGCCGTAGGGCACGCTCATCGCCATCAGTGCAGAGAACCGCGCGGGTGCCAGCAGCATCGCTTGCCAGGCGATGATCGCCCCCCAGTCGTGGCCGACCAGCGCAGCGCGCGGTTCGCCGAGCACGTCGAGTAAGCCGGTTAAATCGTCGGTGAGGGTGGCTATGTCGTAGTGTTCGGCGCCGGCCGGGGCGTCGCTACCGCCGTAGCCGCGCATATCCGGTGCCACCGCGCGGTAGCCGGCTGCGGCCAGTGCCAGCAGTTGGTGGCGCCAGCAGTACCAGCCCTCTGGCCAGCCGTGCACCAGCACTACCCGTGGTCCGCTCGCACCGGCCTCGGCGATGCGCAGGGCGATGCCGTTGCAGTGCAGGGTGCGCAGGGTAATGCCGGCGATTGGCGAGTCGTGGCGGGTTAAATTGTCGATTGGGCACCTCGGGGCAAGCGGGTCTGCGGTTGGCTTTTTTTACCGGTTAGCGTGGTGGGCGGCGCGGAGCGCCATCACGACTCAAGCGGGTAGCCTCGGTTGCCATCATAACGCGCTGTGCGCGGCGATTGCAGTGGGCCGGTCGGTTCGAGTAAGGTAGCCATCTAGGATTAATTTTGTAAGCCAACAAGTTATCTGGAGCCCGCTATGAGCCACCCCGATACCGCCCAATCGATCGCCCTGCTCGACACCGTTTTTGACCAGCAGCGCGCCGCCTTTAGCCGCCAGCCGTTTACCTCGGTAGCTGAGCGGGTCGACCTGTTGCGGGCAATCGCGCCGATGATGATGGGCTACGCCAAGCGGCTGGCCGAGGCGCTCAACGATGACTACGGCTATCACTCGCCATTGACCGCCTATATGTTTGATGTGCTCAACGTGGCCGGCCGCGCCGAGTATGTCGCCAATAACTTGCCGCGCTGGGTGCTGCCGGAGCAGCGCGAGGTGGTGCCCCACCTCTACGGTGAGTCGCGCGCCTACACCGATCATCAGGCCAAGGGTGTGGTCGGCAACTTGTCGGCGTGGAACTTTCCGGTCGACCTGTCGATAGGGCCGCTCTGCGAGATGTTGGCGGCCGGCAACCGGGTGATTATCAAACCCTCTGAGCAGGTGCCGGCGACCGCCGAGGTGATGGCCGAGATGGTCGCGGCGACCTTTGACCGCGACCGGGTGGCGGTGGTGACCGGCGACCTGGAGCTAGCCGAGGCGTTTACCACCAAGCCGTGGGACCATCTGCTTTACACCGGCAACAGCAACATCGGCCGCAAGGTGATGAGCAAAGCGGCCGCCAACCTGGTGCCGGTTACGCTGGAGCTGGGTGGCAAGAGCCCGACCGTGTTCACCCGCGAGGCGGTCACCGCCACCAACGTGCGCAGCTTGCTGGGTGCCAAACTGATCAAGGGCGGCCAGCTCTGTATTACCGTTGACCACGTCTATGTGCCCAACGACCAGTTGGATAGCTTGGTTGAGCTAATCGACGATAGCCTCAAGGCACTGATGGGCGACCACACCACCAGCGACATGGGGGTGGCGGTGATCAACCAGCGCCAGTTCCAGCGCGCCCAGCGGGTGGTTGACGACGCCAAACAGCGCCACCCCGATGCGGTGGTTGAACTCGGCTCGGCGACCCACGCCGAGCGCCCCTACCGGATGCCGCTGACGCTGATTATCAACCCCGAACCGGACAGCCTGGCCTGCCAAGAGGAGCTTTTTGGGCCGGTGTTACCGATCTTTGGCTACGACGACTTCGACGAGGTAGTGGTGACCATCAACCGCGGCGAGCGGCCGCTGGGTGTCTATATCTTCTCTGACGACAACGCCCGTATCGAGCAGTTGCGTCGCAACACGGTGTCGGGTGGTTTTGCGGTCAACGCACCGTCGATGCAGGGTGCCCACGAGTCGCTCGGTTTTGGCGGGGTCGGCAACAGCGGTATGGGCCGCCACCACGGTTATGACGGCTTTCGAGAGTTCTCCAACCCACGCGGCGTGTTCGAGTTGGGCGCAGGCGCCCAGACGGACTTGCTGTATGCACCGCACGGCGAGATGGCGCGCGCCTTCATCGAACAGGTCAGCGGTGGCTTACTGCCCGGCGACGAATAAACAGCTACGGCGGCGGCTTCGGCCGCTAACATACATCGGATAAAGGATAGATCGGTTATGAAACAGCTCTTCTCAGTGGCGGGCAAGGTGGCATTGGTCACCGGCGGCTCGCGCGGTATCGGCGCCATGATCGCCCGCGGTCTGGTCGACAACGGCGCCCGAGTCTATATTACCGCGCGCAAGGCCGACGAGCTGGCCGCCACCGCCGAGCAGCTATCGGCGCTGGGCGAGTGTGTGGCGATCGCCGCCGACCTCTCGACGCTGTCCGGTATCCAGGCGCTGGCCGCTGAGCTGGCGAGCCGCGAGCCACAGCTGGATATATTGGTCAACAACGCCGGCGCCAGTTGGGGTGCGCCGATCGACAGCTTCCCGGAGAGCGGCTGGGACAAGGTGATGGATATCAATGTGAAGTCGCCGTTTTTTTTGATCCAGCAGCTGTTGCCGCTACTGCGCGCCGCCGGCAGTGCCGACGACCCCGCGCGGGTGGTCAATATCGCCTCGATCAACGGCATTACCAACCCCAAGATGACCAACTACTCCTACTCGGCTAGCAAGGCAGCGATGATTCAGTTGACCCGCCACTTAGCCGCCGATTTGGTGGCCGAGCAGATTAACGTCAACGCGATTGCGCCGGGGTTTTTCCCCAGCAAGATGACCGCCCATTTTTTGACCGGCGAGCCCGAGCAAGACGCCGTCGGTGTGCCACGCGGGCGGATCGGCTCGCCCGAGGACGCCGCCGGCACAACGATCTACCTCTGCTCGCGGGCCTCGGCGTGGATGGTCGGCCAAACGCTAGTGTTAGACGGCGGCATGGTGGCGGCGGCCGGCTAGGCCGGGTTGGCGGTTGACAACGGATGACGACAGAATAGAGAGCGAAAGCATGACTGAATTGAGCCTGACCCCATTCTCCCCCGGCTGCGGTGTTACCGTGGATAACGTGCAGTTAGCCGCGCTTGACGACGCTCAGTTACAGGCGCTGCGGGCGGCGTTTGCCGAACACGGCGTGCTGTTTTTTCGCGAGCAAGCGCTCAGTCCAGAGCAGCACCTAGGTTTTGCCAAGCGGTTTGGTGAACTGGTGATTAACAAGTTTTTTCAGCCGGTCGACGGCTATCCAGCTATCGCCGAGGTGCGCAAAGAGAAAGCGCAAAAGACCAACATCGGCGGCGGTTGGCACACCGACCACAGCTACGATGAGATCCCCGCGATGGGCTCGATTCTAGTCGCCCGGCAGCTGCCCAGCAGTGGCGGCGATACCCACTTCGCCAATCTCTATGCAGCCTATGACGGCCTATCGCCGGGGCTGCAGAAAACCCTTAAAACACTGCGCGCCGTGCACTCTAACAAACACCTCTACGGTGCCGACGGTTACTATGCCGGTACCGATATCGCCGGCCAGTTGGGCGGCCACGACAGCGTCGGTGACGCCACCCATCCGATGGTAATTATTCACCCAGAGAGCGGCCGCCATACGCTTTACGTCAACCCCGGCCACACGCTCGGCATCGAGGGCTGGACCATGGAGGAGAGCAAAGCGCTGCTCGACTACCTCTGCCAGCATGTCGCCCAGCCGCAGTACACCTGCGAGTTTAACTGGCAGCCGGGGTCGGTGGTGTTTTGGGACAACCGGGCTACTTGGCACTACGCGCAAAACGACTACCACGGCGAGTCGCGGCTGATGCACCGTGTTACGTTGGCCGGGTCGAGACTGGCAGCCGCTTGATTGGTATGATTCAGGGATGAAGAACTCTCTGAATGATTTTATTGAACAATTGGTAGCGGATAACCCCCACCAGCCGGAGTTTCACCAAGCCGCGGCCGAGGTGTTCGAAACCATCTGGCCGCTGCTCGACCACTACCCAGAGCACCGCGAGATGGCGCTGCTGGAGCGGATCGCTGAGCCAGAGCGGGTCATCCAGTTTCGGATTGCGTGGCTCAACGACGCCGGTCAAGTCGAGGTCAACCGCGGCTACCGGGTGCAGATGAGCAGCGTGCTCGGTCCTTATAAAGGCGGGCTGCGCTTCCACCCCAGTGTCGATCTTGGCATCCTCAAATTTCTCGCTTTTGAGCAGATGTTTAAAAATGCTCTGACCGGGCTGCCGTTGGGCGCCGGCAAGGGCGGCTCAGACTTTAACCCGCGCGGGCGCAGCGACACCGAGGTGATGCGGTTCTGTCAGGCGTTTATGGTTGAGCTGCACCGCCATATCGGTGCCGATACCGACGTGCCGGCCGGTGATATTGGCGTCGGCGGCCGCGAGATCGGCTACCTGTACGGCATGTACAAAAAGCTTAGTAATCGCAGCGACGGCACCCTCACCGGCAAGCCGGTTGGCGCCGGCGGTAGCCTGCTGCGCAGCGAGGCGACCGGCTACGGGCTGCTCTACTTTGTCGAAGAGATGTTGGCCACCCGCCAGCTCAGTATCGAGGGGTTGCGGGTTGCGGTCTCCGGCTCTGGCAATGTTGCCCAGGCGGCGATGGCCAAGGCGATGGCGCTCGGTGCCAGTGTGGTGTCGGTCTCGGATTCGGCCGGCACTGTTCACAACCCAGCCGGCTTTAGTGCCGAGCAGCGGCTGTTCTTGCTGGAGTTAAAAAACCACCGGCGCGGCCGGATAAGCGAGCTGGCCGAGCAGTTTGGCCTAGATTACCTGCCGGCAGCGCAGCCGTGGGCGCTGCCCTGCGATATCGCACTGCCGTGCGCCACCCAGAACGAACTGGACGCCCAGGCGGCGCGGACGCTGGTCGCCAACGGCTGTCTCTGTGTTGCCGAGGGGGCCAATATGCCGACCACGCCGGCGGCAATAAAAGTGCTGCAGTGTGCCGGCCTGCTCTACGCGCCGGGCAAGGCCAGCAACGCCGGCGGGGTAGCGGTCAGCGGCCTGGAAATGAGCCAAAACAGCCAACATTTAAGCTGGAGCAGCGAGCAGGTCAACCAGCAGCTGCACGCGATTATGCACCGTATTCACCGCAGCTGTGTCGAACACGGCCGCTGCGACAACGGTGACACCGACTACCTGCGCGGCGCCAACGTGGCCGGTTTTAAGCGGCTTGCCGACGCACTGCTGGCGCAGGGGGTAGTTTAGTGAGCTACACAGAGCAACAGCTGCGCGACTATCTGCGCGCCACCACCACCATCGCGCTGGTCGGCGCTAGCCCGCGCCCCGAACGCGACAGCTACCGGGTGATGCAGTCGCTGCTCGACCACGGCTTTGCGGTGATACCGGTCAACCCGCGCGAGGCCGGCAGCCAGATACTCGGCCAGAGCTGTGTCGCGTCGCTAGCCGCTATCGAGCAGCCGGTCGATATGGTCGATATTTTTCGCAACGCCGAGGCCGCCTACGCGGTGACTGAGCAGGCGATCGCCATCGGCGCCAAATTGGTCTGGATGCAGTTGGGGGTGGTCAACCACGCCGCGGCGGCGCTCGGCGCGGCGGCCGGGGTCGCCGTGGTGATGGATCGCTGCCCAAAGATAGAGCTGGAAAAACCGGGTTGGGCCGCGGCCGGTTAACTCGTACAATTCATTGAATAACATTAACTGGCCGCCCGCCGGGCCGGCCCAACGGGGGTAGACGATGAGCGCACCACAGCAAACAGCAACCGAGCCAACAGCGCAGCCGCTGCTGCATAGCGAGCTGGTCGAAGGTACTTTACGGCTCACGCTCAACGACGAAAAACGCCGCAACGCGCTCTCGGTGGCGATGTTAAATGAGCTAGCGGTGGCACTCGATGCGGCAGACGAAAACCCCGCGGTACGGGTCATTGTGATCGCCGCCCACGGCCCGGCGTTTTGCGCCGGCCACGATCTCAAAGAGATTACCGCCGCCCGCCAGCAGACCGACAAAGGGCTCAGCGACTTCAACCATCTGATCAAACTCTGTGCGACGGTGATGCAGCAGCTGGTCAACCACCCCAAGCCGGTGATCGCCGAGGTGGCTGGGGTGGCCACCGCCGCCGGCTGCCAGCTGGTGGCCAGTTGCGATTTGGCGATTGCCGCCGAAGGCGCGCGGTTTGCCACCCCCGGGGTCAACATCGGACTGTTCTGCTCAACACCGATGGTGGCGCTGTCGCGGGTAGTCCACCGCAAGCACGCCATGGAGATGCTGCTGACCGGCGATATGATCAGCGCGCCGCGCGCCGAGCAGATGGGCCTGATCAACCACGTAGTGCCGGCCGAGCAGTTGACCGCCGAGGTGATGGCGCTGGCCAGCCAGATCGCCAGCAAATCCATGATGACACTTGAAGTGGGCAAGCGCGCCTTCTACGAGCAGCTGATCAAGCCACTCGACGAGGCCTATCTGTATACCTCGGGAGTGATGGTCAACAACCTGCTGGCCGCCGACGCCCAAGAGGGGATCGGCGCCTTTATCGACAAGCGCGACCCGCTCTGGAGCGACCAGTAGCCGCGCTACGCCAACAGCTCGCTCAAGCGGCGCAGTGCGCGGCCCCGGTTGGTAATTTTCCAGGCCAGGTAAAAGCTATCGACGCTGCTGGTCGCCTGTTCGGGTTGTAGCGCAACCAGCTGGCCGCTGTCGATGAGCGACTGCACCAACCGCTGCGGCAGATGGCCGACCCCTAGGCCGGCCAGCTGCGCCTGCAGTTTCTGGTCGATGGTCTCTACATAGAGCCGCTTGCCGCCAATCAGCCCCTCGCTGCGCAACACATTTTGTTGACCGGTATCGTGCAGCACCACCCGCCGCGCGTCTGCCAGCGCTGCGGCCAGCTGCAAGGCATTATCTTTTAACTCGGCGAGCGGGTGACTGGCTGCGACCACCAGCAGTAGATTGTCGCTGGCGTAGGGTTGTGAGCGAAAGCCCTTCTGTTGTGGCAGCGGCCCCGGCGCCCCGACCAGCAGATCTATACGGTCAAATTCGAGCGCCTCCCAGCCACCGCTCAATACGCACTCTTGGATATCGATCTCCAGCTGCGGGTGGTCGCTGAGCAGCTCGGCGACGGCGCTAAACAGCCGCGGCCGGTCGGCGGTCGACTCCAGCCCGATGCGCAGCCGTGGCTCCCAGCCGCGCGCCAGCTCGCTGACCCGGTCGGCCAGCGCACCACTAGCGGCGAGGATGTGGCGGCCCTCGTCGAGTAGCAGCCGCCCGCTGGCGGTCAGTACCGAGCGGCGCCCCTGGCGCTGGAACAGGGTCGCGCCGAGCTGTTGCTCGAGCTTTTGGACGCTGTAGGAGAGCGCCGAGGTGGCGCGGTTGAGCTCCTCTGCCGCCTTGGCAAAACTGCCGCGCCGCTCGATGGCGTCGAGCACTAGCAAGCCCTCTAGAGTGATCGGTAGTTCATGCATAGCGGCACCGCGGTTGGAGTAATTTTAAAATATCAAATAATCTGAACAATCTTAACAAAAAAGCGCTCTTATTAGACTAGTTGGGTCTCTATATTATGAATTTATCGATGGAGATGACCGTCGATAAAACTAAACGGTTTATTCATAACAGGAGCTAACATGAACACTATTTTGCAAAACACACTGGCCAGCCGCGCTGGCTTCGACACCCTGGCGCTGCGCGCAGTGGCCGGTATTATCTTTGCTGCCCACGGCGCCCAGAAGCTGTTTGGCTGGTTTGGCGTCTACGGCCTTGACGGCACCGGCCAGTGGATGGCCTCGGTCGGCCTAGAGCCCGGCTGGCTGATGGCGGCGCTGGCCGGCGGGGTAGAATTTTTTGCCGGCATCGCGCTGCTGCTGGGGCTGTTGGTGCGGCCGGCCGCGCTGTTGCTGGCCGCGACCATGGTGGTCGCTATTGTAGTGGTCCACCTCGCCAACGGGTTCTTTATGGCGACCAACGGCTACGAGTTTGCATTGGCGCTGCTGGCCGTGAGCGTGGCGTTGGCAGTGCGCGGCGCTGGCAGTTACAGTCTTGACCGGTGGTTGGCCGCGCGTTTTTGAGCGTAACGATGTTGACGTTTATCCTTATCAGGAGATTGAGATGAATATTTTGACGATTAACGCCAGTGCGCGGCTGGCTGGCTCCAATAGCCGCGCCACAACCGGTTATCTCACCGAGCGGTTGGCGGCGCAGCCGGGCGCAGTCGCAGTCGAGCGCGACTTGGTCGCCAGCCCGCTGCCGCCGATCACGCCGGCCGAGCTGATGGCGGTACACGGCTCGCAGCCGCTAACCGCTGACAGCGGCCCGAGTCTGGCTGCCCATCTGGCGCTCTCCGACCAGCTGATCGACGAGTTGCGGCAAGCGTCAGTGGTGGTTGTCGGTGCGCCGATGTACAACTTTGCGCTGCCCACCTACTTAAAGCAGTGGGTCGATTATGTCTGTCGCGCCGGGGTGTCGTTCCGCTATGGCGCCAGCGGCCCCGAGGGGTTATTGGCTATCGACCACGCGGTGATTGTTACCGCCTCGGGCGGCACGCCGGTGGGCGGTGCGCTGGACTACATCAGTGGCTACTTGGAGCAAATTTTTGGGTTTGTCGGCGCCAAGCAGGTTCACCATATCGATGTCGGCGGCTCTAAGCGCACCCCCGAGCAGGTTATTGAGGGCGGCCGTGCGCAGGTAGACCGGTTGCTGGCAACGACTTTATTGACGGGGTGGTAACGATGGGACTTTTACACGATGGCCAGTGGTTAGACCGCTGGTACGACACCGATAGCAGCGGCGGCCAGTTTGAGTGCCAGCAGAGCCAGTTTCGCGGCTGGGTCAGCGCCAGCGGCGCCGCCGAGCACCCGGCAGCAGCGGGGCGCTACCAGTTGATCGTCTCGCTGGCCTGCCCTTGGGCGCACCGGACCTTGATCTTTCGTCAGCTCAAGGGGCTCGACAAGTTCATCGATGTGACCGTGGTTAAACCCTTGATGCTGGCCAACGGGTGGGAGTTTGACACCCCGTATCTGGGCCACAATTATCTCTACCAGCTCTATCTGGCCGCAGACCGCGATTACCACGGTAGGGTGACGGTACCGGTGCTCTGGGACAAGCAGGCCGAGACCATTGTCAGCAACGAGTCCGCTGAAATTATTCGTATGTTTAACAGCGAGTTTAATGAGCTGACTGGCAACCGCGACGACTACTACCCGGCGCCGCTGCGGGCGGCCGTCGACAGCGCCAACGAATGGGTCTACCGGACCATTAACAACGGCGTCTACCGCGCCGGCTTTGCCACCACGCAGGCGGCCTACTCACAGGCCTATAACGAGCTGTTTGATGCCCTTGATCAGCTCGAGAGAGTGCTGGCTAGCCAGCGCTATCTGGTCGGCGGCCAGTTGACCGAGGCCGACTGGCGGCTGTTTACCACCCTGATCCGGTTCGATGCGGTCTACCACGGCCACTTCAAATGTAACCGCCAACGCCTCGCCGATTACCCAGCGATCAGCGGTTATCTGCGCGAGCTCTATCAGTACCCGGGAGTTGCCGAGACGGTCGACTTTGGCCATATCAAAGAGCACTACTACGCCAGCCACCTCTCTATCAACCCGTCGCAAGTGGTGCCGATAGGTCCGCGCTTAGACTTTTCGCTGGCCCACGGGCGCGAGGGGCTGACCGCATGAACCGTCCATTGATGGCAGTACACTCTGCCCAGCCGACCCAAGACGGCGCTGGGGTTGCGATCAACCGCATCGGCGGCAGCGCCATGCAGCGGCTGCTCGACCCGTTCTTGATGGTCGACGAGATCAACTCTGCCGAGGCCAGCGACTACTTGGCCGGCTTCCCCGAGCACCCGCACCGCGGCTTTGAGACGATTACCTACATGAAAGTGGGGCGTATGCGCCACCGCGACCACATGGGCAACGAGGGGGTGATCGGCTCCGGCGATGTGCAGTGGATGACCGCCGGGCGCGGTGTGATTCACTCTGAGATGCCCGAGCAGCAGGCCGGCTTAATGCACGGCTTTCAAATTTGGCTCAACCTGCCGGCGGCCGACAAGCTGGTACCGGCCGCCTACCGCGAGATCGGCGCAGATCAGCTAGAGCGGTTTGATGGCGCCGATGGTAGTGCAGTTGCGCTGATCGCCGGGCAGCTGACGGTGGTGGCTGATCGCCATGTCAGTTTGCATGGCCAGCTGCCGGCAATGGCAACCCAGCCGCTGCTGGCCGATCTTACCGTAGCGGCCAACCAGCAGCTCGAGCTTGTTTGTGAGGGGTATGAGCAGGTGGCGCTACTGGTTTACGACGACTCCACCGACCAGCTGGGCTGCAAGCAGCTCGGCTTGTACGGCGAGGGCGATCGGCTAGTGGTGCAGGGCGGTTCGGCCGGCTGCCAGGCGCTGCTGCTAGCTGGCCAACCGCTGCGCGAGCCGATTGCCCAGTACGGGCCGTTTGTAATGAACACCACCGAGCAGCTCGAGCAGGCGCTGCGTGATTTTCGCGACGGCCGGCTAGCCGAGTAGACCGCCGCCAATGGCGGCTTTGTCGGCGCGGGCTGGTGTGGTGGTCGACCGCCGCGCGGCTGTCAGCTCAGATCGACCACCACCTTGCCGAAGTTGTCGCCGCTAAACAGTGACAAAAACGCCGTCACGGCCTGATCGAGGCCGGTGAACACGGTCTCTTGGCTGTTGATTTTACCTGCGGCCACCCACGGCCCCATCTCGGCAAAAAATGCTGGCTGTTGGTCGAAGTGGTCGGAGATGATAAACCCCTGTATACGAATCTTTTTGCCCACCACCAACATCATGTTATTGGGGCCGGGCAGTGGGTTGGTCTCGTTGTAGCCGGCGATCATGCCGCAGGCGGCAATCCGCCCGTAGGGGTTCATGGCGTTGATAGCCGCTTCAAGGTGGTCGCCGCCCACGTTCTCAAAGTAGACATCGATGCCCTCGGGGGCGGCGGCGAGCAGCGCGCGGGTGAGGTTGCCGCAGGTTTTGTAGTTGATCACCGCATCCACCCCGCACTGCTCTTTAAGCCACTGCGCCTTGGCGTCGCTGCCGACGCTGGCGACCACCCGGCAGCCCTTCAATTTTGCGATCTGACAGACGTTGGCGCCCACCGCACCAGAGGCGGCCGAAACAAACACCGTCTCGCCCGGTTGCGGCTGGCCGATCTGCAGCAGCCCGTAGTAGGCAGTCAGCCCCGGCATGCCGAGGGTGCCAAGAAACAGCGAAGGCTTAACCGCGGCCAGCTTGGGGAGTTTTTGCAGCTCGCCAGCGGCGACCCCGGTGGTAAACCAGTCGCGCCAGCCGAGCATGCTCAGCACCCGGTCGCCGGGCTGGTAGTCGGGGTGGCGCGAGACGATCACCTCGCCGACCGCGCCGCCGGTCATCGCCTCGTTGAGCTGAAACGGCTCGGCGTAGACGGCGTCGGCGCGCATCCGCCCGCGCATATACGGGTCGACCGACATCACCAGATTTTTTACCAGCACCTCGCCCTGTTGAGGCTGCGCCAGCGCCACCTCAGCCAGCTTAAAGTGGTGCGGCTCGGGCAGCGCGGTGGGGCGTTCGACCATCTGTAGCTGCTGGGCCAGTTGTGGGGGTTGGTGGCTGGTGGTGGCTGTCGGGTTCATAACGGCTCTCTCTGTTGGGGGTTGTATCTAGCCCTATCCTAACCGTTAACCGGCGCGGCAAACAGTGGTAGGCTACGCCAAAGTCAGCTGCCCAGAGGCCACTATGTCGACAGCCAACAACCCCGTGATTAACAGCGCAGTAAGAACCGCCGACGCGGCGTTTGCCGACCTGCCGGACTACCCGTTTGCCGCGCGCTATGTCGACGACCTGCCGGCGCTGGGCGGTTTGCGCCTGCACTATATCGACGAAGGGCCGCAGCAGGCCGATGTCACTTGGCTGCTGCTGCACGGCAACCCGGCGTGGAGCTACCTGTGGCGCCACTGGGTACCGGTACTGACAGCGGCCGGCCACCGCGTGATCGCGCCCGACCTGATCGGTTTTGGCAAGAGCGACAAGCCGCTCAACGAGGCCACCCACCACTACGACTTTCACCGCGCGGTGCTGCTAGAGTTGGTCGAGCGTCTGCAGCTAACCAACATCCATCTGGCGGTACAGGACTGGGGCGGCCTATTGGGGCTGACTCTGCCGATGGCAGCGCCGCAGCGCTATGCGGCACTGCTGGTGATGAACACCGCGCTGGCGACCGGCGATCGGCCGCTCAGCGACGGCTTTGTCGCTTGGCGGCAGTTCAATCGCGACAAGCCCTCGTTCTCTATTGCCGGGCTGTTTCAGCGCTCGGTGGCGCACCTGACTGCCGCCGAGGCGGTCGCCTACGCAGCACCCTACCCCAGCGACGAGTACCGCGCCGCAATCCGGCGCTTTCCCGAGATGGTAATGGACCACCCGGATGCCCCCGGCGCGGAGTTATCGCGCCAGGCCTTGGCATTTTGGAAGAGCGGTTGGCAGGGCCGCAGCGCAATGGCGATTGGTGCCGCAGACCCGGTGCTCGGCCCGCCGACGATGCGGGCGCTGGCCAAGGTGATCAACGGCTGCCCAGCGCCGCTGATGGTGGAGCAGGGCGGCCACTTTCTGCAAGAGTGGGCCAACCCAGCCGCCGTTGTCGATACACCGGAGCTGTCAGCCGGCCTAGCAGCATGGGCGCTCAACACATTGGCGAAGGGGTAAATATTGCTGCCGTTAGTCACCCACCCTAGTTACAGTTACGGCTTTCCGCCCAACCACCGCTTCGCCATGGAGAAGTTTGCACTGCTCGCCGCCCACCTGCGTGGGGCCGGCTTGCTGCGCAGCGATAATCTGTTTCGGCCCAGCCGGGCCAAGTTGAGTTGGCTGGAGCGGGTCCACTGCCCAGACTATATTGCACGGTTTATCGACAACCGCTGGACCGCCCGTGAGATCAAACGCTGCAATCTGCCGTGGTCGGAGGGGCTGGTTGAGCGCAGCCTAGTGTCGCCGGCTGGCACTGTGCTGACTGCGCAGCTGGCGCTGCACACCGGCATCGCCTGTCACCTCGCCGGTGGCACCCACCACGCCCACTACGATTACGCCTCAGGTTTTTGTGTCTTCAATGATCTGGCGATAACCGCCAAGTTACTACTTGATGAGAACCAGCTAGAGCGTGTGCTGATCTTTGATTGCGACGTCCATCAGGGCGACGGCACCGCTGCGGTGTTGGCGAACGAGCCGCGCGCATTCACCTGCTCTATCCATGCCGGCAACAATTTTCCGTTTACCAAGAGCTTGAGCGACTGCGATGTCGCACTCGATGACGGATTAGACGACGACGCCTACCTAGCAGTAGTGGCCGAGACGCTGCAAGCCGTGGTCGATCAGCACCGTCCACAGCTGGTGCTCTATGACGCTGGGGTGGATGTCTATGCGGCCGACCCGCTCGGCCGGCTCAAGGTGAGCGAGGCGGGTATAAGGCAGCGCGACCGGTTGGTTTTGGAGTTTCTGCGCGGCCGCGGCATACCGGTGGCGACGGTGATCGGGGGCGGGTATGACGACGACAGGCAGGCGTTGGCAAGGCGCCACGCGATTGTGGTTGAAGAGGCGGCGCGGTTGCTAGCGGCTAGTTGACTTGCTAGTTAGAGAGGTGTGCGAATGGTTACCTTAGAGAACAAAATTCCGCCGCCGGTTGTGATGGCGGTGGTCGCTGGTGCAATGGTGTGGTCTGTGGACGGCCGCTATCTGCAGGGAGGCGGTGTGGCAATTATTTTGGCGGCGTTGGCCGCGCTGCTGGCGGTGGCGGTGATCGGCGCCGCGTGGCTGAGTTTTAGGCGCCGCCGGACTACGGTCAATCCGCTCGCGCCGGCAACCGCGACGGCGCTGGTAGTTGAGGGTGTGTTTTGCTACAGCCGCAACCCGATGTATCTGGGTATGCTGCTGCTACTGGTTGCGGTCGCACTGCTCGGCGGGTTTGGCTGGCAGTGGCTTGGGGTGCCAATCTATGCCGGCTATATCAGCCGCTGGCAGATAGCCCCGGAAGAGCGCGCCATGGCGGAGCTGTTTGGCGCTGACTACCAAGCCTACTGCCGGCAGGTTCATCGGTGGCTGGGGAGGCGTTCCGTAGCCGGCTAGAGTCGGACAGGATGGTGCCCCAACTAATCCCGCTTTGGAGAGTAGTAGTTGAGAGGCATTCAGGTTTTGGCCGCCGCTGTTGTGTTTTTAGTCTGAGTGGCGAGTGCCGAAGTGTCTGAGAAAAAGTTCGATGACTGGACTCAGCGCTGCAGTGACAGTGCTTGCGAGTTGCGACAAATCGCCTACACAGCGGAGAACAAGCCTGTTATGCAGGCGCTGCTAGTAAAGAGTGCGGCCGGAAACTACGTGGCGCAGTTTACTCTGCCGCTCAACGTTGCGTTGCTGCGTGGTGCCCAGCTGGTGCAGGGTGAGTTTGGTCAGCGCGCCGAGTTCGTTGTCTGCGAAGCCGGCGGCTGCATCGCCCGCGCTGAACTGACAGACGAGATGGTGGGCGCGCTGCGCAGTGGCACCGCCGCTGAGGTGCGATTTATTTCACTGAGTGCCGGCCCGATCAAGGTGCCGTTCAGCCTCAAAGGGGTTACCGCCGGGCTCCGTTCGTTGTAACTGTGGATTTGGCCAAAAGAAGCTGCTAACGAAGGTTGGCGGCTTTTTTTTCGGCTGGTGCGTTCCGCAAGGCAGACGGTGCGACGCCAAACTGTTTCTTAAAGGCCCGGTTAAATGTGCTCAGTTCGGAGAACCCGTTATTCAGCGCGATGGTTGCAATACTGGTGGTCTGCTGCTGGTTGGACTGCAGATCGGCTCTGCAGCGCTCTAGACGGCGAAGTCGGATCCACTTTGCCGTCGACGTGGCTTTACGGCTAAACAGTGTGTTGAGATGCCGGGTGGTAATCGCTTGCGCCTGGGCGACCTGATGTGGCGACAGCTTGGGCTCGCAGAGGTGTGCTTCAATATAGTCTAAGGCACCTTGAAGCCGTGTGGCGGGCCGCGAACTTGTCGCGCTAGCGTCGGCAGTCAACGCCAGAGCGACCAAGTCGAGGATAGTGTTGCCCACTCGCTCAGCAGAGTGCGCAGGAAGCCGGCCCGCCTCGATGAAGGCGTTCACCAATAGGCCCGATGCGAGCGAGCCGCTACCTTTAGCACCATCAATACGTTGGCCCAGTTGTTCGCTGGGCTTTGCTAGCCTGCCCTCGATACGGTAGCGTGGCACCGCTATCCACAGCGCATCGATAGGCCCAGCGGCGTCAATGGTGTAAGTCTGGCTGCTGTCTAGCAGGGCAATATCAGCTGCGATCAGTTCGGCCTCTGCACCACCTTGATTGAGCGTGGCGACGCCACTCATCAGGCAGCAGATGTAATAGTGTTGATGGGTAGAGTGGCGCAGTAGTGCCGCTGAGCGCCGCACCCGAATACCGCCGTTCGGAATGGTTGAACGCAGCAGCTCTAGGTCGCCCAGTGGCACGCGTGATACCGACCCTGAGAGTGTCTGGTCGGGCCGCAGGCTGGTGACTTCAAGCTCCACAAAAATTTGTGAAAGATGGCTTGCCACTGACGCCGTATCGCCGCTAAAACTGTGGCTTGTCGCCGTTGATCCGGAGCTTGGCTGGTCGGTCTTGAGCATAGTGGTTCCCCGTTTTCAGTATATTTGCATATTGTTCCTTTTTTGCATAGTTTTTGAGCCGTTGCTGCGCAGACGCCACACCATTCTGGGCGGATACTAAGCGCTCAATTAGAAGAGGTATCGCTATGCAGTCAAAATCAATCGACGCGCTGATTATCGGTGCCGGCATAGCCGGCCTCTACCAGCTCTACCAATTGCGCGAGGCCGGCATGTCAGTTCAGTGCGTCGATGCAGCCGAGGATATTGGCGGCACCTGGCACTGGAACTGCTACCCCGGCGCGCGGCTAGATTCGCCATCCTATACATACCAGTACTGGTTTTCCCAAGAGTTGCTTGACGAGTGGCAGTGGAGTGAGCGTTTTCCCGGTCAGGCAGAGATTAAGCGCTACCTTCACTATGTGGCAGATAAATTTGACCTGCGCGATCGGGTACAGCTCAACACCCGTATTGCTAGCGCCCACTGGGATGAGTCGGCGGCGCGCTGGGTGGTCACCAGCGAGGCGGGGCAGGTTTGGCGTGCCCGCTATCTGATCAGCTGTGTGGGCATGCTGTCGGCTCCCAAGCTGCCGCCATTTGCCGGCCATGACCAGTTTAAAGGCGATATAGTGCACACTGCGCGCTGGCCCCAGCAGGGTATTGACCTGACCGGCAAGCGGGTCGGCGTAGTTGGCACCGGCGCCACCGGCATACAGGTTATTCAAACTATTGCGTCGCAAGTTGCGCAACTGACGGTATTCCAGCGCACGCCCCAATATGCAGTGAAAATGAATAATTACCCATTGACCGGCGCGCAGGGCGACTACTGGCGAAGTCGGCACAAGCAGTTTGCCGAGTCGCTGCCAAATACCTTTGGCGGATTTGAGTGGGATTTGCCCGAGCTGGGTTGGGCAACTTCGTTGAGTGTTAAAGAGCGCCGCCAGTGGCTCGAGGAGTGTTGGGCCGATGGCTCGCTTAAAATGTGGGTGGGCACCTTTCCAGAGGTATTGTTCGATGAAAAGATCAATGAAGAGGTCTCTATTTTTGCGCGCGAGAAGATCCGCGCAGCGATAGACGACCCGCTGCTGGCCGACAAGCTGATCCCGACCAGTTTTGGTTTTGGTACTTACCGGGTGCCGTTAGAGAACGGCTACTACGCGGCTTACGCTCGAGACAACGTGGAATTGGTGGATGTGTCTGAGTCCCCCATAGAGCGGTTTACCGAAAACGGGTTGCTGGTTGCCGGGCGAGAATACCCGCTAGATGTATTGATCATGGCCACCGGCTTTGATGCTGGCACTGGCTCGCTGACGGCAATGGATGTTCGCGGTCGCGATCAGCTGTCGCTGCGCGAGCTATGGTCCCGCGACATTCGCTCTACTCTCGGCTTGCAGGTGCACGGTTTCCCCAACCTGTTTACTATCGCCGGGCCACTCGCACCATCAACCGCATTTTGTAACATGACCACCTGTCTACAGCAGCAGGTTGAATGGGTTAGTGACGCGATTAACTACATTAGCAGCAACGCGATAGCCAGTATGGAGCCAACCAAAGAGCGGCAAGACCGGTGGGTTGAGCACCACGACGAGGTAGCCAATGCCACGCTGCTAGCCAATACCAACGGGTGGTACACCGGCGGCAATATTGTTGGAAAGCCGCGTCGGCTGCTCTCCTACATTGGCGGTGTGGGTACCTACCGCCAGCTCTGCGCCGATATCGCAGCCTCAGGTTACCAAGGCTTCACCCTGCGAGCGCAGTGAGTGCCAGCGAGGTCAATAAAAAGCCCCGCCAGCAGAACTGGCGGGGCTTTTTGTTGGTAGGTTAGCAGCCTAGGCCGCCAACGCCGCTTCAATGGCAGCGCTGATCGCCGCATCATCGGGCGCCACATCGGGCGCAAACCGCGCCGCTACGGCGCCGTCTCTGCCGATCAAAAACTTCTCAAAGTTCCACAGTACCTCGGGTGCAGCGGTCGGTTCAATGCCAAACCCTTTTAGACGTTCGGCAAACCGTTCGCGATCCGGTGTCACCGGGTGAGCGGCGGTCAGCGCGGCGTAGAGCGGGTGCTTGTCGCTGCCGGTGATAACCGCTTTGGCGAGTACCGGGAAAGTGACGCCGTAGTTGACCTGGCAGAAGCTCTGAATCTCGGCGTCGGTGCCGGGCTCCTGCTCTTTAAAGTCGTTGGCGGGCACCCCCAACACGCTGAAGCCGCGCTCGGCAAAGCGCTCGTTGAGGGCTTGCAGTGCCTCGTACTGCGGGGTCAGGCCGCACTTTGATGCGACGTTAACCACCAGCAGAACATTGCCGGCCCACTCGCCGAGCGTGGTGGCGGTCTGGTCGGCCTTGTTAATGGTGATAGCGGTTAGTGAACTCATAGGGGTCTCCTCGGGTGGTAGTTGTCGCCAACGCCGTGGTTGGTCGAGGCCGATCTAACCACAGTTGCCGGCCGGTGGGTAGCGGCGGCGGAGTGAAAAAAACGGTTTGTCCTGTTGCAACATACGGTTAATTTGATATATAACTATATCATTATGTAAATGTGCGAATGGCGCATGTTGGCAGTTAGCCACAAACAGCACAGGGTCGCTCATGGATTTACAACGCAATCAGCTCGGTTTAGTCGGCACCCCCGGCCTGCTGTTGATCGATATGATCGAGGGCTTCACCGATCCCAGCTGTCCACTCGGCAGTGACTCTGAGCGCGCTGTGGCCGCGGCAGCAGAGCTGTTGGCGCTGTTTCGGGCCAACCATTGGCCGGTCTTTTTTACCACCGTGATCTACCGCCAGCCCGATCAGGCGCGAGTTTTTCGCCAGCGGGTGCCAGCGCTCAATGTGCTGACCCCCGGTTCGCGCTGGGTGCAGGTCGACAGCCGGTTAGCGCCACTGGCCGGCGAGCGGGTGATTGAAAAACACTGGGCGAGCGGCTTCTTCAAAACCGAGCTGGCCGAGCAGCTCCAGTTAGCTGCCGTCGACAGCTTGGTGATCGGTGGCCTGACCACCAGCGGCTGTGTGCGTGCGACTGCGGTCGATGCGCTCCAGCACGACTACTACAGCGTGGTCGTCGAAGAGGCGGTCGGCGATCGCAACCTGCAGGCGCACCGCGCCAACCTGTTTGATATGCACGCCAAGTACGTCGATGTACAGAGCCTGGCGCAGACCGTAAAGCAACTTAACCAACTGGCCGCTGCGGCCGGTGCAACCCTGGAGCAAGCATGAGCAAGCCGCTGACCGGTGTGCGTATTCTCGACCTCACCCACATGTTGTCCGGCCCCTATGGCGGGATGATTTTAGCCGACCTGGGCGCCGAGACGATTAAGGTCGAGCCGCTCGCCGGTGAGGGCACCCGCAAGCTGTTGGCCAGCGACCCGAACAACTCAGTCGACGGTATGGGGGCCTATTTTTTGACCCTCAACCGCAATAAAAAGAGCGTCGCTATCGACTTGAAAGACCCGCAGGGTCTGGCGCTGTTCTACCAGCTGGTAGAGAAGTCTGACATTGTGTTGAGCAACTTTGGCCCCGGCGTGCCGGAGCGGCTGAAGATCGACTTTGAGTCGCTGAAAGTGGTCAACCCTAAGATTATTACCTGCACTATCTCTGGCTTTGGATCCGACGGCCCTAGCCACAAGCGGCCGGCCTTCGACCAAGTGGCGCAGGCGATCGGTGGCGGTATGTCGATCACCGGCACCGATGCCGAGCACCCGATGCGGGCCGGTATCCCGATCGGTGATTTGGGCGGTGGTATGTTTGGGGTGATGGGTATTCTGGCGGCGCTCTATGAGCGCGAGCGCAGCGGGCTCGGTCAGCACGTTGATATCTCTATGCTCGATGTGCAGGTGTCGCTGCTCAACTACATGGCCACCATGCACCTGCTCTCCGGGGTCGATCCAGAGCCGATCGGCAACGCCCACTTTGTGCATGTGCCCTACAACACCTTCCGCTGCAGTGACGGCTTCATCGTTATCGCGGTGATCACCGACAACTTCTGGCAGAACCTCAAAGAGGTGGTCGAGGTCGAGGCGTTTAACAACCCCGATTACGACGGCCAGCCGGGCCGGTTGCGCGATGCCGATTTTATCAATGCCACCCTCAACGAGGTGCTTGGCAAGCAGAGCTGCGCACACTGGTTGGCGCAGCTCGAAGAGCGCCGTATTCCCTGCGCGCCGGTCAATAAGTTTAGCCAGTCGCTGAACGACCCGCAGGTTCGCCACCGCAACATGGTGGTCGATATCACCCACCCGTCGGGGGCGCCGGCGCAGGTACCGGGCAACCCGATCAAGTTGTCGCGCAGCAGCGAAGAGAGCTTCAGCTCGCCGCCGCTGCTCGGCGAGCACACCGAACAAATTCTTCGCGAGCTGCTGGCGATGAGCGATCAACAGATCGCCGACCTGCGCAGTGCCGGCTTCGTCAAGTAGGGGGCGTTATGAGTGAGTCTGTGATTATTACCGATGTCGGCCCGCGCGACGGGCTGCAAAACCAGGCCAAGGTGCTGACCGTGGATGAGCGCTGCGAGCTGATCGAGGCGCTCTACGCGGCCGGCTTGGCCGAGGTTGAAGTCGGCAGCTTTGTGTCGCCCAAATTGGTGCCGGCGATGGCCAACACCGACCAAGTGGTGGCAGCGGTCAACCGCCAGCAGTCGGGCGCGGCGACCACGCTTATTCTCAACCGTCGCGGCTACGAGATGGCGCGCGACGCCGGTGCCCGCTCTGTCACCATGGTGCTCTACGCCAGCGAGGGTATGGCGCGTAAAAATGCCAATATGGGGCTGGGCGACACCGAGGCAATCACCGAAGAGATTATGCAGCAGGCGGCCAGCGACGGCATCGAAGTGATCGCTACTATCGCGGTCGCCTTTGGCTGCCCGTTCGACGGGCCGACAGACCCGGCCGAGGTGGCCCGCATCGCCAACCGGTTTGTCGCCGCCGGTGCCGCCCGGGCCGTGCTGGCCGACACCATCGGCGCCGCCAACCCGCGCCAAGTGGCTGAGCTCACCCAGCAACTCTTAGCGGAGCTGCCGGCCAACCGGCTCGGCTGCCACTTTCACGACACCCGCGCGCTCGGCCTCGCCAATCTCTACGCCGCCCTAGAGAGTGGCGTGCGCCGCTTTGACGCCTCGATTGCCGGCTTGGGCGGTTGCCCGTTTGCGCCCGGTGCGAGCGGTAACGTGGCAACCGAAGATGCGGTCATGCTGATCGAACAGCTCGGCTTTAGCAGCGGCATCGATATGGGCCGGCTGCTCGCAGCCAGCGATTTAGCTGCCGCGCTAACCGGCTCGGCGCCGGGTGGCCGGGCCAAAGTCTGGCTGCAGCGCCAACAACAAAAACAGGCGGCCTAGCCGTTGATAAAACAGATAGAACCATTTACCAGTAGGAGAGCACTATGAGTTATCGGTTGGGTGTCGATGTCGGCGGGACGTTTACCGACTTGCTGTTGATTAATGAAGTCAGTGGCCAAACCTATACGGCCAAGGTGCCGTCTACGCCCCACGACTCGTCGGTTGGTGTGCTCAACGGTATCGCCCGCATCTGCGAAGAGTCGGGTGTCGACCCAAAGGCGATCAGCCGGGTCATGCATGGCACTACGGTAGCTACCAACGCGGTACTCACTGGCAAAGGTGCGGTGGTCGGTTTGGTCACTACCGCCGGTTACGAAGATACCCTGCAGGTGGCGCGCAGCTACTGCCCGGGCGGGCTTGGCGGCTGGGTCAGTTTTGTCAAAAAACCGCTGCTGGCACCGCTTGAGCTGACCATTGGCGCGGTCGAACGGCTCGACGCTGACGGCAAGGTGGTCACCCCGCTCGACGAGCCGGCGCTGCGCGAGTCGCTGCTAGCACTCAAGGCCAAGGGCCGCATCGAAGCACTGACCATCTGTTTTATCAACGCCTACATGAACGGCGCCCACGAGCAGCGCGCCCGCGAGATCGCCGCCGAGATCTTTACCGATACGCCGATCTCGATCTCCAGCGAAGTGGTGCCAGAGATGCAGGAGTACGAGCGCACCGAGACCACCGTGGTGAACTCCTACGTGCGCCCGGAAGTGGCCCGCTACGTCGACAACTTGCAGGCCGCCCTCGACGAAAAAATGGGCAGCGACACCCAGCTCTCTATCTTGCGCTCAGACGGCGGTTTGGCGTCGGCGCGCGCCTCCGGCGAGTCGCCGGTCAACCTGCTGATGTCGGGCCCGGCCGGGGGTGTGTCGGGGGCGATCTACTTCTGCTCGCGGGCCGGTTACAACAATATTCTCACCTTTGATATGGGCGGCACCTCGACCGACGTGGCGCTGATTCAAGATTCGCGGGCGCGGGTGCGCCGCGAGACTATCGTCGGCGATGTGCGGGTGCGCGCGCCGTCGGTCGATGTGCGTACAGTCGGCGCCGGTGGCGGCTCGATCGCCTTTGTGCCGGAGCTAACCAAAGCGCTGCGGGTTGGCCCAGAGTCGGCCGGCGCGGTACCCGGCCCAGCCTGTTATATGAAGGGCGGCGAGCTGCCGACCGTCTGTGATGCCAACGTGGTACTCGGTTACCTGCCCAGCGACGTGCAGCTGGGCGGTGCGATGCAGATTAACCGCGACGCTTCGGTCGCGGCGGTGCAGAGCGTGGCCGATGCGATGGGCATTGAATTAATGGAGGCGGCCGAGGGCATTATCCGTATCGTCAACGAGGCGATGTTCGGCGCGCTGCGGCTGGTTTCGGTCGAGCAGGGCTACGACCCGCGCGACTTTGCGCTGGTCGGCTTTGGTGGTGCCGGCCCGCTGCACGCCAACGCGCTCGGCGTGCTGACTGATGCCTGGCCGGTGATTGTGCCGCCCGGCCCGGGGGTGTTGTGCGCCTACGGCGACGCTACCACCCAAGTGCAAGACGAGGCGGCGCGCACCTACCTGACTATGGCCGGCGATATCTCTAACCAGCAGCTGCTCAGCGATCTGGCCGAGCTGACCGAGCGCGCCGGCGAGTCGCTGCTGGCCGACGGCATTCCCGCCAGCGAGCACGAGGTAACCTACCAGGCCGACCTGCGTTACGCCGGCCAGGCCTTCCAGATAACCGTCGACTTCACTGAGGCCGATCTCAAGGCGCGCGGCATCGCGCTGCTAACCGACCGGTTTGATGCCGAGCACGAGCAGCTGTTCACCTTCAAACTGGGCGACGGCCACGAGATCTTGATGATCCGCGCAGTGGTCAAAGCGCGCGGCAAGGCGATCGCCGAGCGAGTGGTGGGCACGGCCGGCAAGAGCCTAGCCGACTGCCAGCTGCATGACAGCCGTTTCTACTACCAGGGCGACTGGCACGCCGCGCCCATCTACGACCGCAACCTGCTTCACCCCGGGCTGGTGGTGCCAGGCCCTGCCATCATCAGCGAGATGGACTCAACTACCGTGGTGCTGCCCGGTTTTGCCGCCACCGTCGACAGCGTCGGCAACCTGCTAATCAACCCGGCTTAAGGGAGCGAACAACATGACTGCAACAATCGTTGAAACCAACCACGCCCCGCTCAACACCGTCGAGGTGGCTGGGGTGACTGTAGACATTATTGAAAACGGCCTGCGCAACGCCCGCGAGGAGATGGATGCGGTGCTGTTTCGCACCGCCATGTCGCCGGGTATCCGCGAGCAGGGCGACTGCTTTCCGATGATCGCCAACCGCGACGGCAAGATGGTGGTCGGCCAGTTCGGCTCGTTTATCGGCCCGTTTTTGCAAGCCTACGACGCCGAGATCGAAGAGGGCGATGTGATTCTCACCAACGACCCGTATATGTGTAATGCGGCGGTCTCGCACCTGCCTGACTGGGTGGTGCTGGTGCCGGTCTTTAAAGAGGGCCGTCACATCGCCTGGTCGGCCATGTTCGGCCACATGTCGGACAACGGCGGCATGGTGCCCGGCTCGATCCCGATCGAGGCGACCACCATCTTCCAAGAGGGTATCCGCATACCGCCGACCAAGCTCTACAAGAAGGGTGTGTTGCAGGCCGACCTACTCGAGCTGATTCTGCACAACGTGCGCACCCCGCAGTGGAACCGCTTCGACCTCAACGCGCTGGTGGCGGCGTGCAATACCGCAGCCAAACGCTGTGTCGAGCTGGCCGAGCGGTTTGGCGACGACGTGCTGTTCTCGACCATGGATGTGATGCTGCAGCGCAACTACGACGCTATGAAGCATATTATTGGTATGTTTATCCCCGAGCAGCCGCGCGAGTTTGAAGATTACCTGTGCGACGACGGTATGGGCATGGGGCCGTACAAGATTAAGTGCAAGATGTGGCGCGAAGGCGAAAAGGCGATCTTTGACTTTGCCGGCACCGACCCGCAGGCGCAGAGCTCGGTCAACTTCTTCCTCAACGAAGATATGTTCAAGATGTTCTTTGGCTCGTTCACCATCAACGTAGTCGACCCGCAGATTGTCTTTAACGACGGCTTTTATGACCTGGTGGATGTGCGTATCCCGCAGGGCACGCTGCTCAAGCCCAACTACCCGGCGGCACTGTCTGGCCGCACCCACGCGCTGGGCCGAATCTTTGATGTGCTCGGCGCGCTGCTCGGTATGGGTGCCCCAGAGATGATGCTCAACGCCGCCGGCTTCTCGGATTCGCCCCACCTGTTCTACTCCGGTTACGACAACCGCGAGGGTAAAAATGGCGACTGGTTCCAGCTCTTCCAGATCGGCTTTGGCGGTATCCCCGGCCGGCCGGTCGGCGACGGCCCGGATGGCCACTCGCTGTGGCCGGGCTTCACCAACGTGCCTAACGAATTTATCGAGTCTTACTTCCCGCTGCGCATCGAACGCTATGAGACCATCGCCGACTCGGGCGGAGCCGGCCTGCACCGCGGTGGCAACGGCCTCAGCGTTGCCTACCGGTTCCTCGCTGACGGCACCATCGGCATCCACGATGAGCGTTGGTTGACCTACCCGTGGGGCGTGCTTGGCGGCGATACCGGGATGCGCTCGACCAAGCGGATTGTGCGCGCCGATGGCAGCGAGCAGTGGCTGCCGGCCAAGGCCGAGGGAATCAAAGTTAAAGCAGGCGACCTGCTCTACTTCAACACTTGGGGTGGCGGCGGTTGGGGCAATCCGCTGCAGCGCGACCCCGAGCTGGTGCGCGCCGACGTCGAGCGACGTTTGGTCAGCGTGGCCGGTGCCCGCGACTACGGTGTCGTGATCGCCGCCGACGGCAGCGTCGACAGCGGCGCGACCGCCGCACTGCGCGCCGAGATGGCGGCAGCGCGCAGCGATGAGCCGGCGCTGTTCAACTTTGGTGGCAGCGTTGAGGAGTTGCGCAGCCGCTGTGAAACAGAGACCCACCTGCCGGCACCGGTGGCGCCGACGTTTCGCTAAGCGATAGTTGGCAGGGCAATTGGATAAAGTTTTTTATTAGTAAGAAGGTGTAGCAAAGCAGTAACCATTTAACAGTACGACCATAACGGAAAGACCTAGGAGAGAAGCATGAAAGTAACCGCTAAGAAATTACTCGCAACCAGCATCATCGCTAGCCTGGCAACCCCAGTCGTGGCGGATTTCACTATTGAGGAAGTGGTTGTCTCGGCGCGTAAGCGTTCAGAGAACCTGCAAGAGGTACCGATCGCGGTATCGGCTTTTACCGAGAGCACGATTCAGAGTGCCGGTATTGAGCGCCCGGCTGACTTTATCAGCCTGATGCCCAACGTCACGATCGTCGACTCGGCCAACGTTGGCGATACCCAAGTCAACATTCGCGGTATCGTCTCAACCCGCGACGCCGAGTCGACCTTTGCCTATGTGGTGGACGGCGTACTGGCGACCAACCCCAACAGCTTTAACGAAGAGCTGCTGGACGTGCGCCAGATCGAGGTGCTTAAAGGCCCGCAGGGCGCACTCTACGGCCGCAACGCCGTGTCGGGCGCGATCTTGGTCACCACCAACGAGCCGGAAAACGAGTTTGAAGGCAAGGTGAAAGTGGGTGCCGGCAACAACGGTACCAAGAGCGCCAGCGCGGTAGTTAGTGGCGCATTGGTGGACGACGTACTGCTCGGCCGGCTCAGCATTAGCCAGAAAGAGACCGACGGCCACTACAGCAACGTCTTTCGCGGCGGCCAAGGTGCGGTGGATTACCTAGAGGACACCACCGTTCGCGGCCGGTTGATCTGGAATGCCAGCGACGATGTGAAAGTCGATGTGCGCGCCGGCCACAGTGAGGTCGAAGGCGGAGCGATTAACTTCAATGCGGTATTTGCGATCCCACAGTTTGAAACATTCTTCAACTCGTCTTATTACGCCGATGTTAACGGCCACAATTTTATTTTCGCCAATAACGTACCGGGCATCAATGAGCAGGAGACCAACGAGTTCTCAATCAAGACCGATTGGGACCGCGATGGCGTCGATGTCTCGTTAGTCATCAGCTATAGCGACTTAGAGGAGTTTTTACTCTCCGACGGTACCTCGGCATCGTTTTACGCCTATGATGCCACTGAGTCGTGCTTGGCAGACCGCGCCACTCTGAACAACATGCCTACGAGCTTTGGTGGTGCAGGTCGCAGCGACCTGTTTGGCGACTACTTTGCGCCGTTTGGTGTCAATCCAGCCACTACTGGCGAGGGAGTCTACGGTCCATACACGCCAACTAGCTGTGACGGCTACCAGTATCAAGAACGCAACCAGACTGATACCAGTGTCGAATTGCGGTTTACGTCTGACGAAGATTCCGAGCTGCGCTGGATTGCTGGTCTGTATGCGGCTGAGATCGAGCGTGATGTCGTGGTTGCCTACGGCCAAGATACTGGCAACGGTTTTTTACTTCAGCCTTATGTCCCAGCCGATGGCCCAAATCCTACTGACTTGATGTTTGACGATACGTTTGACACATCTGTGATGGCGGTGTTTGGCCAAGTAGAGTTCGATTTGAATGAGACCATGGAATTGGCTTTTGCGGGTCGCTATGACCGTGAAGAGCGCGATGTGGACAACAACGTGCCTTACGCTACGGGTTCAGGTAACAATGCCAACTCTTCCGGCTTTATCAATCCGGCGTTTACTGCCGACATTCAGTCGATTCCCAGTCGTAGTGCGACTTTCAGCCAGTTCCAGCCTAAGGCAACATTCAGCTGGGCGGTGAACGACGACGTCAATGTCTATGCCAGCGCTGGGGTTGGTTTCCGCAGCGGCGGATTCAATTCCATAGGGAGTGAAGCGTTGATCGATTTTTGGTACGGGGAGACCTGCCCGTTCTTTTTGCCCACTTGTGGTAGCCCCGGCGTGGCGGTAGATGCTCAGCTGAATGTTAAAGATGAGTACGCTAAAGAAGTCTCTACTAGCTACGAGCTGGGAGCCAAGATGGAGTTCTTTGATAACCGCCTGCGCGTCAATGCAGCCGTGTTTGACACCACTGTCGAAGATAGCCAGTTCTTCGAATTCTTCGCTGGCCCGTTTGGTTTGATGCGGGTGGTGACCACCATCGACGAACTGAATATCCGCGGCTTTGAGGCGGATTTTAACGCCGTGGTGACCGAAAACTTGTCGTTATTCGGCGGGGTCGGCTTGATCGATAGCGAGATTAAAGAGAACGTCAACCGTCCGTTGTCGGTCGGCAATGAGGCTCCGCAGGCACCAGACCGCACCTATAACCTGGGTGCCGAATTCGACACCGAGGTGGCGACTGGTATCAATCTGGTAGCGCGTTTGGACTGGCAGTACGTCGGCGAGACCTGGTTCCACACCATGCAGGGCGAGGAGAGTCCGACGGTCTGGAATGTATTCTACGGTGGCGGTAATAACCAAAACTTCAGCAAAGCGAAGCGCGATGCTTACGACACCCTCAACGCACGCGTCTCGCTGAGTGGCGAGCAGTGGGATGTCACGCTGTGGGGCAAGAACATCACCGACGAGGAGTATCTCGAGGAGGTGATTCAAGCGCCGGAGTTTGGCGGCTCGTTCATCCACCCGGGTGCGCGTGATGCCTACGGCGTCGACTTTAGCTACCGCTTCTAACGGTTGCTGAGCAATAAAAAACCCCGCTGGCGACAGCGGGGTTTTTTTATTACATCGGCTTTTTTAAGCGAGCTTGCCGAGGTGTTTGGCGACAATCTGCAAGGACGGTTTAAACAGCTTGGGGGTGGCGGCAATAATGTGGCCGGTCTCCAAAAACTGCTCGCCACCTTTAAAGTCGCTGACCATTCCGCCCGCTTCACGCACCAGCAGTGCGCCTGCGGCGATATCCCACGGCTTGAGGTGCATCTCCCAAAACAGATCAAAACGGCCGGCGGCGACATAGGCCAAATCCAGCGACGCGACGCCGAGCCGGCGTACACCGGCCGAGTTGTCGGCAAACTCTTTGAGACAGGCCAGGTAGTTGTCCATTTCGGCAAAGCTGGGCTGGCTGAACGGGATGCCGGTCGCCGACAGTGCCCCTTGGCCGGGGGCGCGGCCCGAGACGCGGACACGGCGGCCGTTGAGATTGGCGCCGGCGCCGCGGCTGGCGGTAAACTCTTCGCGTTTAAATGGCTCCAGCACGACGGCGTGCTCCAGCCGGCCCTTGATGCGGCAGGCGATAGAGACTGCCACATGCGGGATGCCGCGGACAAAGTTGGTGGTGCCATCGAGCGGGTCGATCACCCACTCGGTCTCGCTGTCGGGGTTGCCGGTTACGCCAGACTCTTCGCCGACAAAGCGGTGATTGGGGTAGGCCTTGCTGATCTGGTAGATGATGGTCTCTTCGCTGCGCCGGTCGACTTCGGTGACGTAGTCGTGGCGGCCTTTTTCGTCGACCTGAATGCGCTCTAAATCGTCGGCAGATTTTACGATCATCTCGCCCGCTTTGCGCGCAGCGCGCAGGGCAATGTTTACCATCGGGTGCATGGGGTCTACCACAAGGTGATTAAAGGGGGCGCGCATTGTACCAGAGAGAGCCGCTTCTGCTACACTTCGCGCCGTTTAAAACTGCCTAGAAAAGCCGCTGCCGGGAGCCGTTATGTTAGACCGAGACGACAACATCAGGATTGTGCTGGTCAACAGTGCCCACCCCGGCAATATTGGCGGCGCGGCGCGGGCGATGAAGAACATGGGGCTGTCGCAACTCTATCTGGTCGCCCCGCGCGAGTACCCGGCACCGCGCGCGGTGTGGCGCTCGGCCGGCGCCCGCGATGTGCTCGCCAACGCGGTGGTGGTTGGCAGTGTGGAAGAGGCCGTTGCCGAGTGCGGCTTGGTGATCGGCACCAGCGCCCGCGACCGGCGCATCCCGTGGCCGCTGATCAACCCGCGCCAGTGTGGCGAGCGCATCTGGGTCGAGTCGGCCAGCCACCCAACAGCGATTCTGTTTGGCCGCGAGGACCGCGGGCTGACCAACGAAGAGCTGCAGCAGTGCCACTACCATGTCAATATCCCCTCTAACCCCGATTACAGCTCGCTCAATTTGGCGACCGCGGTGCAGGTGCTCGCCTACGAGGTGCGCATGGCCAGCTTGCAGCGCGACGACGGGTCGCTGCCGTCGCTCGGCAGTTGGGACCAGCCGCTGGCCACCAGCGAAGAGCTAGAGCACTTTCACAGCCATGTCGCCAGCAGCTTGGCGGGGATGGAGTTTTATGATCCCGACAACCCTAAACAGCTGCTAACTCGGCTGCGCCGGCTGTTCAACCGCAGCCGTATGGACCGCATGGAGGTATCGATACTGCGCGGTGTGCTGGCCACCCTCGACCAAAAAATCGCCCAGCTTAAGGCGGCCAATACCCGAGCAAAATAGTCTGCTATTTAGTTGACTAAAACGGTAGGGAATTACATAATTACCCCGCAACGAAACGAGTAAAGAGACGCTGTTAACAAGACGGTAAAAGCAGCAAAGCGAGGTAGACCATGCGTTTGACAACCCGAGGCCGCTATGCGGTCACAGCGATGTTAGATTTAGCCCTGCACGCCACCGACCGGCCGGTGCCGTTGGCCGATATTTCTGAGCGCCAAGGCATTTCGCTCTCTTATCTGGAGCAGCTGTTTTCTAAGCTGCGCCAGTCGCAGCTGGTCTCCAGCGTACGCGGCCCCGGCGGCGGCTATCGGCTCAGCCGCGAGGCCGGCGAGATTCACGTGGCGCAAATTATCGACTCGGTCAATGAGTCGGTGGACGCCACTAACTGCGGCGGCAAGGGTAACTGCCAGGCCGGTGAGGTCTGCTTAACCCACACCCTCTGGCAGGAGCTGAGCGGCGAGATCCACCATTTTTTGAGCGCGATATCGCTGCAAAAGCTGGTCGACCGCTCAGACGTGCGCAGTGTGGCCGAGCGCCAGCTGGCTGGTTTTAACGACAAACTTTCGAACATTCCGCTCACCGCGGTGCAATAGGAGAGCCTTAACGTGTCTGTAGAAATGCCCATTTATCTGGATTACGCCTCAACTACCCCGGTCGACCCGCGGGTTGCCGAGAAGATGATGCACTACCTGACGCCGACCGGTGACTTTGGCAACCCGGCGTCGCGCTCGCACATGTACGGTTGGCAGGCCGAGGCGGCCGTGGAGGACGCCCGCGAGCAAGTGGCCGCGCTACTCAACGCCGACCCGCGCGAGATCGTCTGGACCTCCGGCGCTACCGAGTCAGATAACCTTGCCATTAAAGGCTGTGCGCACTTCAATGTCCGCAAGGGCAAGCACATTATTACCTCTAAAATTGAGCACAAGGCGGTGCTCGATACCTGTCGCCAGCTCGAGCGCGAAGGGTTTGAAGTGACCTACCTCGACCCTGACAGCGAAGGGCGGATCAGCCCCGAGGCGGTTGCCGCGGTGCTGCGCGAGGACACCACGGTAGTGTCGATCATGCACGTCAACAACGAGACCGGTTCGCTCAACGACATCGCCGCAATCGGCAAGCTGTGCCGCGACAACAAGGTCTTCTTCCACGTCGACGCGGCGCAGAGTGTCGGCAAGATTCCAATCGATGTCGACGCCATGAATATCGATATGCTGGCGATCTCGGCCCACAAACTGTATGGCCCCAAGGGCATTGGAGCACTCTATGTGCGCCGCAAACCGCGGGTCCGTATCGAGGCGCAGATGCACGGCGGTGGCCACGAGCGCGGTATGCGCTCTGGCACCCTGCCAACCCACCAGATCGTCGGACTGGGCGAGGCGTGCCGTGTCGCCCGCGAGCAGATGGACCAAGACCACGCTCGCATCACTGCGCTGCGCAGCCGGCTCTGGGACGCCTTCAACGGTATGGAGGCGGTCCACCTAAATGGCTCGCCAGAGCACCATCTGCCCGGCATCATCAACATCAGTTTCGCCTACGTTGAGGGTGAGTCGCTGATGATGGCGATCCGCGACCTGGCCGTCTCGAGCGGCTCGGCGTGTACCTCGGCGAGCCTTGAGCCCAGCTATGTGCTGCGCGCGCTGGGTCTCAACGACGAGATGGCGCACAGCTCGATCCGCTTTAGTATCGGCCGCTTCACCACCGAGCAAGAGGTCGATCAGGCGGTCGCCAGCACCAAGCTGGCGGTCGGCAAGCTGCGCGAACTGTCGCCGCTTTGGGATATGTTCAAAGACGGTATCGATTTAAACACAGTGGAGTGGGCTGCCCACTAAGCCAGCCCGAACGACACAGGAGAGAGACCATGGCATACAGCGAAAAAGTCATCGACCACTATGAAAACCCGCGCAACGTCGGCAAGTTGGACGATCAGTCTAAAAATGTCGGCACCGGTATGGTCGGCGCGCCGGCCTGTGGCGACGTGATGCGCCTGCAGATTCAGGTCAACGACGCCGGCATCATCGAAGATGCCAAGTTCAAGACCTACGGCTGCGGCTCGGCGATCGCCTCTAGCTCACTGCTCACCGAGTGGGTGCGCGGCAAGTCGCTAGACGAAGCGGCGGCGATCAAAAACACCGAGATCGCCCAAGAGCTGGCACTGCCACCGGTTAAGATCCACTGCTCGGTTCTCGCCGAGGACGCGATCAAGGCCGCGGTGCGCAATGTCCGCGAGAAGCAAGAGGCCAAGTAGCCATGGCGATTAGTATGACGCCAGCGGCCGAGCAGCACGTCGCCCGCCATTTGGCGGGCCGCGGCAAGGGCATCGGTATACGGCTTGGGGTGCGCACCACCGGCTGCTCGGGGCTTTCGTATGTGCTTGAGTTTGTCGACGACGCGGCGCCGGAAGACGAGGTGTTCGCCTGCGGCGACGTCAAGTTGGTGATCGACCCGAAAAGCCTGCTCTACCTCGACGGCACTGAGTTAGACTATGTCAAAGAGGGGCTCAACGAGGGCTTTGAGTTTCGCAACCCCAACGTCAAAGACGAGTGTGGCTGCGGCGAGAGCTTCCACGTTTAGCCTGTGACTCCCCCGCTGTACAGCGCTGCGGCGCTGTACAGCTCTGTTGGTTGATTGTATGCCGCTCTCTCAAGATTACTTCGCTCTGTTTGGCTTGCCGGTCGATTTTTCGGTGCCGCGGCAGGCGCTCGACGCCAGCTACCGCGAGCTACAGCAGCGCCACCACCCAGACCGCGCGGCGGCCGGCAGCGACAGCGAGGTGCGCCTAGCGGTACAGCAGGCGGCGGCGATCAACCAGGCCTACGCCACCCTCAAGTCGCCACTGCTGCGCGCCCACTACCTACTCGAGCTGGCCGGGGTGGACGCCAACCAAGAGAGCCACATCACCCGCGACGGTATGTTCCTGATGGAACAGATAGAGCTGCGCGAGCGGATGGAGGAGATCGCCGACCACCCGCAACCGTTCGACGAGCTGGAGGCGCTGCGCAGTGCCGCCGAGGTGAAGTTTGTCGAGTGTGAGGAGCGCTTTGTGGTCGACTACGCCAACGGCGACCACCAGCGTGCAGTCGATGCGGTGGCTAAATTGCAGTTTTTCTCGAAACTGCTCGACCAGCTCGACGAGCTAGAACAAGATTTAGAGGAGCTCTAGTGGCGGTACTTCTGCAAATTTCTGAGCCCGGCCAGTCGCCGGAACCGCACCAGCGCAAGCGCGCGGTTGGGATTGACCTGGGCACCACCAACTCGCTGGTAGCGACCGTGCGCAGTGGCAGCGCGGCGATACTCAACGACGAGCAGGGCCGCGCGCTGCTGCCGTCGGCGCTCCACTACGATCGCCACGGGCTCAGCTGTGTAGGCTATGAAGCGCTCGGCCACGACCTCAGCGACCCGCTCAACACGCTCACCTCAGTGAAGCGGTTTATGGGCCGCGGGCTGGCCGATGTGGCGCTGTTTGGCGAGCAGCTGCCCTATGAATTTGTCGAGCAGCCGGCTGGCGGCATGCCCAAGTTTGCCACTGCTGCCGGCGCGATCAGCCCGGTGCAGGCTTCGGCCGAGCTGCTGGCCAGCCTAGAGCGGCGCGCCGAGCTGGCGCTTGGCGGCGACCTGGACGGCGCGGTGATCACCGTGCCGGCCTATTTTGATGACGCCCAGCGCCAGGCGACTAAAGACGCCGCGATGCTGGCCGGCCTGAAGGTGTTGCGGCTGCTCAACGAGCCGACCGCGGCGGCGATCGCCTATGGGCTCGACGCCGGCGGTGAGGGCACTATCGCGGTCTACGACTTGGGCGGTGGTACCTTTGATATTTCGATCCTGCGGCTGACCCGCGGGGTCTTTGAAGTGCTCGCCAGCGGTGGCGACTCGGCGCTGGGCGGCGACGATTTCGACCGCGCCATCGCCGATTGGCTGCGCGCCGAGCTGGCCATCGACGCCGATATGGCACCGGCCCAGCAGCGCCAGTTGCTGGCTGCCGCCAAGCGGGCCAAGCAGCAACTCAGCGAGGTGGAGCAGACTGAACTGGTAGTCGGCGAGCAGTCGTTGACCCTCGATCGCGGGCAGCTCGCCGAGCTGCTCGACCCGCTGATCGCCAAGACTCTGCGCGCCTGCCGGCGCTCGCTGGCCGATGCCGGCGTCAAGCTCGACGAGGTCGACAACGTGGTACTGGTCGGCGGCTCTACCCGGGCGCTGCGGGTGCGCGAAAAGGTCGCCGACTACTTTGGCCGCGAGCCGCTCTGCCACCTCGACCCCGACCAGGTGGTGGCGCTCGGCGCCGCCATTCAGGCCGAGGTGTTGATCGGTAACAAGAGTGGCGACGACCTGCTGCTGCTCGATGTGATCCCGCTGTCGCTGGGCATCGAGACGATGGGCGGGCTGGTCGAGAAGATTATCCACCGCAATACCACCATTCCGGTCGCCAAGGCGCAAGAGTTCACCACCTTTAAAGATGGCCAGACCGCGCTGGCGGTGCACGTGGTGCAGGGCGAGCGCGAGTTGGTTAGTGACTGCCGCTCGCTGGCCCGCTTTGAGCTGCGCGGCATCCCGCCGATGACCGCTGGCTCGGCTAAGATACGCGTCACCTACCAGGTCGACGCCGATGGTCTGTTGAGTGTCGCCGCCCGCGAGATGACCAGCGGGGTCGAGGCGCGCATTGAGGTTAAACCCTCTTACGGGCTCGAAGAGAGCGAAGTGACCCGAATGTTGCAGGAGTCATTCAGCCACGCGCGGGATGACATGGCGGCGCGGGCGCTCGCCGAGCAGCAGGTCGAGGCCGACCGCATCATCGAAGATATCCGTGCCGCCATCGCTGCCGATGGCGAGCAGCTACTCGACCGTGTCGAGCTCGACTGCCTGAATAAATCGCTGGACGAGCTGCAGGCGCTGCGCGACAGCAGCCAAGAACACCGCGCGCTGGCGCGTAAAATAGAGTCGGTCGCCAAAGGCAGCGAGGCGTTTGCCGCGCGGCGGATGGACGCCGCGGTTAAAAAGGCCCTCGCCGGCCAGTCGCTCGACCAATTAGAAGGAGAGCTGTAATGCCCAAAGTTGTGTTTTTGCCGCACAGTGAGATCTGCCCAGAGGGCAAGGTGATCGAGGCCGAGCCGGGTGTTTCGATCTGCGATTTGGCGCTGCAAAACGGCATCGAGATCGAACACGCCTGCGAAAAGTCGTGCGCCTGCACCACCTGTCACGTCCATGTTCGCGAGGGTTTTGAAACCCTCGTTGAGGCCGACGAACTGGAAGAGGATTACCTCGACAAGGCGTGGGGGGTCGACCCCGACTCGCGGCTCTCTTGTCAGGCGCTGGTCGCCGAGGCCGACCTGGTTGTCGAGTTGCCCAAATACACCATTAATATGGTCTCTGAGCGCCACTGAGCGCGCTGAGCGAGGAGAGAGTCAATGTTGAAGTGGACCGACGTTTTGGATATCGCCATCGAACTGGCCGAGCAGCACCCCGACACCGACCCGCTGACGGTCAATTTTGTCGACCTGCGCAACTGGGTAATCGCCCTTGAGCAATTTGACGACGACCCGCAGCGCAGCGGCGAAAAGGTTCTTGAGGCGATCCAGCAGGCGTGGATCGACGAGGCCGACTAAACCGCCGCGACGGGTAGAAAAACGTTGTTGTTAGGCCGCCCGGAAGGTAAAATCCCGCTCCTTGCCAAGGGCCGCTGAGCGGCGCTAACCGGCTATTTTTAAAACCCTTTTTAACCTTAACTGACACAGACATAACGGAGCCCGCGCATGGCCACTGAACGCACCCTTTCAATCATTAAACCCGACGCCGTCGCCAAGAACGTCATCGGCCAAATCTACAGCCGCTTTGAAAACGCCGGCCTGAAAATTGTCGCGGCTAAAATGGTTCAGCTCAGCCAGGCCGATGCCGAAGGCTTTTACGCCGAGCACAGCGAGCGCCCGTTCTTTAAAGACCTGGTGGCATTCATGACCTCTGGCCCGGTTACCGTGCAAGTGCTCGAGGGCGAAAACGCCGTACTCACCAACCGCGATCTGATGGGTGCCACCAACCCCAAAGAAGCCGCTGCCGGCACCATCCGCGCCGACTTTGCCGAGTCGATCGACGCCAACGCCGTGCACGGCTCTGACTCAGCCGAGTCGGCCGCCCGCGAAGTGAGCTACTTCTTCCAAGAGAGCGAGCTCTGCGCGCGCTGAGCCCCGCCACAAAGCCCTATTTAGGCAGAGAACAGCGATGAGTCAGCCAGCTGACCAACAACCGCTAGCAGTAGAGCCCCGAGAGGAGAAAATCAACCTCTTGGGGCTTTCTGCTTCCCGCTTGGAAGAATTTTTTCTCGAGCTCGGCGAAAAGCGCTTCCGCGCCACCCAGGTGATGAAGTGGATTCACCAGGCCGGCGTCGACGACTTTGAGCAGATGACCAACGTCGCCAAACCGCTGCGTGAAAAGCTCGCCGCGATCGCCGAGATCCGCGCGCCCGAAGTGGTCGAACGCCACGATTCGGTCGACGGCACCTGCAAGTGGATCATCCGCGTTGAGGGTGGCAGCTGCATTGAGTCGGTCTACATCCCCGAGCGCGACCGCGGCACCCTGTGTGTCTCCTCGCAGGTTGGCTGCTCGCTCGACTGCAGCTTCTGTGCCACCGGCAAACAGGGCTTTAACCGCGATTTGACCGCCGCCGAGATCATCGGCCAAGTCTGGATCGCCGCCAAACACTTCGGCCAGTACGAGGCCAAAGCGAGCCGCCGGGTCACCAACGTGGTGATGATGGGCATGGGTGAGCCACTGATGAACTACCGCAATGTCGTCGATGCGATGAGCCTGATGCTGGCCGACAACGGCTACGGGCTCTCCAAGCGGCGGGTCACCCTGAGCACCGCCGGGGTGGTGCCGATGATCGAAAAGCTCGGCGACGAAATCGACGTGTCGCTGGCGATCTCGCTGCATGCACCCAACGACGAGCTGCGCAACGAGCTGGTGCCGATCAACCGCAAATACCCGCTCGCTGAGCTGATCGACGCCTCGCGCCGCTACCTGACCAAGATGCCGGATATCCACCGCAAAATTACCGTCGAGTACACGCTGATCGACCAAGTCAACGACCGCCCTGAGCACGCCGCCCAGCTGGCTGCGCTGCTGGTCGACCTGCCGTGCAAGATCAACTTGATCCCGTTCAATCCGTTTGATGAAGTCGACTACCGCAAGGTCAGCAACAACTCGCTGCACCGGTTCCGCGACACCCTGCAGAAAGCTGGGTATATCGTCACGGTACGGACCACCCGCGGCGACGACATCGCCGCCGCCTGCGGCCAGCTGGCCGGCGCGGTCAACGATAAAACCAAGCGCAGCGCGCGCCACCGCGCGGCGCGCGCCGCCCGCGAGGGGATTATCGCCAGTGGCGGCTAAGTGCTGGCTGTTGGCGGCGCTGCTGAGCCTGTCCGGCTGCGCCGCGCTCAACCCGTTGGGCGGTCTCAGCGAGGCCGAGCAGAGCTCGTTTGATGCCCATCTCAATTTGGCGCTCCGCTACATCGAGGCCGGCAACCGCGAGCTGGCCAATATCCACCTCAGCAAAGCCAAGGCGGTCGACAGCGACGCCGCGCAGCTCGCCCACGGCTACGCACTGCTCTACCAGATGGAGGGCGACAGCGCGTTGGCCGGGCAGTTTTACCGCCGCGCCATCGCCAAACAGCCGGGCTACACGCTGGCCCACTACCACTACGGCGCGCTGCTCTACCGCAGTGGCGAGCTGGCCGCGGCCCGCGAGCAGATGGTCTTGGCCAGCGCCGATCTCGGCTCCGAGCGACGGCCGCAGGCGCTCTATATCTTGGGGCTCTGTGAGCACCAACTCGGCGACGACGAGGCGGCGCTGGCCGCCTACCGCAGCGCCAACCGGCTGGCGCCCGCTTTCGCCGAGCCCTACCTGGCCAGTGCCCAGCTGCTGGTAGAGCAGCGTAGCTGGCAGCCGGCGCTGGCGCAGTTGCAGCGCTACGACCAGCTTACAGTGCCGAGCGCCGATAGCCTGTGGCTGGAGGTGCAAGTTGCCGCCCAGCTAGATCTGCCCGATCTGTTTGCCAGTGCCAGTTTGGCGCTGCGCAATCTGTTTCCCGATGCGCCGCAAACCGCCAGCCTTCGCGCCCGCTATGGGGTCAGCCGCGCCGCCCAACCGGAGAGCCGCAATGTTCAGTGAATCACCGATTAAACGCCGCCAGTCGCGCCAAATTATGGTTGGCAGTGTCGCCGTCGGCGGCGATGCGCCGATCTCTGTGCAGAGTATGACCAACACCGAGACCTGCGATGTCGCCGCCACGGTAGCGCAGATCGAACGGATCGTTGCCGCGGGTGCCGATATTGTGCGTGTCTCGGTGCCCTCGCTCGACGCCGCCGAGGCGTTCGGCCAGATCCGCCAGCGGGTCGCCGTACCGCTGGTTGCGGATATTCACTTTGACCACCACATCGCGCTGCGGGTCGCCGAGCTGGGTGTAGACTGTTTGCGTATCAACCCCGGTAATATCACCCGCGAGGACCGCTTGCGCGAGGTGATCGCCTCGGCGCGGGATAAAAACATCCCGATCCGGATCGGTGTCAACGCCGGTTCGCTCGGCAAAGAGCTGCTGCGCAAATACAGTGAACCGACTGCCGAAGCGATGGTCGAATCGGCACTGCGCAACGTCGAGCTGCTCGACCGCTACGACTTTCAAGATTTCAAAGTGAGCGTCAAGGCGTCCGACATCTTTATGGCGACCGCCGCCTACCGTCAGTTAGCCGGCCAGATTGTCCAGCCGCTGCACCTAGGCATTACCGAAGCTGGCGGATTGCGGTCGGGCACCGTCAAGTCGGCGGTCGGGTTGGGTGCGCTGTTGATGGAGGGGATCGGTGACACGGTGCGGATATCGCTGGCCGCCGATCCGGTCGAAGAGGTCAAGGTCGCTTGGGATATGCTGCGCAGCCTGCGGTTGCGCAGTAAGGGGATCAACTTTATCGCCTGCCCAAGCTGTTCGCGGCAGAACTTTGATGTGATCGCGACAGTTAATGAGTTGGAAAACCGCCTCGAGGATATCGACGTGGCGATGGATGTCTCGATCATCGGCTGTATCGTCAACGGCCCCGGCGAGGCCAAAGAGAGCGATGTCGGTCTGACCGGCGGCAGCCCGGCCAACCTGGTTTACATCGACGGTGTGCCGTCGCAGAAACTCGACAATGCCAACCTGGTTGACGAGTTGGAGCAGCTGGTGCGCGCCGCCGCCGAGCGCAAGGCGGCCGCAGCAGCCGATCTGATAGTAAAAGGTTGAGCGACAGCGCCCGACCGCAAGTAAGGATTAACCATGAAATTGCAGTCTATCCGCGGCATGAACGACCTGCTGCCCACCGAGTCGCCGAGCTGGCAGTACTTGGAGAAAACCGTCAGCGGCCTGTTGGCCCGCTACGGCTATAGCGAAATTCGCTTCCCGATCGTCGAGTCGACCGAGCTGTTCAAACGCTCGATCGGCGAGGTGACCGATATTGTCGAAAAAGAGATGTACAGCTTTGACGACCGCAACGGCGACCCGCTGACCCTGCGCCCCGAAGGCACCGCCGGCTGTGTTCGCGCAGCGCTGCAAAACGGCCTGCTGCACAACCAGCTGCAGCGGCTCTGGTACGCCGGGCCGATGTTTCGCCATGAGCGGCCGCAGAAGGGGCGGCTGCGCCAGTTCCACCAGATTGGGGTAGAGACGTTCGGCATGGACGGCCCACAAATCGATGCCGAGTTGCTGGTGTTTACTGCGCGGCTGTGGGCCGAGCTCGGCTTGAGCGAGGCGGTCACGCTGCAGATCAACTCACTCGGCAGCGCCGCCGACCGCGCCCGCTACCGCGCCGCGCTGATCGACTACCTAGCGGCGCGCCGCGATCAGCTCGACGAGGACAGCCAGCGCCGCTTGGCCAGCAACCCGCTGCGTATTCTCGACAGCAAGAGCGATGCCACCCAGGCGCTGCTGGCCGGAGCACCAACCCTGGGTGACTTTATCGACCAGCCGTCGCGCGACCATTTTGCGCAGCTCTGCGCGCTGCTCGACGCTGCCGGGGTCGCTTACCAGGTCAACCCGCGGCTGGTGCGCGGTCTCGACTACTACTCAAAAACTGTGTTCGAGTGGGTCACTGACGCGCTTGGCGCGCAGGGCACGGTCTGTGCCGGCGGACGCTACGACGGCCTAGTCGAGCAGCTCGGCGGCAAGCCGTGCCCGGCGGTCGGGCTGGCGATGGGGGTCGAGCGGCTGGTGCTGCTGCTTGACGAGCTCGGGCAGCTCCCCGATAGTGTCGCCCAACAAGTGGATATCTATCTCGCCGCAGTGGGCGATGTCGCGCTGCCGGCCCAGCAGCTCGCCGAGCAGCTGCGCAGCGCCGGCAGTTGGCGGTTGCAGCTAGACTGCGCCGGTGGCAGCTTTAAATCGCAGCTCAAACGCGCCGACCGCAGCGGTGCCGAGCTGGCGGTGATACTCGGCGAAGACGAGGTCGCGGCGGGCAGCGCGGTCGTAAAATACTTGCGCAACGGCGAGCAGGCCAGCGTAGAGCAGAGTGAACTGGCCGGTGTGTTAACCGCTCACTTCGCCGCTAAAAATTAAAGGAGAGCAGTGTGGCAGACCATCTTAGCGAAGAAGAACAGATCGAACGACTCAAGCGTTGGTGGGCCGAGCAGGGCCGTGGCGTAGTGGCTGCGATAGTGTTGCTGGCCGGCAGCTACGGCGGTTGGAGCTACTACCAGCACAGTGTTGAAGAGGCCAACTTGGCCGCCTCTAGCGAGTATCAGGCGCTCTCTGACCTGCTGGTGGCAACTCCGCTTGGCGAGCCGCTCGACAGCACTTTAGCCGCCGAGCTGGAGAGCCGCGCAGCGGCCCTGAAAGCGACCGCAGCGAGCAGCCAATACGGCCGCTACGCGGCGTTGCTGCTGGCGCGACTGGCAGTTGAAAGTGACGACTTGGAGGGTGCCGCTGACCAGCTGCGCTGGGTGTTGGCGAGCGACCCCGACGCCGGTCTGGGTGCCGCAACCACGCTGCGATTGGCGCGGGTATTGGCCGCCAGCGGTGATGTTGACGGCGCATTAGCGCTGGTGCAGAGCCCGCCGGAGCTTTCGTTCACTGCCGCTTATGCGGAGCTGCGCGGCGACCTGCACCGCTCGCAGGGCAATGACGGCGCCGCCTTTACCGCCTATCAAGCGGCGCTTGCGGCGGGTGTTGAGCAGAGCGCGGAGCCGCTCCTTGAATTGAAACTTAATGCCGTTGCCGCTAGCGCGGTGATCGATGGCGCCGATGGCGCTGCCGATCAAGGGGAGCAGTGATATGAGACTTTTAACGGCGATGGCAGCGGCCCTGTTGTTGGGCGGCTGTAGCTGGCTGGATTTTGGCGGCGACGAAATTAAGCCGGCCGAGCTGACTAAATTTGACCAGCGTGTCGACATTGAGCGCAACTGGTCTGCCGATATTGGTAAAGGGGTCGACAGCTACGCCGCCTCGCTGCGGCCGGCGGTCAGTGGGGGTCGCGTCTACGCCGCTGACCCGCGCGGCACAGTGAGCGCGTTCGATACAGCGACTGGCAAGCGCAGCTGGCGCCGCGAGCTGGAGTTGGAGCTCTCTGGTGGCGTTGCCGCGGGCGGCAGCTTGGTGGTGGTCGCCGATCTCGACGGCTTGGTGGTGGCGCTGGATAGCGCCACGGGTGAGCAGTTGTGGAGCGCTCAGGTAAGCTCAGAGGTGCTGGCGGCGCCGGCCACCGACGGTGCGATGGTGGCGGTTCAGACCATCGACAATCAGCTCTACCTGCTTGAGGGCAGCAGTGGCGAAGTGCGCTGGCGACACGACGCCGATGCGCCGATTTTGACCGTGCGCGGCGGTGGCTCGCCGCTGATCTCAGCGGGCAATGTCTACGCCGGATTTGACTCGGGCAAACTGATCGGCTTCAACGGCGGCAACGGCTCACTGCTCTGGGAGAGCCGCCTGGCGCTGCCGCAGGGCCGCACCGAGCTGGAGCGAATGGTCGATATTGATGGTCAGCCGCTGCTGGTTGGTGACGTGCTCTACTCGGTCTCTTATCAGGGCCAGCTCGGCGCGCTGTCGCGCGGCACCGGGCGCACCCTCTGGCAACAGCCCGCCTCTAGCTTTAACTCGCCCGCCTACGGCAGCGACCAGCTGTTTGTGGTCGGCGACGACGACACCGTGCTGGCGTTTGGCGCCGGTGGTGGCCAGCAGCTGTGGAGCAACGGCCAGCTGTTTTTGCGCCGCTTGGTGGCGCCGGTGGCGTTTAGCGGCTATTTAGCGGTCGCCGACGGCGAAGGTTATCTGCACCTGCTCGACCAGATCGACGGCAGTTTTGTCGGCCGTACCCGGGTCGACTCGGCTGGGGTCAGCGTGGCGATGGCAGTCGCTGGCGATCAGTTGATCGTACAGGCCAATGACGGCTCGCTGAGCAGTTATTCGATCAAGTAACCGTGGTGGTTTGGGCGGGTTCGCTATCGCGGCCCGCCGCTTTGCAGTAAAATGCCGGATTAAATTGCGGCCTCCCCCTATGATTCCTGTCATCGCCCTTGTCGGGCGCCCCAACGTCGGTAAATCGACTATCTTCAACCAGCTCACGCGCAGCCGTGATGCGCTGGTGGCCAACTTCGCCGGCCTTACCCGCGACCGCAAGTACGGCGAGGGCGAGCTGTTCAACCGCCGCTTTATGGTGATTGATACCGGCGGCCTGTCCGGCGAGGAGGAGGGCATCGACGTCAAGATGGCCTCGCAGGCGCAGTTGGCGATCGACGAGGCCGATATTGTTCTGTTTGTGGTCGACTGCCGCGCCGGACTGACCCCGGTCGACGAAATCATCGCCCGCCAGCTGCGCCAGAAGAACCGCGAGGTCTATCTGGTCGCCAACAAGATCGACGGCGTCAATCCAGACCAGGCGCTGGCCGATTTCTACCGGCTCGGCTTCGACCAGCTCTACCCGACTACCGCCACCCACGGCGGTGGCGTCAGGTCGATGATGGAGCATCTGCTGGCTGGCTATCCCGAGATTGAAGAGAGCGACGGCGACGACAACGGTGCTATCCGTATCGGCGTGGTCGGCCGCCCCAACGTCGGCAAGTCGACGCTGGTCAACCGGCTGTTGGGTGAAGACCGCGTGGTGGTCTACGACATGCCCGGTACCACCCGCGATAGCGTCTACATCGACTACGAGCGACGCGGTGTCAACTACACGCTGATCGATACTGCCGGTATCCGTAAGCGCAAAAACATCAAACTGGCGGTCGAGAAGTTCTCGATTGTAAAGACCCTGCAGGCGATCGAAGACGCCAACGTGGTGGTGCTATTGATCGATGGCCAAGAGGGGGTGGTTGACCAAGACCTGCACCTGATGGGCTCAGTGATCGACGCCGGCCGCGCGCTGGTGGTGGCGGTCAATAAGTGGGATGGGCTGGCGCCGGAACAGCGCGACTACATTAAGATTGAACTGGGCCGTCGGCTGCGCTTTGTCGACTTTGCCGATATCCATTTTATCTCGGCGCTGCACGGCACCGGTGTCGGTCTGCTCTACGACTCGATCAACCGCGCCTACTCATCGGCGACCGACAAACTGAGCACCTCGCGTTTGACTAAAATTCTTGAGGGGGCGGTGGAAGAGCACCAGCCGCCGATGGCTAACGGCCGCCGCATTAAGCTGCGCTACGCCCACGCCGGTGGCCGCAATCCACCGGTGATTGTCATTCACGGCAACCAGACCGACTCGGTGCCCAAGCACTACACCCGGTTCCTAGAGAAGATCTTTCGCCGCGAGCTGGACCTGCACGGTACCCCGGTGCGGGTCGAGTACAAGACCTCCGATAACCCGTTTAAAGAGCGCCGCAAGCAGCTCACCGATGATCAGCAGCACAAGCGTCGTCGCTCGATCAAAAAGCACCACAAATAGAGGGCGGACCGTTGCGCTGGCTATTGATAGGGCTGCTCGCGATGTTGCTGTTACTGCAGCTGCGGCTCTGGTTTGGCGAGGGCAGTTTGGCGCAGCGCGCCGCACTGAATGGCCAGATTGCCGACCAGCGAGCGCTCAATAGCCAGTTGGCGACGCGCAACAGCGACCTCGCCAGCGATGTTAAAAGCCTTAAAGAAGATCTCGCCGCGATCGAACAGCGCGCCCGCAGCGAGCTCGGTCTAATCAAGCAGGGCGAGCACTTTTTTTTGCTGGTTGAACCAGAGGAGCCGAGCGGTGAGTGAGCCAACCCTGTGGGCGGTGGTCGCCGCGGCCGGCAGTGGCAGCCGCTTCTCTGCGACGCAGCCCAAACAGTTCTTTCCGCTCGCCGGCAGCTGTGTGGCCGAGCACACCTTGAGCAGGCTACTGGCGGTGCCGGCACTGGCCGGGCTGGTCGTGGCGCGTGACTTGGCTGAACCGGGCTGGGCCGCTGTCGAGTCGCTTGGCGATCGCCGGGTAAAGAGTGTCGCCGGTGGCGCGCAGCGCGCCGACTCGGTGTTGGCAGGGCTTGACGCGCTCGCTGGGCTGGCCGCGGCCGACGACTGGGTGCTGGTCCACGATATCGCCCGGCCCTGTATTACCGGCACCGATATCGCCAAGTTGCAGGCAGCGGCGGCGACCAGCTCGGTCGGTGCGATTCTGGTCACCCCAGTGGCGGAGACCCTAAAGCGGGTCGGCGCGGGCGTTGTCGCCGCTACCGCCGAACGCGAGCAGTACTGGTTGGCGCAGACCCCACAGCTGTTTCGCTACCAGCTGCTGGCAGACGCGCTGCGCGGCGGGTTAACCGCGGGCCGAGCGATCACCGATGAGGCCTCTGCGGTCGAGGCGGCCGGTCACCCGGTTATGGTGGTGGCGGGGCGCACCGATAACATCAAAATCACGGTCGCCGAACAGCTGCCGATCGCGGCCGCGATACTCGCCGCACAACAACAGGAGCCGCTATGCGAATAGGCCAGGGATTTGACGTTCACGCCTTCACCGACGGCGACCGAGTCACGCTCGGCGGCGTCACCATTGCACATGATCGCGCGCTGCTCGCCCACTCCGACGGCGATGTGCTGCTCCACGCGTTGATGGATGCCCTGCTCGGCGCGCTGGCGCTCGGCGATATCGGTGGCCACTTTCCCGATAGCGACCCGCGCTATGCCGGAGCCGACAGCCGCGCGCTGCTGCGCGAGGTCGCCGCGCTGATCGAACGCGAAGGTTACCGGCTGGCCAATGCCGATCTTACCGTGATCGCCGAGCTACCCAAACTGGCTCCGCACCGCGACGCGATGCGCGCCACCATCGCCGATGACCTGCAGGCGCCGCTCGGTGCGATCAGTGTCAAGGCGACCACCAGCGAACGGCTCGGTTTCACCGGCCGCGGTGAGGGTATCGCGGCGCTGGCGGTGGTGCTGCTCGAGCCGAACGGCCGGACCCGCAGTTGTTGAGTGGCGCGGCGGCGCATCCCGATCAGCTCAACAGCTACCACGGTGCGCCGCTAGGGTCGGCGCAGTTTAAAACTAGCGCCGCTGATTTTATCGTTGATGAGCAGTTTACGCCGTCCCTGAACGGCGGCGAACACCTCTACCTGCAGATCGAAAAGCGCGACCAAAACAGTCTCTGGGTGGCCCAGCGGCTCGCCGAGCGAGCGGGTATCGAGCCGCATGCGGTCGGCTTGTGTGGGCTCAAGGATCGCATCGCGATCACCCGCCAGTGGTACAGCCTGCACCTGCCCGGCCGCGAGCTGCCGCTGGCGGCGCTGGCCGACGCAGACTACACCATCTTGGCGAGTGGCCGCGGCGCCGGCAAACTGCGTCGCGGCGACCACAGCGGCAACCAATTTACTATTGTGCTGCGCCGGGTCAGCGCCGCTTGCAGCGACGTCGACGCGCGCCTAACCGCGTTCGCGCAGGGCGGCTTTGCCAACTATTTTGGCGCCCAGCGGTTTGGTCGCAACGCCAATAATTTGGTTGAGGTGGAGCGTCTGGTCGCCGCCGGCAAGCTGGTCGGTGATCGCGGTCGCCAGCGCTCGCGAGCGCGGCGCGGCAGTGGTCCGGTCAAACCGATCGGCAACAACGGCTTGCTGCTGTCGGCGGCGCGCTCGTGGCTATTCAACCAGGTGTTGCACGCTCGTCTCGCCGAGCGCGACCGGCCGCTCAGCCGCGACGATGATGGTCCGCTGTGGGGGCGCGGCCGCTCCGGCGCCGCTGCCGCGTTGGCCGACCGCGAGGCGAGCTGGCTGGCACCGTGGCAGAGCTGGTGTCACGCCCTCGAACACGGCGGGCTCAGCCAGCAGCGCCGACCGCTATTGGCCTACCCGCAAGCGCTCAGCTGGCAGTGGCTCGACGAGACGACCCTGCAGCTCTCGTTTGGCTTGGCGGCTGGCCAGTACGCGACCGCTATGCTGCGCGAGTTGGTCGAGTTACAGCAGCCGCAGTTAACGCAGAGCGACGCGACGGTTGTGCTATAGTGTCGCCTCTTAAAAACAGTAGTCAGAGTGGGGATTTGGCGTGAATTCGATCGAGATGGGCGGCATTGGTATGACCTCCCAGCGCACCCGTGAGCGGCTGGTGCAGCGCCTAGTCGAGCAGGGTATCAGTAACCAAAAAGTGCTCGATGTGATGCGCATGATCCCGCGCCATCTGTTTCTCGATGAGGCCCTGGCCCACCGGGCCTACGAGGACACCGCGCTGCCGATAGGCTACTCGCAGACCCTCTCGCAGCCCTATATTGTCGCCCGCATGACCGAGCTACTGCTCAGCGTCATCACCCCCAAGCGGGTGTTGGAGATCGGCACCGGCTCGGGTTTTCAGACCGCCGTGTTGGCGCAGTTGGTCAACCGGGTGTACAGCGTTGAGCGGATAGAGCCACTGCTGATCAAAGCACAGCAGCGCTTTCGCGACTTGAAACTGCGCAACATTACCGCCGAGCTCTCCGACGGCCACTTCGGTTGGCCGCGCCACGCGCCGTTTGACGGCATCATCTCGTGCGCGGCTCCCAACGCTATCCCCGACGAACTGCTCGCCCAGCTCGCGCCCAACGGCGCTTTAGTCATACCGGTTGGCGGCGTCAGCCAAGAGCTCTACCTGGTGCAGCGCCAGGGCGACAGCCAAGAGTTTGTCGAGCAGCGTATCGAGCCGGTTAAATTTGTGCCGCTGCTCGGCGGTTTGAGCCACTAAGCCAGCGATGCGCGGTGTCGGCAGCCATCTGCGGGTAGCCCTGAAAGGGATGGCGATGGGTGCCGCCGATGTGGTGCCCGGCGTCTCTGGCGGTACTATCGCGTTCATTAGCGGCATCTACCCAACCTTAATCAATAGCCTGAGCGCGTTTGACGGCACCGCTCTGCGGCTGCTGCTAGGGGGCCGCTGGGTGGCGCTAGCGGCGCACATTAATCTCAGTTTCTTGCTCGCGCTGGCCGCCGGCATTGCCACCAGTGCTGTGACCCTCGCCGGTCTCGTCAGCCACCTGCTGGCTACCCAGCCTTTGCCGGTGTGGGGTTTTTTCTTTGGTTTAATAGCCGGTTCGGTACTCTTTTTACTGCGTGGCCAGAGTCTGCGCAATCCGGGCAATGCTGCGGCGCTGGCGGTCGGCTGCACCATTGCGGTGGCAGTCGGTATGGCGCCGCCACTGGCGCTGGTGGCGAGCCTGCCGGTGCTGTTTGGCGCCGGTGCGCTGGCGCTCTGCGCGATGATTTTGCCCGGTATCTCGGGGTCGTTTATCTTGCTGCTGCTGGGCCTCTACCCAACGGTGGTCGGTGCAGTCGCCGAGCGCGATCTGGTCGTGCTGGCGGTGTTTTTTGCGGGCGGGGCGGTCGGCCTACTTAGCTTTAGCCGGTTGCTGCACTACCTGATGGCGCGCTATCAGAGCCGCATTCTGCTGTTGATGAGTGGGTTTTTACTGGGAAGCCTGACTATTGTCTGGCCGTGGCGGCACCCGCTGAGTGAGGGTGTCGATGCGCCGCGCGGCAACCTCACCCCAGACAGTTTTGGGCAGCTCTACGGCGACCCGCAGCTGGTCTTGACCGCACTGGCGATGGCAGTCGGTTTGGCGACCCTGCTGGCGGTGGAACTCTACGGTCAGCGTATCGCCGGCCCGGGGGGCGACCGATGAGAGCCGGTTGGTGGTGGTTGATCGGTGCGCTCTGCAGTCTGCTGCTACAGGGCTGCGCTGCGCCGCAGCAGGCGGCACCAATTGTGTCGCTACCCCAGCCGCCGAGCCAGAAGCTGCTCCACCACTGGGTGAGCAGCGGTGAATCGCTCTACTCGATCGCCTGGCGCTATGGGCTCGATTACCGCGATCTGGCCCGCGCCAACCAGCTTAGCGAACCGTACCGGCTGCAACCCGGGTTGCGGTTGTCGCTGGCTGTCAGCGCGCCGTCGGCCGCGCCACCGGTTGCAGCCCGGCCGAGCAGCCAGCCGCCGCGCCGCGCGGCAACACCGGCTACCCCGGCGGCGGTCGCCAGTGGGGTCTTTAACAACCGCTGGCAGTGGCCGGCAGCCGGCAGTGTGGCGCGCGCTTTTAATCCTGCGGTTCACCACCAGGGGTTGTCGCTGAGTGGCGCGGCCGGCCGCGCGGTCAAGCCAGCTGCACCGGGGGTAGTGGTTTACGCCGGCGAGGGGTTGCGCGGTTACGGTAAGCTGGTGATTATTAAACACAGTGACCTATTGCTCTCAGCCTACGGCCACAACGCCGGCTTGAAGGTGGCCGAAGGGGCGGTGGTGGTTGCCGACTCGGTGATTGCCAGTGCCGGCAGCAGTGGTGAAGTCTACTTCGAAATACGCCGCGACGGCCGACCGGTCGACCCCATCCAGTTTCTTCCCGCCCGCTAACCTCCCAGCAATCGGTGGCGGCGGTAATACTTTGGTACTGCTACTTTCTTGCTGAGTCTTTAGCAGCAACTCGTCTGCGTAATTGTCGTCTTTCTAAATATCCTTAATTATTCCACTCAAGTGGTCTCGACCACGGTTGATTGGAAGGGGTTCGGTGCTGTCTGCCGCCCTTCTTACCAGTGAAATTAAGGAGAACGTTATGCCAGGGATAGCCGCAACGCATCAGTCTAGCGCCGTCATTGTCGATAAGCTCCAATCCTTCAACAGCCGCGCTCAGCCGCTCAATCTCAAGCAGTTGGTGGCGCGCATCGAGCGCCCGCAGGCGGTCACTAAAACCGCTCCAAGCGCTACGCCACCACTCGCGGTCGCTGCCAAACCGCGCCCAAAGCCGCCAGCCGCCGCCGAGGGGGGCGATGCTACCGCCATCTACCTGCGAGAAATTGGTCGCGCACCGCTGCTAACCGCCGAGCAAGAGGTGGACTACACCCGCCGGTTGCGCGCTGGCGAGAGCGACTGTAAGCGGATCATGATCGAGTCCAACTTGCGTTTGGTGGTCAGTATCGCGCGGCGCTTTTCGGGTCGCGGGTTACCGCTGCTCGACCTGATCCAAGAGGGCAACATCGGTCTCATTCGGGCGGTCGAAAAATTCAACCCAGAGCTTGGCTATCGCTTCTCTACCTACGCGACGTGGTGGATCCGCCAGGCGGTCGAGCGCGGCATTCTCAACCTCGCCGCCACTGTGCGGGTGCCGGTGCATGTCAGTAAAGAGATCAATCAATGTCTGCGCGAGGCGCGCACTCTCCGCCAAGCGGGCCACCGCAGCCCATCGGTCGACGAAATTGCCGAGGCGATCGGCAAGAGCGATCAGCGGGTTGAAGAGCTGCTCGGTATCCAAGATGCCCGCCGCACTCTCGGCGACTCGGCGAGTGGCGATGGCGAGCTGTTCGATAGCTTTATCGATGAGGCGCGGCTTTCGCCGCCCGCCGAGGCGGCCTTTGATGAGATGCAGGGCCAGCTGGCCGAGCTGCTGCTGCGGCTGCCCGCCAACCAGCGCGAAGTGCTGGAGCGGCGCTTTGGGTTGGGGCGCCAACTGCCGCAAACGCTGGAGACTATCGGCGAGGCAGTCGGATTGACCCGCGAGCGGGTCCGGCAGATCCAGATTGACGGCATCGCCAAGCTGCGCGAGCTGCTCAAGCGCCGGGGTATTAGCAGCGGCGATCTGCTCGACGAGCTCTGACCGCGCCCGGCCCATGGGTAACAAACAAAAAAGCCCTGCGCGAGCAGGGCTTTTTTAGTTTTATTCGGCGGGTAGCTAGCCGGCGTTGTAGCGATCGCGCGAGATGATGATCTCTTTGCGAGCCGCTTCGGCGTCTTCCCAGCCGCTGACTTTAACCCACTTGCCCGCTTCCAGCGCTTTGTAGTTTTCAAAGTAGTGGACGATTTGACGGATCAATAGCGGTGGCAGGTCGGCCACTTCGTTGACGTGGTCGTACTCTTTGGTGAGCTTGGTGTGTGGTACCGCGAGCAGTTTGTGGTCCATGCCCGATTCATCTTCCATCACCAGCACGCCGACCGGGCGCGAGCGGATCACCGAGCCTGGCATCACCGGGTAGGGCGCTACCACCAACACGTCGAGCGGGTCGCCATCTTCAGAGAGGGTGTGGGGGATGTAGCCGTAGTTGGCTGGGTAGAACATCGGCGTGGCGACGAAACGGTCGACAAAAATAGCGTGGCTGGCCTTGTCAATTTCGTACTTGATTGGATCGTGGTTGGCGGGGATCTCAATGATCACGTTGATGTCGTTGGGCAGATCGTTGCCGGCCGGTACGTTGTCAAAGTTCATGTCGCACTCCTTGGTCAATGGTTGGAATTGGGGATTACAGCCTGTCGGCACAGCGGCGCTCGCCGCTGCACGTTGGATTGGCGCGGATTATAGCGAGCTGGGGGCAGCGGCGCCATATCGACTAAGGTCGGCAGCCGCTGTCCGCTAGGTTATTTGGCGATGGCTTATAACAATTGGAGCGCTGTGAGCGCGGCTCGGCAGTCGGTTTTAGCTCTGACACGGGACGGCGGCTGAGGGTAGAATAACGCCTTTGTGCGGGCCGTCGTGGTCGGCGAAAAAACTGAACAACAGACGCTAGGAGTGCCGTGTGGATCGCAATGTTCGAGTCGCGTTATATATTGGGGTTGGGTTGCTTGGCTGGTTTGCCAGTGGGCTGTTGACCACTGAGCAGGCCGACCCGGCAAGCGCCGCCAGCAACGCAGCTCAACCGGCGCGAGCGCTAGTTGAGGTGGCCGACTTCAGCGTGCAGCCGTACCGCCCACTGGTGGTACTGCGGGCAGTCACCGAAGCCAACCGCGCGGTCGAGCTGCGCAGCGAAGTAGCCGGCAAGCTGCTGGCGCGCCCACAGCCGAAAGGGGCGCAGGTTGAGCCCGGCGCGGTGGTCTGCCAGCTCGATCGCCAGTCGCGCCCAGAACAGCTCAATGAAGCGCGCGCGGCGCTGCGCGTTGCCGAGCTAGACTACCAGGGTGCGCGGCGGCTAGAGCGCGCCGGTATCGAATCGGAGTCGGCGATCGCCAAAGCCGCGGCGGCCCGCGAAACCGCTGTCGCCGCTGTGCGCCGCGCCGAGTTAGCGCTGGCCAACAGCGATGTGGTCGCGCCATTTGCCGGCGTGGTAGAGGATATTGCGGTCTACCGCGGCGACCTGCTGCAGGTCGGCCAGGTCTGCGCGCTGCTGCTGGAGCTCAACCCGCTGCGGGTGGTCGCCTATGTCACCGAGTCGGAGCGGGCAAAATTAACGCTCGGAGCGCCGGTGGTGGCCGAGTTGGTGACCGGCCAGCAGCTCAGCGGTGAGATTATCTTTGTTGCCAGTAGCGACCAGGGTGCCACCCACAGCTACCGCGTTGAGGCGCTGATGGACAACCCCGCGCTGTTGGCGGCCGGTATCTCGGCGCAGTTGCAGCTGGCCACCGCGCCATTGCAGGCCAGCTACATTCCTGCCCATCTGATGGTGCTGGACCGCAGCGGCGCGCTGGTGGTCAGGGCGGTCGACAGCGACAGCCGCGTGGTCGAATACCCGGTCAGCCCGGTGGGTGAGGACAAGCGCGGTGTCTGGGTGACCGGGCTGCCGGAGCAGGTGCGGCTGATTACGGTCGGTCAAAACTATGTTGCCGCCGGCGACCCGGTGGCCGCCCAGCTGGCCGCCAGCGACAGCGAGTCACCGCGACCATGAGTGTGTTAGCGAGAGCTTTTTCCTATTACCGGGTGACCCTGGCGCTGCTGGTGATGATCCTTTTGGCTGGGGTGATTGCGCGCAGCTCGATGAGTATCGAGGTGAGCCCCAACGTGCAGGTGCCGGTGGTGTTGGTGATGATCCGCCACGACGGTATTTCGCCCGAGGACGGCGCGCGGCTGCTGGTGAGACCGGTCGAGAAAGAGCTGAAGAGTGTCGATGGAGTTGAAGAGATTGTCGCCACCGCCCGCGAGGGCAGTGTCTACGTGGTGGTCGAATTCGACATTGAACGCGATCTTGGCGATGCGCTGGCCGACACCCGTGAGGCGGTCAGCCGCGCCCGTGCGGAATTTCCCAGCGATACCAAAGAGCCGATCGTCAAAGAGATCGCCGCTATCCCAGAGCCGACCGTGGTGGTTAACTTCTCTGGCGAGCAGGTCGCTGAGCGCGACCTCTACCAAGCCGCGCTATTCTTTCAGCGCGAGATAGAGAGCCTGCCCAATGTGCTCGAGGCGCGTATGGCTGGTGAGCGCAAAGATGTCGTCGAAATACTGCTCGACCCCTATCGGTTGCAGAGTTACGGCATCAGCGCCGGTCAGGTGATGGCGGCGGTGCAGCGCAACAACCTGCTGATACCGGCCGGCGAGCTGGATACCGGCGCCGGCCGCTACGGTATCAAACTGCCGGCGCTGCTTGAGGCGGTCGACGACATCCGCGCACTGCCAGTGGCTGCGGTGCCGGGTGCTGCGGTACTGCTTGGCGATGTGGCGACGGTAACGCGCAGCTTTGAAGACCCGAGCGGCTTCAGCTACCTCGACGGCGTGAAAAATATCGCGCTCAATGTCTTTAAGCGCACCGAGTCGAACGCGATCACCACGGTCGACGAGGTCAAGGCGGTGGTCGCCAAATACCAGGCGACCCACGCCGGCAATATCGAGATCGATTACATCTTTGATATGTCGCAAAACGCCGCCAAGCAGGTCAACGAGCTGTCGGGCAATATTCTCACCGCGATGGCCTTGGTACTGACGCTGGTGGTCGCCACCCTCGGCGTTCGCTCGGGGCTACTGGTTGGCTTTGGTATCCCGTTCTCGCTGTTGGGTGCGATTATTATTATCAGCGGGCTAGGTTATTCGTTTAACTTTATGGTGATGTTTGGCCTACTGCTGGCGCTGGGTATGTTGATCGACGGTGCGATCGTAGTGGTCGAGTTTGCCGCCACCGAGATGGACAACGGCGCCGACGCCAAGACCGCTTACGGCCGCGCAGTAAGCCGCATGGCGGTACCGGTGATCGCCTCGACCGGCACCACCCTGGCGGCATTTTTGCCGCTGCTGTTTTGGCCCGGCGTGTCGGGCCGGTTTATGGTCTATCTGCCGGTGACGGTGTTTGCGGTACTGGCTTGGTCGCTGCTCTATGCGCTGCTGTTCGCGCCGACCCTCGGCGTGGTCACTGCGCGGGCCTCTAAAGGCAGCAGCCCGGGCAACATACTGGCGCCGCTGACCGCCTACTACCGCCGCGCACTGACTGCCGTGATGCGCCACGTGCCGCTGGTTGGTATCGGCTCACTGCTGCTGATGTGGTCGGTATTCTCCGCCTACGGAAAATACGGAGCCGGCGTCGAGTTTTTTACCGACGCCGAAAACCAGTACGGTATTGTCAGCGTTCGCGCGCTCGGCAACCTGCCGGTCGAGGAGAAGGCGCGGCTGGTGCTACAGGCCGAGGCGCTGGTCCGCGATGTGCCCGGTGTCGCCCACGTCTACGCCAGCAGTGGCGGCTCGTCGATCGGCAGCGACCGCCAGAAGAGCCCCGACGAGATCGGTGAGATGTTGGTCGAGCTGACCCCGCGCAGTGAGCGCGACACGGATAGCCACGGCGTATTTGCCGAGGTGCGCAAGCGCGCAGCGGTACTGCCGGGGGTGATTGTCACCGGCAAGGCGATCGAGACCGGGCCGCCGGTCGGTAAAGATATTCAAATTCAGCTGTCGTCGGCCAACCGCGCGGCGCTCCACCAGACCGCCACTGAGATACGCGAGTGGGTCGATGCCAATGTCGAAGGGGTCCGCGATTTAGAGGACACCCTACCGCTGGCCGGTATCGAGTGGGAGATTGTCGTCGACCGCGTCCGGGCGGCGATGCTCGGTGTCGATGTCAATGCGGTAGGCCAGATGATCCAGATGGTCACTAACGGGGTTCGGCTCGGCGAGTACCGGCCCGACGACGCCACCGACGAGGTAGAGCTGCGGATGCGCTTCCCCAGCGACATTCGCCAAGTCAGCGCGCTCGATGAGTTGCGAGTCAACACCGCCAATGGCCCAGTGCCGATCGCCAGCTTCACCGAGCGCCGCGCCAAGCAGCGGGTCGACACCATTCAACGGGTCGATCTGCGCGAGACGGTGTTTGTACTGGCCAATAGCGAAGAGGGCTACGTGACGGACAACCAAGTGCGCGAAATCGCCGCCTGGCTGGAAGCCAATCCGATCGACGACGAAGTGATGGTCAGCTTTCGCGGTGCCAACGAGGAGCAGGCCGACGCCGGCGCGTTCCTCGGCGTGGCGTTCTCGATGGCGATGTTCCTGATGCTGGTGATGTTGGTCGCTCAGTTCAACAGCTTCTATCAGGCCGCACTGATTCTATTTGCGGTGGTAATGTCGACCTGTGGGGTGCTACTTGGGCTGATCATCAGCCAGAAGCTGTTTAGCGTTATTCTGACCGGAGTCGGCGTGGTCGCGCTGGCCGGTATTGTCGTCAATAACAACATTGTCTTGATCGACGGCTACAACCACTTGCGCAAGACAACCCCGCTGCTGAGTAAAACCGAGGCGGCGATTGAGGCGGCGGTAAGCCGTTTTCGGCCGGTCATGCTGACCACGGTGACCACCATTGCCGGCCTGCTGCCGCTCGCCAACGGCTTGAGCATTGATATCATCAGCCGCAGCTGGGAGGCGGGCGGTGAGATCGCCTCGTGGTGGCAGCCGCTGGCCAGTGCGATCGTCAACGGGTTGGCCTTTGCCACCGTGATGACACTGTTCTTGACGCCGGTGCTGCTGCTGTTCCCCGAGCGCGCCCGCGCCGGGCTGGGCAAGCTGCGCGGCCGCTGGCTGTCGCTGCGGGGTCGCGGCGGATGATTCAGCGCTGGCCGCTAGTTGCCCTTAAGCTGTCGGTCGCTAGCGCGGTAGCAGTGGTAGCCGCCTTCGCGTGGGGGCGCACCGGCAGCTGGCAGTGGCTGCCGGCACTGTTGCTGAGTTTGGTGATGCTGGCGCAGTGGCTGTTTGGTTGGGATCGCAGCCAGTCGCACTCCAGCAAGCTGCGCCAACCGCTGCTGACCGCGCTGTTAGCGGGTGCGGTCGGCCTGTTGCTGCTGACTGCCACCGGTTCGGCGGCGCCGCTGTGGCCACTGGTTGTGCTGCTGACGTGTCACTTTGTGCTCGGCTCGCAGCCGTTGCGGGGTGGTGATGAGCGGTCTTAGCAAGCGCCAGTTACGCGAGCAGCTGCGCCGCCAAACTGAGCAATACCTCGCCCGCGGCGGGGTGGTTAAGTCTGTTCTGCAGGGGGAGAGCGGGCTGACCGGTGTCTCTACCGGGCGCTCGTCGAGCGAGCTGTTCGCCGGTGCCGGCCGCCAGCCGCGCACCTCGGTCAACGACGCCCTAGAGGCACTGGCGCAGCGCCGCCAAGCGGCAAAAGCGACACAGCCCAAGCCGCGTCTGCGGCGCCGCAAAAAGGTGATCTACGACGACTTTGGCGAACCGCTGCGCGAGGTCTGGGTAGAGGAGTAGCCGCTCAGCCGACGCTCTCGCCACGCGCTTGGGCGTCGGCGTGGTAGCTGGAGCGCACCAGTGGGCCGCTGGCGACGTGGACAAAACCGATCGACTTGGCGTACTCGGCGTATTCGGCAAACTCGTCTGGGTGGACAAAGCGGTCGACCGGCAGGTGGTTTTTAGAGGGCTGCAGGTACTGGCCGACGGTGAGCATATCGACATCGTGGGCGCGCAGATCGTCGAGGGTGCGCAGCAGCTCCTCTTTAGTCTCACCCAAGCCAACCATCAGCCCCGATTTGGTCGGCACGCCGGGGTTGCGCTCTTTGAAGGCTTTAAGCAGAGTCAGTGACCACTGGTAGTTGGCGCCCGGGCGCGCCTCTCGGTAGAGCTTGGGCACGGTCTCCATGTTGTGGTTGAAGACATCCGGCGGGGTCGCCGAGAGAATATCCAGCGCCACCTCCATGCGGCCGCGAAAGTCAGGCACTAGCACCTCAATCTGCAGCTGCGGCGATTTGGCCCGCGCCTGGCTGATGCAGTCGGCAAAGTGCTGAGCACCGCCGTCGCGCAGGTCGTCGCGATCAACCGAGGTGATAACGACATAGCGCAGCGCCATCTCAGCGATCGCGGCGGCGAGGTTGGCCGGCTCGTCGGTATCGAGCGGTAGCGGCTTGCCGTGACCGACGTCGCAGAACGGGCAGCGCCGGGTGCAGATCTCGCCCATGATCATAAAAGTCGCGGTGCCGTGGCTGAAACACTCGCTGAGGTTGGGGCAGGCTGCCTCCTCACAGACGGTCGCCATCTTGTGGCTGCGCAAAATGGTTTTGATCTCTTGTACCCGCGGCGAGCTAGAGACGCGGATGCGCATCCACTCGGGTTTGCGCAGCACCTCCTCGTTGGGGATCACCTTGACCGGAATGCGCTCCACCTTATCGGCACTGCGCAGCTTTTCGCCGGCCTGCAGGCGCTTGGTGCGTTGCGGTGCGGTGGTGGGAGTCTCTATGCGGTTAGTCATCGGTCAGTAGCTCGGTTAGAGGCGGAAGGGTGGCGCTGGCGATACGGCGCCAGCTCGAATAGCCGAGCGAATCGGCCAGTGCGTCGGTCAGTTTCTGTGCAGTGGCAGTGACGGTGACCGCCTGTTCAGTCTGCTCGCAGAGCTGGGTCATCGGTACGCCCAGCCCACACGGGTTGATACGCTGCCACGGCTGCATCGCCATATCGACATTGAAGTTGAGCCCATGGTAGCTGCAGCCGCGCCGCACCCGCAAGCCGAGCGAGGCGATTTTGGCGCCGTCGGCGGTGTAGACCCCCGGCGCATCGCGGCGCGCTGCACCGGCCACGCCAAACTCGGCGAGGGTGGCGACGATGGCGTTTTCCAGTGCGCTGACGAGATCGCGGACACCGAGCCCGCGGCGGCGCAGATCAATTAGCAGATAGGCGGTCAGCTGGCCCGGGCCGTGGTAGGTGACGTGGCCGCCGCGGTCACTCTGCACGACCGGTATATCGCCGGGGGCGAGTAGATAGTCGGCGCGGCCGGCCTGACCCTGAGTGAACACCGGCGGGTGCTCGAGCAGCCAGAGCTGATCGGCACTGCTGGCGCTGCGCTGGTCGGTGTAGTCGCGCATAGCGGTGAAGCTGTCGGTGTAGTCAACCGTGCCGAGTTGGCGGACGATGAGGGTCTGATCGGGCACAGTCAGCTACAGCACCATCTGCACATGCGGTGACGCTTTGAGGTCGGCAAAGATTGCCGCCAGCTGATCGGCGCCGGTCGCGGTAATGGTGACGGTGATCGACTGCCAGCGACCGTTGCTGCTATCGCGCACAGTCAGTTTGGTCTGGTCGAATCCGGCGCAGTGGCACTCCATCACGCTGACCACTAGCTGGTGCAGCTCATGGTCGCCACTGCCGAGCACCTTGATCGGGTAGTCGCACGGAAACTGAATAGTGACCGCTTTGCGCTGCTCGGGTGTTAAGTCACTGGTGGAGATATTCTTCATGCAAATATCCCGCTAAAGAACAGCGTCAGCCAATCCCATAACCGCTTGAATAGATTGCCGGCAGCGATGTCGGCGTCGGCAACCAGCGGCTGCTCGATCAGCAGCTCGTCGCCAAGTGAGATGCGCAACTTGCCGAGCGGCTCGCCGGCGGCGATCGGTGCCTGTAGCTGACTCGGTATCACCACCTCGGCGGTGAGATTTTTCTCGCTGCCGCGCTGGAAGGTCAACACGATTGGCTGGTCGACCACTAGATTGATGCTGTCTGCACTGCCGTACCAGACCCGGGTATTCTCTTTGAGAGTCGTGCCGGGCTCATAAAGGCGTTTGGTTTCGAAGTTGCGAAAGCCGTAGCTGAGCAGTTTTTGCGTTTCACGGGCGCGTGCTTGGTCGCTGTCGGTGCCCAGCACTACCGCGATCAGGCGCATATCGCGGCGCTCTGCCGAGGCGACCAAGCAGTAGCCAGAGGCTTCGGTGTGGCCGGTTTTCAACCCGTCGACACTGCTGTCGCGCCACAGCAGACGGTTGCGGTTGGGCTGGCGGATACCGTTGTGGGTGAAGTACTTCTCGGCGTAGATACCGTAGTGTTGCGGGTGGTCGACAATCGTGGCGCGGGCCAATTTGGCGAGATCGCGGGCGGTTGAGACCATGCCCTCAGAGGGTAGCCCAGTGGCGTTGTGAAACAGGGTCTCAGTCATGCCCAGTGCAGTGGCTTGGCGGTTCATCAGATCGGCGAACTGATCCTCGGTACCGGCGATATGTTGTGCCAGTGCAATCGCGGCGTCGTTACCCGACTGGATAATCACCCCGCGCATTAAATCGATGGCAGGTACTTTACTGCGCGGCTCGAGGAACATGGTTGAGCCATCGGTCTTGGCGCCGCCGCGCTCCCAAGCGTCGTCCGACACGCGCACCAGCTCTTGCTCGCCAAGTCGGCCCGCATCAATCTCTTCGGAGACGATATAACTGGTCATCATCTTAGCTAGACTGGCTGGCGGCAGTGGCAGGTCGGCATCGCGCTCGGCGAGTACGGCGCCGGTTTCGCTGTCGACTAAAAACCACGCGCGCGCGGCCAGTTCAGGGGGGGCGGGCAGCAGCGGGGCGCTCTGCGCGGCCGTTGCGGCTACCGTGAGCAGTGCTGCGCGGAGTAGATGAATAATGGTGGAGCGATAGCTCATGGGTAACACCTTATTTTGAATGGATTGGGGCCGATCTTGCTAGTGTTGTACGTCCCGGCTAACGCCACAGTCGAACTGGCGGTTAGTCTAACATTTCAACTCCGGCTTGCTAACCGCGCAGCTGGTCTGGTTGGCGAACTTAAATGCATCTATCGACACAGCGGCAAGCCGCTGTCGCGCGCTGTCGAGAACGGTTTGGTCAATCAGGGGGCCGACCAGCACTTTATAGCGCCCGGCGTCGAGGTGTACTTGCAGCGCATAGGGGACTTTGTCGATCAATTCAACCAGCATCAGGTGGGCGAGGTCGGGCTCAGAAAAAGCGCCGACTTGCAGATAATCCCCGGGCAGTAATGCGGCAGCAACTGCCGCCACTGGCGGGGCAGCCTGGTGTTGAACGAGCTGCCAGGCAGCTGGATCGACCACCTCGATATCGACAGCGGCGGTGCCGTGTTGTTGGTACCCGAGCTTGGTCGCTGCCGCCCAAGAGAGGTCGATAATCCGATCGCCGTGAAACGGGCCGCGGTCATTGATCCGCACGATGGCGCTCTGGTCGTTGTCGCGGTTGGTGACGCGTACATAGCTGGGGATCGGTAGCGTTTTGTGTGCCGCAGTCATCTGGTACATGTCGTAGACTTCGCCGTTAGAGGTGAGCCGGCCGTGAAATTTACTGCCGTACCATGACGCGGTGCCGCTGCTGCGATAGCCTTCGGCGGTAGGTAGTAGGTGGTAGGTCTGGCCAAAAACGGTGTATGGGGTGTAGTTGCCGGCCCGAGTGATTGGCTCGACTTGAGGTACCGCGTCGGCGATCGACGCGGGATCGATCGGTTGACCCGGGCCATCGCTCGGGCCGCTAATACTTGCGCAACCACTGCCAACTAACACTGCTACCAAGCAGAGGCCCCGCAACAGGTTGTCAGCACTTAACACGGCTAGTGTACAGAGGCTTGCTGGTGGTAGCGGTCGGCGATCAGCTCGCTGAGCTGATAGACCGCCATCGCGTACTTGGTGCGCGGGTTGTAGCGTGATATGACGTAGAAATTATTGAACCCGAGCCAGTACTCTGGGCCGCTCTGTTGGTCAAAAGAGAGCGGTATCGCTTCGCGAGCTAACGTCGAGGGATCGTCAGCTAGGGCCGGATCTGCCACGGAAAACCCCTGTGTAACTAACGCCGAAACGGTTTGTGACGGCCTGCGCAACTTATCTAGCTCGTCGCTGCCGCCGCCTGCACGCAGGTTGGCGCGCACTGCGATCGGTTCGCCGAGCCCCCAGCCATGGCTGGCAAAGTAGCTGGCGACACTGCCGATCGCATCGACTGGGTTGTTCCAAATATCGGCGAACTGATCGCCGTCAAAGTCGACTGCGTAGGCGCGGTAGCTGCTTGGCATAAATTGTCCCCAGCCCATCGCGCCGGCGTAGGAGCCGGTCAGCGTGAGTGGGTCTTGGCCCTGCTCACGGGCGAGCAGGAAGAGGTTTTTCAGTTCGCTGGTAAAAAAGCGTTGGCGTGATTCACGCGGCGCGACATCAACGTAGTAATCGAACGCTAGCGTGGTGAGTGCGTCGATAACGCGGTGCGAGCCGGTATTGCTGCCGTAGTTGGTCTCTACCCCGATGATGCCGACGATAATCGCAGGGTCAACGCCAAAAACGTCGGCTGCGCGGTCGAGAGTGGCGCGATGTTCAATCCAAAAATCGACCCCGCCAGCGACGCGGCGATCAGAGATGAAATGCTTGCGGTAGTCGTACCACGGTTTGACCTTCTCGGCGGGGCGGCTCATGGCCTTAATGATGCTCTCTTGACGGGTGGCATCGCTCAACCAGTCGGTGAGTTGCTGACGCTCAAACCCCTCCTCGGCTACCAGCTCATCGATCAGTTGGCCGGCCAGCGGTGAGTCGGCATAGTCCCCGGCATACGAGCCGGCGGCCGTCGCCAGTAGCGCCAATAGAGCGAATGGCTTAAAAATTCGGTGGGCTATCATTGGCGGTCTGTCCCTCTTGGCAGCTTGCTGCTCGGCAGAAAATAGTCGGGTTATTCTAACCTAGCCTGCGGGTCGGATTCACGTCGCGGCTCAGTTTTTGTCTTTGTCGGTGGCTATCGCCATTAGCACTCCGAAGCCAAACAGTAGAGTTAGCAGCGCGGTGCCGCCGTAACTGACGAACGGCAGCGGCACGCCAACCACTGGCAGAATGCCGGCGACCATACCCATGTTGACAAATATGTAGACGAAAAAAGTCATAGCCATACTGCCGGCGACCAGTTTTCCGAACACCGAGGGGGTGTTGGCCGCGATCACCGCGATGCGGGCGATTAATAGTAGATAGATGGTCAACAGTATCAGTACCCCGACCAGCCCGAATTCCTCGGCGAGTACGGCGATGATGAAGTCGGTGTGACTCTCGGGTAGGAAGTTGAGCTGGCTCTGGGTGCCGTTGCCCCAACCTTTTCCGGTTAACCCCCCGGAGCCAATCGCGGTCTGCGATTGGATAATATTCCAGCCGCTGCCGAGCGCGTCAGATTCGGGATTGAATAGAGTCTCGACCCGCTGACGCTGGTAGTCGCGGAGCAGGTAGATCCATGCCAGCGGGGTGGCGATCACCGCCAGGGTAGCGCCGCCGACCATGTAGCGTTTCTCCAGCCCGGCCAAAAACAGTGCAAAGACGCCCGAGCTAAAGATGAGTAGTGAGGTGCCGAGGTCGGGCTGAACAAGAATCAATAGGGTCGGGCCGCCGGTCAGTGCTAGGGCGATCATCACCTCGGCGAAATTAGGCGGTACTGCGCGGCGGTGGAAAAACGCGGCGACCATCATCGGCACCGTCAGCTTCATCAGCTCGGAGGGCTGGACGCGGATAAAACCGAGGTCGAGCCAGCGTTGGGCGCCTTTGGCTCCAACGCCAACCAACAGCACCAGCCCCAGCAGGAGCAGCCCGCCGGTGTAGAAGACGATCGTCCAGCGCTCCCAAAAGCGAACCGGGAACTGGGCGATCACCACCATGATGGCCAGCCCGACGGTTAAAAACACCAGCTGCCGTTTGACGTAAAAGAACTGCTCGCCGGCGGCGCTGTAGAGAATGGTAATACCGGCCGCAGCCAGCAGGAGCACTAGTGTCAGCAGCGGCAGGTCCAAGTGGAGCTTGGGCGCGGTACGGCGGCCGCTTTCAATGCGCCTGACGAAGTCAACTTGCGGCATCGAGTGTTGCTCCTGTGGTGGCTTGGCTAGGGTAGAGCTCCATGTAGAGGTCTAACAGCCCGCGGGCGATCGGCGCGGCGACGCTGCTGCCGTGCTCCCCATTCTCGACGATCAGGCCGATGGCGATGCGCGGTTGCTCCACCGGAGCAAAGGCGATGAACAGTGCATGATCGCGTTGGCGGTGTTCCAATTCGTCGCGGTCGTACTCCTCGTCGGCGGCAATGCTGATCACTTGCGCGGTGCCAGTTTTGCCAGCGATCGAGTAGGCGTTGGTGGCGATACCGCGGGCGGTACCCCGGGCGCCGGCGACTACTTGCTGCATCGCTTGATGGAGGTAGTCCCAGTTGGTGCTGTCGACCTCGATTTTCGCTCGCCGGTGAGTGGTGGCGACACCGTTGTTTGTTTCGACAATATACGGGGTGATAGCCTCACCCCGCGAGGCGAGCCGGGCGGTCATAACCGCAAGCTGGAGTGGCGTGGCGAGGAAAAATCCCTGGCCAATGCTGGCATTAATCGTGTCGCCGTCAAACCATTGGGAGTTGAGCTTGGCGGCCTTCCACTCGGCGGAGGGCATAATCCCCGAGGCTTCGCCGGGAAGGTCGATCCCGGTGGGATTGCCGAGGCCAAACTTGTGGCCGTAGGCGGCCAGTGCGTCGATGCCAGTTTTAATGCTGACATCGTAAAAAAACACGTCACACGACTCGATAATCGCCTCGGCGAGATCAACGTGGCTGCCGTGGCCGCCACGTTTATAGTTCCAATCGCGCCACGGCCGTTCAACGTTGGGCAGCTTGAAAAAGCCGTTGTCCTCGATGGTATAGCTCTGCTCAATGGCGTGCTCTTGCAGGGCCGCAAGGCCGAACAGCGGTTTGATGGTTGAGCCTGGTGGGTACTGGCCACGGAGGGCGCGGTCGAACATCGGCTTATCGGCGGAACTGATCAGCGCGGTGTAGTCGCGGTGGCTAATACCGGTAACAAAGGGGTTGGGATCAAAGCTCGGGGTTGAGATCATGGCCAGCACGCCACCCGTGGTGACATCGATAGCCACCAAAGCCCCGCGTTCACCGGCCAGCAGCTGATAGGCGCGCTGCTGAAGGCGAGCATCGATAGATAGCGAGAGGTTGGCGCCGGGGCGCGGCTCGGTGCGCTCGAGCAGGCGGGTGGTCCGCCCGCGGGCATCGGTCTCGATCTGCTCGCTGCCGGCTCCCCCAAGCAGTTGCAGCTCGTACTCGCGCTCAAGCCCACTCTTGCCGATCGAGTCGACGGCGGCGTAGCGGTTGGCATCGATCTGTGCTGCGTCGCGGTCGTTAATTTTTCCGACATAACCGACCACGTGGGAAAACGCGGCGCCCAATGGGTAGTAGCGCTGTGGCTGCGCGGTGACTTCTACACCCGGTAGATTGTGTCCTTCAACGGCCAGTCGGGCATGGTCGCGCTCGTCGAGCCGATACTTCAGCGGCACCGGCTGGTGGCGCGGTGACCGCGTTGCACGCTTTTTGAACGCTGTAATCTCGCGTTCAGATAGCCCGACTAACCGGGTTAAAACCGGTAGTAGCTGGGCGAGATCACCGGCCCGTTCAACGGTGACGGTGAGCGTGTAGCTGGGCCGGTTCTCTGCCAGCAGCACGCCGTTGCGGTCAAAAATCAGCCCGCGCGGAGCGGCGACCGGGCGAACTTGGATACGGTTGTTGTCGGCGCGGGTAACGTAGTCGCTGTGGCGGACAATTTGCAGGTGGCTGTAGCGGGCGACCAACACCACGCTGCCGATCACCATCAGCAGCGCTGCAACCGCAAGCCGGCCGTTGATTAGCGAGGTAATACGCTCAGGTTGAATATAAATGCGGCGCTCCATCGTTATCTGGCCCTAGCTGCGATGGTATGGATGGTTATTATTGACCGTCCAGGCGCGATAAAGTTGCTCGGCTAGCACAATTCTTACCAGCGGGTGGGGCAGGGTCAGCGCCGACAGCGACCAGCGCTGGTCGGCGTTGGCGACCAGCTCGTCGCTCATGCCGTCTGGGCCGCCGATCAATAGCGAGACATTGCGGCCAAGCGACTGCCAGTTGAGCAGTTGGTCGGCGAGCTGTTCGGTGCTCCAGCTCTTGCCGGTGACATCCAGCGCTACCCGGTAGTCGTTGCCGGCGGCTTTGTCGAGCGCCGCCGATTCGGCAGCGATCGCCTTGGCCGGTGAGCTGGTTTTGGCGCGGCTGGCCATGGCCAGCTCGGTCAGCTCCAGCCGCAGCTCGGGCGGCATACGTTTCTGGTACTCGGTATAGCCGCTGGTGACCCAGCTCGGCATCTTGCTGCCGATGGCTAAAATGCGCAGTTTCATCCGTGTGGCGCGGCGTGGCTGCGCTGCTAGCGCGGCTCGCCGTCGGCGTCACCGCTGTCCAGCGGGTGCTCGTTGTGTTCACCAGCGGCAACGTCTGAGGGGCGCAGTGTCCAGAGTTTTTCCAGCTCATAGAACTCGCGGGTGGCCGGCAGCATGACGTGGATGATGACATCGCCAAAGTCGACCAGTATCCACTCGTTGGTGTCGTCACCCTCTATGCCAACCGGCGTGAAGCCGGCTTTTTTACCTTCGACAATGACGTTGTTGGCGAGCGCTTTAACCTGGCGGTTCGAGTTGCCGCTGGTGATCACCATGTGGTCGGTGATACCGGTGAGCGGTTTGACATCGAGCGTGATGGTGTTGAGGGCTTTGACCTCTTCGAGGGCGTTGATAACAACGGGGAGCAGATCCGACATGGATGGGGTTACCTGTAGAGCGCGTGTTGATCGATGTATTGAGCTACCGAAGTGGGTAGCCACTGGGCCAGCGCCGTCGCGTTGGCGATGTTTTCTCGCAGCTGGCTGGACGAGACCGCCAACTGCGAAACTCGGCAGTAGAACACCAGCCCCGCAGGGGTGGCTTGGAGTTGCGACAGTTTATCGCACTGCTGGCGATCGAGCCATGTTTGCAGTGCGTGGGCTGCCTTAAGTGGCTGCTCGGCGCGCTCGATAATAACCAGATGACCGAGCGCGGTCAGCTGTTGCCAATCATGCCAGCGGTCGAGCTGGCTGGCACTGTCACTGCCGAGCACCCAGTAGAGCGGCCGCTGCGGGCCGTGCTCAGCGCGCAGCGCGCGCAGCGTCTCGACCGTATAGGAGCGGCCGGGCCGGTCGAGCTCGCGGCGGTCGACGGTAATTCGTCCGGCGCAGTCGCCGCACTCCTGCAGGCCGAGCAGCAACATTTGATAGCGCTGCTGTGGGCTAGCCGCGTGGCCGTGCTTGAGCGGTGAGTGGGCGGCCGGCAGCAGTGCCAGCTGATCGCAACCGAGCAGCTCGACGAGGTCGTAGGCGGTTTGCAGATGGCCGCGATGGACCGGGTCAAAGCTGCCGCCGAGCAGCGCTAGGCTCATTAGCTGCGAACTTGGCCGCTGCCGAGCACAATCCACTTCTGGCTGGTCAACCCCTCCAGCCCAACCGGCCCGCGGGCGTGAATCTTGTCGGTAGAGATACCAATTTCGGCACCCAGTCCGTATTCAAAGCCATCGGCGAACCGGGTTGATGCGTTGACCATGACCGAGCTGGAGTCCACTTCAGCCATAAACTGGCGGGCGCGGGCGTAGTTCTCGGTGACGATAGCCTCGGTGTGGCCGGAGCTAAACTGGCTGATATGACCGATCGCCTCATCGATATTAGCGACAATTTTGATCGCCAAGATAGGCGCTAGATACTCTTCGCTCCAGTCGCTGTGCGTTGCCGGTAGTGCGTCGATGATCGAGCAGGTCTTTTCGCAGCCGCGCAGCTCAACGCCGTGGTTGGCGTAGCCACCGGCCAGGCGCGGCAAAATTTTCTCGGCGACTGCGCTGGCTACCAGTAGGCTCTCCATCGCGTTGCAGACCCCGTAGCGGTGGGTTTTGGCGTTGATGGCGATATCGTAGGCCATGTTCAAGTCGGCTTGGTCGTCGATGTAGACGTGGCAGTTGCCGTCGAGGTGTTTGATCACCGGCACCCGCGCATCGTTGGCGATCCGCTCGATCAGCCCCTTGCCGCCGCGCGGCACAATCACGTCGATAAACTCGGGCATGGCGATCATCGCCGCAACCGCATCGCGATCGGTAGTCTCAACCACCTGCACAGCAGAGGTTGGCAGCCCGGCCGCCTTGAGCCCCTCGCCGATCGCCACCGCGATGGCGCGGTTGGAGTGGATCGCCTCACTGCCGCCGCGCAGAATGGCCGCGTTGCCCGATTTAAGGCAGAGGCTGGCGGCGTCGATAGTCACGTTGGGGCGCGATTCGTAGATGATGCCAATCACGCCGAGCGGCACCCGCATTTTTCCCAGCTGGATACCGCTCGGTCGGTAGTGCAGGTCAGTGATCGCGCCGACGGGATCGGGCAGTGCCGCGACCTGCTCAAGCCCCTCGATCATGGCGTCGATACGGCTGTCGTCGAGCTCGAGCCGGTCGAGCAGTGCCGCCTCAAGCTGCTTGGCGCGGCCGTTCGCCATATCTTCGGCATTGGCGGCCAAGATCGCCGCGCGGTGCGTCTGCAGCTGGCCGGCAATCGCCAGCAGGGCACTGTTTTTCTGGCCGCTGTCGGCTGCGGCAACGGCGCGGGCGGCACGGCGGGCGGCGCCGCCAAGCGTTGCTAACAGTTCCGCGGTAGTTTGGGTTTGGTTGCTGTGCTGGGTATCGGGCATAACATCTCTCAACGGGTATTCGGTAGGGCTTAAGTATACGCCAACCGGTAGCGGTTGCGCGCGCCCGGCTGGGGTGGCGGGTCTGCTCGGTCAACCTTTGCGGTTGCACAGCTCCGGCTGCTCGGTCGACACTAGGGCGGCTTAAAAACAACGATAAAGGGGTTAACCATGCAACCATTCTGTTCTCTCAATGGCAAAGCCGCGCTGGTCACCGGCGCCGCTAGCGGCATCGGCTTCGCGTGTGCTGCGGCGCTCTACCGCGCCGGCGCCAGCGTGCTGCTCACCGACATCGACGGCCCCGCCGCGGAGCAGGCCGCTGCAAGTCTAATCGGTGGCGCCACCGCGATCGGCGTTGTCCAGGATGTCGCCGACCAAGCTGGCTGGCCACGGGTGGTGGCGACCGCACTGGCCGAGCTCGGCGGGCTCGACATCTTGGTCAACAATGCCGGTATCTATATTGGCGGTGCGCTGCTGGGCAATAGCCGCGAACAGCTGCGACGGCTCAACGAGGTCAATGTCGAATCGGTGTTCATGGGTATGCAAGCCGCTGCCAGCGCGATGCAGCCGGGTGGTGACGCCGGCCGCGGCGGGTCGATTATCAACCTCTCGTCGGTGGCCGGTATAGTCGGCGTGCCGGGCCACTCCGCTTACGGCGCCACCAAGGGCGCGGTGCGCCTCTACAGCAAACACGCGGCGGTCGAGTTCGCCCGGTTTGGCTACGGTATCCGGGTTAACTCGGTACACCCCGGTGTGATCGACACGCCGATGGGGGCGCAGGTGTTTGACGACCTGGTCGATATCGGTATGGCCGAAGATCGCGCCGGTGCCGAGCAGATACTGCTCGGTATGATTCCACAGGGGCGGCTCGGTCTGGCCGGTGAGGTCGCCAATATGGTGGTATTTTTAGCGGCCGACGAGAGCAGCTACTGCACCGGCCAAGAGTTTGTCGTCGACGGCGGCGCTAGCGCCGCGTAACGGTAGGGGAGAGTTATGACACTATTATTAATTATTGCTGCACTGCTGGTTGGCCCACTGGCTACCGCAGAGCCGAGCTGGCCACCGGCACTGGTAGCCCAGCGCGACTACTTCACCCCGGCCGTCTACCCGGTCGCCAACGCGCCGGTCTGGTCGGTCAATAACGCCGATGATTGGGCGGCAAACTCGCTGATCATCGAGGGCGACAACAGCCTGATCGTCTACGATACCGGGCTCAGCGTCGAGCACGGCGAGGCGGTCATGCGCGAGATACGCCGCTACAGCGACAAGCCGGTCAAGACTATCTTCTACTCTCACCACCACCCCGACCACTACAACGGCACTACCGGTTTTGTCAGCGCCGAGGCGGTCGCCGCCGGTGAGGTAACGATCTACGCTTGGGAGAACTTTGTCAGTGAAAAAGAGGCCGAGTTCGGCGCCACCGGGCCGTCGCAGGCGGTGCGGGTGATCTACTATTTGGGCTCGGCACTGCCGCCGAGCGAGCAGCACCACCACGGCTGCTGCGGCTCTAAATACGGCGGCACGCCCGGCTACCTAGCGCCGACCGCGCTGTTGAGCGGCGATACCACGCTGCAGATCGACGGCGTCACCATCGAGGCGTTCTACACCGGTGGCGAGGCGAGCAGTGAGTTTGGGCTCTACCTGCCCGACTATAAAACGGTGTTCGTCGCCGATGAGATCTTTCCCTCGCTGCCCAATATTTACACCTTGCGCGGCTCCAAATTTCGCGACGCACAGGGTTACATGCGGGCGATGGACAAAGTGCTCAGCTTCGATGTTGAGGTGATGATGGGCACCCATTTAGTGCCGATCGTCGGTAGCAGCGAGATCCGCCGCACGGTATCGCGCTACCGCGACCTAGTGCAGTGGATCCACGACCAGTCGGTGCGCTTCATCAACAAGGGCGACAACATGGCCCAGCTCAAGCAGCGCTTTCAGGAGGTGCCCAGTTACCTCGACAACGGGCTGTTCTCACAGGAGTTCTACGGCACCCTTGAACACATTGCACCGCAGATGTATGCCGGCTACGTCGGTTACTTCAACGGCGACGCGATCGAGTACAAGCCGACCGCGCCAGCCGAGGCGGCGCGCCGCACGGTTGACCTGATGGGTGGCCGCGACCGCGTCTACGCCGCCGCCGAGCAGTACTTTAGCGACGGCGATGCGCAGTTTGCCGCCGAGTTAGTGACCCTGCTGATCCGTATCGACAGCCGCGACCAGCCGGCTCGCAACCTCAAAGCGGCGGCGTTTCGCCAGCTCGGCTACGCCGAAATCAACACCACCTGGCGCTCTTGGTATCTGACCGCGGCGCTAGAGCTAGAGGGCAAGCTGCAGCTTGAGCGGGTCATCCCGCGGCTCAAGCGGCTGCTGATGGGCGACGTTGCTGAGCAGAGCGCGGTCGATGCGTTTTACAGCTTGCGTTACCGGGTCATGGCCGAGCAGAGCGACGGTCGCCGTATCGCCCTGCGGCTGCAAGTGGACGACGAACCGGCGTTTGTCGGCGTGCTTGAAAACGGGGTGTTGCGCATCGCCGCGCCGCCAGCCGCCAGCGATGCAGTGCTGAGCCTGCCGCGGTCGCTGCTTAACGCGCTGCTGATTGGCAATGTCGACTGGGCCGATGCACTGGCAGATGGCCGCATTGGTGTGGCCGGCCAACAGCGTGCCGCCGAGCAGTTTTTTGCGCTGATCGACCGCAACCCGTTCATGGCGAGTATGGCGGTGCAGTGAGTGCTAGCGCGGCAACGTCACCTCGGCAGATAGTCCAAGCGGCTTAGCGGGGCGCTTTGCCGCACCGCGGTTAACCGTGCAAACTCGGCTACTGCGGCGTTAAGACCGCGACTCAAGGTTGATAGAAGAGGGTAGGTCGATGTTTTTTGGATGGTATGTGGTGGCCGGTACGTTTTTTGCGCAGATGCTAGTCGCTGGCTTTCTGGTCTATTCGGTCAGCCTATTTGTGCCACTGGTGCGCGCCGAGTTTGGCGTCGGTATGGAGCAGGTGATGCAGAGCCTGACCGCTGGCACCTTCGCCGGCATGCTGCTGATGCCGCTGGCCGGCATTATGTTTGACCGCTACTCGATGCGCTGGATCTTCAGCGCCGGGGTGGCGCTGTTTGCCGTCGGTCTGTGGGCGCTGGCGCAGAGCCAGACAATTGGCGAGTACGTTGTTTACTTTGCGCTGACTATGGCATTTGGCAATACCCTGGCCGGGTCCCCCGCGGCACAGACCGTGGTCGCCCGCTGGTTTAGCCGCAGCCGCGGCCGGGCGATGGGCATTTCGGCGATCGGTACCTCGGTCGGTGGTATCGCGGTACCGGCGCTAGTGGTGGTGCTATTAGAGAGCATCGGTTGGCGCGCGACGCTCGAGGTGATCGCGGCGCTGGCGATGTTTGTGGTGCTGCCAGTGGTAGTGGCCACGGTGCGCGGCAAGCCGGCCGATATCGGCTTGCAGGCCGAGCCAGCAGCAGAGCCCACCGCCGACGCGGTTGCCGACGTTTCGCTGACCTTAGTGCAGATTTTGCGTCACCCCTGTTACTGGTTTATCGGCTTGCCGTTGGGGTTGTTGTTTAGCGCCTACACGGTCGGCTTGGTCAACATCGCGCCCTATGCAGCCTCTTTAAATGTGTCGCCGGCCGGCGCCTCGGCACTGATTATGTCTATCGCGGTGATGGGCTTTGTCGGCAAACTGGGGTTTGGTTTGGTGGCCGACCGGGTCAATCTAAAGTGGGCACTGTGGGGGGTGATGGGGCTAGCCCTGGTCGGCTTTTTACTGCTTGCCGCTCAGCCAAGCTACCCGGTGATGTTGGCGGCGACCGGCCTGATGGGGTTGGCCGCCGGCGGTATGGTACCGGTCTGGGGGGCGATGATGGCAGCCGCCTTTGGCCTGCTCAGCTACGGCCGCGCGATGGGCATGATGGGGCCGCTGCTGACCCTACTGGTGCTGCCCAGCTTCACCGTGGTGGGGCGCCTTTACGACACCAGTGGCAGCTACCAGTTGCCGCTGCTCATTTTCTCTGCGGTGATCGCCACGGGTATGTTGCTGCTGTTGCCACTCAAATTGAAGCGTTAGCCCGCCACTGTGACCATTGTCGGCGCTTTGACAGTGTGATCACAGTGGTGCTGCAATACTACTCCCAAAAGTTAATCATCGACTGGGAGTTAACCCGCTATGCTAGAGCAGACACTGCGCAGTGAAATTGCCGAGAAAATTTTTCACTGCCATCAGACCCACCAACAGCTGCCACTGCTCACTGAGAGCTACCCTGCCTTCGAGCTGGCCGACGCCTACGCTATTCAGCAGCAGGTGATCGAACGTTTTGCTGCAGCCGGCGACCCGGTCAAGGGCTACAAAATTGGCCTCACATCCAAGGTGATGCAAGAGATGGCCGGCACCGACGAGCCCGACTACAGCGCTATGCCGGCGAGCTTTTTCTTTGACGAGAGCAGCCAAATTAGCCGCGCCCAGTTCAACCGGCCGATGGTCGAGATCGAGTTGGCGTTTGTCATCGGCCGGCCGTTGGATGGCGCCAACGCCACCCTCGCCGAGGTGATCCAAGCGATCGACTACGTGTTGCCGGCGATCGAGCTGGTCGACTTTCGGGTGGCGCTGGGCCCCGGTATGCAGGTGATCGACAGCATTGCCGATATGGCCGCAGTCGGCGGCGTGGTGCTCGGCGGCCGGCCGCGCCAGTTGCACGAATTGGATCTGCGCAGTGTCGCCGGTGAGTTGCTGATCAACGGCGAACTGCGAGAAAGTGGCAGTGCTGCCGCGGTGCTCGGCAACCCGCTCACCGCGGTGCGCTGGCTGGCAGCAAAAATGGCCGCGATGGGTAGCCAGTTTGCACCCGGCGACACTATTTTGTCCGGCTCTTTCGTGCGCGCCGTGCCAGTCGAGGCCGGCGACAGTGTGGTGGCTAGGTTTGACAGCGGCTTTGGCGATGTCGCCATCGAGCTGGTGTAAGGGGTAATGCAATGCACAATATAGCTCTCAACCGCTGGCGCGACGGCGTCCCTTCGTACGGTGCGTGGATCAACCTGCCCGATATCCATGTCGCCGAAACGCTGGCCAGGCTGGGTACCGATTGGCTCTGTTTCGATCTGCAGCACGGCTTGATGGACTACCGCGATCTGACCGTGTTGCTGCCGGCGATCACCGGGTTACAGGTCACGCCGCTGGTGCGGGTCGCCGGTAACCAGCCCGACCAGATCGGCAAGGCGCTCGACGCCGGTGTGCAGGGGGTGATTGTACCGATGGTCAACAGCGTGGAGGACGCCGAGCGCGCCGCCAGCGCCTGCCGCTATCCGCCCAACGGTACCCGCTCGGTGGGTCCGATGCGCGACGCCATGCTCGAGGGGCTCAGCTACTTGGCTACCGCTAATGGCCAGGTCGCCTGTATCGCTATGATCGAAACCGAGCAGGGGCTCGCCAATGTCGAGGCGATCGCCGCGGTCGACGGCATCGATGCGCTGTTCGTCGGGCCGATGGATCTCTGTTACGGGCTCGGCTTGGCGCCTGGCAGCTTCGCCGACCCGATCTTCACTGCCGCCATCGAGCGGATAAAAGCCGCCTGTAAAGCGGCCGGCATCGCCGCCGGTATGTTTGGCTACAACGCCGAGATGGCGGCCAGCTCAATCGCGTCTGGGTTTCAGTTCGCCTCAATCGGTACCGACATCAGCTTTCTGCGCAGCGGCGCCCAGCAGGCGCTGGCCACCGCTCGTGGCGAGGAGCTCGGCGAGGCCGCCCGCGGCGGCTATTGAGACAGTGCCGGCGAGGGTGCGCTAAAGACTGCGGCGAATGGCTTGATTCGAAGTTAAACCCAAACCCAAACCGGTTGTTGGGGTAAACCATACGCCGGGCAGCTATCTAGGCGTGCTGCCAACTAGCTGATGATCGTCGCTTGATGAGCTAAGCCGATTCGCAATTGTTGAGTTTGGGTTGTTAAGTTTGAGACGGTTCTGAAACGACAACCCGGTTTGCTACGGTCAACAGTTAAATGCCCCAGAGCAGATTCTCGCGCAGTAAAGCATTCATACCTCGCGGGTTCTTCGATAGAATAGCCGGCTAGCCTGGTCTGCACAGGCCACTACACCAACTGTCGCGCGTCTGCGCGCAATCCGGGGAATCAGCCGAGTATGAGCGCGAGTCATTTAGTTAATCAGATCAATCAGCGCCGCACCTTTGCGATCATCTCCCACCCCGATGCCGGCAAGACCACCATCACTGAAAAATTGCTACTGCTCGGCAACCTGATTCAGGTCGCCGGTACAGTCAAAGGGCGCAAGAGTGATCGCCACGCCACCTCGGATTGGATGGCGATGGAGAAGGAACGGGGCATCTCTGTGACCTCGTCGGTGATGCAGTTTCCCTACCGCGACTGCACGGTAAATCTGCTTGATACCCCAGGCCACGAGGACTTCTCGGAAGATACCTACCGCACCCTGACCGCGGTCGACTCGGCGTTGATGGTGATCGACGGCGCCAAGGGTGTCGAGGCGCGCACCATCAAATTAATGGAGGTTTGCCGGCTGCGCGACACGCCGATTATCTCGTTCGTCAACAAAATGGACCGCGATATTCGCGAGCCGATCGAGCTGCTCGATGAGATCGAGAGCGTGCTCAATATTGAAGCGGCGCCGATCAACTGGCCGATTGGGATGGGCCGGGGGTTCCGCGGCGTTTACAACTTCTACACCGACACCATCCACGTCTATGTACAGGGCAAGGGCCACACCCTGATGGACGACATTCAGATCAAAGGGCTTGAGTCTGCCGAGGCGCGCGCTGCGCTTGGCGACTACGCCGACGATATTCTTGACGAGCTAGAGCTAGTCCGCGAGGCGACCCACAAGTTTGATCTGGCGGCATTTACTGCCGGCAAGCTGACCCCGGTCTTTTTCGGTACGGCGCTGGGCAACTTTGGCGTCCGCGAGATGCTCGACGATTTTGTCCGTTGGGCGCCGCCACCGCAGCCGCGCGATAGCGATGTGCGGCTGATTGCCGCCGACGAGCCGGCGTTCAGTGGCTTCGTGTTTAAGATTCAGGCCAATATGGACCCCAAGCACCGCGATCGCATCGCCTTTATGCGGATCTGCTCGGGTGCCTACGAGAAGGGCATGAAGATGCGCCAGGTGCGGATCGGCAAAGATGTTCGGGTCTCCGATGCGTTTAGCTTTAAAGCGGGCGAGCGAATCTCGGTCGAGCGCGCGGTAGCGGGCGATATCATTGGCCTGCACAACCACGGTTCGATCGCCATCGGCGACACCTTTAGCGGCGGCGAAGAGCTCAAATTTACCGGTATCCCGCACTTTGCCCCCGAGCTGTTTAAGCGCATTCGGCTGCGCGACCCGATGAAGATGAAGGCGCTGCAAAACGGCATTCGCCAGCTTTCTGAAGAGGGCAGCACCCAGGTGTTCTTTCCGCTGCGCAACAACGATATCGTGGTTGGGGCGGTCGGCCAGCTGCAGTTTGAGGTGGTGGCCTATCGGCTCAAAGAGGAGTACGGCGTCGAGGCGATCTACGAGCCGGTCAACGTCTACACCGCGCGCTGGACCACCGCCAAAGACCAGCGCACCTTGGATAAATTTCGCGACAAAGCCGAGGATAACCTCGCCATCGATGGCGGCGGCCACCTCACCTACCTAGCGCCGACCCGGGTTAACTTATCGTTGGCCCAAGAGCGCCACGACGAGATCACCTTCAGCGCCACGCGCGAACATTGATCGGAGCAGCAACCATGCAAGCTTGGCAGCACTATCGCGATATCACCTCTGCCGATATTCCGCCACAGCTGCGCGCGGGGCGCGGCCGGTTTGCCCAGTGGCTGGGGGCGACGGTTTTGCGGTTGGGCGGCTGGCGGGTGGTCGGCGAGCTGCCCGACCTGCCGCGCATGATGCTGTGCGCCGCACCGCACACCTCTAACTGGGATTTTGTCTGGGGTATGGCGGCCATTTTAAAGATGGACTGCCAGGTGCGCTGGCTCGGCAAGCACACCATCTTTCGCCCTGGTACCCGGCGCTTGCTGCGCTGGCTCGGTGGTATCCCGGTCGACCGCGCCAACCCCGCCTCGCTGATCGAGGATGTGGCGGCGCTCGCTGAGCGCGAGGGCAGCATCGCCTTTGCGATGGCACCCGAGGGCACCCGCAAAAAAGTCGATAAATGGAAGAGCGGTTTTTTGCGCATCGCTCAAGCCGCCGACTGCGAGGTGGTGTTGGCCGGTTTTGATTTTCCCAGCCGCTGTCTAGTGGTCGGTGAGCGGTTCACCCCGAGCGGCCAAGTGGATGCCGACATTGCCGATATTAAACAGCGGTACAGCCAATTTAGCGCCAAGTACCCAGAGCAGTTCTGATGGACGGCGCGCTGATCGCTGCGCTGGTTGGGGTGGCATTTGCCGCCGGGCTGATCTCTTCGATGGCCGGTGCCGGCGGGCTGTTAACCTTGCCATTGCTGCTCTGGGCGGGCTTGCCGCCGCTGGCGGCGCTGGCTACCAACAAGGTACAGAGCGCGATGGGCACGCTGTCATCGAGCTGGAACTTTTTTCGCCGCGGCCATATAGACCTGACGGCACTGCGCTGGCTGCTGCCGACCGTGCTGGTCGGCAGTATCGCCGGCACCCTCACAGTGCAGCGCATTGACAACCAACAGCTGATGACCGTGTTGCCGCTGCTGTTGATAGCGATTGCCTGCTACTTTTTAGTTAAGCCGACATTGGCCAGCGCGCTGCCGGCGCGACTGGGCAACCGCCAGTTTGCTGTTTGGGTGGGTTGTGCGGTCGGTTTTTACGGCGGCTTTTTTGGCCCCGCGACCGGCTCTATTCTGCCGTTTTTGCTGGTTAGCTTGGCCGGCCGCGAGCTGGTTCGCGCCACCGCCGAGACCAAGTTGTTAATACTGACGATCAACGGCAGCTCAGCACTGCTGTTTATCGCCGCCGGCTACGTGCACTGGCCGCTGGCGCTGATGATGGGTGGCGCGCAAATTATCGGCGCGCGGATCGGCTCCAACTGGGTGCTCAGTCGCGGCGCCGGGCTGGTCCAACCGGTGATTGTGGTGGTCACTCTGCTGGTGGCAGCAAAGCTGCTGTGGGCGCCGTGAGTTTTTTAGTGACTTTTTTGCTGACGGTGCTGCTAGTCGCTGTGGCACTGGCCGGCTTCTACTGGCTGGGGGTACCCAGCTACCGGATTGACGCCACCAATTTAGTCGCCCTGATCAAGCGCAGTTTGGCTGGTGCCGCCAGCCAGAGCGATTGGGATGTGCTGGAGGGGTTTATGATCCACCACGACCCCGAGCTGGAGCAGTGTCGGCGCAGCTTGGTAGAGCTCGCCCAGCGTGAGATGATCCCTGCCAGTAGCCCGGTGCGGTTTAGCCCGGCCGGCGAGCGCCAATTAAACGAGATACTGCGCCAGCTGGATGGCGCGCCACTGCCAAGGAGCCAGCCAGATGAGTGAACCAACCAACCCTAGCGAGCCGAGCCTGCCAGCGGTTGCCGCAGCGCAGTCCGACAGTGCGCCAGAGCTACCGGTGCCCGCCTACACCAGTTGGGTGGTGGCACTGGCCAGTGCTGCCGCGCTGGTTGTAGTGGTCGCCGGGCTGCGCAGCGCCGCCGAGTTGATCGTGCCGCTGCTGCTGGCGGTGTTCTTGGCGATGATACTGGCCGCGCCGCTGCGCTGGCTTAAAGAGCGCCGCCTGCCGGCGGCGCTAGCGATAGCCCTTCTAGTGGCCGCGGTCATTGTTGTCTCGCTGATGGTGGCGGCGGTGGTGGGCGCTGCGATCGCCGACTTTCGCGGCGCGCTGCCCAGTTACAGTGCGCAGTTTCAGGGTTTGAGCGAGCGCATCGTAGCGCAGCTGGCGGGTTACGGTGTGGCGCTAGACCCTACCCAGTGGCAGAGCCTGTTTGACCCCAACGCGCTGTTCAAGCTGGTCGCTAACACCCTCTCATCACTCGGTAATGCACTCACTAATAGCCTGCTGATACTGCTGTTGGTGGTGTTTATCCTTGCCGAAGATCAGAGCTTTATCGACAAGTTAGAGCGCTCGGGTGGCTCGCCACAGGGGGTCGCCTCGCTGCGCTCATTTGCCAGCAGCGTTAACTCGTACATGGCCCTAAAAAGTGTGATAAGCCTAGCTACCGGTACCATCGTCTGGCTCTGGTTGTGGTTGCTCGGCGTTGATTACGCGGTAATGTGGGGGCTACTGGCGTTCCTGCTCAACTTTGTACCCAACGTCGGTTCATTGATCGCGGCGGTGCCGGCGGTGCTGCTGGCGCTGCTACAGCTCGGACCGAGCGGTGCGCTGATCGCCGCGGCGGGTTACCTGTCGGTCAACTTCTTAATGGGCAATGTCATCGAGCCGCGGGTGATGGGGCGCGGTTTAAACCTGTCACCGCTGGTGATCTTCTTGTCGCTTCTGCTGTGGGGCTGGGTGCTCGGCCCGGTCGGTATGCTGTTGTCGGTGCCACTGACTATTATGGTCAAGCTGGCTCTGGAGAGCCGTGACCAGACTGCCTGGGTGGGGGCGATGCTGGGCGGCTCCGCTGGCGGGCGCGGCTGAGATTCCGACTACCGTCATCCCGGCCTTGAGCCGGGATCTTATCCAAAGAATTGTTTATAAGATCCCGGATCACGCGCTGCGCGCTGTCCGGGATGACGGCTGTTAGGGACCTTGGTGCTGATTCCGACTACCGTCATCCCGGCCTTGAGCCGGGATCTTATCGAGAGAATCGCGGCACTGGCAGATTATGAAGAGCGGCCGCCGCTTGGAGGGCTGGGACCGTCTCCCGCAGGGACAGCGGGAGCCGAGCCTCCAGGGATGGATTCACGGCGTGTCCCAGCACCCAACGGCGGCTGCGCCATATTGTGGCCAGAGTGCCCTTCCCAATAAGATCCCGGATCACGCGCTGCGCGCTGTCCGGGATGACAGTGTTAGGGATCTGGGCGTTGCGCGCCGTCCGGGATGACGGTGTTAGGGATCTGAGCGCTGCGCGCTGTCCGGGATGACAGTGTTAGGGATCTGGGCGCTGCGCGCTGTCCGGGATGACGGCTGTTAGGGATCTTCGCGCAGTGTGTAGGTTTAGAGAAGTTTTACAGAGCAAAAAAATCCCGGCCTACGCCGGGATCTTTTGTTAGCAAGCCGCTCGATCAGAAGCTGTACGAGATACTGGTCTCAAAGTTAGTCGAGCGCTTAGGGATCGCGCCAAACGGCGTGGTGTTCATGTTGTTAGAGTATGAGAAGTTAACATCGACACGCTCACCAAGCGGCACCACCAAGGTGCTCTCAAAGGTGGTGCGGTAGTCGTCAAAGTCGTCAATGTTGGGCTGGTGGTAGAGCACAATGTTGAGTTTGTTCTTGCTCTTGAAGGTCCACTGCAGCTGAGTAGAGATATTCATTCGATCAACATCGCGGTCGAGAGTGGCATCGGTGAGATGCTGCTCTTGCTCGTTCATCAGCCCGACCATCACATGGTAGTTGAGTTGCTCGCTAAATGAACGGTAGCTCAAGCCGCCGCCTATCAGCTCGCGCTCGGCTACCAACTTAATGTCATTAGCTTGAAGTTGGTAGAAGAACTCGCCGCGTAGCGGGCCAACCAGCCCCTTGCGAACATAGCGCAGGTGCACCAGCTGGTTGTCTGATATGGTGCTGCCGTTGGTTTCGTTATAGGCCAAGCCGCCGTGCGAGCGGAACTGGTTGAGACCGTTGTTGTACTCGGTGGCATAGTTGGCGCCGTAAACCGTCCTCTCAGTAACGCCCGTGCTCTCCGCGTACGAGGCGGCAATTTTAAACACCCAGCCTTCCAGCTCTTCGTTGAGGCCCTGAACAATAACGGTGGCCATGCTCTGGGTTGAAAGTGCCAACAGGGGCAGCAGTGCAAGTTTGCGAAACATAGTGGTATCCCTATCGGTCATTATTGAATTTATCGGCAACAAAAAAAATCCCGCTTTGAAGCGGGATTTTAGATAGTGGTGCCCAGAGGCGGAATCGAACCACCGACACGAGGATTTTCAATCCTCTGCTCTACCAACTGAGCTATCTGGGCAACTGTCCTTTAGATGATTATGTGCCACCTGAAAGAAGGCGCGTATTAAACCGGTAAGGCAGCCTGTCGTCAAGGCCATCACCGGTTAAATTTTATCGACTCACTCGCTCGGTGGGACATAACCTTCGGCTTGGTCGACCGCCTCGCCAGCGAAGAACTTGTCGCGCTGTTCGGCCAGGTAGGTGCGGGCGGTCATGTCCATCATATTGAGCCGCATCTCGTTGATCAGTGTGGTCTGGTGCGACATCCACTGCTGCCATGCCTCTTTGGAGACGGTATTGAAAACCTCTTCACCCTTGGGGCCGGGGAACGGTGGCTGGTCTAGCCCCGGTAGCTCTTGTTTGAGCTTTTTGCACTGTACCATTCTGGCCATAATGTCCTCTCAATTTATCTCTGCTGTGGCGAGCTGTTGGCGGAGCAGGGTAACCACTGGGGCCGGCAGGCCGAGCTCCTCGGTGGGGTTGGCGATGTTATACCAGACCTGCTGCCGGCTGTCGCCAACCGCGGCGGGGTTTTCTTTCACTTCGGCGCGGGCTACCCGGTAGTCTAGATGGTAGTGGCTAAAAGTATGTCGGCGCTGCGCCTCCAGCGTAAATCCGGTCAATTCAAAGCCCAGCTCGGCAACGCGCGCAGCTAGCTGGTCGCTATCGTCGCAGCGCGGCGGTACCCACAGCCCGCCCCACAGACCACTCGGCGGGTTGCGTTCCAACAGTACCGCGTTGGCGCTATTTTTAATCACAATGAAGACACTCTGGCGAACCGGCATGATTTTTTTCGGCTTTTTACCCGGGTAGTCGGCACTGCGCCCGCTCAGCTGGGAAAGGCAGTCGCTGGCCACCGGGCAGTTATGGCAGCTGGGTTTGCTGCGCGTACAGAGTGTCGCCCCCAAATCCATCATCGCTTGGCTGAACGCGCCGCTGCGCCGCTGCGGGGTGACTGCCTCGCTGATCTGCCAGAGCTGTTGGTGTACCGCCGCCGTGCCGGGCCAGCCGGCCACCGCGCGATGCCGTGCCAGCACCCGTTTGACGTTACCGTCGAGTATCGCCGCGCGCTGGCCGTGGGCGATCGAGACAATCGCCCCGGCCGTCGATCGGCCAATACCGGGCAGTGCGGTCAACTCGGCAACGGTGGCCGGCAGCTCACCGCCGTAGTCAGTCACTACCGTAGTGGCAGTGCGGTGCAGGTTGCGGGCACGGGCGTAGTAACCGAGCCCGGTCCAGTGGTGCAGAACCTCATCCAGCGGTGCGGCGGCGAGCGCCGCAATGTCGCTAAAGCGGGCCATAAACCGCTCAAAGTAGGGGATGGCGGTAGCCACTTGGGTCTGCTGCAGCATGATCTCAGAGACCCAGACCCGGTAGGGGGTTATCTGTTGCTGCCAGGGAAGGTCATGGCGGCCGTGCCGGCTGGACCAGCGCAATACCCGCTTGCTAAAGGTTGCCGCTAGCGCCGTCAGGGTGGGGTCTACAGCGCTCACCGAAACAGCTTGTCCAGCAGCGGGCTCAGACTTTTGCCGCTCTGCTCTTCTAGGGTGCGTTGCAGCTTTTCGAGCAGTTTGCCTTTTAACAGCCGCTCTACCGCGCTGCGGTCGAGCCCACAGCGGTTGCTGGCCGGCTCGCCATAACTGCCGCGGCAGCTAAATGGTAGGGCGCGGTCTAGCAGCGCCGGGTTGAGATCGCAGCCGGCCGCACCGGTGGCTTTACTACTGAGGGTGGCATCCATGGCTAGCTGGTAGCGCTCGGCGAGCAGGTCGACACTGCCGCCACCGGTCACTGCCAGCGACTCTAAGCCGCCGGCCATATCACTCAGTAGCAGTTGGCCGGCGCTCAATTGCCAGCCGGCCGCAAACTGCTTGAAGGTGGTCTGGTTGGCCTGGCTGGCGGTCAGCTGGCGCTGGGCGGTGAGCGAACCACCTTCAATTAAGGTGGCGGCGCTGCAGAAGTCGCGCTCTAGATTGGTGGCAGTGAAGCGCAGTGCGTCGCTGTCGAGCTGGCCGCTGCCCTGCAGTGCCAGCAGCGGCGAGGCGGTGTTGTCGTTGAGCGGCAAGCTGGCTAGCCAGTCGCCGCTGAAATTGACGCTGCCGGCCAGCGGTAGTTCGCTCTGCTGGCTGGCTAACAGTGGCGTTAAGTTGACCGCGGTCAGCTTTGACTGCGCGGTGAGATCGAGTTGGTCGGCGTTGATGTCAACCCGGCCATTGGCGACCAGCTCACCCTCGGCGAGGGTGCCGGTCAGGTTGTGCAGTACCAGGCCACTGCTGGTCGCCGCCAGTTGGGCGCTGAGTTGCTCAATCCAGAGCGGTTGCGCGCCGCCAAGCTGGCCGATATTGAGCCGGCCAGCAGAGAGCGACAGCGCCGCGCTGGGGTTGTTGGCCCAGTCGAGTTGAACGGTGAGTTTGCCGTTGAGCACCGGTTGATCACTGGCCTCCGCCTGCAGCTGTCCGCTGCGCTCGGCAAGCAGCAAGTCGCCGGCCAGCGCTATGCTGTTGGCAAGGCCGCCGATCGGACCGGTAATAGTGCTGTCCACCAAAGTCAGTTGGTTGACGGCAAGGGCGCTGCTGCCACTCTCGGTAGTGCCACCGGCCCCTTCGCCCTGGCCGCCCGCCAAGCCGGCCAGTGCCGCAAAATCGGTAACGACGATATCGGCACCGCTGACGACCACACTATCAACGCCGAGCTGGCCGCTGAGCAATTGCTGCCAGTTGGCGGCCACACGCAGCTGGTCAATCGACGCGCTAACCGTCGCTAGAGAGGGCTCGGTGCGGTCGGCAAAGTGGATCGCATCGAGGGTGACGCTGGGTGCAGGCCAGAAAGTTAAGCCGATACCGCCATCGACCGATAGCTGGTAGCCGTGCTCGGCGGCGGCGCTGCGCAGCTGCGCGGCAAGATCGATGCGCGCCACCAGTGCAGAGAGCCCGGCGGCCGCCACAATGCCAGCCAGCCCGAGTCCAACAACCCATTTGGTTAGTCTGTTCATCACGCTACCCCGCAAGTTAGTGTTGGCGGCCACCGCGTAGGTGGCCGCCATTACAGCCTATCAGTCGATAGTGTAGCGCACCGAGAACAAAACGTTGCGGCCGCTCTCCGGTGCCACCTCGCGCAGGACCGAGCTGGCATTGCGGATCTCTTCATCGCCGATATTGTCGACGGCCAACCCGAAGGTAAACTGCTGCCACTGGTAGCTGAGCGATGCCGCCCAGTGGGTGTAGCCGGCACTGCTCGCCTCGCCGCGGCCGACCCGATGCTGGGCCAACACTCGCTCGCCACTCAGCTGCCACTGCCAGTGGTCGTAGCTGCTGCTCCAGCGCAACAGCGCCGAATCGGCCGGCAGTCGCGGCACGGCAAAGCCGTCATCTAGCTTGCCGCGCACCCGGTCGGCCTGCACCGCTAGGGTGTGGTGGGTGCCAATCGGGACGGCCAGCTCTAGCTCGACACCGCTAAAGTCGGCGCCTTGCTGGCTGTACTGGTAGCAGCGCGGTGCCTCGGCATAGAGCTCAGCGAGACCGTCAAAGTCGGCCAAGCTGTTGCTGCAACTCTCGGTGTCTACACTGTAGTGCTGCCAGCCGTCACCGTTGGTGACTGCCGCTAGGTAGGTGTAACGGCTAAATTGGTTGCGGTAGAGCGTCGCCTCCAGCTCGATATTGCGCTGGTTGTCGGTTGCTAGCGACCAGCGCAGGTTGACCTCGCCATTGAGCGCGCGCTCACTGCCGAGCGCGTCACTGCCTAGCTCTACAGCGCTGGTGGCAGCGTGATAACCGTCCGAGTAGAGTTCTTCAGCGGTGGGTGCTCGTTCGCTGCGGTCGAGCCGCAGCGCAACGCGCGGCAGCCAACTAGTGGCGGCGGGGCGGTTAAAAATTATCGCCGCGCTTGCGTTGGCGAGTCCGTTATCATCGCGGTCGGCTCGGCCGTTGGCGTCGATGCTCTGCCAATCTAGCCGGCCACCCAGCTCCAGCCGCAGCGGTGCCAACTGCCACTCGCCAAGCCAAAACAGGCCGCCGTTTTGGGTGGTAGTCTGCGGAGTGAGTGGCTGTTCTGCAGTCACCTCGCTGCGGCGCTCACCGTACTGCAAGCCCAGTGCGCCTTGGCTGCTGTCACTGAGCTGGTAGAGCGCTTCACTGCGCAGGTCAAACTGCTCGATATCAAAGCGCGCCTCGGCTTCGCGGCCCTGGTCGGTTACACCCCATTCGGTGTGGCGGTAGTCGCTGTATTGCAGGTCGGCTGACAGCTGCTGCCAGACTGCCCCCTGCGGCGAGTAGCTCCAGCGGCCGTTGAGGGTAGTGCGGCGCATAGTGATCTCAACTTGCTCAGCGCCGTGGTCGTCATCGTGCTCGTCGTGGTCATGCTCTTCTAAATGCATGTGCTCGCCGGGGATGCCGTAATCTTGGCTGATGGTGTTAACACTAAACCCCCACATCGACTGGTCGCCGTGGCGGCTGTAGCCAAAGCCGGCCGAATCGATCTCGCTGGCACTATTGGCCAGCACACCGTTGGGCTGGTCGAGATCGTCCGGGTCGGCGCGGCCGGGGATATCGATGTCGTCACTGCGCCGGTGGGCGCCGTCTAGGTGCAGCGTATTGGTGCCATCGCCACCATCAAGCCGGGCGGCGATACCGCGCAGGTTACCGTTGCTGGCGTAGCGGCTGTCGAGGGCGCCCTCCAGCTCGCTGAGAGGCTCGGCGTGAATGCGGTTATCGATCAAATTGATGACGCCGCCAATCGCGCCGGGACCGTAGCGCAGGGTGGCGGGGCCGCGAATAATCTCGATACGATCGAGCAGCAGGGTCTCAAAGGCGTTGGCATGGTCGGCACTGGCCGCGGCGGCATCGCTGCTGGCCATTGCGTTGTTGAGAATCGCCAGCCGCTTGCCACTCTGGCCACGCACCACCGGCTGGCCGGCAATTGGGCCGAACGAGCTGTTGCTAATGCCGACCTGACCGGCCAGCGTGGCGCCCAAGCTGGCACGGTTGGCGGCAGCTAAGTTGTCACCCGCTAGCGCGGTGACGTTGCCGGCAATTTGGTCAACGCTGCGCTGATGCGGCGAGGCGGAGATAACAATCTCCTCCAGGCCCGCGTCGGCGCTGTGTGCGGCGGTACTGGCAGCCAGTGGGGTGAGGGCGAGTGGAATAAGAAAAAGTTTGTCGCAAGCCAGTTGCGAAAAGGGTGAACGAGTCATGGGTATCTCTCTAGCGTCTCTGCCAGCGGCAGATAAAAATCAATCAAACCAGCGCAGGCGGTGTGCCAGCGGCGGGTTTGACGCAACGTTAAGTTTTATTGGTGTTAACGGTGCGCCGCGGGCGGGCCGCGGTTGGTGACTCGATAGACAGAGAGCGAGGTGTGCTGAACAGACTGCACAGCGGCAGTGTAAACCTGGCCGGGTACGACGGCGGGGCTGGCCGGCTGGTCACCGGTGGCCAGCGTGGCGTGGTTGACACAGAGATCGCAATGGCCGGCCGGCTCATCTAAATGCAGGTGGGCCGGGTCGGCTTGGCCGAGCGCCAGCGGGACCAATGCCAATAGCAACAACGCCGCCAGCGTGCGCGCATTGCGCAACCAGCTGTGGCGAAAGGATGCAGTTGGGGTTGGCCGAGTCATGGCGGCATGGTAGCAAATTTTTAGCGCCGATCAACGCTGGCCAGTAAAGATTCAAGCGCGGCAGTGTTGTGGCTATAATGGCGCTCTTTTTACACAGATAGGGAGCCGGTTATGGCCTCGCGTACCGCTACAGTTACCCGCAATACGTTAGAGTCGCAGATCACGATCACTATTGATCTCGATGGTAGCGGCCGCGCCGAGCTCAATACGCCGGTGCCGTTTCTCAACCATATGCTCGACCAGATTGCCCGCCACGGTTTGATCGACATAAAAATTGACGCAACCGGCGACACCGAAATCGACGACCACCACACCGTTGAGGATATCGGCATCACCTTGGGTATGGCATTTGCTCAGGCGATTGGCGACAAAAAAGGGATCAACCGTTACGGCCACGCTTATGTGCCGCTCGACGAGGCGCTGTCGCGGGTGGTGTTGGACTTTTCTGGTCGACCGGGGCTGGTGCTAAACGCTGATTTTGTGCGCAGCCATGTCGGCAGTTTTGATGTTGACCTGGTCTCGGAGTTCTTCCACGGCTTTATCAACCACGCGCTGGTCACCCTGCACATCGACAACCTGCGCGGCGCCAACGCCCACCACCAGATCGAGACTATTTTCAAAGCGTTTGGCCGCGCCCTGCGCATGGCGGCGACGCCGGACGCACGCATGGCCGGCATCATGCCCTCCACTAAAGGGTCGCTGTAAATGGCGGCTGCACCGCGCAGCACCATTGCGATACTAGACTATGGCATGGGCAACCTGCACTCGGTGGCCAATGCGCTGCGCACCGTAGCGCCGGCTGCAGAGATAGTGATCACCGCCGACAGCGCGGTGGCAGAGCGAGCTGAGCGGTTAGTTTTCCCCGGTGTCGGCGCTATCCGCGACTGCATGGGCGAAATCTTGCGGCTCGGTTTTGACCAAATTTTAGCCAAAGCGGTCGCCGAAAAGCCGGTGCTGGGTATCTGCGTGGGTATGCAGGCACTCATGGAGCAGAGCGCCGAAAACGGCGGTATCGACTGCCTCGGCATGCTGCCCGGCCGCTTCGAAAAGTTCCAAGTGGGTGTCGATGAGCGCGGCGACAAACTGAAAGTGCCGCACATGGGCTGGAGCCAGGTCGAGCAGGCTGACCACCCGCTCTGGCAAGGTATTGCCAACCGCGAACGGTTCTATTTTGTGCACAGCTACTATCTGCCGTTGGCGGCCAGCGATTGCGTAGCTGGCCGCTGTCACTACGGTGTCGATTTTGCTGCGGCAGTGGCCGCTGGCAATCTGTTTGCGGTGCAGTTCCACCCCGAAAAAAGCGCCACTGCAGGCCTACAGCTGCTGGCCAACTTCGCCAGTTGGCAGGGTGTTTAAGTGAATGAAGTGCGAGCTAAACTCAACCGCGAGACTGCCAAAATTGGCTGGTTGGAGCTACAGCGCCACTACGCCGCCGGCAATGTGCTGGCGGTAGCCACCGGCGCCGATTTGATCGCGGTGGCGGAGGCGTTTCACACCGACGCCTCCGCGCAGGTCAAAGCGTGGCTAGACGACGGCACGGTCGCCCCGGTAGACGATGCCGCCGCAGCGCGCTGGGTAGACCAAGCGGCCGAGCACTGGGCAGTGGTGGTGGCGCCGTTTGTGCTGGTGCAGCCGTTGGCGGATTAATAACAGACCGTTGGTGCGGTCACCGGCTGGCCCAGCCCGGTGCGAGCTGGGCGGCCTAACAAAGTAGGGGATAAGCGCATGGATTTTTCGCTCAGCGAAGAGCAGTTATTGTTAAAAGAGACCGCTGCGCGGTTTGCCGAACAGCAGCTGGCACCGAACGCCGCGGCGCTCGATAGCGACCCCGAAGGGCAGACTGGGGCGTTTCTCGGCCGTCTAAAACAGCTCGCGCAGCTCGGCTTTATGGGGCTCAATATCGATAGCGACTACGGCGGCAGTGATGCTGGGGTGGTCGGCTTTAGTGTCGCCATCACCGAGCTGGCGCGCGGCTGTGCAGCCACCGCGGTGACCGTATCGGTCACCAATATGGCGGCCGAGATCATTCAAGCGTGCGGCAGCGAGCAACAAAAACAGCGCCACCTACCGAAAATTTGCAGCGGCGATTACCCGGCCGCAGCGTTCTGCCTAAGTGAGAGTAGCGCAGGCTCGGACCCCTCATCAATGCGCTGTCGGGCCAGCCGCGACGGCGACGGCTGGCGATTGAACGGCAATAAAGTGTGGATCACCAGTGGCGAGTACGCCGGCCTATTTATTGTTTGGGCGGTGACCGACCCAGCGGCACCGCGCGGCAAGGGGATCAGCTGCTTCTTGGTAGAGGCCGGCAGCCCCGGCCTGAACGTCGCCAAGCGCGAGCACAAAATGGGCCAGCGCGGGTCGGCGACCAATCAAGTCAGTTTTGACGACTGCTGGGTGGCCGACAGTGCGCTGCTCGGCGAGCTCGACAAAGGGTTTGCAATTGCAATGGGTGAGTTGGCAGGTGGGCGCATTGGTATCGCCTCGCTGGCCTTGGGGGTAGGCAGTGCAGCGCTCGATTATGCCCGCGGCTACATCGCCGAGCGCGAACAGTTTGGCCGCAAGCTCAGTGATTTTCAGGGCCTACAGTTTGCCCTCGCCGACCGCTACACCGAGCTAGAAGCAGCGCGGCTACTGGTTATGCAGGCGGCAGCGACCAAGCAGGGTGGCGGTGATTTCTCTGCCCAGGCGTCGATGGCCAAACTGTTTGCCAGTGAAAAAGCCAACGACGCCTGTTACACCGCCGTGCAGCTGCTCGGCGGCAATGGCTACAGTAGCGAGTACCCAGTCGAGCGGATGGCGCGCGATGCGCGGGTCACTACCATCTACGAGGGCACCAGCGAAATCCAGCGGGTGATTATCAGCCGCCAGCTGCTTGCGCAGCTCGGCTAACCCAGCTGCGGCGGCAATAAATAACCGTTGCTAATGGTGTATATGTGCGTATACTCAGGGTTGCTTGTAAGTTAGCTTTATATATGTATAGACAAAGCTACCCCGCAGTTGGGAGTAGTAGTAGGTCCCGGTAACATTTTTTCGGCCTGTTAAACATCTATAGCATCACTTCTAGCGTAACCGCTGCGGCTGGGTTGTCTGGCCAAGGCATGAATAAATTTGTTTAAACAGGAAGAAATTATGTCTACTACTACTGGAACTGTTAAGTGGTTCAACGAATCTAAAGGCTTTGGCTTCATCGAGCAAGAGTCTGGCCCAGACGTCTTCGCCCACTTCAGCGCTATCGTTGGTGACGGCTTCAAGACTCTGGTCGAAGGCCAAAAAGTATCGTTCACTGTGACTCAAGGCCAGAAAGGTCTGCAAGCAGAGAACATCACTGCTATCTAATCTCTGATTAGAGACAGTGCAAAAAAGGCGAGCCAGTGGCTCGCCTTTTTTTGTGCCTGTTGATAAAGCGTGTGCGTGTAGTGGTGGTATTCCCAAATCGGTGCGCTGCGCCGGCGGGCCGCGCCAATCAGGTGCGCGGCGTTAGTTAGGCGCGCCGGATTGTCGATAAAAATCGGCAGAGCACCCAGATTCCTTAGTAAATTTGAAAGTTGGCACGGCTTATGCATAGTGTATTGCAGGCGACTAAAAAGCCTAACCATAACTAACCTAAGTACGGAGAAGCACCATGAAAAAGAGCACACTCGCAATCGCAATCGGTTCACTCACCCTTGGCGCCATGACCATGGGCGTCGCCTCAACGGCGGTCGCTGCAGAGGCCTCTGGCAACGTTGCGCTGAGCACAGACTACAAATTCCGCGGCTACAGCCAGAGTGACGGCGTGGCGCTCTCGGGCGGTTTTGATGTCGCCTTCGACAATGGTTTCTACATCGGCACCTGGGGCTCAAGTATCGAAGAGTGGGGCAATGGCCTCGAGCTTGACTACTACGCTGGTTACGGCGGTGCATTTAACGAGTCGGTCAGCTATGACATCGGTCTCCTTGCCTATACATACCCTAATACAGACAAAGACGTTGAAGGCGACCTCGATTACAACGAGATCTACGGAAGTGTTTCATTTACTGACTTTACCGTTGGGTTTGCCTACTCGGATGACTACTTCGCCAAGTCTGACGAGTTTACCTACCTCTACGTCGATTACAGCTATGCATTAAGCGATGCCTACACCTTGAGCGTCCACTACGGCGACAACAGTTTCAAAGATAACGATGCTTGGGGTGGCCCAGATTACGCCGATTACTCGATCGGGGTGAGCACTTCGATGGGTGGCTTAGATTTTGATCTCTCGTATGTCGATACCGATCTTAGCGACGACGAATGTACCGATGATAGCGGAGTCGTGCTTTGCGACGGCAGCTTGATCTTTACTGTCTCAAAGTCACTTTAAGTTCACCCGCAAGGAGAGACGATCATGAAATTGATTACCGCAGTAATTAAACCGTTCAAGCTCGATGAGGTCCGCGAGGCCCTCAGCGAGATGGGCGTGACTGGCGTAACCGTCAGTGAAGTGAAGGGGTTTGGCCGCCAGAAGGGCCACACCGAACTCTACCGTGGTGCCGAGTATGTGGTGGATTTTCTGCCCAAGGTGAAGCTCGAGATCGCCCTTGATGACGGCATGGTTGACCAAGCCGTTGAGGCGATCACCGAGGCGGCCCGCACCGGCAAAATTGGTGACGGCAAAATTTTCATCTCGTCACTTGAAGAGGTGGTTCGTATCCGCACCGGTGAAACCGGCGCGGAAGCGGTCTAACCCCAGCTTAAGGAGAGTACCTAATGAGCCCTGATTTAATCGAAGTAAAGTACGCGTTAGACACCTTCTACTTCTTGGTGTCCGGCGCGCTAGTGATGTGGATGGCAGCCGGTTTTGCCATGCTTGAAGCGGGTCTGGTGCGCAGTAAAAACACCACCGAGATCCTCACCAAAAACGTCGCCCTGTTTGCGATCGCCTGCACCATGTACCTGCTGATGGGCTACACCATCATGTACGGTGGCAGTGCTGGTGGTTTCCTGCCCGACGCCTGGTTTGGCAATAGCATTGCCAATGCCACCGCCGAGGAAGTGTTAGCCAGCAACGGCGACACCTACTACTCGGGTGCCTCTGACTTCTTCTTCCAAGTGGTCTTTGTTGCCACCGCGATGTCGATTGTCTCTGGTGCGGTGGCCGAGCGCATGAAGTTGTGGGCATTCCTCGCCTTCGCTGTGGTTATGACTGGCTTCATCTACCCGATGCAAGGTATGTGGAAGTGGGGCGGCGGTTTCCTAGACGCGGCTGGCTTCCAAGACTTTGCCGGCTCCGGTGTGGTCCACCTGTGTGGTGCTGCTGCCGCGCTGTCGGGGGTGTTACTGCTCGGCGCTCGCAAGGGCAAGTACGGCAAAGACGGCAGTGTTAAGGCTATCCCGGGTGCCAATATGCCACTCGCCGCTATCGGTATGTTCATCTTGTGGATGGGCTGGTTCGGCTTTAACGGTGGCTCAGAGCTAAAAGTCTCTGACATCAGTGAAGCAAACGCGGTAGCCGATGTGTTCGTCAACACCAACGCGGCAGCGTGTGGCGGCTTGCTGGTGGCGCTGATTGTTGCCCACTTCAAGTTCGGCAAAGCGGATCTGACCATGGCGGTCAACGGTGCGCTGGCCGGTCTGGTATCAATCACGGCTGAGCCACTGGCGTGGGATGCGCTGTCGGCAACGCTGGTGGGCGGTGTCGGCGGTCTGATCGTGGTCTTCTCGGTACTGATGATGGACAAGATCCGTATCGATGACCCGGTCGGCGCTATCTCGGTACACGGTGTTGCGGGTATCTGGGGTCTGTTGGCAGTCTGCTTCTCAGCCAACGACGGCGCCAGCCTCTACGGCCAGCTGCTTGGTATCGTCACCATCTTCGCTTGGACCTTTGTCACCAGCGGTATCGTCTGGATGGCTCTGAAAGCGACCATGGGTATCCGGGTTAGCGAGCAAGAAGAGTACGAAGGGGTTGATATCTCTGAGTGTGGCATTGACGCCTACCCAGAGTTTGTAGCCGGCAAATAATCGCCTGCAACGCCCTGCAGTAACCGAGCCGGCCGCGACCATCGCGGCCGGCTTTTTTGTCTGCCGGTAGCGGACTGTTGTTGTTTTTGCGCGCATTGCATACACTCTCCCCACTGTATAACTACCGCCATAGGCACGCCATGAAACTGATTACCGCTGTAATTAAACCGTTTAAGCTTGATGATGTCCGCGAGGCGCTCGCCGATATTGGCGTGCAGGGCATTACCGCCTCTGAAGTGAAAGGCTTTGGCCGCCAAAAGGGCCACACCGAGCTCTACCGCGGCGCCGAGTACGTTGTCGATTTCTTGCCTAAGGTGAAGCTTGAGATCGCTATTGGTGATGATCTGGTCGACAGCGTTGTCGAGGCGATCACCAAGTCGGCTGCCACCGGCAAAATTGGCGACGGCAAAATCTTTATCTCAAATTTGGAAGAGGTGATTCGCATTCGCACCGGCGAGACCGGCGAAGAGGCGATTTAACCGTTACTGCAGTTAGGGTAGTAGCGTCAAGGCGACCTTCGGGTCGCTTTGTTGTTTTTGGCAACTGGCGCACAATGGCCCACTGATAAATGATGATACGGCTGCAATGCAATGAAACTGACCCAAGCGACGCTCGCTAACCCCGCCGCCACTGCCGTGGCGGTGCTGCTGGTGGCACTGCTCGGGCTAGTCAGCGTGGCCAGCCTACCGGTGCAGCTGTTTCCCGATACCGATGAGCCGATTATCTCGGTTACCGCGGACTGGCGGGCGGCCTCTCCGCGCGAGGTCGAGGCGGAGTTAATCGAGCCGATCGAAGAGGTATTAGAGGGGCTGGTTGGGGTAGTCGAAATGAACGGCAAAGCCTCTGCGGGGCGCGCATCGGTGACACTGACTTTTGCGTTGGGCACGGATATGCAGCAGGCGCTGATTGACGTGATCAGCCGCATGAACCGACTGCCGTCCCTGCCGCGCAATGTCAAACCACCCACGGTCAGCTTGGGCGGTAGTGGCGGCGCTGCACCGCTGTTGAGCTGGTTCTTTTTGCAGCGGTTGGAGGGTAACAGCGAACCGGTCGAGAACTACCTGCCGCTGATGGAGTCGCGTATTAAGCCGCTAATAGAGTCGGTGCCTGGCGTGTCGGGGGTGGCGCTGGGTGCCGGCGGGCGCTACAAAGAGCAGCTAATTGTTGAGTTTGACCCCTATCGGGCCGCCCAGCTCGGCGTGGAGCTGCCCAAGCTGGCGCAGCTGGTCGGGGCTGCCAACGACAGCGCCGGCGGCTTTGTCGATGTTGGCCGGCGCAAATACATGCTGCGCTTTGAGGGGCGCTACGCGGTCGACGAGCTCGGCGAGATGGTGGTTGAGTGGCGCAACGGCCAGCCGGTACGGCTCGCCGATGTGGCGACGATCAGCAAGCAGATACCGGACGACATCGGCATATTCCGCCAAAACGGCAACCCCGCGATCGGCTTCATGGTCAACCGCCGTAGCGACGCCAACCTATTGACCACCCTCACTGAAGTTAAGCGGCAGGTGGCGGCACTCAATGGCGATCTGCTGGAGCCGCTTGGTCTACAAATTGTCCAATCGTTTGATCCGTCGGTGTTTATCAACCGCACCATCGCGCTGGTAACCGGTAACCTGATTATCGGTGTCTCGCTCGCTATCGCCGGTTTGTGGCTATTTTTCCGCCGTTGGCGGGCCACACTGATTGTCGCCGCGGCGATCCCGATCTCGCTGTTGAGCACGTTTATTGTGCTCAAACTCACCGGTCGTACCTTAAATGTGATCTCGCTAGCTGGGCTGGCGTTCGCCGTAGGGATGGTGGTCGACGCCGCCATTGTGGTGCTGGAGAGTATCGTTCGCCAGCGCGAGCGCGGGGTCGCCCGCGAGCAGGCGTCGCTGGCCGGCAGCGAGCGAGTCTGGGGGGCGCTGCTCGCCTCTACGGCCACCACTGTGGTGATTTTTCTGCCGGTGCTGTTTCTTGAAGAGGTCGAAGGCCAACTATTTGGCGACCTGGCGCTGACCATTGCGGTGGCCGTATCGATCTCACTGCTGGTGGCGGTCACGCTGGTGCCGCTGGCCGCCAATTTGTGGATGGGCGGCGGGGTTGGCCGCGACCATTTCAGCGGATTGTGGGCGTCGATCACCGCCAAGATTATGCACCATACCGACACCCCAGCGCGGCGCTACCGGATAATCGCGCTGCTACTAACCGTGCCACTGCTGCTGAGTGTTGCGCTGATGCCCGAGCGCGACTACCTGCCGCCGGTCAAGCGCGATGCGGTGGATGCTTTCTTTCGCCTGCCGCCCGGTGCCAATCAAGTCACCATGGAACGCGATGTGGTGGATATTGTTGAGGCGCGGTTGCGGCCGTTTATGACCGGCGAACGCCAGCCGGCACTGAAAAATTATTACTTGCTGCTGTTTAGCCAGGGCGGCCGGCTCGGCGTCCGCGCCCTAGACCAGAGCCGGGTAGGCGAGCTGCAGGCGATTGTTCGCGACGAGATTGTCAAAGATATACCCGACCTGCAGGCGTATGTGCGCCAAGATGATCTGTTCGGGTCGTTTGGCGGCACCCGCGGCATCCCGATGCACATCCAAGGCCGCGACTCGCGCGCCACCAGTGCCGCCGCCTACGCGGCGATAGCCGAGATCGAAGCGCGTCTGCCGGGGGCGCAGGTACGGCCGATGGCCGAGCTGGAGGACTCTGATCCCGAGCTGCGGCTGCGCCCGCGCGACGACCGCCTGAGCGAGAAGGGCTGGTCACGCGCCGAACTTGGGCTGATTACTCGCGCGCTCGGCGATGGGCTGTTTGTAGGCGATTACTTTGACGGCGACCAGCAGCTGGATATTTTGCTGCGGGTGGGCGAGTGGGACGACCCCGACGCCTTTGCGCAACTGCCGCTGGCCACCCCGCGCGGTGGTGTGGTGCCGCTCAGCGAGCTGGTCGAGGTAGAGCGCGCGGTCGGCCCCAGTGCGATTATCCGCATCGACCGGCGCCGCACCAAAACCCTAGAGGTGGTGCCGCCCGCCGATATGACCTTGGAGCACGCCCTGCAGGTGCTCACCGATCAGGTGGAGCCGGCCATTGCCGAGCTGTTGCCCGGCGACGGCCAGGTCGTTTACGGCGGCTCGGCGGATGACCTGCAGCGGGCGATTGGCGCGCTGGGGGCCAATTTTTTGATCGCGCTACTGGTGCTGCTGTTGCTGATAAGCGCGCTGTTTCGCTCGCTGAGCGACGGCCTGCTGGTGATGCTGGCGCTGCCGCTGGCGACGGTCGGCTCGATGTTGGTGTTGAGTCTGCTCAACCTGTTTGCCTTCCAGCCGCTCGACCTGCTGACCATGATCGGCTTTGTAATCCTGCTGGGGCTGGTGGTTAACAACGCTATCTTGTTGGTCCACCAGACCCGCCAGGCCGAGCGCGACGGGCTGAGCCGCCGCGCCGCGGTCGAGAGCGCGCTGCTAATGCGGCTGCGACCGATCTTTATGAGCACCCTAACTAGCCTGTTTGGCATGTTGCCGCTGCTGTTGATGCCCGGGGTGGGTTCGATCATCTACCGCGGTATGGCGGCGGTGATTGTTGGTGGTATGAGTGTCAGTGCCATTTTTACCCTGTTGCTACTGCCGGCGCTATTGCGCCTGGGCGAGCAGAAAACTGTGGAGAGTGTCAGATTTGAATAAACGAGTTAACCCCGGGCTCGCTGCCCGCACTGTTTGGTTGGCGCTGAGTCTGGTGGGTGCGCCGCTCTGGGCCGCCGAGCCGGCGGCGGTGCAAGTGGGCGCGGTCGAGCTGCGCGAGGTGGTGCCGGCGTTCTGGGCGGCTGGTAGCGTAGTCAGCCGGTTCGATAGCCAGATAGCCGCCGAGATCAACGGCCGCGCCGTATGGAGCGCAGAGCTGGGCAGCAGCGTGGCGGCCGGCGAGCCGCTGCTGCGCCTCGACGACCGCGATTACCAGCTCGCCACCCGGCTGGACCGCGCCGAGATAGGCCGCATTAAGGCCCAGCTGGAGTACTTGGCCAAGCAGCGCAGCCGGCTCGGCGAGCTGCGCCAGCGCGACAGCAGCTCCCAAGATGCGCTGGACAAATTGAATGCCGACAGCGCCAGCCTTGCCGAGCAGCTGACCGCTGCCGAGGTCGCCTTGGCGCAGAGCGAGCTGGCCCTAGCGCGGACCACCGTGCTGGCGCCGTTTAGCGGCGTGGTGGCAGAGCGCGCAATAGAGCTGGGCGAGTACGTTAGCCGCGGCCAGCCGGTAGCGCGGCTGGTCAGCACCAGCCAGCTAGAGGCATCGGTGCGGGCGCCGCTGGCGACACTGCGCAACACCGCACCGGGCAGCGAGGTACTGGTCGCCGCGGCCGACCGCGAGCAGCTGGCTGCGGTGGTGCAGATGGTCGCTGTCGCCGACCCGGTGTCCCGGCTTGTCGAGGTGCGTTTGGCACTGGCCAGCGAGCGCGGCTGGGTGGTTGGCGAGCCGCTTCGCGCCGCGCTCGCCCAGGGCGAGCTGAGCATGGCGTTAACCGTGCCGCGCGATGCGGTGGTGCTGCGCGAGGGCGAGGCCTACCTGATGCGTATCAACGGCACCGACAGCGTCGTCAAGGTGCCGGTTAAACTCGGCTTTGGCCAGCGCGGTTTTGTCGCGGTTGAACCGCTCGATGGCCAGCGGCTGGCGGCCGGCGACGCCGTAGTAGTGCGCGGCGCCGAGCGGCTGCGCAGTGGCCAGTCGGTGTCGGTGTTGAGCCGGCCGGTGGTGTCGCCGTAGACATCTGCCGGTGGCGCGGTAAACTGGCCGGCCAAGCCACTGTTTGCGAGCGCGCCATGTATCGAGCCACTGTTGCCCTGTTTGTTGTCTGTTTAGCCGTGTTGGCGGCGACTGCACACACCGCCGAGCTGACCGCACAGCAGCGCCAACAGCTGCTGGCCGGTATCAGCCAAGTGCGCCCCGATCTTGAGCTCAGCGTGGTCGGAGCAGCACCTATTGCAGGGCTCTACGAGGTACAGGTGAGCAATGGCCCGCTGTTATTTGTCAGCGCCGATGGCCAGTATTTTTTTGACGGCTCACTCTACCAAGTGCAGGCCGGTCGATTTGTCGATTTGAGTGCGCAGCGCCTGAATGGCGTGCGGTTGGCGATGCTGGCCGATATAGACCCAACCAGTATGATCACCTACAGCCCTGCAGGGCCGGTGCGGGCACGCATTACCGTGTTTACCGACATCGATTGCGGCTACTGCCGCAAGCTCCACCGCGAGCTCGACGAGCTGCTCGGCTACGGTATTGAGGTGCGCTACCTCGCCTACCCGCGCGCCGGGGTTGGCTCGGACTCTTTCAACAAGATCGCCACCGCGTGGTGCGCCAAAGACCCCAACGCGGCTCTGACCGCGTTTAAAGCGGGGCGGCCACTGCCTATCGATGTCTGTGCCGGCAACCCGGTTGCCAACCATTATGCGCTTGGCGGCGCGCTCGGTGTCAGCGGTACCCCTGCGATTATTCTAGAGGACGGTTCGTTGATCCCCGGCTACCAGCCGGCGGCGGCGTTTGCCGAGCTGCTCGGGCTCGCCGGTCAGTAGCAATGCCCCGTGTTCGTTGACATAGAGCGCCGCTGTGAGTAATGTTAGCGGCCTTTTTCTCGACCGTTCCTGGAGTGACTTTGCGCAAAATTAATATAGCCGTATGCGGCCTCGGTACCGTCGGTGGCGGCACCGTCAATTTGTTGCGCGACAACGCTGCGCTGATAGCCAACCGCAGCCAGTGTGAACTGACTGTGGTGCAGATTGGTGCGCGCCGCCCCAACCCCGATTGCGACACCGGCGCGATCGCCGTAACGGCCGACATTTTTGAGGTGCTGACCAACCCCGATGTCGAAGTCGTGGTCGAGTTGATCGGCGGCACCACCGTCGCCTACGACTTGGTGATGGGGGCGATTGCCAACGGCAAACACGTGGTCACCGCCAACAAGGCATTGATCGCCGAGCACGGCGGCGAGATTTTTGCCGCTGCTGCTAAAGCGGGTGTCATGGTCGGTTACGAGGCGGCGGTAGCCGGCGGTATCCCGATTATTAAAGCGCTCCGCGAGGGGCTGGCTGGCAACCGTATCAACTGGGTGGCCGGTATCATCAACGGCACCACCAACTTTATTCTCTCCGAGATGGCCAGCAAGGGCACGCCATTTGCGCAGCTGCTGGCTGACGCCCAGGCCAAAGGCTACGCCGAGGCCGACCCGACCTTTGATATCGAAGGGATCGACGCCGCCCACAAGCTGGTGATCTTGGCGTCGCTGGCGTTTGCTATGCCGCTCTCTATTGAGGGGCTCTACAGCGAGGGTATCACCAAGCTGGAGCCGCTCGATGTCGCCTACGCCGACGAGCTCGGCTACAAGGTTAAGCACCTGGGTATCGCCCGCCACACCGCGCACGGCGTCGAGCTGCGGGTCCACCCAACGCTGGTGCCGCACAGCAGTTTGATTTCCGATGTCGACGGCGTGCTCAACGCCGTGATGATCAACTCCGATGCGCTGGGCACTACGCTCTACTCCGGCCCCGGCGCCGGCGCACTGCCGACTGCTTCGTCGGTGGTGGCTGACCTTATCGACGTAGCGCGGCGCATAAACTGCGCGCCAGAGAGCTGGCCGCCGGCGCTCGGCGTGCCGGTCGCCCAGCTGGCTGCCCAGCCGATGCTGGCGATCGAAGAGATTGATACCGCCTTTTATATCCGCTTTGCCGCGCTCGACAAACCCGGCGTGCTGTCGGCGGTGACCAAAATCATGGGTGATGCTGGTATCAGTATCGAGGCGATCATCCAGCGCGAGCAGCCGGTCGGCGAGCAGTTCGTCAATGTTATTATTCTTACCGATGTCACCAAAGAGCAGCACCTAGAGGGTGCCGTGGCGGCGATAGAGTCACTCGACACCGTGCGCGACAGCGTTACTTTTATCCGTGTAGAACACCTGGACCAGTAAATGAAATTTATCAGCACCCGCGGCGCCACCCCCGCCCATAGCTTTGAACAGGTTGTGATGACCGGCCTGGCGCCCGATGGCGGCCTGTTTGTACCGGAAGCGCTGCCGCAGTTTAGCCGCGACGAGATCGCCAGCTGGGCGGGGCTCAGCTACCCCGATCTGGCCCTGAAAGTGATCGCGCCATTTGTAGACGGCGAGATCCCCGAGGCCGATCTCAAAGAGCTGATCGACCGCTCGTATGGCAACTTTCGCCACGAGGCGATTGCGCCGCTGGTACAGAGCGGCCACAACGAGTGGATCCTAGAGTTGTTTCACGGCCCGACGCTGGCGTTTAAAGATTTTGCCCTGCAGTTTTTGGGCAACCTGCTCGACTACATTCTCGCCAAGCGCGATCAGCGCGTGGTCATTATGGGTGCCACCTCTGGCGATACCGGTTCGGCCGCGATCGAAGGCTGCAAGCAGTGCAAAAACTTGGATATCTTTATCCTGCACCCGCACAACCGGGTCTCTGAGGTGCAGCGCCGCCAGATGACCACCGTGCTGGCCGACAATGTTCACAATATCGCCCTGCAAGGTAACTTCGACGACTGCCAGAACATGGTCAAGGCGAGCTTTGCCGACCAGTCATTCTTACCCGAAGGGCGCCAGTTGGCGGCGGTTAACTCGATCAATTGGGCGCGTATTATGGCCCAGATCGTCTATTATTTTTGGGCCAGCCTGTCACTTGGCGGCCCGCATCGAGCGGTCTCGTTCTCGGTGCCGACCGGTAACTTTGGCGATATCTTTGCCGGCTATTTGGCCAAGCAGATGGGCCTGCCGATCGACCAGCTAGTGATTGCCACCAACCAGAACGACATTCTGCACCGCTGCATCAGCGCCAACGACCACACCACCCACGCGTTACAGCACAGCTTGGCACCGAGCATGGATATCATGATCTCGAGCAACTTTGAACGGCTGCTGTTCGACCTCTACGACCGCGATGGCGCAGCGATTGCCGGCCTGATGGCGGAGGCCAAAGCGGGCCAGATGGATCTTAGTGACGAGGCGCTGGCGCGCGCCCGCGAGGTGTTTAGCAGCTTCCGCACCGACGATACCGGCATGGTCGATACAATCCGCCAAGTCTGGGCCGATAGCGGCTACCTGCTTGACCCACATACGGCGATTGGGTTGGCCGCAGCGCGCGCCTGCCGCCGCGACAGCACTACGCCGATGGTCACCCTGGCCACCGCTCACCCAGCTAAATTTGCCGACGCCGTTCACGCCGCCGGCTACCAGGACGAGCCAGAGCTACCCGCCCATATGGCCGATCTCTGGCAGCGCGAAGAGCGCTTCACCGTGTTAGAGCAGGAGATTGGTGCAGTGCAGCAGTTTATGGCCGCTAACATTACCGCCTGACTGCGCAGCGGGTTAGCGGCGCACCGGCCGCTTGCCCAATTTGCGCTGTAGGGTGCGCCGGTGCATGCCCAGCGCCCGCGCGGTAGCCGAAATGTTGCCCTCGTGCTCGGCTAATACCCGCTGAATATGCTCCCATTCGAGCCGCTCGACCGACGGTGGCGTGGCGCTGATTGGCGCCGCGGCGCTCGGCTGGCTCGTCGGCGTACTAAACGCGGCGACAATCTCATCGACCCCGGCCGGCTTGCAGAGATAGTCGCGGGCGCCGTGTTTGATGGCCTCTACCGCGGTTGAGATACTCGAATAACCGGTTAGCAGCACAATCTCTGCGCCGGGCAGCTGCGCAGCCAGCTCTGGCAGCAGTGCTAAACCACTCTCGTCGGCTAACTTAAGGTCGAGCACAACCCGCTCGATCGGCTGTTGGCAGGCAGTCGCTGTGGCGATGCAGTGGTGTGCCGCGGTGCTGTCGGTGGCGCACTGCACGCGGTTGCCGCGCCGTTCAAGGGCCCGGCAGAGCACTTGGGTAAAAGTTGGGTCGTCGTCTATTAGCAGGTAGTTCACGGTGTGCTGCCCAGCGGCAGGCGCACGGTCGCCACGCTGCCGCCGTCGGGGTGTGCGGTCAAACTTAATTGGCCGCCAAAGCGCTCGACGCTGGCGGCGCTGAGGCTCAGGCCAATCCCCAAGCCGTCGCTGTCTGCGGCGGGCTCGCTGGCGGTGGCATGGTCGCGCACGGTCACGGTCAGGGTCTGCGCGTGACAGGTGGCGGTCAGCTCGACCGGTTGGCTGCTGGCGTCGGCGGCATTGTTGAGAAGGTTGATCAGCGCCTGGCCGACCGAGGGGTGAATGATCGCCCGCAGTGCACTGTCGAGCTGGTTGTCGAAGACCAGCTGTGCGGCGGGGCGCAGCAGCTGCCAGCGCTCGGCCAGTTTGGCGATATGGGCGGCGACCGGGACCGGCTCCGGCCGGCTGTCGGTAGCTTGACGGGCGGTCTCGACCAAGCTGCGCAGGATAGTCTGGCAGTGCGCTACCTGGTCGCTGAGCAGGGCGATATCGGCCGGCTCGGCGGCGTTGGCCGCTGCACCGTTGAGGTCGTCCAAGACAATTTTCATGGTGTTGAGTGGGGTGCCGAGCTCGTGGGCGGTGCCGGCCGCCAACAGCCCGATGGCGGTCAGCTGGTCGCTGCGCAGCTGGTCGGCGCGCTGGCGCTCTAAGCGCTGCTGCTGTTGGCGGACAGTGGCCGCCATCCGCGAAATAAAGTAGCAGATAATGGTGGCGCTGAGCGCAAAGTTGACCCACATGCCGACAATGTGTAGGTTGCCCGCGCCGCCGTGGTGGCCGTGGCCACTGTGCGCGGCGGCACTCAGCGCCGGCACCGCCACGTTGTACTCCAGCAGCGCGCTGTAGGCGGCCAGCGCGACAGCGGTGAGGGCGATGCTGAGCCGCATCGGCAGCGTGGTGGCGGCGATCGTGATCGGGATCAGGTAGTAGGAGACAAACGGGTTAGAGGCACCGCCGCTAAAGTAGAGCAGCAGGGTAAAGAACAGCGTATCGAGTAGCAGGTAGCCGAAAAATTCGCGCTCGCCAATCGCGCTGGCGCCCGCCGCCCGCCACCAGCCCTGCAGCCAGACAGCGGCGTAGCCGCCGAGCAGTAGGGCGAGCTGGGCAGTAGGCAGGCCGAGTGGCTGCAGCCGGGTAAAGTACCAGAGTGCGACGAGCTGGCCGCCCAGCACCACGCCGCGAATAACCGATAGCCGCTGCAGGTTGGCGACGCTGTCAGCACCGCTTGGCAGCTGGCTGGGCTGGGCTGTGGTAGGGGTTGGCATGGCGACTAGTTTACCACGCTGGTGGTGTCGTACAGCCGCGATGCGCGCTTTGTTGTAGGCTGCTGCTCGGCACATGCCGAGTGCGTCAGCGGCGACACTGACTTGAAATAGTCCCCGCAACAGTGCCCCGCAACCTAGCTCTGCAACAAGGCTCCGCGATACCGGCCGACGCGGGCACTGCGGCAACCCAGCCGTTATACTAGCCGCCGCACGCGCCGGCGATCGGCGCGCACTGTTGCAACCCAGCCGGTACCCTATGTCTAATTTTAATGGTCTCAACGCCCGCCTAGTCGAGGGCGATGTCGGCAAAACCCTGTTTAGCCTGTCACTGCCGATGATCGGCGGTATCTTTGCGCTGATGTCCTACAACGCCGTGGACACCTTCTTTGTTGCCCAGCTCGGCGTCCAGCAGCTGGCGGCGATGAGTTTCACCTTTCCGGTGGTGATGATGGTCAGCAGTATCGCCATCGGCCTCGGTGCGGCCGCCTCATCGTGTGTGGCGCGGGCGATTGGTCGTGGCGACAAGCAGCGCGCCAAACGGCTGATCAGCGACTGCCTGCTGGTGGCGCTGGCGATATCTTGCTTGGTCACCGGGCTGGGGCTCTTTTTCCTTGAGCCGCTGTTTTTGGCGCTGGGGGCGCCGGCGGCGCTGCTGCCGATGATCGGCGACTACATGGTGCTGTGGCTGTGGGGTGCGTTTGCGATGGTGGTGCCGATGGTCGCCACCTCGATCATGCGCGCCATGGGCGACGCGTCGCTGGTTGGCAAACTGATGGTTATCGGCGCGCTGGCCAATATCGCGCTCGACCCGATCTTGATTTTTGGCCTGCTCGGTGCGCCGCGGTTGGAGCTTGAAGGGGCGGCCTGGGCGACCCTGCTATCGCGCGCAGTCGGGGTGGTGATCGCCGTCCATTACTTTGTCAGCCGTCGGCTGCTGGTCAATCCGCTCGGCGATCTCACCCAGCTGCGCCAGTCGCTGCGCGAGATAGCCCATATCGGCATACCGGCGATGGCAACCAATATGATTATTCCGTTTGCCAGCGGCATTGTGTTGGTGATGGTGGCCGGCTACGGCGAGCAGGCGGTGGCGGGTTTGGGGATCGCCGTGCGCCTAGAGCCGCTGGCATTGATCGCCTTCTATGCCCTATCGGCGGTGATCGGCGGTTTTTGTGGCCAGAACCTCGGCGCCGGCAACTACCAGCGGTTGCAGCAATCGCTGCGCTGGACGCTGCGCTATACACTCTCTATCGGGCTGCTGTTGGCGGCGTTATTTTATCTGGCGGCACCGCTACTGGCTGGGCTGTTCACCGACTCCCTGGAGTCGTTGGCGGTGGCGGTGAGCTACCTGCGAATTGTGCCGATCAGCTACGGTTGTTACGGTATCGTGATGGCCGCCAACGCATCGTTCAACGGCCTGGGGCAGCCGCTGCCGGCGACCCTGATATCGGTCAGCCGGGTGATTGTGGTCTACCTACCGCTGGCGTGGTGGCTGCAGCCGGCGCTGGGGATCAGCGCGCTGTTTGTCGCCAGTGCCAGCGCCAATGTGGTGGTTGGCGTGGCCGCCTACGCGTGGCTGCGCCAGACCTACCGGCGCGGTGCGGCTAGGCTAGGATAGCCAGCAGTTTGTCGCCGAGCTCGCGCGCTTCGTGCCCAAACGGCGTCAGGTAGCCACCGTCGCTCTGGGTGGTTAAGCCCTTGTCGAATAGCCGTTGGCCGGCGGCCACGGTCGCCGCGGCGGCATCGCTGTGAATTTTTAAGCCGGCCAAGCCGGAGCTGTCGGGAAACTGCATCAGCAGCGCCAGTTCGTGGAGGGTGTTGTCATTTGGGCTCATCGGGTTACCTCGGGTTGTTATTTTTTTGCCGTGCCGCAGCAGCGTAGCAGAAAGTGGGCGGCCAGCTGCAACTAAACTCGCGGCCGATATCAGGGTAAACTAGCCGGCTTGAATAGATCACCGCAGAGAGACCGGTATGAGCGAACCCCTGCAGCCGCTGGCTGATGATTATGAAGAGAACCTCGACCGCTTTGTGGTCGAGGCGGTAGAGTCCGGCGTCGTCTGGGGGCTGGCCACCGAGGAAGGTGACTGGGCGCTGGTCGACTCGGAGCGCAGCGCTGACATTGAGGTGATGCCGTTCTGGTCCGACCGGCGGTTGGCCGAGCTACTGTGCAGCGGCGAATGGGCGGTCTATCAACCGGTGGCGATCGACTTGGAAGAGTTTCTCGACGACTGGCTGCCCGGCCTGCACGCCGATGTACTGATGGTTGGGGTCAACTGGGACGAGCAGCTGGTCGGCGAAGAGTACGAGCCGCTCGATTTGAGCGACGAGCTGGAGGCCGACCTGCCGTGATTGATTATGCGCAGTTTCACCGCACCGATGAGCAGGGCCGCTGGCTGATCAGTGCCGAGCAGGGCAGTGTTTTTGCGAAACAACACGCCAACGACTTCAACCCGCTGCACGATGCCGACAACCGCCGGTTTGTGGTGCCCGGCGATCTGCTGTTTGGATTGGTTTTGAACCAGTGCGGCTTGAGCCGCTCGATGGCGTTCACCTTCTCGGCGGCGGCCGCCGCCGACAGCCCGTTGCAGCTGGCCGACAACGGCGACGAGATAAGCCTAACCGACAGCCGCGATAAGCGGGTGATGACGGTGACCCGCAGCGGCCCGAGTACCACTGAGGGTGCGCTGATCGACAGCCTGGTGGCGAGCTACGTGGACTTTTCTGGGCAAAACTTTCCGACTATTTTGATGCCGCTGCTCGAGCGCGAGCAGGTGATGATCAACCCCGAGCGACCCTTGGTTATGTACGAGGGGATGGACTTTGCGCTGGACACCTTCGACCTGCAGGCGCCGCTGCTGCGCCTAGAAGAGGCGACTATCAGCGTGGATGGCCGGCGCGGGCAGGTGGTGTTTAACTTTGTGATTGAAGAGCAGGGCGCGCTGGTTGGCCGCGGCAAAAAGTATATTGCGCTCGGCGGCCTGCGCCCCTACCAAGCAGCGCCGATGGACGCTATCGTCGCCGAGTACTTGGCCCGCCGGCTCGCCTACCAGGCGTAGTTGGCCGACAGGTAGAGCGACCGGCCCGGCCCGGCCAGCGCCACGCCCCACGGCACGTCGAGGCCGCTCATGGTTTTACCCTGGCCGGTGTAGGCGCCGCCCTGGGCTAGCCGGTAGGATTGGTCGAGCAGGTTGTCGATGCCGACATCGATACGCAGGCTGTTGCCGCTCCACGAGCTGTGCAGGCCAACCAAACCGTAACCGCTGGTGGCCACCTCATTGCGCAGCAGCGAGGGGTCGTCTTTGGCGGCAACCAACTGCCAAGTGAGGCGGTTGGTAAAGCTGCCCCAGTGCTGGGTGACGGTGACATCGGCCGCTAGCGGCAGCGTGTTGTAGAGCGTGTCGCCGTCATCGCGGCGCTCGGCGTTGATATAGCTAACGGTCGCTGCCGCCTGCCAGTGGCCCCAGCGGTCGCCGCCAAGGTCGCGCTGGGCGCTGATATCAATGCCCCACAGCCGCGCATCGCGGTTGGCGTACTGCAGGTAGCGAAAGCCTTCGGCCATATTGGCCATATTGCACATGCCCAGCGTGCAGAGCTTGGCGTCGATGTAGTCGTCAACCAGCGTGTAGTAGGGGGCCAGCGTTACCGCCCAGCGCTCGGCGCGGTGGTCGGTTAGCGTCCAGTCAGCTGTCACCGAGTGGGCAATCTCGGGCTGCAGTGCGACATCGCCGGTGTAGCCGTTGCCGTCGCCAGCGGTGTTGATCATGCGCATACCCATACCGCCGCGGGTCCACGTGTAGCGCTCGTAGAGATTGGGCGAGCGCACCTTGCGGGCGATACCCAGTTCCAGCTGGTGGCCGGGCGCCAGCTGGTAGCTTAGCTGGCCACTGATATCAATGTTGTCGTCGCGCTGGCGGCGGTCGAGTGCGTTAAACAGATCGGCGTCACCGCTGTACATGGCGTTGTAGCCCTGCACGTCGGCGGCGTCGCTGGTGACCTGCTCGTAACGGACCCCCACCAAGCTGCTCAGCGTCTCGCTGTGGCGGCTCTGCAGCTCGACAAACACGGCGTTGCGGTCGCGCTCGCCGTCGCGGATATTCCAGAAGGTGTCGGGTGCCATCATCATACCGCCAGAGGCCTCCCACCAGTCGTCCAACCGATACTGCTGAAGCTCGCCGCCAAACCGCACAATCTGCTGGTTGCCGAGCTGGTAGTCGACATCGACCGCGATACCGCGGCTGGTCCCCTCGGTCTCCATCGGCATACCCGCAGCAGTGCCATACCAGAACAGCTTATCGGGGCCAAAGTTCATGAAGTGCTCGGTGTTCTCCCAGTAGATCCGGCTGGCGACACTGCCCCAGTCGTACTCGCCGGCGTGGCGCAGCGCCGCCCGGTAGCTGGTGTTGTCGAGCATATCCATGCGCTGGTTGGCAAACCCTTGGTAGGGGATGTGTTGGTAGCCGATGTCCAGCCCAAAGCGGTGTTGGTCGCCGGCGCTGTCGATGCGCAGCGCGTGGTTGTGGCTCTCAAAGGCGGTCGAGCCGACCTCGTCGCCGGCCAAATAGCCGCGCCCGCTGGCGGCCGCGCCAGCGGCTTTAAACGCCGCGGCTGCCGAGTAGTTGTTGGCCGCCGCCACGCTGCCCTCATAGCGCAGTGCCAGCTGTTGGTTGGCGGCGTTGAGCGCGACATTGACGCCGTGGCCGTCGCCGTTGGAGCGGTAGTAGCTGCTTAGATTGCCGCTGCTGATCCACTGCCCATTTGGCGAAAATTGTGGCGCAGCACTGCGCACCACCACCGTGCCGGCGATGCTATCGCCGCCCACCGCGACCGGGGTGACACCAACAAATACCGCCAGCTCGTCGATCTGGCTGGGGTCGGTGTAGGAGAGCGGCGGGTTCATGTGGTTGCCGCAAGCCGATATTAAGCTGATGCCGTCGAGATCAATCTTCACCCGGTCGTCGCCGAGCCCGCGCAACTGCGGCAGGCTGGATACCCCGCCGCCACTGATCGCCGATACGCCGGGCAGGCTGCTGAGCAGGGCGGCGCTGTCGCTGGCCGCACTGCGGCGCTGTTGTAGCTCATCACCGGCCAAGGTGTGGTCGCTGTGTGGCATCGGCAGCAGTGGGCTGCTGACCACAATGTCGTTGATACGGCGCTGCTCATCGTGGCCGTGGTCGGCGCCGGCGGTCGCCGACAGGGTGGCGATGGCGGTAGCAAGGGCGAGCTTGGCGAACGGTTGCATAGGCATCCTCAGCGGCTGACAGCGGTGAAAGTGCGCGCAGTTTAAGCCAGCTGCGACGGCGCTTGAATGCGACAAATTGTCGCACCCTGCGCAGCGTTGTCGCACGCTCGCCGCGATTGGCAGCTATGTTGATATTAATAGCGGCGAATAGGTTGTCGTTTGACAACCCCGTGGTCGCTGGCAGACAATAATCGGAGTAACGCTATGGCGCGCAGATCACACCCCAGCCAAACGATTGAGGGCGCACTGCGCCATGCCGAACTCAATGGCTGGCGAGTGGTGGTCGGTGGTGGGCACGCTTGGGGCAGGATCTACTGCCCGCTGAACGATGCCGATTGTCGCTGCGGTGAATTTTGTATTACCAGCGTCTGGAGTATGCCGAAAAATGCGCAGAGCCACGCCCGCGCCTTGCGTCGGGCGGTCGATAACTGCGCCCACGTTAATCAAAGGGGTCATTGATGGAGTACCTGTTTACGGTTAAGGTTCAACTGGCCGGGTTGGAGAGCGATACCGATGCCGCCATCGAACGGCTTGGTGCCGCCGGCTGTACCGATGCGCTAGTCGGCAGTGGTCGGGCCGGCCGCTTGGCGCTGGCGTTTTCGCGGTCTGCCGAAACCGCCGAGCAAGCGGTGCGCAGCGCCCTCGCCGAGATCGCCGAGGCGCTGCCCGACGGCGAGCTGATAGCGCTCTCGCCCGACTTGGTCGGGCTCGCCGAGGCGGCAGCTTGTGTGGGCATCAGCCGTCAGGCGCTGCGCAAGCTGATGCTCCAACACAGTGCCACTTTTCCGCTACCGGTCCACGATGGCAGCAGCGCGCTCTGGCACCTCACCGAGCTATTCAGCTGGTTCGAACCGCGCGGCTATCGGCTAGACCCAGCCGCGGTAGAGCTAGCCGCCGTGGCGTGGCAGGTTAATCTAGAGCGCGACCATCGCCGGCTGGCGATGGCAATCTAAAGCAGCGGCTTTAAGAACCGACCGGTGTGTGACTCGGCGACCTCGGCGATCTGCTCCGGCGTACCAGCAGCGAGGATCTGGCCGCCACCGGAGCCGCCCTCGGGGCCGAGGTCGACGATATGGTCGGCAGTCTTGATGACGTCCAAGTTGTGCTCGATCACCACCACAGTGTTGCCGTGGTCGCGCAGCCGATGCAGTACTACCAGTAGCTGCTCGATGTCGTGAAAGTGTAGGCCGGTGGTCGGCTCGTCGAGTATGTAGAGGGTTTTGCCGGTGTCGCGCTTAGAGAGCTCGCGGGAGAGCTTGATGCGCTGCGCCTCGCCGCCAGACAGGGTGGTCGCTGACTGGCCGAGCTTAATATAAGAGAGGCCGACATCGATCAGAGTCTGCAATTTGCGGGCGACCGCCGGGATGGCGTCGAAGAAGCTGCGCGCATCCTCGATGGTCATATCCAATATCTGGTGGATATTTTTACCCTTGAAAGTGACATCGAGCGTCTCGCGGTTGTAGCGTTTGCCCTGGCAGACATCGCAGGCGACATAGATGTCGGGTAGAAAGTGCATCTCCACCTTGGTGACCCCGTCGCCCTGGCACGCCTCGCAGCGGCCACCCCTGACGTTAAAGCTAAACCGGCCGGGGGTGTAACCGCGCGAGCGCGCCTCTTGGGTGCCGGCGAACAGCTCGCGGATCGGGGTGAAGATGCCGGTGTAGGTGGCCGGATTGGAGCGCGGCGTGCGACCGATTGGGCTCTGGTCGATGTCGATACATTTGTCGAGCAGCTCGAGCCCAGTGATGGTTTTGTGCGCTGCCGATTTAAGCGTGGTCGCCTTGTTGAGCGCCGTCGCTGCGGCCGGGTAGAGGGTCTCGTTGATCAGCGTTGATTTGCCCGAGCCAGAGACACCGGTAACGCAGGTGAACAGCCCGATCGGCAGCTTGAGGTTGACCTTCTGCAGGTTGTTGCCGGTCGCACCGTTGACCTTGATCCACTCCTTGCCCGGCTTGTGGCGCTCGGCCGGGACGCGGATACCGCGCTCGCCCGACAGGAACTGGCCGGTGACCGAGCCGGCAGTGGCCTGAATAGCGGCACTGTCGCCCTGGGCGACCACTTCGCCACCGTGGACACCGGCGCCGGGGCCGATATCGACAATGTGGTCGGCGGCGCGGATGGCATCCTCGTCGTGCTCGACGACGATGACGGTGTTGCCCATGTCGCGCAGCCGGGTCAGGGTAGCCAGCAGCCGCTCGTTGTCGCGCTGGTGCAGGCCGATCGATGGCTCATCGAGGATATACATCACCCCCACCAGCCCGGCGCCAATTTGGCTGGCCAGCCGGATCCGCTGGGCCTCGCCGCCCGACAGGGTGTCGGCGCTGCGCTCAAGGCTGAGGTAGTTGAGACCGACATCGACCAGAAAGCGCAGCCGGGCGCTGATCTCTTTGACAATTTTTTCCGCGATCTTGCCCTGTCGACCGGTCAGGTCGAGCCCTTCGAAGTAGTCGCAGCACTGGCCGACCGGCAGCGTGACCAGCTCTTCGAGCCGCTTATTGTCGACATAGACGGCGCGCGCTGCCGGTTTCAGCCGGGTGCCCTCGCAGTCTGGGCAGTTGGAGGTGGTCAGGTACTTGGCCAGATCGTCGCGCACCGACTGCGAATCGGTGTCACGGTAGCGGCGCTGCATGTTGTTGAGCACCCCTTCGAACGAGTGCTTGCGGCGGAATACCGTACCGCGGTCGTTGACGTAATTAAACGTTATCTCTTCCTGCTCGCTGCCAAACAGGATTAGCTGCTGGTGGGCGCCGCTGAGCTCGGCCCACGGCGTGTCGATGTCGAACCCGTAGTGTTCGGCGAGCGAGCTGACCATATTAAAGTAGAACAGCGAGCGGCGGTCCCAGCCGCGGATCGCCCCCTCGGAGATAGATGATTCCGGGTGTTGGATAACGCGGTCGACATCAAAGTACTGGTGCTGGCCGAGCCCGTCGCAAGTCGGGCAGGCGCCGGCCGGGTTGTTAAACGAGAACAGCCGCGGCTCCAGCTCGGTGAGGCTGTAGTTGCAGAGCGGACAGGCGAACTTGGCCGAGAAGATCTGGTCGTCGGCATCGCCCTCCATAAAACTGATCACCGCAATCCCCTCGGCGAGGTTGAGAGCGGTCTCGAACGATTCGGCGAGCCGCAGCTTGAGCTCATCCTTTACCTTGAAGCGGTCGACCACCACTTCGATGGTGTGTTTGGTTTTTTTGTTGAGCGCCGGCGCCTCATCGAGATCGCAGACCACGCCGTCGATACGGGCGCGAATAAAGCCTTGTCGACGCAGGTTGTCGAACAGGTGCAGGTGCTCGCCCTTGCGGTCTTTGACAACCGGCGCCAGCAGCATAATTTTGCTACCCTCGGGCAGCGCCAGCACCTGGTCGACCATCTGGCTGACGGTCTGGGCGTTGAGTGCTTGACCGTGCTCGGGGCAGCGCGGCTCGCCGGCGCGGGCAAACAGCAGGCGCAGGTAGTCGTAGACCTCGGTGATGGTGCCCACTGTCGAGCGCGGGTTGTGCGAGGTCGATTTCTGTTCGATCGAGATCGCCGGTGACAGCCCCTCGATGTGGTCGACATCGGGCTTCTCCATCATCGACAAGAACTGCCGCGCGTAGGTCGATAGCGACTCGACATAGCGGCGCTGGCCCTCGGCGTAGAGGGTGTCAAAAGCCAGTGAGGACTTACCCGAACCGGACAGGCCGGTGATCACGATGAGTTTGTCGCGGGGCAGATCTAGGTCGATATTCTTGAGGTTGTGCGTGCGTGCGCCGCGTACCTGAATGGTGTCCATAGGGGGCTCTTGCTGTCATCGTGAGTGGGTTTACGGCCACTGGACGGTGGCCGTGGCGCTCAAAAAGCGCGCCACATTATGGGCCAGCCGGGTGTCGATCGCAAAGGGGGCTGGCCGCTAATTTGGCACCAAGCGCCGCTTGTCAGCGGCCGTTGCACTGGTAAACTAAGCGCCTTGAATTTCACTGCAACCGCCGGCCGCCGGCCGCGGTTTAAGGCAGCCCCGATGAGCTCAGCCCAGTTTGCCAAACTAGAAACCCGCGCGGTCGCCTCGCTGGCGGGCCTTTACGCATCGCGTATGCTCGGCCTGTTTATGGTGTTGCCGGTATTGGCGCTCTATATCGATGGCTACCTGGGCAGCTCGCCGCTCTGGCTGGGGCTGATCATCGGCGGTTACGGGCTCACCCAAGCGGCGCTGCAGATCCCGCTCGGGCTGCTCTCCGACCGCATCGGCCGGCGCCCGGTGATTGTTGGCGGGCTGCTGGTGTTTATTGCCGGCAGTGTAGTGGCGGCGCTAGCTGAGTCGGTACAGGGGCTGCTGATCGGCCGGCTGCTACAGGGCAGCGGTGCCATCGCCAGCACCACCATGGCGCTGCTTAGCGACCTGACCAGTGACGAGAACCGCTCCAAGGCGATGGCGGCCATCGGCGGCAGTATCGGCCTGTCGTTTATGTTAGCGATGGTGGTCGGCCCGCTGCTGGCCGCCAATGGCGGTATGGCGATGATCTTCTGGGTTACCGCGCTGCTCGCCGCGGTCGGCTTGGTACTGTTTTTGACGGCGGTGCCGGTGCCGCTGCGCAATACCGCCAACCGCGAGGTGCGGCCCGATCTTGGCCAGCTTAAAAGTGTGTTGGTCGACGCCAACTTGGCGCGGCTCAATTTTGGCATTTTTACCCTTCACCTGCTGCTGATGGCGGCTTTTGTGGTGATCCCGGCGCTGCTGGTAGAGCAGCTTGGTATCGATGGCGACGATCTCTGGTGGGTCTATATCGCGCTGCTTGGCGGCGGCTTTGTGATGATGGTGCCGCTGCTGATTATCGGTGAGAAACAGGCCAAACACCGCGCCGTGATGTTGCTGGCTATCGCCGCGCTGGGGCTGGCGCTGCTCGGGCTCAACCAGACCGCACTGCTGTGGCCGGTGCTGCTGCTGTTACTGCTATTTTTTGCCGGCTTTAACCTGCTGGAGGCGATGCTGCCGTCGTGGCTGAGTAAAGCCTGTCCGGCCGGTTACCGCGGCACGGCGATGGGGGTCTACTCCACCTGCCAGTTCTTCGGCGCCTTCTGCGGCGGCCTGCTTGGCGGTTGGGCACTGCAGCACTACGGCAGCCACGCGCTGTTTTTACTGCTCGCCGGCCTGGCGCTGCTGTGGTGGCTGCTGGCGCTGGGTTTGGCCCAGCCAAAGTTGCGCAAAACCCTGGTTTTGCGGCGCGACCAGCGCTCGCCAGCCGAGTTCGCCACCTGGCTGAGCGGGCTTGCCGGCGTCGACGAGGTACTGCAGTTGGACGGCGACCCGCTGGTCTATATCAAGGTCGACCAGAGCCAGCTTGAGCGGTCAAAAATAGAGCATCTGCTAGGCTAAAATAACAACTTAATATCGCCAATTTAGCCGCGCCGGCGTATACTCAACAGCCAATGGCAGCCACGCTAGAGAGGGCTGCATAACGCAACAGACAAGGAGCACAAGATGGCCAGGGGTATCAATAAAGTAATTCTAGTCGGCAACCTCGGGCAAGACCCAGAGACCCGCTACATGCCATCCGGCAACGCGGTGACCAATATCAGCGTCGCCACATCAGAGAGCTGGAAAGACAAGCAGACCGGCGAGCAGCAAGAGCGCACCGAGTGGCACCGGGTAGCATTTTTCAACCGCCTGGCCGAGATTGCCGGCGAGTACCTGAAAAAGGGCAGCAAGGTCTACATCGAAGGTTCACTGCGAACCCGCAAGTACCAAGCCCAAGACGGCTCTGACCGCTACAGCACCGAAATTATCGCCAACGAGATGCAGATGCTCGACAGCCGCGGCGACATGGGCGGTGGCGGCGGCTATCAGCAGCAAGGTGGCGGCTACCAGCAGCAGGGCGGCCAGCAGCAGAACCGCGGCGGCGGCAATTACAACCAAGCGCCACCGCAGCAGCAACCGCAGCAGTCGGCCCCGCCGATGGACAGCGGCAGCTTCGACGACGATATCCCGTTCTAGCCGTTTCTATAGCCAAAAAAAACCGCGCCTCGCAGCGCGGTTTTTTTTCACCTCGCGTTTAGCGAGTGAAGGTGACGGTGTCGCCCAGCGGCGCTCGCTCCATGGTCACTTTATTGATCTGCTCGCCGACCGCCTCGTAGCCAAAAGAGAGCCCAACGATCAGCTCGTTACCCTCGGGGATTGGGGTGATCGCCTTGACCGGATCGGGGAATACCGCCAGTGCCCCCTGCGGGCAGCTGGCTAGGCCGTGCTCAACCAGCAGCAGCATCAACGTCTGCAGATAGATACCGATATCGATGGCGTTGACCTCGGCCATGGTGCGCGGCATCGAGATGAAGGCGACGTGCGGGGCGCCAAAAAACTGCCAGTTTTTAGACATCAGCCAATTGCGCTTTTCACGGTCGCTGCGCTCAATACCCATGGTGCCGTAGTAGCGCATCGCACAGTCGTACTGGCGCTCTTTGTAGACGCCGTCGAGATCCATGTCGCCCGGCTTAAAGTGGAACCCTGGCTTGGCGCCGGCGGCTAACCCGGCCATCAGCTCGGTCTCGAGTTTTTGACGGGCCTCGCCGGAGACGACGTTGACGTGCCAGGGCTGGGTGTTGCAGTTGGAGGGCGCTAGCGCGGCCTTGGTAAAGATCTCTTCAAGCAGCTCGGGCGCGATCTCGCGATCCTGAAATCCGCGTATCGAGCGCCGTGCCGCCAGCGCTTGGCTGACGCTCATAATAGTCTGTGCTGTTTGTTCGTTCATATGGACCCCCTGAGGTGAGTTGAAGGCACTGCCTTATTTTGGTTGTAGTTGCCGCCGCGCTGGGCTAAATTTTGCTGCGCATAACATACCGGCCAAACTGCGCTTCGTCTAGCCATCTATGGTGAAGCGCTGGTCATAAAAACGATAAATGAGGGTGACAGAGTGAAACAGACCAAAACAGCAAATTATTTGCGGCTTGCAGTGGCCGCAGCCGCGCTGCTAACCGCCGCCGGTAGCACCGCCAGCCAGCCGCTGGCCCACGACCAGTTGATGTCGACCGTGCCGCCGAGTGCCGAGCAGCAGGTAACGCTGGCCAACTATATGAGCTACCCGTACGGCGCCTGGGGCTTTTCTAACAGCGGTGCAGTCGGCAACTCGCTGCACATCGCCCGCGGCGGCCCGCTGCCGACCTGGTCGGTCGTCGAGGAGTCTGCGCTCGCCGAGCTGATCGTCGAGCTGGAGGACGGTCGCAAGCTCTCGGTCGAGGCGCTGTTTGCCGATGACGACAGCGACGGCGTCATCGTTACCCGCGGTAGCGATATCTTGCTTGAGCGCTATGCCGGCCACAGCAACCGCCAGCAGCCCCACATTTGGTACTCAATGACCAAGTCGTTGGTGTCGAGCGCGTTCGGTATTTTGGTCGAGCGTGGCGTGGTCGCGCTCGACCGCTCACCGGCCGACTATATCCCCGAGCTGAAAGGTTCGGGGTTTGAGCGGGTGACCATTCAGCAGGTGCTCGACCACACCACCGCGCTGGATTTTGAAGAGAACTACACTGACCCCGAGTCGGCGTTTTTTAAATACTACGGCCCGGCCCTGGCAATGAGCTACGCGCCGGGCAGTGCCGACGCGATACCCGGCAAAGTCGATATTTACGGCGTGCATGACTTTTTGGCCAACTACATCGGTGAAAACCCAGAGCTACAGCCAGGTGACGCCTTTGAATATAACTCGGCCAACGCCGATCTGCTCGGCTGGCTGATCGCCCGGCTCAGCGGCCAACCGCTAGCTGAGTTTATAGAACAGCAGATCTGGCAGCCGCTCGGCAGCGAGCACGACGCCTACATACTCGCCGACCGCGCTCTGCAAGCGGTGGCGACCGGTGGCATGAACACCACACTGCGCGATGCCGCCTTATTTGGCCAGCTGATGCTCAACCGCGGTGCTGCCGGCGGCCGCCAGATTATCCCGGCCAGCTGGGTCGACGCATCGCTGCAGGTGACCGATTATCACCGTCGCAATATGGCCCGCAACCCAACTTACGTGACTGTGCCGTTTGAGGCCTACCACAACATGTGGTGGGTAATAGACGGTGAGCGCGGTGAGTATGTCGCCGGTGGTATCTTTGGCCAGATGATCTACATCGACCGCGCTTCAGGGATTGTGGCGGCGATGTACAACCACCACCGCGATGCCTCGGCGGCGAGCAGTGTCGACACCCAGAACAAGCTGCGGGCGTTGCGGGCGATGGCCCGCGCCGTTCAGTAGCTAGTTTTGAGGCAACAAAAAAAGGCGCGCCAGTGGCGCGCCTTTTTTGTTGCTAGTCACATGTTATCAGCGCTGTTGGGGTGGGTTCTGCTTGGCATTTTCCAGAATGTCCTCAAGCACCTGGTCGACCGTAAAGGTGGCCGGACGCTGGCGCTGGGGATATTCTTTAAAGGTCTGCAAGAAACCGCCGACCGACTGCATCATCAGCCCAAAGCGTGCCGACACTTTGCGCACCCACCAATCTTCATAGGTGTTGGAGTTGTCGTCGGCGCGCTCGAAGGGGTCGCGGCGCAGATGGAACAACTTGGGGATGCGGAAGGTGACAAACGGTTCGCGCCAGACGGCGTGACGGGCACTGCGCTGCTCGGCAAAGACAAACTTCCAGTCGCCATTGCGCAGGGCCAGCAGTTGGCCGTCATCTGAGAAGTAGAAGAAGTCATTACGCGGCGACTGCTCGGCTTGGCCGGTCAAAAACGGCAGGAAGTTATAGCCGTCTAGGTGGACATTAAACTGCTTGTCGCCGGCGCTGTAGCCATCCAGCAGCTGCTGTTTGATGTCATCGATACCGACCGCTGCCATCAGCGTCGGCACCCAGTCGAGGTGGCTCATCACGTTGTTAACTACACCGCCAGCGGGTATTTTGCCGGGCCAGCGAACCAGTGCTGGAACGCGGAAGCCGCCCTCCCAGTTGGTGTTTTTCTCGCTGCGGAACGGGGTGATACCGGCATCCGGCCAGGTGTTGTAGTGAACGCCGTTGTCGGTCGAGTAGAAGACGATGGTGTTGTCGTCGACCCCGAGCTTATCGAGTGTATCGAGCAGTGTGCCGACCTGGCGGTCGTGGGCGACCATCGCATCGTTGTAGAAACCCTGCCCAGAGAGGCCGCGCTCCTCTTCTGCGAGGTGGGTAAAGTAGTGCATGCGGGTGGAGTTAAACCAGACGAAGAACGGTTTATCATCCTCTACGGCGCGCTCCATAAAATCGACGCTGGCATCGAGAAACTCTTTGTCGACACGCTCCATACGCTTCTTAGAGAGCGGGCCGCTGTCTTCAACACGGCCGTCGGCAAAGCTGTGGATGACACCGCGCGGGCCCCACGCCTTGGCGTAGCGGGGGTCTTGCGGGTAGTCGGGGTCCTCTGGCGCCTCCTCGGCGTTCATGTGGTAGAGATTGCCCAAAAACTCGTCAAAACCGTGATTGGTCGGGAGGAATTCGTCGCGGTCGCCGAGGTGGTTTTTACCAAATTGGCCGGTGGCGTAACCGAGTGGTTTGAGCAGCTCGGCGAGGGTCGGGTCCTCTGGCTGCAGCCCGAGCGGGTTGCCGGGCATCCCAACCTTGGTCAGGCCGGTGCGCATCGGGTGTTGGCCGGTGATAAATGCGGAGCGGCCGGCGGTGCAGCTCTGCTCGCCGTAGTAGTCGGTGAAGAACACCCCTTCGGTGCCGATACGGTCGATGTTGGGGGTCTGGTAGCCCATCATGCCGTGGCTGTATTTACTGATGTTAGTGATGCCGATATCGTCACCCCAAATCACCAAAATATTGGGCCGCTCGGCGGCCACCAGCGCGCTGCTGAGCGCCATGCCAGCGAGCGCCACTAGCGCCTTGATCGGTTTGATTGTTCTGCTCATAGAAATCCCCATCTGTTGTTATAGAGCCAAATTGTCGAGGTAAAGATTACCAGAAAGCGCCGCCGAGACTGTCAAAACGGCGCAATTAGCGTGACTAGTTGGCCACGCCCGATACAGCCAGTCTGTGCGGCCAGCTAGGCGCGCCGCTGCGCAACCGCTAGGCTGCCCAGCGACCAGAAGGTCTTGGCCACCGAGCGCCAGGCGCTCATGGTCGGCTTGGCACCGCGGCCGCGGCCGATGCGCTCCAGTTGGTGCTCGTACCAGGTGATATCCAGCATCACCGCAGAGTCGAGTTTGGCAATGCCGGTAGTGACTTTGCGCATTGCCAGCGGCAGCTCTTCGCCGGCCAGCAGCTTAGCGCTGTAGTCGGTCATCACAGTCAGCGGCCGACCGAGACCGATCATGGCGCAGCTGCCTTCGCCGAGCGCGCGGTTCATCGTCGACAGGCTGCGAAACCCGCCAGTGACCACCAGTGGCAGTTGGGTCTGGCTGGCCAGCTGTTCGGCAAACTCAATAAAGTAGGCCTCGCGGGCGATGGTAGTGGGCTTTTGGTCAACCCCAACCATGCTCGGCTGCTCGTAGTTGCCGCCCGAGATTTCGACTAAGTCGATACCCTCTGCCTCTAGCTGCTGAACCAGCCGCGCCGACTCATCTTCGCTAAAGCCGCCGCGCTGGAAGTCGGCCGAGTTGAGTTTGATCGCCACCGCGAACTCGCTGCCGACCGCAGCGCGGATTGCGCGGTAAACCTCAAGCACAAACCGTGTACGGTTCTCAAAGCTTCCGCCCCAGCGGTCGCTGCGCTGGTTCTGCAGCGGCGACAGGAACTGGCTGCACAGATAGCCGTGGGCGGCGTGGATCTGTACGCCGCTAAACCCAAACGCCTTGGCTTGCGCGGCGGCCCAGCCGAAGCGGCGAATAATTTCGACAATTTCCTGCTCTTGCAGAGCCCGCGGTGGGCTAAATAGACCGGCCAGGTCGCCGCCAAGCGGAATGGCGGAGGGCGATACCGGCTCTTTGCAGAGTACGCTGGGGATCTGTTTGCCGGGATGGTTTAGCTGCATCCAGAGCTGGGTGCCATCGCCACTGCCGGCCTCTGCCCAGCGTTTGAACAGGGCGCCGTCGGACTGCTCGTCGAGCACCACGTTGCGCGGCTCGCCGAGTGCGTTGCGGTCGATCATGACGTTGCCGGTGACCAGAATACCGGTGCCGCCGGCTGCCCACTCGCGGTAGAGGTGGATCAGTTCACTGCTCGGATTGGCCTTGGCGTCGGCGAGCTGTTCACTCATCGCTGATTTAAACAGCCGGTTTTTACTCTGGCAGTGGTCGCTGATGGCCAGCGGTGTGGCGATGGTGGTTGCAGTAGTTTGATCTGACACGGTAGCCCCTGTTATTTAATTTTTGTGGAGTGCAGTTTTTCACAAAAACTACGCTGGGGAAACTGGCGGTGATGCTGTGTGGTGGAGTCGAGTGCTGGTGGGTCTAGGTAATGCCGTCCCGACCGCGCGCAGCGCTCCCGACAACGTCATCCCGGACCGCGCGCAGCGCACCCTACAGCGTCATCCCGGACCGCGCGTAGCGCGTGATCCGGGATCTTGTTGGCAATAGCATCCTGTTGACGTTGTGGCTCGCCCGCCGTTGGGTGCTGAGACACGCCGTG
>JAHEGD010000019.1 GCA_024639885.1 Porticoccaceae bacterium | reverse complement strand
CGCTGCGCGCGGTCCGAGCTGTGACTTAGGCAACAGCCGCGCGCTAACTCCACTACCGTCATCCCGGCCTTGAGCCGGGATCTTACTTAAAGGATAGCAACGGTTGCAGGTCACGAACCAGAACAGTGTGCCAACCCGCAAAAGATCCCGGATCACGCGCTGCGCGCGGTCCGGGATGACGCTGTTAGGGTGTGCTGCGCGCGGTCCGGGATAACGCTGTTAGGATGTGCTGCGCGCGGTCCGGGATGACGCTGTTAGGGTGTGCTATGCGCTACCCGGGATGACGGTTTTAGGACGTGCTGTGCCCAGCCCAGCCCAGCCCGTTTAAAACCCCATGTCCTCTTGGGTCACCTGTACGCTAACCTCGTCGCCATCTATCTGCGCATCGACCAGAATAGGGCGGCAGCAGACAAAGCAATCCTCTGTGTAGGTCTGCGACTCGGTCGGGTCGATAAGTAGCGTAATACGCTCCCAGCAGTAGGGGCAGGTAACCGATTCTTCATGAAGTGACAGCTGCATGTGTGGCGTCCTCTCGGTGATCGCTGGCGCTACTCGCCCAGCAAAAAGGGGTAACTGTATTGCGCTATGGCGTCTGATCGGCCGATCGTACCCGGCGCCATTTTAGTCCTGCCGCGCCACTTTAGGCCGCCTGTTTGGCAAACTCAAGATGCACGTTAGTGGTGAGAGCCGACAGTGTCTGGGAGTGATCTAGACCGGATGGTTTGGACGGCTGCCAGCGGCCACAGGGTCGTGTCGCTATCGCGGCGCCGCGCGCTAAAGATGGCTACTGTTCAGAGCCGCTGGTTTGCTTACAATGGGTACTCCCTTGTCGGTCGAAAGAGCGATTGGACGACGCCCGGTTAGAGAGCTGCTATGAAAAACTTTACCTTCAACACCGCCGCATCGCTGCTCTGTGAGGCCGGCAGCTGCGCGCGGCTGGGCGAGTTGTGTCTGCAACGCAACCTGCGCCGACCGCTGCTGGTTACCGATGGCGGTGTAGTAGCAGCGGGGTTGTTGGCTGCGGTGGTGGAGCCGTTACACGCCGCCGGGCTAACCGTAGAAGTGTTTGACCGGGTGGTAGCCGACCCGCCCGAGGCGGTAGTGCTGGATGCGGTCGAAGCCGCGCGCGCGAGCGGCGCCGATGCCGTGATCGGTTTTGGCGGCGGCAGCTCGATGGATTGTGCCAAGTTGGTGGCGCTGTTGGCCAGCGGCGAGCAGAGCATTGGTGAGCTCTACGGGGTCAATTTAGCGCGCGGCAGCCGGCTGCCATTGATCCAGATACCGACCACCGCGGGTACCGGCTCCGAGGTGACGGCAGTGGCGATTGTCACTACCGGCGAGCACACCAAGTCTGGGGTGGTCGCTGCGCAGCTGCTGCCTGACCTGGCACTGCTGGATGCCGAGCTGACCGTGGGTTTGCCAGCGCCCATTACAGCGGCGACCGGTATCGATGCGATGGTGCATGCTATCGAAGCCTACACCGGTGTTATCGGCAAAAATCCCTATTCAGATATGCTGGCAGTCGAGGCGCTGCGGCTGCTGGGCGGCAACATCCGCTGCGCCGTCGCCGATGGTGGCAACTTGGCGGCGCGCCAGGCGATGCTGCTCGGTGCCTGTCTGGCTGGCCAGGCGTTCGCCAACTCGCCGGTGGCGGCGGTACACGCTCTGGCCTACCCACTCGGCGGCCACTTTCATATCCCCCACGGGCTCAGCAACGCTTTAGTGCTAACCGAGGTGATGCGCTTCAACGCGCCGGCGGCGGCCGAGCACTACGCGCAGTTGGCGTCGGCGGCAATCCCCGGCTTTGTGGCCGGGGCCAGCGTGCAGGCCAGCAGCGAGCGGTTTATCGCGGCGCTGGCCGACTTGATGGCAGAGCTCGGCCTGCCGCAGCGGCTCAGCGAATGCGGCATTAGCGCAAGCGATCTGGAGCGGCTGGCCGAGGACGCCCTCAAGCAGCAGCGGCTGCTGGTTAATAACCCGCGGCCGGTCAGTTACGACGACGCGCTGGCGATCTACCGCGCGGCGCTGTAAGCCACCCACTTGATTTGGAGAGAGCGATGAGCAGCCAAGCCAGCGCAGAGCGTGCAAGAGCGCGCAGCAGCTACCCCTACCACCAGCGCATTACCACCCGCTGGATGGACAACGATATCTATGGCCACGTCAATAACGTCAACTACTACTCCTACTTTGACACCGTGGTAAACCAGTTCTTGGTCGAGCGCGGCGGGCTGGATATCCATGCCGGCGAGGTGATCGGTTTTATTGTTGAGTCGCACTGCAGCTACCACAGCCCGGTCGCTTTCCCACAGCAGTTAGAGGGCGCGGTGCGGGTCGACAAACTCGGCAACAGCTCGGTCACTTATGGGGTGGCGATTTTTGTTGTCGGCAGCGAGCAGGCGGCCGCAGTGGGCAGCTTTACTCATGTCTTTGTCGACCGCAACGATCAGCGGCCACGGCCGATACCCGCGCCGCTGCGGGCGGCATTGCAGGGCATTGCCACCGGTTAAGCGGGGCGCGCGGCCGAGCGCTGCGGCGCTATGGTCTATTTTCTGCTCGGCTGCAGCTTCCGGTTCGCTCGCTGTTCCGTTCTGCAATAAGGGCGCTGCTGTGCTGTTGCGCTTGCTGGTCTAGACCAACTAGTCATCCATTTTGATTGTCTCTACCCCGGCCGGGCCTAGAATAAGTCCGGTGAAACATCGGCCCGGAGGCAACCATGACAGTTTACAAAGCACCTGAAAAAGAATTTAACTTTCTGCTCAACGAAGTGTTCGATTACGCAGCGCTGGCGCAGCTGCCCGGTTTTGAGGAGGCTACCCCAGAGATGGTGGAGTCGATCATGCCCGAGGCCGCGCGCTTTTATGAGCAGGTAGTCGCCCCCACCAACCAGCCCGGCGACGGCCAGGGCAGCCATTTGGTAGACGGCAAGGTACAGATCCCAGCGGCACTGGATGGCGTCTACCCGCAGCTGGTAGAGGCCGGTTGGACAGCGCTGAGCGGCGACGCCGAGTACGGCGGTGCCGGCTTCCCCAATGTGGTGGGGCTGGCCGTGCAAGAGATGCTGCAGTCGGCCAACTTGGGCTTTAGCCTGATGCCGATGCTGACCCAAGGGGTTGTCCACGCGCTGGACCTGTACGGCAGCGACCAGCAGAAAGAGACCTACCTGGCCAACCTGATTACCGGCCACTGGTCGGGCACCATGAACCTCACCGAGCCGCAGGCCGGTACCGACTTGGGCGCAGTGCAGACCAAAGCGGTGCGCAATGGCGACAGCTACCTGATCAGCGGCCAGAAAATCTACATCACCTGGGGTGATCAAGAGATCACCGACAACGTCATCCACTTGGTACTGGCGCGCACCCCAGACGCCCCAGAGGGCGTTAAGGGTATCTCCATGTTTATTGTGCCCAAGTACCTGGTTAACGCCGACGGCAGCTGTGGCGAGCGCAACGACGTTAAACCCGTTAATGTCGAGCACAAGCTGGGTATCCACTCGAGCCCCACATGCACCATGATGTTTGGTGAGTCGGGCGGCGCCACCGGTTACTTGGTGGGCGAAGAGGGCAAAGGGCTGGTCTACATGTTTGCGATGATGAACGCGGCGCGGCTGGCGGTTGGCCACCAGGGCGTAAGTGTCTCTGAGCGCGCTTACCAGCAGGCAGTCTGGTACGCCCGCGAGCGTGTGCAGGGGGCGGTAGCCGGCTTTGACGGCCGCTCGCCGATCATCAACCACGCCGATGTTCGGCGCATGTTAATGCAGATGCGGGCGATGACCGAAGCGGGCCGCGCGCTGTCGTTTAAAGCGATTTTTGAAGAGGACCGCAGCTTCCACCACCCCGACGAGGCAGTCCGGGTCGCCAGTGGTAAAGCGGTTGAGTTGCTCACTCCGTTGGTTAAGGGCTGGTGCACCGAGATGGCGATGGAGACCACCTCGCTGGGTGTACAGGTACACGGCGGCATGGGTTTTGTTGAAGAGACCGGCGCGGCGCAGTTTATGCGCGACGCACGTATTTTGCCGATCTACGAAGGCACCAACGGTATTCAGGCGCTCGACTTTATCGGCCGCAAAACATTGCGCGATGCTGGTCAGGCGATGACGGCACTGGCTGCTGAGATGCAGGCCGATCTCGCGGAGATTAGTGCCCACGCAGAGTTGGCCGATCTGGCTGCGGCGATTGGTGAGGCGTTGGCGCAGTGCCAGCAGGGCGCCGAGTACGTGTTTGCCAACCCCGCCGAGGCGGGCGGCATCGCCTACAACTACATGATGCTGGTCGGCAACAGTGTCTGTGGTTGGCTGCTGGCTAAGTCGGCTGCCGCCGCCCAAGCTGCAATTAACGCCGGCAGCAGCGACCGCTTCTATGTACAGAAGGTGGCCACGGCGCGGTTCTTTATCGAGCAGGTGCTGCCGCGCAATGCCGCTTACCTAGGTGCGCTTAAAGCGGGCCAAGCCGGCATTATGGCGCTGACCGAAGAGGACTTCGCGGTCGCCTAAGCGCCGCGGGCTGCAACAAAAAAAGCCGCTGGGTTACCCCGGCGGCTTTTTTGTTGCAGCGCAGGTTAGCGGCTAGTGACGTAGCCGACTACCAGCGCCACCAGCACGATAAAGGTGATGGTGCCGATAAACCCGGCAATAATAAACGCCAGCGGGTTGCCGTGCTCAAAGTCCCGTTCGCGGTTCTTGGCGCTCTGCACGCCCACAAACGCCGCCAAGGCACTTTTGACTACTGCCCAGGTGCCGTGTTTTTTAGGCGGTTGGTTGTTGCTGTCGGTCGACATTTTCTGCTCCGTTAGTGCAGCGATGCTGCGCAGGGTAGGGTTATAACTAAATTGTCGGGCATTATAACCAATTAGCTATCCAGTAACACCGGCCGCAGCCAGCGCTCTAGCTCGGCTTCGCTTTCACCTTTGCGGGCGGCCACCGCGGCCAGCTGGTCGCGGTCTATCTTGCCCACATTAAAGTACTTGGCGTCGGGGTGGGCAAAGTACCAGCCGCTAACCGATGCCGCCGGGGTCATCGCAAACGAGTCAGTCAGCGCCATGCCACAGTTTTCGGTGGCGTTTAGCAGCTTAAACAGGGTCGCCTTTTCGGTGTGGTCGGGGCAGGCTGGGTAGCCCGGTGCCGGGCGTATGCCGCGGTACTGCTCTTTGATCAGCGCCTCGTTATCGAGCGCTTCGTCGCTGGCGTAGCCCCAAATTTGGCGGCGCACCTTTTGGTGTAGGCACTCGGCAAACGCCTCGGCGAGCCGGTCGGCCAGTGCTTTTACCATAATCGCCGAGTAGTCATCGCCGGCCTTTTCGTAGTCGCTAGCGAGGGTTTCAGCACCCAGCCCGGTGGTCACCGCAAAGCCGCCAAGGTAGTCGGCCACGCCGCTCTGTTGCGGGGCAATAAAGTCGGCCAGCGACAGCAGCTGCTCGCTGGCGCCCGGTTTTTGCAGCTGCTGGCGCAGGTGGTGGCTGGTGGCAATCGTCTCGCTGCGGGTGTCGTCGGCATAGAGTGCAATATCGTCGCTGCCAACCCGGTTGGCCGGCCAGATACCGACCACGCCGTTGGCCTGCAGCTGGCGATTGGCGATCAGCTCGGCAAGCATCGCTTGGGCATCTTTAAACAGATCGCGGGCGGCGCTGCCGACCACCTCGTCGTCAAGTATTTGCGGGTACTTGCCGGCTAGGTCCCAGCTAATAAAAAACGGTGTCCAGTCGATAAACGGCACCAGCTCTTCAAGCGGGAAATCCTTCAGCACGGTAGTGCCTAGCTGGTTGGGGCGCTCTGGGGCGCTGTCGCGCCAGTTGATTTGTAGCCCTTGTTTGATCGCGTCGGGGTAGGCAAACAGCGTGCCGCGCTGGGTGCGATTGGCGGTGCGCAGCCGCACGGCGTCGTACTCTGTGGCCAGCTCGGCGGTAAAGGGTACGCGCAGCTCTTGGCTTATCAGCTTGCTGGCAACACCCACCGCGCGCGAGGCGTCGGCCACATAAACAATCGGTGCGCCGCTGTAACAGGGGTCAATTTTTACCGCGGTGTGCGCTTTGGATGTGGTGGCGCCGCCAATCAGCAGCGGTATCGCCAGGCCGCGGCGCTGCATCTCGCTGGCGACCGTTACCATCTCGTCGAGCGACGGGGTAATTAACCCAGAGAGGCCAATAATGTCGGCGTTCTCGGCTATTGCGGTATCAATAATGGTAGCGGTGGGCACCATCACGCCCAGGTCAATCACCTCGTAGTTGTTGCACTGCAGCACCACGCCAACAATGTTTTTGCCAATGTCGTGCACGTCGCCCTTAACCGTCGCCATGACAATTTTGCCGTTGGTTTTGGCGTCTTCGCTTTTTTCGGCCTCAATAAACGGCTGCAGGTAGGCGACCGCTTGCTTCATCACGCGGGCCGATTTAACCACCTGTGGCAAAAACATCTTGCCGGCACCAAACAGGTCGCCGACCACGTTCATGCCGTCCATCAGCGGCCCTTCAATCACATCCAGCGGGCGCTTGGCCTGTTGACGGGCCTGCTCGGTGTCCTCTTCAATGTAGCTGGTAATGCCCTTCACCAGCGCGTGCGAAAGCCGCGCCGCTACCGGCTTTTCTCGCCAGCTTAAGTCTTCTTGGCGGGTTTGTGCGGCACCGTCGCCGCGGTACTGCTCGGCTATTGCCAGCAGGTTGTCGGTGGCGGCGGGGGTGCGGTTTAGCAGTACATCCTCTACCGCGTCGCGCAGCTGGGCTGGCAGCTCGTCGTACACTGCCAGCTGGCCGGCGTTAACAATGCCCATCGACAGGCCGGCTTTAATTGCGTGGAACAAAAATGCCGAGTGGATCGCCTCGCGCACCGGGTTGTTGCCGCGGAACGAGAACGACACGTTAGAGATACCGCCAGAGATCAGTGCATGCGGCAGGTTGGCGGTGATCCAGCGCGCCGCCTCAATAAAGTCGACGCCGTAGTTGTTGTGCTCTTCTATGCCGGTGGCCACCGCAAACACGTTGGGGTCAAAAATAATGTCCTCGGCGGCCAGCCCCACCTGCTCGGTGAGAATAGTGTAGCTGCGCTGGCAGATCTGCTGGCGGCGAGCGAGGGTGTCGGCTTGGCCGTCCTCGTCAAACGCCATCACCACCACCGCGGCGCCGTAGCGTTTGCACAGCTTGGCCTGCTCGACAAACGGCCCTTCGCCCTCTTTCATGCTGATCGAGTTAACCACCGCCTTGCCCTGTATGCAGCGCAGGCCGGCTTCGATAACGCTCCACTTACTGGAGTCGACCATAATCGGTACACGGCTGATATCCGGCTCAGCGGCCAGCAGGTTGAGAAAGGTCACCATCTCTTTCTCGGCGTCCAGCATCGCCTCGTCCATGTTGATGTCGATCACCTGGGCACCGTCGGCGACCTGGTCGCGCGCTACGGTTAGTGCCTGTTCGTAATCTTCGGCCATAATCAGCCGTTTAAACGCCGCCGATCCGGTGACGTTGCAGCGCTCGCCCACGTTCACAAACAGCGAGTCGGCAGTGATGTTAAACGGCTCGAGGCCAGATAGCCGGCAGGCCGCCGGGCGGCTGGGCAGCTGGCGCGGGGCAATCCCTTCCACCGCCGCGGCGATAGCGGCAATGTGCTCTGGGCTGGTGCCGCAGCAGCCGCCAACAATGTTCAGAAAACCGGCGCGGGCAAATTCGCCAATCACCTCGGCCATCGCCACCGCATCTAGGTCGTAGCCGCCAAACTCGTTGGGCAGGCCGGCGTTGGGGTGGGCGCTAACCAGGGTGTCGGCCACCCGCGATAGCTCGGCTAGGTGGGGGCGCAGCTCGGCCGGGCCAAGCGCACAGTTAAGGCCGATAGCGGCGGCATCGGCGTGGCGCAGCGAGTTCCAAAATGCCTCGGGCGTCTGGCCAGAGAGGGTGCGGCCACTGGCATCGGTAATGGTGCCAGAGATTAGCAGCGGCAGCTCAATCGTCAGCTCTTCAAACACCGCCTGCACCGCAAAGATAGCCGCTTTGGCGTTAAGGGTGTCAAACACCGTCTCAATCATAATTAGGTCGGCGCCGCCGGCGATCAGCCCGCGGGTCGCCTCGCGGTAGGCGGTGTCTAACTCGGCAAAGTTGGTGTTGCGCGCGCCGGGGTCGTTGACATCGGGCGACAGCGAGGCGGTGCGGCTGGTGGGGCCCAGCACCCCGGCGACAAAGCGCGGCCGCTCTGCACTGCTGTAGCGGTCGGCGGCGGCGCGGGCGATCTGTGCGCCACGCTCGTTTAGCTCATAGGCGAGCGACTGCATGTCGTAGTCGGCCTGTGACAGCGTGGTGCTGTTAAAGGTGTTGGTCTCAATGATGTCGGCGCCGGCCTCTAGGTAGGCGGCGTGGATCGCCTCGATAATGTCTGGCCGGGTTAGCGACAACAGGTCGTTGTTGCCCTGCAGGTCGCTCGGCCAGTCGGCAAAGCGCTCGCCGCGAAAGTCGCTCTCGGTCAACTTGTGGCGCTGCAACATGGTGCCCATGGCGCCGTCCAATATCAGAATACGCTGGGCGGCGGCGTCGAGTAGGGCGGGGCGGTGGCTGGCGGTCATGGGCATTTCCGTGGTTGATTGACAGTGCCATATCGGCATCTATCAAAATATTTCGATTAATCAAATTTGGCGCGCATCATAGCAAAATTATCCGGTTTTGCTAGGTTTTATTTGCTGTTTTGGGCTGCGGTAGTTTGCCAGCGCGGCGCGATCGGGTATTATACCCGAGCAAATTACTAGGTTTTAGCTGGCGCCCCCACTACCCAGCTTACGCAGACGACAGGTAGAGAGCATGATCGACGTAAATATCACCGAAGCGGCCCAAGAGTACCTTGCTGGGCTACTGGCCAAGCAAGAGTGCGAGGGCATTGGCATCCGTATGTTTGTCAGCGACCCCGGCACCCCCAAGGCCGAGACCTGTATCGCCTACAGCCGCCCCGGCGAGCACAACGAAGAAGATCTGGTGGTCCCCTACGACGCCTTCAACGCCTACTTCGAGCAGCGCAGTATTCCGTTTCTGTCCGAGGCCAAGGTCGACTACTCACCAGACAAGTTTGGTGGCCAGCTAACCATTCGCGCGCCCAATTCGCGGGTGCCCAAGGTTAACGACGACAGCCCGATTGAAGATCGCATCAATTACGTGCTGCACAACGAGGTTAACCCAGGTCTCGCCGCCCACGGCGGTGTGGTGTCGCTGGAAGAGGTGCGCGGTGATATCGCCGTGCTCAAGTTTGGCGGCGGCTGTCAGGGCTGTGGCATGGCCGACGTCACCCTCAAAGAGGGGGTAGAAAAGACCTTGCTGGAGAAAGTGCCCGAGCTCAAAGGGGTGAAAGACACTACCGACCACAGCGACGACAGCCAGGCCTACTATAAATAGTGGCTGTTAGAGGCAATAAAAAACCCCGCCTAGGCGGGGTTTTTTGTGCCCAGAGTGAAGACGACTTAAGCGACGTCGACGATCTGGGTGGCGGCAATGGTCTTGCCTTTTTCGGCACCGGCTTGGAAATCGGCGATCTGGTCGAAGTTCATGTAGCGGTAAACTTCGGCAGACATCGAGTCGATCTTGCCGGCGTACTCAAGGTACTCGGCAGGGGTCGGCAGACGGCCCAAGATGCCACCCACCGCAGCCAGCTCGGCAGAGGTCAGGTAGACGTTGGCGCCATCGCCCAAACGGTTGGGGAAGTTGCGCGTCGAGGTCGACAGCACGGTGCTACCGGCAGCGACGCGGGCCTGGTTGCCCATGCACAGCGAGCAGCCGGGCATCTCGGTGCGGGCACCGACTTTGCCGAAGATGTTGTAGTAACCCTCTTCCATCAGGGTGTGCTCGTCCATCTTGGTCGGCGGCGCCAGCCAGAAGCGTGCCTTGACGCCTTCTGCCGCGGACTCGAACAGCTTGCCGGCGGCGCGGAAGTGACCAATGTTGGTCATGCACGAGCCGATGAACACTTCGTCAACTTGGTCGCCGGCCACTTCAGAGAGCAGCTTGGCGTCGTCGGGGTCGTTCGGGCAGCAGACTACCGGCTCGGTGACGTCGGCCAGATCGATCTCGATCACGGCGGCGTACTCGGCATCGGCATCGGCGCTCATCAGCGACGGGTTGGCCAGCCACTCTTCCATCTTCTTGGCGCGGCGCTCCAGTGTGCGCGCATCGCCGTAGCCTTCGCCGATCATCCAGCGCAGCAGGGTGATGTTAGAGCGCAGGTACTCGGCGACTGAATCTTCCGACAGCTTGATGGTACAGCCGGCAGCAGAGCGCTCGGCCGAGGCATCGGAGAGCTCAAAGGCTTGCTCAACGGTGAGTGTGTCGAGCCCTTCGATCTCAAGGATGCGGCCAGAGAAAAAGTTTTTCTTGCCTTTCTTCTCAACGGTCAGCAGGCCCTCTTTGATGCCGTAGTAAGGGATGGCGTGAACCAGATCGCGCAGGGTGATACCGGGCTGCATCTCGCCTTTAAAGCGGACCAGTACCGACTCGGGCATATCCAGCGGCATAACACCGGTGGCGGCGGCAAATGCCACCAGGCCAGAGCCACCGGGGAACGAAATGCCCATCGGGAAGCGGGTGTGCGAATCGCCGCCGGTGCCGACGGTATCGGGCAGCAACATGCGGTTCAGCCAGCTGTGAATGATACCGTCGCCGGGGCGCAGCGACACGCCACCGCGGTTCATGATGAAGTCGGGCAGGGTGTGTTGGGTCTCAACATCGACCGGCTTGGGGTAGGCGGCGGTGTGGCAGAACGACTGCATCACCAGGTCGGTTGAGAAACCGAGGCAGGCGAGGTCTTTGAGCTCGTCGCGGGTCATCGGGCCGGTGGTGTCCTGTGAGCCGACGGTAGTCATCTTCGGCTCGCAGTAGGTGCCGGGGCGCACGCCTTCGACGCCACACGCCTTGCCGACCATCTTCTGGGCGAGGGTGTAGCCTTTGTCGCTGGCTTCGGGCTGCTCTGGCTTGCGGAACAGCTCAGAAGGGGCCAGGCCGAGGTGCTCGCGGGCGCGCTGGGTCAAACCGCGGCCAACGATCAGGTTGATGCGGCCGTCCGCCTGCACTTCGTCGAGGATAACGTCAGACTTGAGTTCGAACTCGCTCAATACCGCGCCAGATTCGTTGAGAATCTTGCCTTCATAGGGGCGGATCTCGATGATGTCGCCGTAGTTGATCTCGTCGACCGGGGCCTCAAAAACCAGTGCGCCGGCGTCTTCCATGGTGTTGAAGAAGATCGGCGCCACTTTGTTGCCGATACAGATGCCGCCAGAGCGCTTGTTGGGTACGCCGGGCATGTCTTCGCCGAAGAACCACAGCACCGAGTTGGTAGCAGATTTACGCGATGAACCGGTACCCACTACGTCGCCGACGAATGCGACTGGCAGCCCCTGTGCTTTGAGCGCGTCGATCTGGCTCATCGGGCCGGTGGTGCCGTGATCTTCCGGGGTCAGGCCGTCGCGGGTCATCTTGTACATGGCGCGGGCGTGCAGCGGAATGTCGGGGCGCGACCAGGCGTCTTGGGCTGGCGACAGGTCATCGGTGTTGGTCTCGCCGGTCACTTTAAAGACCACAGCTTTAATGCTCTCGGGGACGGCGTCGTTCTCGGTGAACCACTCGGCGTCGGCCCACGACTGCAGTACCGCTTGGGCGTGGGCGTTGCCATTGTCGGCGCGCTCGGCGACGTCGTGGAACGCATCAAACACCAGCAGGGTGCCTTTCAGCTGTTGGGCGGCAGAGGCGGCCAGCTCGGCATCGTCGAGCAGCTCAACCAGGGTCGCCACGTTGTAGCCACCGTGCATATTGCCCAGCAGCTGAACCGCGGCGGCGCGGTCGATCAGCGGTGAGTTGACCGCACCCTTGACGACATCGGCCAAGAAGGCCGCTTTAACGTAGGCCGACTCATCAACCCCCGGCGGTACACGGTTGGCGATCAGGTCGAGCAGGAACGCCTCCTCACCAGCGGGTGGGTTCTTCAGCAGTTCCACCAGCGCAGCAGTCCACTCGGGGTTGAGTGGCTTGGCGGGGATTCCCTGTTCGGCACGTTCGGCGACGTGGGCGCGATAAGCTTCTAGCACGAGATGCTTCTCCTTAGTTGTGATCGGCTTGCGACGGATCAGTGGTTTGAATGCAAGAGTCTGGCACCCAGACAGCGGGGTCCAGGCGCTTTCAGAGCGGCGTAATTATACGGCAAGCGGTGGGCCGATAGAAGTTAAACCACTGCGCCTTTGGTATGACAAAGGTATTAGGTTGCGTGTGGCGCAGGCCTATCAAGATACTGATTATTAACTGTTTGTTTTTTTATTATGAGCGTTGTTTGCGAACATTGCGGCGATTTATAGCGGCTATCTCAGCCAACCGCCAATTCGACCGCCGCGCCGGGCTGGGTATAATGGCCGCCCAGCGCCACGGCGCGCCGACCACCGACCGCAAAGAGAGAGCTATGCTCGCTGAGATTGAACAGTTTTTACCCTGCCCAACCCCGCAGCAGTGGATCGCCGACGCACTGGCCAACCCAGAGATTCTGTTGATCGACCACGCCAATTGCGAGAAGAAAGCGGCCAGCACCGCGATGAATCTGATCTACCGCTACACCGATGACTTTGATCTGATGAACAAAATGTCGCGCCTCGCCCGCGAAGAGCTGCGCCACTTTGAGCAGGTGCTAGCGTTGATGAAACGCCGCGGCGTCGTCTACCGCCATATCGACGCGGCGCGCTACGCGGCTGGCCTGCGCGAGCAGGTGCGCGCCAACGCGGGCGCAGAGGGCAAGCAGAAACTGGTCGATATTTTGGTGGTGGGGGCGTTTATTGAGGCGCGCTCCTGCGAGCGGTTTGCCGCACTGGCGCCGCACGTCGACAGCGAGCTGGGCGATTTCTACCGCTCACTGCTGAAGTCAGAGAGCCGCCACTACAAAGACTACCTGACCCTTGCCGGCCGCTACGCCGAGCCGGCCGAGCTGGCCGAGCGGGTGGCGCTGTTTCGCGGCATCGAAGGCGAGCTGATCGAACGCGCCGACAGCGAGTTTAGGTTCCACTCGGGCCCACTGGCGGCATGACAGTAGCGCGCTAGCGTTCGAAGCGCCGTCAGCCTTTGATTTTAGAGCTGCCCTCGCTTTCTACAAGTATTTGCTTTCGGTAAGGCCTCGCCTCTCCCCCGAGGCGGCTGGCTGAAAATCTGCTTAACTCTGAAGAGAGGGATGGCGATAGGCGAGATATCCACGACACGGTCAAGTCTGAGATGTTCAGCGCTATCGACGTCGCCGACCATTCGGCTAGGGGATCGAGCTGTTCGGGGGCAGGTCTCTAGCGGAGGTCGAAACTGGGGTCGTTATGGTTAAAGACGAAGGCAAACAGCATCCGCTGTCGGGACGGCTCTCGTCGGAGGCAGCTGATCAAGCCGCTGTTCTTGAGCCCGCCGGTGGCTCTTTTGGCCAGTTAATCGTTTATGTTGATGAGAGCGGTGATCATAGCTTGCAGAGCATAGATGTGCAGTACCCGGTATTTGTTTTGGCTTTCTGTGTCTTTCACAAGCGTTACTACAGTGAAACCATCGTGCCGGCGCTCGAAAAATTCAAGTTTAGCCACTTCGGTCATGATCAGGTGGTACTGCATGAAAATGAGATCAGGAAAGAGAAAGGGGTATTTAATATCTTTCGGACCAGGCAGGAGAAAAGTGAGTTCCTGGGCGAGCTAACAAGTATTATCGATGCCAGCCAATTCACTGTGATTGGCTGCGCGATAGATAAGCGGGCATTGGGGGGTTGCGTAGGTAACAGCGCCAATCCGTATCACATCGCGTTGGATTCCTGTATCGACTCCCTGTGTGCACTCCTAAAGGGTTATGGGCAGTTCGACAAGACCACTCATGTCGTAGTGGAGCGTCGTGGCAGGCGGGAGGACCGGGACCTAGAGCTCGAATTTAGGCGCATCTGTGACGGCAATAATCGGCTCGGGTTGCCGCTACCACTTGAGGTTATTTTCTCGGACAAAAAGGCGATGTCGTCAGGCTTGCAGCTAGCGGACCTCGTCGCTCGCCCGATCGGCATGAAATTTTTACGCCCCGAGCAAGCGAATCGAGCTTTTGAAGTGTTGAAGAAAAAGTTCTACCGCGGGCGCACCGGCGGGGGCGTCGGGGGCGGCTATGCCGACGTGGGGGTGAATGTTTTCCCTGCCCCAAAAAGCGAAAAGCCCCGATGAAACTCACCGAAGCTGTAGCGCCGACCGGGTAACTCCCAATCCACTTGGGACAGAGTATAGGAGATGGCGGGCAAAAATACTAATGTCTCTGGCGGCCCGAGCTTGCCAGTCGTCTTTGATCGAGGCGCCGGGTGCTGAGTTTAGGTTCCACTCGGGCCCGCTGGCACTTTGACAGAGATAAAAAAAACCGGCTGACGCCGGTTTTTTTATGTCCAGTGAGCGGTGCGGTGTTAGCGCTGCTCGACCGGGGTGTAGTCGCGTACATCGGCGCCGGTGTAGAGCTGGCGGGGGCGGCCAATACGGTACGGGTTGCTGATCATCTCGTTCCAGTGCGATATCCAGCCGACGGTGCGGCCAGTGGCAAAGATCACGGTGAACATCTCGACCGGGATGCCGAGCGCCTTGAGGATAATGCCGGAGTAGAAGTCGACGTTGGGGTAGAGGTTTTTGCTGACGAAGTAGTCGTCTTCCAGCGCGATACGCTCGAGCTTTTTGGCCAGGCGGAACAGCGGGTCGTTCTCGAGGCCGAGCACTTCCAGCACTTCGTCGCAGGTTTGACGCATGACGGTGGCGCGCGGGTCGTAGTTTTTGTAGACGCGGTGGCCAAAGCCCATCAGGCGGAACGGATCGTTCTTGTCTTTGGCGCGGGCGACAAACTCGGCGCAGCGGTCTTCGTGGCCAATCTCTGCCAGCATAGTCAGCACGGCCTCGTTGGCACCACCGTGGGCGGGGCCCCACAGCGCAGCGATACCCGCGGCGATGCAGGCGAATGGGTTGGCGCCCGAAGAGCCGGCCAGACGCACGGTAGAGGTCGACGCATTCTGTTCGTGGTCGGCGTGCAGCAGGAAGATGCGGTCCATCGCCTTAGCTAGCGCCGGGTGTACTTCATACTCTTCACACGGCGTGGCAAACATCATCCGCAAGAAGTTTTCAGAGTAGCCGAGGGTGTTGTCGGGGTAGATGAACGGCTGGCCGACAAAGTGCTTGTGGCACATGGCGGCGAGGGTTGGCATCTTGGCGATCAAGCGGTGCGCTGAGATGGCGCGGTGCTCGGGGTCGGTGATGTCCAGTGAGTCGTGGTAGAACGACGACATGGCGCCGACGGCACCACACAGCATCGCCATCGGGTGGGCGTCGTAACGGAAGCCGCTGAAGAAGCTCTCCATTGAGCGCGATACCATCGTGTGGCGGCGGATGATGTTCTCAAACTTGATCTTCTCAGCGGCTGAGGGCAGGTGGCCTTCAAGCAGTAGGAAGCAGGTTTCGAGGTAATCAGATTGATCGGCAAGCTGCTCGATCGGGTAGCCGCGGTGCAGCAGGACGCCCTTGTCACCATCAATGTAAGTGATTTCTGACTGACAAGATGAGGTGGCAGCGAAGCCCGGATCATAGGTGAAGTAGCCGTGGCTGCCGAGCGAGCCGACGTCGATAACATCTTGGCCGATGGTGGGGCTGTAAATGGGCAGCTCGATCGGTGCTTGGCCGTCGATGGTGAGAATCGCTTTGCGGTCAGTCATATTGGTTCCTCGGGGATGTGTGCCGAACTGAGAAAATTCGACTGGCAACTATAGGGATTCGCGCCGATAAGTCAACTTGGCCGGCGGCGACTTTGGTCGTATTTTTGCGCTGTAGGCCGCCCCGTCACTAGGTTCGGCCGGCGCCTCGGTTGCCGTAGCGGCAATTTTATTGTGACAAATGACTGATCTTGGTCAACATTTGATGGTGGGCAGGGGCTGGCGGGGTGGTGGCGGTCGCCGCGCCAGCATCTGGCCGGTGGCTATTCGCGCATCGGCCGGCGGTCTACAGGTTGCCGCAGGGCGGGCCGCGCGCCACCATTTTTGCGGTTGGGCGATGGCGGTTATTCAGGCAGTGAATGGATTGGCCGCACTCTCTCTACCAATCTCAAAAGGGGGTGATGGGCGGCGGCGGTGGCGCCGCTGTCGGCAAACGCGACCAAAGTCGAAGATCTTTTGTCGCCAATTAGACAATGCGCCGTTGTATTGGCAGGTGGCTGGTTTTATAATTCGCCCGCCGTTTTGGGGTGCCTCGCCTGTTGGCCTTGCCACCACAACTTCAACTGCTGCCGGTTTGCCCCTGCAGTCCCTATAAAAAGGTGTTATCGACGTGAAACAGAACAGACCTGTTAACCTTGATATCGGCACCATTAAACTGCCGATTACCTCGTATGTCTCCATCCTGCACCGCGCCTCAGGAGTTGTCCTGTTTGCCGCCGTTGCGCTGTTTTTGCTCGCTTTAGATGGCAGCTTGGCTTCGGCCGAGTCGTTCGCCGCGCTGGCCGCCACGCTTGGCAGCCCGGTTTGGCAGTTTGTGATCTGGGCCTCGCTGTCGGCGCTGGGTTACCACCTAGTGATGGGTGTTCGTCACCTTATTATGGACTTCGGTATCGGTGAGACGCTGGAGGGCGGTCTGCTCTCAGCCAAGATTGCCGCCGTGGTCGCCTTTATCCTTATTGCCGCAATCGCAGGGTGGGTCTACGCATGGTAACTTCAGTCACAAGTTTTGGTCGCAGCGGTCTGTCTGACTGGCTGTTGCAGCGCATTACCGCCGTCATCATGACCGCCTACCTGGTGTTTGTGGTGGTCTACTTTGCCGCTAACGATGTTGACTACGCCAGCTGGCTGGCGCTCAACCAGTGCCTGCCGATGAAGATGTTTAGTCTGTTGACCGTGCTCTCTATCGCCATCCACTCGTGGATCGGCATGTGGGGCGTGCTCACCGACTACGTCACCGTGCGGCTGATGGGCGCCAAGGCGACCGCGCTGCGCATGCTGTTTCAGCTTGGCATGATCGCGGTGAGCCTGCTCTACGTGGTCTGGGCAATCGATATTCTGTGGGGAATCTAAGTTATGTCTAATATGCGAACAATGAGTTTTGATGCAGTAATTGTGGGTGGTGGTGGCGCCGGTATGCGCGCGGCACTGCAGCTGGCCCAGTCGGGCTACAAGACCGCGGTCATTACCAAAGTATTCCCGACCCGCTCGCACACCGTGTCGGCGCAGGGCGGCATCACCTGTGCTATCGCCTCTGACGACCCGCAGGACCAGTGGCAGTGGCACATGTACGACACCGTCAAAGGGTCGGATTACATCGGCGACCAAGACGCCATCGAATACATGTGCTCAGTCGGCCCCGAGGCGATCTTTGAGCTCGACCACATGGGCCTGCCGTTTTCGCGCACTGAAGAGGGCCGTATCTACCAGCGCCCATTCGGCGGCCAATCTAAGGCGTTTGGTGAAGGCGGCCAAGCGGCGCGCACCTGTGCCGCCGCCGACCGCACCGGCCACGCGCTGCTGCACACTCTCTATCAGGGCAACATCAAAAACAAGACTGTGTTCCTCAACGAGTGGTACGCGGTTGATATCGTCAAGAACGCCGATGGCGCCGTGGTCGGTGTGATCGCGCTGGACATCGAAACCGGCGAGACCGTCTACGTCAAAACCAAGGCGACCGTATTCGCCACCGGTGGCGCCGGCCGTATCTACGCTTCTACCACTAATGCCCACATCAACACTGGCGACGGTATCGGCATGGCGCTGCGCGCCGGCTTCCCGGTTCAGGATATTGAGATGTGGCAGTTCCACCCGACCGGTATCGCCGGCGCTGGCACCCTGGTGACCGAGGGCTGTCGCGGTGAAGGTGGCTACCTGATCAATAAAGACGGCGAGCGTTTCATGGAGCGCTACGCGCCCAATGCCAAAGACCTGGCCGGCCGCGATGTGGTCGCCCGCTCAATGGTGCTGGAGATTCTGGAAGGCCGCGGCTGTGGCGAGAACGGTGACCACGTATTCCTTAAGCTCGACCACCTCGGTGAAGAGGTGCTGGAAAGCCGCCTGCCGGGCATCTGTGAGCTGTCGCGCACCTTCGCCCACGCCGACCCGGTCAAAGAGCCGATTCCGGTCGTACCGACCTGTCACTACATGATGGGCGGTATCCCTACCAACGTAAACGGCCAGGCGCTAACCGTCGACGCCGAAGGCAACGACCAGATCATCCCCGGCCTTTACGCCTGTGGTGAAGTGGCCTGTGTGTCGGTACACGGCGCCAACCGTCTGGGTGGCAACTCGCTGCTCGACTTGGTGGTATTTGGTCGCGCCTCGGGCCTGTTCATCGAGAAGACCCTGCGCGAGGGTGTCAGCCTGCGCGACGCCAGCGAGTCAGATATTGAAGCGGCGATGGTCGGCCTAAACCGCATCAACAACTCAAGCTCTGGCGAGAGCGCCACCGTGCTGCGCGCCGAGCTGCAGCAGATCATGCAGAACTACTTCGGCGTGTTCCGCCGCGGTGACTACATGCAAGAGGGCATCAAGAAGCTCGCCGAGCTCCGTCCGCGCATCGAAAACGTCTTTGTTGAAGACAAGAGCAACGCCTTCAATACCGCCCGTATTGAGGCACTTGAGCTGCAAAACCTGCTCGAAGTGGCCGAGGCAACCGCCATCGCCGCCGAGCAGCGCAAAGAGAGCCGCGGCGCCCACGCCCGTGAAGATTTCCAAGAGCGCGACGATGAGAACTGGCTCTGCCACTCTATGTACTACCCGGCCAGCAAGACTCTCGGCAAGCGTTCGGTTAACTTTACCCCGAAAACCCGCGAAGCTTTCCCGCCCAAAGCCCGTACCTACTAAGGAGACGTTGTTATGTTGACTGTCAGTGTCTATCGCTACAATCCTGAAACCGACGCAGAGCCTTACATGCAGGACTACCAAGTCGACACCAAGGGCAAAGATGTCATGGTGCTCGACGTGCTCGAGATGCTCAAGGCCGAAGACAATTCGCTGGTCTACCGCCGCTCGTGCCGCGAAGGCGTGTGTGGCTCGGACGGCATGAACATCGCCGGCAAAAACGGCTTGGCCTGTATCACCCCGCTCTCCGAGGTGGTCAAGAACAACAAGCTGGTGATTCGCCCGCTGCCCGGCCTGCCGGTGATCCGCGATCTGGTCATCGACATGACCCAGTTCTACGCCCAGTACGAGAAGATCAAGCCCTACCTGATCAACGACACCCCCGCGCCGGCTATTGAGCGGCTGCAGAGCCCCGAAGAGCGCGCTAAGCTCGACGGTCTCTACGAGTGCATTCTGTGCGCCTGTTGCTCAACCGCCTGCCCGTCGTTCTGGTGGAACCCAGACAAGTTCATCGGCCCGTCTGGCCTGCTGCAGGCCTACCGGTTCCTGGCCGACAGCCGCGACACCGCCACCGAGCAGCGTCTCGCCGAGCTCGATGACCCGTTCAGCGTATTCCGCTGCCACGGCATCATGAACTGTGTTCAGGTCTGCCCGAAAGGACTCAACCCGACCCGGGCGATAGGCCATATCCGCAACATGCTGTTGCGCAGCGCGGCCTAGCGCTTGCTTAAACAGCCGGCACCGCGCGGTGTCGGCTGTTTTGATTTACCGGCCGCCAGCCTATGGTGGCGGCCCATACTAGAGGACAGCACCCGATGCCCGAGGGCGCGCTAGAGCAGTTTCTTCGCTCTTCCCATTTTTCCGGTGGCAATGCCGCCTATGTGGAGGATCTCTACGACCTCTACCTCCATGACCCCTCCAGTGTCTCTCAGGAGTGGTGTAACTTCTTTGACTCGCTGCCGCGCGTCGAGGGCAACATCAGCCCCGATACTTCGCACGCCACCGTCGTCAAGCACTTCGAACTGCTCGGCCGCCGTCAGGCGCGGCCAACCCCAGCGCCGGGTTCTGGCGGTATCAATAACGAGCACGAGCGCAAGCAGGTTAAGGTGGTTCAGCTGATCAGCTCGTACCGCTTTCGCGGCCACCAGCAGGCCAAGCTCGACCCGCTGTCGATTATGGTCCGCGAGCGAGTGCCCGATCTGCAGCTCGCCTTCCACGGCCTCAACGAGGCCGATCTCGACACCACCTTCCAAGCCGGCCCGCTCTACTTGGGTAAGCCAGAGGCGACCCTGCGCGAGATGGTCGACGCGCTCGAAGCAACCTACTGCGGTAATATCGGCGCCGAGTTCATGCACATCACCTCGTTCGAGGAGAAGCAGTGGTTGGCGCAGCGCTTTGAGAGCGTGCGCTGCCAGCCCAACTACGAGGGCGACGCCCGCGTCGACGTGCTGCGCCGGCTGACCGCCGCCGAGGGGCTAGAGAAGCACCTCGACTCCAAATACCCCGGCACCAAACGGTTTGGCCTAGAGGGCGGCGAAAGCCTGATCCCGATGCTGGACTGCTTGGTCTGGCGCGCCGGCGAGTACGGTGCCAAAGAGGTGGTGATGGGCATGGCCCACCGCGGCCGCCTCAACGTACTGGTCAATATTCTCGGTAAAAATCCCACCGAGCTGTTCAGCGAGTTCGAAGGCAAGCGGCTGGTCGACACCTCGGGCGATGTTAAATACCACCAGGGCTTCTCATCTAACGTGATGACGCCGGGCGGTGAGGTACACATGTCGCTGGGCTTCAACCCGTCGCACCTAGAGATCGCCTGCCCCGTTGTGATCGGCTCTGGCCGCGCCCGCCAAGACCGCCGCGACGACCCGGTCGGCAACAGCGTAGTGCCGATTCTGATGCACGGCGATGCCGCCTTCGCCGGCCAAGGGGTGGTGATGGAGACATTCCAGATGTCCCAGACCCGCGCCTACCGCACCGGCGGCTCGGTACACATTGTGATCAATAACCAGGTGGGCTTTACCACCAACCGCCAAGACGACGCGCGCTCGACCGAGTACTGTACCGATGTCGCCAAGATGGTCCAGGCGCCGATCCTGCACGTCAATGGCGATAACCCCGACGCGGTGATGTTTGCCGCCATGCTGGCGATGGATTACCGCCACGAGTTTGGCAAAGACATCGTGCTCGACTTGGTCTGCTACCGGCGTCGCGGCCACAATGAGACCGACGAGCCGTCGGCGACCCAGCCGCTGATGTATGAGCGCATTAAAAAGCACCCGACCACCCGCACCCTGTACGCAGAGAAGCTGGTCAAAGAGGGCATCATCGACCAGCAGGGCGCCGACGACATGGCCGCCGACTACCGCGCCCAGCTCGACCGCGGCGAGTTTGTGGTCCACAACCTAGTCCGCGAGCCCGACACCTCGCTGTTTGTTAACTGGGCCCCCTATCTCGGTCACGGCTGGCGGACAGAGGCCAACACCGGCCTGCCGCTAACCGAGCTAAAAGAGATCGGCGCCCAGCTCGCCCACGTGCCAGACGGCATTCAGGTGCAGCGCCAAGTCAGTAAGATCTACGACGACCGCCGCAAGATGGCCGGCGGCGCGATGCCGCTCAACTGGGGTATGGCCGAGCTGCTCGCTTACGCCACGCTGCTCAAAGACGGTTATCCGGTGCGGCTCACCGGCCAAGACGTCGGCCGGGGTACCTTCTCGCACCGCCACGCCGTAGTGCACAACCAGAAAGACGGCACTGCCTACCTGCCGCTCGACCATCTCGACCCGGCCCAGCCCAGCTTTGAGATCTACGACTCGTTCCTCTCTGAGGAGGCGGTGCTGGCGTTTGAGTACGGCTACTCGACCACCGCGCCGAAAGGGCTGGTGATCTGGGAGGCGCAGTTTGGCGACTTCGCCAACGGCGCCCAAGTGGTCATCGACCAGTTCATCACCAGCGGTGAGCACAAATGGGGGCGCATGTCCGGCCTCACCATGCTGCTGCCACACGGCTTTGAAGGGCAGGGCCCAGAGCATTCGTCGGCCCGTTTAGAGCGGTTCTTGCAGCTCTGTGCCGAGCACAACATTCAGGTGGCGATCCCGACCACGCCGGCGCAGATCTTCCATATTCTGCGCCGCCAGGCGATCCGGCCGATGCGCCGGCCGCTGGTGATCATGAGCCCGAAGTGGATCCTCCGTCACAAGCTTGCCACCTCTTCGCTCGACGAGCTGGCCGACGGCCGCTTCGAGACCGTGCTCGATGAGCACCAAGTCGAGCCGGCCAAAGCCAAACGGCTGGTGCTCTGCTCGGGCAAGGTCTACTACCACCTGCTCGAGGCGCGTCAAGAGCGCGAGATCGACGATATTGCGCTAGTCCGTATCGAGCAGCTCTACCCGTTCCCCGACCGCGAGCTGAAAGCGGTATTGGCCCAGTACAGCCACCTGCGCGACGTGCGCTGGTGCCAAGAGGAGCCGATGAACCAAGGCGCTTGGTACTCTAGCCAGCACCACATGCGCAGCGTGTTGCGCAAAACCCATCCAGACTTGGTGCTCGACTACGTAGGTCGCAAAGCGTCGGCAGCACCGGCCGCCGGCTATATGTCGGTGCACCTGGAAGAGCAGCAGGCGTTTGTTGACGAAGCACTGTCGAGTGCCAGCCAGTAACCCCGTGACCCCAATAGACTGTATAACTAGCCAAGTAATAGGACATCATCATGGCAATTGAAATTAAGGCACCCACCTTCCCCGAGTCGGTTCAAGAGGGTTCACTGGCAACCTGGCACAAACAGCCCGGCGAGCAAGTGGCGCGCGATGAACTGCTGGTCGATATCGAAACCGACAAAGTGGTGCTAGAAGTGGTTGCGCCGGCCGACGGCGTGCTCGCCGAAGTGCTCGCCGCCGAAGGCGACACCGTGTTGAGCGGCCAGCTGATCGCTAAATTGGAAGAGGGCGCTGCAGCGCCGGCAGCGGCCCCCGCCGCGGCCACACCAGCCGCTGCTGCCGAGCCTGCCGGCGAGCCACAGATCAACCCGGCCGCCAAAAAGCTGGCCGACGAGCGCGGAATCAACATCGCCGAGGTGACCGGCAGCGGCAAGGGCGGGCGCATCATTAAAGAAGATGTGCTCAACCACCAAGCCCCCGCTGCCGCGCCGGCCGCTGCACCGGCGGCCTCGGCCCCGGCTGCACTGCCTGCCGAACTGGCCGGCGAGCGCGTTGAAAAGCGCGTGCCGATGACCCGCATGCGCAAGCGCATCGCCGAGCGGCTGCTCGAGGTGACCCAAACCACCGCGTCGCTGACGACCTTTAACGAGGTGGATATGTCGGCGCTGATGGAGCTGCGCAAGCAGTTTAAAGATCAGTTTGAAAAGACCCACAACGGCACCCGGCTCGGCTTTATGGGGCTGTTTGTCAAAGCCGCGGTCGAGGCGCTCAAGCGCTATCCGTCGGTCAATGCCTCCATCGACGGCAACGATATCGTCTACCATGGGTTTCAAGATGTTGGTGTGGCGGTCTCGTCCGAGCGTGGGCTGGTAGTGCCGGTGCTGCGCAACGCCGAGAACATGAGCGTGGCCGACATTGAGCACGGCGTCTACGAGTACGCCATGAAGGCGCGCGAAGGCAAGCTCTCTATTGAAGAGATGACCGGCGGCACCTTCACTATCACCAACGGCGGCGTGTTTGGCTCACTGCTCTCTACGCCGATCATCAACCCGCCGCAGACGGCGATCTTGGGTATGCACAAGATCCAAGAGCGGCCGGTAGCGGTTGACGGGCAGGTGGTGATCCGGCCGATGATGTACCTGGCCCTTTCATACGACCACCGCCTGATCGACGGCAAAGAGGCGGTGCAGTTCTTGGTGGCGATCAAAGAGATGATCGAAAACCCCGCCAAAATCCTGCTAGAAATTTAAGCCGACGACTAATTTGCGAGAGAGACTATGAGCGACCCTAAACAGTACGACGTAGTAGTAATTGGCAGCGGCCCGGCCGGCTATGTGGCGGCTATCCGCGCCGCCCAGCTGGGGCTGAAGACCGCCTGTATCGAAAAATGGCAAAACCGCGATGGCAAGGGCGTCAATGGCGGCACCTGCCTCAATGTCGGTTGTATCCCCTCCAAGGCGCTGCTCGACAGCTCCTACAAGTACCATGAAGCCGCCCACGATCTGTCGGTGCACGGCATCGCCACCAGCGGCGTCAAGATCGATATCGCCGCCATGCTGGCGCGTAAAAACAAAATCATCGACCAGCTCACCGGCGGTATCGCCGGGCTGTTTAAAGCCAACGGCGTCGATGCACTCTACGGCACCGGCAAACTGCTGGCCGGCGGCGTGGTCGAATTTGCCGCCACCGACGGCAGCGTAGAGCAGCTGGCGGCTAAAAACGTCATTCTGGCCACCGGCTCACTGCCTATTGATATCCCGGTCGCCCCGGTAGACAACGAGGTGATCCTCGATTCTACCGGCGCGCTCGAGATCGACGCCGTGCCCGGCCGGCTCGGTGTGATCGGTGCCGGCGTGATCGGCCTCGAGCTCGGCTCGGTCTGGAACCGGCTCGGCTCAGAGGTGGTGCTGCTGGAAGCGCTCGACGACTTCCTGGCGATCATGGACAAGGCGATCGCCAAAGATACCAAGAAGATCTTCACCAAACAGGGCCTGGATATCCGCCTTGGCGCCCGCGTTGTCGGCACCGAAGTGACCGGCAGCGGTGCCAAGCGCCAAGTGGTTGTCACCTACCAGAGCAACGACGGTGGCGAGCACACCGAAACCTTCGACAAGCTAATTGTCTGTGTCGGCCGTCGCGCCTTCACCGACGGCCTGCTGGCCGCCGACAGCGGTGTTCAGCTCGACGAGCGCGGCTGCGTGTTTGTCAACGACCAGTGCGAGACCAACGCCCCCGGCGTCTGGGCGGTCGGCGACTTGGTGCGCGGCCCCATGCTGGCCCACAAAGGCTCGGAAGAGGGCGTGATGGTGGCGGAGCGAATCGCCGGCCACAAGGCCCAATTGAACTACGATATTATTCCCAATGTCATCTACACTCACCCCGAAGTCGCCTCGGTCGGCCGCACCGAAGAGCAGGTTAAAGCGTCGGGCGAGCCCTACCAGGTCGGCACCTTCCCGTTTGCCGCCAGCGGCCGCGCGATGGCCGCCAACGACACCGACGGCATGGTAAAAATTATTGCCCACGCAGAGACAGACCGCATTCTTGGCGCCCACATTGTTGGCCCAAGCGCAGCCGATCTGGTTCAGCAAGTGGCCATTGCGATGGAGTTTGGCTCCAGCGCAGAAGATTTGGGTATGACCGTATTTGGTCACCCGACGCTCTCAGAAGCAGTCCACGAGGCAGCGCTCGCGGTCAACGGCAGTGCTATTCACATTGCCAACCGCAAGCGCCGTTAAGTCGTTCTAGAGGGTTTTATCGCTGCGCCAGCTGCGGCAGCATTTTTTGTTCACTTGTTAACGGGAAGTCGATATGAATCTCCACGAATACCAGGGGAAACAGCTGTTTGCCGAGTACGGTCTGCCGGTCTCAAAAGGCATCGCCGCTGAAACAGTTCAAGAGGCGATCGCCGCCGCCGATGTGATTGGCGGCAGCCAGTGGGTCGTTAAAGCCCAGGTACACGCCGGTGGCCGCGGTAAAGCGGGCGGTGTAAAGCTGGTTACTACCAAAGCCGAAATTGAAGCGTTCGCCCGCCAGTGGCTGGGCAAAAATCTGGTCACCTACCAGACTGACGCCGCCGGCCAACCGGTCAGCCGCATCTTGGTTGAGACCTGCACCGATATCGCCGACGAGCTCTACCTCGGCGCGGTAGTCGACCGCTCGACCCGCCGCATCGTCTTCATGGCCTCTACCGAAGGCGGCGTAGAGATCGAAAAAGTCGCCGAAGAGACTCCTGAGAAAATCCTCAAAGTAGAAGTCGATCCGCTGACCGGCGCCCAGCCCTACCAGGGCCGCGAGCTAGCATTCAAGCTCGGCCTCAAAGGCGACAACATCAAGCATTTCGTCCACATCTTCCTCGGCCTCGCCAAACTGTTCCAAGACTACGACATGGCACTGCTGGAGATTAACCCGCTGGTCATCACCGAGCAGGGCAACCTGCACTGCCTGGACGCCAAAATCGGTATCGACGGCAACGCAATGTACCGCCAGCCCAAGCTCAAAGAGTTCCACGACCCCAGCCAAGAAGACGCCCGCGAAGCACACGCCGCGGCGTGGGACCTCAACTACGTGGCACTGGATGGCAACATCGGCTGCATGGTTAACGGTGCCGGCCTAGCGATGGGCACCATGGACATCGTTAAGCTGCACGGCGGCGAGCCGGCCAACTTCCTCGACGTCGGTGGCGGCGCCACCAAAGAGCGTGTTGTCGAAGCGTTCAAAATCATCCTCTCTGACGACAACGTCAAAGCGGTGCTGATCAATATCTTTGGCGGTATCGTGCGCTGTGACCTGATCGCCGAAGGGGTGATCGGTGCGGTAGAAGAAGTGGGTGTAAAAGTTCCCGTAGTGGTTCGCCTCGAAGGCAACAACGCCGAACTGGGCACCCAAAAATTGGCTGAGTCTGGGCTGGCGATTATCGCCGCAACAAGCCTGACAGACGCGGCAGAGAAAGTTGTTGCCGCAGCGGAGGGCAAATAAGCATGGCTATTTTGATCAATAAAGACACCAAAGTAATCTGCCAAGGCTTTACCGGCGGGCAGGGTACCTTCCATTCAGAGCAAGCGATCGCCTACGGCACCAAAATGGTCGGCGGTGTAACGCCGGGCAAAGGTGGCACCACTCACCTCGGCCTACCGGTGTTCAACACGGTCGCCGACGCGGTTGCCGCCACCGGCGCCGAAGCCTCGGTCATCTACGTGCCGGCACCGTTCTGCAAAGACTCAATCCTCGAAGCGGCCAACGGCGGCATCCAGTTGATCGTCTGCATCACCGAGGGGATCCCGACGCTGGACATGCTCGAGTGCAAGGTTAAGTGCGACGAGCTCGGCGTGCGCCTGATCGGCCCCAACTGCCCCGGTGTGATCACCCCCGGCGAATGTAAGATCGGCATCATGCCCGGTCACATTCACCTGCCCGGCAAAGTGGGTATCGTGTCGCGTTCAGGCACCCTTACCTACGAAGCGGTCAAGCAGACTACCGACTTCGGTTTCGGCCAGTCTACCTGTGTTGGTATCGGCGGCGACCCGATCCCCGGCTCTAACTTTATCGACATTCTCGAAATGTTCGAAAAAGACCCCGCCACCGAAGCGATCGTGATGATCGGTGAGATCGGCGGCACCGCTGAAGAAGAGGCCGCAGCCTACATCAAAGCACACGTCAGCAAGCCAGTGGTCTCCTACATCGCCGGTGTTACCGCACCTGCCGGCAAGCGTATGGGCCACGCCGGAGCGATCATCTCCGGTGGCAAAGGTACCGCCGACGAGAAGTTTGCCGCCCTGCAAGACGCCGGTGTTAAAACCGTGCGCAGCTTGGCCGACATCGGCAACGGCCTGAAAGAGCTGACCGGCTGGTAAACCCAGCGGCCAACACACTGGGCTTGGCCCAGTAGCGATACCAGACAGCCCCGGCATGCCGGGGTTGTCTGCGTTTGGGTGTAAAGATCGCCGACACGGTATCAATTATTAACTAGCCCGAAGGCGGTTGGGTCAGTTAAGCGACCTTGCTCACTTTTACCTTCAGCGCTACACCCTCTTGTTGTTGCAGGCAGTGGATGACCGTCAGAAGGTTGCTCGCCTGCGGGTTGCCCTGTGCTCCAAACATCCGCATCAGACTTTTGCTCGGTTTGCCGACACAGGCTGCCAGCGCCTCAAAACCGATGGTGGCGTTGATGTAGTCGCGCAACACGGCTTTGCCGGTCGGTACGTCGCCGCCAAGTAGGCACTCGACCCCCTCTTGTAGCAGAGCTCTGCGAAAGGCGGGTTCGCGCGCGGCACGTGACTTGATAGTGGTTGTGAAATCTCGAGTTAAGGTCATTTTCACCTCTGGTTAATGCTCTGCCCTTGGTACAGTCGCCAGGCCGCCTTGGCTGCTGCGATATCAACATGCTGGCGCCGCTTAGTCCCGCCAGCGACTAAAATCACTACCTCAGCGCCCTGTTTTCCAAAATAGATTCGATACCCGGGCCAATAATGAATGCGAAATTCATAGACGCCAGAGCCTACTCCCTTGACGCTCGAGAAATTGCCCTGCTGTAGCCTGTAAAGGGCTGTCGATACTTTGGCGCCCGCTTGTGGATTGAGCCGGTTAAACCAGTCGGCAAATGGGCTTTTTCCAGAGCCGTCTAGATACTCTTTTACCTCAATCATATCGCCTAAAAGGTAACATAAACGATACCTTCATGCGGGTCGCAGGTCAATGAATTCATCGTTTATTGCTCACGCCTATTTTTTTCAACGCGTTTACAATAGTTCACACACTTCGGTCGCCCAAGGCCTCTTATCTGCTAAGACTTTTGAGTACTACGACCGTATAGCGGTAGCTCGGTAAGGTATCGCAGAGCCATCGCAGCATGGATGGGCTGAGTGTTTGCTGGCAATGGTTGAAATCGAAACCGCCGCCCCCACGTTAACAACCTGACTCGCAGTGAGTCTATTGTTAACCAGGGAGAACACCATGACCGAACAGGCCGACGCCACCACCGCAACCGCTAGCGCCAGTGGCGCAGAGAAGATGGGCTTTCAGACCGAAGCCAAGCAGCTGCTGCACCTGATGATCCACTCGCTCTACTCAAATAAAGAGATCTTTCTGCGCGAGCTGATCTCCAACGCGTCGGATGCCGCCGACAAGTTGCGCTTTGCCGCACTCGCCGATGGCGATCTGTTTGAGGGCGACAGCAACCTGCGTATCCGCATCGGTTTCGACAGCGAGGCGAAGACGGTCACTATCACCGACAACGGTATCGGCATGAGCCGCGACGACGCGATCGCCAACCTCGGCACCATTGCCCGCTCTGGCACTGCCGAGTTTTTAAGCAACCTGAGCGGCGACCAGAAGAGTGATTCGCAGCTGATCGGCCAATTTGGGGTCGGCTTTTACTCGGCGTTTATTATCGCCGACAAGGTCGTGGTAGAGAGCCGCCGCGCCGGGCTACCGGCCGACCAGGCGGTGCGCTGGAGCTGCAGTGGCGAGGCCGACTTTGAAGTGGAGACCATCGAGCGCGCCGAGCGCGGCAGCTCGATCATCCTCCACCTGAAGAGCGACGAGAGCGAGTTTGCCGACGACTGGCGACTGCGCTCAATCGTTAAAAAGTACTCTGACCATATCGCGATCCCAGTTGAGATGCTCAACACGCCGCCACCGGCCGCCGACGGCGAGGAGCAAGCGGCAGCCGAGTGGCAGGCGGTCAACGACGCCCAGGCGCTCTGGACGCGCTCGAAGAGCGATCTCAAAGACGAGGATTACCAGAGCTTCTACCGGATGGTCAGCCATGACTTTGCCGAGCCACTGGCGTGGAGCCACAACAAAGTTGAAGGCAAGCAGGAGTACACCAGCCTGCTCTACATCCCCGGCATGGCGCCGATGGATCTCTACCAGCGCGAGGGTGTGCGCGGCATCAAGCTGTACATCAAGCGCACCTTTATCATGGATGACGCCGAGCAATTTCTGCCGCTCTACCTGCGCTTTGTCAAAGGGGTGCTGGACAGTGCCGACCTACCACTCAACGTCTCGCGCGAGATTCTGCAGAAGACCCCCGCGGTCGACAGCATTCGCGCCGCGCTGACCAAGCGGGTGTTGGATATGCTCAACAAACTCAGCAAAGACGAAGAGAGCTACGCCAAGTTCTGGAGCCAGTTTGGCCCGGTACTAAAAGAGGGCGTCGCCGAAGATAGCGGCAACCAAGAGAAAGTCGCCAAGCTGATGCGTTTCGCCAGCAGCGCCAACGACGATGACAAGCAGAGCGCCACGCTGGCCGGCTACATCGAGCGGATGGCCGACAAGCAGAGCAAAATTTACTACCTGACCGGCGACAGCCTAACGGTGTTGCGCAACAGCCCCTACCTTGAGGTGTTCCGCAAGCACGGTATCGAGGTGCTGCTGATGGCCGACCGCGTCGACGAGTGGATGATGGGCTACCTGCGCGAGTTCGACGGTAAGCAGTTCCAAGACATCGCCCGCGGCGAGCTCGACCTGGCTGAGCTGGGTATTGAGGAGCCCGCCGACAAAGCCGACCAAGAGCAGGACAAGCCCGCCGCAGAAGGGGTGGCAGCGCGCATTAAGAGCCTGCTGGGCGATCGCGTCGACGAGGTTCGTACCACCCGCCGGCTGACCGATTCGCCAGCCTGTTTAGTGATTGGCGATAATGACATGGGCGACCAGATGCGCCAGATCTTTGCCGCCGCCGGCCAGGCGATGCCAGAGACCAAGCCGATCCTTGAGATCAATCCAGCGCACCCGCTGGTGTCGCGGCTCGACAGCGAGAGCGACGAAGAGCTGGCGGCAACACTGGCCGGCTTGCTCTACGACCAAGCCGCATTGGCCGCGGGCAAGACGCTCGACAACCCGGCCCACTTTGTCCGTGAGATCAACCGCTTTATGTTCAGTTAAGCGGTTGCCGCGCGCGGTGTAAAAGCCGCCCGTGGCGCTTATAATAGCGGCACATTAAGGGGCCCTCGACGCAGGTTGAGGGCCCCACTGCATACAGGGTGGGGGTTTTATGGCGACAGTAGCGGTACTCGGCGGTGGCAGTTTTGGCACCGCCATGGCCAACATGATCGCCGCCAACGGCCACGCGGTGACGCTGTGGATGCGCGACCCGGCCAACGCCGAGCAGACCCAGCAGAGCCGCCGCAACAGCGCCTACCTGCCAGACTACCCGCTGGTCGACGGACTGTTGATCAGCGCCGATTTAAATGCTGCGTTGGCGTCGGCCGAGGTGATCTTTTTTGCCGTGCCCAGCAAAGCACTGCGCAGCTTGGCGCGCGCGGTCGCGCCGCTGGCCGATGCCGATGCGGGGTTGGTGAGCATGGCCAAGGGGATCGAGCCGGCCAGCTTCTTGCTGCCCAGCCAGATCATCGAGCAAGAGCTGCCCAACCACGCCATCGCAGTGATCAGCGGCCCCAACTTGGCCGCCGAGATCTGCCAGCGACAGATCACCGCCACGGTGGTGGCGAGTAGCTCGGCGCCGCTCTGCGCGCAGGTGCAAGAGCTGATCGCCTCGGATTACTTTCGCGTCTACGCCAACACCGACCGGTTCGGGGTAGAGCTGGCCGGCGCGTTAAAAAATATCTACGCCATCATCGCCGGCATTGTCGCTGCGCTCGGCATGGGCCAGAACAGCCGCGCGGTGATGTTAACCCGCAGCTTGGCCGAGATGAGCCGCTTTGCGGTCAAGCTTGGCGCCGACCCAATGACCTTCTTGGGGCTCAGCGGGGTCGGCGATCTCTACGTCACCTGCAGCTCACCGCTCAGCCGCAACTACCAGATCGGCGCCGCCATCGGTGCCGGCAGAACGCTCGAGCAGGCGATCGCCGATGTCGGCCAGACCGCTGAAGGGGTTAACACCACCCGCATCGTCGTCGCCAAAGCGGCCGAACTGGGGATCTATATGCCACTGGCCAGCGCGCTCTACGGCAGCCTGTTTGAGGGCCGCTCTATCGAGGGCGGCCTGCGTGATATGATGAGCGCAGAGCAAAACAGCGACGTCGAGCCGACCGCGTCGCGCTAGCCCACCCACCACCCGGAGATGCCAACATGAGCGACCGATCCGCCATGCCAATTTTTAACCCCCAGCTGTGGCTGCGGCTAGCGTACATGGTGCTGTTTTCAGTGCTCGCCACCGCCGCGCGAATGGTGCTGTTGGTGGTGATTGCCCTGCAGTTTATCTGGGTGGCAGTCAGCGCCAGCGACAACCCCAACCTGCGCCGCTTTGGCGACAGCGTCGCCAACTGGCTCTACAGCGCGGTGCGCTATCTGACCTTTAACAGCGACGCCAAGCCGTTCCCGTTTGACGAGTGGCCAGAGCCAAAAGCCAGCGACGGCTTTAGCCTGCACAGCGACGACGATGATATCGCCGAGGGCGAATTTGTCGCCGCCGACGAACAGCCGGCCGATCACGACAGCGACCCGCGCAGCTAAACCGGTGGTAACCTTACTTCTACTGCGTCACGGCGACGCAGTGGCGGCCGCTGTGGGTGGCGATTCGCAGCGGCCGCTGTCGGCGTTTGGCCGCAGCCAGTTGGCGGCGCTAGCCGCCCGTCGCCAGCGCGAGTTGGCGGCGGTGAGCGAGTGGTTGGTCAGCCCCTACCTGCGCACCCAGCAGAGCTACGCCGAGCTCGCCGACCCGGCGCTGCCGCACCGCCTCTGTGAGGCGCTAACCCCCAACGCCAGCCCGGCCGCTGCGATCGCCGCCATCGAGGCCGCAGCCGCGCCGCGACTAGCCGCTGGCCAGCCGGCGACGGTCGCCGCAGTCACCCATATGCCGCTGGTCGGCGAGCTGATTGAGCAGCTCTGTGGCGAGCGTATCGGCGTGCCGACCGCCGCACTGACACTAATCCGTTTTGAAATTTTTGGCCCCCAGTTGGGCACCTTGGTCTGGAGTGATAGCCGTTGAGTAATAGTGAGAAAGGGTTGCCGCTAATCGGCGACTGCGAGTTTGTCGTCAACGGCCTGCCGATTGCCGCCCGCCAGTGGGGCCGGGTTGGCGCTACGCCGGTGTTGGCGGTACACGGCTGGCTGGATAACGCCGCCTCGTTCTACCCGCTGGCCGACCAGTTGGCCGACATTCATCTGGTCGCGGTCGACTGTGCCGGCCACGGCCACAGCGGTCAGCGTTCGGCCGACTCTGCCTACAATATCTGGCAAGATGTCGGCGAGCTGTTTGCGGTGATCGACCAGCTCGGCTGGCAGCAGTGCACGCTGCTCGGCCACTCGCGCGGCGCCGCTATCACCTCGCTGATGGCCGGCACCTTCCCAGAGCGAGTAAGCAAGTTGGTACTGCTCGACGGCATGGTGCCGGCGGCGTTCGATCCGCTACACGCGCCGCGCCAGCTCGCCAAGGCGATCGTCGAGCAGCAGCGCTACCGCACCAGTAGCCCGACCCTGTTCCCCAGCTACGAGGCGGCTGTCGCAGCGCGCGCTAACGGCTTTTTGGCGGTCGAGCTAGCGGCCGCGGCACTGCTTGGCGAGCGCGGTATCAGCGCCGGCGACGGTGGCTTTTACTGGCACAATGACCAGCGCCTTAAAGCCGCGTCCGAGCTCAAACTCAGCGCCGATAACCTGGCCGGCTTTCTCGCCGAGATCACTGCGCCAGCGCTGCTGATTGAGGCCGAGGGCGGCGTACTGGCCGGCCGCGAGCAAGAGCGCAAACTGATCGACCACCTAGCCCAGCTGACCATCGCCAAGCTGCCCGGCGGCCACCACTGCCACATGGAGCAGCAGGCCGGTGCCGCGGCGGCGCTGATCCAGCAATTTATCGGTGGGGCGGGGCGGTGAGCGCCACCACGGTTGGCGCACTGTTGGAAGCGACCGCCGAGCGCTTTGAGCAGGCCGGTCTGTTCTTCGGCCACGGCACCGACAACGCCTGGGACGAGGCGGTCTACCTGCTCTGCGCCGCACTCGAGCTACCGGTCGACGTCGACCGCTCGGTGCTCAGCCAGCCGGTCGAGCCAAGCCAGCAGCAGCGCTTCGAGCAGCTGGTGGCGCGGCGCATCGAAGAGCGCCTGCCGGCGCCGTACTTAACCGGCGAGGCGTGGTTTTGCGGCCTGCCATTTAATGTCGATAGCCGGGTGATTATTCCGCGCTCACCGATCGGCCAGCTGATCGGCAACCACTTTGCACCGTGGCTGGTAGAGCCGCCGCGCAGCGTCTTGGACCTCTGCTGCGGCAGCGGCTGTATCGGTATCGCCAGCGCGGTGGCCGAGCCGCAAGCGGCGGTGGTGCTCTCCGAGCTCTCGGCCGATGCATTGGCGGTGGCGACCAGTAATGTCGAGCGCCACCAGCTGGCCGGGCGGGTGGCGGTCAATCGTGGCGATCTGTTCGAAGGGCTGGCCGGCCAGCGTTTTGATGTGATCCTCTGCAACCCGCCCTATGTGGACGCCGCCGATTTTGCCAGTATGCCGGCCGAGTTCAGCCACGAGCCGACCCTGGCGCTGGTATCTGGCGATGACGGCCTCGACTTTACCCGTCGCTTGCTGCGCGAGGCGCCCGGCTACCTGACCGAGCGCGGCGTGCTGATCTGCGAGGTCGGCAACTCCAGCGCTGCACTGGATGCCGCGCTGCCGACCCTGCCGCTCACTTGGCTGGAGTTTGCCGAGGGCGATGGCGGGGTGTTTGTTATCGACCGCGCAGCGCTGGTGGCACACCGCCATCTGCTCGGCTAAATGGCCTATAATTGCCGACTTATCCAGTTAACCTAAGGTTAGTGTCAGCGCATGTCAGGAAATACATTCGGAAAACTGTTCACCGTTACCAGCTTTGGTGAGAGCCACGGCCCGGCGCTCGGCTGTATTATCGACGGCTGCCCGCCCGGTATCGCCCTGGCAGAGGCCGACCTGCAGCGCGACCTAGACCGCCGCAAACCCGGCCAGAGCCGCTACACCACCCAACGCCGCGAGGCCGATCAGGTGCGGATACTGTCCGGCGTGTTTGAAGGGGTAACCACCGGTACGCCGATCGGCCTGCTGATTGAAAACACCGACCAAAAATCCAAAGACTACAGCAACATCGCCCGCCAGTTTCGGCCGGCCCACGCCGACTACACCTACCAAGCTAAATACGGTGTGCGCGACTACCGCGGCGGTGGCCGCAGCTCGGCGCGCGAGACCGCGATGCGGGTTGCCGCCGGCGCCATCGCTAAAAAGTACCTCGCCGAGCAGTGTGGCGTAGAGATCTACGGCTACCTCGCCCAGCTCGGCCCGATCGCCGCCGAGCAGTTTGACCGCGCCCAGATTGAGCAAAACCCGTTCTTCTGCCCCGACGCCGACAAGGTCGCCGAGCTGGAGAGCTACATGGCGGCGCTGGGCAAAGAGGGCGACTCGATCGGTGCCCGCATCAACGTGGTCGCCACCGGTGTGCCGGTCGGCCTCGGCGAGCCAGTGTTCGACCGCTTAGATGCCGACATCGCCCACGCGCTGATGGGTATCAACGCCGTTAAGGGCGTTGAGGTGGGCGACGGTTTTGCCGTGGTCGAGCAGAAGGGCAGCCAGCATCGCGACGAAATCACC
>JAHEGD010000016.1 GCA_024639885.1 Porticoccaceae bacterium | reverse complement strand
GCGAGCGCCGCGAGTTTGACGGCGCCAGCCAGCGCCACGTCGATAGCCACTACCCGGGCGAGGCAGCGCGGCCCGATTTGCGCGCGGTCGATACCCAGAGCGACGACTACCTGCAGGAATCGGCGGTGCCGATGTATATGGAGACGCACGGCGGCGAAGATGTCGCCATCTATGCGAGCGGCCCGAATGCGACGTTGTTTAGGGGGGTGCTGGAGCAGAATGTTATTTTTCATATCATGGCAGATGCTCTGGGCTTGCTGTAAAGCGCAGGTATCGCGCGCCGAGCCGCGCCAAGAGAACTAGAGACCCCGGCTCAAGGCCGGGGTGACGGTTTTGAGCAGCCGCGAAGTCGATCGTGTTGACCAGGAGTGACGGGCGTGAGCAGCCGCGGAGTCGATCGTGTTGAGCCGGGGTGTCGATAGTGTTGGCCCGGGCTGACGATAGTAAACCCGCTGAGTAACGACGGTGACGGTCCGGGGTAATGAGACTCACGGCGACGAACGGTGATAGGCAAAGCACAGAAGGAGAGCCCCAATATGCTATGTCCGATAATCTCAATTAGTGGACAGTGCCGGTTTTGGCGTGTTAGCCTAGCATTTTTACCGTAATCGAGAATACGCCCATGGTAGCCCGTTCATCCCAGTTTACCGCCGTACCGCTGTTTGACGCCCACCTGCGCTTTACTCGGTTGCCGGTTGGCCCGGCGATGCTGGCCGACTACCCAGACACCGACGCGTTTTTAACCGCCACCGCCAAGGCTCTTCCTGCCGCGCTTGAGGACTTTCGCTACGCGGCGGCCTTCCTGCGCAGCTACAGCCGCAAAAGTGAGGCGACTTTTCGCGGTTACCGCAATGAGGTCGAGCGGCTGCTGCTGTGGTGCTGGACCGTCGCCGAGAAAAGCGTTGTCGAGCTTAAGCGTCCCGACTTAGAGCAGTACTTTGATTTTGTCCACGCACCGCCGCGCCATTGGGTCGCCAGCGCCGTCGCCGACCGGTTTCACGCCCGCAATGGCGAATACCTGCACAACCCCAGCTGGCGGCCGTTTGTGGTGAAAATCAGCAAGGCCGACCGGCGCGCCCAGCTCGAGCGCGGCGCCGCGCCTGTAGATGGCGGCAGCCACTCGCTGTCACACGAGGCGATGAAGCTCTGTTACTCCGCGCTGAGCGCCTTTTACGACTATTTAGTCGATGAGGGCTACGCGTTTGGCAACCCGATACCCGCTATACGCAAGCAGAGCCCGTACTTATTGAAAGGCGCCACTCGCAAGAGTATAAAAAGGTTATCGGACTTACAGTGGGAGTGCCTGCTGGCCTCGGCCGAAGCGGCCGCCGACGGCAGCCCAGACAGCGAGCGCGCGCTGTTTGTCGTGGCGCTGTTAAAAACGCTCTATCTGCGGGTCTCTGAACTCTCAGATCGGCCCAACTGGAGCCCGGTTTGGCGCCATTTCTGGCGGGACGCCGAGGGCAACCAGTGGCTGCAAGTACTCGGTAAAGGCAATAAAATCCGCGATATCTCGGTACCCAGCGCCCTATTCCCCTATATTGAGCGCTACCGCGCCATGCGCCAGGCCAGTGAACCGGGCTTTTCTGATGGCGCGGTACTGGTCGCCAAAACCCGCGGCAGCGGCGGTTTAACCAGCCGCCAGCTGCGCCGGGTGGTGCAACAGGTGTTTGACGCCGCCTACACAGCGATGTGTGAGCAGGGTTTCAGTACCGACGCCGAAGCACTGCGCGAGGCGACCACCCACTGGCTGCGCCACACCGGCGCGTCGATCGATATCGCCACCCGGCCGCTCAAACACATGGCCGATGACCTCGGCCACGCCAGCATGGGCACTACCGACCAGGTCTACATACAGTCAGACATGAAAGAGCGCGCCCAATCCGGCAAAAAACGTACGGTTTAGACGTTCAGCAGCAGGTGCTCGCGCTCCCACGATGAGATCACCCGGTTGAACTCCTCAAACTCTTCCAGTTTGATGCTGGTGTAGAGCTGGATAAACTTCTCGCCAAACAGGTCGACCACGTCTTGGTCGTCCTGCAGCCGACGCAGGCTCTCTTCAAGTGTACGTGGCAGGTCGAGCTCCTCGTTATAGGCGTTGCCGGCAAACGGCGGGGTCGCCTCGATACCCTTCTTCATGCCCAGATAGCCGCACGCCAGGGTCGCCGCGAACGATAGGTACGGATTGACATCGGCCCCCGGGAAGCGGTTTTCGACCCGGTAGCTGGCCGGCGAGGCATCGGGCACACGCAGCCCGGTGGTGCGGTTATCAAACCCCCAGTGCAGGTTGATCGGCGCCGACACCTCGCGGGTAAACCGCCGGTAGCTGTTGACGTTGGGGGCAAAAAAGCTCATAACAAATGGAGAATACTTCTGTAAGCCACCGATATAATTGTAAAACGCCGGGCTGTAAGCGCCATTTTGGTCGGCAAAAATGTTCTGGCCGGTGGTCGCGTCAACAATGCTCTGGTGGATATGTTTAGCCGAGCCGGGCTCGCCGGCGTGCGGCTTGGCCATAAAGGTGGCGTAGATATTGTGCTTCATCGCCACCTCGCGCATGGTGCGCTTGAAGGTGAACACCTGATCCGCCAGCGACAGCGCGTCGCCGTGGATAAAGTTCACTTCTAGCTGGGCGGCGCCCGATTCGTGGATCAGCGTATCGATGTCCAAGTCCATCTCTTCGCAGTAGGCGTACATCGATTCGACAATCGGCTCAAATTCGTTGGCGGCGTCAATACTGTAGGATTGGCGGGCCTTCTCCGGCCGTCCAGAGCGGCCGACCGGCGGCTGCAGCTCTAGGTCGGGGTCTAGATTGCGCTCAATGAGATAGAACTCCATCTCCGGCGCCACCACCGGCCGCCACCCCTCTTGCTCGTAGAGGCCGAGAATACGCTTGAGTACATTGCGGGTAGAGAACGGGTGCGGGTCGCCCGACTTGGTAAAGCAGTCGTGAATAATCTGCGCAGTGCGCTCGTTGGCCCACGGTACCAGCCGCATGGTGGTCGGGTCGGGCTCCAGCATCATGTCGCCGTCGATGGTCTCCAGCAGCTCCCAGTAGTCGTCGCTGTACTCGCCAGTCACGGTCTGGGCAAGAATGCCCTCTGGCAGCCGGCTCTCCTCTTTGAGGAACTTCTTGGCCGGGATAAATTTGCCGCGGGCGTTGCCGGTCATATCCGGCACCAGACACTCCACTTCGGTAATGTTGTTGTCGCGCAGCCACTGCTCAACGATATTTTGGGACGTCATAAAACCACCTATTTGCTGTCTGTCGCTCACCACCGCCGGTGCGGTCAGTAGCGCCCTGCCACGCAGTCTAGCGCAACCCAAACGGCGCCGCTATCTATTTGCAGTAGCTGTTTGAGGCTCTCAGGCCGCCCGCATGGCGGGCCCAAAGCGGTAAGTTGATACTTACATTTTGAGCTTTTATTCAAATTTAATTGAATTATCATTCGGAATTGCGTTAAAGTCAATTTTGTCCCAGTCGCCGCCGTTTGGGCCATACTGGGGTCAGCCGCCCCACTCCACCGATTGCACCGAGGCCTACATGCAGCAGCCACTCAACACCCTCTATGCCGCCACCGCTACCGCCGCCGGCATTGTCCCGGTCCTGCCGGGGCTGGCCGGCGAGCAGTGCGCCGATGTCTGCATCATCGGTGGCGGCTACACCGGCCTGTCAGCAGCGCTACACCTCGCCAAACAGGGTCGCAGTGTTGCTCTGCTGGAGGCCAACACGCTGGCGTCGGGCGCCTCTGGTCGCAACGGCGGTCATGTTGGGGTGGGCCAGCGGGTCGACCAGCAGACCCTGCAGGCGCAGCTGGGTGCCACTGCGGCCAGCGCGCTCTGGCAGCTCGGCCTTGAGGCGGTCGAGCTGGTCGAGCAGTTGGTCGCCGACCACAGCATCGATTGTGGGCTGCGCAACAATATCATCCACGTTGCCCATAAAAAACGCTATATAACTGATTATATTGAGGAAGTAGATTTTCTTAAGCGTCAGTATGGCTACGCCGATTGCCGCTATCTGGCCGCCGATGAGCTAGCCGAGCAGGTCGGTAGCAGCCAGTTTTACGGCGGCCTACTCGACACCCGCTCGCGCCATCTCGACCCCTATCGTTACGCGCTGGGGCTGGCCGAGGCTGCACAAGCGGCCGGCGCCACCCTCTACGAGCATAGCCGCGCCGTATCATTTGCCAGCGACAGCGACGGTGTCACCGCCACCACCGCCCACGGCCAGGTGCGCGCCAAGCAGCTGATAGTTGCCTGCAACGGCTACCTCGGCAACTTGGTGCCGGCCATGGCCGGTACCATCATGCCGATAAACAACTTCATCGCCGCCAGCGAGCCGCTCAGCCCGGCCCTGGCACAGTCGCTGCTGCCAGGCGGCAGCGCCGCCCAAGATAGCCGCTTTGTGATCAACTACTGGCGGCTGTCGGCCGACAACCGGCTGGTGTTTGGCGGCGGCGAGAACTATCGGCGGGCGTTTCCGCGCGATATTGTCGGCTTTGTCAGGCCGCACATTTTGTCAATTTACCCGCAGCTAGCCGATACCCGGCTCGACTACGGTTGGGGCGGCACACTGGCTATTACGCTGCGGCGCATGCCGGACTTTGGCCAGTTGGCGGATAACATCTGGTACGCGCAGGGCTATTCGGGTCACGGCGTGCCCACCGCCACCCTCGGCGGCAAGTTGCTGGCCGAGGCGATCGCCGGCGAGCGCAGCCGGTGGGAGCTATTTGCCAACCTACCACGCCAGAAATTTCCCGGCGGCACGCTGTTGCGCTGGCCCGGCATGGTCGCCGGTATGGCCTACTACGCGCTGCGCGACCGGCTTTAGGGGAGAGTACGATGACCGAGCAGCCAGCCAACAAACCGATTCGCAACATCGCGCCGCGCAACCAGCCGGTGCAACAGCGGGCACTTGAGCGCCGCGAGCAGATTCTGCAGGTGACCGCGGCACTGCTCGACGAGGTCGGGCTAGATGACTTAACCACCATTCTTATCGCCAAAACCTCCGGCATTTCGGTCGGCACGCTCTACCACTACTTCCCCAACAAGCACGCCGTGCTCTATGCGCTAGCTGAGCAGTGGCTCGGCGAGATGGACAGTGCCCTGCAGCAGCTCGATGCGGCCAGCGGGCCGGTCGGGCTGCGCCAGTTTGTCGAGCAGACCGTGGCGGCGCTACTGGCGGTCTACACCAGTCAGCGCGGCCTGCTGCCGCTGGTGCAGGCGATGTTTGGCGTGCCCGAGCTGAAAGCGCTCGACGATGCCCACGACCAGCTGGTGATTGACGCGATGTCGACGCAGTTTGCGGCACTGGAGCTGGGCAGCAACCCGCAGGCGCTGCGCCGACTGGCACGCACCTGGCTGGAGTTGACCCACGCGCTGCTGCTGGTGGCGGTCAACCAGACCGCAAGCGACCGCGAAGCGACCCTAGGCGAGCTGAAGTTTCTCTGTCTGGCGCTGCTGGAGCGCGCCAGAAGTCAATTTTAGCCGCAGCTAATTGGCCAGCACCCCGTCGCGGTAACGCCGCGTCACCTGACGCAGGGTCACCCACTCTTCGGCCGCCGACGGGTGGATTCCAACCGTGGCATCAAAGTGCGCCTTGCTGGCGCCGGCTTTAATCGCAATAGCCAGCCCTTGAATGGTCTCTGCCGCGTGCTCACCCAACATATGGGCAGCCACCACCCGGTCGCTGCTGGCATCGACCAGCAGCTTCATCACTATCTTGCCGTGGCCGCCGCCCAGTGTTGCCAGCATCGGCTTAAACTCGGTTACATAGACATCCAGCTGCGGGTATTCGGCGACCGCCACCTGCTCGGCGGAGCCGACGGTGGCCAGCTCCGGCTGGCTGAATACCGCGGTGGGGATATCGGCATAACTAAACGCTGCCGAACCACTGCCATAGAGCTGGTCGATCAGTGCCACTGCCTCGCGGATCGCCACCGGGGTCAGCTGCAGCCGATCGATCATGTCGCCGATGGCGTGGATCGATGGCTCGGCGGTGGCAAAGCGCTCATCAACCACCAGCGAGCCGTTGTCGCGCAGCACCGCGCCGGTCTGCTCCAGCCCCAACCCTGCGGTGGCGGCGCGCCGGCCAGTGGCGTACAGCACCAGTCCGCACGGCAGCTGTTCGCCGCTGGCGAGCTCGGCCGCGGTCGGCTGGCCGCTGCCGTGGATAGCCACCACATCACTGTTTAGCCGCACATCAATGCCGGCCGCAGTCAGCTCGTCGGTCAGCCGCTCGCCCAGCTCGTGGTCAAACGCCTTGAGCAGCGTCGGCCCGCGGTAGACCAGCGTTGTGGCGACGCCGAGCCCGTTCAGGATGCCGGCAAACTCGACCGCGATGTAACCGCCGCCGACCACCACCGCACGCTCTGGCAGCTGCTCAAGGTAGAACATCTGGTCGGAGCTGACCGCCAGCTCCGCGCCCGGCACGGCCGGCATAAAGGGCTGGCCGCCGGTTGCCAACAGAATTTTATCGGCGCTCAACTGGCGCTGGCCGCCATCGGCCAGCGCCACGTTGACCTGGTGTGGCCCGGCCAGCGTCGCCCAGCCGCGCACCACGTCGGCGCCGGCGTTGTCGAGCAGGCGCTGATAGATGCCATTGAGCCGTTCAATCTCGGCGGTTTTGTTGTCGCGCAGGGTCGGCCAATCAAAACTCGGCTGGCCGACGCTCCAGCCGTAACCAGCACTGGTGGCAAACTGCTCACTAAACTGCGATGCGTAGACAAACAGTTTTTTCGGTACACAGCCGACGTTGACACAGGTGCCGCCGAGCGCGCGCCCCTCGATCACCGCCACCTTTTTGCCGTGGCCGGCGGCCAGCCGCGCGGCGCGCACCCCGCCACTGCCGGCGCCAACCACTATCAGATCGTAGTCATTCACTGCTCTGCTCCTGCGGGCTCGGCGCTGGGCCGATACCAGTTGAGTTGATGGTGAAGGCCGACCACATCGCCGACAATCAGTAGCGTCGGCGCACCGGCATTGGCCGCGCGCACCATGGCTGGCAGGGTTGCCAGGTCGGCGATAAAGTTGCGCTGGTCGGGCTGGGTGCCCTTCTCGATAATCGCGGCCGGTCTGCCGGCCGGTGCGCCGTGGGCGATCAGCTGGCCACAGATGGTCTCCATGCCGCTAAGCCCCATATAGAACACCAGCGTCTGGTGCGGCTTGGCCAGTTCGGCCCAGTCCAGATCCAGCTCGCCACTCATCAGGTGGCCGGCGATAAAGCGCACCGATTGGGCGTGGTCGCGGTGGGTCAGCGGGATCCCAGCGTAACTGGCACAGCCAGCCGCAGCGGTAATACCGGGCACCACCTGAAACGGAATGTTGTGCTCGGCCAGGGTGGCGATCTCTTCGCCACCGCGGCCAAAAATAAACGGGTCGCCGCCCTTCAGGCGCAGCACCCGCATCCCCTGCTGGGCAAACTCAACCAGCTTCAGGTTGATATTCTCTTGGCTGACGGCGTGGTCGCCGGCGCGCTTGCCGACGTAGACCAGCTCGGCGTCGCGGCGCACTTTGTCGAGCACCGCGGGCGACACCAGCCGGTCGTAGAGCACAATGTCGGCCTGCTGCATCAGCCGCACCGCTTTAAAGGTCAGCAGATCCGGGTCGCCGGGGCCGCCGCCAACTAAGTAGACCTCGCCCTGCGGTGCGCCAGCTTGCTGCTCAACAAACTGGTCGAGCTGGCCGGCCAGCTGTCGCTCGGCGCTGTCGAGGTTGCCCTGGTAGCTCTGTTCGGCGACCGGGCCGGCAAACACCTGCTCCCAGAATTTTTTGCGCAGCGGCTCGGCGATGCGCTCCGCTACCCGTTCGCGAAAGCCGTTAGCCAAGCTGGCCAGCGCGCCCAGCCTGGCCGGCAAAAGCGCCTCTAGCTGGGTTCGCAACAGCCGCGCCAAGACCGGCGCCGTGCCGGCGGTAGAGATGGCAATCTGCACCGGCGAGCGGTCGACAATCGACGGGAAGATCACCGTGCAGAGCTCTTTGGCGTCGACCGCGTTAAGCGGGATCAGCCGCGCGGTCGCCTCGCCGGCTACTTGGCGGTTGACCTCGGGAAAGTTGGTGGCAACGATCACTAGCGCGCGGCCGTCCAAATCGTTCGGCTGGTAACAGCGCTCAACAAGGGTCACCTGGCCAGCGGCCACCGCCGCTTGCACCTCGGCGCAGGCCGCCGGGGCGACCACGGTGACCGCGGCGCCGGCGGCAACCACCAACCGTATCTTGCGGGCGGCCACCGGCCCAGCGCCGACCACCAGCACCGGCTGGCCATCGAGCTTGTGGAATAGCGGCAGGTACTCCACCGGCTAGCCGAGTTGGCTGACGCCGCCCATGTAGGGCTGCAGTACGGTCGGGACGGCGACACTGCCATCAGCCTGCTGGTAGTTCTCTAGCACCGCCACCAGTGTTCGCCCTACCGCCAGCCCAGAGCCGTTGATGGTGTGCAGGTAGGCCGGTTTGCCGCTGCTCTCGTCGCGGTAGCGGGCGCCCAGCCGGCGCGCCTGAAAATCGCCAAAGTGGCTGCACGACGAGATCTCCCGATAGGTCTGCTGGGAGGGCAGCCAGACCTCTAGGTCGTAGGTTTTGGCCGCCGAAAACCCGGTGTCGCCGCTGCACAGCAGCATGGTGCGGTACGGCAGCTCAAGCTGCTCGAGCAGCGCTTCGGCGTGGCGGGTCAGCTCCTCTAGCGCGTCGGCCGCCTGCGCTGGGTGGACAAACTGCACCATCTCCACCTTCTCAAACTGGTGCTGGCGGATCATGCCGCGGGTGTCGCGCCCGTAACTGCCCGCCTCGCTGCGAAAGCACGGCGAGTGGCAGACAAATTTTTGCGGCAGCTCGGCGACAATCTCGTCGCGGAACAGGTTGGTCACCGGCACCTCGGCGGTCGGGATCAGGTAAAACTCGCGCTCGTCCTGCAGTTTGAACAGATCGGCCTCAAACTTGGGCAGTTGGCCGGTGCCGAGCAGCGATTCGCGGTTGACGATGTAGGGGACGTTGAGCTCGGTGTAGCCGTTGTGCAGGGTGTGCTGGTCGAGCATAAATTGAATTAGCGCGCGGTGCAGCCGCGCCACTTGGCCGCGCATCACGGCAAATCTCGAGCCGGCAATTTTTACCCCGCGGTCAAAATCTAAACCGCCCAACGCCTCGCCAAGATCGACGTGGTCGGCGGCGCTAAACTCAAACTGGCGCGGGCTGCCCCAGCGCCGCAGCTCTTGGTTGTCCTCTTCGCTGGCCCCGGCCGGCACCGACTCGTCGGGGGTGTTGGGGATCTCGGCGAGCAGCGCATCGAGCTCGGCTTGGACGCTATCGAGCGCCTGCTCGGCGGCCACGGTAAGCGCCTTGAGCGCCTCACCGCGCTGTTTGAGTGGCTCGATATCGTCGCCGGCGGCGCGCGCCTCGGCCATCAGCTTGCCCATCGATTTGGCGTAACTGTTGCGCTCGGCTTGGGCCTGCTCGGCGGCCTGCTGGGCGGCTTTGCGCTGCCCTTCCAGCTCGATGAATTTAGCGGTATCGAGGGTGTAACCTTTCTTGGCCAACGCCGCGGCGACACTGTCGAGTTCGTTGCGCAGCCGTTTGGGGTCTAACATGGGGTATTCCTTAACTGTAACCGGTGATTAAAAAGTTAGCGCACAAGCGCGTAGACCAACGCCGCCAGCGCGATGGCACACAGCGGTGTGGCCACGGCGTAGAGCAGTGCGGTTTGCGGCTGGCCATTTTGCCACAACGCCAGCGCCTCTAGGGAAAAGGTTGAGTAGGTAGTGAACGCGCCGAGCAGCCCAACCATTAAAAATTCCCGAGCGCCGTGCGGCCAACCGCCACGCTCAACAATCAACACAAATAGCAGCGCCATCAGCGCCGAGCCGACCAAGTTGGCGATAAAGGTCGCCCACGGCCAGCCACCGGCCGCGCCGCTGCGCAGCAGTGCGCTAGCCAGGCTGTAGCGCGCCACCGCACCCAGCGCACCGCCGGCGGCAACCGCCAACACGGTTAGCCCGCTCACAGCGCCGCACCCGGTTCGGCGCTGCCGCGCTGCTCCAGCGCGGTGCGGTTGGCCTCGCGCAGGCGGGCCAGTTTGGCGCCGATCTGCTGCTCTAAGCCGCGCTCAACCGGACGGTAGAACTGCACCGGGGCGAGCGCCTCGGGGAAATAGTTCTCGCCGGCGGCAAAGCCGTCCGGCTCGTCGTGGGCGTAGCGGTAACCGGCGGCGTGGCCGCTCTGTTTGGCCAGCTCGGTCGGCGCGTTGCGCAGGTGGTTGGGCACCGCCAGCGAGCCGCCCGCCGTGACCAGTGCGGTGGCGGCGTTAAAGGCTTTATAAACGGCGTTGCTCTTGGCCGCACAGGCGAGGTAGGTGACCGTCTGCGCCAGCGCCAGCTCGCCCTCTGGCGAGCCGAGCCGGGCGACCACATCCCAGCTCTGCAGGGCGATAGTCAGCGCCCGCGGGTCGGCGTTGCCGATGTCCTCGCTGGCCACTCGCACCAGCCGCCGGGCGATATAGAGCGGATCGCAGCCACCGTCGAGCATGCGCGCAAACCAGTACAGGCTGGCATCTGGGTCAGAGCCGCGCAGCGACTTGTGCAGCGCCGATATCTGGTCGTAAAAATGGTCGCCGCCGCGGTCAAAACGGCGCCGCGCGCCACCCTGCACCACCTCGGCGACCAGCGCTTGGGTAATGGTCTGCTCGGCCAGATCGGAGGCGATCTCAAGAAAATTGAGCGCCCGCCGGGCGTCGCCGTCGGCGACATCGCAGAGCAGCGCCAGCGCATCGTCGTCGATAGCACAGCGCCCGCCCAAGCCGCGCACCGGGTCGGTCAGCGCGCTCTGCAGCAGTGCCGCGATGGCGTCGTGGTCGAGCGCATTGAGGGTGTAAACACGGCAGCGCGACAGCAGTGCATTGTTGAGCTCAAAGGCGGGGTTTTCGGTGGTGGCGCCGATAAAGGTGACGGTGCCGTTTTCAACGAATGGCAGAAAGGCGTCTTGCTGGCTCTTGTTAAAACGGTGCACTTCGTCGACAAACAGGATGGTCCGCTTCTGGTAGACGCTCCACTGCTGCTGGGCGTTGACGACTGCGGCGCGGATCTCTTTGACTCCGCTGAGTACCGCCGACAGCCGTTCGATATGGGCGTCGCAATCGGCGGCGATAATCTCTGCCAGGGTGGTTTTGCCCACCCCGGGCGGCCCCCACAAAATCATCGAGTGCAGCACACCGCGCTGCAGTGCCTGGCGCAGTGGCCGGCCGTCGCCGAGCAGATGCTGCTGGCCGTGGTAGTCGCTCAGCTGGCGCGGCCGCATCCGCGCCGCCAGCGGCTGGCCGGCACCCTGCTCGGCGGCTGCGGCAGGCGTTGGCTCGCCGAACAAATCGTCGCTGTTAACGGACAACATCAACCCCCTCTGGCGGGGTAAAAGTGAACCGGCCGGCCGCCAGGGTTGGGTCGCGCTCGATACCGCTAAAGGCCAGCGCGGTGCGCTGACCGAGTCCATCGAGCAGCTCTAATCCTTGCAATTGATCGCCCTGCCAGATGATCGTCAGCTGCTCAATGGACACCTCGCCGCGCGCAGTGCCGGTCGGCACCACCGTGTAGCGACTCTGCTCGGCCCGGCGCTCCACCCGGTAGCGGTAACCGCCGCCAACCGGCAGCTGGCCGAGCAAGATCGCCGCTGGCGACTGCAGCAGCAGCTCGGCGACGGCGCGCACCGTCACCTGCTCTAGGTCGCGGTCGTAAAACCACAGCGTCTCGCCGTCGCTGACCAGCCGCTGATTGAGCGGCGCCGCGTAGTGCCAGTCGACCAGGTTGGGCTGCTGTAGCGCAAACTGCCCGGTCACCTGCTGTTGCAGGTTGCCGTTGATGTCGATGAGGGTCTGGATAAACTCGCCGCGCCAGCGCTCGACCGCGGCAAAGCGGTCGGCCAGTTCGGCGCCGATCGCGTCGCTGGCCGGCTCGGCTAATAGCGCAGGCGACCAGCCCAGCGCAGCGGCCAGTAGCAGAGCGCGCTTAATCACGGCCGCGGCTCGGCGCCAGCACTTCGCGGTTGCCGTTGTTGCCCATCGGGGTGACTACGCCAGACGCCTCCATCTGCTCGATGAGCCGCGCGGCGCGGTTATAGCCCACCCGCAGCTTGCGCTGCAGCGACGAGATAGACGCCTTGCGGCTCTCCAGCACAAAGTCGACCGCCTCGTCGTAGAGCGGATCGGACTCGTCGCCGCCCTCCTCCGACTCGGTGGCAAAGCCGGGCACCGGGATCGATGAGACCGAGCTCTCGTCGGTGATCTCGTCGAGGTACTGCGGCTCGCCGCGGCGCTTCCAGTCGGCGACCACCTTGTGCACTTCGTGGTCGTCGACAAACGCGCCGTGAACCCGCTCCGGCACACTGGTGCCGGGTGGCAGATAGAGCATATCGCCGTGGCCGAGCAGCTGCTCGGCGCCGCCCTGGTCGAGAATGGTCCGCGAATCAATCTTTGATGAGACCTGGAAGGCGATCCGGGTCGGCACGTTGGCCTTGATCAGGCCGGTGATGACATCCACCGATGGCCGCTGAGTGGCCAGTATCAGGTGGATGCCGGCGGCGCGGGCCTTCTGGGCGATACGCGCGATCAGCTGCTCAACCTTTTTGCCGACAATCATCATCATGTCGGCAAACTCATCGACCACCACCACAATGTACGGCAGCGTGGTCAGGGTTGGCGCCTCTGGCGGCGGCTGGCTGGCGTCCCAGCCCATCTCGTCGGGGTTGAATACCCACAGCGGGTCGGCCAGCGGCTCACCCGCTTTGATCGCATCGCCCACCTTCTTATTGAAGCCGGCGATGTTGCGAACCCCCATCGCCGCCATCAGCTTGTAGCGGCGCTCCATCTCGCCGACACACCAGCGCAGCCCAGAGGCGGCATCGTTCATGTCGGTAATCACCGGCGTCAGCAGGTGGGGAATGCCGTCGTAGATCGACAGCTCGAGCATTTTCGGGTCGACCAGAATCATCCGCACCTGCTCTGGGGTGGCCTTGAACAGCAGGCTCAGCAGCATGGCGTTAATGCCGACCGATTTGCCCGAGCCGGTGGTGCCGGCGACCAGCAGGTGCGGCATTTTGGCTAGGTCGGCGACAGTCGGCACACCGGCGATGTCGTTGCCCAGCGCCAGTGTCAGCGGCGAGCTACTGCGGTCGTAGGCCTCTGACGAGAGCACCTCGGTGAGCCGAACCATCTCGCGGTGCTCGTTGGGGATTTCGATGCCGACCACCGATTTGCCGGGGATCACCTCGACCACCCGCACCGAGATGACCGCCATCGAGCGCGCCAAATCTTTGGCGAGGTTACTGATCCGCGACACCTTGACGCCGGCCGCGGGCTGAATTTCAAAGCGGGTAATCACCGGCCCGGGCAGCACCGCCACCACCTCGGCAGTGATGCCAAAGTCGGCCAGCTTGTGCTCAAGCAGCCGCGACAGGTGCTCGAGCGCCTCTGGCGAGTAGCCTTTATCACTTTTCTTGTCAGCCGGGTCGAGCAGGCTGAGCGGTGGCAGCGTGCCGGTTACCGGGCCGTCGTCAAATAGCGGTTGCTGTTTCTCGCGCTCTACGCGGGCGCTCGGCTGGGCCGGCTTGGCCGGCGCAGCGATCATCGGCGGCACTCGCACCGCCTCTTTCTTGACCTGGTTGATCACCTTCTCCTGGCGCTGCTCGGCCACCACCCGCGCCGCGCGGCGCTCGGCACGGCGGCGCTGCCAGCGCTCAAAGCCATCGCGCAGGCCGGCGGCAGCCGCCAGTGCGGCCTGGCCGAGCCGATCGATCAGCGCGATCCAAGAGAGATCGGTGAATACCGTTAAGCCAAATAGAAACAGTGCCAGGTGGATTAGGGTGCCACCGGCCAGGTTAAACAGGTCGAGGGTGGCGCCGCCCACCGCGGCCCCCAAAATACCGCCGCTGGAGTCGTGCAGCTGATAGAGCGCTGGGTGCTGCAAAAACAGCAGCGAAGTCATCGCCACAATCACCAGCACAAAACCGATCACCCGCAGGGTAAAGGTGACCGTGTCGAACTCGCTGACGCGGTGCTGCAGATGGCCGTAGAGCAGTTGCGCGGCGCGCACGGCTAACAGCAGCGGAAAGATAAAGGCCCCCAGACCAAACAGAGTGAACAGCACATCGGCGATCCACGCACCGGCGCGGCCGATCGCGTTGTCGACCTCGCCCGGTGCGCCGGTGTAGCTAAAGCCGGGGTCGAGATCAGAGTAGCTGAGCAGCGCAACCAGCACGATCGCACAGAGCGCCAGCCAACCGATCAGGGCGCCCTCGCTAAGTAGCCGGCCGACCCGCTCGCCGGCCTCGCCTTGGCGCTGTGAGGTTGGCGGGCTGGCCGGCGTTTTAGTTTTCTTTTTTGCGGCTGACAATGGCTATTCCTTGTTTGAGTTGTGCTCCGCACGGCGGCGCCAAGCGGCTCTGCCGTGTGCGTTTTTACGCAGCGTAATTGTACCGCTTTAACCGCTAATTACCACGCGCCACAGCCGCCGCCAACGCGCCGATTAGCCCGCGCTATACGACGAATTTGCAAAAGCTATTTGCAGTTTGCCAAGCGCTGCTTAAGATAGGCACCTGTTTACTTCCCCCCCATCAAGACCACCATGGAACTTAAAGCATTATGAGCGACCCGATCCACCACCGTCTGATCATTCTCGGCTCCGGCCCCGCCGGCTGGACTGCCGCTGTCTACGCAGCGCGCGCCAACCTCAACCCGGTTGTGATCACCGGCCTGCAACAGGGCGGCCAGCTCACCACCACCACCGAGGTCGACAACTGGCCGGGCGACGCCCACGGTCTGCAGGGCCCCGACCTGATGGTGCGGATGCAGGAGCACGCCGAACGCTTCGACACCCAAACGGTTTTTGACCACATCGAAAAAGTTGAGCTGGACAAAAAGCCGATGCTGCTACACGGCACCCAGACCTACAGCTGTGACTCGCTGATCATCGCCACCGGCGCCTCGGCACAGTATCTGGGGCTGCCCTCTGAAGAGGCGTTTATGGGCAAAGGCGTCAGCGCCTGCGCCACCTGCGACGGATTCTTCTACCGCGGTAAAAAAGTCGCAGTGATCGGCGGCGGCAACACCGCCGTTGAAGAGGCGCTCTACCTCTCCAACATCTGTAGCGAAGTGGTGCTGGTCCACCGCCGCGACAGTCTGCGCAGCGAGAAAATCCTCCAAGACAAGATTCGCGAGCGCGCCGAGAACGGCAACATCACGCTCTGCTGGAACCACACCCTCGACGAGGTGCTCGGCGATGACAGCGGCGTAACCGGGCTGCGACTAAAAAGCACCCAAGACGACAGCAGCCAAGAGATCGACGTTGCCGGCGTGTTCATCGCCATCGGTCACAAGCCCAACACCGATATCTTCGCCGGTCAGTTAGAGATGAAAGACGGCTACCTGAAGGTAGAGAGCGGCAGCAACGGCAACGCCACCCAGACCTCTATCGAGGGCGTGTTCGCCGCCGGCGATGTCGCCGACCACATCTACCGCCAGGCGATCACCTCGGCCGGCAGCGGCTGTATGGCCGCGCTGGATGCGGAGCGCTACCTAGACGCCTAATGGCCATCGCCCTGCTCGACGAGCAGCTCTGGTTTCCCCCGCTCAGCGACGCCGACGACGAACTCGGCGGCCTGCTTGCGGTGGGTGGCGATCTATCGGTAGCGCGCCTGCAACTCGCCTACCAGAGCGCTATCTTCCCCTGGTTTAGCGACGGCGACCCACTGCTCTGGTGGTCGCCGCCAGAGCGCTGCATTATTCTCCCCGAGCAGTTTCACTGCTCAAAGAGCCTCGCCAAGCGCGTCCGCCGCGGCGGTTACACCGTCACCAGCGACGGCGCTTTTGAACAGGTGGTAGCTGCCTGCGCCCGCCGCGGCATTGTCACCCGCAACCAAGACGGCACCTGGATAGTGCCGGCCATGCAAGCGGCCTATGCCGCCCTGCATCGCGCCGGCAGCGCCCACTCGATCGAGCTCTGGCAGGATAACCAGTTGGTGGCTGGTCTCTACGGCGTCCAAGTTGGCGGGCTATTCTGTGGCGAGTCGATGTACAGCGACGTCACCGACGGCTCCAAACTGGTGCTCTACCACCTCTGTAGGGCGCTCGCTGCCGCCGGGTTTAGTGCGCTCGACTGCCAGCTGCACAACCCCCATCTCGAATCACTCGGCGCAATCGGTGAGCCGCGCGCGGCGTTTCTGGCGCGCTTGCAGCGGGCGCGCGCTACAGCGTGCCGCTGGCCGACAATAGCAACGTAGTCACTGGGTTTATAACCGCAGAGTACGCTGCTAAGCTGACGCAATGAACCGTATCCAAGGGCGTGCCAAATGAGCCGCGACAACAGCCCCGATATCGACCGTGAACTGCAGACCGTGCGGCTGTTTCTGACCGAGCCGCACCCGTGCAGCTATCTGGCCGACCAGCGCGCCACCACAGCGTTTGTCGACCCCGACATTATCCCTTCCACCAGCTTGGCCGAACAGCTCGCCGAACACGGCTTTCGGCGCAGCGGCCGCTACCACTACCGACCCCACTGCGAGAGCTGCCAGGCGTGCGTGTCGGTGCGTATACCGGTCGCGGCGTTCACCCCCAACCGCAGCCAGCGGCGCTGTGCGGCGCGCAACAGCGATATCCAGGTGACCGCGCGCGAGTCGATCGACCGCGATGAGCACTACCCACTCTACGAGCGCTATATTGCCGCCCGCCACCGCGACGGCGATATGTACCCGGCGACGCCCAAGCAGTTTGATGACTTTCTCGGCCGCAACACCGCCACCACGCTCTACGTCGAGTTGCGCTTGGCCGGCCAGCTGGTGGGCTGTGCGGTAACCGACCGCTTTGCCAATGGCCTGTCGGCTATCTACAACTATTTTGAGCCGCAGCTGCAGGAGCGCGGGCTCGGCCGCTTTGCCATCTTGGCGCAGCTGCAGTTGGCCCGGCGCTGGCGGTGCGAGCACCTCTACCTGGGCTACTGGATCGCCGGCAGCGACAAGATGGCCTACAAAGCCAGCTACCGGCCGCTGGAGTATTTTGATGGCCAACTGTGGGGCGAGCAGCCGCCGCAGTGACGGCGTGATGCGCTTTGCACAATGGTCCGCTTTAGGGCAAAATGCAGGCCGCTAAAACAACCCCCACACGGATACACATGGCAAAAGAAGAAAACATCGAGTTTGAAGGCGAAGTGGTCGACACCCTGCCCAACACCACCTTCCGCGTGAAGCTGGAAAACGGCCACACCATCATCGCCCACATCTCTGGCAAAATGCGCAAGCACTACATCCGCATCTTGACCGGCGACAAGGTCAAAGTAGAGATGACCCCCTACGACCTCAGCAAAGGCCGCATCACCTTCCGCGAGCGGTAAGCCACCCGGGGGCTAACGCCCCCACCCTGCAGCCCTACTCCTCTATATCGAGCGCAATGTCGCCGTCGCGAACGGTGACTTTGACACGCCCGCCACTGCTGCTCAGCCGCCCAAACAGCACCTCTTCGGCAAGCGGCTTCTTGATCTTTTCCTGAATCAAGCGCGCCATCGGCCGCGCGCCCATCTTGGCGTCGTAGCCGTTGTCGGCCAGCCACTGGCGCGCCGCGGTATCGGCTTCGATAAAGATCTTTTTGTCGTCCAGCTGGTGTTGCAGCTCAACCAAGAACTTATCGACCACGGTCACGATCACGCTGGCCGGTAGCTCACCAAACTGCACAATGGCGTCAAGCCGGTTGCGGAACTCCGGCGAGAACGCCTTCTTGATCGCCTCGCCACCATCGCTGGTATGGTCTTGCTGGGTGAAGCCGATCGAAGCGCGGCTCATCAGCTCGGCGCCGGCGTTGGTGGTCATAATCAAAATCACATTGCGGAAATCCGCCTTGCGGCCGTTGTTGTCGGTCAGCGTGCCGTGGTCCATCACCTGCAGCAGCAGGTTGAACAGGTCCGGGTGGGCCTTTTCGATCTCGTCGAGCAGCACCACCGCGTGCGGGTGTTTGCTGACTGCCTCGGTGAGCAGCCCGCCCTGGTCAAAACCGACATAGCCGGGTGGCGCGCCGATCAGTCGTGACACCGTGTGGCGCTCCATGTACTCCGACATATCGAAGCGGATCAGCTCGATGCCGAGCTGGTTGGCGAGCTGCTTGGAGACCTCGGTCTTGCCCACCCCGGTGGGGCCGGCAAATAGGAAGCTGCCGATCGGCTTGTCGCCCTGGCGCAGCCCGGCGCGGGCCAATTTGATCGCAGTGGTCAGCGCATCGATCGCCGGGTCTTGGCCAAACACCACCATCTTGAGGTGGTCGGCGAGTTTCTCAAGCTGCTCGCGGTCGTTGCGCGATACGCTCTTCTGTGGGATCCGGGCAATCTTGGCGATTACCGCCTCGATCTCGGCGACGCCGACACTCTTGCGACGCTTTTTGGCATCGAGCAGCCGCTGGTAGGCGCCTGCTTCGTCGATCACGTCGATCGCCTTGTCGGGCAGGAACCGGTCGGTGATGTGTTTGGCGGCCAACTCGGCGGCGGCCTTGAGTGCCGGGGTGGTGAATTTTAGATCGTGGTGCTGCTCGAAACGCTCGCGCAGCCCCTTGAGGATCTGGAAGGTCTCGTCGACGGTCGGCTCCACCACATCAATCTTCTGGAAGCGCCGCGCCAGCGCGTGGTCTTTCTCGAAGATGCCGCGGTACTCTTGGTAGGTGGTCGAACCGATACAGCGGATCTTGCCAGCACCGAGCAACGGCTTGAGCATATTGGAGGCGTCCATCACCCCGCCCGAGGCAGCGCCGGCGCCGATGATGGTGTGGATCTCATCGATAAACAGGATGGCGTTGCCGTGTGCCTCCAGCTCGGCGATGATCCCTTTGAGCCGCTTTTCAAAGTCGCCGCGGTACTTGGTGCCGGCCAGCAGCGAGCCTAGGTCGAGCGAGAACACGGTGTAGCCGAGCATCGGCTCAGGCGCCTTCTCCTCGACAATCAGCTTGGCCAGCCCCTCGGCGATGGCGGTCTTGCCCACCCCGGACTCGCCGACCAACAGCGGGTTATTTTTGCGGCGCCGGATCAGCACCTGGCAGGTGCGCTCGACCTCACTGGCGCGGCCTATAAGCGGGTCGATCTTGCCCAGCCGGGCCTGCTCGTTAAGGTCGCTGGCAAACTGGCTGAGCATACTCTCGTCTTCGCTCGGCTCGCCGCCCTCGCCCTCTATCTGCGCGCCGCCGCCGGCCGGTGACTCATCGTCGCCCTTGCCGATGCCGTGCGAGATAAAGTTGATCACATCGATGCGGGCGATGTTCTGCAGCCGCAAGAAGTAGACCGCCTGGCTCTCTTGCTCCGAGAAGATCGCCACAATCACGTTGGCGCCGACCACCTCGTCATCCTGTGCCGAGTTGGCCTGGAACACGGCGCGCTGTATCACCCGCTGAAAGCCGTGGGTCGGTTGGGTCTCGCGGCCCTCTTGGGCGGCCGACAAGACCGGCGTGGTGGCGTCGATAAACTCACCCAGATCGCTGCGCAGCTGGTCTAAATTGGCGTGGCAGGCGCGCAACACCGACAGCGCCGAGGCGTCGTCAAGCAGCGCCAGCAGTAGGTGCTCTACGGTTAAAAACTCGTGGCGCTTGTCGCGCGCCGCCTTAAAGGCTAGGTTGAGGATGACTTCTAGTTCACGGCTTAACATAGCTCACTCCTCTCCATCGTCACACGGTTCGATGTCGCACAGCAGCGGGTGGTCGTTGTCGCGCGCATACTGGTTGGCCATCGCCGCTTTGGTCTCGGCCACATCGCGGGTATAGATACCGCACACCCCTTTGCCCTGGGTGTGGATCGCCAGCATGATCTGGGTAGCGCTCTCGCGGCTTTTGCCAAAGAACTGCTCAAGTAGCTCAACCACAAACTCCATCGGCGTGAAGTCATCGTTGAGCATAATCACCCGGTAGAGCGGCGGCTTGGCCAGCTTGGGCGGCCGCTCTTCAAGCAGCAGCCCGCCGCGCCGTTGGCCGTCATTGGGGTCTTGTTGGTCGCTCATGGGGATCCTTAATCAATTGGTTAGGCCGCTCCAGCAGCCTGTTTACACCCATAACAATATGGCCCCAGACGGCAATAAATCAACCTCTAACCACTAAGTTTATTCTGCTCTTGGCATAAAAAAACCCGGCGCAGTGGCCGGGTTTTTTACGCTGCAAGCAAGCTTACATGTTGTCGATGATCGCATCGCCAAACGCAGAGCATGAGAGCAGTGTAGCGTCGTCCATCAGCCGCTCAAAGTCGTAGGTGACCAGCTTTTTAGAGATAGCGCCTTCGATGCCGCTAACCACCAGGTCGGCCGCTTCGCCCCAACCGAGGTGACGCAGCATCATCTCGGCGGAGAGGATCAGCGAGCCGGGGTTAACTTGGTCTTTGCCGGCGTACTTGGGCGCGGTGCCGTGGGTCGCTTCAAAGATGGCGATGTCGTCTGACAAGTTGGCGCCCGGCGCGATGCCGATACCGCCCACTTCCGCCGCCAGTGCGTCAGAGAGGTAGTCGCCGTTGAGGTTGAGCGTGGCGATCACGTCGTACTCGGCGGGACGCAGCAGGATCTGCTGCAGCATGGCGTCGGCGATCACATCTTTAATAACAATTTCGCGACCGGTGTTGGGGTTCTTCAGTACCTGCCACGGGCCGCCGTCGAGCGGGGTAGCGCCAAACTGCTCGCGCGCCACTTCATAGCCCCAGTCACAGAAGGCACCTTCGGTGAACTTCATGATGTTGCCTTTGTGGACCAGTGTCAGCGACTCTTTATCTTGGTCGATGGTGTACTGGATCGCTTTAGCAACCAGCCGCTTGGTGCCCTCTTCTGAGACCGGCTTGACGCCGATACCGCAGTTCTCTGGGAAGCGGATCTTCTTAACACCCATCTCTTCACGAAGGAACTTGATCACCTTGTCGGCTTCGGGGGTGCCGGCTTTCCACTCGATGCCGGCATAGATGTCTTCTGAGTTCTCACGGAAGATACACATGTCGACGTTTTGTGGCGCTTTAACCGGCGACGGCACACCGGTGAACCAGCGCACCGGGCGCTGGCAAACATAAAGGTCGAGCTCTTGGCGCAGCGCCACGTTGAGCGAGCGGAAGCCGCCGCCCACTGGGGTAGTCAGCGGGCCTTTAATTGATACCGCGTACTCTTTAACCGCTTCGAGCGTCTCAGCCGGGAACCAGTCGCCCTCGTAGAGCTCGGCGGCTTTCTCGCCGCAGTAAACTTCCATCCAAGAGATCTGCTTGTCGCCGTTGTAAGCTTTGGCTACCGCCGCGTCGATCACTTTAACCATCACCGGGGTGATATCCACACCAATACCATCACCCTCGATGAACGGGATGATCGGCTGATTGGGGACATTCAGCGAAAAGTCAGCGTTGACAGTAATTTTTTCGCCAGTGGTTGGCACTTTGATATGTTGGTAGCCCATTTATCTCTCCGAGGGTTGCAGATAGTAGTGAAAAGGGTCGATTCTCGCCGCACGGGGCCGAACGCGAGGGTGCAGCGCCGTTGTGCGGAAAACCGAGCGGTCATATTCTACCACTAAGCGCCCGTTAATTTATATGACAAAAGGTCTAATAGTGGCCAAAAAGGCTGTCTAGCAACTGCGCTGCAGCGCCGCGCGCTTGACAGCCCCGCCGCTGCCGGCCACTCTGCGCAGCACTTTATTGACTGCCTGAGGCGATGGCGTTGGCCACACTGATACTGCTCAACAAGCCCTTCAACACGCTCTCGCAATTTACCGACGAGCGCGGCCGCGCCACCCTGGCCGACTACATTGACCGGCCCGGCGTCTACCCGGCCGGGCGGCTCGATTACGACTCCGAGGGATTGCTGCTGCTCACCGACAGCGGGCCGCTGCAGGCCGAGCTGAGCCACCCGCGCCACGCCAAGCGCAAACTCTACTGGGCGCAAGTTGAGGGGCTGGCAACAGCGGCCCAGTGCCGCCAGCTCTGCGCTGGTGTTGAACTGCGCGACGGCCCGGCGCGCGCGCTCGGCTGCGAGCTGATCGATGAGCCGGCGCTGTGGTCGCGCACCCCGCCAATCCGCGAGCGCCGCGAGATCCCGACCAGCTGGCTGGCGATCACCCTCGCCGAGGGCCGCAACCGCCAGGTGCGCCGGATGACCGCTGCGGTCGGCCTGCCGACCTTGCGCTTGGTGCGCGCCGCTGTTGGCGACTGGTCGCTGGGCAGCCTGCAACCGGGCGAGAGTCGCACTATCGAGGTCGCCGCGCCAACCGCTAGACCAAAACCACACCGCCAACGACAGGGACGACGATGAACGAAATTGACGACAAATGGGCCGGCCAGCGCCGCATCCACCTCACCGTGGCGACGATTGTCTGCGACGGCGACCGCTTCTTGCTGGTCGAAGAGAGCCCGTTCGGCGAGCAGCTGCTCAACCAGCCCGCCGGCCATGTGGAGCCGGGCGAGGCGATCACCGCCGCGGCAGTCCGCGAGACCCTCGAAGAGACCGGCTACCGGGTCCGGCTCAGCCACTTTCTCGGCCACTACCACTACTACCCGCAGGCGATACCGGCCAGCTACCACCGGCTCTGCTTTATTGCAGATCAATTTGAGGCGGTCGCCGGCGCGGTGATCGACGCCGACATCGACCGGCCGGTCTGGCTCAGTTACGACGAAATCCTGGCAAGGCGCAGCGAATTGCGCAGCGATTTAGTGCTGCACTGTATCGATGACTACCGGGCCGGCATCCGCCACTCGCTAGACCAATTTGACCGCCAGCGGTGAGCGCACGGCTACGCCTGGGCGGCGCTTTGCGCTAAACTAGCCGGCCGTTAAAACGCTTGGATTGAGCCCGTGCCAGAAACCTCCCCCCAGCCCAACCGCGGCGGCAAAGTGATTGTCGGTCTCTCCGGCGGTGTCGACTCGTCGGTCTCTGCCTACCTTCTGCAACAGCAGGGCTATCAGGTCGAGGGGCTGTTCATGAAAAACTGGGACGAGGACGACGGCAGCGAGTACTGCACCGCCATCGCCGATCTCGCCGATGCCCAGCAGGTGGCCGATAAGCTCGGTATAAAACTGCACACCGCCAACTTCGCCGCCGAGTACTGGGACAACGTCTTTGAGCACTTTCTGGCCGAGTACCGCGCCGGCAGAACCCCCAACCCGGACATCCTCTGCAACCGCGAGATCAAGTTTAAGGTGTTTCTCGATTACGCCGAGCTGCTCGGTGCCGACTACATAGCGACCGGCCACTACACCCGGCGCGGCAGTGACAGCACCGACCCGGCCAGCGGCACGCTGCTGCGCGGGCTCGACGCCAACAAAGACCAGAGCTACTTTTTGCACGCCATTACCGGTGCGGCACTGGCCAAGACGCTGTTTCCAGTCGGCGAGTTAGAGAAGCCCGCCGTGCGCGCGATCGCCGCCGAGCAGGGCTTTGTCACCTCAACCAAGAAAGACAGTACCGGCATCTGCTTCATCGGCGAGCGGCGCTTTAAAGACTTTTTAGAGCAGTACATACCGGCCCAGCCGGGCCGTATGGTCACACCGGCCGGCGACGATATCGGCGAGCACCAGGGGCTGATGTACTACACCCTCGGCCAGCGTCAGGGGCTGGGTATCGGCGGCACCAAAACCGGCAGCGATGAGCCGTGGTTTGTGCTCGACAAAGATCTCGCCGATAACCGCTTAATCGTCGGTCAGGGCGGCGACCACCCACTGTTGTTGAGCAACTTTTTGAGCGCCGAACAGCCGAGCTGGATCAACCAGCCGCCGATCGCCGGCAGCTTCCGCAGCGCCGCCAAAACCCGCTACCGCCAGCCCGACCAGCCGTGTACCGTCACAGTCGGCGAGGACGGTGCGCTCAGCGTACTGTTCGATGAACCCCAGCGGGCGGTGACGCCGGGCCAGTCGGTGGTCTTTTACGACGGCGATTTGTGCCTTGGGGGCGCGGTGATTGCCAGCCGCGGCAACCGCTAATGGGCTGGCTGCGCAGCCCCACCGAGGAGCAGGCGATCGCGCTCTGCGCGCTATTTGAGTCGGCCTGCGGCGTGGTCGAGCTGGCCCGCAGCGGCAGCACCGACAGCGCCCGCTTAGAGCTGTTAATGGGCGCATTTTTAAACACCCAGCCGCACTCCACCGCCGAGCTCTACCAGCTGGGCGGCGACCGCGACGGCCTCGCTAGCGGCCGCCGCGCACTGGCGCTACTGCTCGCCAAGCAGCGCGGCGAGCAGCACTTCGACCAAGTGGTGCAGATCGCGCTGGGCTCGCTCTACCTGGCCAGTAAACTCTATAAAGATGCGGCAATGGCCGCCAAGATCGGTGCCGGGATCGCCCCGCTGCAGGTCAAGGCCGAGCAGTTTGGAGTGACCCACAACAACCTATTTGCCGCCACCGACGAGCTCTACCAGCAGACCCTGAGCGGCTACCGCTACCGTATCCAGATCAAGGGTGACCCGGCCCGGCTACAGCAGAGCGGCGTCGCCCAACGGGTCCGCAGCCTGCTGTTTGCTGCGGTGCGCGCCGGCCACCTGTGGCGTCAGAGCGGCGGCCATCGCTACCACCTGGTGCTCTACCGGCGCGCGCTGCTGGCGCACTGCCAAGCGCTCGGCGAGCCGCGCCGCTCTGACTAGCCGGCCGTTTTGCTTTATGATGGCGCCGCCACTGGCCAACCACCCTTTGACTACCGCCCTACTTTGACAGCCCGGACCACGACCATGACCACAGCCCCGCTCGACCTCTCCAGCCTGACCGCCCTATCACCTATCGATGGCCGCTACGCCGACAAAACCGCCGCCCTGCGGGTCGCGTTTAGCGAGTACGGGCTAATCGAAAAACGGGTCACGGTAGAGATCCGCTGGCTGCAGTCGCTCGCCGCCCACCCGGCCGTGGCTGAGGTGCCGCCACTCAGCGCCGCCGCCAACGCCGAGCTAGAGCGCCTGCTGGCCGAGTTTGGGCCGGCCGATGCCGAGCGTATCAAAACCATTGAGCGCACCACCAACCACGACGTCAAGGCGGTCGAGTACTTTATCAAAGAGCAGTTTGCCGGCCAGCCCGAGCTCGAGGCGATCAGCGAGTTCGTCCACTTCGCCTGCACCTCTGAAGATATCAACAACCTCTCCCACGCGCTGATGCTGGCGCAGGGCCGCGAGCAGCTGCTCGGCCAGCTCGGCGCAGTCCACGCTGCGATTGCCGCGCTCGCCGAGCAGTACGCCGACCAGCCGATGCTGTCGCGCACCCACGGCCAGACCGCCTCGCCAACCACCGTTGGTAAAGAGCTGGCCAATGTCGCCTACCGGCTGCAGCGCCAGCTCAGCCAGATCGCCGCTGTCGAGCTGCTCGGCAAAATCAACGGCGCGGTCGGCAACTACAACGCCCACCTGTCGGCCTACCCAGAGATCGACTGGGCGGCCCACGCCGAGCAGTTTATCGGTTCGCTGGGGCTCGCCTACAACCCCTACACCACCCAGATCGAGCCGCACGACTACATCGCCGAGCTGTTTGACGCGGTCGCCCGCTGTAACACCATTCTGATCGATTTCGCCCGCGACATCTGGGGCTATATCTCGCTCGGCTACTTCAAACAGAAGACCATCGCCGGTGAGATCGGCTCGTCGACGATGCCGCACAAGGTCAATCCGATCGACTTCGAAAATGCCGAGGGCAACCTCGGCATCGCCAACGCGCTGTTTGGCCATCTCGCCGCCAAGCTGCCAATCTCACGCTGGCAGCGCGATCTCACCGACTCCACCGTGCTGCGCAACATGGGGGTCGGCTTTGGCTATGTGGCGATCGCTGCCGCGGCGCTGCAAAAGGGTATCGGCAAGCTTGAGCTCAACGCCGAGCGGCTCAATGCCGATCTCGACAACAGCTGGGAGGTGCTCGCCGAGCCGATCCAGACCGTCATGCGCCGCTACGCGATCCCCGAGCCCTACGAAAAACTCAAGGCGCTGACCCGCGGCAACACCATCAGCCGCGAAGTGATCCAGGAGTTTGTCGCCACCCTCGACATCCCCGAAGCGGCCAAGCAGACCCTGCTGGCGATGACCCCGGCCAACTACGTCGGCAGCGCCGCCGCCCAGGCCCGCGCGCTCAACAAGCCGCAGTGAGCAGCTGGCCCACACTGCTTGGCGCGATGAGCGCCGAGCAGTTCTTGGCCGACTACTGGCAGCAAAAACCGCTGCTGATCCGCAACGCCCTGCCCAACTTGGCGAGTGCCCCGCCGCTGCAGCCAGACCAATTGGCCGGCTTGGCGCTTGAAGAGATGGTTGAGTCGCGGCTGATCGACTCGGCCAACTGGCAGGTCGAGCACGGCCCGATCCCCGCCGAGCGATTTGCCAGCCTGCCCGAGCGCGACTGGACTCTATTGGTACAGGCGGTCGACCTGTGGCTGCCAGAGGTCACCGAACTACTCGATGCGGTCAACTTTTTGCCGCGCTGGCAGGTCGACGACATTATGGTCAGCTACGCCGCGCCGGGCGGCAATGTCGGCGCCCATAGCGACAACTACGATGTGTTTCTTATTCAGGGGCTGGGCAGCCGGCGCTGGCAGATCGAATCCGCACCGCGCGCCCACCAGAGCTCCGGCGCCAGCGGCGCACTGCGCCTAATTGAGGACTTTGCCCCCGACTGCGACTGGCAGCTGGAGAGTGGTGACGTACTCTATCTGCCGCCGCAGGTCGCCCACCACGGCGTTGCCATCGACAGCTGTATCACCTACTCGGTCGGCTTTCGCGCGCCCAGCAGTGTCGAGATGATCAACGATCTGGCGATCGAACTGCTCAGTGGCGACCGCCCCGAGGACTTTTTGCGCAGCCCGGTCGGCGGCGATCGCAACGCCATCGAACCGGCTCACGTGGCCGCGCTGCAGGCGCAGTTGGCCGCCCTACTCAATGACCCGCAGCTGCTCGGCGACTGGTACGCGCGCTACATGACCCGGCCCAAATACCCAGACCAGCTGGAGATCACCGGCGAGCAGCGCGAGCTGCGCTGGCAGGGCCAGCGCTACTGCAACGGCGAACCGTGCGACTGACTGTCGCTCGCTAGGCGCAGCGGCACCCCGACCGCCGCCGCGGCACTGCGCCGGTAGTCGGCGGCACCGGCCAGCCACTCGCTGCGCTTGGCGATCGTCTGGGTGGCACCCAGCACCCGCGGCTGCGGCTCCAGCTGGTGGCCCATTGCCGCCAGCAGCGCCCGTGTATCCAGATTGATACCGCGCTCCCAGAGGATTTTATTCGGCCACCACTGGTGGTGGATGCGCGGCGCGGCGGTCGCCTCGGCGGCGTTCATACCAAACTCGAGGCTGTTGAGCACAGTCTGTAGCACCACGGTAATAATCGTGCTGCCGCCCGGCGAGCCGGTCGCCAAGCTCGGCTGGCCAGCACTGTCGAAGACGATCGCCGGGGTCATCGACGACAGCGGCCGCTTGTGGGGCTCAATCTGATTGGCCTCCTCGCCGAGCAGGCCAAAGCCGTTGGCGGCGCCGCGCTTGGCACTGAAGTCGTCCATCTCGTTGTTGAGCAAGAAGCCGCCGCCGGCCACCGATTTGCCGTTGCCGTAGCTAAAGTTGAGTGTGTAGGTGTTGCTGACCACATTGCCCCAGCGATCCCAGCTTGAGTAGTGGGTGGTCTCGAGGCTCTCGTTGAGCTCCAGCGCCGGCGCGATATCCTCAGAGTCGCTAGCCGCGGCGAGGTCGATCTGGCTGGCCAGCTTGGCGGCGTAGCCTTTGTCGGTGAGCGCGAGCACCGGCACCGGGTAGAAATCGGGGTCGCCGAGGTAGCGGCTGCGGTCGGCATAGGCGCGGCGCATCGCCTCAATCAGCCGATGCAGGTAAGCGGCGCTGTTGTGGCCGAGCGAGCGCAGGTCCCAGTTTTCCAGAATGTTGAGCATCTGGATCAGGTGGACACCGCCCGATGAGGGCGGCGGCATCGCGCAGACGCGGCTGTCGCGGAAGCTGCCGCAGACCGGCGCGCGCTCGACCACCCGGTAGTTAGCCAGATCCTCGGCGTCCATACTGCCACCGTGGGCGGCGATAGTGGCCAGCAGCAGGCTGGCGATTTCACCGGCGTAGAAGCCGGCCTCGCCCTGCTCGGCGATACGCCGCAGGGTGGAGGCCAAGTCGCGCTGCACCAGCAGCGAGCCAACCGCCGGTGCCGAGCCGTCGGCGCGGTAGAAGTAGCCGGCGCTGGCCGGGTCTTGGCGGAGTCGCTCGGCGCGCGCCTGCAGTGACTCAGAGAGATCGGCAGAGACCTCGATGCCCTGCTCGGCAAGCGCGATGGCCGGCGCCAACACCGCTGCGCGGCTCATGGTGCCGTACTGCTCCAACGCGTAGAGCAGCCCAGCGACGGTGCCGGGGACCGCGGTGGCATCGATGCTGTAGCGGGCGCGCTGGTTGTCGACGTTGCCATTGCGGTCTTGGAACATCTCTGGGTAGGCGCTGCGCGGCGCCATCTCGCGGTAGTCTATCGCCAGCGTGCGCTGGCCGTCGGCGAGATGGACCAGCATAAAGCCGCCGCCGCCGATATTGCCGGCCCGCGGCAAAGTCACCGCCAGCGCAAAGCCAGTCGCCACCGCGGCGTCAACGGCATTGCCGCCCTCGGCCAGTATCGCCGCGCCGACCTCACTGGCGAGACGCTCCTGGCTGACCACCATACCGGCGCGCGCCAGCTGTGGGTGAAAGCGCGCCTTGGAGTCGATAATCGGCGCCGGCTCGGCGGCCACTGCGGCGCTCAACAGCACCGCGCAGAGTGGGTAAATAATTCGGTGGTAGTACATAGCGAAGGCGACCCGATGGCATAATTGGCCACCCAGTATAGGCCAACCAGCCGCGCCACCACCACCGCCGGAGCGATCGATGACCCCAGCCGCAGAGCACGCCATAGCCTACCGCCAGTGCAGCTGGCAGAGCGATCGCGACGCCCTACTGGCGGTCCGTATCGCTGTGTTTGTCGACGAGCAGGCGGTGCCGCTGGCGCTGGAGGTCGACGACTGCGACCCAGCCGCTATCCACTGGCTGGTAGTGGATGGCAGCGGCGCGCCGATCGCCACCGCGCGGCTGGTCGACGCCACCAAGATCGGCCGTTTAGCGGTGCTGGCGGCGTGGCGCGGGCGCGGTATCGCCCAGCGGCTGATGGCGCTCGCCGAGGCCGAGGCGCGCCGTTTGGGCAGCTGCCGGCTGACCCTCGGCGCCCAGCTGCAAGCGACCGGTTTCTACGCCGCGCTCGGCTACCGCGAAGCGGGCGCGCCGTTTGACGACGCCGGCATCGCGCACATCGAGATGGTCAAAGCGCTGCGCTGAGCGGTTGCCGCTGTGCTGCGCTCAACGGAACGAAAAGTGCTCTTGATCGATCTGCATTACCGAGTGCGTTGATGCCAGTGCGGCGCTGTAGTGGGTATCCGCCCGCGGCAGCAGCCGCTCGAAGTAAAACTCAGCGGTGTCGATCTTAGCCCGATAAAACTCGACCGATTCGGCGCCCTCGCCGCTGGCGATCAGCGCCGCAGCGCGCTCGGCTTGCAGGGCCCAAAAATAGCCCATCATCACATAGCCCGAGTACATCAAGTAGTCGACCGAGGCGGCGCCGACCGTCTCCGGGTCGCGGCTGGCGCGCAGCATGATACGGGTGGTCAGCCAGTTCCAGCCGGCGGCGCGCTTAATGAGTTGCCGCGCCATAGCGCCGAGCGGCCCGCCCTTGAAGGCATGGCGCCACGCCAGCTTGATCATGGTGGCGGTGAACTCGCGAACGCAGCCGCCCTTGGTCGCTAGCAGTACCTTGCGGCCGAGCAGGTCGAGCGCCTGGATGCCGGTGGTGCCCTCGTAGAGGGTGGCAATCCGCGCGTCGCGGGCGATCTGCTCCATGCCGTGCTCATGAATGTAGCCGTGGCCGCCAAATACCTGCATGCCGAGGTTGGCCGCCTCGACGCCGAGTTCGGTGAGAAAGCCCTTCAAGATCGGAGTGAAAAAGCCGAGCTTTTCGTCATACGCCTGCTGGGTCTTATCGTCGCCGGCTACGGTGGCGTTAAACATCACGTCGGCGAGTTTGCCGGCGCTGTAGATCATCGCCCGGCCGCCCTCGGCGATCGCCCGCTGGGTGAGTAGCATACGCCGCACGTCGGGGTGCCAGATCAGTGCGTCGGCGCTGAACTCCGGCTGTTTAGTGCCCGACAGCGCGCGCATCGAGCGGCGCTCGCGGGCGTAGTCGAGCGCCCCTTGGAACGAACTTTCGGCGTGGCAGATACCCTGCAGCGCGGTACCCAGCCGAGCGGTGTTCATAAACGTGAACATCGCGTGCAGCCCCTGGTTGACCTCGCCGAGCAGGTAGCCGTGGGCACCGGCAAAGTTGAGTACCGCGGTGGCTGAGCCGCGAATGCCCATCTTGTGCTCGATCGAATCGCAGCGCACCGCGTTGCGCTCGCCGAGGGCGCCGTCGTCGCCGACCAGAAACTTGGGCACCACAAACAGCGAGATGCCGCGGGTACCGGCCGGCGCGTCGGGCAGCCTGGCCAGCACAATGTGGATAATGTTGCTGGTCAGATCGTGCTCGCCGGCGGAGATAAAGATTTTGCTGCCGCTGAGCCGGTAGCTGCCGTCCGCCTGCGGCTCGGCTTTGCACTCGAGCTGGCCGAGGTCGGTGCCGCACTGCGGCTCGGTCAGGCACATGGTGCTGCTCCACTGCGCCGAGACTAATGAAGGTAGCAGCTGCGCTTTGAGCGCCTCGCTGCCAAACTGGATCAGTGTATTGATGCCGCCCAGGCTAAGCCCGGGGTACATACCAAACGACCAGTTGGCGGCGCCGACCAGCTCTGAGCGGAATATCCCCAGCGAGGTCGGCAGCCCCTGGCCGCCATACTGCTCGGGGTACGAGAGCCCCTGCCAGCCGCCGTCGACATACTGCTGGTAGGCCTCTTTGAAACCGGCCGGGGTGGTCACCGCGCCGTCGCTGTAGTGGCAGCCCTCGGCGTCACCGGAGAGGTTGAGCGGTGCCAGTACCTGCTGGCAGTAGACCGCCGCCGCACCAAGAATCGCATCGACCGTCTCTGGGGTGGCGTCAGCGCCGTTATCCAGCGATTGGTAGTGGGCGGGGTAGTCGAGCACGTCGTTAATTAAAAAGCGCATATCGCGCAGTGGTGCGGTGTAAGTTGTCATGTCAGTGGTCCTGTTTGTCTAAGATCGCCACCACACCCTGGCCGCCAGCGGCGCAGACTGAAATTAAGCCGCGGCCGCTGCCGCGCTGGGCCAACAGCTTGGCGAGGGTGCCAACCACCCGCCCGCCGGTGGCGGCAAATGGGTGGCCCGCCGCCAGCGAGCTGCCGTTGACGTTGAGCTTGCTGCGATCGATAGCGCCGAGCGGCGCGGCTAAGCCGAGTTTGTCACGGCAGAACTCGGCGCTCTCCCACGCCTTCAATGTGCACAGCACCTGCGCGGCAAACGCCTCGTGAATCTCGTAGAAGTCGAAATCTTGCAGCGTCAGCCCGGCCCGCTCCAGCATCCGCGGCACCGCGTAGGCCGGCGCCATCAGCAGCCCCTCCTGCTCGTCAAAGAAATCGACCGCCGCGACCTCGCTGTAGCTCAGGTAGGCGAGCACCGGTAGGTTGTGGGCAGCCGCCCACGCCTCGCTGGCCAGTAGCACCGCCGAGGCGCCGTCGGTCAGCGGCGTCGAGTTGCCCGCGGTGAGCGTGCCGGCGCCGGGCGCCACCTTGGCGTCAAAGGCCGGCTTCAATGTGCGCAGTTTGTCGATGGTGAGCCCGCTGCGCAGGTTGTTGTCCTGCTCGAGACCGTTAAACGGGGTGATCAGGTCGCTGTAAAAACCCTCGCTGTAGGCGCGTGCCGAGTTCTGGTGGCTGGCCAGCGCCAGCTGATCTTGCTGCTCGCGACCGATCCCCCACTGGGCAGCCATCAGCTCGGCGTGCTCGCCCATCGACAGCCCGGTGCGCGGCTCGACATTGCGCGGAAACTGCGGCTTGAACAGCATGCTTGGGCGCAGCCGGGCCAGTGTCGCCAGCCGTTGGCCGGTGGTTTTGGCGGCATTGGCGTCGAGCAGTAGGCGGCGCAATTTTTCGTTTAGTGCGATCGGCGCATCCGAGGTGGTATCGACACCGCAGCCGATGCCGCACTCGATCTGGCCGAGAGCGATCTTATTGGCCACCAACATACACGCTTCAAGGCCGGTACCGCACGCCTGCTGCAGATCGTAGGCCGGCGTCTGCGGCGACAAGCTGGTCGACAAGACGCTCTCGCGGACCAAGTTGAAGTCGCGCGAGTGTTTCATGACAGCGCCGCCGGCGACCTCACCGAGCCGTTCACCACTGAGCCCGCAGCGGTCGACCAGCCCCTGCAGGGTGGCGGTCAGCATCGCTTGGTTAGAGCACTGCGCATAGGCGCCACTGGAGCGGGCGAAGGGAATACGGTTGCTGCCGACAATGGCAACTCGGCGGACAGTTTGCATGGCGTTCTCCTGATGAATTCGAGTCATTCTAAACCGGCCCTCAGCCTAGCCGCAGCCGACCGCGCAGATGCGGCGTTTGGCCGGCACTGTCGCGCAGTTCAAAATCGCCGCTGTCGCTGCTCCACAGCGTGGCCCGGCCCGGCAGCAGCAGAGGCCGTTTGAACTCGACGCTGGCGGTGGCGACATCGACAGGCTGCTGGGGTAGCAGCAGCGCCAGGGCGCGCGCTTTGGTCCACATACCGTGGGCGATGGCGCGCTTAAAACCAAACAGTTTGGCCGACAGTGCCGTGAGGTGGATCGGGTTAAGGTCGCCCGACACCACGCCGTAGCGCCGGCCGATAGCGGTCGGGGCGTCGAACTCAGCGCACTGGCTGAGCATCGCATCGGCGCCCAGCGCGCTGCGATAGGCGGCCCCACACGGCTCGCGCACACCGACCCGCAGCAGGCTCTGGGTCGCCTCCCAGACCAGCGCTTGGTCGCGGTAGATGCGCTGCACCAGTGTGAACACCTGCCCCTTGGGGTGGGCGATCAGCTCGCCGCTGGCCACCTCTACACGCAACTGGTCGCCGCACTGCAGGGCAGCGTACTGCTCGATCTGGTTGGCTAAGTGAACGGTGCCAAGCGCCGGCCACGGGCACTCCGGCGAGATAAACCATTGCAACACCAGCGGTGCGGTAAGCAGCTGTGGGTAGATTAACGGCACCCCCTGCGCGGCGCTGAACCCGCACACCTGCCGGTAGCGCTCAAGGTGGCCGCTGTCGAGAGTCACACACGGCAGCCGGTAGCTAACCGGTGCAAGGCTGTTGACACGGCCAGTCGAGGGCTTGCGGGCCAGCAGTAGCTGAATGCCGCTTTTGAGTGCGCTGGGCGGGCGGGCCAGCTTAATAGTTTGCATCAATTAGGCTCCCAGCAGGCTCTGACCGCAGACCCGGATAACATTGCCGGTCAGCCCAGCCGAGCCCGGGCTGGCCAGCCAGCCGATGGTCTCCGCGACATCGACCGGCAAGCCGCCCTGGCTCATAGAGTTGAGTCGTCGGCCCGCCTCACGGGTCATCAGCGGCATTGCTGCGGTCATCTGGGTCTCAATAAACCCGGGCGCCACCGCATTGATGGTGATGCCGCGCTCGGCCAGCAGCGGCGCCATGCTCTGCACCATGCCGATCACGCCGGCTTTAGAGAACGCGTAATTGGTCTGGCCGAAGTTGCCGGCGATCCCGGACATCGACGAGACGCAGACGATCCGACCACCGCTGGCGAGCGCGCCAGCCTCGAGCAGAGCGTCGTTGATGCGCTCCTGGACAGAGAGATTGATATCGACAACCGACTGCCACAACCGTGGGCTCATCTTGGCGATGGTCTTGTCGCGGGTGATGCCGGCGTTGTGTACCACCACCTGCCAACCGCCGGCCGGCGCCGCTGCGGTCAACTGTGCAGCGGCATCGGCCGCACTGAGATCGAGCGCCAGCGCACTGCCGCCGACCCGCTCTGCCACGCCCTCCAGTAGCTGCGCGGCGGCCGGTATGTCGAGACAGCTCACCGCGGCGCCATCGGCGGCCAACCGCTCGGCGATAGCGGCGCCAATACCCTGCGCGGCGCCGGTCACCAGCACCCGCTGGCCGGCCAGCGGCTGCGCCCAGTCAGCCGGCGCTGCGGCGGTGGCGACCGGCAGCCCAACACGCACCACTTGGCCAGAGACATAGGCCGAGCGCGGCGACAATAAAAACCGCAAAGTTGACTCGAGCTGCTGCTCGGCACCCGGTGCAACATAGACCAGTTGCACGGCAATGGCCCGTTTGAGCTCCTTGCCGAGCGAGCGCGACAGCCCCTCCAGCGCACGCTGCACGGTGGCTTGGCGCGGTTGTTTGCAGAGCTCCGGTGGCCGGCCGAGAATAATCACCCGCCCGCACGGCAGCAGCGAGCGCACCGTGTCGTGAAAAAACTGGTAGAGTGCTTCGCCCTGGCTGCTCTCCTGCAGCCCGGTGGCATCAAACAGCAGCGCCCCAACCGACTCTTCGCTGCCGCCCCACGGGCGGCTGGCTAAGCCGGCCTGCGCGGCGACCGCCGGCCACGCCGCCAGCTCGGGGTGGCCGAGCGGCTGCGCTTGGATAGCGTGCAACACGCCAGCCAGTGCCGGAAGTAACTCGGCGCCGTCGCTGCCGCCGATTAGCAGCGGTGCGTCGATCACCGCTTGGCCGGCGCGGTAGCGCGCCAGTGGCAGCGGCCGCGGCAGGCCGAGCCAGCCGGTCAGCCGGCTACCAACATCGCTGTTGGCAAAATTTCGGTAGGAATCTTTCATCTCTGCTCCGGTCGGTAGGGACCGGCAGAGTATGGCAGAAGCGCCGCGCGAGTGCGGCGGTTTTAAGCCAGCGCGGCGGCTGCGACGACAATGCCGTTGTTGTCGGCATAGACCATCGCCCCGGGGGCGACGCTAACACCGGCGAAGGTGACCGTGACATCGACTTGGCCGATGCCCAGTTTTTCAGTGCGCTGCGGGTGGCTGCCGATCGCTTGCACACCCAGTGGCAGCTGCGCAAGCACGTCGACATCGCGCACACAGCCGTACATCACCACCCCGGCCCAGCCGTTGTCGACTGCCGACTGGGCAATCAGGTCGCCCAGACAGGCGCGGCGCATGCTGCCACCAGCGTCGACCACCAACACCCGGCCGTGGCCGGGGGTGGCCAGCAGCTCTTTGACCTTGGAGTTGTCCTCGAAGCATTTGACGGTGGCCGCCGGCCCGCAAAAACGCTCGACACCACCGTAGTTGGCGAACATCGGCTCCATCACCGCAAAAGCGATAGCGCCCTGCTCTGCGGCATCGCAGAGATCCGGCGTGGTCCACTCATCACTGCTCATCAGCATCCCCTCTACTGGCCGTGGCGGGCTTTAAAAACCTGCCGGTAGTGGTGCAGCAGCGGCTCGGTGTAGCCGCTCGGCTGCTCTAGCCCCTTAAAGACCAGATCGCGGGCCGCCTGGAAGGCGATGCTGTCGGAAAAGTTGGGCGCCATCGGCCGGTAGAGCGGGTCGCCGGCGTTTTGGCCATCGACCACAGCCGCCATCCGCTGCAGGGTCTCGTCAACCTGCTCGGCCGAGCAGATGCCGTGGTGCAGCCAGTTGGCGATGTGCTGGCTGCTGATACGCAGCGTGGCGCGGTCTTCCATCAGGCCGACATCGTTGATATCCGGTACTTTAGAGCAGCCTACCCCCTGCTCTACCCAGCGCACCACATAACCGAGCATACCCTGCGCGTTGTTGTCCAAGTCGCGCTGAATCTCTTCGGCACTCAGTTCGCGGTCGAGCAGCGGAATATCGAGAATGTCATCGACGCTCGCCATCGCGCGACCGGCCAACTGCTGCTGGACCGCCGGCACACTCACCTGGTGGTAGTGAACGGCGTGCAGCGTAGCGGCGGTCGGGCTCGGCACCCAAGCGGTGGTCGCGCCGGCCTGCGGGTGGCCGATCTTGGCGGCCATCATGTCGGCCATTTTGTCGGGAATCGGCCACATACCCTTGCCGATCTGCGCCTTGCCGGCCAGCCCGCAAGCGAGACCGACATCGACGTTGCGGTCTTCGTAGGCGGCGATCCACTTGCGCGCCTTCAAGTCGCCCTTGGGGGCAAACGGGCCGGCCAGCATACTGGTGTGGATCTCGTCGCCGGTGCGGTCAAGGAACCCCGTATTGATAAACACCACCCGCTCGCGGGCGGCGTGGATGCACGCCTCAAGGTTGACCGAGGTGCGTCGCTCCTCGTCCATAATCCCCACTTTAATAGTGTTTTTAGCCAACCCAATGACCCGCTCAATGGCGGCAAACAGCGCATCGGTAAAGGCGACCTCGGCGGGGCCGTGCATTTTTGGCTTAACGATGTAGATACTGCCCTCGCGCGAGTTGTGCAGACCGTTATTGCGATCGATATCGATCTTGCTGATCAAGCTGGTGATCACGCCGTCCATAATCCCCTCGGGGATTTCGCTGCCGTCATCGAGCAGAATCGCCGGGTTGGTCATCAGGTGGCCGACGTTGCGGACAAACAGCAGCGAGCGGCCAGCGACGGTCAGCTCGCTGCCATCGGGGGCGGTGTAGCTGCGG
>JAHEGD010000003.1 GCA_024639885.1 Porticoccaceae bacterium | reverse complement strand
TGTGGGGCTGCTCGTCGGGATTGTCGATGACCCAAGGGCGCACATTGGTTCATCAAGAGTCGCCAGCCGCAGTGCGTTCGCGGGTGGTCTCGATCTACCAGTTGAGCTTGTTTGGTGGCGCGCCACTGGGTGCTTGGCTGGGCGGGGTGATCATCGAACAGGTTGGCCTACCGGTCTCACTGGCGCTATTTGGCGGCTTGAGCATCGTCAGCGCGCTGCCGTTTGTGATCTACTCGCCGCTCTGGCGCCACCGCAAACCGGCCGCTTAGCGGGTTAGGCGGGCCGCACAGCGTTAAAGGCGACCAGTGCCGCCGCCACGGCGACATTGAGTGACTCGACACCGTTGGCCATCGGTATCATCAGCCGCTGGTCGCAGAGCGCCGCCACCTCATCGCTGACGCCGTGGGTCTCGTTGCCCATCACATAGACCAGTTTGGCCGGCGGCCGCCACTGCGGCAGTGGCGTAGCGCGGTGTGATGAGAGCATCGCCAAGCTGTAACCGGCATCGCGCAGCTGGCGCAGCGCCGGCAGCAGCCGCTCGACGCGACAGAGCGGCGCCTTGAACAGCGCCCCGGCGCTGGCTTTAATTACCAGCGATGAGAGCTCGGCACAGCCGCGATCCGGGACGATCAGCCCACCCAGCGGGCTGGCCGCCACCGAGCGGACAATCATGCCGAGGTTCTGCGGGTTGGTGACGCCGTCGACTGCCATCAGGTGGCAGTGGTCGGCAGGTGCCGCTAGCAGCTGCTCAAGCGACTGGTAGTTGGGGCAGCCGATGTCGCAGGCGACCCCCTGATCCTGCTTGCTGTTGCGAGAAATCCGCGCCAGCTCGGTGCGGCTGTGGTGGCGCAGCTCTACTCCGCGGCGCTGTGCGGCGGCGACAATCTCGTCGATGATACCGCCGCCGCGATTGCTGTCGGCGAGGTGCAGCCGATGCACCGTCAAGGTTGGGTCGGCGAGCGCCTCCAGCACGGGTTTGCGGCCGTACAGGGTCAGCATCTGGCGGTACTGCGCCTTGCGGGCCAGATAGGCGGCGCTGTCGGCGTGCTGCTCGGTCACGGCTGTTCGGCGCTGCGCAACGCGTGGCCACTGGTCAGTTCGGCGAGGTAGGCGGCCACCGTAGCGTTTAGGCCGCGGTCGATGGCGTCGACGGTAAAGGCGTGGCCGATCGACACCTCCTCGAGCTCGGCGATCTGCGCGTAGCGCGCCAAGTTGTCCAAGTTGAGGTCGTGGCCGGCGTTGACGCCGAGCCCGAATTCGGCGGCGGCAGCGGCGGCAGCGCGGTGTTGCTGCCACTGCGAGTCGGCCGCGGGTTTGCCCCAGGCGGCGGCGTAAGGGCCGGTGTAGAGTTCGATGCGGTCGGCGCCGATCTCTGCCGCGCGGGCGATCTGTTCGCGGTCTGGGTCCATAAACAGGCTGACCCGGATGCCGAGCGCTTTGAGCTCGGCGATGACCGGGCGCAGTCGCTCGCCATCGCGGCGCAGGTCAAAGCCGTGGTCTGAGGTGAGTTGGTCGTCGCCGTCGGGCACCAGCGTGCACTGGTCGGGCCGGCATTCGCTAACTAACTTAATAAACCCGGGGTAGTCGTCGCGCGCCGGGGCAAACGGGTTGCCCTCGATGTTGTACTCGATGCCGGGGTACTCCTCGAGCAGGGCGGCCAGTTGGCGGGCGTCGCTGGCGCGAATGTGGCGTTGATCGGGGCGCGGGTGGACGGTGATGCCCTGTGCGCCGGCGGCGATCACGCGGTGGGCGTGGGCAGTGACCGACGGGTAGTCACCGCTGCGCGAGTTGCGCAGCAGCGCGATCTTGTTGAGGTTGATCGACAGGGCGGCAGGGCGGTTGGGCAGGTGGCTCATAACAGGTCTCCGCTAACGGGGGGGGGTGGCGGGCCGGCTCAGTCGGCCAGCCGGCGGGCCCGGTTGATCTGCACGGTGGCGCGCGGCAGGTCTTGAAACGGCCCGTAGGCACGGGTTCTGATGGCGGCAATGCGGTCGACCACCTCAAGCCCTTCGACTACGCGGCCAAACACAGTATAGCCGGCGCGACCGCTGCGCGGGTCGAGCGCGCGGTTGTCGCGGTGGTTGATAAAAAACTGTGCGGTGGCGCTGTCGGGGTCTCTGGTGCGGGCCATGGCGATGGTGCCGCGCAGGTTGCGCAGGCCGTTGTCCGACTCGTTGGCGACCGGCGGGTGAACCGCTTCGCGCTCGCTGAGGTCGTAATTAAAGCCGCCACTCTGGATCATGAAGTTGCCGATCACGCGGTGAAAGATCACCCCATCGTAGTGGTAGTCATCGACATAGCGGAGGAAGTTGGCGACGCTGAGCGGCGCCCGCTGCGGATCCAGCTCGACCACCATGGTGCCGTGCGAGGTGGCCAGCTCTACCCGCGGCAGTGCGCTCGCCGTTGCGCTCGCCGCCAGCACAGCGACTAGCAGCAGCTGGCGGAGGGCGCGGCTCATCCCCACTCACCTAATTTTTTACGGCCGCGCAGGCGTGGCACCAGCGCGCTTAAGCAGGCACCCAAAAAGACCAGCAGCCCACCGTAGAGAAAAAACTGGTTTTCGCGGCTGGCAGCCAGTGAGTCGTAGTTGGCGGTGAGCACATCGAGCTGCTGCTGGAGCAGCTGATTTTGGCCGACCAAGATGGCGTTCTGCTCATGCACCGCGGCGCGGTTGAGGGCGCCTGCGGCGGTCAGGTCGACTACTGCTTGGTCGGGCAGCAGCGTATCGTCATCGAGACTCTGGGCGAACAGTGGTGAGCAGTTGAGCGCGGCGGCAATCAATAGTGGCAGGTGGCGGCGAGGTTTCATCGGGGCAGTTCCTTGGGCGATCTTGGATTCGGTTGGCCGGCTAGGGGAGTACGCGGTTGAACGGCTTAACCGCTACCGAGCGGTAGACGCCGGCGGCCAGGTAGGGGTCGGCGTCGGCCCACTGCTGTGCCTCGGCCAGCGAGTCGAACTCGGCGACAATCAGGCTGCCGGTAAAGCCGGCCGTACCGGGCTCGGCGCTGTCGATGGCCGGGTTGGGTCCGGCCACTAACAGTCGGCCGAGCTCTTTGAGGGCGTTCAAGCGGGCCAAGTGGTCGGCGCGCGCACCCTGCCGGTTGGCCAAGGAATCGGGGTGGTCTTCGCCGACGATGCTGTACCACATAGGCTGTCTCTCTGTTGGGTTGTTGGCTGGGCCGGCAGCGGCTATTTGGCCGGCTGCGGGTGGATAATCTGCTCGAAGCTGAGCCCGGTGAGCTGGCCGATCCCTTTAAACAGATAGAACAGCGCCGCGGTTAATACCAGCGTGGCCGGCAGTGCAATTACCGGAAAGCTCAGCGCGGTCATCTTGCCGAGCTGCTCGTTAAACGCCACGGTGCCCGGCTCAGCGACCAGTAGGTAGGTGGCCAGCCCATAGTTGAGCAGCGACGACAGTAGGAAAGAGCTGGCCAGCAGCCACGAGGCTTTTATCAGCAGCCGCTCAAAGTCGCGGCCGGTGCCGTTGGCGGCCAGTGCCCGCTCGATTGCCGGCCGGTTGATGATGCTGTCATTGAGCAGAAAGGTGTTGACCAGTGGCTGCGAAGTGCGCAGCGAGGCGATAGTGGCGACCCCCAGCAGCAGCGGGATCGCCGCCTCTTTGATGGCGATGTACTTGGCGGCCAGTTCAAACAGACTGAAGCCGCCGGTCAGCAGCACGCTGACCAGCCCCAGTGCCGAGATGAGGTTGACCCGCCCGCGCAGTGCAAAATCGCGCAGCCCGTAGCCGATCGGGAAGGCGATAGCGACGCCGATGGCCAGCTTGATGCCGAGGTAGTCGGGGTCGCTCAGTTTGGTCAGCACCAGTGTTGGCAGGGCGATATTGAACAGCAGATTGATCAGCATGTTCTCGCGCGGAGGGCTGCTGGTGGTTGCCTGGTTGTGGGCCATAGTGGGCTTTCCTGTCGGTCGAGCCGGCATTGTACGACAACCGCGCGCGCGCGCGAAGTGGCCTGCGCCAGCCGGCCAGTTGTGCGACAATGGCGCGCTAATTATTGACCCAGCTGGCCATCTGCCAGCGCCGGCTGGGTGTCCCACTGTTGCGCGCAGCGCTAGCCGAGAATCCCGATGGCCGACTATTTCTCTATCCACCCAGAAAACCCGCAGGCGCGCTCGATCGCGCAGATCGCCGAGCGGGTGCGGCGCGGTGCGCTACTGGTCTATCCGACCGATTCGGTCTATGCGATCGGCTGCCATATCGGCGACAAGCAGGCGCTCGATCGCATTCGCGCGCTGCGCAAGCTCGACAAGCACCACAACTTCACCTTGATGTGTCGCGACCTGTCGGATATCTCGCTCTACGCCAAGCTCGACAACAGCCAGTTTCGCACCCTCAAGGCGGCCACCCCGGGGCCGTTTACCTTTATTCTTGAAGCGACCAGCGAAGTGCCGCGCCGGTTGCAACACCCGAAGCGCAAGACCATCGGCCTGCGCGTGCCGAGCGACCCGATCGCCCAGGCGCTGCTCGCCGAGCTCGGCGAGCCACTGATGAGCGTGACCCTGATTATGCCCGGCGACGACTATCCGCTCAGTGACCCGTGGGAGATCCGCGACAGCCTCGACCACCATGTCGATATCATTGTCGACGGCGGCCACTGCGGATTGGAGCCGACCACGGTGGTGGATATGACCGGCGGCAGTGCCGAGCTGATCCGCCAGGGCACCGGCGACTTTTCGCCATTTTTATAAGCCGCCAGGCGGCGCTGGCGAGTGGCCGCAGACGCGGTATAATCGCCCACTAACGCAGACGGACAGAGACTTTGAGCGCACCCGATAATACACCGCTAGATTCGCCGCTGGCCCCACCTGTGGCGCCCGGCCAGCAGGAGATGCCATTCGCCATCGTGCAGGGCCGCGAGCTGACCGTGCTGCCCAAGGATCTCTACATACCGCCCGATGCGCTGGAGATCTTTCTCGAAGCGTTTGAGGGGCCGCTCGATCTGCTGCTCTATCTTATCCGCCGCCAAAACCTTGATATTCTTGAGATCAACGTCGCTGAGATCACTCGCCAGTACATGGGTTACATCGACCTGATGCAGACCGTGGCGCTGGAGTTGGCCGCCGAGTACCTGGTGATGGCGGCGATGCTTGCCGAAATTAAATCGCGCATGCTGCTGCCGCGCCAAGTCGAGGAGCAAGAGGAAGAGGGCGACCCGCGCGCCGAGCTGATCCGACGCCTGCAAGAGTACGAGCGGTTTAAAAGCGCAGCTGAAGATATCGACGAGCTGCCGCGGCTCGGCCGCGAGCTGTTTACGGTCAGCGCCGGTGCGCCGGCCCGCGAGCAGCCGCGCCCGCACCCCGACGTGGATATGCGCGAGATTCTCACCGCGCTCGCCGACGTGCTCAAGCGCGCCGAAATGTTTGAGAGCCACCAAGTCGAGGCCGAGCGGCTGTCGACCCGCCAACGTATGTCCGAAGTACTTGAAAATCTGCAGGGGCGCTCATTTGTCCCGTTTGTGGCGCTGTTCAAGGTCGCCGAAGGTAAGCTTGGCGTGGTGGTGACCTTCCTAGCGATCATGGAGCTGGTCAAAGAGTCACTGGTCGAAATTGTCCAGAGCGAGGCGTTCGCCCCCATTCATGTCAAAGCGCGCGGCGCTTGACCCCGAACCACCCAACCCGATAGATGACTATGAACCACAGCAGCGACCCAACCGAGAACGAACCCAGTGCGGCAGTGCCAGAGCAGCCGGTCGAGGCCGCTGATGTCGAACAGGCCACCGATGACAGCGAGCGCAGCCCCGACCTAGTCCCGGCTGAGCTGCTGCCGAAGATATTGGAAGGGGCGCTGCTGGCGGCTGGTCGCACGCTGTCGCTCAACCAGTTGGAGGTGCTGTTCACCGAGTTTGAAAGGCCGCCGCGCGAGCAGATTGTCGCCGCGCTTGAGGATATCGGCACCGACTGCGCTGCGCGTGGTTTTGAACTCAAAGAGGTCGCCAGCGGCTACCGCTTCCAAGTTCGCCAAGAGCTGGCCGAGTGGGTGAGCCGGCTCTGGGAAGAGAAGCCCAAGCGCTACTCGCGGGCGATGCTGGAGACACTTGCGCTGGTCGCCTACCGGCAGCCCTTGACCCGCGGCGATATTGAGCAGGTGCGCGGCGTAGCGGTTAGCTCTGACATTATTAAAAGCCTGCAGGAGCGCGAGTGGGTACGTATCGTCGGCCACCGCGATGTGCCCGGCAAGCCGGCGCTGTACGCCACTACCCGACAGTTTTTGGACTACTTCAATCTCAAGAGCCTAGACGAGCTGCCACCGCTCAGTGAGCTCAAAGACTTCGCTCAGCTCGACCCCGAGCTAGAGCTGGCACTGGCGGTTGATCCGCTGCCGGCCGACGCCGCCAACGACGCCGACGGCGAGCCGGTCACACCGCAAGTCGGCAGTGTGGTTGAGTCCGAGCTGGAGTCTGACCCTGAGCTTGAGTCTGACCCAGAGCTTGATTGTGAACCTGAGCTTGATTGTGCCCCTGAGCTTGACGACGGCACGGCGGTCGCGCCGGTCACCCTATCACCCGGTACAGAGTCGGAAGATTCGGTGCCACTCGCCACGCCAATCTCGGCAGGCGATTCCGCTACGGACACCCCCAATGAGTGAAAAACTGCAGAAAATTCTCGCCACCGCCGGTCTCGGCTCACGCCGTGAGCTGGAGCGCTGGATAGCCGACGGGCGCGTCTCGATCAACGGCAGCACCGCTACGCTCGGCGACCGCGCCGAGCCGGATGACCGCATTCTGGTCGACGGCAAACTGGTTCGGGTCGCCCGCGAAGAGGCGATCCGGGTGCTGCTGTACAGCAAGCCAGAGGGTGAGATCTGCTCTAAGAACGATCCCGACGGCCGCCCGACCGTGTTCGACAAGCTGCCGCGGGTGACTCACGGCCGCTGGATCGCGGTCGGTCGGCTGGATATCAACACCGCCGGCCTGCTGCTGTTTACCGACAACGGCGAGCTGGCCAATCGGCTGATGCACCCGTCGCGCGAAGTGCGCCGCGAGTACTTGGCGCGGATCCACGGGCCGGTCGACGAGGCGATGCTCAAGCGGCTCACTCAGGGTGTCCAGCTCGACGACGGCGTCGCCCGCTTTGACAGTGTCAAGGCGCAGCACCACCGCAGCGGCGACGAAGAGGGCGGTGCCAACCGCTGGTATCGGGTCACCCTCGCCGAGGGCAAAACCCGCGAGGTGCGCCGGCTCTGGGAGTCACAAGGGGTCGAGGTGAGCCGGCTCAAGCGGATCAGCTACGGGCCGATTGAGCTGCCCTCCTACGTGCGCCGCGCCGAGTTCATCGAGCTCGACCAGAAGCAGGTCTCATCACTCTGTCGCGCGGTCGATCTCAAGCCGCCGCGCGCCAGCGAAAAAACCGTGCTGCGCGACATTCGCCAGCGCAAAGAGAAGAAACTGCGCGCCCGCGGCGACCGCTAGTCGGCTCAGCCCTGCGCGTCGAGCCGCGCGCCGCTCAGCTGGCGGCTGGCGTCGCACAGCAGGTAGAGGTAGCTGGGCATAATCTGCGCCGGGCTGGCCAGCTCGGTGGGGTCTTCAGCCGGGTAGGCTTGAGCGCGCATATCGGTGCGGGTAGCGCCCGGATTGATGGTATTGATACGTACTCGACTGACCTCGGCCAGCTCCTGCGCCCAGCTCGCAGCCAGCCCTTCAAGGGCAAACTTAGAGACCCCATAGGCACCCCAAAATGGCTTGGCGACATGGCCGACGGTTGAGCTGGTGAAGATGATCGAGCCGGCCTCGGCCAGCTCGAGCACCGGCAGCAGCGCTTGGGCCAGCATAAACTGGGCGCTGACATTGACCTTCATGACCCGCTCCCAGACATCGCTGCGGTGGTGGCTAAACGGCGTGCGGGTGCCGAGGATGGCGGCGTTCAAAAGCAACCCGTCAAGCTTGCCGTAGTGTTGCTCGATGAGCGCGGCGAGCTGCTGGTAGTCGTCGCTGCTGGCGCCCTCTAAATCGACCGGGTAGAGCATCGGCTCGGCGTCGCCGGCGGCGACAATTTGGTCGTAGACCGCCTCGAGGCGGGCCACCGTGCGGCCGGCCAAAATTACCTGGGCGCCGTGCGCGGCGGCACACAGTGCGGCATCGCGGCCGATGCCGCTGCCGGCGCCGGTCACCAAGATCACTCGCCCGGCGAGCGCATCGGCGGCCGGGCTAAACTGGCGGTGTAGGGTTGGGTCGATGGTCTTCACAGGGACTCCTTATCGTGCGCCGAACAGCGCATCGCGCAGCTCGCTGGAACAGTCGAGGGTGAGGTCGGCGCCCCACTCGCTGGCCGACTCGCCCGGCGCCAAGTAGCCCCAGCCGGCGGCGATGGTGCGGCTGCCGGCGGCGCGGCCGGCGTCGATGTCACGGCGGTGGTCGCCGACCATAATCGCCTGCTCGGGGGCGATGCCCATCTGCTGGCAGGCGAGCAGAATCGGCTCAGGGTCGGGCTTGGTGACTTTGACGTGGTCGGGGCAGACCACCGCGGCGGCCGGACTGAGCAAATTGAGCGCGGCCAGCACCGGTTCGGTATAGCGCCACGGCTTGTTGGTGGCGATCGCCCACGGGATGGCGCGCTCGCGGCACTCGCTAAGCAGCGCCTCGATACCGATAAACGGTGCGCTGGCGACCGCCAGATTGTCGGTGTAGATCTCTAGCAGCTCGTTGCGCAGCGCGGCAAATTCTGGGTGGCCGGGTTCGATGCCGAACGCTCGCGCCACCAACCCGGCCGATCCGTCGCTGATCCCGCAGCGGATCGTCTCGCTGGCCGGCAGGGCGCGGCCGTGACGGCCGAGCTGCAGGTGCAGCGAGCTGATAAAGTCCGGTGCGGTGTCGATCAAGGTACCGTCGAGATCAAAAATGAGCCCACTGAACGGCGTCATAGCGGTTTGCGCACGTGGACGAGGTAGTTGACGTCGACATCGCCCGCCTTGAGCTTGTACTGCTTGGTCAGCGGGTTGTAGAGCATGCCGGTCATCTCGACCAGCTCCAGCCCAGCGCTGCGCACCCAGCCAGCCAGCTCGGCCGGGCGGATAAATTTGCTGTACTCGTGGGTGCCCTTGGGCAGCATCTGCAGCAGGTATTCGGCGCCGACAATGGCGAACAGATAGCTCTTGGGGTTGCGGTTGATGGTCGAGAAGAACAGGTCGCCGCCCGGTTTGGTGAGCGCCGCGCAGGCGGCGATCACCGCCGCCGGGTCGGGTACGTGCTCGAGCATCTCCAGGCAGCAGACCACATCAAAGCGCGCCGGGTGGGCGGCGGCAAACTGTTCGGCAGTCGATCGCTGGTAGTCGACCTCAAGCCCCGACTCGAGCAGGTGCAGGCGCGCCACCGCCAGCGGTGCCTCGCCCATGTCGATACCGGTCACCGCGGCGCCGCGCTGCGCCATCGACTCGCTGAAGATGCCGCCGCCACAGCCGACATCGAGCAGCTGGCGCTCGGCGACCGGGGCGCGCTGATCGACCCAGTTGGCGCGCAGCGGGTTGATGGCGTGGAGCGGTTTGAACTCGCTGTCGCGGTCCCACCAGCGGCTGGCTAGCGCCTCAAACTTGGCGATCTCGGCGCGGTCGACATTGTCGTGGTCTGCGGTAGTCATGGTGTGGTCCTCTCCTCTGGGTGGTGCGGTTGGCTCAGCGGCGCAGCGCGGCGATTTGCGGTTGCCACTGCTCGCGCACCTCGCGCAGCAGCGCGGCGCGGTTGATGGTGGTCAGCTGGCGGTCGCGCAGCAGTGGGCTGCCGGCCACCCAGCTGTGGCTGACGCAGCTACCGGCAGCGCTGTAGACCAGCTGCGAGGCCGGATTATACAGCGGCTGTTGGGCGATGCCAGAGAGGTCGACGGCGATCAGGTCGGCCTGCTTGCCGGCCTCTAGCGAACCGATGCGGTCCTGCCAGCCGAGCGCGCTAGCGCCGCCGAGGGTCGCCATACGCAGCGCCGTGTGGCAGTCGATGGCGGCCGGATCGCCGGCCACCGCACTGCCGAGCAGCGCCGCCAGACGCAGCTCGCTAAATAGGTCGAGCGAGTTGTTGCTGGCCGCGCCATCGCTGCCGAGCGCGACATTGACCCCGGCGACGGCGTAGCGGGCGACCGGTGCCATGCCGCTGGCCAGTTTGAGGTTGGAACTTGGGCAGTGGACGATGTGGCTGCCGTTGGCGGCCAGCACGGCCAGCTCGTCATCGCTGGCGGCGATCATATGGACACACTGGCTGCGCGGGCCGAGTAGGCCGAGCCGCTCAACCCGGGCCAGCGGTCGGCAGCCGTGGTCGCGCACCGAGTCGGCGATCTCCTGCGCGGTCTCGTGAAGGTGGATCATCACCGGCATATCGAGCTCGGCGGCGAAGGTGGCGATCTTTTTGATGGCGGCGTCCGAGCAGCTGTACGGCGAGTGCGGGCCAAAGCCGATCTCAATCAGCGGGTGGTTCTTGTAGTCGTCGCGCAGCTTGAGGGTTTTGTGGATCGAATCGTCGGCGCCGCTGCTCCAGCTGCCGGCGCCGTCAAAGATCGGCGCCGCCAACTGGGCGCGCAGCCCGGCGTTGAGCGCTTCGCGGGCGGTTGCCTCTGGGTAAAAGTACATGTCGGCAAAACTGGTGGTGCCGGTGGCGATCATCTCGGCGATCGCCAGCCGGCTACCGGCGGCGACAAAGGCATCGCTGACCAGCTCGCGCTCGGCCGGCCAGATCGCCTCCTCTAGCCAGCGCTGCAGCGGCAGATCGTCGGCGTAGCCGCGCAGCAGGGTCATCGCGCTGTGGCAGTGGGCGTTGACCAGGCCCGGCATCAGCAGCTGGCCGGGCAGATCAATCTGTTGGCGCGGCGCATAGCGCGCCGCCGCTTCGCGCTGGGTGCAGAGGGCGACAATGGCGCCGTTGTCGATCGCCACCGCGCACTCTTCAAGCACACTGTTGGCGGGGACGATAGGCAGGATCCAGCTGGCGCTGATCAGGGTGTCGATGGCGATCGGGGTGGACACGGTCGGCTCCTTGTCGCCAGCGCGTCGAGCGGCTGGCCAAATGGGGTGGTGGGCGGGTGCGGCGACCCGGTTAACGAGCGCGGAGTATAGCGGTTTTCGGCGCCCAGAGCCCGCCGCCGACAGCGCCAATGGTTGCCCAGAGAGCGTTTTTGCGGCAATTAAAGAGAGGTGTAAGGGGGGGGTAGTTGTGGTAGACTAAGCGGCTTAAATTGCCGTGCATCGCCCGACCCGGTCGCTGCACCCAAAAACGGTGCTAATAAGAGCTGTCTGTAGCAGCCGCACTCTCCCGATAGCCTAGTATAAGGATGCCGACCGCCGCCATGGTTGATCTAGCTAAAGAAATTGTTCCGGTCAATATCGAAGATGAATTAAAGCAGTCCTACCTCGATTACGCGATGAGTGTGATCGTCGGGCGGGCGCTGCCGGATGTCCGTGACGGCCTCAAGCCGGTCCACCGCCGGGTGCTCTACGCGATGAGCGAGCTCGGCAACGATTGGAACAAAGCCTACAAAAAATCGGCCCGCGTAGTCGGCGATGTGATCGGTAAATACCACCCGCACGGCGACAGTGCGGTGTACGACACCATCGTCCGGATGGCGCAGGATTTCTCGCTGCGCTACCTGCTGGTCGACGGCCAGGGCAACTTTGGTTCGATCGATGGCGACTCCGCTGCGGCGATGCGTTACACCGAAATTCGCATGACCAAACTGGCCCACGCGCTGCTTGCCGACCTCGACAAAGAGACCGTCGATTTCGTCCCCAACTACGACGAGACCGAGACGATTCCGGCGGTGATGCCGACCCGCATCCCCAACTTGTTGGTCAACGGCTCGTCGGGTATCGCGGTCGGTATGGCCACCAATATTCCGCCGCACAACCTCGGAGAGGTGGTGCGCGGCTGTCTGGCGCTGATCGACAACGAAGAGATCACGGTCGACGAGCTGATGGAGTTTATCCCCGGCCCAGATTTCCCGACCGCAGCGATTATCAACGGCCGCGCCGGCATCGTGCAGGCCTACCGGACCGGCCGCGGCCGCATTTATGTGCGCGCCCGCGCCAGCGTCGAGGTCAACGACAAGACCCACCGCGAGACGATCATCATCACCGAGCTACCCTACCAGCTCAACAAGGCGCGGCTGATCGAGCGGATCGCCGAGCTGGTTAAAGAGAAGAAGATCGAAGGCATCTCGGAGCTGCGCGACGAGTCGGACAAAGACGGCCTGCGCGTGGTCATCGAGATCAAGCGCGGCGAGTCGGGCGAGGTGGTGCTCAACAACCTCTACCAGCAGACCCAGCTGCAGGGCGTGTTTGGCATCAACGTGGTGGCGCTGGTCGACGGCCAGCCGAAGATTCTCAATCTCAAGCAGATGCTCGAGGCGTTTATCCGCCACCGCCGCGAGGTGGTTACCCGCCGCACAATCTACCTGCTGCGCAAGGCGCGCGAGCGCGCTCACACCCTCGAGGGCTTCTCGATTGCGTTGGCCAATATCGACGAAGTGATCGCGCTGATCAAACAGTCGCCTAGCCCAGCCGAGGCGCGCGAGGCGCTGGTTGCGCGCGGCTGGAACCCCGGCCACGTCACCGAGATGCTGGAGCGCGCCGGCAGCGAGGCGACTCGCCCCGAGTGGCTGGAGCCGCAGTACGGCGTCCGCGATGGGCTCTACTACCTGTCGCCGGAGCAGGCCAAAGACATTCTTGAGCTGCGCCTGCACCGCCTGACCGGCATGGAGCAGGACAAAATTCTAGAAGAGTTTGCCGTCAAACTGACCGAGATCGCCGAGTATCAGGATATCCTCGCCAGCCACGCGCGGCTGATGGAGGTAATTCGCGGTGAGCTCGAAGAGGTCGTCGATGAGTTTGGCGACGCACGCCGCACCGAGATCGTCGAATCACAGCTCGACCTCAACTACGAGGATATGATCACCGAAGAGGACCGCGTGGTGACCATCTCCCACGGCGGTTACGCCAAGACCCAGGCGCTCAGCGACTACCAAGCGCAGCGCCGCGGCGGTATGGGCAAGTCGGCCACCGCCGTCAAAGACGAAGATTTTGTCGAGCACCTGCTGGTCGCCAGCACCCACGCCACCATTCTCTGTTTTACCAGCGTCGGCAAGGTCTACTGGCTCAAGGTCTACCAGATCCCGCTGGCCGGGCGCAACAGCCGCGGCCGCCCGGTGGTCAACCTGCTGCCGCTGGAGGAGGGCGAGCGGATCACCTCGATCCTACCGGTGGAAGAGTACAGCGCCGATCAGTACGTGATTATGGCCACCGCCAACGGCACCGTTAAAAAGACCTCGCTGGACCAGTACTCGCGGCCGCGCAGTGTCGGTTTGCGCGCCGTCGACCTGGTTGAGGGCGACCAGCTGGTTGGCACCGCGATCACCGATGGCGAGCAGGACATCATGCTGTTTAGCAGCGAGGGCAAGGCGGTCCGCTTTGGCGGCGGCGACGTGCGCTCGATGGGACGGGTCTCCAAAGGGGTGCGCGGTATGCGCCTGCCGGAAGGGGAGGAGATCATCTCGATGGTGATCCCCGACGAGTCGGGCTACCTGTTGACGGTCTGCGACAACGGCTACGGCAAGCGCACCCGCACCGGCGAGTTTCCGACCAAGGGGCGCGGCGGCAAGGGCATGATCGCCATTCAAGCGAGCGAGCGCAACGGCCCGCTGGTCGGCGCTACCCAGCTGTTTGACGGCGACGAGGTGATGCTGATCTCCAACCAAGGCACCATGGTGCGCACCCGCGGCGACGAGATTTCTGTGGTCGGTCGCAACACCCAAGGGGTGCGCATTATCCGCCTCAAAGAGGGCGAGAACCTGGTCGGTTTGGCGCGTATCGAAGAGCAGCCCGAGCCGCCAGAGGGCGCCGTCGACGAAGCGGCGACAGAGGCCGGCGACCCGGCAGCCAGCGGCGAATAAGCCGGCAACCTAGTAGGGTAGAGTCATGAGCGATACACAGTCACTGGCCGATCTGCGCGATCAGATCGATGCGCTGGACGGCGAAATACTGGAAAAAATCAGCCAGCGGGCGCGCTGCGCGATGCAGGTAGCAGAAGTTAAAAGCGCCGCCGGCGAGGCGGTCTTCTACCGTCCCGAGCGCGAGGCGCAGGTGCTGCGCAGTATTATGCAGCGCAATGGTGGGCCGCTCGGTAACGAAGAGATGGCGCGCCTGTTCCGCGAGATCATGTCGGCCTGTCTGGCTCTTGAGAAGCCGATCTCGGTCGCCTACCTCGGCCCCGAGGGTACCTTTACCCAAGAGGCGGCGCTCAAGCACTTTGGCCAATCGGCAGTGAGCGTGCCCAAGAGCGCCATCGATGAGGTGTTCCGCGATGTGATCGCGGGCTCCTGTAACTACGGTGTGGTGCCGGTCGAAAACTCGACCGAAGGGGTGGTCTCCAACACCCTCGACAGCTTTGTCGACTCCTCGCTGCATATCTGCGGCGAGGTCGAGCTGCGTATCCACCACCACTTTATGGTCGGCCCCAACACCAACCGCGACAACATTACCCGGGTCTACTCGCACGCCCAGTCGCTGGCGCAGTGCCGCAAGTGGCTCGACGCCAACTACCCCAATATTGAGCGGGTTGCGGTCAGCAGCAACGCCGAGGCGGCCAAGCGGGTCGCCGGCGAGTGGAACTCGGCGGCGATCGCCGGCGATATGTCCTGCCAGCTCTACGGGTTGAGTAAAATCTGGGAGCGTATTGAAGACCTGCCGGACAATTCGACGCGCTTTCTGATCATCGGCCGCGAGGCGGTGCCGCCGAGCGGCGACGACAAGAGCTCGATACTGGTGGCGGTGCGCAACCAGCCCGGCGCACTCCACGAGCTGCTCGAGCCGTTCCGCCAGCACGGTGTCGACCTGACCCGTATCGAGACCCGCCCGTCGCGCAGCGGCAAGTGGAACTACCTGTTCTTTATCGACTTCGCCGGCCACGCCGAGCAGCCCGAAATCGCCGCGCTGCTCGACCAGCTGAGCGGCAAGGTCGCCGATTTGAAACTGCTCGGCTCCTACCCGCGGGGCGTGCTCTAGTCGCGCCGGCGGCAGAGTTAAACCGATGAACCGTCGCGCAGCACCGATTGGCAAACTGGTGGTGGTCGGGCTCGGCCTGATCGGCGCCAGCTTGGCGCTGGCCGCCCGCCAGCGCGGCTTGGCCGGAGAGGTGATCGGTGTTTCGCGGCGCACCTCGACGCTGGATTTGGCTCTGCACAACGGCGTGATCGACCGCGTCGCCGACTCGCTGCAGAGTTTGGCTGGCGAGCTTTGCAGCGGCGACCTGGTGGTGATTGGGGTGCCGACCTTGACTGTGCCGGCCGTGCTGCGCGACTGCGCCGAGTTCCTCGACCCGGCGGTAACCATCAGCGATGTCGCCAGCGTCAAGGGCAGTGTCGTCGAGGCGGCGCTAGCCGCCTACCCGGCGCCGCCGGTGCAGCTGGTGCCCGGCCACCCGATCGCCGGCTCCGAAAAGAGCGGCGTCACCGCGGCCAACCCGCAGCTGTTTGTCGACCACCGGGTGATTCTGACCCCGCTCGAGCAGAGCGGTGCCGACCATGTCGAACGGGTCCGCGCGCTCTGGCAGGGCAGCGGCGCGATCGTCTCGACGATGAGCGTCGCCGACCACGACGAGATCCTCGCCGCCACCAGCCACCTGCCGCACTTTCTGGCCTTTTCGCTGGTCGACACTCTGGCCGGGCTGCGCGCCGATCGCGAAATTTTCCGCTACGCTGCGGGGGGCTTTCGCGACTTTACCCGCATCGCCGCCAGCGACCCGGTAATGTGGCGCGATATCGCGCTTGCCAACCGCGGCGCGGTGCTGCAGGTGCTCGACAAACTCACCGATGACTTCGGCCGCCTGCGCGGCGCTATTGAGCGCAGTGACGGCGAGCACCTGCTGGCGCTATTTACCCGCGCCCAAGCGGCGCGACAACACTTTGGCCAACTTTTAGAACAGGGGTTAGACAGCGACACCATGAGTGCAAAATCGATCACCTTCACCGCCGCCCCGGGCGGCAGCGCAGTCGGCACCATCCGCGTGCCGGGCGACAAATCTATCTCACACCGGTCGATTATGCTCGGCGCGCTGGCCGACGGCCTGACCGAGGTGACCGGTTTTCTCGAGGGGGAAGACAGCATCGCCACACTGCGTGCGTTCCGCGCCATGGGGGTGCAGATTGAAGGGCCGCAGCAGGGCCGGGTAGTGATTCACGGGGTCGGTCTACACGGCCTCAAAGCACCCGAGCAGCCGCTCGATGTCGGCAACGCCGGCACCGGTATGCGGCTGTTGGCGGGGTTGATGGCCGGCCAGCCGTTCGACAGTGTACTGGTTGGTGACGAGTCGCTGAGCGGCCGGCCGATGGGTCGCGTCGCCGATCCGCTGCGGGCGATGGGTGCGCAGATAGCCACTAACGAGGGCGGCCGGCCGCCACTGCGGATCACCGGTGGCCAGCAGCTATCGCCGCTCAACTACACCCTGCCGATGGCCAGTGCGCAAGTTAAATCGTGCCTGCTGCTGGCCGGCCTCTACTGCGCTGGCGAGACGGTGGTGACCGAGCCGGCCCCCACCCGCGACCACACCGAGCGGATGCTGCGCGGCTTTGGCTACACCGTCGACAGCGAGTCGCTCGGCGGCGGCGCTACCCGCGTCTCGCTGCGCGGCGGCGGTGCGCTGACCGGCGGCCGCATCGATGTGCCGGCCGACATCAGCTCGGCGGCGTTTTTTATGGTCGCGGCGGCGATCACCCCCGGCTCAGACATCACCCTAGAGCATGTCGGCATCAACCCGACCCGCGTCGGTGTGGTCAATATCCTCCGCGCGATGGGGGCCGACCTCACCTTGAGCGGCGAGCGCGAAGTGGGCGGCGAACCCGTCGCCGACATTCGGGTCCGCTACGCGCCGCTGCACGGCATTGAGATCGACGAGAGCCAGGTGCCGCTGGCGATCGACGAGTTCCCGGTGCTGTTTATCGCCGCCGCCTGTGCACAGGGCGAGACGGTATTGACCGGCGCCGAGGAGCTGCGCGTTAAAGAGAGCGACCGTATACAGGCGATGGCCGACGGCTTGGCGACGCTCGGTGTACAGGCCACGCCGACCAGCGACGGTATTCGTATCACCGGCGGGCCGATCGGCGGCGGCCGCGTCAGCAGCCAGCACGACCACCGGATTGCGATGGCGTTTACCATTGCGGCACTGCGCGCCAGCCACGAAATTGTCATCGACGACTGCAACAATGTCGCCACCTCATTCCCCACCTTTGCCGAACTGGCCCAGCAGGTAGGTATCAAACTCAAGGTCGACTAACCGCCGGCAACCGCCGGCAGACCACAATTCGGAGCACCCAGCCATGGCTGCAGAACAATCAACGGTGACTGTGATCGCCATCGACGGCCCGAGCGGCGCCGGTAAAGGCACGCTCTGTCGGCGCCTGGCCAGCCGGCTCGGTTACCACTACCTAGACAGTGGCGCGCTCTACCGGCTGCTCGGCTTGGCCGCCCAGCGGCGCGGTATCGATTTTGCCAACCACGCCGCGCTGCAGGTGCTCGCCGAGCACATGGACATTCAGTTTAAGACCGAGCACGACCGCGTGGTGGTGCTGCTCGAGGGCGAGGATGTCAGCCGCGAGCTGCGCACTGAACAGACCGGCGCGCTCGCCTCGCTGGTGGCGGTGGTGCCGGCGGTGCGCGAGGCGCTGCTGCAGCGCCAGCGCGACTTTGCCCGCCCACCGGGGCTGATCGCCGACGGCCGCGACATGGGTACGGTGGTGTTCAGTGACGCACCGCTGAAGATCTACCTGACCGCCTCGGCACAAGAGCGCGCCGCCCGGCGCCACAAAGAGTTGCTAGAAAAGGGCGAAAATGTTAGTCTCGCCGCCCTCGTCGAGCAGGTCTCTGCGCGTGACGAGCGCGACATGAACCGCGATGCCTCTCCACTGCGACCCGCCGCGGACGCCGTGCAGATAGACACCTCGGATCTGTCGATTGAAGAAGTGATGCAATCGGTACTCTCTATTCTCTCTTTAAAGAATATGGCGTAGCGATTTTTAAACGGAAGGCAGTGGCTGCCAGCAATGCCACTGCTGACCTTGTCTGTAACTGACCCGCCCATCTGGCTGTGCGGAAAAAAGAGTCGTACCCCTCAGGCCCAACCCTTATCGGCCCGGTGCGCGCTCTGTCATTATTGGGATCCTACTATGAGCGAAAGCTTCCAAGAACTATTTGAAGAAAGCCTAAAAACCGTCGAGATGAAAACCGGCGCCATCATTACTGGTGTGGTGCTCGACGTCGATAAAGATTGGGTGACGGTTCACGCCGGCCTGAAATCTGAAGGCGTTATTCCAGCAGAACAATTTTACAACGAGCGCGGCGAAATCGAAGTCGCGGTTGGCGATGAAGTGCAAGTCGCTCTCGAAGCGGTTGAAGATGGCTTTGGTGCCACCCGGCTGTCGCGCGAGAAAGCTCGCCGCGCCGAATCTTGGATCGAGCTCGAAGCTGCTCACAAAGCAGACGAAGTGGTTACCGGCATCATCAGCGGCAAGGTCAAGGGCGGTTTCACCGTCGATGTGGCTGGCCTGCGCGCGTTCCTGCCCGGCTCGCTGGTCGATGTTCGCCCGCTGCGCGAAATCACCCACCTCGAGAACAAAGAGCTCGAGTTTAAAGTTATCAAGCTCGATGCCAAACGCAACAACGTGGTGGTCAGCCGCCGCGCCGTGATGGAGAGCGCCAACTCGGTCGAGCGCGAAGAGCTGCTCGCCAACCTCGAAGAGGGCGTCTCACTGAAGGGCGTGGTTAAAAACCTCACCGACTACGGTGCGTTTGTCGACCTCGGCGGTATCGATGGCCTGCTGCACATCACCGACATGTCGTGGAAGCGCATCCGTCACCCCTCTGAGATGATCAATGTCGGCGACGAGATCGACGTCAAGGTCCTCAAATTTGACCGCGAGCGCAACCGCGTATCGCTGGGCATGAAGCAGATGGGCGAAGATCCGTGGGGCGACATCAAGGGCCGTTACCCAGAGGGTGGCCGTGTCAAAGCGACCATCACCAACCTCACCGACTACGGCTGCTTTGCTGAGCTGGAAGACGGCGTAGAGGGTCTGGTACACGTCTCTGAAATGGATTGGACCAACAAGAACGTTCACCCGTCTAAGATCGTCAACCTTGGCGACGAAGTTGAAGTGATGATCCTCGACATCGACGAAGAGCGCCGCCGCATTTCACTGGGGATCAAGCAGTGCATGACCAACCCGTGGGATGACTTTGCCGCAACGCACGGCAAGGGCGACAAGATCTCTGGCAGCATCAAGTCGATCACCGACTTTGGTATCTTTATCGGCCTCGACGGCGGTATCGATGGCCTGGTTCACCTGTCGGACATCTCTTGGAACGAAGCCGGCGAAGAAGCCGTTCGCAACTACAAGAAAGGCGATGACGTCGATACCGTGGTACTGGCTATCGACTCTGAGCGCGAGCGTATCTCGCTCGGCATCAAGCAGCTTGCCGATGATCCGTTCAACAACTACGTCAACGACAACGACAAAGGCGCCATCGTCAACGGCACCGTGAAAGAAGTCGACGCCAAGGGTGCGGTCATTACCCTCGGCGAAGAGATCGAAGCGGTCCTCAAGGCCTCTGAGCTGTCGCGCGAGAAAGTTGAAGACGCCCGCAACGTACTCACCGTTGGTGAAGCCGTCGAAGCGAAGATCATCAACGTCGATCGCAAGACCCGCGTTATCAGTCTCTCTATCAAGGCGAAAGATTACGCCGACGAGAAAGCCGCTGTGCAGTCGCACCGCAGCAAAGAGACCGAAGCTGCTGCACCGACCACTATCGGTGACCTGATCAAGGCGCAGATGGATAAATAATCCGCGCACTTTTCACGGCAGTCCTAAAAAGGGTGGCGCAAGCCACCCTTTTTTTGTGCGCCAATCAACGCCGCGCAAGAAAACCACGGAACACCGCAAACAGCGCTTGATTAAGTTAAAAAAATCAATAAAATCAAAGGCTAAAATTAACAAGCCAACAGATGTATAGCGGTTTTGCCATGACCAAATCTGAATTGATTGAAAAAATTGTCGCCAGCCAAGACCAGCTGCCGGCCCGCGATGTCGAGCTGGCAGTGAAGATGCTGCTGGAAAAGATGACCCACACGCTGGTTAGCCAGCGGCGTATTGAGGTGCGCGGTTTTGGCAGCTTCTGCCTGCACTACCGGGCACCGCGGCGTGGTCGCAACCCCAAGACCGGTGATGAAGTCGAGCTGATTGGCAAGTATGTACCACACTTTAAACCCGGCAAAGAGCTGCGCGAGCGGGTCAACAACAGCGCCGGTTTTGGTCCCTAAACCTACGGGTTAGCCGTTTCGGCCTATAGCGCAGTGGCGCTGAGTCGGCCATTTTCTACAGGTAGTTCGCAGTGAGGCAGTCAGCTGTCTCTCGACTCTCACTTCCTGTAGGAGCATCGCCATGAATCACCTTACCCACCTGCCGCGCCGCGCGGCCCTGCTGGCACTGCTGGTGTCGTCACTGTTTGCCGCGCTATTGGCTACCGCCAGCGCCAGCGCCGCACCGGACCGCCCGGAGCCGCTGCAGACCATCGCCATGGCCACCGCCCACCCGGTCAATATCAACAGCGCCAATGCCGAGCAGCTCGCTGAGGCGCTGTTTGGGATCGGTGCTGCCAAGGCCGCCGAGATCGTCGCCTACCGTCAGCAACACGGCAGTTTTAGCTCGGTAGAGGAGCTGCTCAATATCAAAGGGATCGGTCGTAAAACCTTGGAGCGCAACCGCGCCCGCGTGGTCGCCGAATAACCGCGCGCCGCTGCGCTGCACCAGCCCGCCCCGGCGGGCTTTTTTGTGGCTGAGCTGGGTTGCTGGCGCGCTGCGGTTTGTTGTGCGCCAGCACCGCTGGCTGGGTACAATGGCACTCCCCAACCAATAGACCAGCCAGCCGATGCCGGAGAACCCCAGAGAGCAGTTTTTGCGCGCCCTGCAAGCGATGCAGCAGGGCCGACTGGACGACTGCGAGCAGCTTGTCGACCAGTTGATTGCGCTCAACCCGCGCGAGGTCAACGCTCAGCGGCTGCGCGCCCAGTGCGAGCTGAGCCGCGGTGCGACCGCGGCGGCGGCGGCCCGGTTGCAGCGGGTGGTGGCGATTGCCGCCGACTACGCCGAGGGTTGGAGCGATCTCGGCCGCGCCCAGCAGCAGCTTGGTGACAGCGCTGCCGCTGTCATTAGTTGGCGCCGTGCCCTGACGATCAACCCCAAGCTCGGCTCGGCGGCGCGCGCTCTTCAGGCAGAGTTGCAGGCGCAGGGCGACAGCGCCGGCGCCGCAGCAGTGGCCGCCCAGCGACCCAGTCGCAGCGCCCGCGCGCAGACCCTGCGCGAGCTGCGGCCGCTGCTCGCCGACAGCGCCAGCCGCGACCAGCAGCAGCGCGGTGAGCAGCTGGCGATCGCGGCGCTGCAGGCCGATCCGCTCAATCAAGGGGTTGCGCTGCTGCTCTTCAAGCGCGCCATTGCCACCAACCGCGCCGAGTGGGCCGAGCAGATCGCCGGGCGGCTGACCGCGGCGCTGCCCGAGCTCGGCCGCTGGTGGCTGCAGCTGGCCACCGCACTGTCGCGCCAAGACAAACTAGAGCAGGCCGAGCAGGCCTGTCAGCGCGCCCTCGAGGTGACCCCAAGTTGGCCCGAAGCGCTGCTGTTACAGGGCAGCTTGGCGAGTAAAGACAACCGTTTTGAGCGGGCGCTGTGCTGTTTTGAGGCGGTCTTGGCGCAGCGCCCCGAGCAGGTCGCGGCGCTCTCGCAGCGCGCCACCACCCTAAAAACGCTCGGCCGCAGCGACGAGGCGATCGCCGACTACCGGCGCTGCCTGGCGCTCGACCCGAGCTGCGGCGAAGCGGCTTGGTCGCTGGCCAACCTCAAGACCTATCGGTTTAGCGACGCCGAAGTGACCGCCATCAATGAGCAGCTGGCCAATCCGGAGCTGGCCGACCAAGAGCGGGTCTATTTTGGCTATGCGCTGGCCAAGGCCCGCGAGCACCAGCGCCAGTGGCCGCAGGCGTTTGCCGCTTACGCGGCGGCCAACCGGGTCAAGCGGGCGATGGTGCAGTGGGACCGGGCGCGGTTTTCGGCCCAGGTCGATGCGATTATCGCCACCTTTAACCCGCAGCTGCTGGCGCGCTTGGCCGGCAGTGGCTGCAGCGACCGCTCGCCGCTGTTTATCCTCGGCCTGCCGCGCTCCGGCTCCACTCTGCAGGAGCAGATTCTGGCCAGCCACTCGGCGGTCGAGGGCACCCGCGAGCTGCCCTATATGCCGTGGCTGGCCGGCTCAATTGCGAAGGGCGCGACAGTGGCGGCTGGCCGCGGCTACCCGGCCGGTGTCGCACAGCTCGACGGTGCAGCGCTCGGCGCGCTCGGCGAGCGCTACCTGGCTCAGGCGGCGCGCCACCGCAGTACCGGCCACGGCTACTTTATCGACAAACTGCCGAACAACTTTATCTACCTCGGGCTGATTCTCTGTGCGCTGCCCAACGCCAAGATTATCAATACCCGCCGCGAGCCGATGGACAACTGTTTTGGCTGCTTCAAGCAGCTCTGGGCAGAGGGCCAGCACTTCAGTTACGACTTGGAGGATCTTGGCCACTACTACCGCGACTATCTGCGGCTGATGGCGCACTGGCAGCAGTGCTTTCCCGGGCGCATATTGGATGTCGACTACGAGCAGGTGGTGGCCGATTTAGAGAGCCATGTGGCGCGCCTGCTGGACTTTTTGGGGCTACCGTTTGAGCAGCAGTGCATCGACTTTCACCAGACCGAGCGGGCGGTCAACACCGCCAGCTCAGAGCAGGTGCGCCAGCCTATCTACACCAGCGCGGTCGCCTACTGGCGCCATTTTGAACGCGAGCTGGCGCCGCTGCGCGCGGCGCTCGGCGACGCCCTGCCGGCTACGGCCGCAACCACCGAGTCAACCATTGACCCGACAACGTCACCCACACCACTAGCCACCCAGTGAGCCCCTATGAGCGACACCGATAACCTGCCCGAACAACTGCTGACCCTGCTTGCCGAGAACCCGGACATCGAAGTGTTTGAGGTGATCTTGCACGACTTTGCCGGCACCCATCGCGGCAAGTGGGTGCCGCGCGACCAGATAGAAAAACTGTTTAACGGCGGCTTTAAAATGCCCAAGTCGGTGGTCTCGGTCGACGCCTGGGGGCGCGATGTTCAGGAGCTGATCGAGGCGACCGGCGATGTCGATGGTATCTGTATCGCCGACCCGGCGACGCTCTCACTGGTGCCGTGGGCCGAGCGGCCGACCGCGCAGGTGATTGTCCAGATGAGCAGTGCCAGCCACACCGATCAGCCGCTGGCGCCGTACCCGGCCGACCCGCGCGCGGTGCTGCAAGGGGTGGTCGAGCGCTACCGGCGGCTCGGGCTGACCCCGGTGGTGGCCAGCGAGCTGGAGTTTCATCTCCTGCAGAATGAGCGCGACAGCTACGGCCAGCCGCTGCACACCCAAACCAGCGAGGTGGCGATGCCGCTCGGTGGCGACAGCTACGGGCTCGATGCGATGCGCGAAGTGGCGCCGATCATGGACGAGATAGACCAGATGGCACGCGTCCAGGGGATCCCGGTAGATACTCTGATCACCGAGTGCGGCGCCTCCCAGTACGAGATCAACTTGCATCATCAAGCCGACGCGGTGACCGCCTGCGACCACGGCAGCCTGCTGCGCCGAGCCATTCGCGCAGTGGCGCGCCGCCACGGCCAGCTCGCCACGTTTATGGCCAAGCCGTTTGCCGAGGAGGTCGGCAACGGTATGCACATTCACTTCAGCCTGCTCGACAGCGCCGGCAACAATGTTTTTGTCGGCGGCGACGAGCGCGGCAGTGCCACTCTGCAACACGCGGTGGCTGGCTGCTTGGCGACGATGAACGAGAGCATGGCGATCTTTGCGCCCAACATTAACTCCTACCGCCGGCTCAGCCCCGGTAGCTTTGCGCCGATCGCCGCCAATTGGGGTTATGAGAACCGCACCACGGCGCTGCGGATACCGGCCGGCGACGCCAGCGCGATCCGTATCGAGCACCGCCTGCCGGGAGCCGACGGCAACCCCTATCTGGTGGTGGCGGCAATTTTGGCCGGCGCCCTGTACGGTATTGAACATCAGTTAGAGCCCGATCCGCCGGTCGAGGGCGAGGCGCAAGTCGAGCAGCCGACGCTCTGCTACCACTGGCACGATGCATTGACCGCCTTTGAGCAGTCGGCGTTTATCCGCGACTATCTGGGCGAGGAGTTTGCCGCGCTCTACGTCGCCTGCAAGCGCGGCGAGAAGGCGGAGTTCGACCGCCGGGTTACCCGTCTCGAGTACGACGCCTACCTGTAACAGCTAGCGGTTAGCGCGGGCGTTTAAGCAGCAGGGTGCGGACCGCGTTTTGATGCAGCTTGGAGCGCGCCTGCTCAGCGCTGCGGGCGTCGCCGAACGGGCCGACCACCACCCGGTGCCAGAGCCCGTCGGCGGTCTTGATCGGCTCGACATTGGCGTCGAGGTTGAGCAGCAGTAGCTTGACGCGCAGTGCCTGAGCGTCATCGCTGGCGCGGAACGAGCCGGCCTGAATGTAGTAGTCGACCGCCGCGCGGTTGTCGCCCGGCTCGGCATCGACCGCCGGCCCTTCGGGTACCAGCACCTCGTTATCTCTGAACAATTCTGGAAAGTTAAAGCGCGCTGCGTCGGGCTGGTCGGTGACACCCTGCTCGCTGGGTGTGCTGGTGGTGGCGGTCAGATCCACCTCAAGCAGTTTTGGGGCTAGCCAGCTGGCCGTCAGGCCGACCGCAATACCCGCCAAAAACGCCGGCCAGCGGCTGTGGTTAGACCCGTCGGCGGCCGGGCGGCGGCTCGCTTGGGCACCACTTTTGCGGCGGTTGTGGCTCGGTTTGCTGTTGGCGTTGGGCAGTGGCGACATAGCGGGGCGGTGGCTGGGTTGGCAGAGTGTGGCCAGATTATAGTGGCGCAGCGCGCCGCCGGGTAGTGGTGATTGGCCTACAGTTCGAGCGGATCGACATCGATGGTCCAGCGGCAGTGGCGCGCTACCGGCAGCTGCGCGGCCAGCGCGGCACAGTGGGCCAGCAGTGGGTGCAGTGCGCTGCGCTCGACGGCGCTAATCTGCAAAATATAACGGTAGCGGTCGGCGCGCTTCTCTTGGCTGGCCGGCAGGGGGCCGAGTAGCTCCAGCTGCGCCGACCGATAGGGCTCGCAGCTGCGCCGCAACTCGGCGAGCAGCGCCTCGGCTTGGTCGGCGCGGGCCGCCTCGGCGCGCACCACCGCAAGGTGGCGGTAGGGCGGCATATCGCCGAGCTGGCGCTGGCTGAGCAGGCCGTTGCCGATCGCGCAGTAGTCGCCACCGGCGATCGCCTCGAGCAGTGGGTGGTCGGGCTGGTGGCTCTGCACCACCACCCGGCCGGCCAGCGCGCCGCGGCCGCTGCGCCCGGCCACTTGCAGCATCAGCTGGGCAAACCGCTCGTGGGCGCGAAAGTCGGCGGCAAACAGGCCGCTGTCGGCGTCGACAATCACCGCCAGGGTCACCTTGGGGAAGTGGTGGCCCTTGGCCAGCATCTGGGTGCCGATCAGCAGCGCCGCGTCGCTGGCGTCGACCTGTGCGTAGAGTTTTTCAAAGGCTCCTTGGCGGCGGGTCGAGTCGCGATCGATGCGCATCACCGGCACCTCTGGGAAGCGCTGCGCCAGCCACTCCTCAGTCTGCTGGGTGCCCTCGCCAACCGTGGTTAAACTGTCGCTGCCACAGCTATCGCAGCGCCGCGCCAGCGGCCGGCGCAGGTCGCAGTGGTGGCAGACTAGGGCGCGCTGGCGCAGGTGGACGGTCAGCCGGCTGTCGCAGTGTGGGCACTGCGCGTTCCAGCCGCAGCTGTGGCAGAGCAGCGCCGGGGCGAAGCCGCGCCGGTTTAAAAATACCAACACCTGCTGGCCGGCGCGCAGTGCTTGCTCGATCGCCTGCTCGGTGTCGCTGGCTATGCCGGCGTTGAGCGCCGCGCCGCGCAGGTCGACCCACTGCCACTGCGGCGGCAGCGCGGCACCGGCGCGCTCGGGCAGCGCCAGATAGCGGTAGCGGCCGCTGTTGGCGTTGTGCAGGCTCTCCAGCGCCGGCGTCGCCGAGCCGAGCAGCAGCGGTATCGCCAACCGGTGGGCGCGCACCGCAGCGACATCGCGGGCGTGGTAGCGAAACCCCTCGTGCTGCTTGAACGAGCTGTCGTGCTCTTCGTCGACGACGATTAGGCCGAGCTCCGGCAGCGGTGCAAACACCGCCGAGCGGGTGCCGAGCACGATCCGCGCGGCACCGCTGGCGGCGCGCTGCCAGCGCCGGCACTTCTCCACCGCGGCAACACTGGAGTTGAGGGTGACGATGTCGACATTGAAGCGGCTGCGAAAGCGCTGCTCGGTCTGCGCGGTCAAACTGATTTCGGGGATCAGCAGCAGTACCTGCTGGCCGCCGGCCAATACCCGCTCGATCAGCTGCAGGTAGACCTCGGTCTTGCCACTGCCGGTGACACCGTGCAGCAGTGAGCAGCTGTAGCGGTTCAGTGCGACCGCATCGAGCGCCCTTTGTTGGTCGCTGTTGAGGGTCAGCGCCGGCTCGGCGAGCAGCGGCTGGTCGTCGTCAGTCGGCGTTGGCGCCAGGCTGACCGCGCCGATCAGCTGTTTGTCGCGCAGCGCTTTAATGGCGCTGGCACCGGCCAGTTCAAGCAGGGCACTGTGGGTCAGCGGCCCGGCGCTGAGTGCGGCCACCGCCGCCTGCTGTTTGGCGGCGCGTTTGAGGCTGGCGGCGGTCAGGCCGTTGCCGAGGGTCGTCAGTTGCCAGCCGGCAATCGAGCTGTCGACCAGCTCGGCACCGTCGCGCAGGTGGGGTGGCAGGGCGCCGAGCAGCACCTCGCCGGGGTTGGCGTGGTAGTAGCGCTGGGCCCACTGCAGCAGCGCTAGTAGCTCCACATCTAGCAGCGGCGCTGCATCCAGAAGTGCCTCGACATTCTTGAGTTTGTCGCTGTCCAGCTCGCTCTGCTCGACAACGTCGACAATCACGCCGACACAGGGACGGCGGCCGAAGTTGACGCACACCCGGCGGCCGGGCAGGGTGGTCGCCGGTTGCTCGCCGGCGACGGTGTAATCAAACAGCCGCGGCAGCGGTGAGGGCACCGCAACGCGGACAATCTGGCGGGTATCTGGCTGGTTCATTACAGGGTCGCTAGCGGGCTCTAGTGGCGTGGTTGGGGCGGCGCGCCAACGCCCGCCGCAGGGGTCGCAGTGTCCCCCACAACGGCCGGCGGTGCAACGCCAGCGAGGCGCCGTGGCAGGGGCGTAAATAGGTTTGCGCTGGCCGCCGCGACTGCCTATAATCGCGACCCTTACCCACCGCACCGTGCTTTGGCGTCTCTACTCTGTGAACAGTCACAGGCAATGGCAGTCGAGGTGGCGGTACCACCCAAGAGTGACCTGGAGCAGTTATGAAAGCCGAGATCCACCCCAACTACACCGAACTGAAAGCCCACTGCAGCTGTGGCAACGTTATCACTGTCGGTTCTACCCGCGGTAACGACATCCACCTCGACGTCTGCGAAGCGTGCCACCCGTTCTACACCGGCAAGCAGAAAGTGATGGATACCGGCGGCCGTATCGACCGATTCAACAAGCGTTTTGGTGCCCGCAGCGCCAAGTAACTGGCTGGCGCTGGCAGCTGCTGCCAGCCGCGTGGCCCGCTTGCTAAAAAACGCACTCCGCTCCGGCTGGGGTGCGTTTTTTTTCGTCTCGGTTATTTATGCCGCTAGCGCTCATGCTGACCACCCCTGTCAGCTCTCGGCCCAGCAGCTGGCCGCGCTACCGGCCAGCACGGTCCGCTATGTGATCGATGGCGACACCGTGGTGCTCGACGACGGCGAGCACGTGCGGCTGCTCGGCATCAACACCCCAGAGCTGGCGCACCCTAAAAGCCGTACGATAAAAACCGACCAGCCACTGGCACGAGCTGCCAAGCAGGCGCTACAGAGCTGGTTAGAAAAGAGTGGTGGGGAAGTCTACTACCGCGTTGGCAGCGAGCCGCGCGACCGCTATCGGCGGTTGCTGGCGGATCTCTATCTCGATGACGGCCGCAGTGTAGCGGCCGGGTTGTTGGCGGCGGGGCTCGGCTGGCAGGTCACTTTTGCGCCTAACGATAGCTTGGCCAGCTGCCTGGCGGATGCCGAGCAGCTAGCCCGTGCCGAGCGCCTAGGGGTCTGGGCCGGCGGGCTCTACCCGGCGCTATCGGTAGCGGACTTGAGCGAGGGTGGCTTCGCCCGGGTGGTGGGCCGCGTCAGCGCGGTTAAGGCCACCCGCGGCAGCGACGGGTTAGTGGACGGCAGTGGTCACCTGCAGCTAGAGGGCGGCCTGTGGGTGGCGATCTCGGCGGCCGATGCCGGTCGCTTTGACGCGGCGGAACTGGCCGCTCTGCGCGGCCAGTGGGTTGAGCTGCGCGGCTGGTTAACCCAGCGCCGCCAGGGCTGGCGGCTGCAGCTGACCTCGCCCTACAACTTGACCGCGATCGACTGATCGGCGCGCACAGCGCTTGGGCGGGCCGGTCGGCCGCGTTACAATGCGCTGCGCTGCCGAGCAGCGGCTAACCGATAAAGGAGCGACCCGGTGACGGCGTTAAAAACAGTGTTGCAATGGCTGGTAGTGATCGCAGTGGCCGCCCTGGGTGGTCTGTTCGCACTCGCCAACGACCAGCCGCTGGCGGTTGATTTGCTGGTGGTGGTCAGCCCGCAGTGGAGCAGTGGCATCTGGTTGCTGGTGACTTTGGCGGCTGGCGTGGCCGTCGGCTTTAGTTTGGCCGCCGGCCAGTACCGCTGGCGCGGTCTGCGCAGCCGGCTGCGTGCCGGCGCTAGCAAAAAATCTGAGGACAAAAAAGATGGATGAGCAATCGGTAGCGCAGGCGCGGCTAGCGGCACTGTTGGCCGCTGACCCGGCCCGCGTGGTGGTCGCGCTCGACTGCCAAAACAGCGAGCAGGCGCTGGCGCTGGCGGCGCGGCTCGACCCCGCACAATGCAAGCTTAAAGTTGGTAAAGAGCTGTTCACCAGCGCCGGCCCGGTGTTGATAGAGCAACTGCATCGGCTCGGCTTTAAGGTCTTTCTCGACCTCAAATTTCACGATATTCCGAACACCGTCGGCAAGGCGATCGGCGCTGCCGCACAGCTCGGCGTGTGGATGAGTAATGTTCATGCCAGCGGTGGCCGGCGGATGATGGAGGCGGCCGCCGAGGCAGCTGCGCAGCAGCGCAGCGAGATGCTGCTGATCGCCGTCACCGTGTTGACCAGCATGGAGCGCGACGACCTGCGCGGCGTCGGTATCGACCGCGAGCCGGCCGAGCAGGTGGCGCTACTCGCCGAGCTCACTGCTCAGGCGGGCCTGCACGGTGTGGTCTGCTCAGCGCAAGAGGCGCCACTGCTGCGCGACAGCCAAGCCGAAGGATTTGTACTGGTCACGCCGGGTATCCGCCCGGCCGGTAGCGCCAGCGACGACCAGCGCCGCATCGTCACCCCGCGCCAAGCACTGGCGCAGGGCAGCGATTACCTGGTGGTCGGCCGGCCGATCACCCAAGCCGACCAGCCGGCCGCGGCGCTGGCCGCGATCAACGCCAGCCTAGAGGGCCGCGATGAGCCGGGTTGAGATCCGCCGCCGCCACCGCCACAGCGATACCGAGCTCGCCGCTGTCGCCGCCGCGATCGGCACCAAGCTGGCCGAGCGCCACGGCGGCAGTTACCAGATCAGCGATGGGCAGCTGCACTATGAACTGCCCGGTGCCGCCACCGCCACGGTGCGCTGGCAGAGCGACGAGCTGGTGGTTGCCGTCGAGCTGAGCGCGCTGGCCGCGCTGCTCAAACCGCTGGTGGTCGGCGAGATCGAGCGCCAGCTCGACAAACATCTGACCCTTTAACCGGTAACGCCGGATTAACTTGACTGCGAGGACGCACCCTATGCCGCTGGTTGGCAGGCTCTCCCTTGTGACTATTGGTATGGTGTTGCTGATGGCGGTGTCGACCGCTGCCCGAGCGGAGCCGAACCAGATCGATACCGTGGTGGTCGAGGGCCACCATCTCAACTTGGTCGGCGAGGCGATCGCCGCCGCCGAGGGGGTGATCGGCCGCCGCGAGCTCGACCTGCAGCCGCTGTCGCGTACCGGGGCGATACTGGAGCTGGTGCCGGGCATGGTGGTCACCCAGCACAGCGGCAACGGCAAGGCCAACCAGTACTTTTTGCGCGGCTTTAATCTCGACCACGGCACCGATTTTGCGGTCGATCTCGACGGTATGCCGCTCAATATGCGCAGCCACGGCCACGGCCAGGGTTATACCGATCTCAACCCGGTGATCCCCGAGTTGGTTGAGACGCTTAGCTACCGCAAGGGCACCTACTACCCCGAAGTGGGTGATTTTAGCGGTGCCGGCAGTAGCTCGATCCGACTTGCCGACCAGCTCGATAGCGGCCTGCTGAGTGTCGCCACCGGCGAGTACGGCTACCGTCGCGGGCTGCTGACCGGCCAGCAGCGCAGCGAGCGCGGCTTCTGGCTGGCGGCGCTGGAGCTCAACCGCTACGACGGGCCGTGGCGCGATATCGCCGAGCAGGTGGTAAAGAGCAACGGACTGTTGCGCTTTGGTCAGAGCGACGACCAGCAGCGCTGGACGGTGACGCTGATGAGCTACCAAAACCGCTGGAACAGCGCCGACCAGATACCCCAGCGAGCGGTTAGCAGCGGCTTGATCGACCGCTTTGGCTCGCTGGACACCAGCTTGGGCGGCGACTCTAGCCGCTACAGTGTCAGCGCCAACTGGCAGCAGGGGGCGTGGCGGCTGCGCGGCTATGCGGTCGATCAGTCGCTGGATTTGTGGTCTAACTTTACCTACTTCCAAGACGACCCGGTCAACGGCGACCAGTTTCAGCAGGTCGACCGCCGCCAGATCTACGGCGGTGATCTCCGCTACCAGTTTAGCCAGCGCTGGGCCGACTGGACGGTAGAGCAGAGCGCCGGACTGCAGCTGCGCAGCGACCAGATCGATCAAGTGGGGCTGGCGAAAAGTGTCGCCCGCCAGCGGCTCGGCTTTGTCCGGCTCGACCGCGTCAAACAGCACAGTGTCGCGCTCTATTGGCAGGGTGAGGCGCAGTTAACGGCCAACTGGCGGCTGAGCGGTGGCGCCCGCCACGATTTTCTTACCGCTCGCAGTGCCGATCTGATCGGCGAGAATATCTACGCGGTCGATCTCAGCGCCAACCGCGGCGACAAGAGCGACTCGATCAGCTCGCTCAAGGCGAGCCTCAGCTACACCGTCGGCCCAGCGCTGGAGCTGTACGCCTCGGCCGGGCAGGGCTTCCACTCCAACGACGCGCGCGGCGTGATCGGTGGCGTCGACCCGAGCGACGGCTCGGTGCTGGCGGCGGTCGACCCGTTGGTGGCGTCGCGCGGCGCAGAGCTAGGGCTGCGCGCGATTGTCGCCAATCAGCTCAACCTGTCGCTGGCGCTCTGGTGGCTGCAGCTCGACAGCGAGCTGCTGTTTGTCGGCGACGCCGGCAACACCTAGCCGTCGCTAGGCTCGATACGCCGCGGTGTCGAGCTGGCCGGTTACTGGCAGCTCAACCAGAACTGGACTGCCGACCTAGAGTACTCATTGAGCAGCGGCGAGCTGTCGGGCAGTGGCAGTGAGCAGGGCCGCGAGATCCCCGGTGCGGTCGAGCGAGTTGCCCAGCTCGGTTTGACCGGCGAGTTTGGCGGCGGCTGGTTCACCACGCTGCGCTATCGCTATGTCGGCAGCCGGCCACTGGTTGAGGACAACAGTGTGCGCGCCGCCAGCTCGCAGATGGTCAACCTGGCTGCCGGGCTGGCTGCCGGCCACTGGCGCGGTCAGCTAGAGCTGCTCAATGCGCTCGACAGCGACGACCACGATATCGACTACTACTACAGATCGCGGCTCGCCGGTGACCCGGCCGACTCGGCCAGCGAGGGGTTGCACTTTCACCCCAATGAGCCGCGTATGCTGCGCCTGTCACTGCGCTACCAATACTAGCGTTTTGATGGCGGCAGAGGTCTAACCGAATGACCGTTTTGGTCCCTGTAAGCCAGTTGGCGCTGGGGTAGGCTGGAGGCTACTCAACGGTTAAGGGAGAGGGCTATGCCAGCTATGCAGTGGTCGCGATTAGCGGTAATCATGGCGGTGTTGCTGCCGAGCCTGGTGTCGGCCGCGCCGCGCCCCAACGTGATTGTGATGGTGGCCGACGATTTGGGTTGGAACGATGTCGGTTTCCACGGTGGCGATATCGATACCCCGGCGCTCGACCGGCTGGCCAGCGAGGGGGTTGAGTTACACCGCTTTTACACCACGCCGATCTGTTCGCCGACCCGGGCCGCGCTGATGACCGGTCGCGATCCGATCCGGCTCGGGCTCGCTTACGGGGTTATTCTGCCGTGGGACAATATCGGTGTGCACCCAGACGAGCACTTTATGCCGGAGTCTTTTCGGGCCGCTGGCTATCAGACCGCGATGGTCGGCAAGTGGCACCTCGGCCATGCGCAGATGAGCTACCATCCCAACCAGCGTGGCTTTGAACACTTTTACGGTCATCTGCACACTCAGGTAGGATTCTACCCGCCGTTTGCCAATCTCGGCGGCCGCGATTTTCAGCGCAACGGGGTGAGCATCGACGAGCAGGGCTACGAGACCTTCCTGCTGGCCGATGAGGTCAGCCGCTACATTCGCGAGCGCGATCAGGACAAGCCGTTCTTTGTCTATATGCCGTTTATTGCCCCGCATACCCCGCTGGATGCACCGCAGGCGCTGCAGGATAAATATAAAGATATCAATACCGAGCTGGCGCCGGCGCGCTCGCAGCAGACCGATTTTTCCCGTCGTATGGCCAAGCAGGCTGGGCGGCCTAGCGCGCGGCCGATGTACGCGGCGGTGGTCGACGGTATGGATCAAGCGATCGCCCAGGTACTCGATACACTCGATCGAGAGGGGCTGGCAGACAACACCATTGTCGTTTTCATGAGCGATAACGGCGGTGCTGCCTATTCGATCGGCGGCGCCGACAATGCGCCACTGCGCGGCGGTAAAGGCGAGACCTTTGAGGGAGGCATTCGGGTGGTGTCACTGTTGCGTTGGCCGGCGGCAATCGAGCCGGGCAGTCGCTACCAGAGCATAATGACGGTGATGGACCTGTTTCCCACGCTGGCCGAGGCGGCCGGTATCGAGCCGCAAAACCGTCGCCCGCTAGATGGCCGCTCACTCTGGCAGGGGATTGCCAATCAGCAGCCGGTAGCGCGCGATGAGTGGGTATTTTTTGCCTCGGAGACGCCAATTTACGGCCACTTTAATATTGCTGCGTTTAATGACCGGTGGAAGCTGGTTCAAGAGATCGACCAAGATCAGCAGGTCACGACGGTAAAAAACTACCTGTTCGATATCGCCAACGACCCCAATGAGTATCACAACCTTGCCGAGCAGCACCCGGTACTGGTTGAGCAGCTCAACCGTGCGGTGATCGACTGGCGGGCACTCTACCCGATCAATGGCACCCGTTCGCATCTGGCGCCGCCGCCGGGGTGGCGCGCGCCGCTCGACTGGGCGAGCTACCCGCGCCCACTCGAACAGCTGCAGCAGCGCTATGCGCCGTCGATGGCGCCCAACGCGCAGATGGAGCGCGTCCTTGATCGCCAGCACGGCGAGCGCGGTCGGTTGATCTACGATAGCCACGCCCCGCTGGCGAGTGAAGAGTGAACCGAGGAGATCAAATGGCACTACTGGCTGGAAAAACTGTACTGATCACGGGCGCTAGCCGCGGCATTGGGCTGGCGATGGCAGAGCGGTTCGCCGCTGAGGGAGCTAACCTGGTGCTGGTGGCATCGCGGCTCGGCGCGCACGGGTCGCTGCCGGGCAGCTTGCAAGAGGCGGTCGCCAAAGTTGCGGAGCGCGGCGTCAGGGCGGTGGCGTTAGTGGCCAACCTCGCCGACCCGAATGCTCGCCAGAGCGTCATAAGCGAGGCCGAGGCGCTGCTCGGGCCGATCGATATTTTAGTCAACAACGCCGCAGTAGCGCTGGCCAGGCTGCCCAGCCAGTGCACATTGAAGGAGCGTCAGTTGATGTTTGAGCTGAACGTGAATGCGCCGATCGACCTCTGCCAGCAGGTGCTGCCGTCAATGCGCGAGCGCGGCCAGGGCTGGATTTTAAACATCAGTAGTAGCGCGGTGAGCCAGCCAACGGTGCCGTACCGGGACAGCCGCGAGGCGGCGTGGTCGATCGGCACCTACGGTGCCAGTAAGCTGGCCTTAAATCGCTTTAGCGAGGCGCTCGCCCACGAGGAGGCCGACGACGGGGTGTTCGTTAACAGCTTGGCGCCGGAGAGTATTGCCATGACCCCCGGCGCTGCTCACGTCGCCGAGATGGCGCATAAAAACCCCGATATGGTCGAGCCAGTTGAGGTGATGGCAGAGGCGGCGCTGGCACTGTGCAGCAGCCATCAGCTCGGCAGGGTCTGCTACAGCCGCAGCTTGCTGCATTCGCTCGGCCGGCCGGTGCGCAGCCTAGATGGCCAGCAGATTTTGGGTGATGCCTTTATCAGCGCATTTGATCGCTGAGTGACGCGACCGGTGGGCTAGCGCTCGACCGCCGCCAGCATCGCGTCGATGGTGGCCGGCTCGTAACCCAGTTCAGCCAGTACCGCAGCAGTGTCGCTGCCCAGTGGGCGGGCGGCGGTTGGCTTGGCGCTGGGTGTGCGCGAAAAGCGCGGTGCCGGCGCTGCTTGGGTGACGCCCTCTATTTCGATAAAACTGCCGCGAGCTTGGTTGTGCGGGTGGTGGGGCGCTTCTGCCATAGAGAGCACCGGCGCAAAGCAGATGTCGCTGCCCTCCATTAACGCAGACCAGTGGTCGCGGCTCTGGCTGGCGATTTTTTCGGCTATAGCAGCTTTCATGGCCGGCCACTGGCGGGGGTCCATCTGGTTGGCGAACAGGGTAGGCTCTAACTCCAGTCGCTCTATCAGCAGTGCATAAAATTGTGGCTCTATCGAGCCAATCGAGATGAACTTATCGTCACTGGTGCGGTAGGTGTCATAAAACGGTGCGGCGCCATCCAACAAGTTGCTACCGGCGCGGTCCTGCCACATACCAGCGGCGAGCATCGCTTGCATCATATGCATCAAGTTGGCCGCCCCTTCAGTCATCGCGGCGTCGATCACTTGGCCCTGGCCAGAGCTGTGTCGCTCGATCACTGCGGCCAAGATACCCATCACTAAAAACATGGTGCCGCCGCCAAAGTCACCGACTAAATTGAGCGGTGGCACCGGCGTCTCACCGCGCCGGCCGATCGCGTGCAGCGCGCCGGTCAGGGCGATATAGTTGAGGTCGTGGCCGGCGGCCTGTGCCAGCGGGCCGGTCTGGCCCCAGCCGGTAATGCGGCCGTAGATCAGCCGTGGGTTGCGGGCGTGCAGCTGCTCGGGGCCAAAGCCGAGCCGCTCGGCGACGCCGGGCCGAAACCCCTCGATAAGGACATCGGCACTGTCGCAGAGCTTGAGCAGTGCCTCGACGCCGTCGGCTGATTTTAGGTCCAGCGCAATGCTCTGTTTGCCGCGTTCGCTAATCGCCGCCGGGCGCGGCTTGGCTTTGCTTTTGCGGCCAACGCTGATCACTTCAGCGCCTAGATCGGCCAGTAGCATTCCGGCAAACGGTGCCGGGCCAAGCCCTTCAATTTCTACTACACGGATACCGGCAAGTGGGCCCATAGTCTCTCTCTAGCTAAATGGCGTTGGGTCTAAACATCGCGTCGTGGCCGCCGTCGATAAAGATCAACGAGCCGCAAATAAAGCCCGCTTTGTCACTGAGCAAGAACTCTACCAAGTTTGCGATATCGCTGGGCAAACCAGCGCGACCGGCCGGTATCGACTCGACGAACTGGCGTATAGAGTCGCCGTAGTTGGGGTCGGCGGCGACCGAGGCGGTCATCGGCGTTTCGATATAACCGGGCGCCACCGCGTTGATGGTGATGCCGCGCTTGGCAAAGCCGCCACTGACTGCCTTCATCCAGCGCGCCACCGCTTGCTTAGAACCGCTGTAGCAGTTGTGGCCAGTGTGGTCTGCGGCTGCGGCCACGGCGATACTTTCGTCGTTGCCGAGCATCGCCTCAACCAGGTCGGGCGCTTGGCACATTGGCGCCGAGTTGGAAGATATCAGTACCACCCGGCCGCCGGCAGTGAGCAGATCGGCGACGCCGTCGACCAGCTCGGTGGTACCAAAGTAGTTGATTGAGATGATTTTTCCGGTGTCGGGAAAGTGCGAAGCGACTCCGGCGCAGGTAATGACGCCGTCGAGACCACCGCTAAAGTGGCTGCGCGCCTGTGCAATGGCGGCGCTGCGCGAGGCGGGGTCAGCCAGGTCGACAGTGATGTCGGCGTCTTTTACATCCATTACCACCACGTTGTGGCCGGCTGCGCGCAACAGGGTTTTAATCGCAGCGCCAATGCCGGTGGCGCCGCCACTCATTAGATAATTTTTCATTGCTATTCTCCTCGGTAAGCCGTTAATTGGGGGTGTTACTGTTGGTGTATGACCGCCTCGATAGCGCTGCCCGGCAGCGCCTGCATGCCGCCGTCGACCTCGATGATTTTACCGCTGACAAAGGCGCTGGCACTGCTCGCCAGGTAGACCGCAGCCCAGGCGATATCCATCGGCTCGCCCATACGCTGCAGCGGTATCCAGCGGGTGGTGGCTCTGTGCATCGCTTCGTTTTGCTTAATGAAAGCGGTACTCGGGGTGTCTACCGCGCCCGGCGCGATACCGTTGACGCGGATCTGAGGCGCCAGCTCGTAGGACATGACCTTGGTCATTTGGTTCATGCCGGCCTTGGCGGCGGCGTAAGCCGAGAAGTTTTTGTCGACCATCCACGATAGCGCCGACGACACGTTGATGATGGCGGCGTCGCTGCCCTTGCGCAGCAGCGGCAGGCAGCAGTGAATGACCGAGTAGGCCGAGGTCAGGTTGATGGTGAGCGTGTCTTCAAAGCGGCGGCGGTCGACTTTTTCGAGGCTGCCGTAGCCGCGCCCGGCAGCGCCGGCGTTGTTAACCAAGATGTCGAGTGCCGAGAACTCGGCGGCAATCTGCTCGGCCAGCTGGTCGACTTGCGCTTGCTCGGTAATGTCGCAGGCGATCATCAGCGCCTTGACGCCAAAGCCGCGCACCTCGTCGGCCAAACTGTCGAGCTCCTGCAGGTTGCGGGCGATACCGATAACATTAGCGCCCAGTTCGGCGTAAGAGAGGGCGATGGCGCGGCCGATGCCTTTGCCGGCGCCGGTCACCAGCGCAGTTTTACCCGTGAGTTTGAAGGCGTCTAATAACATGGTGGCTCCTGTTTAATGTGGCGTGTGGTGGTCTACTCAGTTGTCTTGGTGGTCACGCGCGCAGCGCATTGGCCAGCAGCTCGGCGCTCTGCTCGAGGGTGGCGAAAAGATCGAGATCCTCAACATTCAGCCAGTTGAGCAGCGCGTAGAGGTAGCTGCCGACCAGTATCTGCACCTGCACCGCAACGGGTGCAGCGCTGCTGACATCACCATCGCGGCGGCCGGCCTCGACCAGCCGTGCCATGGCAGCGTTGAGCCGGCCCATACGGTCGTGGGCGGTGGTTTGATCAGCCAACCCCGACATGCCTTCGACCAGCATCAGCTGGGTGAGGGCGCTGTTCTTGCCGATATGGCGCGCCGAGCGGCACATCAAGCCTTTTAAACGCTCTGCGGTGCTGACCTGGCGGGCGATCTCGGCGTCGATGTAGCTGATGAACTGGCGATCCATCTCTTCGATCAGCGCGTGGAGTACCGCCTGCTTGCTGGCGAAGTAGTTGAAAAAAGTCGGCTTGGAGATCTCGGCGGCGGCGGCAAGGCTGTCAATGGTGGTCGCTTGTACCCCTTGAGCGGCGAACAGCTCGCCCGCAGCTGTACAGATTCGCTGGTGGGTGAGCCGCTTCTTGCGCTCGCGCAGTGACTCGTCGTCGCCGTGCGGCGATTGAGATGAGTCTGGTAGAAGTGCTGGTGCGGGCTTTGTCACAGAAAAAGCGCTCCGGTTAATGGTCTATTTGGCACTTGCCAAACAGTGAATATAGGATATACCATAGTTAAAAATTAGACCACAGTAAAGTTTTTTGGAGGATTCATCATGTCGCAACTGTTAGCTGACAAAGTCGGTGTCGTCACCGGCTCCGGGGGCGGTATCGGCCGCGCCATCGCCGTCGCCTTTGCCCGCGAGGGGGCTAAGGTGGTCGTCACCGATTTCAATGCCGAAACCGGCAGTGAGACGGTTGAGCTGATTCGCGCGGCCGGCGGAGACGCGCAGTTTTTTGCCGCCGATGTCTCGGACGAAGCCAAGGTGGCCGAGCTGATGGCCTTTACTGTGGCGCAGTACGGGCGGCTCGACATCGCCTGCAACAGCGCCGCGGTCAGCCGCGGCTCTGGCCCCATTCACACCTACGAGAAAAGCGTCTTCGATGAAACGCTCGAGCTCTGCCTAACCAATACCTGGCTCTGTATGAAATACCAGCTGCCGCTAATGCTTGAGCAGGGCGGCGGCAGCATCGTCAATATCTCATCTAACGCCTCGCTGCGCGGCCAGCGCTTCAACACCGCCTACGCCGCAGCCAAGAGCGGCGTCAATTTGCTGACCCAGAGCGCAGCCACCGAATACGGCCACAAAGGGGTTCGGATCAATGCGGTATCACCGGGGGTGATCCGCACACCGGGTGTTGAAAAATATTTTGCCGAGCAGCCCAAAATTGCCGAGGGGCTCAAACAAGCCGCGGTGATGAACCGGCTCGGCGAGCCGGGTGAGATCGCCGAAGCGGTGGTTTTCCTCTGTTCTGACCGCGCCTCGTTTATCACCGGGCAAATTCTCTCTGTCGACGGCGGCGGCGCCGTTAAGTAACTCTCCCTGATTCAAGCCAATGAGGATAATCGCATGATCATTACTACCGACAAACGCACGGCTCGCATTCCATTGCCCATGCCATGGGGCTGGTTCCATGTGCTCTACTCAGACCAGCTGGCGGCCGGCGAGTCCCGGCCGCTCACCTACTTTGACCAAGAGCTGGTGGTGTTTCGCACCGAGTCTGGGGTTGCCAAAGTGGTCGATGCCTACTGCCCGCACATGGGCGCCCATCTCGGTTACGGTATTCGCGACAACACGGGTGGCGGCTCCTCGGTCGTTGGTGAGAGCATCGTCTGTCCGTTCCACGGCTGGGCGTTTAACGGTGAGGGCAAGTGCACCGATATCCCCTACGCCAAAAATATGCCGCCCAAAGTCGCCCGCGGTGAGCAGGTGCTAGGCTGCTGGCAGGTGCGCGAGGTCAACCGTTCCATTTTGGTCTGGTACCACCCGCACGGTGTCGATCCGCTGTTTGAGCCGCCGGTGGTAGAAGAGCTCGCCGACCACAGTGGCCACTGGGGCGAGCTCTCTCTGCACCAGTGGGATATCGGCACGCATATGGAAGAGATCGGCGAGAACGCGGTCGACCCAGCCCATTTTGAGTTTGTCCACGGCACCGATGAGATCCCCAATGCCGAGGTGCTCGATTTTAACGGTTATGAGCGCCGCGGCTTTTTGAAGACTCGCCAGCCAACCCCCAAGGGGGTGGTCGATGCCACTATCGAAAACCTCAACTTTGGCGCCGGTATCGCTGTAGTGCGGTTTAAAGGGCTGATCGATACCGTGTTGATGGCCCATGTCACACCGGTCACCAACGAGTTTACCCGTGCCCACTACGCCTTTTTGCAGCCCAAGCCGGCCAGTGAAGGAATGGCGCGGTTAGGCAAGGCGCTGGTCGACAACATCTGCCAGCAGATGGAAGAGGACAAGATTATTTGGGACCGCAAAAAATACTACGAAAAACCGCTGTTGTGTGACGGCGACGGCCCATTTGCTAAGTTCCGAAAATGGTACAGCCAGTTCCTGGTGGAGTAACCAACCGCTAGGTGTTGGGAAAAAGACAGCGCTCTCCCTCTGGGTTGGCGCTGTTTTTTTATTGAGTGGTAGTCGCGATGTGAACCGCGACTACCGAGGGCAATTCATTGAGGAGAGGGTTATGAAAAAACTGATGCGGCCAGGCTTATTGCTAATGGCACTGTGGTTAATCGCGTGCAGCGACCAGCGTGTTGCCACGCCACTGCCAGACAACGGTGTAACACCCAAAGCCTATGTGGCTGCTAATTGGCAGCCAAAGGTACTCGAGTTAGTCGCGCCGGAGCACCCCTTTATGGCGCCGGCGGGGCGCAGTGCGATGCACTCAGACGGTTATAACAGCGATGTTCATCACAGCTCAGGGCCACACAGTGACACCCCGACGATGCACTCGCGGTTGGGTGCGCGCAACCTAGGTGGCCAGTGCGCCACCAATACATTTACCCAGCAGGGCAGGCTGATATTGCTGTGTGCCAAGCTCAATGGCTTTCGTATTCAGCTGCTAGAGCCGCGCACTCTCGAGCTATTGGCGGAATACAAAATGCCTATTCGCTCCTCTAGCTACCAAGCGCTGTTGGCGTGGGATCGCTCTATTATCATGGGCGATAGCTCGGGTGCTTATTTTTATTTAGACGATCAAGACCGCGTGGTAGTGGCCGATAGCCGCAACCATGTATTGCGTCTCGGGCTTCGGCAGCGCGCAGACGGTAGCTGGGAGTTTTTCCGCCAGGCAAGTTGGGATCTTAGTGGAGTAATACCCAGTGACTGCTTGCGGCCAAGCAACCCATTTCCCTCTGGCGAGTGCGATATGTTGACCGGGGTACTGCCAGACCACGACGGTAATCTCTGGTGGGCCAGCCGCTATGGTCGGGTCGGTGTCATCGACCTAGAGAGCGGTGGTGTGGCCGCACTGGCGTTGCCCGGCGAAGAGATCCAAAACGGCTTCGCGGTGGCAGAGGACGGCGTCTATGTGGTGTCCGACCACGCCCTGTATGCTTTCGAAAGAGACGCCGACGGCGCACCAAAAATACGCTGGCGTGAGAGCTACGACCGCGGCAGCGAGCGCCGTGTTGGCTCCATCAATCAAGGCAGCGGCACTACGCCGACCTTGTTCTCCGATTTTATTACCATCACCGACAATGCCGACGGCCAGATCAACCTATTGGTTTACGACCGTCGCGCCGCGCAAAACCGCTTGCTCTGCAGCGTACCGCTGTTCAGTGCTGGCGCATCGGCTACCGACAACTCAATGATCGCCTATGGCAATTCGGTGATTATCGAAAATAATGCAGGCTACAGTAGTGTCTACGGTGATAACGACTGGCAAGCGATGGTCGGAGGGGTGGAGCGCATAGACATCGACCCAGCCAGCGGCGAGTGCCGTAAGGTTTGGCACGCGGCAATTAATGCACCGTCGTCGGTACCTAAGCTGGCGGCCAACATCGGTATAGCCTATTTTTACGCGGTGACACTGACGGCTGACAATGACCGGGTCTGGTCACTGGTTGGGTTGGATGTGGACAGCGGTGAAAAGGTCATCGATCTGCCCACCGGTATCGGCCCAAGTTATAACAACAACTGGGCGCCAATCACCCTGGCGCAAGACGGTACCGCCTATGTGGGGACCAGCCGGGGGATATTGGCCCTGTGGGATTAACCGGCGCGATGTGTGCATAAAAAAAGCGAGGCCTAGGTCTCGCTTTTTTATGCCACAGTGTCAGTGGTGGTTAAAAAATGCCCGGAATAATCGCTTTGCGCTGTTGCGGGTAATCGGCGAACGTTTTATGGAACCAGCGGTGGGTGTAAACCGCGCGCGGCACCAGGTTGCCGACGGTCATCGCCAGTACAAATACCGCGCCAAAGTTCCAGGTCATCACGGTGAAGCCAATAAATGAGATTATTTCACCAAGGTACTGTGGGCAGCTAACAAACTTAAAGCCGCCACCGTAGGGGATCTTGTAGCGTGGCTCGTCGGCGCTCGGGTGCTTGGAGCGCAGGTTGCGCAGAATGTAGTCGGAGTGCACGTTGAGGGTAAAGCCAAACAGATAGATCGCGAGGCCGATAATAAAGCGCGGGTCGCTAAACCAATCCACCGTGTAGTGGCTGCCCAGCTCGGCAATATACTCGGCATTGAAGTAGCCGTGCAGGACCAGCGTCAGCCAGCCGGCGATCACCACATTGAGTGCAAACGACGACTCACTACCGGGTTGCACGCGCATCAGCAGCGGGGCCACCAGCGCGCGGTTGGTGTAGTGGAACATCCAAACGCCGAGGAAAAACAGCGGTACCGGCTGCCAGGCATTGGCACCCTGGAAGAACACAATCGGGAACACCAGCAGGCCCGGCAGCTCCATAACCACCCAACCGAACTTGGCGTTGAGTTTGATGCCTTTGTTCTTTTTGCCGCCGCCAAAACGGCCGCCGTAAGCGGCAGTGCCGAAAAAGCTGCCGACAAAAATTAGCGCGGCGTAGACAAAGCCGAATGTGAGCGCGGTGTCGTAAAAGGTGTTGCCGGTATACCACTGCATGGGCATCAATCTCCGTGGTTGTTGAAGTGATTATCGTTGTTGTCACTGGTCACCGCGACCGCCGTAACGGCCGGTCGAGACCTGAATATCTGGTCAATAATGTACCCAACGGCTGTCTTGGCAGATACCCGCATTCGGACTAGTCGGTAGCGGCGCCGTCACTGCCGCCTTGGGGCGGGGCCAACATCGTCCGTTTGTGGGCTGTTCGGTGGCGCGAAAGCGGTTAATTTACTAACCCAGAATTGCATTCAGATCGCTGACGGCTGGCTGCAAACTAAAACAAAAAAATTGCTCTCACAACAGGGGCCAGCGATGACCACATCCAGTTTTTCGCCAGTCGATGCCGCCACCCTTGGCGGCTGGGACTACCACTACGACGTGGTGGTAGTCGGTTATGGCGGCGCCGGTGCCAGTGCTGCGATTGGCGCCCACGACGACGGCGCTAAGGTCGCTATCTTTGAGCTCGGCTCCGCCGCTGGCGGCTCCACCGCGCTCTCCTCGGCAGAGCTCTACTTGGGTGGCGGCACCCGCGTGCAAAAAGCCTGCGGCTACGACGACAGCGCACAGGCCATGTACGACTACCTGATGGCCAGCAATGGCCCGCAAGCGGACAGCGACAAAATACGCGCCTACTGCGATGGCAGTGCGGCGCACTTTGATTGGCTCGAGTCACTCGGGGTGCCGTTTAAAGATAGCGAGTACCCGCACCGCGCCATTATGGCGCTCACCGACGACTGCCTGCTCTACACCGGCAACGAAAAGACCGCCGAGTTTGCCGCCATTGCCGCACCGGCCCCGCGTGGCCACAACCTCAAAGTGGTTGGCGATAACGGCGGCCCGCTGTTTATGCAAACGCTGCAAGCGGCAGTGGAACAGCGCGGTATCGAACAGCATTACGACAGTCGTGCGCTGCGGCTGGTGGTGGATTACTCGGCAGCAGTCGAGCGCGTGGTCGGCATTATCATGCGCATCGATATGCGCGAGGTTGCGGTCAAGGCCGAGCGCGGTGTGGTGCTCTGCTGTGGCGGCTTTGTCATGAACCGAAAAATGGTTGAGCAGTACGCCCCCGGCCTGCTGCGCTGCAGCGTGCCGATCGGCAATCCCGGCGATACCGGCGGTGGTATCGCGATGGGTTTAGCGGTGGGTGGCGTTGCCCTCAATATGCACGAGGGCTTTGTCAGCTTGCCTTACTACCCGCCGGCGTCGCTCACCAATGGAATATTCATCAACGACAAGTGCCAGCGCTTTATTAACGAAGACGCCTACCATGGCCGAGTCGGCGCTGCCATCCTTGGGCAGCGCAGCGAGCGCATCTACCTGCTGATGCGGGTTGACGACTACGCCGACTACGAAACCAACTCCTACCTCGGTGCCGCGGTAGCGGCGACCGGCGATTCGGCGGCCGAGCTGGCCGACGAGTTGGGCTTAGACTGCACGCTGCTGAGCGGCTGCCTAACCACCTACAACCACTTTGCAGCGCAGGGCAGCGACCCACAGTATCAAAAGAGCGAGGACTGGCTCAAAGTATTGGAAGGGCCGCTGGTGGCACTTGACTGCACGCCGGGGCGCGGCGCGTACTTCCCTTATTTCACCCTTGGCGGGCTGCACACCGCGGTCAGCGGTGAAGTGCTAGACAGCGCCGCTGCGCCGATAGCTGGACTGTATGCAGCGGGGCGTACCGCCTGCGGTGTGCCGCGCCGCGGCGACGGCTACTGCTCCGGCATTTCGGTCGGCGACGCCAGCTTCAGCGGCCGTCTCGCCGGGCGTGCGGCGGCCGGCAACCACTCATCGTAAAGAGAGACAGAGATGACTGAAAAAACCTTAGAACAGCGTATCGACCGGTTGGAGTCGCTCGACGAGATTCGCCAGATGGCCGCTAAATATTCGCTGGCGCTGGATATGCGCGACCTAGACGCGATGGCCAACCTGTTCCCGGCCGACGTCAAGGTGGGTAAAACCCAAAGTGGTCGCGCCGAGCTTAAAAAATGGCTTGACGAGACGATGCGCAGCCAGTTTACCGGCACCTCGCACCACATCGGCAATCACATCATTGAGTTCACTAGCCCCGATGAAGCGATCGGCGTGGTCTACTCCAAGAACGAGCACGAGACCCCCACCGCCAGTGGCGATATAGAGTGGGTGATCATGCAGATGATCTACTGGGATAACTACCAACGGATTGATGGGCGCTGGTACTTCAAGCGCCGTTTGCCCTGTTACTGGTACGCTACCGACCTCAACAAGCCGCCGGTTGGCGACAATAAAATGCGCTGGCCCGACCGCGACCACTACGCCGGTGCCTACCATGAGCTGTGGCCGTCGTGGCAGAAGTTTTGGGCCAGCCCACTGGCCGACGAGCTGCCGGTGGTGGCGCCGCCGGCCCCGGCCGAACAGTTCTTACTGACCATGCGCGGCAAGACCACCGCGCCAAAAATTAAAACCCGCTAACGCCCACGAGGAGAGACCATGAGCGACTATCCACATCTTTTGGCGCCGCTGCAGTTGGGCGACATGGCGCTGGCCAATCGGGTCCTGATGGCGCCGATGACACGCAGCCGGATTGAACACGACGATCTGCCCGGCCCGCTGCAGGTGGAGTACTACAGCCAGCGCGCCGGCGCCGGTGCCATTATTAGCGAAGGGGTCCACCCATCGCGCAACGGCCAGGGCTACTGCCGTACGCCGGGTATCTACAGCCAGCAGCAGGTGGCGGCATGGAGCGAGGTGACCGATGCGGTGCACGCTAAAGGTGGCAAAATCATCTGCCAAATAATGCACTGTGGCCGGGTCGGCCACGCCGACAACAAGTTTGCCGACGCCGAGTTTGTCGCCCCCTCCGCGGTGAAGTGCAACGCCGAGATCTACACCGAACAGGGTATGCTGCCGATGCCGACGCCGCGCGCACTGCGCAGCGACGAGCTGCCCGGCATTATTGCCGAGCACGCGACGGCGGCCAGCAATGCGATTGCCGCTGGCTTTGATGGCGTCGAGCTGCACTGCACGTCGGGATACCTGATGGCGCAGTTTTTGTCGACCGGCAGCAACCAGCGTGACGACCACTACGGCGGCAGTGCCGAAAACCGCTGCCGGATGGTGGTGGAGACGCTCAGCGCGATGGTGGCGGCGGTTGGTGCCGGCCGCGTTGGGCTGCGGATCTGCCCCGGCAATCCGTTCAACGATCTGCATGATGACAACCCGCAAGAGACCTTTGCGGTGCTGCTCGGGCAGGTCGACAAGCTGGCGCTCGCTTACCTGCATGTGATCCGCATGGACAGCGTTGGGTTTGACAATATCGCCTTGGCACGCGCGCACTTTAGCGGGCCGATCATCGCCAACGACAGTTTCAAAGCCGCCGAGGCCGAGCAGCGCATAGCCGCCGGTGAGCTGGCCGCGGTCTCGTTTGGGCGCAGCTTTGTCGCCAACCCAGACTTGGTCGAGCGCCTCGACAGTGGTGCAGCGCTGAGCAGGGTAGACTTCAAAACCCTGTATACCCCCGGCCCGGCCGGTTACACCGACTACCCAGCCGCAGGCTGACAGCTACCCACACAGGAGACGCCCGATGGCGATGCCAAAAAATATTGGAATTATTGACCTAATGATGGCGGTGCCGAACAACGACACCTCTGACTACTATGACTTTATCAAGCCGCTGCTGATGGATCAGCAGAGCCGCGATATGTTTAAAATGCCGGCGCAGTATATGTTTAAAGACCTGCCTAAAACCGGCCACCAAGAGGATTACATCGCCTACACCATCGACAAAATGGATGAGTTTGGCATTGAACAGGCGATGATCGGGGTCGACGAAGATCAGTACTTTACCCAGAACGAAGCGGTCAAGCGCCACCCCGACCGGTTTTTGGCCTGCTACGACGCCAACCCCAACCGCGGTATGGAAGAGGTGCGCAAGATTCGCCGGCTCAAAGAGGATTACGATCTCAAAGCGGTCACCGCATTCCCCTCTGGGCTCTGCCCGCAGGTGTCGCTGGCCGATAAGCGCTGGTACCCGGTATTTGTCACCTGTATCGACTTAGACATTCCGTTCTGCCCGTGTGTCGGCGTGCCCGGCCCGCGGATTCCGATGGAGCCGCAAAAGGTAGAGCACCTCGACGAGATCTGCTGGTTCTTCCCCGAGCTCACCGTAGTGATGCGCCACGGCGGCGAGCCGTGGACCGATTTGGCGTGGAAGCTGATGCTTAAATACCCCAACCTCTACTACAGCACCAGCGCCTTTGCGCCCAAGCACTACCCGGCCAACATTATCGACTACGCCAATACCCGCGGTGCCGATAAGATCATGTACGCCGGTTACTTCCCGATGGGGCTATCGCTGGAGCGGATATTTGGCGACATGCCCAATGTGCCGTTTAAAGATGAGGTGTGGCCCAAGTTCCTGCGCGAGAACGCGCGGCGGGTGTTTAAACTTAACTGACCCGGCCGCCCCCACCCAGCGGGTGGGGGCGGTGCGGTTATGGATAGAAGATACTGATGGTGTCGACCACGCAGGCGGGGCGCTCTTCACCCTCGACGTCGATGGTGATCCGCACGACGATTTTAGCGCCAGTTTTATTCGGCTCTACCGAGATCACCTCGCCGCGGCCGGTGATCTGGCTGCCAGCCCGGACAATGTTGGGGAAGCGGATATTATCGGCGCCGTAGTTGACCCCCATCGAAACGTTGTTGACCTGCAGTAGCTGCGGCAGGAATAGGTTGGCCAGTGACAGCGTTAAGTAGCCGTGAGCGACAGTGGTGCCAAATGGGCCATCGGCGGCCCGCACCGGGTCGACATGGATCCACTGGTGGTCGTCGGTGGCGTCGGCAAACTGGTCAATCCGCGACTGCTCGACCCGCACAGGTTCAGTCGGCCCGATGGTCTGGCCGACTAGGTTAAAGAGGTCGTTGGGGTGGTTAACAACTAACTGGCGTGGTGTCGACATGGTCGCTCCGAGGTTGGTTTAAGGTTTTAGACGGTGCACTATTTTGCACCATTGCCGGGCCGCGGCTAACTGTCTGGCTAGTCCATTCAGAGTAGCGGCGGCACTCACAAAAAAAGGATCAGGGTATGCGACTAGACAAAAAAATAGCGGTGGTCACCGGCGGCTCGCGCGGTGTTGGCCGCGCGACGGCGGAACGGTTTATCGCCGAGGGCGCTGTGGTGGTCATCACCGACATCAATGTTGAGCAGGGCGAGCGCTGTGCGGCCGATATCGGCGCCCAGTTCTTCCATCAAGATGTCAGCCAGCCCGCCGGTTGGCTGGCGCTTGAGCAGCTGCTGCGCCAGCAGTATGGTCGGCTCGACATCTTGGTCAATAACGCCGCTATTTTGCAGGCGGGCAATATCTTGGAAGAGAGCTTAGAGGCTTGGCAGCGGATGCAGTCGGTCAATGGCGACTCGGTGTTTTTGGCTATCAAGACGCTACTGCCACTCATCTCTGAGCAGGACGGCGGCTCTATTGTGAATATGTCATCCTCGTCGGCGCTGATGGGCATGCCGCAATTTTGCAGCTATACCGCGGCTAAGTCGGCGGTGCGCAGTCTCACCATGAGCACCGCGGTACTCTGCAAACAGCAGGCGCTGGGGGTGCGTTGTAACTCGGTCCACCCAGACGGTATTGATACCGACATGGTGCGTGAAATAGCCGCCACCCTGCCGCAGGGCGACCGCGACCAGTACCAGCGCAGCGCGCCGTTCTTGTCGCAGCCCGAGGATATCGCCAATACCATTTTGTTTTTAGCCAGCGACGAGGCCAAGCAAATTAATGGCGCCGCGATTAGCGTGGACAACAGCGCAACCATTCACCCCCCTTATCTGTGAGTGAGATTATGAGCGAAATAACCGATCAGGACTTTACCGGCAAAGTCGTACTGGTGACCGGTGGCGCTGGCTTTATCGGCAGGGTGATCTGCCGTGCCTATTTGGCGCGCGGTGCACAGGTGGTCGCCTGTGGTCGCCGTGAACCGGCCGAACCGATCGAGATCAATGGCCGTGCTGCGTTGTTTGTCGCCGCCGATATCCGCGACCCAGAGCAGTCTCAGGGTGCGGTGGACGCTGCACTGGCCCACTACGGCCGGCTGGATGTACTAGTTAACAATGCCGGCGGCACACCTGGCGTCGAGGCGGCGACTGCGCCGCCGGTGCTGACCGAAAAAATTATCGCACTCAACCTGACTGCGCCGCTGGTACTGGCTCAGCAGGCTTACACCGCGATGCTCGCCAGCGCCGGTGGCGGCGCGATAGTCAATATCGCCAGCGTTGCCGGTGCCCGTCCGGCGCCGGGTACCGCCGCTTACGGCGCCGCCAAAGCCGGCCTGTTGTCGGCCACCAAGTCGCTGGCCATGGAGTGGGGCCCTGCGGTACGGGTCAACGCGATTATCGTTGGGTTGGTCAACAACCCGGCAGCCGCCGAGCACTACGGTGGCGAAGAGGGCTACCGCAATATCGCCAAAATGCTGCCGCTGGGCCGTATGGCCGAGCCGCAAGACATCGCCGATGCGACGCTCTACTTGAGCTCGGCACAGTCGGCCTATGTCTCTGGCGCACAGCTCGAGGTCGACGGCGGTGGCGAGGTGCCGGTGTTCCTGCACCTCGCCAAGAGTTAACTGGCGAGCAGTGCTTGTACTTGCTGGCGGGCAGTCAGCATGGCGCCATCGATGTAACCAATGCCGCCGCAGTCGCCGACGGTGACGACCCGGGTGCCGCTGGCGGCCAGGGTGTCGGCCAAGCCGGTATTGGGGTTGGCACCGAGCGCCACAATCACGTTGTCGACAGCAACGCTGTGTGACGCTTCGCCAATCTGGTAGTGCACTTGGTGGCGACCAATCTCGATGTTTTCGCACAAATTGTGCAGTTCGCAGCCGTGCTCGCGGAGGTCCAATATGACCTTGGCGCGGCGCACAATACTCAGTTCTGGAGAGAGGGTGGCGTCTAGGTTGAGTACGGTGACCTTGCGGCCGCGCTCGACCAAAAACTCGGCCAGCTCAACGCCGACCAGACCACCGCCAACAATCACCACACGGTGGCCTAGCGGCATCCACAGTTTGCTGAACAGCCGCACCAGTCCGATTGGTCGCAGCAGCCCCAGCGCCTGCGCACTGCGCACCATCAGCCGGTAGAGCGGGCTGAGTTTTTTCAGCCCGCGGTCGTCGCCGCCGAGCAGCAGCCCACGCATCTCTTCACCGTCAAAGACGTGGTGTTGGTCTTTGCCGCTAATCGCCGGAGCGGAGCGGTCGGCGCCACAGGCGACCACAACCCCGTCTGGCTGGAGCGCCGCTAGCTGCTCACTGGTAACGGCACTGTTGGTGTGAACCACTACATTTAAACGCTTCAGTTCGGCGGCTAAATAGTCGATCAGGCGGCCGTTGGGCTCGTAAGCGAGCGCGGCGATGCGCGCGGTGCCGCCCAGCTGCGGCTCTTTCTCATAGAGTGTCACTTGGCAGCCGGCTTCGGCTAGCAGCCGCGCGCTCTCCATGCCGCCGGGGCCGCCACCCACCACCACCATCGACGGGGCGTGGCTGGCAGTGGAGGCAATCACCGGCTCGCGCTCGCGGCCGACCGCGGTGTTGACCGCGCAGCACAGCGGTGCATTGACAAAAATTTGGCTGACACAGATATAGCAGTAGATACACGGCCGCAGTTCGCTGTGGCGGCCCTCGACAATTTTGTTCGGCAGTTGCTCGTCGGCGATAATCTTGCGCCCCAGGCCGAGCAGATCGTAGCGGCCGGCGGCAATGTCGCGCTCGGCGGTATCAATTTCGATGCGGCCCACGGCGATGATCGGCAGTTTGATTTCGCGCTTGGCGCGCGCGGCAAACTGCCGGTAGCTACCCTCGATATGGGCGATCGGTGCTTCGGTAAAGCCCTGGCCACTGCCGGTATTGGAATAGGCGCTGACATCTATCGCGCAGGCACCAGCAGCGGCGGCGAGCTTGCCGGCGGCGATAAAGTCATCCACGCTGATGCCGCCGGCAATCCGGTACTCGTAGGCGTCGAGGCGGACAATAATCGGAAACTGCTCGCCGACCGCGGCGCGGATGGCGGTGATCACCTCAACCATAAAGCGCGCCCGGTTGGCGACGCTGCCGCCGTAGCGGTCGCTGCGCTTATTGACCGCCGGCGACAAAAAGCTGGATAGGATATAGCCGTGGCCGGCGTGCAGCTCGATGGCATCAAAACCGGCGCGCTGGCAGCGCTCTGCGGCGTTGGCAAACTGCTCGATTACCGTGTCGATGTCAGCCTGCGTCATCTCTTGGTATTGAGGGCCGCGGCCATCGGGGCCGGCCATTTTAATGAAGTTGCCAAGCTCCTCACGGGTTAGCAGCGGCAACATGTCGCTGCTTTTTTTGCCCGGCGTAGAGGGCACCAGCAGCGGCCGGCCGGCGGCGACATCCTCTTGCGACACCTTTCCGCTGTGGTTGACTTGGGCGGCGATCTTGCCGCCGTGGGCGTGCACGCGGTTGACCAAGTCGGTCAGGTCGGGCAAAAAATCGTCGCTGCTCAACCCCACCATGTTGGGCATCGAACAGGCCGCCGGGTAGGCGATGGAGGTGGTCTCCAATATGATCAAGCCGCAGCCACCGGCGGCGCGCGCCTCGTAATAGGCTTTGAGTTGTTCGCCGCAGCGGCCATCGCTTTCGGCAAAGTTGGAGCCCATAGCCGCCATGACAAACCGGTTTTTAAGGGTTAGCGAGCCGAGTGTGAGTGGCGAGGAGAGTGCGGGATGAGCCATAGCGTAGTGCCTGTAAAGAGTGGTGTGTGAACGATCTATGCGTGGGTGTCGGCGCGCCAGCCGAGTAGCACCATCGGTCCGGTCAGGCTGGCTGCCAGCAGCCCCGCCCAGAGGCCCTTGAAAACGGCAAATTGTGCGGCGCTGAACTGTTCGATGCCCGCGATCCAGAGCAGCCCGAGGGTGGGTAGCGCGACCAGCGCGACACCGGCGCTGCCAAAATAGGCGGCGCACTGCCAGAGCGGGGTGGGGGCGCTGGCAAACAGCTTGAAGTAACGGTTGGTTAACTGTGTAGCCTTTAGCGGGGTGACTTTGCCGCTGCGCACCTTGCGCCGCTGCAGCGGCACCACGATCAGTGCCACGATCAGCGGCAGGATAAATCCAGTGGCCAGCAGGTCGGCGCCAAAGCTGTGCGCCCCCCACCAGCCCACCAGCCCAGCGGCCCTTTGTCCTTGATCAGCCACCAGCAGATCACGCCATTGAAGAGCGCGTTGGTTAATCCGTTTGTAGTAATGTCGGTACGCAGCAGGCTATTGTGGTTTGTACCCATAGCTTTAATACTCGAATCAAGGGTTAACCGCTAATGTAGTGGCTCGGCCGATAAAAATAAACGCGATATCTGTCGTATCGATTGACCAAAAGGGTCAGCCGGGGAGGGCAGTGGACGGCGCAAGCCAAGCGAGGGTGAAAGCGATGCAGAGAATCTACGTAGCCGCAGGCAAGTTTCACGACTTGATCGACTATCTGGAGCGGCTCGGTATCGACGTCGCTTTGGTCGCGCAACAAGCGGATCTGACGCTGGCTGACCTCACCGCGGCTGCTGCCGACGCGCCACTGTCAGCGCAGCTCTACTCGCGTTTCTACCAGCAGGCGGTGCGCCAACTGCAGCGGCTCAACCCCACCATCCCGTGGGCGGCCGGGTTGGGTACTGATATTTTTGAATTTCTCTGCTATGCCATCGTCAGTGCGCCGACACTGGGCGATGCGCTTGAGCGCGCTCAACGCTTTGGCGAGGCAACCCGCGCGGTGAGCGGTCACTCAGTGCGGCTCGAGGTGGTCGGCGAGTGGGCGACGCTGCACTACCAACTCGAGCCGACCAATGTCCGTACGCTGTTTCAACCAGACGGCTGGCCGCGCGCGCAGTCGGCAGCCACGGTCGCCAACGCATCGGGACTGCTAGCCTGGCACGGTCTCTGCGGCTGGCTGATCGGTCACGCCCTAGATAGCCGCCAGGTCAATGTGGCGGCGCGCTCGATAGGCGACTCTTATCGAGCGAGTTTGCAGCGGGCGATGGATGCGACGGTGGCGTTTGATACTCAAGAGAACGGTATTGTATTTCCCGCCGCTGCACTGGGCTATCGGGTGGTGCAGACCCAAGATTCGCTGCAGACATTCTTGGATGAGGCGATCTATCAGCTCAGTTCAATCGAGCGCCAGCCGGCATCGGTTAGCATCGCCATCAAGGGATTGCTGGGGGCCGATTTTTCAACCGGGCTACCGACCTTTGCCGAGGTTGCCAGCCGCTTGCATATGTCAGAGTCGAGCCTGCGGCGACGACTGATTGGCGAGCAAACCAGCTTTCAGTTGATCAAAGACGAGGTGCGCTGCGAGGCGGCCATAGACTATCTGTCGGGCAGCGATATCAAGATTAATGATTTATCCGACCTGCTCGGTTTTGCGGAACCGAGCTCGTTTGTGCGTTCGTTCCGCCACTGGACTGGCGTCACCCCAAAGGTCTATCGAGACAGCTTAGCGGAACCGACAGCACTGGCTGCAGTGCGCTGAGGGCGGCCGGGTGTTACTGGGAGCCAGCTGCTATTTTTAGGCAAGTTTACTGTTGCATAATTCGCCAGGTTATTGCGCCAATCACATCACGAGTCGCTTTATGGACCACTACCGCGCCATTGAACAGTTGATCTACCGCTACGCCGAGCATATCGACGGCGGTGATTTTGACGCGCTGGCGCGGCTGTTTGAGCGCGGTGCGGTGGTGTCGCTACCGAGCGGCTGGCGGCTAGCCGGTTACAGCGCGCTGAAGGAGTTTTATCAGCGCCAGATCATCATCTACCCGCAGACGGGTACCCCGTGCACCAGCCACCAAGTTACCAATCTGATGATTGAATTGAATGCTCAGCAAGATCGCGCCACGGTACGCTCCCTGTTTGTGGTGCGCCAAGCGCTTGCCGGTAGTGCCGAGCGGGAGGTGATGAGCGGACGCTACCGCGACCAGTTGGCGTCTGATGGCGGCGGCTGGTACTTCACCGAACGCAAGATATTGCCAATTTACTTTGGCGACCTATCCAACCATTTTCGCGGGCAATTAGATGTTAGGCGCGCGCCTTAGTAGGGCACTACCGTGTTGTCGGTTGTCGCTGCGTCGAACTCTACAACCACTTTAATGTTGTGAGCGGGTGCTCGGTTTGGTTGCCGAACAATTCGCAGTGCTGGGGTGCGTTTTGGGTACGGCAAAATAAAAAACCAGCCTAGAGGCTGGTTTTTTCGTTTCTGCGAGATAGCTGATGCTAGATCTCAAGGGCCGCGAGTCCGATCGTGTCGTCGGCAGCCAGCAGTGCGCCGAGCCGAGCGATGGTCGAGCTGCGCCCGCCGAGCATCATTCCAAAGTGCTTGGCCCATAAAAAATAGCGATGGCTCGGGTACTCTAAGTCAGCCCCGATGCCACCGTACAAGTGCTGGGTTCGGTAGGCCACTCGGTGCCCGGCATCGGCCGCATGCCACTTGGCGCAGCAGACCTCTGCCCGTGCATCGAGCTGGTTAGACAGTTTGTAGAGAGCGAGCCAGTAGGTGCAGCGAATCGCCTCGACGTCTATGTAGGCATCGGCTGCCTGCATAGCGACGGCTTGGAAAGACCCGATGGCAGCGCCAAACTGCTTGCGCTCACAGGTGAACTCGGCGGTGCGCCTGAGCGCCTCTTCGGTGACACCGAGTACGATGGCGCAGATGGCGGTCTCGGCGTGCTGTTCAAGCCACTCCATGATGGCACTCCCTTGGCCTGGCTCGCCCAATATGGCCTCACTGCTTAGTGTGGCATTGTTCAGCCTCAAGGAGCTGGTATTGGCCCGCAGTGATGTTGATTGCGCTTGCACAACAACACCTTGCTGATCGGTATCGACAATAAAAAAGGCCATCTCGCCGTCAATGAAAGCTGGTACCAGAATAGCATCGGCGACCGACCCATCCGCTACGCAGTCTAAATAGCCGTTCAACACCCACTGCTCGCCCTGCCGGCTAGCGGTCACCTGGCCGGCCACAGCGCTGGCCATGGCGCGCTCTGCAATGGCGGCAGTCAGCTTGAGTGCGCCGGAGGCGAGGGGGGTCAGGTATATGGCTTTTTGGCTGTCGCTACCAAACTGGTCGATCGGCAGAGCGCCGAGTACCACGCTTGACAGCAGTGGCAGCGGGGCAACCCTGCGGCCCTGCTCTTCGAGCAGCAGACAGAGCTCGGTGAAGCCGAGCCCGGAGCCACCGAACTGTTCAGGGATGGCGATACCCAGCAGCCCCTGCTCGGCGAGCAGCTGCCATTGCTCTTCGTCGTAAACTTTACCGGCGCGGTCGAAACTGGCCATAAATTGGTCGCTGTTGCGGTCAGTAAAAACTTGCCGGGCTAGATCGCGGATAGCGGTTTGGTCTTGGCTGAATGAAAAGTCCATAGTGATAACCCTGTTAATTAACGGTGGCGCGGCATGTTGAGGCCAAAGCTGGCCACCAGTCCGCGCTGTATCTCATTGGTGCCGCCGCCAAAGGTGCTGATCTGGCAGCGGCGATATTCATGCTCTAAGTCACCCATCAGTACGGCTGCAGGAGAACCTGCCCGCACCAAGCTGGCGGGGCCTAAACATTCGGTCAGTAGGCGGCAAATTTCTACCATGCCCTCGGTCGACGCGACCTTGAGCGCGGACGCCAGCGCTGGGCTCATGTCACCGTTATCGAGCTGCCAGGCCATTCTGAAATTCATCACCCGCATCGCTTCTAGGCGCGCGAGCGCCTCGGCTAGGTAGGTTTGGATGCGAGGCTCGTCAATCGGGCGTTGCCCCTTGTTGTGCGGCGCATCGCTGGCTGTTCGTGCCCACTTGAGGGCGCGGCTGTACAGCTTCCAGCCCTGCACGCCCCAGGCAGCGAGGCCAATCCGTTCGTGGTTGAGCTGCGACATAATCAAGCCCCAACCTTTATCTGGCTCGCCAACCATCATCGATTTATGGACGCGGACGTTTTCGTAGTAGCTGATATTGGTGCGTACGCCACCGACGGTATGAATCGGCGCGTAGCTGAAGCCGGGCAGGGTGGTGTCGACCACCAGTATGCTCACCCCGTGCTGCCGGGAATCCGGGGTGGTCCGCACCGCCAGCCAGACGTAGTCAGCCACCTCAGCCGCCGAGGTATACACTTTTGTCCCGGTGATCAGGTAGTAGTCGGGGTCATCGGGATCAACTATTGCGCTAGTTGTGAGCGCGGCGAGGTCGGAGCCGGCGCCGGGCTCGGAATAGCCGATCGAAAAGTGTGTCTCGCCGGCGGCAATACCGGGTAAAAACTTTTTCTTCATCTCTTCGCTGCCGTGGTCGATCAGCGCCGGCCCTACGGTGTTGAGGGTGACAAAGGGGACCGGCGCGCCTGCCAATAGGGCCTCCTCAAAGAACATCAGCTGTTCGCTGGTGGTTGCCCCGCGGCCGCCGTACTCTTTTGGCCAGCCCAGTGCCAGCCAGCCGTCCTCGCCCATCTGGCGGATAAGGCTCTTGTAAAGGTCGCCCCCCTCGGCGCCGCGCAGCTCGTCGGCGTATTCGGGTTTGATCAGCTGAGAGAAGTACTCTCTAAGCTCTTTGCGTAGGGCGTTTTGCTCACTGCTGTAGTCAATAATCATATGAGTACTCTTCGTCTCGTGGCGGTTTGTGAGTCGGCGTTGATCGCTTGCGCGTCCAATCAGGTTGCTATATTATTGGTTTTGAATTCAATTTCAATAAAAAAATGATATTTATCAATTTTTCGTGAAATTAACGGTTAGGCAGGGGATACCAAGGCAATGGCAACCAATACGGTCAAGAGCAGCGCAAAACCAAGGGTAGTACGCACTAAAGCGCCGAGCCCGAAGGGGCAAAAGTCTCGTGCAAAGCTCAAATCTGCGGCTTTGACAGTGCTAGAAGAGGTCGGCTACCACAAAATGCGGATCGGCGACGTCACCGCCGAGGCTGGCGTTGCGTCCGGGCTTTTTTACCACTACTTCAGCGACCTGAGGTCGTTGGTGGTTGAGGTGCTGGAAGATTTTGTCGCTTCTGCATTGCGGCTCGAGGAGATTGAGCGCGAGGTGATTAACGGTGGTTGGTACGAGCGTATGTTTGCCCACAACCGGTTAGTGGTTAGAGCCTATGCAGAGCGGCCCGGGCTGATGCGCGCGCTGCTGCAGCTGGCCGACGAAAGCGAAGAGTTTGCCGGACTGTTACGACGAAATTTTATCCAACAGCTCGGTTGGTTAACCCGCTATATGCCGCGCCTTTTTCCCGAGGCCGGGCTATCGGAGCATCAGGCACTGATGGTGGTGTATGCACTGGCCGGCACCGGCGAGACGATTCTCCGCGACTATTACATCAATCGCGAAGAGGTGCTTGTCAGCCATCTACTCGAGGTCGATGAGATGACCGAGCTGATTACCGTGTTGTTTTATCGCGGTCTGTTTTTACAGATGCCGCCAGCTGAAAAGCTGTGCTATACCACCGCACTTCAGGCGATGCGAGCAGAGTCGGTCAGGTAGCGGTTTGCGGCGGCCCCGGCCCCTCGCACTGTGGCGGGGCGTCCGGGTAACAAACTAATCGGCCAATTGGATTTAACTTTTAAATTAACGACAGCGGTGGTAGACGCAATGACAGCAGCAGACAGGCAAGCACTTGAAGAGCAGATATATGCATACGTTGGCCGTGCAATTGGCCAGCCCAAAAAGTCGATGGACGATGTCAATGTCGCCATGATCCGTCAATGGGCCGAAGTCATGGGCGATGAGTCGTCGATCTATTTTGATCAACAGCGCGCCTCAACTACCGCCAAGGGCGGTATTATCGCACCGCCCTCGATGTTGCAAGTCTGGAGCATGGAGGGCTATCCGATGGCCGCTAGCCCAGCCGTTGACGAGCAGCGGGCACTGCATCAAATATTCGATAGCTTCGGCTTCACCGGGGTGTTGGGCACCAATACCTCGACGGAGATGTATCGCGATCTACGGCCCGGTGATTCGGTCACTTCGCAGACTACGATCGACACTATCTCGGAGCAAAAAGCGACCGCGCGCGGTATTGGTTACTTTATTGAGACGGTGACGGTGTTCACCGACCAGCACGGTGAAGCTGTCGGCCGCCAAGTATTTCGGGTTCTCAAATTTATTCCCAATGAGTCCAACGGCCAAGGCGCGCAGGATAGTACGGAGCAGTCTGGCACTCCGGCGCCTCCGGTGCGTATCCCATCGCCACGTGGCCAAGATAACGGTTGGTGGTGGCAGGCTGTCGATGCCGGCAAGGTGCTAATTCAGCGCTGTAAGTCCTGTTCGACACTGCGGCATCCGCCGCGACCGATGTGTGGCCAGTGTCAGTCAGTTGAGTGGGATTCGATCGAGTCGGCGCTGGCGGGTGAGGTCTATAGTTTTACTACCCTTTATCACCCCAAGGTGCCCGGCTATCACTACCCGCTCTGCTGCGCGGTCATCGAGCTTGCCGAGGGCACCCGTCTGGTTGCAAACATTGTTGGTATCGATCATGACGCCGTAACCATCGGCATGAAGGTACAAGGCAAAGTCGAGCAAGTGGATGAAAAGACCATGTTGCCGCAATTCTATCCGGCTTAAAGGAAGTTGAATATGTCATCAGAAACGTTAAATTTTGAAGCCGTACAAATCGGTGACCAGTTGGCGCCCAGAGAGGTGCCGATCACCGCCGCGCTAGTGGTGGGCGGTGCAGTCGCTTCTAGAGATTTTACCCCGGTTCATCACGACAGAAAGGCCGCACAGCAGGCGGGGCTGCCCGATGTGTTTATGAACATACTGACCAGTAACGGATTGGTAGGCAGCTATGTCACCAATTGGGCGGGCCCCGATTCGACAACAAAAAAGATAGATCTAAAACTGGGCTCACCCAATCTGCCTGGATTTGTCATGACCATTAGCGGCGAAGTGGTGGCCAAGGACGACGCCTTAGGCACCGTTGAAATAGCTGTCCTCGGGGAAAACAACGTCTGGGGTATGCACATGCAGGCAAAAGTCCAAATTGAGCTGCCGAGGAGCGCGTAGAGATGACTGTCAATATCAGTAATAAGGCCGCTATTGTCGGTGTCGCCAACACCGAGTTCTCAAAAAACTCCGGCCGCTCCGAGCTTCAACTCGCCGCAGAGGTGGTCGCTGCCGCACTGGCTGATGCCGGCTTAAAGCCCGGTGATGTGGATGGCATGAGTACCTTTGCTATGGACACCAGCGACGAGATCGAAGTGGCGCGCGCCGTGGGGATTGGCGACCTGAGCTTTTATTCGCGGGTACCGCATGGCGGTGGTGCCGCCACTGGGCTGGTGCACCAAGCGGCGATGGCGGTAGCGACCGGTATGGCCAAGTGTGTGGTGATCTACCGCGGGTTGAACGGGCGGTCTGGTCATCGCTTTTCCGCCGGTGTATCGGGCGAGATCACTACCTCGGACAGCATTCATTGGGGCTGGTATATGCCCTATGGGTTACTGACCCCAGCCTCATGGGTGGCGATGTGTACTCAGCGCTACATGCATCTTGGCAACTGCACCAAGGATTCACTCTTTGAAGTTGCCTATACGATGCGCCAGCACGCCGCCACTAACCCGCAGGCGTTGTTTTACGGCCAGCCGTTCGACCGCCAAGAGTATGACGCGCAGAAAAAGGTTGTCGATCCGTTTCAGCTATACGACTGCTGTTTGGAGTCCGACGGCGCCTCTGCAGTGGTGATTACCAGCGTCGAGCGCGCCAAACATCTGCGCCAGCCGGGGGTGGTAATCAGAGGGGTGGCGCAGGGCGCGGCAGCCAACATGGAGTCGATGACCAGTTTTTATGAGGGTGAGATAGCCACAACCCAGCCGATGGATATTGCCGCCAAACAGGTCTACGCCCAGTCAGGGTTGTCGCCGGAGCATGTCGATTCGGCGGTTTTTTACGATGCATTCTCCTCTACGGTGTTATTCCAGTTAGAGAGCTGGGGGTTCTGTGAGCGCTTTGGAGCCCATGATTTTGTGCTCGACGGTAGCCTCCGGCTGGATGGCCGGTTGCCGACCAACACCAATGGCGGACAGCTGTCGGAGGCCTACATTCACGGCGTTAATGGCATTGTTGAGGCGGCCAGACTAGTACGTGGCGGCTCGGTTAACCAGCCCAACAAAGAGATCAACCACGTGCTGGTGACATCGGGTGTCGGTGTGCCGACCGGTGGTGCGATATTGGGAACTATGGATACCCTCTAGGCAGTAGTTTGCCTGACCGAACTGATAGGAACGAAAGATGACCAACGACAATAGCGACGAAGCGCGCCAACTCGAGGCCTTCAAGGGCCGCCGACGCGGCCCCTACCTCAGCTTTAACCCGGTTAGCGCCACCCAGATTTGGCAGTGGACCTCGGCGATGGGCGACAACAATCCCGCCTATCAGCCAGGGCCGGAGCAGATTGCGCCGCCGGCGATGATGCAGATGTGGACGATGCGCGACATCAACGACAGCTTTGCACCGGGGTCGACTGATGAGCACCCTTACCAGGTGTTTGTCGATATGGAGGCGCTCGGTTACCCGGCCAACGTAGCGGTCAGTTACGATATTACGTTCCACCGTCATTTGCGTATCGGCGATCGCCCGCGGCACTACTCGACGGTGGTCGATATCAGCGCCATGAAGAGCACCCAGTTGGGTCAAGGCTATTTTGTCACCGAGCGAGTGGAGTATCTGACCCAACACGACGATCTCTTTGCCGAGGCGCGCATCACCTATTTTCAATACCGTCCCGCCGGCGACAACCAAGTAGATTCCAATAGCCGGGCCGATCATCGCGATGCTCGCCCACCAGTCCCGCTGACGGAGCAGGGCACCGAGCTTGGCGAATTTTTCGCTGTCGATGCCGGCGCTGTGGCGGCGGGCGATAAACTGCCCGGGCGGGCCGTCCCGATTACCCATAAGCTGATCGTGGCTGGCGCTATAGCCACTCAGGATTTCATCCCGGTTCACCACAACGTGCCAGCGGCAAAAGCCGCCGCCATGCCCGATATCTTTATGAATATCCTCACCACCTGCGGTCTCTCGGCGGGCTATCTAACCGATTGGGCAGGAGAGGGCAGTCGTCTGCGTCTGTTGAAATTTAGCCTGACTGCGCCAAATCTGCCCGGTGATGTGATGGTCATGGAGGGCGAGGTCGCCGCGGTCAACCGCGCGGCGAGCGCCGTTGAGGTGTCGGTCAATTTTGCAGGTAAAAATTCAATAGGCTTCCATGTAAAGGGTAGCGCTACCCTCGAACTGGCAGGCAAAAACCACTAGGAGTGAGATGAGTTATGGGTAGTCAACGGTTTGCAGGTAAAGTCGCTATTGTCACCGGCGGTAGCATGGGAATTGGCCGAAGCACGGTGTTACAGCTCGCCAGCGAGGGCGCTCATGTCGTCAGCTGTGCCCGGCGCAAGCCCAAGCTGGACGAGCTTGCAGACGCGGTGAGCGAGTTGGGCGGTAGTTTTACCGGCTACCAGTTGGATGTCGGTGATACGGACGCTTTCGCCGCAATGATCAATGAAACCGCTGAGAAGCACGGCCGCCTCGACGTGCTGGTAAACAATGCGCCTTCGGTCATTGGCGGCATGGTGGTAGAGCAGAGCTTAGACGCGTGGCGGTCTAATTTTGGTATCGGTGTCGACAGCGTATTTATCGGAGTGCAGGCAGCGATGCGGATTATGATTCCACAGCGCAGCGGCTCGATCGTCAATATTTCATCGGTCAGCAGCTTGCGGGCCGGCATTGCATCGGGTGCCTACGGCGCGGCTAAAGCCGCCCTCAATCAATTTAGCCAATGTGCCGCAATGGAGGCAGCGCCACACAATGTGCGCATTAACGTGGTCGCACCGGGGGCAGTAGAGACCCCGGGACTGAATGCCGCGACGATGAAAAATGAGAAAGTTAAGAAAATCATCGCTGACGCTATCCCCATGCAGCGCGCCGCTATGGCTGAAGAGATTTCCCAAGCGATCTGCTTTCTCAGCTCCGAGGAGGCGTCGTTTATTACCGGAGTCATATTGCCCGTCGACGGCGGCAAAACCCCACAGCTCTATGTGCCGGCGTTTGATATCACCAATCTAGATAACCAAGCGGAAGACCGCTAACGCAGCGGCTAAGCCCCGGCTGCTACTGGGACAGTGCAGCCGGGGTTGTGTTGTGAAGTAACACGGCGCTGTTTGAATAGCCGGCTAGCGGTTTATTTTATAACCACATAGTCAGATTGCTTGAGGTCCCAGGTCTGCTCGCCGACACCCGCCTCACGCAGTTTAAACTTCTGCACTTTATTGGTCGGCGTGTAGGGCAGGGTCGCCACGAAGTCTAAGTAACGGGGCACAAAGTAGTGCGGAGCGTTAGCGTTGATAAAGCCACAGAGTTCCTCAGCGCTGCAGGTTTGGTCGTCCTTGAGAATGACATTCAATTTAAGCTCGTGCTCGCTTTCGACCTCTTGTGATGGAATACCGAACGCGGCGACATCTTTGACCGCCGGGTGGCGCCGCACCACGCTTTCAACTTCAAGCGTCGAAATATTTCTGCCGGCAAAGCGCAGCGCGTCTTTTTTCCTATCGACATAAAAATAGGCGCCAGTTTCGGGGTCCTGTCTGCCGAGATCGCCGGTGCGGTAATAGTCGCCGATGTAGGCCTCGGCGGTGGCTTCGGGGTTGTCGAAGTAGCCATTAAAAATAATATGCGGATGCATCGGTTTGATGCATATCTCGCCGACCTCGCCGGGGGCGACCTCACGGTCGTCGTCATTGAGTAGCTTAACGTCGGTGTCGGCGGTGGGGAAACCGACCGCGTAGACGGGAACATCAGCGCGGTTTTCAACCTGAGTCATAATCAGCTGACATTCGCTTTGGCCCAGCCCAGTGCGCACCAGCTTAACGCCAAACCGCTGTTCGAATACGGGCCACTGCGCCGGTGCTAACGGCACTACCTGAACGACGCGCAGGGGCGTGTCGCTGTCGTCGGCACGCTCCTCTGCGTTGAGCACAAAGGCACCCATGGCGCCCAATAAAAAAGTCTGCGTTGCGCCAAAATGTTTGATCCGCTGCCAAAATGTAGAGACTGAAAAGCGCGGCTCGATCACGCAGGGGATCCCCTCGACCAGCGCGCGGTAGATGGAGGTTATCCACGCGGCGGTGTGAAACAGCGGCAGCACGCAATAGATGATGTCGCCGGACTGTGACTGGTACTGCGGGCTACCACCATCAACAATCGGGCGAATCCAGCAGTTATAACTTTGCAGCACCCCCTTAGACTTACCGGTAGTGCCGGATGTCCACAGAATGGCGCAAGTGTCGCCGTAGTGCTGGTCGGCATAACTGAGTTTGGCCGGGGCGTGGCTGGCAAGGATCGAATAATTGATCGGGTTATTGAGAGCGGTCTGTTCACCATCGCCGATTAAGACGATGGCGCTAACCTCTAGCTGGTCTTCGATCTCGGCGATACGCTGCTGGTATTGGTCGTCGGTGACGAGCAGTTTACACCGCGACATCTGCAGGTTGTCGAGCAGCCACTGCCCTTTGTAGTCGCCGTTGATCGGTGTCCAGATGGCCCCTAACTTGTTAATCGCCAACGCCAGCAGCACCATCTCTGGGCGGTTGCCGAGCATCAGCGCGACGATGTCGCCGCGGGCCAGCCCCTGTGCGGCCAGCCCTGTAGCCAGACAGTTAGTGATCGACTCCGCTTGCGAGAAGGTAATGCGTGCGTCGTCGGTAATCAGGAACTCGGCATCGCCATTGTGCTCGGCTTGCTGTTTGAGGATCTGCGGAAAGGTTCGATCGGCGTTGTTGGAAAGGTCTAATTTATTCACGTTATTCCTCGACGGCATGGTTAATGTGCGGGGCAGATTACTCTGCGTCTAATTCAACCGCGGTGGCGTGGTATCACGTCAGCGGATTTTTGCGCATTGCGGTGTCTTGCATGTAATCTCGGTGGCCAGAGTAGTGCGCTGGTTTGCTGTATCGCGGTCTACTCGCCCTTGAGCACCCGGCCGAGAGTGACATCGCCGGCGATAGTGGTGCGGTTGATCACCCGCTTGATACCCGGTTTGGTGCCAGTAGTACAGTGCATCGCGCGCCAATTGTCCCACAGCACCATGTCGCCTTTTTTCCAGTGGTGGAAATAAGTGAACTCTGCTTTTTTACCGTGCTCAACCAGTCGCTCAAGGAGTTCAATCGACTCGTCGTTAGAGAGCCCAAACTGCTGCGGTGTGATGACGCGATCAAGAAACTGTTCGACCACCTCCAGTACCTTACGGCCACTGATCGGGTGTTTTACTACTATTGGGTAAGCGGCATCGGCAAAGTCCGGGAAAGCCACGTCGGCGGGCTTTTTAGGACTGAACGGGCCGGGCTCATAGCCGTCTAAGTTGACGTAGCGCATGTGTCGGCGCTGCATGCTAAAGGTGTACGCCACCTCCAGTTTCTCTACAAGCGCCTTGGTCTCGTCGTCGAGTGCGTCGTAGGCTTTGGCTAGATCGCCAAAACCGGTCAGGCCATCTTCTTCTGCGACAACCACCGCGCGCAACAGCGCGCCGCGGTTTGGGCGTGCGGTGTAGTGCAGGTCCATGTGCCAGTCGAGCCGGCCGACAATCTCTTCACCGTTGTAGAACGCGGTAAAAAACTTATCCTTGTCGCTGCCGTTTTCTAATACAAACAGCTCGGGGTACTCCTCCGACGTGGTCGCCTTCAGCGGGTGCATCTCTAGCGGGCCAAATATACGGCTGAACTCGATCTGCTGTTCGGGCGTTATATGCTGGTCGCGAAAAACCAAAATGGCGTGCTCATCCCACAGCTCTCTCAGCTGCTGTTGGGTGGCTTCGCTGATGGTCTCTTCAAGATTAAGACCGGAGATCTCTACGCCAACATGGTCTAGCGGGGTGACAGTCAGGCTCATGGTATTTTCCTTGTTTAACTATTCAACAATCGAAGGGTCGGCGCGCAACTCGCGGCGGGCCATCGCTTCCCAGCAGAAGGGGAAGCCGTAGGCGTCGGTTATGGCAACTTTTTCGACTTCCTCTGCAGTGAGTGGAACGCCGCCACCAGCCAGTTCCACCTCGTAGGCCCGCTTGCTGCGCCACTCTAAGGTGATCGCGCGCAGGTGTGCTTGGCGCAGGTCTTTGCCGACCACCAGCGAGCCGTGGTTGGCCAGTAGCGCCCATTTTGATTCGCCCAGCGCCTCTGCTGCCGACAGTGACGTCGCCTCATCCTCAAATGTACCGCGGTATTCATTGTAGAGAGGCAGGGCCATGCCGCAGTGCGCGCCAGTTTGGTCATAGACCGGCGGTACGCGCTGCATGTTCGCCCAGATCCCGCTCCAATGTGCATGGTTGTGTATTACGACGTGTACTTCGGGGCGCAGTGCGTGAAGCTGAAGGTGCAGCCCAATGGCGGGCGTCACATTCCACTCGCCATCGATGATATTGCCGTCAGGGTCTAGCGTCACAATGTCGCTGGCAGTTAGCTCGTCCCAAGCTAACTCCCAAGGGTTGGTGAGTATATTGCCGTTTTCCAGGCGCACCGTGATATGGCCGGCAATGTGCTCATTCCAGCCCTCGCGGAACAGCATGCGGCACATCAGCGCTACCTGTGCTTTGTCACTTAACTCTGGCAGAAGCTCGCGGCGGCCCGCTTTTGGGGCGTACTGTTCGACCATTGATTGGTTAAGACCGTCAAATCGTTTCATGTTATTGCCTCGGTTACTCTGCTAAAACTTCTGGAACTCTAGCCCTACTAACTACATGGGCTCATAGACTATGGCGCCTTGAGTTATAAGTAAAATTGATATTTAATAATTAAATTATCCAATTGGTAAATAGTATGGCTGAGCGGTTTAACCTAAAAGGCATCGACTTAAATCTACTGACCGTGTTTGAGGCGATCATGGACACGGGGCAGCTCTCCAAGGCGGGCGCGCAGGTCGGTTTGAGCCAGCCGGCCATGAGCGCGGCGCTACAGCGGTTGCGGATTACTCTTAAAGACCCGCTGTTTGTCCGCTGTGGCGGTGGTATGGTGCCCACGCCGCGAGCCACAGAGTGGTATGCAGAGCTCGCCCCCGCCCTAGGGCAGATTCGCAAGAGCCTGTCGCCGCAACAGATAGAACCCTCGCAAAGTGACCGAGGTTTTAGCCTGTTGGGCGGTGATTATTTTGAGACGGTACACTTGGCCGCGCTACTTGAGCGGCTAGAAACCGAGGCGCCGATGGTCAGCGTGACGGTGTTGCCGATACTGGCGGATGGGCTGCCGGCTGACTTTAAACAGGGCCAGAATGATTTTGCGATTTACTACCAGCCACCAGCAGGGGCCGGTGTTGAGTCTCAGCCGGTTGGCACGGAGAGCTTGGCAGTGATCTGTAGAAGAGACCATCCGCGTATAAAAGGAGAGATTAACGTCGCGCAGTTTGGTGCCGAGCGGCACGTGCTGGTCTCTACCCACAATCAGCGCAGTGCTCTTCTCAATGGCGTGCTGGGCAGGCAGGGTGTCGAACGGCAGATGCTAGCCAGGGTATCAGATTTCAGCTCGGCGGCGATGGTGGTTGAGAACACCGAGGCACTGTGTACCGTGCCGGCGGCGATGGGTGCGTTTCTCGAGTCCCGCTTTGCGGTTAAATCGCTGGTCTTTCCACTACCGGTGCCGCCGATAGATAAGCTGCTGATCTGGCCGCGGGTATTGGCGGAAGATCCGCTGCATCGCTGGTTTAAAGAAATTCTTATCGAGACGATGACAGGCTAGGGAAGCCGAAGGCGGCTAGCGGCGATGGCCCATTTATGTGGCATAAAAAAGCCGCGCCAAACTTTCGCCGGCGCGGCTTTAGGGTACTGCTGTAGCGGTCTACTTAGAACTCGTAGCCGACTGACAGAGTCACTGTGCGCGGCATGTTGTAGCCGGCGGTTTGGAACAGCGTCAAGTCGTATGAGTTGACGATAACACGCTTGTCTTCAAGGTTTTTGCCCTCAAGAGCTACGCGCCACTTCTCATCGCTGCTTTGGAAGGCAACCACCGCGTTCCAGATCGCGTGTTCGTCCTGTACTTGGGCAGCGGCTGCGGCTGCGTTGGTCAGGTCGATCGGCGAGTTGGTGTATGACTTAGAGCGGTAAGAGACATCGGTACCGACCATCACATTGCCCCACTGCGCCACCGGGAACTCGTAGGCGGCACGAGACTGCACAGTCCAATCCGGTGAGAACCCAAGCGCGGTAGTGCTGGCTAAGTTGACAGGGTTTCCCTCTGTATCAAATGAAGAGAACTCTTCGATATCGACATCCAAGTAACCGACGTTTAGGCCGAGCGCCAGCCCCTCAATCTGCGGCTGCCAGGTGAGCTCCAGCTCAAAGCCCGAGGTCTCCAGTGCGCCGACGTTGCCGACTTTTTCACCGAGTTCACCATCGACCAGTGCCACGGTGGCCAGCTGTTTATCTTGGTAGTCGTTCAAGAACGCCTCGCCGTTCAAGCGCAGGTTGCCATCCAGCCAGCTGGTCTTCATGCCCAGCGTGTAGGAGTCAACGATCTCCGGCTGGTAGACTGTGCTGAGGCCGCTCTGGCGCTGGAAGCCGCCAGACTTAAAGCCCGACGAGAAGCCGGCATAAAACATCATGTCATCGTTGGCGAAGTAGGTCACGCGTGCACTGGGGGAGAACTCTGACCAATCCTCTTTCGCGTAGGTATCCTCTGGCGCAACACTGACGGTACCGCCGGCAAAATAATTGAGCGTAGTAACATCAGCCTCTTGGGTCTCTTCCTTGCGGTCCTGGGTGTAGCGACCGCCCAGTGACACCTGCCAACTGTCGTTGACGCTCCAATCGACGCTGCCGTAGACCGACATAGACTTATCGGTGCGGTCGTCGCGGGTGGTATCTTTGAACTGCCGAGTGCCGCCCAGCAGACGCGCGTACTGTGTGGTTTGGTTCAAGCTGTAGTAGGTTTCGCCGTCTAAATAGTAGGCGCCCATTACCGCATTGAGGTTGTCAGACGCGTAGGTTAGCTGAAACTCCTGGCTGAAATCTTCAAAGGTGCGCTTGTTAAAGGTGTGGATGAACTGCTGAGCCGAGCCGTCAAAGTCAAACGGCTGATCGTGGTCGGTATCGCGCTGTGCGGTGACCGACTTGAGCGCCCAGTTGTCGTTGATATCCCACTCGGCAGTTAACGACAGCGTGGTCGACTCAATCAAGAACTGACGCATGATGTCGTGCTCGGTGGTCGAGACATCATCGACATCGGCCGGCAGCGATGTGTCGTTTGCCGAGAATCCGATGTTGCTTATATAGCCACTCAGAAGCCCCAAGTATCCAAGATTAACGCCGCTGCGGTTGGCTAGATGGGGTGAGGAGTCGTCCTGGTTGTAGTCCGCCGCCAGTTTGATGCGCAGGCTGTCGGTGGCGTTCCAGACCAAGCTGCCGCGGTAAGCGGCTACTTCTTTGTCCCAGTAGTCATCGCCATTGACGGTGTTGGTCTGGATGCCGTCGCGGTTGTTAGACAGTGCACCAAAGCTACCGAGCAGGGTGTCGCCGATAATCGGGCCGGAGACATGGCCTTTAACCTGTAGCGCATTAAAGCTGCCGACACGGACTTCAACGCCGCCGGTGAGCTCGTCGGTGGGCTCGTTAGTGATGTACTTGATGGCACCGCCGATGGTGTTGCGACCATAGAGATTGCCCTGCGGGCCTTTGAGTATTTCGATACGCGATACGTCATAGACATCGAGCAGTGAACCAGCTGCACGGTTCATGTAAACGTCATCGACGTAGATGCCGACACCTTGTGAGAAACCCGGATCATTGCCGATACCACGGATAAACACAGCGACCGAGCCGCCCTGTAGGCCGCTGGTCTCAGTGAGCGTGACGTTGGGCGTCATTCGCTCCAGATCTTCCATGGTGGTCATCATGGCCGCCTGCAGTTCGGCACTGTTAGACGCCGTTACTGACATAGGGACTTTTTGCAGGCTCTCAGCGCGCTTGCGCGCGGTGACCTGAATCTCTTCGATCTCGGCGCTGACATAGCCAGTCATACTGACAGCGGCAATAACCGCTGTTGAGACTAACGATTTTTTGAATCTAGATGGTGACATTGGTATTTCCCCTTTTGTGATTTATGTTGCAAAAACACTTTAGCCGCAAGAATTAGCCAGCAACAACATCCATATGGGTAGTCGCATAATCCTTACAGACTATGTCATCTGTTCGGTCGATCTGGGTTTTTTACCGCTCCACAGCGTAGCGGAATGTTCATTGTTTTTAATAAAAATGCGCTGCTGACGTTCTCAGGGTAATTGTAACTGTCAACAAAAAACCGCCGCTGGTGACAGCGGCGGTTTTTTATTGGGCGAGCTAAACGTGTTAGCCCATGCAGGCCTGGCCGCCGTCCACGGCGATGCTCTGGCCGCTCACATAGCTGCTGGCGGGCAGGCAGAGCTGGGCGACAAACTCACCGATATCACTGTGGCAGTCACCTATACGCTGTAGCGGAATGGTCTTAACAAAGGCAGCGGCCTCTTCGGGGCGGTGCTTGGCCCACTTCTCCAGCGCCGGCGAGCTGGCGTGCGGGAGTATCGCGTTGGCGCGGATATTGTCACTACCCCACTCGCTGGCGGCGGCGCGAGTCAGCGCGCGGATCGCCTCTTTCTCTGCGGCATACACGCCGTAGTTAGTCATATCCCAGCGCTTGGCCGCCGAGCTGGCCATATTGATGATGCTGCCGCCGTCGCGCGCCAAGTAGGGGTGGCAGAGCTGCATCAGTTTAAGCGTGGCCATCGGCCCGACCGTAAAGGTGGTTTGAACCTGCTCCATAGTTTGGCTGAGCAGTGGCCCTATCGAGGTAGTGACCGCGTTGTTGATCAGGATATCGATTCGCCCCGCCAGCCCCGCGGCCTGCTCGACGAGTGCGTCGAGTTGGTCGAGATGTCCGATGTCGCAGGCCAGTGCCAACCCCTTGGTGCCGTAGGTGGTTTCGATGGTGGCGATGGTGGCCTCACACTTGGCGAGTGTGCGGCCGACCGCCACAATCGCGCAGCCGCGCGCGGCCAGAGAAAAAGCGATGCCCTGGCCAATGCCTTGGCCGGCGCCGGTAATCAGTGCCACTTTGCCGGCCAGTTCGCTGCTGTTGGGTGTTGGGTGGTTGCTCATAGTGATCTCCAAAAAATCGTTAGTAGTGCGCTAGCCGCAGTGGCCAGTCGCTGAGGTGAATAACATTGAGGGTCGTAAAATCGATAAAGCGGCTGCAGCTCTGCTGCATCATTTGGGTGTGTTGGCGCAGCCGCGACGGGTCATCACTGGCCGCAAAAAAGTGCGCAGCTGAGGTGGCTGCAGCGGCCGGGAACTGCTCCTCGACAATCGCGTCGAGCGGCTCGCCGGCCAATGTCTCCACCACCAGGTGCTGACGGTAGGCAGTGGTCGACTGGGTGGCGATCGCGACGGCGGTATGCTCGCCCAGCCAGCGGGCGGCAAACTCCTCCGCGTTCAGCGCAGCCAAGCCGTTAAAGCTGCACAGCTGCAGGGTGCCGGCGCTGCGCTCGGCCAGCTGCTCGGCGTCGGCCAGCGGTTCACTGTAGCGGCACAGGTAGAGCGCCACACCGGGAACGGTTAGCAGTAACGCGGCACCGAGCTCGCGCAGCGGCGGCTCTGAGGCGCTGCAGCAGGTGAGGCGGGCTACTTGGGTCGCGGCGCGCTGGCTGCGCTGCCAGGTCTGGTTGGCCGGCTGGCAATCGCTATCGAGCACAGCCCAGCGGACGCTACTGATCGATGCGGGATCACAATCCGCTAGCCAATTACTCCAAAAACTCAGCCAGCCGGCCGGTGTTGGGCAGCGCTCGAGCAGTGGTTGGTCAAACAGTGCGACCAGTGACCACACCGTTAAAAACCGGCCAGGCTCGCAAAGCGGTCGCAGTGGTAGCGGCTGTCGCCAAACAGCTGGTTGCAGACCCGCGAGCGTTTTAGGTAGAGGCCGATGTCCATCTCGTCGGTGACGCCCATACCGCCGTGCAGCTGGGTCGCTTCGTTGCTAGTTTTAACATAGCAGTCGTTGGCCAGCGCTTTGGCGTGGCTGGCGCTGCTGGCTAAATCGCTGGCTAAATTGATGGAACCGCTATCGAGTTGGTAGAGCGCGCCGAGCAGGGCGCTTTTGGCCAGCTCTAGCTCGCAAAATAGCTGTGCACAACGGTGCTGGAGCGCCTGGAAGGTGCCGATCTTAACGCCAAACTGCTCGCGCTCGCTTAAAAAAGCGACCGTTTGTTCCAGCAGGGCCTCGCTGCCGCCGAGCTGCTCGGCGGCGGTCGCCAGTGCGGCGATATCCAGTGCCTCGCCAACGGCTTGACGGCTACAGCCACTGCCTAGGCAGTCGGCGTCGCCAACAGCGACATCGGTAAAGGTAATCGAAGAGACGCAGCTGCCATCCATTAGCTGCTCGGTAGTGATCGCAATACCGCTAGTGGACGGATCGACCAGTGCGACGCACAGCTGCTCGCCGCGGTTGGCGACCACCAGCCAGTGGCTGGCGAGATCGGCGTTGAGTACCATAGTTTTGGCGCCGTTGAGCCGGCCGTCTTCGAGTGTTGCGCCGATCGCGGCGGGGTTGTAGTGGCTGCCCTCGTCGACGGCGACGGCGAACACCGTGCCGGCGGCAATCTTCGGCAGCAGCGTGGCGCGCTGGGTGTCGCTGCCGAGCCGCTCAATCAGCTCGCCGGCCAGCACGGTAGAGCCAACCGTGGGGGTCAGCGCCAGGTGGCGGCCGAGTGCCTCCATTGCCGCCCCCAGCCCTAGGTAACCAAAGCCCAAACCGCCGTGCGCTTCAGGCAGTAGTAGTGCACCCAGCCCGAGCTCTGCGAGTTGCTGCCAGAGGTCGTTGTCGTAGCTGGCGCAGCCATCGCGATCGCGCCACGCCCGCAGAGCCGCCGGTGGCGACCGCTCGGCGAGTAGGTCGAGCAGGGTGTCGCGGAGCATGCTTTGTTCTTCGTTGTAAATCATCGGTGCTGTCCTTGTGGCGCTTAGGCCGGCAGGCCAAGCGCGCGCTTGGCAATAATGTTGAGCTGGATCTCGGAGGTGCCGCCGGCAATGGTGTGGGCCTTGTCGTAGGCCCAGTTTTTGACAATGGTGTGCTCGTTGTCGGTGGTGGAGGGGGTCTCCCAGCTCAGTCCGCGGTTGCCGAGAATCTCCAGCAGCAGCTCGTCTTTGCGCTGCAGCTCTGCCGTCCCGATGTGCTTAATGGTCATGCCCAAGCGCGGGTCGATCGCGCGCGCTTTCGCCTGGTGGTAGAGTCGCTCGTTGAGCAGCTCTTGGGCGCGCTGGTTCATAAGGTGGCGGGTAATATCGCGACGCAGTGCGCCATCGACGAGCTTGCCATCGGGTGCTGTGGGGGTATGTTTTTTGGCCAGTTCAACGATACCCTCTTGGTCATCTTGGACCATCGAGCTCATGCTCGACATCAATTTTCGCTCGTGCTTGAGCAGCTCTTTGGCGACCGCCCAGCCCTGGTTGAGCTCGCCGACCAGTTGGTTTTTAGGCACCTTGACGTTGTCAAAAAAGGTCTGGCAGAACACCGAGGCGCCGCTGATCAGTTTAATCGGCGCGGTCGATACGCCGCCACTGTGCATGTCGATCAGCAAGAAGCTGATACCGGCCTGTTTAGCCGCTGTCGGATCGGTGCGCACCAGACAGAAAATCCAGTCGGCGTGGTCGGCTTTGGTGGTCCAGATCTTGGTGCCGTTGACCAAAAAGTGGTCGCCACAATCCTCGCACTTAGTTTTCAGACTGGCCAAGTCAGAGCCAGCGCCGGGTTCAGAGTAGCCCTGCGCCCAGCGTACTTCGCCGCGCACAATGCGCGGAATGTGCTCGCGCTTTTGTTCTTCGCTGCCGTAGGCGAGCAGGGCTGGGCCAAGCATCCAGATACCCATGTCGTAGAGTGGCGGCCGGCAGTTGAGCCGTGCCATCTCCTGTTCGAGAATTTTCGTCTGGCTGGCATCCAGACCGCCGCCGCCGTACTCGGCCGGCCAGTCGGGCGCAGTCCAGCCTTTGTCGCGCATCGCCTCAAAATACTGGCGCGCCTCATCATTGTGAAAGTGCTGGCTTTTACCGGCCCAGATCTGCTCCTCTTCGAGCACTGGCTGGCGCTGTGACGGCGGGCAATTGGTCTCTAGCCAGGCGCGGGTCTGTGCGCGAAACTGGTCATAATCTTGCATCGGTATTTTCCTTGAGCGGGTGGGCGCGCTATGCGGCGCTAAAGTAGTCGTTGACGATGACGCTTTTAAGCAGTTTTTGGGTGGCGTTGCGCGGCAGCGGGGTGTCGGTAAAGACGATCTGCTCGGGCACTTTAAAACCGGCCAGATGGTCGCGGCAGTGCGCGATGATCGCCGCCTCGTTGCGCGGCTCAGCGGGGCTGAGCCGCACCACCGCACCAACCCGCTCACCGTAGCGCTCGCAGGGCAGACCAACTACAGCGACCTCCTCGCAGCTGGGCAGCGACAGCAGGCAGTTTTCCACCTCGACGGGATAGATGTTCTCGCCGCCGCGGATGATCACGTCCTTGGCGCGGTCGCAGAGATAGAGCAGCCCCTCGTCGTTGAGGTAGCCGATATCGCCGCTGTTAAACCAGCCGTCTTCGAAATCTGCTGTGTCGCTGGCACCGCTGGTGTAGTGGTCGATACAGGCCGCGGAGCGCACCCAGATCTCGCCAGCGCTACCATCGCTGATCCAGTTGCCGTCGGTATCGCGAAACTTGAGCTCGATAATCGGACTGACAAAGCCGGCCGAGCCGCGCCGCGCACGCATGATGTGGCCGGTAAACGCGGCGCCGGTGCCGCCGGTCTCGGTGAGCCCCCAGCCGGCGCCGGACATGCAGCCAGCGCAGTACTTATCGTAGAGATCGTAGAGCTTATCTGGGGTTGCCGAGCCGCCGGCGCTGATGTTGGCCAGGCGGGCGGTGTCTTGTTCGTCGAGGCGCCCGGATTCGAGCAGCTCGGCCATCATCACCGGCGCGCCCATCAACACAGTGATGCCGGCCTCTTTGACCAGCCGCGCCGCCTCGGCGGCATCCCATTTGTGCATGACATAGAGGCCGCGGCCGTGTTTGAGGTTGGCAATAAATTGCGAGAACAGCCCGCCGATATGAAACAACGGGATCGCCAGCAGAGTTTTTGATGGCAGCTGCTTAGCAAGGTAAGCGTCTAGCGTCGCCGTGTTGGTCATGTAGGTGGCGGCGCCAATCAGCTCGATGTTAAACAGCGCTTGGCCGCAGTTAAAGTGGCTGAACTGCGCCCCCTTAGGACGGCCCGAGGTGCCGGAGGTGAACAGCAATATCGCCGCATCGTCTGCAGTTGCGGTGTGCGTCACTGCGGGTTGCTCAGCGCCCTCGGCGAGTGCGGTCTGCCAGTTTTGGCCGAGTGCACCGGCCGGTGTGGAATCGCCGAACAGTAGGTAGGGGAGTTGGAGCTGCTCGGGGTCGATAAAATCGCAGCGCTGCTGATCGCAGATCACTAGCCTGGCGTTGCTGTCGGTGAGCCCCTGGCGCAGCTCTTCGCGGCGCCCCCAGCTGTTCAGCGGTACCGCCACGGCGCCGGCGTAGATGATGGCGGTGAAGGCGATAAGCCACTCTGGGCTATTGCGCATGGCGATCGCCACATGCTGGCCGGGCTGCAGCGCAAAGCGGGCAGCGAGCTGTGCGGCGAGCGCGTCGTTGGCGGCAAAAAATTGGTTAAAGGTGTAGCGGCTGGTCGGCCCCTCGACAAACGGCTGGTCGCCAAACTGACGGCCCTGGTTGAGAATGTCGACCAGACTCTGCGGGGCATTTTTATAAGCGCGGCGCGGGCCGTTGGCCGTCTCGACGTCGATCAGTTCAAACGGAGCACCCTGCGAGGTGAGCTGGGCGATGGCTTGGTGGTGGGGTTGGGTGAGGTTGCTCATAGTGGTGGCCCTTGTCTGAGGTGCGGCGTCGGCGCCGTCTGTCTGCTTCGCTACGGCAGCTGTCTACACGCGGCGGTGCGCTTTTATAGTCGCTATGGTCTATACGGTTAGCGGCCCGTTGCTTGACCCTGTTTGCGGAAAAAAAGTATCGTTTATTAGTATTTTGACGGCAACGCTTTTCCCTCTAGCGGTATCGTCCAACTGCATTAAAGGTCGCTGCCAACGTTGCGGCCCAACCGCCGCGGCGCAGCCGACCAAAGAGAGCCAAGACCATGCAAACTGCACTAACCAAATTGTTGGGCTGCCGCTACCCGGTGATCCAGACCGCGATGGGCTGGGTGGCCGACGCCAATTTGGTGGCCGCCACCGGGCGCGCCGGCGGCATCGGTTTTATCGCCGGCGCGGTGATGACGCCGGCCGAGGTCGAGCAGCAGATCCAAGCGGTGAAAGCGGCTACCGACGCCCCGTTTGGGGTTAACTTGCACATGTATATGCCCGGCGCAGATCAGATAGTTGATCACTGCATCAACTACGGGGTGCGCGCGGTCAGTTATTCGCGCTCGCCTTCGGCAGACCTTATCGGCAAATTAAAAGCCGCTAAGATTGTCTGTATCCCCACCGTGGGCGCGGCCAAACACGCGGTAAAAGCGGTTGCGCTGGGTGCCGATGCCTTGGTGGTGCAGGGCAGCGAGGGCGGCGGCCACACCGGCGGCGTGGCCAGTAGCGTGCTGCTGCCGCAGGTATTGGCCAGTGTCGATGTGCCGGTTGCCGCCGCTGGCGGCTTCAAAGATGGCCGCGGGTTGGCCGCGGCGCTGGCCTTTGGTGCCGATGGCATCGCCATGGGGACCCGCTTTTTACTCACCTCAGATTCGCCGGTGCCGATGGCGACCAAACAGTGCTACTTGACGGCGACGCCAGAGCAGATGGTGGTCAGCTCAGTGCTCGATGGTATTCCCCAGCGGATGTTGCACAACCGCTACCTGCGCTCGCTAGAGGGCCGCTCCAAACTCGGCATGCTAGCCACAGCGGTCAACAACGGTATGGCATTTAGCCGCATGACCGAGAGCTCACTGCTGGCGATGTTGCGCTCGGCATGGCAGATCTCGCGCAGTGGCGACAGCTCGTTTACCCAGACGTTAATGGCCGCCAATGCGCCGATGATGATCCAGCAAGCGGTGGTCGCGGGCCGCCCCGACCGCGGCGTGGTGCCGGGCGGGCAGATTGCCGGCACCATCGGCGAGATCCCCACCGTCGCCGAGCTGATGGCACAGATTGTCGCCGAGCTAGAGCAGGCGCTCGACGAGCTGGCTGCACTGCGCGGTTAGCTCTCGCGTCCCTATGATTCTCTTACCCAAGGTACCCCGATGATTTTTACTACCGATATTGACGGCGGCATCGCCGAACTGACTTTTAATAAGCCACCGGTTAACGCCTTTGCCAGTGATGAGTGGGCGGCCATCGCCAACGAGCTCAACCGGCTTGGCGGCCACCCCGAGGTGCGGGTGATTGTCATCCGCGCCGAGGGCAAAGGTTTCTGTGCAGGCGTCGACATCAAAGAGCTGGCCGCCGACAGCGGAAAGATTATTGCGGTCAACAAAGGTAACTACGACACCTTCGAGGCGGTCCACCGCAATCCCAAACCGGTGATTGTTGCGCTGCACGGCTTTGTGCTGGGCGGTGGCATCGGTATTGCCGGCGCAGCCGATATCGTGTTGGCCTCTGAGTGTGCGCGCTTTGGTGTGCCCGAGGTCGACCGCGGCGCAATGGGCGGCGGCGCCCACCTGCAGCGGCTGTTTCCGGTGCAAAAAGTGCGCTATATGTACTTTACCGGTGAGTTTATCGATGCCGCAGAAGCGTACCGGCTAGGTGCGGTAGAGCAGGTGGTCGCACTGGCGGCGCTGCGCGATACAGCCCGCAGCGTGGCCGCAAAAATCGCCGAGAAGAGCCCGGCGATGATCGCCTTGGCCAAAGAGGCGCTGACCATGATTGAGGATGGCAACCTTGAAGAGAAATACCGCTGGGAGCAGGGCTTTACCATGCAGGCCTATGCGCAGGGCGACTCGCAGGAGGCGCGCGACGCCTTTGTCGAGAAGCGCGACGCCGATTTCAAAGGCGCTTAACGGTGTTTTTTGGTCACCTTCATTTGGACGATTACCCTATCGGCACTGTGGCTATACTCACAGCACAGAGGAGAGACTGACATGGCGACAAGTAAAGATTACGGTTTAGGCCCCCACACGTTTCCGCGCGGCTGGTTTGTGGTCGCCGAGCAGAGCGAGCTCGACAGCGGACCGATTGCGGTCACCTTTTTTGGCCGCGACTTGGCGCTCTACCGCGGCGAGAGCGGCAACCCGGTGCTGCTCGACGCTTACTGCAAACACATGGGTACCCATCTGGCCGCCAGCGATTCGGCCATGATTGTCCGCAACGGCTTGCAGATTGAAGGCGACTCTATCCGCTGCCCCTACCACGGCTGGCGCTACAACTCGGCCGGTGATGTCGACGACATCCCTTACCACGATGGCCCCTGTCCCAAATCGGCGTCGATCCAATCCTACCCGGTAGTCGAGAGCATGGGCTGTATCATGGCCTGGTTCGACGAAGAGGGCGGTGAGCCAGACTACGCGGCGCCGTCGCTACCCGAGTGGGATGACCCGCAGTGGGTGCAGTGGAAGCTCGATCACTTGGGCGAGCTGGAGATTCACCAGCAAGAGGTACTGGACAATATGTCCGATGTCCGCCACCTCGGCCCGACCCACGGGGCGCCGGCAGACTACTTTGAAAATGTCGCCAACGACCATGTCTACGTGCAGCGCCAGGGCGGTGTGATGCAGCTCTACGGCGGGCTGATGCTCTACACCACCACCTGGTACACCGGCCCGGGGATCCTGCTCTCCAAGCAGGTCTGGGGTGACAGCGTACAGTACGAAATTATCGCCAGCACCCCGGTGGCTGATGGCTCTATTAAGGCGTGGCACGGCTGTTTGGTGAAGGCCGCCAACAACCCAGCCACGGCTGAAGACCGCGAGATTGCGGTGGCGCAGCAGGCCGGGGCGCTTGAGGCATTTGCCACTGACTTCCAGATCTGGCGGCACAAAAAACCAGCACTCAAAATAATGGCATTGAAAAGCGATGGCCCTTTTAAAACTGGCCGTCGGTGGTACTCGCAGTTCTATCTGCCGCGCAGTGAGCTGGCGGCCCTGCACAGCGAGGTCAATGGCACTTATCACGTGCCGGCGATGCCGCTGCCGGCTGACAAAGGCCACGACATTGACGATGGGCTACCTATTTAAATTGACGGAGACGGGTAATGGACACGGCAAACGCTCAACAGATTATTGATAGCTACTTGTCGGCACTGGTTGCCGGAGACCTTGAGGGCGTGTTGGCACTTTACGCCGACGGCGCTACGGTCGAGGACCCGGTCGGCAGCCCGCTGATTGCTGGCAGCGAGGCGCTGGCGGCCTTCTACCAAGTGGCGGTAGATAAAGTGACCGCGGCGCGCACGCTCGGCCCGGTGCGCTGTGCGGGTAACGAATTTGCTGTGCCGTTCGAGATTGAGGCCGATTTCGGCGCCAAGGTGGCGATCGAGATTATCGATGTGTTCACTCTCAACGAGACCGGTAAGATCACCTCGATGCGCGCCTTCTGGTCGCAGGACAACACTCGCCAGCTGTAAGCCACGGTTGGCAGCACAAAAAAAACGGCCCGCGGGTCGTTTTTTTGTGTGTATAGCGATTAGCGGTTAAGAGAAAGTGACCAGGCTCTTGAGTATCAAGCTGACCAGCATCGACTGCTGCGATACACCGGTCTTGGCAAAGATTGAGCGCAGCTGTGCGCGCGCTGTGTTGCGGGCAATGCCCAGCTGTTGGGCGCTCTGGTCGAGGTTGGCGCCCTCGGCGAGGTACTTGGCGAGCAGCGCCTCGGCGCGGGTTAGCCCGTAGATCGACATCAATATACGAATGTCGATGTCGTAGCTTTTTTCTGGCTCGTTAATAAACACCATCATATGCGGGGTGTGGCTGGGGTCGACACTCTTGTCGATCATCATCGGTTTGATGAGAATTTCGAGATCGGCCTTGCCCGACGGCCGGTCGGCCGACAGCGCATTGACTTGAGCCACCTGCTGGTCGCGCTGGGCAGCCAGTACTTCTTCGACATAGCCGTTAAATTTGCTGCGCGCCGTGGCACTGTCTAGGTGAATGGTATCGTTGATAATGTGGAGGCCATCCTTGTTGCGCAGCAGCTCGTCGGCGATCGCGTTGCGGGTGATCACCTTGCCGCGCTCGTCGAGGGTGATGATGCCGATACTCTGGCGGCTAAATGTCTTGCTGTAGAGCTTGCGTTCATTGTCGAGTTGGATCAGCTGCATGCCATTGGCGACCGCGCGCTGGATGTGCGGCGCCAGCAGCGTCAACAGCTGGCGCTCTTCGGTACCGAAGTTGCTGGCGCTCTTGGGCCGGCAGAAGCGGACGCTAAAGCGCTGGCCGTTGGCGTTGCGCAGGTCAATACCCACCATGTGGTGGATGTCGATCGGCTTCATACAAAACTCATACAGGTCGCTCTCTTCGAGCGAGCTGTATGAGTGGCACTCGTCGAGTGTGACCACCTCGCCCCACGGCAGATTAGTCATCAGGTTAGAGGTGTAGTAGCGGTCGGTGTAGGGGTTGTCGTGGGCGTCTATGTAAGTCTTCTGCAGTGTTTCGCAGCTGACAAACAGCAGCCCACCATCGTCGGCGATCGGCTCGCGCAGGGTGATCGAGGCGAAGTTAGAATCGATGACCGCGCGGATAGCGGCCAGAAAATTATTGTACGGGTCTTCCTCGATATGGCCATCATAGAGATGGCCGATAATCTTAGAGAACTCGTCTAGTGTTGGTGTGAGCATCGTGCTGCTTCTACTCCCAAGCTGTCTACCCCATAGTGGCCGGAATAAGCCACCGCCAAGTGACGTTAATGTAGCAAAATTAACGCCGCAGTGGGGGTAAGTTAGCGGTTAACTGTGGGCTATAAAATCGAGACACTGGCGGTTGAAGTAATCCGGGTATTCGACCATCACCCAGTGGCCACAGCGGGTCAACACGTTGAGGCGGACGTTGGCACAGTGGTCGATAAATTTCTGGCCGCCGGAGGCGGGGCAGAACTGGTCGTCGGCACCCCAAAAAACCTGTACTGGCACATTGAGCTCGCCGAGTCGCGCCGCCATGTTGGGCACCTGCATGGTTGCCAGCACCCGGGGGTTTTGCCGCTGTAGGGTTTCCCAGCGCTCGGTTAACAGCGCCTCGGTTACATGGGCTGGGTCGGCCACCAGCAGTTTGAGCAGCTCATTGAGTACCGGCCGGGTGAACTCTGGCGAGCCCATCGCAGTTGGCTCGGCCAACGCCAACCCCAGTGCAATCGCACCGCCGAGCGAGTTGCCGACCACCGTCAACTGGCTTAGATCGAGCGCACTGAGCAGCCCACTAACTGCGCCGACAAAGTAGTCGAGGGTGTAGTCGACATCGGTCGGCTTGTCACTTAAGCCGTAGCCTGGCAGGTCGGGGATCACCACCCGGTAACCGGCCGCGCTGAATGCCTCAGCATTGAACTTAAAGTTACTCCAGCCGCTGGCGCCGGGGCCGCTGCCGTGCAAAAACAGCACGACACCGCGCTGCTCACCGGAGGCGAGCAGGTCGAGGTAGTTGAGCGTCAAACCATCGATCGTAGCGGTGTGGCTGGCTGGCTGCTGCATGGTCGCGGCCCCTTAGAGGAAGTAGTCGGCGTTGTCCGCGCCCATCGACACTAGGCCGAGGTTGCGGGCGAAGCTGGTCGGATTATTGGCAACGTGGCAGCGGGCGATATGGATATCGTTCCAGAGCTGCTGTAACGGATGACCTTTGAACACCGAGCGGCCGCCAGCGACGTCAAACAGGGTGTCGATCGCCTCGATCGCTTTTTCGATCACCTTGCCCGCTTGGTAGCGGTAAAGCACCCGCTGCTCGATGGTCGGCTGCCAATCCATCGCCTCCATCTTGTCGAAGTTACCCATCATAATGTCTTCTAATTCGGCGATGGTGTAGCGCACTTTGGCGATCCGCTCTTGGGTCTCAACGTCGCCAGCCAGCTTGGTGATATCGGTGGTTTGGTCACCGGTGCGGGTTTTAATAAACGTTTTCAATGCAGTTTTGAGCGCGCCGATCGCCGGGGTATTGACCACACGGATAAACGTCTGTGCCCATGGCAGGTTGTAGATCGGGCGCTCTTGAAAGTGTACGCCGTTAAAGCCGTCAATCTGGTGGTGGGTGCGGTGCATCGGTACAAATACCGGCGCGTCGATGACGATATCGTTAGAGCCAGTGCCCTGCAAACCCATTACATCCCAGGTGTCTTCAATCTGATAATCATGGCGCGGCACCAGCAGGGTACGATAGCCGTCGCCGGGGATTACCCCACCGAGTAGCGCCCAACTACAGTGGTCGGAGCCTGAGCTCCAGCCCCAGCGGCCAGAAAGCATAAAACCGCCCTCGCACGCTTCCACTTTGGCCCCAACCGGGTTGTAAGAGCTGCTCACCAGCGTATTGGGCTCTTCGGCGTATACTTCGTCCTGGGTCTGCTTGCTCATCATGGCAATCTGAAAGGCGTGCACGGCGATGATACCGCCAGCCCAGGCGGTGCTCATATCAGCTTCGGCGATGCGTATCTGCTCGGCAAAGAACTCCTGTGGACGCGATTCGAGGCCGCCGTACTCGCGCGGCAGCATCATCTTGAAAAAGCCGCTCTCTTTCAGCGCGTCGATGACTTCGACGCTGAGCTTGCGCTGCTGGCGATGCTGGTCGGCATGGCTGGCAATCAGTTTTTGCAGTTCTGGGGTGATAATGATCTCTTGTTTGCTCATGGTGGTGTTCCCCTGGTAATAGTAATAGGCGCGGTTAAGCCGCTGACGATTGATCGAGCTGTTGGTACTGACCTTGGTAGTAGAGCAGAGCTGGTTCTTTGCCGCCCCCGTCGCGGCGCTCAAAGTTGACCACTCGGCCGACCATAATAATGTGGTCACCGCCCTCGTAGCGGTGCTCTACCCGGCACTCAAAGAGCGTTTTACATTCGTCCAGCAGCGGTACTTCGAGTTCGCCATAGCGCCATTCGCCATCGCGTAGCTTTTCGCCCTTAGACGACGCGCAGCGCTGCGATAGCTCGCGCTGGCCATCGTGCAATACGTGGATAGCGAACGCGGTGCAGTCGTTAAACACCGCGAAGCTGCCGGCCGACTTGTCGATGCTCCACAGCACCAGTGCCGGGTCGAGTGATACCGAGGAGAAACTGTTGGCGGTCAGCGCCACTGGGCGACGGCTGCCATCCGAGTTCTGCTCGGCCGTAGTAATGACGGTGACACCGGTGGCAAAACTGCCGAGGGCGTTGCGAAACTCGCGCGGGTCTAGCTGTTGCATAACAGTCGTCCAATGTTGTGGGTGGGCGGAGCCGGTAACGATAATAATCTTTTCAAAAACTACCGCGGCGCGCATACCTCAATTGAGCTAGTCAGCTTTTTACGCTTAGTCCATACCGACGCTGAAGTCGTGGCCCCAGAAGCTAGCCACTGTGCTCTCGAACACCTGATAGTTCTGCCAGTCGGCGATGGTGCGGCCCTCGGCGCCGTATTCGATATCAAAGCCGCTCGGCGAACGCATATAGAACGAGACCATATGGTCGTTGGCATGGCGGCCGAGGGTGCCAGTCAGTTTTATCTCGTGGGCGATACGGCGGTCGTTGCAGAGCCCGACCTGGTCGACGCTGCCAACTTCGGTCATCAGGTGGATGCAGCCGGCCGGGTGCTCCATCTCAAAAAAGGCCAAGCTGTGGTGGCGCTCGTTGCAGTGCATAAACCAGAGTCGCTTGTTGGGCTCGTTGGGGTCCGGGCTAAACTTGATGTTCATCAAATCAGAGAGACCAAAACCCAGCGTTTGGAAGAACGCCACGGTGGCGTCAAAGTTGACCGCCGGTAGCACAATGTGGCCCATGCCTTGTTCGGCGGTGACAAACGCCGGCACCCCAGCTGGCGAGTTAAGTGCCACAAAGTCACTTACCACACCCCAGTAGGCCTCGTGGCAGTTGCCGGAGGGGTCTTTAAATTGCAGTAAGTTCTGTACCCGGCGGGCGGCGATCAGTTCGCTGTCGGCCCATTGAAACTCGACCCCAGCGGCGGTTAGCTGGTCGGCCAGTTCGGTCAGCCCCTCGGCGCTGTTGCACTCCCAGCCGCAAAAGGCCAGCCCCTCCGTGTTCGCCGGCTGAACCACGATTCGAAAGGGGTGGCTGTCCATCTTCAGGTAGAGCGATTCAGCGTTGGCGCCAGCCAGCCGCTCGCTGACATCCTCTAGCCCCATCACTTGGCAGCCAAAGTCCTGCCACTGTTGGCGCTGCGCGCTGTTGATGCCGATATAACCCAAACTTTTAATGCTCATAATGGTTCTCTCTGTGTATGCCGCAGCCCTAGTTGGCGTCGCGTAGTTGTGTTTTTTGAACTTTGCCCGAGGCGTTTAGCGGCAGCTCGGTGACCAGTGCGATCTGACGTGGCACCTTGTAGTTGGCCATCGTCTCGCGGCACCACCGGTGAAGGCTTTCGCTGCTCTGCTCGGCGCCGGCGCGCAGCACGACGTAGGCGCGGCCGACTTCACCCATACGCGCATCGGCTACACCTATGACCGCGCACATGACGACATCGGGGTGAGCATTGATGGCCGATTCAATCTCCGCCGGGTAGCAGTTAAAACCGCCGCTGATGTACATGTCTTTGAGCCGATCGGTAATCGCTAAGTTACCGGCGCTGTCCAAAAAGCCGACATCGCCGGTGTGCAGCCAGCCGTCGCTGTCGATCGCCTCAGCGGTGGCGGCAGGGTCGTCGAGGTAGCCGTGCATCACGTTAAAACCACGCAGCACAATTTCGCCGATTTCGCCGCTCGGCAACGGTCGGTTTTCGCTGTCGACGATCGTCAGCTCAACGCCGGGTAGCGCCCGCCCGGAGGTTTTGGCAATCGTTTCGGCACTGTCGCCGTCGCGGCACATGGTGGCGACGCCACAGCACTCGGAGAGCCCGTAGGCGGTCATCACCCGTTTGATTTTGAGTATTTGCTGCATCTCGGTGATCAGCGAGGTCGGGATTACCGCCGCGCCGGTGGTCGCCTTGACCAGCGAGCTGATATCAAAGTCAGCCAGTTTGGGGTGGTTAATTAACGACTGGAAAATGGTCGGCGGCCCGGGTAGTACGGTGATCTTGTCGCGCTCGATGGTTGCCAGTACCTGGTCGACATCGAAGCTTGCCATCGGAATCAGTGTCGCCCCCTGGGAGAGTATCGCCAGCATGCCGGCCTTGTAGCCAAAGCTGTGGAAAAACGGGTTGATGACCAGATAGCGGTCGCTGGCGTCGAGTCCTAGCAGCTGCGCAAAAACAGTAAACGCCTGCACATTCTGGGCGTGACAGGTCATCACCCCTTTGGCTTTGCCGGTGGTACCAGAGGTGAAGATGATATCGGAGACGGCCATGCCATCGACGCCGGCCTGGCGGTCGCGCAGTGCGCTGTCGCCATTGGCTGCCAGCCACAGCTCACCGTTGCTGAGCAAGCTCTCCCAGCTGTCGTCAGCGGTGGGGTCGGCGGCGTTGAACAGCACGCGGCGGCGCAGCGCCGGCAGCTGCTGGCCACTGAGTGCAGCGGGGTAGTCAACGCCGAGAAAAGAGTCGATGCAGAACAGTGTGGTGGCGCCGCTGGCGCGCAACAGCTCGGCGGCCTCGCCGCCCTTAAAGCGGGTGTTGATGGTGGTCAATACGCCGCCGATCGACTGTATCGCCAGTGCGGCGACCACCCATTGATAAATGTTGGGTGCCCAGATGGCGGCGCGCTCGCCGTGCTCAAAGCCGTCGGCAAGCAGCGCCGCAGCTACCGCCCGACACTGCTGGTGGGTCTGCCGGTAGCTGAGCCGCACCGCGCCATCTTCAAGAAACAGGTTGTCGCCACGCGCCGCCACTTGCTGTTCAAGTAGTTGCCAGGTGGTCTCTGCTGGGGGGTGGCTGGTCGGCATTGGCAGTTCGCATCGGTTAGTTGGGGTTGGTCTAGCGTTGTTATGCAATGTAGTGGCTCACCGATCTATTGTCATAGTCTCAATGGGTGATGAAGCTGCGCGGCCGGCTAATGATAATAATTTCATCGTTGGTGCTGCCCTGCTGGCTCTGCGAGCACCGTTACCCGCCGAGTATTAGGATCTTTTCATGAATAAATTGAAGTCGCCCGCCGACGCTATCTCTGCCATTAAAAGTGGCATGACCATCGGCATCGGGGGTTGGGGGCCGCGCCGCAAGCCGATGGCGTTGATCCGCGAGCTGTTGCGCAGCGATGTCAGCGATCTCACCGTGGTCGCCTACGGTGGTGCCGATGTCGGCCAGCTGTGTGCCGCCGGCAAAGTGAAGAAAGTTATTTTTGCGTTTGTCTCACTCGACTTCATCCCGCTGGAGCCAGGTTTTCGCAAGGCGCGCGAGAGCGGTGCCATCGAGGTGACCGAAATTGACGAAGGGATGATGCTGCTCGGGCTGCGCGCCGCCGCTTGGCGCATTCCCTTTATCCCGACCAATATTGGCCTCGGCACCGACGTTATCGTCAACGCCCCAGAGATCAAAGTGATCGACAGCCCCTACGACGATAAGGCGTGGGTAGCGATGCCGGCGCTGAAGTTGGATGTTGCACTGATTCACGCCAATCGCGCCGATCGCCGCGGCAACTGCCAGATCACCAGCCCCGATCTCTACATGGACGACTGGTTTGCCCGCGCTGCAGAGCAGACCATCGTCTCCTGCGAGGAGCTGGTCGAGACCGAGTTTTTCCATGCCGGTGACGAGGCGCGCTCAGTTCACTGGGAGCGCTCGCAAACCTCGGCTGTCGTGCACATTCCCGGCGGCGCCCACCCCAGCTCGTGCAGCCCGCACTACGGTCACGATGTCGGTGCGTTTAAAGCGTACGCCACAGCGATTGCCGAGGGCGGTTTTAGTGACTATCAGCGGGAGGTGATCGGCGCCAGTGAGGCCGACTACCAGCGCAGTGCAGGTGGCTTAGAAAAAATCCAAGCGCTGCCGCTGCCGGTCTACTAGCCATCGCGCTAGTTGTGATCACCACCCAGCGCTGTAGGCGCCGGCTTACTCAATATTAAAATGGAACAAGACTATGTCAGACCTTGAAGCAAACGACGCGGCCCCGTACAGCTTGGCCGAGCTGATGGTGGTCGCCGCATCGCGTGCGTTTGGCGCCGAAGGCGAAGTGTTGGCGACCGGTATCGGTGCGCTGCCGCGGCTGGCGGCCAGTTTGTCGATGCTCACCGACAACCCCGATCTGATGATGACCGACAGCGAAGCGTGGCTGCTCTCCACCCCCAACCCGATCAGCGGTCGCAGTGCGACTACCGCCCAGGCGCAAGAGTGCTGGATGGGCTTTTCGCGGATCTTTGACAATGTCTGGAGTGGCCGTCGCCACGCCATGGTCGGCCCCACTCAGATCGATCGCTTTGGCCAGGCTAATATCTCTGCGCTGGGCGGCAACTATCAGCAGCCCAAGGTGCAGATGCTCGGGGTGCGCGGTTTCCCCGGCAACTCGATATCACACGCCAACTCATTCTTTGTGCCGGCCCACTCCAAGCGGGTGTTTGTTGATGGCGAATGCGACGTGGTTGCCTCGATCGGCTACAACCCGGCGCGGTTGCCCAAGGGCTACCAGCTCGACGACATCGATATCCGCTTGATCATTACCAACCTCTGTGTAATGGACTTTGGCGGCACCGACCACGCCGTGCGGCTGGTTAGCCTACACCCCGGCGTCAGCCTGCAAGAGGTGCTCGACAATACCGGTTTTGAGCTGCAAGTGGATGGCGAGCCGGCGGTGACTGCCGCACCGACCGCCGAGCAGCTGCGCCTAATTGCCGAGCTCGACCCGGCCAACCTGCGCAGCCGCCAGTTAAAAGATAACCCACCCGGTGTCCGCGCCGCCTAAGCCGCGCCGTCCAGGAGAGTAGCCATGAGCGAACCAACAGATAACAGCGAGCAGGTCGAACACGACATTGTCTTGTACCGTGTAGAGGCCGGTGTGGCCTACGTGACCATGAACCGGCCGACCTACAACAACGCCCAAAATGGCCGTATGACTTACGAGATGGACGACGCCTTCAAGCGTGCTGTCGCCGATGATGAGGTCAAGGTGATTGTCCTCGAGGGTGCCGGCAAACACTTTTCGGCCGGCCACGACATCGGCACCCCAGGGCGCGACATTCACCTCAGCCAAGACCGTGTCACCATGTGGTACGACCACGCGAATAAAGAGGGCGGCGAGTTTCTCTACGCCCGCGAAGCCGAGGCCTACTTGGGTATGTGCCGGCGCTGGCGGGAAATACCCAAGCCGACCATCGCAGCAGTGCAGGGCGCCTGTATTGCCGGCGGCCTGATGCTGGCGTGGGTCTGCGACCTAATCGTCGCCACCGACGACGCGTTTTTCTCCGACCCGGTGGTGCGTATGGGTATCCCCGGTGTTGAATACTTTGCCCACCCGTTTGAGTTGCCGCCGCGCATCGCCAAAGAGCTGCTGTTTACTGCCGACCGGATGGGAGCGGAGCGCGCCCATCAGCTGGGCATGGTCAATCAGATTTCCAGCCGCGCGACGCTGGCTGCCGACGTCACCGCGCTGGCCGACAAAATCGCCAAGATGCCGCGGCTCGGCTTGGCGCTCACCAAGCAGGTGATCAACCATGTCGAAGACCTGCAGGGCAAGCGCACCGGCATGGATGCGGCATTCGCCTGGCATCACTTCTCGCACGCTCACAACGATCTCGTCTCCGGCCACAAGCTGGCCGGCTTCGACGCCAAGAGCATGGCAGCCGAGAACAAAAAGCAAGCAAAAGACTGAGCGCAGAGGGCTGACATGGAATTGATCTACACCGCTAAGCAGAACCAGTTTCGCGCCGAAGTGCGCGACTGGATGAACGCCAATGTACCGGCCAAGCCGCTGCAAAACTACGACACCCAAGTCGGCTTTGAGCAGCACATCGCCTGGGAAAAAACCCTAGCCGCTGGCAACTGGGGTATGGTCACATGGCCCAAAGAGTACGGTGGCCGGGACTGCTCACTGGTCGAATGGCTGATCTTTGAGGAAGAGTACTACCGCGCCGGCGGCCCGTTTAGGGTCAACCAAAACGGCGTATTCCTGCTTGGCCCAACCCTGATGGAGTACGGTACGCCCGCGCAAAAAGCGCGTTTCTTAACCAAGATGGCAGCGGGCGAAGAGATGTGGGCGCAAGCTTGGTCGGAGCCCGGGGCCGGCTCCGATATGGCGGCGATCCGCTGCAAGGCAGAGCCCGACGGCGACGACTTCATTATTAGCGGCCAGAAGATCTGGTCGACCCGCGCGGTGTATGCCGACTACGCGTTCGGCCTGTTTCGCACTGACGCAGCATCCGAGCGCCACCACGGCCTGTCGTTTATCTTGGTGCCACTGGACAGCCCAGGCGTGACCGTGCGGCCGATCGCGCAACTCGACGGCGAGGCCGGCTTCGCCGAGATTTTCTTCGACGATGTGCGGGTCTCGCGCGACCATCTGATTGGCGCTGAGGGCGAGGGCTGGAAGATCGCCATGGCCACCGCTGGTTTTGAGCGCGGGTTAATGTTGCGCAGCCCAGCGCGCTTTCAGAACACCTCCAAGCGACTGGTCGAGCTCTACCGCCGCCACCGCCACGACCTGCTCGACGCGTCGCTGGAAGACGCGGTGGTGCGCTGCTACATGGACACCGAGTCCTATGCGCTCTCCACCTACCAGACTGCCTCGCGGCTTGACGCCGGTGGCTCGATCGGCCCGGAGTCGAGCTGCAACAAGATCTTCTGGTCGCTACTGGATATCCGCATGCACCAGACCGCGATGAATATTCTCGGCGCGCGCGCCGAAGTAGAGCCGCGCAGTGAAGCTGAGCACAGCGAGTTGGGGCGCTGGCTGGATGGTTTCCTGTTCTCCCAGTCGGGCCCTATCTACGCCGGTAGCAACGAGATTCAGCGCAACATCATCGCCGAGCGAATGCTCGGTATGCCGCGCCGTTAAAAAAGTTTAACAAGGAACCGACCATGGACTTTACCTTTAGCCAAGACCAGCTGATGTTCCAAGAGGCGCTCACCACACTGCTCGCCAGTGAGGCGCCGGCGGATCGCATTCGGGCGCGCTGGCAGAGCGACAGCGGGCTCGACGCCGCGCTCGAGCAGCAGCTGGTCGAGCTCGGTCTCGCCGGTATGCTGGTGCCCGAAGCGCTCGGCGGGCTGGGGCTAGATGCCACCGACTTCATTAAGTTAGCTGAGACCTGCGGGCAGTTTGCGCTGCCAGAACCGGCCGTCGAACAGGCACTGGTGGCGGCGCCGCTGCTGGCGGATATCTGCACTGCGAGTGGCGCCGAGCGCGCCGAGTCGGTACTCGGCGAGCTGATTGGCGGCGGCTGCCGGGTGGCGGTCGGCCATATCCTCAACCCCTACATCAACTTCGCCGCCAATGCCGATTACTTTCTGCTCGGCCACGGTGGTGATGTGCATCTACTACCTGCGGCGCAGGTCACCCTCAGCGCTGTGAAGAGCGTCGACCCGAGCCGGCGGCTGGCGGCAGTCAGCTGGCAGCCCAGCAAGGCGACCCTGCTGGCCGACGGCGAGCTCGGTGCCGCCTGCTGGCGGGCTGCGCTCAACCGCGGCGCGCTGGGTAACGCCGCGCAGTTGATCGGCCTCGCCGACGCGATGGTCAAGCAGGCCGTTGCCTACGCCGCCGACCGCCAGCAATTTGGCAAGCCGATCGGCGTCAACCAAGCAGTTAAACACTTGCTTGCCGACTGCGCCGTGCAAATTGAGTTTGCCCGGCCGCCGGTCTACCGCGCCGCCTACACTGTGGCGCAAGCCGCGACCCGCGCCGACTGGGCGGTGTCACACGCCAAAGTGGTCGCCGGCGAGGCGGCGCAGCTGGCCGCTCGCAACTGCATTCAGGTGTTTGGTGCAATGGGTTATACCTGGGAGTGTGACCTGCAAATTTGGGCCAAGCGCAGCTGGGTGCTGGACCGCGAATGGGGCGACCCGGGGTTCCACAAAAACCGCGTTCACGAGTGGCTGGTGCAGCCCAATGCCTTAATCGGCCCCGAATACACCTTTGGCCGCGGCGATCAGCCGCACGCCCACTAGGAGAACGACATGCCAGAAGCTTACATTGTCGACGCACTGCGCTCGCCTACCGGCCGCCGCAAAGGTAGCCTTGCGGCGGTGCACGGCGCTGATTTGGGCGCCCACGTCCTGCGCGAGCTGGTCGGCCGCAACGCCATCCCAGACAGCGATTACGACGACATCATTTTCGGTTGTGTCGACGCTATCGGCCCGCTTGCCGGCGATATTGCCCGCACCAGCTGGCTCGCCGCCGGCCTCGATGAGGCCGTGCCCGGTACCACCATCGACCGCCAGTGCGGCTCCTCGCAGCAGGCGGTGCACTTTGCCGCGCAAGCGGTGATGTCCGGCACTATGGATGTGGTAGTGGCTGGTGGGGTGCAGACCATGACCGCCATCCCGATCTCAAGCGCCATGCTGGCTGCCAAGCCGCTCGGTTACGACGATCCGTTCTCGGGCAGTGAGGGCTGGGTCGCACGCTACGGCAAGGTGGAGGTATCCCAGTTTAATTCGGCAGAGATGATCGCCAAACACTGGGATATCAGCCGCGAACAGATGGAAGTCTACTCGCTGGAGTCGCACCGGCGCGCTGCTGCAGCCACACAAGCGGGTTACTTCAAGCGCGAGATTGTGCCGCTCAACGGGCTCAGCTACGACGAGACCATTCGCGATAGCTCGCTGGCCAAAATGGCCGAGCTACAGCCACTCCAAGAGGGCGGCAGCATCACCGCGGCCGTCTCCAGCCAGACTTGCGACGCCTCCGCCGCGCTGTTAATCGTCTCTGAGGCGGCCCTAAAGCGCTACAACCTCACCCCGCGGGCGCGCATCCACCACCTCAGTGTGCGCGCCGCCGACCCCATCTGGATGCTGACTGCGCCGATACCGGCGACCGAGTACGCCCTGAAAAAATCCGGCATGAGCCTAGCCGACATCGATCTGGTAGAGATCAACGAGGCGTTTGCCTCGGTCTCGATGGCGTGGCTTAAACAGCTCGGCTACCCACACGCACAAACCAACGTCAACGGCGGCGCGATTGCGCTCGGCCACCCGCTCGGTGCCACCGGCGCCAAGCTGATGACCACGCTGCTCCACGAGCTTGAACGCCGTGGCGGCCGCTATGGGCTGCAGACCATGTGCGAAGGTGGCGGCCAAGCTAACGTCACGATTATTGAAAGACTCTAACCAATCGCCCGGCGCCGGGCCGATTGATTGATCACGCAAAGCGGAGAGAATGATGAGCAACATCTGTGCAGGACGAGTAGTGATTATTACCGGTGCCGGGGGCGGGCTGGGCGCAGCCCACGCCCGTATTTTAGCCGGCCAGGGTGCCAGTGTATTGGTTAACGACATCAACGTTGCCAACGCACAGGCGGTGGTCGACGAGATCCTTGCAGCGGGTGGCCACGCGGTGGTTAACCAGTCAGATATCACCAACTATGCACAGGGGTTGGAGGCGGTCGAGCAGGCGCTGGATACCTATGGCGCGTTGCACGCGGTGGTGAATAACGCCGGTATCAACCGCGACCGAATGTTCGCCTCGCTGGAAGAGGCCGACTGGGACGCCATTATGGCGGTCCACCTGAAGGGCCACTTCTGTATTACCAGCCACGCCGTTAAGTACTGGCGAGACCAGCACAAGGCGGGCCAGCCTGTCGACGCGCGCATTATTAACACCACCTCGGGGGCTGGCTTGCAGGGCTCTATAGGGCAGTCCAATTATGCCGCGGCCAAGGCGGGGATCTGTGCGCTTACCCTAAACCAAGCGGCCGAGCTGCGCCGTTACGGTATCACCGCCAATGCTATTGCGCCGGCGGCGCGCACCGCCATGACTACCGCAGTGCCGGTGATGGCGGAGCGGATGGCGCCGCCCAGCGACGGCAGCTTTGACCAATTTGCCCCGGAGAATGTCTCCACGCTGGTGGCGTGGCTGGCTGCAGAGCGCTCTAGCGAGGTCACCGGCCGCGTCTTTGAAGCCGAGGGCGGGCGTATCTCTATCGCCGACGGCTGGCGCACCACTGCCGGGGTCAGCAAGAACAGCCGCTGGGAGCCGGAGCAGATCGACGCCGCCATGGTCGAGCTACTGGCCGCCGAGGTGCCGGCGCAAAAAGTCTACGGCAGCTAAGCCGGTCCACCCCGCAACCGTTAACTAAATCGAGAGCAGTATGGATTTTAAGTTTACCGATGAGCAGACGATGGTCTTTGAGACCGCTGCAGCGTTCTTGGCCGAAGCTTCCGATAGCGCCGCGGTGCGCAGCGCGATGGTCGCCGCCAACGGCTACCAGCCGGGTGACTGGCAGCGCCTCTGTGAGGAGATGTACTGGCAGGCGATCTTGATCCCGGAGGCGCACGACGGCCTTGGCCTGGGCTTTGTCGAGATAGCCGGTATCTTAGAGAAAATGGGCGAGCGGCTCTATTGCGGCCCGTTTATCGCCTCTGCGGTGGTTGCGACCAGCGCGCTGGCTGCTGCCGGTAGCGATCAGCAACAGGCCAGTTGCTTCCCGCGGCTGTTGGCCGGCCAGACAGCCGCGCTCGCCTATCTGGGGCGCAGCGACCTCTGGGACAGCGGCGCAGTGACGGCGACACTGGTAGCCGACGGCGACAACTGGCGGCTCAACGGCGACTACCAGCTGGTGGCGCACGCTGCCGGCAGCGACTTTTTGCTGTTGGCCGCCAAGCGGCCCAATGGCGAGCTGGCGATCGCCATCGTCGAAACCGACAGCGCAGGGGTGACGATTACCGGCCACCCGACGATGGATCAAACTCGGCCGTTGGCCACGGTGACTGCGGTCGACGTCACAGTGACTGCCGGCCAGCTGCTGAACAGCGGTGGTTGCTGCGCACAGCTGGTTGACGACCTGGCCGATATCGGCGCCATCAGCTTGGCGGCAGACCAGGTGGGCGGCAGCCAGCAGAGCCTCACCGCGGCGGTCGACTACACCCAGGAGCGGGTTCAGTTTGGCCGTACTATCGCCTCGTTCCAGGCCATTAAGCACAAAGCGGCCGACATGATGCTGAAAGTCGAGGCGGGCCGATCGGCGCTCTACTACGCCGCCTGCGTGGCCGAGTTGTGGCGCCAGAGCAGCGCTGCGCCCGGGCAATTGGCAGAGGCCGCGGCAATGGCCAAGAGTTACTGCAGCGACGCCTATTACTTTGTCAGCGGCACAGCAGTTCAGCTGTTTGGCGGCGTTGGCATCACCGCCGAGTACGATATCCAGCTCTATTTTAAGCGCGCTAAATCGACCGAAAGTTATCTTGGCAGTGGCAACTACCACCGCGAAAGACTCGCCGAGCAGCTGCTCGGCCCGGCTAGCCCAGCAGACCAGGAGGCGCTATGAACCTTGCCCAGAATCGAGCTGACGAGCTGTTCCGAAGCGAGGTAGCAAGCTGGTTGGAGCAGAATCTCAGCGGCGAGTTTGCCCAGCTGCGCCACCGCGGTGGGCCCGGCGACGAGCACAGTTTTGTCGAGGAACGCAAAGCGTGGGAGCAGTGCATGGCGGCCGGAGGTTGGACCTGTATCGGCTGGCCAGAGCAGCACGGTGGCCGCGGCGCCAGTATCGAGCAGCAGGTAATTTTTAACGAAGAGTACGCCCGCGCCGGCGGCCCGGGCCGGATTGGCCATATCGGAGAGACGCTGATGGGCCCGACGCTGATCGCCTACGGCAGTGCCGAGCAGCAGGCGCGCTACCTGCCGGGGATCCGCGAAGGTCGCGAGTTTTGGTGTCAGGGTTACTCAGAACCGAGCGCCGGCTCCGACCTTGGCAACGTAAAAACCCGCGCCGAGCAAGCCGCAGAGAGTGGCGAGTGGCGTATTAACGGCCAAAAAGTTTGGACTTCGTGGGCGACTGAGTCCAACTATTGCTTTGTGGTGGCGCGCACCCAGCCGGGTTCGGTCGGCCACAAAGGGTTGGGCTTTTTCATGGTGGCGCTCGACCAGCCCGGGGTAACCGTAAAACCGATTGAGCAGCTGACCGGCAGCTCTGAATTTAATGAGGTGTTTTTTGATGATGCGGTGTGCGCCGACAGTGACCTGGTCGGCGGCCCTGAGCAGGGCTGGCAGGTGGCTATGGCGCTGCTCGGCTTTGAGCGCGGTGTATCAACGCTCGGCCAGCAGATGCTCTTTCAAAATGAGCTCGATGAAGTGATTGCGCTGGCAAAAAGTAACGGCAGCTATCGCGATGTGACGATTCGCCAGCGCATCGCCACCGCCCACACCGGCCTGCGTATCATGCGCTACAACAGTATGCGTATGCTCGCCGGTGGTGAGGACGGCTCGCTCTCCAAAGAGGCGATGATCTACAAGCTCTATTGGTCTAGTTGGCACCGCAATTTGGGCAACTTGGCGATGGATGTGATGGGCGCCCAAGCGCAATTGTTGGCCGGCGACGGCTACCAGCTGTCGCGCCTGCAGGGGCTGTTTCTCTACTCGCGCGCCGACACCATTTATGGCGGCACCAACCAAATACAACGCAATTTAATCGCCGAGCGCGCGCTGGGTATGCCGCGCGAGCCGCGCGGTTAACCGTCAGCCACTAGCAAGGATCAACCGCATGAGTGAATTTATCGAAAAAGCAGCGCCACCCTATGTAGCCGGCCATCAGCTGTTGGCTGGCCGCGCGGTGCTGATTACCGCGGCAGCCGGTGCCGGTATCGGCTTTGCTGCGGCGCAGCGCGCAGTCGAAGAGGGCGCCCGCGCACTGGTCATTAGCGACATTCACGAGGGCCGGCTGGCGCAAGCGGTAGAGACGCTGGCCGCTATCAGCGACAGCTGCGCTGTCTACGGGCAGCTGGCCAACGTCACGGTCGAGAGCGAGGTGCAGGCGCTAGTGGAGTTCGCCGAGCAGCAGACCGGCGGCATCGACGTGCTGATTAATAACGCCGGGCTCGGTGGCAGCCGGCTGCTGGTAGAGATGGGCGACGACGAGTGGCAGCGAGTGCTCGACATCACCCTGACCGGCACCATGCGGATGAGCCGCGCCATGTTGAAAAAAATGCAGCCGCGCGGCAGTGGAGTGATCGTCAACAACGCCTCGGTACTGGGCTGGCGCGCACAAAAAGAGCAGTGCCACTACGCCGCTGCAAAAGCCGGTGTGATGGCGCTGACACGCTGCTCGGCGCTAGAGGCGGCCGACTACGGAGTGCGTATCAATGCGGTTTCGCCGAGCATCGCCATGCACGACTTTTTACGCAAAAGCTCGCCGCCGGAGCTGCTCCAAAAATTGGCAGAGGGCGAGGCTTTCGGGCGCGCTGCCGAGGTCTGGGAAGTGGCTAACGTGATGATGTTCCTCGCCTCTGATTACGCCAGCTACATGACTGGCGAGGTGCTGTCGGTCTCTAGCCAGCGCGCCTAACGGCAACCCATTCGAAAACCCCAACAGCTTATTTTGGAGATTACCATGCGCGATGCAGTCATCGTTTCTACCGCAAGAACCCCCATAGCCAAAGCTTTTCGCGGCGCCTTTAACGACACCGAAGCGCCGCTGCTGGGGGGGCACGTTGTCGATGCCGTCGTCAAAAAAGCCGGTATCGATCCGGCCCTGGTAGAAGAGGTTATTTTTGGTGCCGCCGCACAACAGGGCACCCAGGGCTACAACCTAGGCCGGCTCTGTGCGGTTGCCGGTGGCCTGCCCGACTCGGTGCCCGGCATGACGCTCGACCGCCAGTGCTCTTCGGGCCTGGTAGCGATCAGCAACGCCGCCAAGTCGATCGCGGTGGGTGAATACGATATCGCGATTGCCGGCGGTATGGAGTCGATCTCGCTGGTTCAAACCAAACACAAAAACAGTTACCGCAACGTCTCCCAGGCGGTGCTGGCACAGTCGCCGCGCGCCTATATCCAGATGATAGAGACTGCTGAAATCGTCGCCCAGCGCTACGGCATCAGCCGCGAGGCACAGGACGAATACTCGCTGCAGAGCCAGCAGCGCACTGCAGCAGCCCAGCAGGCCGGTGCCTTCGACGACGAGATCGTGCCGTTGGAGACCCGTAAAGCGGTCTTTAACAGAGAGACCAAAGAGACCAGCTACCAGCAGGTGACCCTAACTGCCGACGAGGGCAACCGCCCAACCACCCAGCTGGCCGACTTGGCCAAGCTACAGCCGGTGATGGCCGAAGGGCAGTTTACCGATGGCGCTGGCGAGTACATTACCGCCGGCAACGCCTCGCAGCTCTCCGACGGTGCCTCGGTGTCGCTGTTGATGGACGCCGCCACCGCCGCCCAGCACAACCTTGCTCCGCTCGGGCTCTATCGCGGTATGGCAGTGGCCGGCTGTGCCGCTGACGAGATGGGCATCGGACCGGTCTACGCGATCCCCAAACTGCTAAAACAGCACGGCTTGGGTATTGACGACATCGGTCTCTGGGAGCTCAATGAAGCGTTCGCCTGCCAGGTAATTTACTGCCGCGACAAACTCGGCATTCCCAACGACCGGCTCAACGTCAATGGCGGTGCTATCTCGATCGGCCACCCGTTCGGTATGAGCGGCGCGCGGATGGTTGGCCACGCCCTTATCGAAGGCAAACGGCGCGGCGTCAAGTATGTCGTCATCACCATGTGCGTGGGTGGTGGGATGGGTGCCGCCGGGTTGTTTGAAGTTATTTAACTGCTAGCGCTGATAGAATCAAACGAGGGTAGGGTATGCAACACGATCAAGCTCAACAGTGGGATAAAACCGTCGATGTGTTGGTCGTCGGCACCGGTAATGGCGGCTTAACTGCCGCACTGTGTAACTACGAAATGGGCAGTACCAACCTGCTGGTACTGGAAAAGGCCGATAAAGTTGGCGGTACCAGCGCCACCTCGGGCGGCGGTATCTGGGTGCCCAACAACCACTACGCGCAACAGGCCGGCGCCGAGGACTCCTACCAAGAGGCTCTCGACTACCTCACCAATACGCTAGACGGCGAGGATGTGCCGCTCGAGCTGATTGAAAGCTATTTGCAAAACGGGCCCAAGATGCTCCGTTTTCTACACGACCGCAGCCGTGTTCGCTACGAGTCCCTAGACCACTACCCCGACTACTACTCTAATGTGGCTGGCGCTAAACCTGGCCACCGCTCGCTGGAGCCAGCACCGGTCATGGCCTCAGAGTTGGGTAAAGACTACAAGCGCTTGACGTATAGCCATCACATGATGCGGCTGTTTGGTGTGATTCACTTCACCCAAGTCGAGGCTCAATTATTGATGCTGAAAATGCCTGGCTGGGTGAAATTGGTAATGAAGATGGTCTGGGATTATGCCAGCGACATTCCGTGGCGGTTTAAAACTCGAATCTCACGCCGCTTGGCGTGTGGCTCAGCCGGCATCGCACGGCTCTATTGGTCGGTTAAAGAGCGCAACATTCCGATCGAATTTAATGCCCGGTTGACTGAGTTAGTTAGCGACCAGAGCGGCGTCGTGATCGGCGCTGTCTACCAGCAAGCAGGTAAAACCATTCGCGTCAAAGCAGACAAAGGGGTGATTTTGGCCGCCGGTGGCTTTGAGCAAAACCAGCAGCTGCGCGAGCAGTACCTGCCCGCCCCAACCAATACGGAGTGGAGTGCCGGCACCCCCACCAACACCGGCGATGCGCTGCTCGCGGGGCTCGATGTGGGTGCCAAGACGCGGCTGATTAACGGCGCCTGGTGGACCACTACCCTCTGTGTGCCGGATGAACCGGCACCGCGGCTGAGCATTATGGAGAAGTCGTTTCCCGGCTCCTGCGTGGTCAATAAGGCTGGCAAGCGCTTTGCCAACGAGTCGCAAAACTACATGGCGTTTCAGAAGGAGCTGTTTAAAGCGCACAGCGACGACAACCCGTGCGCGCCGGCTTACCATGTTTTTGATGCCCGTTTTCGCGCCAACTACATTGTTGGGCCGATGATGACGGCCGCCATGAAGCCCGACTGGGTGCTGCCCAAAAAGTGGTTTGAGACCGGCTTTGTCGCCAAGGCTAATACCATTGCCGAGCTGGCCGCCAAGCTGGGCATCGACCCGGCCGGGCTGGAAGAGACGGTAGCCAATATGAACCGCTACGCGGTGAGCGGCGTCGATGAAGAGTTCCACCGTGGCGAGTCTGCCTACGACCGCTACTACGCTGACCCCAACATTAAGCCCAACCCCTGCCTGGCGCCGATAGACCAAGCGCCATACTACGCCATGCGCATAGAGGCGGGCGACTTTGGTACGCTCGGCGGGCTGGATACCGATACCCACGCCAACGTTAAAGCGGCGGCGGGCGGCACCATCAAAGGGTTGTACGCGGTGGGCAACTGCTCGGCTGCGCTGCTGCCCACCTATCCCGGCCCCGGTGCCACCCTCGGCCCAGCGATGACAATGGCGTACCAAGCCGCTAAACAGATAAATGGATACCAAGACTGATGATCGACTTAGAAGCCATAGAGCTGATTAAACAACTCAAAGCGCGTTATTTTCGCTTCCTCGACACCGGCGACTACACCGGCCTAGAGACCGTGTTTACGCCCGACTCTACCGCCCACTTTAAAGGCGGCGACTATGACTTCGACATGGCCGGCTGGCCGCGTTTGGAGCGCTTTTACAAGCGCGCCTTCACCGAGCAGACCTTCGGCATGCACAACGGCCACCACCCGGAGATCAGCGTCGACGGCGACAGCGCCACTGGCATCTGGTACCTGCAGGACATTTTCGTCAATTTAGTTGAGAACGTGACGGTGATGGGCTCTGCGCTCTACCACGACCGCTACATCAAGGTTGATGGCGAGTGGAAGATCGCCCACACCGGCTACGAGCGGCTCTGGGAAGAGATTCACCCGCGCGGCGACGATATCCGATTGACCGTAAAACCGATCGCCAGGTAATCATCGGCGACTCGATGCCGGTCTACTAACGGTGTTGCCAGCACAGCCATCTGGCATTCTTCAATTTAGGTTTTAGCGAACGGGATCGCGCTCTGTTTAAAGCCATTCCGGATGGTGGGTGGCGTTAGATTCTGGGCCTTCGCTCGTCGTGATTTGGCAGCACGCTCAAGCCCCTATCTCAACGCCGGGCGGCGGCGTTAATCGTTTACAGTGGTCCTTATAACTGTACCGCCGGCCGGCGCAAAACCGTAGACCCATCACTGCAGTGGGCTGCTAGCGCGCCGATACCGATTGCCTTCGCGCGATGTGTTTTTCCCCAACGGCAGTGCTTTTAAATCAGGCGATCCTGTGAAAAACTTATGCGTTAATACCTATCAATTATTACGGGAGTGGTTATGTTGTCATTGGTGCTCAAGCAGGCAGTAGAGGGTGTGGTCTCGGCAATCGGCGTTGGTGTTCACCCAACCCAAGCGAATAGCGTTTATACCCTCACCGTGGCTGGTAGCGATAGCATACCCGACGGTCTAGAGCTGTTGCGCGACGGCGACGATCTGGTGATGACTATCAATGGCGACGAGGTCAGTCGGTTGACTGAGTTCTACAGCGACGATATGGCCGCACAGTTCAGCGTTAACGGCAGCTTAGATACCGCCACCGCCGAAATTGGTACCAGCACCGTGATGGAACTGGAAGGGGCTGGAACGGTCTGGCCCGAGAGTGATCTGCTGGGTGGTTTGGCAGAGACAGAGGCCTTCGGTGGGCTTACCGCCACTAATGTTGCAGCCGGCGTGCTGGTAGTGGGTGGCGGCGTCGCGCTCGCTAACGACGACAGTGCCGGTACTGGACCGGCGCCTACTGTTGTTATTTCAGGTGGTACTTCAACGCCGGTTAATGGCGATGTGACCTTCACTATTGTTTTTGATAACGATGTACAGGACTTCGTTGTTGATGATGTCGTTGTAACCGGGGGGACAAAGGGCGCCTTCACAGCGGTCTCGGCTAGTGAATACACGCTGGTAGTGACGCCGTCAGATGATAGCGTTGCACCTATTACGGTTGATATCGCGGCTGACGTGGCTAGGACGTCGGCTGGCGGTAAAAATCTGGCTGCAGAGCAAGAGACGCAGGCGGTAGACACGTTGGTCGCTACCCCCACTGCAGTGCTGGCCGATGCGGGCAGCAGTGGCCTGACCAACGACGCAACCGTTAACGTTGGCGCACTGGAAGCGGGTGCCAGCTGGGAGTACTCGGTTGACAGTGGGTCTAGCTGGGTGGCCGGTAGTGGCAGCAGCTTTGAGCTGGGCGATGACAGCTACGATGAAGGTTATGTACAAGTCCGCCAGACCGATCTGGCCGGCAACCTCAGCAACGTTGCCGAGCTGGGAGCGATTGAGGTTGATACGACCGTAGCGCCACCGACAGTCGACATTGCTAGCGACAGCAATATCGGTGATGACCGCATTACTAACGATGCCACCATTGTGGTGGATGGCTTAGAGAGCGGTGCGAGCTGGGAGTACTCGGTTGACAGCGGTTCTACCTGGAGCTCAGGTGGCAGCGATTCAAGCTTTGAGCTTGCAGACGGTGTTTACGATACGGGTGACGTGCAAGTTCGCCAGACCGACTTGGCAGGCAACCAAAGCCTTGCAACAGACCTTGCTGGTGCGACTGTGGATACGGCAATAACGACCCCCACTGCAGTGCTGGCAGATGCGGGCAGCAGTGGCCTGACCAACGACGCAACCGTTAACGTTGGCGCACTGGAAGCGGGTGCCAGCTGGGAGTACTCGGTTGACAGCGGGTCTAGCTGGGTGGCCGGTAGTGGCAGCAGCTTTGAGCTGGGCGATGACAGCTACGATGAAGGTTATGTGCAAGTCCGCCAGACCGATCTGGCCGGCAACCTCAGCAACGTTGCCGAGTTGGGAGCGATTGAGGTTGATACGACTGTTGCGTCACTGACCGTCGACATTGCTAGCGACAGCAATATCGGTGATGACCGCATTACTAACGATGCCACCATTGTGGTGGATGGCTTAGAGAGCGGCGCCAGCTGGGAGTACTCGGTTGACAGTGGTTCTACCTGGAGCTCAGGTGGCAGCGATTCAAGCTTTGAGCTTGCAGACGGTGTTTACGATACGGGTGACGTGCAAGTTCGCCAGACCGATCTGGCAGGCAACCAAAGCCTTGCAACAGACCTTGCTGGTGCGACTGTGGATACGGCAATAACGACCCCCACTGTAGCACTGGCCGATGCGGGCAGCAGTGGCCTGACCAACGACGCAACTGTTAACGTTGGCGCACTGGAAGCGGGTGCGAGCTGGGAGTACTCGGTTGACAGCGGTTCTACCTGGAGCTCAGGTGGCAGCGATTCAAGCTTTGAGTTGGCCGATGGGGTCTATGACAGCGACGACGTGCTGGTTCGCCAAACTGACCTCGCCGGTAATCTCAGCAGCAACGGCGCCTTGGCGGCGGCGACCATTGATACCGCCGCGCCGGCAGCGCCAAGCGTGGCGTTAGTCGACGCCGGCACCGATGGCTCGACCTCCGATGCGACAGTGACCATATCTGGCTTAGAGGCCGATGCCATCTGGGAGTATTCCACTGACGGCGGCAACAGCTGGAATCCCGGCAGCGGTAACAGCTTTGAGTTGGCCGATGGGGTCTATGACAGCGACGACGTGCTGGTTCGCCAAACTGACCTCGCCGGCAATCTCAGCAGCAACGGCGCCTTGGCGGCGGCGACCATTGATACCGTCGCGCCGGCAGAGGCAATTCCAGTCATTTTTGATTTTGCCAATGGCCACACATCGACACTGGACGGCACGCCAACCGGGTCGCGAGTTTTCTCAGGCTCTGACTCTTACGACATTTACATCATTGTCCCTTACAAGTCCGGCGGACTACAAGATCTAGCTAGTGAACTCTGGACGGGCACGCTCAATTTAGGCAGCGATGACAAATTAATTCTGGTCGGTGACGCTAACTCAACCGTTGAAAGCTTCACTGTCGCTTCCTATGTTTATTTCTCCAGCTCCTATCGAGCAACCCGAACAAATTATGATGGCGGCTATGAATGGATGGATTCAGGAGGCCGTCAAGCTGGTCTCTTCAGAGACACTATTGGTCGTGCTATTTTATATAGAACGCCTAATAGCTCTACAAACCTTTTTGGCGCTCTCATGCTCAGTGGTTACAACTCTGGAACTTCTGGAACGCTTGTAGGCCGAGCAAACATGGGCTACTTGGGCTTCACCACCGAGGGTGTTGCTCCTCTTCTGCAGGTCAATTTGGGTGGTATCAGTATGACCTGGAACGGTACGCGGCTAACGGTCTAACTGCCTTGGCCCGCTAATTTTATGGCTGCACATCAGCGCGAGCTGTTTGTCACTCGGCTCTGGCAGTTCGAACTGCCAGAACTGCACAGCCACCACGCCGAGTGGCTGGCGACCATTGCCCGCCTGCGTGACAAAGACCCTCGCGCCGAGGTTAACACCCGTTCGCTGCGCGGCGGTTGGAAGAGCGGCTGGCGGCTGCTGGCGCACCGCAGCTTTGCACCACTGGAGCAGGCTGCGCGCCGCTGTTTTACCGAAGTGTTCGAGCAGTTCGAGCTGCCGGCCAATCTCGCCTTTAACCTACACGGCGAGGCCAACTGGTCTGAACGGTACAGCTACAATGTGCAGCACGGCCACGAGAACTGTCTGTTAACCGGTGTCTACTACCTGCAAGTGCCGGTGCAGAGCGGCGATATTATTTTTCATGAGCCGCGGCTGGGCGCCAAGTACTCACCGCTGCAGTCACCCTGTACCATGGCCTCTAAACCGGTGGCCATTACCCCTAAGCCCGGCGAGTTGTATATCTTCCCGGCATGGCTGGAGCACTCGGTGAGCCAGTCGCACAGCGACGAGGACCGTATTTCGATCCCCATCAACGCGGTGCCGCTGTAAGCGCCACATCGCGATGAGATCTAATGGTTAGATCGCCGTTGGGGTGAGCCTGTTAGGCTGAGTTGTTGTTGGACTAGTTCAACTAGGAAGTGCAAGTACGAGCTAAGCTGCTGCTGGCCTTGTTCGCTCAGCTGCCAAATCGTCTTGCGGCCATCGCTGGCCGCTTTGCTGCGCACTAACAAGCCGCGCAGCTCTAGCCGGTTAAGCTGCAGTGACACCGAGTTCATGCTCAGCCGGCAGGCGGCGGCCAGCCGGGTGGAGTCGAGCTCGGTGCCGACCACGCTGGCCCAGCCTAACTCCATAAAAATTACCCAGCCGGCACCGGTCAGCAGCGTCTGGCCGCTGCGCTGAAAGTCGTTGGTGGCGATAAGAATGTCGCGCACCTGCAGCGTGCTGGGGGCCACTGTCACGCCGTCGGCGTCACGCCACAGCTCTAGTGTTGTGCCCAGTTCGCTTACCGCGCTCAGATAGCGCTCCAGTAAATCGGTAAAACCGTCGGTGGCGCTGTAGTGGCTGCCGCTGGCGGTCAGCATGCCCAGCGCCACCAACTTGCGAATTTTATTGCGCACCGCTTGTTGGGTTACTTCCAGCTGCGAGGCGAGCCGGCGGGTAGACTTTACTGCGCCGTGCTCGGTCAGCTCGCGGGCGATCAAAAATGCGAACTCCCAATCGATAACTTTGCTGTACAGCTCCTGTGTCACCGGGTGGTTGTAGGCGCTGTAGCACCACTCTAGGCCGGCCTCGGCACGGGGGTTGGCGGTGTTTGGCATCGTAGCTCCTAAATGGGTGATAACTATCAGTGGGGCTGGGCTGCCAGCGCTGCTCTTATGCTACAGCAAAACAACATAACAGCAAACTTTTTGCTCTTATATTTATGTTTCGCGCAGCCTATCGATAGCACGCTATCACAATGGCACTATCGGTCGTTTGGTTAACGCTTGGTTAGGTAATGGTAGGCTCTACTTGGCTACAAGGTCACTAATATTTTTCGGTTAAATATTGACTGCAAAAACTTTGCTATTAATAATGGCCTTGTATTGCAGCGCTGTCGGTAGGCGATCGGCGGGTTAAACGGCTCCGATCATCCTCTTTCAACAGCTGCAGTAGTCAAGTAACCGAGTGCTCAGGCCAGTTGCTGGCAAGGAGTTCACCATGCAAAAGAGAGTCTTGAGAATATCGCGACAGCGCAATGACAGCGCGCTCACGCAAATAGCCATGGCGGCTAAACTAGGCTGTTGCGGTTTGCTTTTAGCCGGCCTGTGCAACGCAACCGTGGCCAACGCGGCCGGCTTAACCGTGGCGACTGAGCGGCTTGAAGAGAGTACTTTTGGTAATCGTATCGCATTTTACGTGCTAGTTGAGAACACCAGCGACCAATTACAGCGGGTCGACTTAAGTGGCTATGACGAGCGCTGGCAGCCGACCGGCCGGTTGGAATTTCCGCAGCGCCAGCTGTGGGTGCCGGCCGGTGAACAGCGCCGCGCGCTGGTGGTGGTTAGCGAGCTAGTGCCCGGCAAGGCGGTAAAAAGCTACGCCTGTATCACCCCGCTGCGGGGCCCGAAAGAGCGCATCTGCGCCGAGTTGATCGCTACCCGTTACGGCGTTGAGCAGGCGCTGCGCCAGCACACTGCGGTATTGGAAAGCGGTGCGGCGGGTTATCTGGCCGAGTAGCTGCGCGGCTAGCGCCAGCCGCTCAGCTCGTTGTCGATCAGCGTGGTTAGAAAGGCGGTGTGGCTGTCGTCGTCGTTGAGGCAGGGGATGTAGGTAAACTGCTCGCCGCCGCCCTCTAGGAACGACTCTTTGGCCTCCATGGCGATCTCCTCGAGGGTTTCGATACACTCGCAGACAAACGCCGGCGACATAATCGCTACCCGTTTAACGCCGTCGGCGGCCAGCTTCTCGAGGGTTTTATCGGTGTAGGGCTGCAGCCACTCGGCCGGGCCAAAGCGTGACTGGAACGTGGTTATCCAGCGCTCCTGCGGCCAGCCCAATGCCTCGCGCACCAACCGCGAGGTTTTAACACAGAGACAGTGGTAGGGGTCGCCCTCCATCAGGTAGCGCTTGGGCAGGCCGTGGAACGAGGTGAGGATCACCTCCGGCTCGTGGTCAAGCGCGGCCAGGCTGGTGCGCACCTTGTCGGCCAGCAGCTCGATATAGGCGGGGTGATCGTGCCAGGTTGGCATGGTGCGTATCGCCGGCTGGCGCTTGAGGGTTTTTAGGTGGTCAAACGCTTTGTCGTAGGCGGTCGCTGTCGTGGTGGCGCTGTACTGCGGATAGAGCGCGTGCAGCAGTATTTTGTCGCAGCCCTGCGCTAATAGCGCATCGATACCGGTCTGGGTAGACGGGTTGCCGTAGCGCATCGCAAACTCGACCACCACCTCGCTGCCGGCGTAGGCGGCAGCCACCTTGGCGGTAATTTTTTGGGTGTAGGTGAGCAGCGGCGACTGGTTGTTGTCGGTGTCCCAGATTTTGCGGTAGGCGGCCCCGCTGCGTGCCGGGCGGGTGGTTAAGATAATACCGTAGAGTAGCGGCAGCCAGAACCAGCGCGGCGAGTCGATCACCCGCTTGTCGCTTAAAAACTCAGCCAAGTAGCGCCGCACGGCGCGGTAGCTGGTGTTGTCTGGGGTGCCCAAGTTGAGCAGCAGTACACCAATTTTGGCCGGTTTAACCGGCGGGTGGTCGCTGGGCAGTTGCTCGGCGGGCAGGGCGGGGGCGTAGCGGCAATCGCTCATGGTGGCTCCTTAATCGGTAGTGGTGGCGAGTATACCTAACCGCGCCGGCGCTGTGGTTACTGCAACGAAAATCGCAGCTCGCGCAGCGCGCGCTGGTAGGGGTTGCGGCTGATCGCCGCGTCTAACTCGGCGATCGCCTCGGCGCGGCGCTGGCTCTGTACTAGCAGCGACACCAAGCCGACGGTGTAGTCGGCCTGGTCGGGGGCGAGCGCGATCGCCCGGCGGTAGCTCGTCTCGGCGGCGGCGCTGGCGCCGCTGCGCTGCTGCAGTATGGCGGCGTTGTACCAGCTGCGTGGGCTGTCGCTCAGCTCGGCGGCGCGGGTCAACTGCTCGATGGCGGCGGGGCTGTCGCCAAGCTCGCCCAACAGTAGCCCGAGCGCGTGGCGGGCGGTCGCGGCGTTTGGCTCCTGCTCTACTATCGTGGCGTAGAGCGCGCGGGCTTGCTGGCGCTGGCCGCGCTGGTAGTGCAGCTGCGCCAAGTTGTAACGGGCCGGGTTAAAGCGGTCGTCCAGCGCCAGTGCGGCGCGGTAGTCCTCGGCCGCTGGCTCTAGCTCACCGCGGCGGTGGTGGTCGACCGCCGCCTGGTAGCGCAGCGACGGAAAGTCGCTGTTGGCGGTTAAGTAGTGTTGGTAGTCGCGCATGGCGGCCTGGTAAGCGCCGCGCCACTGCACCGCCAGCTGCTCGCTGTCGATGTCGCTGAGCGCCTGTGCCACCGCCAGCCGCACGGTAGCGGCGGGGTCGCCGGCCAGCGGCGCCAGCAGCCGGCGCCGGTCGTCGCCAGCCAAGTGGCTTAGCGCCAGCACCGCGGCGCGGCGCAGCAGGGGGCTGGGGCTGGCCAGTTGCTCGCGCAACAGCGGCTCTAGCTGGCCACCCGGCACCGCCGGCGGCGCCAACTGCATGGCGGTGGCGCGGGCGATCGGCGCCGCGCTGTCGTCGCCAATTAGCTGGTAGAGGGCAGTGTGGGTGCCGCTAGCGGCGGCCAGCAGTGGCTCGGCGTGGTGGGCGGCGCGCTCTGGGCCGAACCAGTCGCGGATCCGGGCAGCGGCCCAGCTCGGCTCGCGGTCGCTGTGGCAGTCGCTGCAGGCGTCGGGCAGGTTTAGCTCGGGGTGGGCTGCGGCCAGATCGGGGCGCGGTACGCTAAAGCGATGGTCGCGGCGAAAGTCGTTACCCATATAGAGTTTGCCGGGCATATGGCAGTCGACACACTGGTTGCCGAGTGACTGGCTGGGCAGCAGCAGCCGATTGGCCAGCGCACCGCTGTAGTGGTCGGGCTGCTCGCTGCTGGGCAGCTGGTAGCTGGCGTGGCGGTGGTGGGCGGGGCTATTGTAGTGCGGCTCGTGGCAGCTGGCGCAGAGCGCGTTGCCGGGCTGGCGCAGCTGGTTGCTGTGCGGTTCGTGGCAGCTGCTGCAGGGTATACCGGCGCTGTGCATCTTGCTCTGTAGGTAGGAGCCGAGCACAAACACCTCGTCGTTGATCTGGCCATCGGGGTGGTAGAGCGGGGCGGCGATGCTCTCCACGGCGTAATCGGGTGTGCTGCCACTGCCCAGTAGCGGCCCGCGGCGGGCGTGGCACTGGCCGCAGCTGGCCGCTTGGTCGCTGGCCAGTGTTGGCTGGCCGCTCGGCAGTGGCCGCTGGCTGTTGCTGGCCAGTTGCCAGTTGGCGTGCGCGGCGGCCGGGCCGTGGCAGCTTTCGCAGCCGACGTTGATCTCGGCCCACTCGGTGGCGTAGCTGTCGCTACTGGGCTGGTAGTTTTTTTCTAGCCCGGTCGAGTGACAGTCGGCGCACATGCTGTTCCAGTTGAGCCCGCCGTTGCGCCAGTGAATGCGCTCGTGGGGGGCGGGCTGCAGATCGCCCTGCACATCAAACCAGCGCTGCTGCAGGGTATCCCAGGCGATCGGTAGCGCCTGTAGGCGGCCACCCGGCTGCGCTACCAAGTACTGCTGAAGCGGCTCGACACCGAAGGTGTAGAGCACCGGGTACTCTTCTTCGGCGCCGCCACCGAGCGGGCTGAATACCGCCCGGTAGCCACGGCTGTCGCTGTAAAAACGGTAGCTGCCGGCGTAGTGGCTAAACTGGCTGTCGTTGAAATCGCCGAGCACCGTGGCGGCGCTGGCGTGCTGCATGGCGCCGGCGTGGTGCGAGCCGCGCCAGCGCTGGTACTGCTCGGTGTGGCAGCCGGCGCAGCTGTCACTGCCGGCGTAGCGGCTGTCGCCGCTCGGCTGTGGCGGGCTGCCGGCGGTGGTCGCCCCGGCCAGTAGTAGCCCGCCAACCAGCAGCGCGGCCAGCCGGTAGCGGGCCGGTCGGCTACTGGTAGGCACGGCGCAGCTCCTCGCCGATGATGGCGACCCCGGCGGCGATCACCGCCGGCTCCGCCGCGTAAGAGAGCCGCAGGCACTGGCGCTGGTGTTGCCAGTCGGGTTCTACGCCGATAAAAAAGTCCTCGCCGGGCACTACCAGCACCCCGCGCGCCTTGAGCCGCTGGTAGAGCTGGTAGCTATCAATCGGCAGACCGTCGCACCACAGCCAGAGAAAAATAGCCCCCTCTGGTTTGTGAACGCGGCACGGCAGGCCGGCCAGCTCGCGCTGCAGCAGCGCCAGGGTGGCAGCAGCGCGGTCGCGGTAGAACGGCTGCACCACGGTTTGGCAGAGCGTGTCGATGGTGTCGTTGTTAAGCAGCTGGCTAAGCAGCGCCGGGCCGACCGTGGAGCTGGCTAAGTTGACGATGCTGTTGGCGTTGTTGAAGGCCTCGATGACCGCTTCGCTGGCGACCACAATACCGGCGCGGATGCCGGGTAGGCCGAGTTTGGAGAGGCTCAGCATCAGTATGGTCTGCTCGTTCCAGCGCGGCGTCGCCTCGCCAAAGACGATGTTGGGAAACGGCAGCCCGTAGGCGCCATCGACAATTAACGGCACGTTGTGGGCGGCGCACAGTGCCTGCAGGGCGTCTACTTCATCGTCGCTGAGTACATTAGCGGTCGGGTTGGTGGGCCGCGATACGCTGATGGCGCCACACGCCGGCCCGACCGCGAGAGCGGCCAGATCGACATGGTATTTAAATTGCTGCTGCCCGAGCAGCTCGATGGTCGGCTTGGTGGCGGTAAAAAACTGCCGCGACAGGCCGATGTCGCGGTAGCCCAGGTACTCTGGCACCAGCGGCAGGTGCAGGGTGCGCTGGCTGCCGTCGGCCATCTCGCCGGCGAACAGGTTGTACAGAATAAAACAGGCGTTTTGGCTGCCGTTGGCAAAGCTGATGTTGCGCTCGCTGACCGCCCAGCCAAACCGCCGCTTGAGGTAGCTGGCTAGCTCGCGGCGGGCGGCGCGCTCGCCCTGTTTGGATTGGTAGATGCCGAGCAGCTGATGGCGGCTGTCGGGCGAGCCCAGCAGCGCCTCTAGCTCCTCCTCAAAGCGCTGTTCTAACGCGGCAATGCGCGCCGGGTTGCCGCCGCCCATAAAAATCATCTCGGGGTTTTCGCGCAGCGCCTGGCCGAGATCGTCCATCAGCTCGCCAATGCCTGAGCGGCCGCCAAACTTTTCACCAAACGCGGTCAGCTTCATTGCGCGCGGTTCCACGCCACGCAGTCGGCCAAGCTGACCCCGCTGCCGCCAAAGATATCCAGCGCGCTGCCAATGGTCAGGTCGACACGGCCGCCAGAGAGCGCTTTGACCCGCTCCAGGTCGTCCAGCGAGCGGGCGCCACCGGCGTAGGTGGCCGGCCGCGGGCTGTGCTCGCCGAGCAGCGCCACCAGCTCGCTATCGATGCCCTGTTGCAGCCCCTCGACGTCGGCGGCGTGAACTAAAAACTCGCTACAGTAGCCCCCTAGCTCGGCCAGCAGTTGGCCGCTGACGGCGGTGTCGGTGATGGTCTGCCAGCGGTCGCTGGCAATTTGCCAGCCGTCGCCGACTTTGCGGCAGGAGAGATCTAGAACTAATTTGTCGGGGCCGATCGCGGCCGCCAGCTGCTCGAGCCGCGGCCAGCTGAACTGGCGCTCGACAAACAGCCACGAGGTGACGATAACCTGGGCGGCGCCGCTGGCTAAATAGTGCTTGGCGTTGTCGAGGTTGACCCCGCCGCCGTACTGCAAACCGCCCGGCCACACCGCTAACGCTTGCTCGGCAGCGGCCTGGTTGCCGGCGCCGAGCGAGATCACGTGACCGCCGCGCAAACCGTGCTCGGCGAACAGCTGGGCGTAGTAGCCGGCGCTTTTATCACTGACAAAATTGGTAGTGGCGCTGTCGCCCTGCAGCGAGCCGCCAACAATCTGTTTGACGGCGCCGCCGTGTAGGTCGATACAGGGTCTAAATTGGGTCACTGGTCACTCCGCGGCGCTGCTGGTCTGTTCGGTTAAAAGAGCCTGAACTGCTCGGCCGCTGATTGTACCAGCGGATCGTCGCGCTCGCCTTGTTGGCGGGCCAGTAGGGGTTGCTGCGGGTAGGTAACGGCCGGCATGGTGCGCCGTTGAAAGGTGTTGCAGAGGGTCTCTAGCATCGCCCCGGCCGCCGAAGACAGCGCCGCGCGGCGCCGGTACAGCACCCCCACCGTGCACTCGATTGCGGGTGCCACCAACGGCAGGCAGACACAGCCGAGCTGGCGCATCTGGGTGGCCGAAAACGACGGCACGATACTGACCCCCAAGCCGTTGGCGACCATACCGCCAATGGTGGTCAGCTGGTGGCTCTGGTAGCTGGGGTTGAACGGCTGGCCGGCGGCGCTGAGCTGCTCGCCAATCAGCCGGCTGACCAAAGAGGGCGACTGCAGGGCGATGTGGTTGTGCTCGGCCAGCTCGGCGCCGCTCACCTGACTCTGCTGGCAGAGCGGGTGGTCGGCCGGCAGCAGGGCGATAAAGCGGTCGTTAAACAGTGGCTCTATATACAGGTCGCTGAGCGGCTCGGTCTGCTCGGGCAGAAAGGTGATGCCCAGCTCAACCCGGCCGGAGCTGACCAGCTCCACCACCTGCTCGGCGATGACATCTTGCAGGGTGACCCGCACCGCCGGAAAGCGACGACTGTAGTCGGCCAGCGCCTGCGGCATCAGGTTGCCGGCAAACGACGGCATAGCCGCGATCGACAATGTGCCGCTGCGCAGTGAGAACTGCTGCTGCAGCTCGTCTAGCGCCGCCGACCAGTCGCCGACCAAGCGCCGCGCCACCGGGTAGAACGCCTCCCCCTCGGGGGTGAGTGCAAAGCTGCGGGTGGTGCGCGCCAACAGCCGGCCGCCGGCCTGCTGTTCAAGGCTTTTTATGGCCAGGCTAAGCGCCGGCTGCGACAGGTGCAGGCTCTGTGCGGCGGCGGCAAAGTTGCGCTGCTCGGCGACTGCGGTGAACGCGCGCAGCTGTTTAACGGTGATCGCCATAGAGGCCTCTAATTATTAGTAAAACTTATTAATAGTAAGTTTAATTTAATTTGATTTATATAAATAGCTGGGTGAACCTAGAGCCCAGACAACAGAGGAGCCAACCGATGGCGGGATTTAACAAATTAGTCGGCAGTTATGCCGAAGCGATGGCAGGTTTAGAGGACGGCATGACGGTGATCGCCGGCGGTTTTGGGTTGTGCGGTATCCCCGAGAACTTGATCGCCGAGATCAAGCGCAAGGGTAGCCGCGGCCTCACCGTGGTCTCTAACAACTGCGGTGTCGACGGATTTGGATTGGGGGTGCTGCTAGAGGACCGCCAAGTGGCCAAGATGATCTCGTCTTACGTGGGCGAGAACGCGCTCTTCGAGCAGCAGCTGCTGGCCGGCGAGCTAGAGGTAGAGCTCACCCCGCAGGGCACCCTGGCCGAGAAAATGCGCGCCGGCGGCGCCGGTATCCCGGCCTTTTTTACCGCTACCGGCTACGGTACCCCGGTTGGCGAGGGCAAAGAGGTGCGCGAGTTTGACGGCCGCCCGTATATTCTTGAAGAGAGCATTCGCGGCGATTTTGCCATTGTTAAGGCGTGGAAGGGCGACCGCTACGGCAATTTGGTCTACCGCCACACCGCGCAAAATTTCAACCCGATGGCAGCCACTGCCGGCAAGATTACCGTGGTGGAGATCGAAGAGCTGGTTGAACCGGGTGAGTTGGAGCCGAGCCAGATCCACACGCCCGGCATTTACGTTGACCGAATGATAGTCGGCAGCTTTGAAAAACGCATCGAGCAGCGCACCGTGCGCGCCGCCAACTGAGGAGAGCCGCAATGTCACTAAGCAGAGAACAACTGGCGATGCGCGTCGCGCGCGAGCTGCAAGACGGCTACTACGTCAACTTGGGGATCGGCATCCCGACGCTGGTCGCCAACTATGTGCCAGCCGGCATGAACGTGATGCTGCAGTCAGAGAACGGGCTGCTGGGTATGGGCCAGTTTCCGACCGAGGCAGAGCTGGACGCCGATATGATCAATGCCGGCAAGCAGACGGTTACCGCTGTTAAAGGGGCGAGTATTTTCTCGTCAGCGGAGTCGTTTGCCATGATCCGCGGCGGCCATGTCGACCTGACCGTGCTGGGTGCCTTCGAGGTGGATGTAATGGGCAATATCGCCTCGTGGATGATCCCCGGCAAGCTGATTAAAGGTATGGGCGGTGCGATGGACCTGGTTGCCGGTGCCGATAATATTGTCGTGACCATGACCCACGCATCAAAACACGGCGAGAGCAAGCTGCTGCCGCAGTGCAGCCTACCGTTGACCGGCGCCGGTTGCATTAAGAAAGTGGTGACCGATCTCGCCTATGTCGAGATCGCCGATGGCAAGTTCTGGCTCAAAGAGCGCGCACCGGGTATCAGCGTGGATGAGATTGTCGCCAAAACGGCCGGCGAGTTGGTGGTGCCTGAAGTGGTACCCGAGATGGAGTTTTAGTCGGCGCGAGAGCTTCGGCGAGGTCATCCCGGACACCGCGCAGCTCCCCTTACATCGTCATCCCGGACTGCGCGCAGCTCCCCTTACATCGTCGTTCCGGACAGCGGGCAGCTCCCCTCACATCGTCATCCCGGACAGCGCGCAGCTCCCCTCATATCGTCATCTCGGACAGCGCGCAGCTCCCCTCATATCGTAATCCCGGACAGCGCGCAGCGCGTGATCCGGGATCTTGTCTGGCAGTGTTATAAAACAAGATCCCGGCTCGGAGGCCGGGATGACGGTTTCTGGTGTGGCTCGGGGACTGGGGTGACGGCTGCTGAGATGGCTCGGGGGCTGGGGTGACGGCTGCTGAGATGGCTCAGAGGCCGGGATGACGGTTGCTGGTGAGGCTTGGCGGACTACGACGACACGCGATAGCCATCCACAGCTCAATCGTAGCGAGCCTCAATTTTTGCCCGTTGGCTGGGCTGGATATTAACCCGGCTCAGATCGCCCTGAATGTGCGGCAGGGCGAGCAGTCGGCGGTCCATCACGCGGTACCAAAGCCACGGTAAATAGGCGAGCCAGTAGACGCCGTAGTAGCCATTGGGCAGCTCGGGCAGGTCGTCGAAGTTACGCAGGCTCTGGTAGCGGCGCGACGGGTTGGCGTGGTGGTCGGAGTGGCGCTCGAGGTGGAACAGCAGCAGGTTGCTGACGATGTAGTTGGCGTTCCACGAGTGGTGCGGCTGGCAGCGCTCGTAGCGGCCGTCGGCCTGTTTGCCGCGCAGCAGCCCGTAGTGCTCTACGTAGTTGGCCGAGGTGAGCTGGAACCACGCCCAAAAATTGTGAACCAGCAGGAACGGCACCATCAGCCACCCAAACAGTGCGATCAGGCCGATATGAATGGCGGCGCTGAGAGCGTACGACTGCAGGATGGTGTTGCTCGGCGACCACAGCGATCTGCCCTGTTTGGCCAGCCGCTGGCGCTCTAGCTGCCAGCCGCGCACAAAGGTGCCGGGTATCTCGCGCAGCGCAAAGGCGTAGATCGATTCGCCCATGCGCGCGCTAGCCGGGTCCTCGGGGGTTGATACCAGCACGTGGTGGCCGCGGTTGTGCTCGACCGTAAAGTGGCCGTAGGCCGGCACCGCCAGGCAGATACGGGCCAGCAGTTGCTCCAGCCCGGTGGCTTTGTGGCCGAGCTCATGGGCGGTGTTGATAGCCAAGCCGCTGTAGAGCCCGGCGCTCATCGCGATCGCTGCAATGCCCCAGCCGCTCAGTGGGTAGCTGCCGGCCACATAGGCGGCGACAAACAGCACGATAAAGTGCATCGGCACCGTTGCGTAGGTCAGGTAGCGGTAGTAGCGGTCGGCCTCCAGCTGCGGTACCAGCGCCTCCGGTGGGTTGCTGGTGTCGCTGCCGAGCGCCCAGTCGAGGGTCGGCACGGCGATATAGATACCGACCAGCGGCGCGACTAGCGTCCACTCCAGGCCGCTGTAGAGGTAGAGGCCGATCCCCATCAGCGGGAAGGCCGGCAGCAGAATCGCCAGTGCCCACCAGTAGCGCTTGTTGTCGCGGTAGCTAATGGTGCCGAGGGTGGGGTGTTCTGCAGTTAAGGTGGGCATGGGGTCACTCCAATGGGTCAGCTTGTCAACGAGTCTAATTGACCGGCGGTAGCTGATAGGGGTTAAATACCATCAATGTAAGGGTTATATACGGTCAATTAAGCGGGTGAGAGCGCTGCCATGCACCAACATGTTGCCACTGTGATCGAGACCATACTGCGCGAGCGCGGCCAGCCGCTGGCGCCACTGCAGGCGCTCGCTGCGCCGCTCGGTGCGCAGACGCTGTTGAGCGGCGTCGAGGCCGACCAGCTCTACAGCTGTGCGTTGGCGCTCTATCGCGGCGACCGCGACGAGCCGTGCGGCCACCTTGGTATTGAGTTGGGGCAGCGGTTAGAGATGGTCTCGCTGGGGATGTTTGGCTACGCGCTGATGACCGCGGCGACCGTCGGCGAGCTGCTCAACCTGCTGTTGCGCTACGCCCGCGCCATCTTGCCGAGCATCGAGGTGAGCAGCCAGCGCAGCGACAGCGGGCTGCGGCTAGCGGTGCGCGCCGGCCACCTGCCAGAGCCACTGCGCGACTTTTATATCGATGTGTTGTTTAGCGCGGTACAGCACAACCTAGAGATGTTGGCGCCGCAATCGCTCGCCGAGCTGACGATAGAACTGCCCTATGCGGAATTGTCGACCGCAGCGCGGTTTAGCGGCGCAGTTCGCTACCAGCAGCAGGGCGCCGCGCTGCTGTTTAACCGCGCGGCGCTGGCACTGCCGATCGACTCGTCAGACCCGCTCGCCCAGGCGGTGTTGCGGCGCCACTGCGACCGCATGCTCAGCCGCGATAGCCACGCCGGACTGGTCAGCGAGCGGGTTAAGCACGAGCTGCTCAGCTGCCACTCGCACTTTCCCAACTGCGCCGAAGTGGCGCGCCGGCTCAATGTCAGCGAGAGCACCCTACAGCGCAAGTTGGCCCGCGAGGGGAGCCGTTTTCAGCCGCTGCTCGACCAGGTGCGCCACCGGCTGGCGGTCGAGTATCTGACCGGTACCGATCTGCCGGTGGCAGAGATTGCCGCACTGCTCGACTTTGCCAACGCGGCCAACTTTCGGCGCGCGCTGCGCCGTTGGGCGGGGGTGGCGCCGAGCGCATTGCGGCGCGATAAATGAAAAAACCGCCAACGGGCGGTTTTTTCGCCCTAAGCATACGCCGCTGTTCTGGCGCCACGAAGGGGGAGTCGTGGTGTAATAATCGCTGATAAGCGCTGCTTTGGCCACTCTTTGTTTTTACCCGCTCATCCGGCCAGTGCGCGCCCCACCTTGGAGCCATTGGGGCGGTTGAGCTGCGCCGATATGGCGGCGCCGGCGCGGGCCAGTGCGTTGAGGTCGACGCCGTGCTCGATGCCCAACCCGTTGAGCAGATAGACCACCTCTTCTGTTGCGACATTGCCCGAGGCGCCGGCGGCGTAGGGGCAGCCGCCGAGCCCGGCGACCGAGCTGTCGACGGTGGCTACGCCCATTTCCAAGGCGCGGTAGATGTTCGCCAAGGCCTGGCCGTAGGTGTCGTGAAAGTGCACCGCTAGCTGTCGCGTTGAGATTGTCGCTTGCAGCGGTTCGAGCAGTGCGGTGACGCGGTTGGGGGTGGCGACGCCAACGGTGTCGCCGAGCGAGATCTCGTAGCAGCCCATATCCAGTAGCTGCTGCGCCACGCTGGCCACGGCGGCCGGCTCGATCGCCCCCTGGTAGGGACAGCCCACCACGCAGCTGATGTAGCCGCGCACCGCCACGCCGGCATCCAGCGCGGCGCGGGCGACCGGCTCAAATCGGGCCAGGCTCTCGGCGATAGTGCAGTTGATGTTCTTTTGGCTAAACGCCTCTGAGGCGGCGCCAAATACCGCCACCTCTTTGACACCCGCCGCCAGCGCCGCTTCCAACCCCTGTAAGTTTGGGGTGAGCGCAGTGTAGGTCACCTCCGCGCGCGGCTTTAGCGCCGCGAACACCTCGGCGCTGCCGGCCATCTGCGGCACCCACTTGGGGCTGACAAAACTGCCCGCCTCGATGGTCCGTAGGCCGGCGTCGGCGAGCGCCTCAATCAGCGCGACGCGGGTTGCCACGGTCAGTTCGCTGGGCTCATTTTGCAGGCCGTCGCGCGGCCCCACTTCAACGATTTTGACCTGCTTTGGTAGGCTCATCAGTCGGCTCCCCGGTGTGGTGGCGGTCGGTTATTCGGCGGCGCTAAAGTCGAGCAGCTCGGCACCGCCGCTTACCAGCTCGCCCGGGCTAAAGTAAAACTCGGCGACACGGCCGGCGCTGGGTGCCTTGATGGCGTGCTCCATCTTCATCGCCTCCATCACCATCAGCGTGGTGCCGGCCTCGACATCGACACCGGGCTCTACCAGCTGGGCGACCACAGTACCGTTCATCGGTGCTAGCAGCCCACCGCCGGCGTCGGTGCTGTCGGTGTCACCCAAGTCTGGCGCAACTAGGCTGGCGGTAAAGCTGCCGGCGGCGCTAAACACGGTCAGCTGCTGGCCGGCACGGTAGACACTGGCGCTGCTGCGCTGGCCATCGATCACCAGCTGCAGCTGGTCACCGCTGCGCTGGCAGCTGAGTGTGCCGGTAACGTGCTGCTCGCCGCCGTCGGCCTGCCAGTGAATGGCACCGTCGGCCAGCTCGGTGGCGATGCGGTACTCGCAGCCGTCGACTGCCACCGCGGTGTGGCGGCGGTGGCGGTAGTTGAGACGCCAGTCGCCGCTGGCCTGCCACGGCGAGCAGTCGGCGTCGCCAGCGGCGCTGGCGACCGGCGCAGCGGGTTCGGCGACCAGTGCGGCCACTATGGCCAGCTGCTGCTCGACGGTCAGTTGGGTGCGCGGGGTCTCTACCAACAGCTGGTTGTGGCGCTCAATAAAGCGCGTATCCAGGTCGGCGGCGCGGAACGGCGCGCTGTCGGCGATCCGGTAGAGGTAGTCGATGTTGGTGGTCAGGCCGGCTATCCGGTAGTCGCGCAGGGCGTTGGTGAGCCGGTCGATGGCGCGCTCGCGGTCCTCGTCCCAGACAATCAGTTTAGCGATCATCGGGTCGTAGAAGACCGACACTTGGTCGCCTTCAACCACGCCGCTGTCGACCCGCACGTGGGCCGACTCGGCCGGGGTGCGCAGGTAACTGAGCGCGCCGGTGGCGGGCAGAAATTCGTTGTCGGGGTCTTCGGCGTAGATGCGCGCCTCGACGGCGTGACCGCGCAGGGTGAGCTCGCTCTGCGCTTTGGGCAGCGGCTGGTTGTCGGCAACGCGCAGCTGCCACTCGACCAGATCCTCGCCGGTGATCAGCTCGGTTACCGGGTGCTCCACCTGTAGGCGGGTGTTCATCTCCATAAAGAAAAAGCTGCCGTCGACATCGAGCAGAAACTCGACGGTGCCGGCGCCGCGGTAGTCGATCGCTTGCGCCGCCTTAACGGCAGCCTCGCCCATGGCGCGGCGCAGCGGCTCGCTCATGCCGGGGGCGGGCGCCTCTTCGAGCACCTTCTGGTGGCGGCGCTGCACCGAACAGTCGCGCTCAAACAGGTAGACGGCGTTGCCGTGGTTGTCGCAAAACACTTGGATCTCGACGTGGCGCGGCTGGGTGAGGTATTTCTCAACCAGCATGTCGTCGTTGCCAAAGCCGTTCAGCGCCTCGCGTTTGGCGGCCGCCAGCGCTTCATCAAACTGGTCGCTGGCCCACACCTGACGCATGCCTTTGCCGCCGCCACCGGCGACCGCTTTAAGCAGCACCGGGTAGCCCATCTGATCGGCGGCGGCCTTGAGGGTGGCCGGGCTCTGATCGCTGCCGTGGTAGCCCGGCACCAGCGGTACGCCGGCCTGCTCCATAATCTGCTTGGCGGCCGACTTCGAGCCCATCGCCTCAATGGCGCCGACCGGCGGGCCGATAAAGACCACTCCGTTGGCGCTGCACAGCTCGCTGAACTGGGCGTTCTCGGAGAGGAAGCCGTAGCCGGGGTGAACCGCTTGGGCGCCGGTCTGCAGGGCGGCGGCGAGCACGCGGTCGCCCTTCAGGTAGCTGTCGCGCGAGGCCGAACCGCCGATGTGAACCGCCTCGTCGGCGAGCAGCACATGCTGGGCGGTGGCGTCGGCATCGCTGTACACGGCGACAGTTTTAACGCCCATGGCGCGCGCGGTACGAATGATCCGGCAGGCGATTTCGCCGCGGTTGGCGATAAGAATTTTACTGAACATAGGGGCAACTTCCGTCGTGTTGTGTGCAATAGGGGAGAGCTAGGCTTACTGCTGCCAGGCCGGCGGGCGCTTGTCAAAAAATGACGCCAGCCCCTCTTGGCCCTCGGCAGAGACGCGCAGCCGGGCGATTCGTTCGCTGCTGTCGAGCATCAGCGCCGGCTCGATCGGGCGGCCGCCGTAGTCGAGCACCAGCGCTTTGGCCTCGCGCACGGCCGACGGGCCGTTGGCGAGCAGTGCAGCCAGCAGCTGCTCGACAGCACTGTCGAGTTCGCTTTCGTCAACCACCTCGCTGAGCAGGCCGAGCCTTGCGGCGGTGGCGGCGTCGAAGCGCTCGGCGGTGGTGAAGTAGCGGCGCGCGGCGCGCTCGCCGATAGCGCGCAGCACGTAGGGTGAGATGGTCGCCGGGATCAGCCCGAGCTTGACCTCAGAGAGGCAGAAGCTGGCCCGCTGGCTGCCGATCGCCATGTCGCAGCAGCTCACCAAGCCGACCGCGCCGCCAAAAGCGGCACCCTGCACGCGGGCGATGGTCGGCATCGGCAGGTTGTTGAGCGCGGCCAGCATCGCTGCCAGCCGCTCGGCATCTTTCTGGTTGTCGGCCTGGTTGAAACCGGCCATTTTTTTCATGTAGCCCAAGTCGGCGCCGGCCGAGAAGCTGCGCCCGTTGGCGGCCAGTACGACGGCGCGCACTGAGGTGTCCTCGGCGAGGCTGGCGTAGGCGCTCTCGAGTGCGGCAATCAGCTGGTCGTCGAAGGCGTTGTGCTGTTCGGGGTTGTTGAGCGTGAGGGTGACGACAGCGCGGCTGTCGCGTTCAATCAGTAATCTATCTGTGCTCATAATCGGCTCCGGTTACATACGGAACACGCCAAAGCGTGTCTCGGCGATGGGTTTGTTGAGGCTGGCAGAGATCGCCAGGGCGAGCACCGTGCGGGTTTCGGCGGGGTCGATGACGCCGTCGTCCCAGAGCCGCGCCGAAGCGTAGTAGGGGTGGCCCTGATGCTCGTAGGCGTCGATGGTCGGCTGCTTAAAAGCCTGCTCCTGCTCGCTGCTCCAGCTGTCGCCGGCGCGCTCTATCTGGTCGCGTTTGACGGTCGCCAAGACGCCGGCGGCCTGCTCGCCACCCATCACCGAGATACGCGCGTTGGGCCACATAAACAGGAAGTTGGGGTCGTAGGCGCGGCCGCACATACCGTAGTTGCCGGCCCCGAACGAGCCGCCGATCAGCACGGTGAACTTGGGCACCTTGGCGCACGCCACCGCGGTGACCATCTTGGCACCGTGTTTGGCGATACCGCCGGCTTCATACTGTTTGCCGACCATAAAGCCGGTGATGTTCTGCAAGAACACCAGCGGGATCTTGCGCTGCGCGCAGAGCTCGACAAAGTGCGCGCCTTTCTCGGCCGACTCGCCAAACAGAATGCCGTTGTTGGCGACGATGCCGACCGGGTAGCCGTGAATGCGCGCAAAACCGCACACCAGCGTGGTGCCGTAGAGCGCCTTAAACTCGTCGAGGTCAGAGTCGTCGACGACCCGCGCGATCACCTCGCGGACATCGTAGGGGGTGCGGGTGTCGGTGGGGATGACGCCGTAGAGCTCCTCGCTGGGATAGCGCGGCGGCAGCGCCGCGGCGGTGTCGAGCTGGGCCGGCTTGAGCCGGTTGCTGCGCGCCACTGCGCGGCGCACCAGCTCTAGCGCGTGTAGGTCGTTCTGGGCGTAGTGGTCGGCAACCCCAGAGGTGCGGCAGTGGACATCGGCGCCGCCGAGCTCTTCGGCGCTGACCACCTCGCCGGTGGCCGCTTTCACCAGCGGCGGCCCACCGAGGAAAATAGTGCCTTGGTTTTTGACGATGATTGATTCGTCGGCCATCGCCGGTACATAGGCGCCGCCGGCGGTGCACGAGCCCATCACCGCGGCAATCTGCGGGATACCCTCGGCAGACATGTTGGCCTGGTTAAAAAAGATGTGGCCAAAGTGGTCGCGGTCGGGGAAGACCTCGTCTTGGCGGGGCAGGTTGGCGCCGCCGGAGTCGACCAAGTAGATACACAGCAGCCCATTTTGCTGGGCGATCGCCTGTGCGCGGAGGTGTTTTTTAACCGTCAACGGGTAGTAGGAGCCGCCTTTGACGGTGGCGTCGTTGGCGACGATCAGACACTCGCGGCCGGCGACCCGGCCGATGCCGGTAATCACCCCGGCGGCCGGCACGTTCTCGCCGTAGACCTCGTAGGCGGCCAGCTGCGAAAGCTCCAAAAACGGCGAGCCGGGGTCGAGCAGGGCGTCGACCCGCTGGCGCGGCAGCAGTTTACCGCGGTCGAGGTGGCGCTGCTGCGCGGCGGCACCGCCGCCTTCGCAGATCGTGTCGATCTTGGCGCGCAGGTCGGCGACCAGCGCCTGCATGTGGCTGGCGTTGGCGGCAAATTCGCCGCTCTGGGGTTTTATTTTGCTGGCAATTATCGCCATGGTCAGCTCCTGTTGGCGGGCGGTGTTAGCGGGTCTCGTTGAACAGTTCGCGGCCGATCAGCATGCGCCGCACCTCTGAGGTGCCGGCACCAATCTCATAGAGTTTGGCGTCGCGCAGCAGTCGGCCGGTCGAGTACTCGTTGATGTAGCCGTTGCCACCGAGTGTCTGAATCGCCTGCAGGGCCATCTGGGTGGCGCGCTCAGCGGTGTAGAGAATGACCGCGGCGGCATCTTTGCGCGACTCTTGGCCGCGGTCGCAGGCTGCCGCCACCGCATAAAGAAAGGCCCGCGAGGCGCTCAGCTCGGTGTACATATCGGCTACTTTGCCCTGCATCAGCTGGAACTCGCCGATCGACTGGCCAAACTGCTTGCGGTCGTGCAGGTAGGGGACCACCACATCCATACAGGCCTGCATGATGCCGACCGGGCCGCCGGAGAGGATGGTGCGCTCGTAATCGAGCCCGCTCATCAGTACCGCCACGCCGCGCCCCTCGCCGCCGAGGATGTTCTCGGCCGGCACTCGGCAATCTTGAAAGACCAGCTCGCAGGTGTTGGAGCCGCGCATGCCGAGCTTGTCGAGCTTCTGGTGGCGGCTAAAACCGGCGCTGTCGCGCTCGACAATAAATGCGGTGATGCCTTTCGAGCCGCCGTGCAGATCGGTCTTGGCGTAGATCACATAGGTGTCGGCATCGGGGCCGTTGGTGATCCACATCTTGTTGCCGTTGAGCACGTAGTGGTCGCCATCTTTGACCGCGGCCAATTTCATGCTGACTACATCGGAGCCGGCATTGGGTTCAGACATCGCCAGCGCGCCGATGTGCTCGCCGCTGCAGAGCTTGGGCAGGTACTTGAGCTTCTGCTCGTGGCTGCCATTCTTAGAGATCTGGTTGACGCAGAGGTTGGAGTGGGCGCCGTAGGAGAGACCGACCGACGCCGAGGCGCGCGAGATCTCTTCCATCGCGATGGTGTGGGCCAAGTAGCCCATGTTGGAGCCGCCGTACTGCTCGTCAACAGTGATGCCCAGCAGCCCCATGTCGCCAAACTTGCGCCACATGTCCATCGGAAACTCGTTGTCGCGGTCGATCTGCTCGGCGCGCGGGGCCAGCTCGGCTTGGCAGAACTGGTAGACCGAATCGCGCAGCATGTCGATCTCTTCGCCGAGGTTAAAGTTGAGGGTAGGGTAGCTGATGCTCATGGGCGGCTCCGGTTTGGTTGATGATGATGAGAGTGGGGTAATCGGTGTGCGGCGCTAACCGGCTTTGGCGCGGTCGCTGTGGGCGAGTGCCTCGAGCGACTCGGCCTCGGCTTGGTCGAGATCGCCGAGCATGCTGTTGAGCTCCTCCAGCTGCGCCTGCAGCCGCTCGCGCTGCAGGCGGATGGCGTCGATCAGGGTCTCTAGCTGGGCGGCGTTGTTGGCGCCGTGCTCGTACATATTGATAATTTCGCGCGACTGTTCAAGCGACAGGCCGAGCCGCTTGCCGCGCACAATCAGCTTTAAGCGGATCCGGTCGGCGGCGTTGTAGATGCGGTTTTGGCCGACCCGCTGCGGCGCGATCAGGCCGATCTGCTCGTAGTGGCGGATCGCCCGCGGGGTGACATCAAACTCTTTCGCGAGCTGGGAGATACTGTATTGACGACTCTTATCGACCATAACTATCACCTCTTAGTCTTGACGGGGCCGCGCTAGCGGCCAACTATTTAACGTTTGCGTAAGATACCTTTCGTTAACGCTAACGTCAACTTGGCGGGTGGAGAAAAAAGTGAACCCGCGCGGCCTGTTTGGTCATGGACGCTTATTAAGGGTGACAGTCGTGGTGGTGGCTGGGCCGGTGCAGCGGTGGCGCGACGGCTGTGCCGAACGGGATGGCTAGTTGGCGGCGCTATCGATCTGCCGGAAGGCGCTGGATAGCCACCAGATCAGCAGCGCGGCCGACGCGAGTAGCACGGCGGTGATAGTCAGTGCCCAGCCGGCACCGAGCTGTTTAGAGGCGAACGCCAGCGGTAGGGTGGCCAGTGGCGACAGGCTCATCGACATCATGGTGATGGTAGTGACGCGGCCGCGAACGTGGTCCTCGGTCATCATCTGGCAGGCGGTGCCGACCAGTGTCTGCGCTACCGCCGAGCAGCCGTAGATACCCACCACCAGCAGGGCGGCAATTAAAAAGCTCGGCGTGTAGGCAAACACCAGCAGCATCACGGCCAGTACCACGGTGCTAACCCCCAGCGGCAACACGAAACTGGCCTCTTTGAGCTGGGCGGTGAGCAGCGAGCCGAGCAGGCCGCCGATCCCCATCGCAGCCATCATTATGCCCAAGCCGGTGCCGCCCTGATCCCAGATCTCATCGACAAAGATCACCATCAGGTTCTGCAACGGTACGACGACCAGCATTGGCAACAAGCCAAAGACAATGGCCATAGCAAGACTGCTGCGGCTGGCGATATAGCGAAAGCCACCGCTAAACTCTTGCCAAAAATGGTGGTCTGATCCGCCCTTGGCGGGATACTGGCGCAGCACCACGGTACAGCCTAGCGACAGCGTATGTAGGCTTAACAGTAGCAGGTAGCCGAGCACAAAACCACTGGCGTCGATTAAAAAACCCAGTGCCGCCGGGCTGGCCATGCGGGCGATATTGATGCCGCCGCCGATCAGCGCATTGGCGCGGCCGAGCGGGCCGTAACCGACTGCGTCGACTAGCATCGCGGTGCGTGCCGGCATAATAAACGGGAACGCGGTGCTGGCTGCCACCGCGCTGATGATCAGTGCCGAGAAGCTGAGCTGATCGAGCAGCAGCAGGCCGAGCACGGTGGTCTCGGCGGCGACCACAACCAGCTGGGCAATAATAATTAGCCGGCGCCGCTCCAAGCGGTCGATGATCACCCCGGCGACCAGCGACGAGGCGAACATACAGAGCGCCGCCACCAAGTTGATATAGGCCAGCGCCATCTCGTCGCCGGTCAGCTCCCAGGCCAGCAGCGAGCGCAGCAGCAGTGTCGAGAAGAACCCGAAAAACATCGCTGTATTGCCGGCCAGCAGCCAGCGGAACTGACCATTGCCGGCCAGTAGTTTCCAGGCGGTGGGGCTGTTTTGCGACATGGCTGTAGCGATCGTAGAGTGACGGGGCGGCCAGTTTACCCGTTGGCGGGTTAAATTAAGAGCACCTCGTTGTCGGCGTGGTGGTCAGCTTGCGACCAGCGTCAGTGCAAAACTGATGAAGGCGACGCCGACCCCAGCGGTCGCGGCGCTGGCCAGCCGCCGATGGTTGCCAAACAGCTTGGCCAACCGCACACCGGTAACAATCAGCAACGCTAGGTAGAGCATACTGATCACCTGCAAGATAAGCCCCAGTAGCAAAAAACTGAGTAGCGGCGCCGGCGCCTGCGGCGAGACAAATTGTACAAAGAACGACACAAAGAACAGAATCGCCTTGGGGTTGAGGAGGCTGACAGTCAGCGCTTGCAGAAACGGGTGGTGGCGGTTGGGTTTGGGGGCGTCATTACCGGCCGCGGCCAGTCCCGACCAGAGCGCCCGAGCCTGGCGCAGCAGGCCGCCGCCCAGGTATACCAAGTAGAGTGCCCCCAGTAACTGCATCGCCTGCAGGGCGGCTGGTGACTTGTTGAGCAGCGAGGCGGCGCCGAGCACCGCAGTGATCATCAGCACACTGTCGCCGGCAAACACCCCGCCAGCGCCAAGCGCGGCCTGACGCCAGCCGAGCCGCGAGGCGGTGCTCATCACATACAGGGAGTTCGGGCCGGGCAGCAGCACAATAAAAACCGTGCCGAGCACAAAAGTCGTCAATCCGGTAATACCGTTGAGTGCTTCCATCGAGCTACCTGTGTGCCGGTCAGTGAAAAGCCGGCTAGTGTAGTGCCGTGCCCAGAGTCGCGCTAGCGAGTTGAGTGCAACAAAAAAGCCGCCCGCAGGCGGCTTTAATGCGCCGCTACAGCGGCTAGTTGACGGCCATCAGCAGCTGCACGATGTAGCAGCTGACCAGCGCCCACTGGGCGATATAAAAGGCAAACCGCACCAGCACCCAGTTGCGGCTGCCAGAGATCAGGTGAGCGACGCTCTGGCCGATGCGGGCGTAGAGCAGCCAGCAGGCGGTCTGGTCAGTGATTGCACTCTGGCCAAGCAGCTGGGCGGCCAACAGTACGCCGATAAACAGCGGAATGTTCTCGTAGTTGTTGCAGGTGACCCGGGTGATCCGCGCCGCCAACCCGTCGAGGTCGTTGCCGCTTGGGTCAAACTTGATTTTGTTCTGCTGACGCGAGGTGATCAGCCGGACAAACACCAGCGGTACCAGCATCAGCGCCCACCAGGCCGCCAGCCACAGTACTGTGCTCATGGTTGGGTTGATCATGACTGCTTGATTTAACGTTTCCATAACCCTGCCTATTGTTGTCGTTATCGTTGTGGTTGTTGTTATTGTTAGCTGTGCTGCGCAAGCAGCGAATTAATAGTAGCACTAATCAACGCCAGCGAAGCGGGGTCTGAGAGCCGGTGGCCGCCGGTTTTAAGTAGCTGCAGCTGGCCGTCACTGCCGGTCATCTGCTCGATGATGCGGCCACCGACCTGCCACGGCACATCGGCGTCGTCGACTGCGTGTAGCAGCCGCAGCGGTGCGTTAATCGCCAGCGGCGTCTCGAGCAGGGTGTTGTTGGCGGTGCCATCTTCTATCAGCTTGTAGTACATCCGGTAGACGCCGCTGTCATCGTAGCAGTTGGGCTCGTCGTGGTAGCCGTTGGCGACCAGTGCGGCGCGCTGCTCTGCGTTCAGCTCGTCCTCGACAAAGCGTTTGGTAAAGTCGGGTGCGGCCGCCAGCCCGAGCAGTGAGTGGATGCGCTCGGGGCGGGCGAGGGCCGCCAGTAGCATGATCCAGCCGCCCATCGATGAGCCGACAATCAGCTGTGGGCCGCTGGTCACTTGGTCCAGTACCTGCAGGGTGTCGTCGCGCCACTGGCTGATGGTGCCGTCGGCAAAGTCGCCGCTCGACTGGCCGTGGGCCATGTAGTCAAAGCGGGTAAATTGGCGGCCCTGCTCAGCGCACAGCGCCTCGATGGCGAGCGCTTTGTCGCCGTTCATGTCGGACTGAAAGCCGCAGCAAAACAGCACCCCAGGGCCGCTGTTGGCAGCGGCGGGGGTGTGGCGGTAGGCCAGCCGGTGGCCGGCTGGGCTGTCTAGGTAGTGCAACTCGGCCATGCGTTAACCGGCCTCTTGGAACTGGACGACCTTCTCTGGCTCGCCGTGGCGGAACACCTCAAGCAGCGCTGCCCAGCGCTGGCGGGTGGCGTTGACGTGGCGCTCTTTGACGTGGCCGTAGCCGCGAATGGTCTCCGGCAGTGACGCCAGCTCTACCGCGGTGGCGAAGTTGTCGCTGTTCAAATCGCGGATCACCTCGCTCAGCAGCGCTTCGTAGTCGGTGATCAGCTGGCGCTCCATCTTGCGCTCGGCAGTTTTACCGACGATATCGAAGGCGGTACCGCGCAGGAAGCGCAGCTTAGCCAGCAGCCTGAAGGCGGGCAGAATCCACGGCCCAAAGCTGCGCTTTTGCAGCTGGCCGGTGACCGGGTCGCGCTTGCTGATCAGCGGCGGCGCCAAGTTGTACTCAACCCGCAGCTTGCCGCTGAACTGGCTCTGCATGGCGGCCAGGTTGGCGGCGTCGCTGTGCAGCCGCGCCACTTCGTACTCATCTTTGTAGCTGAGCAGTTTGGAGTAGTAGCGCGCCACTGCCGCAGTCAGCTGCTCGCTGCCGGCGGCGAGCGTCTGCTCGGCGCTGCGCACCTGCTCAACCAGCGCGCGATAGCGCTCGGCGTAGGCGGCGTTCTGGTAGCCGGTGAGGTGGGCGACGCGGTGGGCGATGATCTCGTCGGCGGTTTGCGGCAGCGCTTGGCTGGTCGCGGCGGGGGTGAGCAGTGCCAGTAGCCGGTCGATGTCGTGGCCGGCGACGCGACCGAGCCGGAACGCGTTGAGGTTGAACTCAACTGCGGTGCCGTTGAGCTCGATAGCGCGCTCGATCGCCTCGACAGAGAGCGGCAGCAAGCCGTTCTGGCAGGCGTAGCCCACCATGAACATGTTGGCGGCGATGGTGTCACCACACAGCTGCAGCGCCAGCGTGCTGGCGTCAACCAAGTGCAGGTGGTCCTGGCCGACCCGGTTGGCCAGCTGCTGCTCGAGCAGGCTGTTGTCGACTTTGTCATCGGGGTTGAACTGGAAGATCACCGTGTTGCTGACCCGGCTGTTGCCGACCACGTGGGTGGCCGGTGCCAAGCTGGCAAAGGCGTCGCCGCCGAGTGAGGCGACCATGTCAAAACCGAGCAGCAGGTTGGCTTCGCCGCCGGCGATGTGCTGGGCGCCGATGTCGGCATTGCTGTCGGCAATCTTCAGGTGGCTGTAGACCGCACCGTTTTTCTGCGACAGGCCGGTCATGTCGTAGATCGAGCAGGCCCGCTGCTCTAAGTGCGCGGCCATGCCCAGCACCGCACCGACGGTAATCACGCCGGTGCCGCCAATGCCGGTAATCATCACGTTGTAGCTACTGCCGTTGAGCGCTGGCGCGGCCGGTTGTGGCAGGCCGTCGAACAGGCCGCCGCCGGTGGCGACCGCTTCGGGCTTTTTCGGCTGGGCGTCGTAGATGGTGACAAACGACGGGCAGAAGCCGCGGTTACAGCTGTAGTCTTTGTTGCATGACGACTGGTCGATCTGGCGCTTGCGGCCCATCGCCGTTTCCAGCGGCTGGATACTGACGCAGGTCGACTGCGCTGAGCAGTCGCCGCAGCCTTCGCAGACCGCCGGGTTGATGTACATGCGCTTGGCCGGGTCTTCGAGCTTGCCGCGCTTGCGACGGCGGCGCTTCTCGGCGGCACAGGTCTGCTCGTAGACAATCACGGTGCAGCCCTCTACCTCGCGCAGCTCGCGCTGCAGCGCATCGAGCTCGCTGCGGTGGAGTACTTTGACCCCCGCGGCGAGGCCGTTGTCGCCGTCGTATTTGTCCGGGTAGTCACTCACTACCACGCAGCGTTTAACCCCTTCGTGGATCACCTGGTGGGTGATCTCGGCGACCGAGATCGGGCCATCGACCGGCTGGCCTCCGGTCATCGCGACGGCGTCGTTGTAGAGAATTTTGTAGGTGATATTAATACCGCCGGCGACCGCCGCGCGGATAGCCATTAAACCCGAGTGGTAGTAGGTGCCATCGCCGAGGTTTTGGAAGACGTGCTTGGTCTGGGTAAACGGTGACAGGCCGATCCAGTTGGCGCCCTCGCCACCCATCTGCAGTGGCGAGACAGTATCTGGGCGGTAGGCACTGGCCATGGCATGGCAGCCGATGCCACCCATCGCCATACTGCCCTCGGGCACCTTGGTGCTGGTGTTGTGCGGGCAGCCAGAACAAAAGTACGGGGTGCGCATTACCGCTACACCAGATTTAGCGGCGGCTTCACAGGCCTGCTGGGCGTAAGCTACCACGGTGTCGTCGCTGCAGCCGCCGGCCACTAGCCGGCTGGCAATCGCCTTGGCAATCAATTGGGCGTTGAGCGAGGTCGAGGCCGGCAGCAGCGCGCTGCCATCGGCTGCCTGCTTGCCAGAGAGCGCCGGGCGGTTGGCCAGGTTGACTATCAGCTCGGCGACCTGCGGTTGCATAAAGGCTTTTTTCTCTTCCACCACCAACAGCTCGTCGTGGCGGGCGGCTACCGCTTTGAGCCCCTCTGGCTCGATCGGCCAAATACAGCCGAGCTTGTAGACCGTGACGCCCAGTGCGGCAGCGCGGCTTTCATCGATACCGAGCAGTTTGAGCGCGGCGACCGTCTCTTGCCACGCCTTACCCGCAGTAACAACAGCCAACTTGCCAGCGCCATCGCGGCTGCCGTGGCTGATGCGGTCGATATTATTGGCGCGGATAAACTGGTGCAGCAGCGGAATACGGTGCTCGGCAACGATCACTTCGTCGAGCTCGCGCGCTTGGCCAATCACTCGGTAGTTGACGCCACCCGCGGGCAGCTCACCGCGGTCTGGGGTGTTGAAGGTAATAGTGTCGAGATCGACCTCGACGGTGGCGGTCTGCTCGACCGTCTCGTTGACACATTTAAAGCCGATCCACATGCCGCTGTAGCGCGAGGCGGCCCAGCCGAGCAGGCCGAACTCGATAAACTCGCCGACATTGGCCGGGTAAAAAGAGGGGATCATCGCCGCTGCCAGCGCCGGCTCTGAGTGGTTGCAGATAGTCGAGCTCTTGCCGGGGTGATCGTCGCCGTAGAGTACCAGCACACCGCCGTTTTCGTGGGCGCCAGAGAAGTTGCCGTGTTTGAGCGCATCGAGTGCGCGGTCGACGCCGGGGCCTTTGCCGTACCAGATGCCGAACACGCCGTCGTGGGTGGCGCCGGGCACCACTGACAGCTGTTGGCTGCCGGTTACCGCCGTGGCGGCCAGCTCTTCGTTGAGACCGGGCTGAAAGTGGACGTCGTTAGCTTCAATGGCCTTTTTGGCCTGCCACAGCGCGGCGTCGTAGCCGCCCAGCGGCGAGCCGCGGTAGCCAGAGATAAAACCGCCGGTGTTGAGCCCGTTGCGGCGATCGAGCTCGTTCTGGATCAGCGGCAGCCGGACCAGCGCTTGGTTGCCGCTAATAAACAGCATGCCGCTATTTTGGGTGTATTTATCACTCAGTGAGATGTCGCGTAACTTGCCCATATCGCCCTCAAATTTGACTCGGTGGTCTGTTGGTTTAAATATCTCTAAAGCCGCCGCGGTCGGCGCTGCTGGCAAACGCTGCATAGGCGCGCAGGGCGCGGGTGACGACCCGGCTGCGCTCGCCTTGCGGCTGCCACGCTTGGCTGCCGCGGGCCTCCATCGCGGTGCGCCGCTCGGCCAGCTCGGCCGCGCCGACCATCAGCTCGATACGCCGGCCGGGAATGTCGATCTCGATGCGGTCGCCGTCCTCTACCAGTGCTAAGTTACCACCATTTGCCGCCTCGGGGGAGACGTGGCCGATTGATAGCCCGGCAGTGGCGCCGGAGTAGCGGCCGTCGGTCAGCAGCGCGCAGCTGCTGTCGAGCCCCTTGACCTTTAAGGTCATGGTCGGTTTGAGCATCTCCTGCATGCCGGGGCCGCCTTTGGGGCCTTCGTAGCGGATGATGATCACGCTGTTCGGCTCAATCTGGTCGTTCTCAATCGCGCTCAGCGCCGTCTCTTGCTGGTCAAACACCCGCGCGCGGCCGTTAAACTGGTACATCGCCAGCGGCACCGCGCCGGTTTTGACGATACAGCCCTTTTCGGCGAGGTTGCCAAACAGCACCGCCAGCCCGCCCTCAGTGCTGTAGGGGTGGTCGATACTGCGGATACAGCCGCGCTCGCGGTCCATGTCGAGGCTCTTCCAGCGAGCGTCTTGGCTGTAGGCGCGAATCGTCTTTTTGCCGCCCGGTGCCGCAGTGTAGAACGAGTAGACCTCGGGATCTTGGCTGCGCAGGTAATCCCACTTGTCGAGCACAGCGGCCAAACTCTGGCCGCTAACATGGTTGACGCTGGTGTCGATCAGCCCGGCGCGGTCGAGCTCGCCAAGCAGCCCCATGATGCCGCCGGCGCGGTGGACATCTTCCATGTAGTAGTCGCGGGTCGCCGGCGACACTTTGCAGAGGTGGGGGATCTGCCGCGACAGCTCGTCGATATCGGCCATGGTGAAGTCGACCTCGGCCTCTTGGGCCATCGCCAGCAGGTGCAGAATGGTGTTGGTCGAGCCGCCCATGGCGATATCCACCTTCATCGCATTGATAAACGCAGCGCGGGTGGCGATGGCGCGTGGCAGCAGCGACTGGTCGCCGTTAATGTAGTGGGCGCGAGCCATCTCGACGATGCGCTTGGCGCCGGTGGTGAACAGGGTCTTGCGGTCGACGTGGGTGGCGAGCATCGAGCCGTTGCCGGGCAGTGCCAAACCGAGCGCCTCGGCCAAGCAGTTCATCGAGTTGGCGGTAAACATGCCAGAGCAACTGCCGCAGGTGGGGCAGGCGCTGTTCTCGATCTGTTTGGCGCGCTCGCTGGTGTCCTCATTAAAGGCGGCGATGTAGGTCTCAATCGGGTCAACGCGGACAATCTGGTTGTCGGTCTCGGTGCGGCCGGCCTCCATCGGCCCGCCAGAGACATAGATGACCGGAATATTGAGCCGCAGCCCGGCCATCAGCATACCGGGGGTGATTTTGTCGCAGTTGCTGATGCAGATGATCGCGTCGGCGCAGTGGGCGTTGACCATGTACTCGATGCTGTCGGCGATCACATCGCGGCTGGGCAGGCTGTAGAGCATGCCGTCGTGGCCCATGGCGATACCGTCGTCGACGGCGATGGTGTTAAATTCCCGCGGGATACCGCCGGCCTCCCAGATCGCGTCGGCGACTAGCCGGCCGACCTCTTGAAGGTGGACGTGGCCCGGCACAAACTCGGTAAACGAGTTGGAGATGGCGATGATCGGTTTGCCGAAATCTTTATTGTCGACCCCGCTGGCCATCCACAGGGCGCGCGCTGCCGAGGCGGTTTTACCCACGGTCACTTTATTTGATCGATACCCTGCCACGCTGCAGCCCCTTGTGTTGCCTAATTATGGCGGTACTGTAGGCCGGCGGCGGGCGCCACTCTGCTAACTTTGTGACAAACTGCAGCGGCCACTGTGCCTACACTGCCAACCCACTAAAGGAGATTGCTATGCACACTATTGTCGTCACTACCGCGCTGCTGCCGGCGGCGTTTACCGATTCGCTCAAACAGCTTGGCGAGGTGCGCTTGGCGCACGACTACCAGGGCGAACTCTGGACCGGTGCCACCATCGCCCTGACCACGGTGATGGATGCGATGCAGGCCGACCAGATCGGCGCGCTGCCCGACAGCGTCAAGCTAATCGCCAACATCGGTGTGGGTACTGACAATATCGACCTCGACGCCGCCAAGGCGCGCGGCATTCAGGTCTCTAATACCCCGGTGGTGACCGAGGATACTGCCGACTTGGCCATGGCGCTGCTGCTCGATACCTGTCGGCGGTTGAGCGCCGGCGAACGCTACCTGCGCGCCGGCCAGTGGCTGCAGGCGCAGGGCAAGCTGGGCAGCCGGGTGCACGGCAAAAAACTGGGGATTGTCGGCTTTGGCGATATAGGCCAGGCGCTGGCGCGCCGCGCCGCCGGCTTCAATATACAGATTGTCTACTGGGGGCCGCGCCGCAAGCCAGAGGCCGAGCAGGCGCTTGGCGCCAGCTACTGCGAAACCCTTGAGGAGCTGATGGCCAGTGTCGATATTGTCTCGCTAAACTGCCCGCTGACGGCCGATACCCACCACCTGATCGACGCCGCTATGCTGGCTAAGCTGCAGCCACACGCGGTACTAATAAACACCGGCCGCGGCCCGCTGATCGATGAGACGGCACTGATCGCCGCCCTGCAGGCCGGCCAGTTGGCCGCCGCGGGGCTCGATGTCTTTGAGCACGAGCCGACCGTGCCAGAGGCGCTGATAGCGATGGACAATGTGGTCTTGACTCCCCACATTGGCAGCGCCACCGCCGAGTGCCGCGGCGACATGGTGCGCCGCGCCGCGGCCAATATGGCCGCTTTTGTGCAGGGCGGCGAGCTGCTCGATCGGGTAGTTTAGCGCTCAGCCGTTAGTCAGTGCCTTGAACGCCGCCAAAGCGGCGGCGCGCGCCTGGCTGTAGTCGACGATCGGCTCTGGGTAGCCGCACGCCTGGCGCACCGCGCTGGGCGGGTTGTGGATCTGTTTGCCGTCAACGCCGGCTAGCTCTGGCACCATCTTGCGGATAAAGGCGCCGTCGGGGTCAAATTTCTCGGACTGGCGCAGCGGGCTAAAGATCCGAAACCACGGCGACGCGTCGCAGCCGGTCGAGGCGCTCCACTGCCAACCGCCGTTGTTGGAGGCGAAGTCGCCATCGAGCAGGCTGCGCATAAAAAACGCCTCGCCGTCGCGCCAATCCATAAACAGCAGCTTGGTGTAAAAGCTGGCGGTGATCATCCGCAGCCGGTTGTGCATCCAGCCGGTGCGCTGCAGCTGGCGCATCGCCGCATCGACAATCGGGTAGCCGGTTTGGCCCCGCTGCCAGAGTAGGTTGAGCGGCTGGTCGCGCTGCCAGTGCAGCGCCTCGGTCTCGCTTTTAAATGCCGCCCCGCGCGACAGCGCCGGGAAGTGAATCATCAGGTTTTTGTAAAATTCGCGCCAGCCCAGCTCCCGAAACCAGTGGTCGTCGCGCCAGTTGCTGCCGGTCGCCTCACAGTCGCCGACCACCGCGGCAAAAATCTGCCGCACGGTCAGCACGCCGCTGGCCAGATAGACCGACAGCGTGCTGGTGCCGTTGACGCTGGGGATGTCGCGCAGCTCGCCGTAGCGGGCCCGCTGCTGGGCGGCAAATTGGCCCAGCCGCTGCTGCGCCGCCGCCTCACTGGCCGGCCACAGGTCGTCGCGGTAGCTGCTGGCGCCGGGCAGGGCGACCGGCTCGGCAACCGCCGCCAGCGCGCTGCCAACCGGCTCGGGTTCGGGCAGGGCCGGCAGGCCGTTTTGTTCGACCTTGCGCAGCCAGTCGCGGTACCACGGGGTAAATACTTTGTAGGGCAACCCCTGGCCGTTGAGGGTCGGCTCGGCCAGTAGCATATCGCCGTCGCAGCGCTTGGCGGCGATGCCGGCGGCGGCCAGTGCGGCGTCGGTGGCGTTGTCGCGGTTGAGCTCGTCGAGCGGATAGTCGGCGTTATACCAGACCGCGGTGGCGCCACTCTGTTCGGCAAAGCTCCGCAGCAGCGCCGGGATATCGGCGTAGCGCGGGCACTCCAGCAGCGTAAAGTCGACCCCTCGCTCAGCCAGCCGGCCGCGCAGGTCAGTCAGCAGGCCGCTGCGCAGCGCCAGCTTGGCCGCCGCTTCGTCGTGGTACGCCCACTGCGCCGGGGTGGCAATATAGAGCGCGGTGACCGTGCCGCCGCTATCGCGCGCGGCGTTGCACGCGTGGAACAGGGCGGGGTGGTCGGCACTGCGCAGGTCGTTGCGCAGCCAGACAATCTGGTGGTCGCTCATCGGCGCAGCCTCAGTCGATCAATTGGTAGCGGTTGGCGAGCAGCTCGACAATTTCGGCGCGCGGGTCGTCGGCGATCTGCAGCGGCTGGCCGGTAATCTGCTCGGCGGTCTGCCGGTAGGTGGCGGCGACGTCGTGCATGATCTGCGCCGGCAGCTCGTTATCGCGGGCCAGCGCATAGCGCTCGGCCATGCGGTCTTTGTTGGTGAGGATGTCAGCATCGGCAAAGTGGTTGAGCAGAAACTGCCGGAACTGCTCTTTAGAGCGCTCCAGCACCACGCCGTCGCGGTAGCTGGCGCCATCCCAAATGCGCGACGAGTCGGGGGTGCCGACCTCATCCATGTAGATCAGCTCGTCATCGCCCTGGGCGTTGCGGGCGTAGCCAAACTCAAATTTAGTGTCGACAAACAGCTGGTCGTGGTCGGCCATCTCGGCGCTAATCAATTCAAAGCCCTCGCTCAGCAGCTGCTCGTAGCGGGCGATGTCGGCGGCACAGTTGAAGTTGAACGCCCGGTAGTGGTCGGCGATCTGGGCGCGACTGACGTTGACGTCGTCCACTTCGGGTATACCGTCGATGCCACTGATCACGCCCTTAGTTGAGGGGGTAATTAACAATTGATCTAAACGCTGGTCGCGGCGCAGTCCGTCGGTCAGTTGAATGCCGCAGAAGTCCCGCTCGCCGGCGGCGTAGGCGCGCCACATCGAGCCGGTGATGTACTGCCGGCAAATCGCCTCGATCATTACCGGGCGCGCCTGCTGAACAATCCACACCAGCGGATGGGGGGTGTCGACAATGTGGCTGCGCGCCAGACCGCGCTCCTTAAAGCGGTTAAACCAGTGGTTGGATATGGCGTTGAGCGCCGCCCCTTTGCCGGGGATGCCGTGCAGGTTGCCCTCGCCGCGCCACAGGCACTCGTAGGCCGAGATGCGGTCGGAGATCACCATCACCGCCAGCTGCGCGTCGGCCGCTACCGGGTAGCCGTGTTCGGCGATCAGCCGGGCGCTGTCCTGCGCGGTCAGCCAGTAGACCGAGCGGACCTTGCCGCTGTGCACCGGCCGCTCGGTACGGATCGGCAGATCGTTATTTACTGCCAAGACTTTATCTGCAAGACTCATGAAAATGCTCATCTAGGCGGCCTGTCGGCCTGTGGTAAGAGTGGGCGATTCTAGCAGACTCACCGCCGCTAACGCAGCCTTGGTGGCAGCTCGTCAAATAACTAGAGGTGGTTTTATGGGCAACAGGACGCTCGTTACCGGTGGCAGCGGTTTTATCGGCAGCCACTACTGTCGCAGCGCACTGGCTGCCGGCGATCAGCTCACCGTGCTGACCCGCCAGCCCGAGCGCGCGGCCAAGCGGTTGCCGAGCACGGCACAGCTAACAGTGATCAGCTCACTGGCAGAGCTAGACGGCATGGCACCGTTTGACCGGCTGATTAACTTGGCCGGCGAGCCGCTCGCTGATCGGCGCTGGAGCAAGGCGCGCAAGGCGGCCTTCTATGCCAGCCGGGTAGAGCTGACCAAGCAGTTGGTCGATAAATTTGCCGAGCTCGGCCACGCCCCGCCGGTAGCGGTCAGCGGCTCGGCGATCGGCTATTACGGCCACGGCAGCAAGCCGCAGCGTGAGGATGGCATTGCCCGCGACGGCTTCTCGCATCAACTCTGCCACGCCTGGGAGCAGGCAGCGCTCGGCTTTGAGGATCTTGGTGCGCGGGTGGTCTGGTTGCGCACTGGCGTCGTGTTGGGTGAGCAGGGCGCTCTGCAAAAAATGTTGCCAGCCTTTAAGTTGGCGCTAGGTGGCCCGATCGGCAGCGGCAAGCAGTGGATGTCGTGGGTGCATATCGAAGATATGGTCGGGCTGATTAACCACGCGCTTGCGCGCAGCGATCTGCGCCATGGCTTTAACGCCACCGCCCCCAATCCGGTGACCAACGCCGAGTTTGCCCGCCAACTCGGTAGGGCATTGCACCGCCCGGCGCGGCTGCCGATGCCGGCGCTGGCGGTTAAAGTGTTGTTCGGTGAGATGGGGGTCGAGCTGCTGCTCAACGGCCAGAATGTGGTGCCGGGCAAAGCGCTGGAGAGCGGTTACCGGTTTGCCTACCCAGAGCTGGACGGTGCGCTGCAGAGTTTGTTGTAGCGGCGGCTCAGTCGCCGACGTAGCGGCAGCCGCTGGTGCAGGTCTCTTTGATCTCGATGGCGCTCAGCAGCGGCAGGGTAGGTTTTAGGCGCTGCCATATCCAGCTGGCGAGGTTCTCGCTGGTTGGGTTCTCAAGCCCCTCGACCTCATTCAGATAGTGGTGGTCGAGCTGCTCATAGAGCGGCTTAAAGGCCGACTTAATGTCGGCAAAGTCGATCACCCAGCCACTCTGCTCGCCGACCGGTCCGGCGACTTCGATGCGGACCAAGAACGAGTGGCCGTGCAGCCGTGAGCACTTGTGGCCGGCCGGCACATTGGGTAGCCGGTGGGCGGCTTCAATAGAAAATTCTTTGTAGAGGAACATAGTTAGGCTCGCGGTGGGCTGCTACTTTTGAAGTGCGCGCAGTGTAAAAGTAGACCGCTGTAATGTATAGCCGGGTGAGTTGATAGCCGATTAGCAAAAAGTGTTTGACAGCTACTTCCAAACCAGTAGAATGCGCACCTCTTCCGGAGGGTGGTTAGCTCAGCTGGTAGAGCATCGCCCTTACAAGGCGAGGGTCAGCGGTTCGATCCCGTTACCACCCACCATTTTTTACCACTGATTTTTGTGCAATTGGCAGGAGTCAGGACAGTTTATGCGGACCGGTAGTTCAGTTGGTTAGAATACCGGCCTGTCACGCCGGGGGTCGCGGGTTCGAGTCCCGTCCGGTCCGCCACTAAAATAAAAAACCCCATGCCTCTGGCATGGGGTTTTTTATTTTCCGGCCCGCACGAGACTCACAACTCGCGCAGCGGATTCGACCAAAGGCGCAGCTTTTAGGGCGCCGAAGGCGGAGCGCAGCACCGAGCAACGGCGTAAGCCGTTGCGAGTCTGTCCTGCAAGCGCAGCTTTTCCTAAGCAACGTCATCCCGGACTACGCGCAGCCCTCTAATAAACGTCATCCCGGATCGCGGGCAGCCCTCTAATAAACGTCATCCCGGACCGCGCGCAGCTCTCCAATAAACGTCATCCCGGACCGCGCGCAGCGCGAGATCCGGGATCTTGTTCGCAACAACACTCTTCTCCTGTTTGTGGCGCAGCCGGCGTTGGGTGCTGAGACACGCCGTGAATCCATCCTTGGAGACGACTCGGCCCCCGCTGTTCCTTTGGGAGACGGTCTCAGCTCTCAAGCGCTAGCAGTGCTAAATAGGCTGCGAGCTTAGTGTCTCTTCTGTTTAGACTAAAACATTGTGACGTGAAAGTTTATTTAGGTAAGTTTGATCTACTTAAACCTCGACTTTATCTCAGTGCGCGGTATCCTAAATGACATCGTCGATGAGGTGATGTCGGGTCTGAGATAACAGCCATATCGCGGCCGTTTTTCTTACCTATTGGGCGTTGGTTCTTGCAGCCATTTACTTTTAGTGCCGCAAACACAATTCATTGTGAACTTGGCGGCACCCATCGGCTTGGTCGAGATGGCGATGATGCTAGAGAGCGAGCTTGGGCTAGATCTTGACCTAGACTTTATCGACGCACAAAGCACGTTAAACGACGTGGTTGACGGCATTATGACGGCGTTGGCGAACAGCTAGCGGGCCGTTGACTCAGCCGGTTGCCAACCGCCAGCGCTCAGCCATCCAGTAATCTGCACTCACCCAGCGGCCACCGCCATGGAATAGCAGCGAAAGCAGCATGATCAGGTAGGTGGCAGCAAATTCAATGCCGTTATTGAGCACCACCAAGCTGCCGCGCTCGGTTAGCCAGCGGTAGTTGCCATGGCGCTGCAGTAGCTGGCGCGTCGCAGTTAAGCGCTCGGCGACCTCGGCGCTGTTGGCCAAGCTCTGCTCGGCGGCGTTGATGCCAACGGCACCCAGTGCCGGCGCTAACGGTGCCACCATGCTGGTGGTGGGGTTTGAGGGAGCGATTGCAAACCAGCCATGCTGCCAGTGCACTGTGGCGATAGCCACCAACATAGTAACTATCAGCGGTATCGCTGCCAGACGGGTTGCCAACCCGAGCAGCAGCAGTGCCGCCCCGGCCAGTTCTGCGGTAGTCGCAAGTGCCGCCAGTAGCCACGGTAGCGGCAGCCCCAACCCCCACTCCGGGTTGCCGAACCAGGCGACCGTGCTGTCAAAATTGGCGAGCTTATTGAGGCCTGCCGACAGAAATACTGGCGCTAAAAAGAGGCGCATCAACAGTGGGGCGATAAAGTCGACCCTGCCAAGCAGCCGCACTAGCTGCGCGTATAAAGCTTGTATTGAGTTAATCGTGGTCATCGGTCGCTCCTTGGCTGGGCTGTTTGACGGTCACTAGCCGGTCATCGCCGAACTGGCGAAGCAGGCTTAGTGCATGGGGTTGTAGCAGCGTTAGCGGCATGGCGCTGGCTGTGGCCAGTGCAGTGAACTGTTGGTAAAGAGGGCGTTGCGGGTGGCCCTGTAGTTGCTGTAACAGTTTGCTAGTTAATCGGTTCAAGGCGCTAAAGCGGATTTTACCGCCGCCGTCGCGGTAGACCGCGATAGTCTGTGGCGGGTGGCTAGGGCCAGCTGCCAGCCATGGCAGGTTCTCCTCCAGTGAACTGCTCAGCATCGCCACCGGCCAATGGTAGTGGCCAAGTTGGGCGCTGCGGCACAACCGTAACGGCGTTGCCAGTAGCTGGGTATCGGTCAACGTGGCCAGCTCAGCTGCCGGTGTCGGATCGGGGTCGGCCAGCTCTGCAGCCAACTCTAACCATTCGTAATCGGCTAGCTCGCCGATATAGGCGGGCAAGCCCAGTGTTGCAATCGTCGCCGGCTCTGCCAGCAGGCGGACGAGTGCCGCAGACAGCTGGTTAAAATAGGGGCTGTCGAGCAGATCGGGCCGGCCCAGCAGTTGCTCAACTAGGGCGCGCCACTGGCCACTGGCAGTGAGCAGCTGACGGCAGAGGGGTAGCCCGCGGCCAACCAGCTGCTCTGGGATCCCGACCACAATGCTGCGCTGGCCACCACGCAGCGCTCTGGCCGCTTTGACTGCGAGCTGCGCTTTAACATGATGGCGATCAACCATCGCGCTGAGGTGATGCTCTGCTGCGGCAGTGTGCAGCCGCTCGGGGAAGATTTTTTGAGCCATGATTTTTCCGCCTTGCAGCGCAAAAAATACAACAGTGCGTTTTGCAAAACCTGTATGCAGCACAACTGCCATCTGACCCTTAGTGAGGTGGCCAGTGGATCATAGCGCCACTCTCGCCGAATCGACGGCGGCGGCGCTGGCCGGTGACCTGCCCGGTGCGCTCTATCTGGCGGAGCAAGCACGGCGCGCCGCTAGCAACCCAGAACAGGTCAGTGAAGCGCTCTGGCAGAGCGCCGCGGTACTGGTAGAGCAGGGACTCTATGAAGAGGCAGCAGTGCGCTTTAGCCGTGTCTATCAGAGCGGTGTCTGCCATCCTCCGGTAGTTAAGGGGCTGGCTAAGTGCCTGCTTAAACAGGGCTTTCCGAGCCGCGCTAGAGGCGTGCTTGAGGCTCATCCTGAGCCGAACGATAAAGAGCACTGTCTGCTGTTGGCGCAGTCTTTTTTCGAAAGCCGCCAGCCGGCTGTGGCATTGCAAGTGGTGCGCAGTTACATGGATGCTCATCCGCCATGTCCGGCGGTTTACTCAACGGCTACCATGTATGCAAATTATGTCGAACAGGCGAGCGATGTATTGCGCGACTTGGGTGCGCTGGCACAGCGACACTACCCCCATGCCGAGACCACAGTGGCTGGCCGCACACCGGCACTGGGGCGACGCTTACGGGTTGGGTTTATTAGCGCGGACTTTTACCGCCACCCAGTTGGCTATTTCACCAGCGGCTGGATCGGCAAATTGGGCGACAGCTTCGAGGTGACACTAATCTACACCGGTAGCACGGTCGACTCGGTGACTGACAAGGTGCGCGGCAACAACCGCTGGCTCCACCTGCCGGCGAGCGACAGCCAACAGCAGCTGGCGCAGCTGCGCGAGCTAGATCTAGACATGCTAATCGAGTTGGGTGGCCACACCGCCAATAATGCGTTGCCGATTTTGGCTCAACGCGCTGCCCCGGTGCAGTTGAGTTGTTTGGGTTATATGGACAGTACCTTTCTGCCCAATATCGACGCCACCATTACCGACCAGTACCACCTACCGCTGCTACAGGGTGACGCGCACACCGCAGTGATGGCGGGCAGCCGGTTCTGCTACGACCCACCGATGGCATTGCAGCCGAGCGCGGCACCGGTCGATCAAAACGGCCTGCTCACTTTCGGTTGCTTCTCGCTGCCGGCCAAAATTACCGAAGCTACGCTCGACCGCTGGGCGGCGGTGCTCAAGGCACTGCCAACCAGTCAGCTGTTGTTAGTCGGGCTAGCCTATGAAGACCGCGAGGTAATGACCGAACTGCGCACCGCGTTCGTCAACCGCGGCGTCATTACCAGCCGTGTTCAGTTCCGCGGGCGGCTGCGTTTTGATGTCTACCTGCAAACCTACGCCGATGTTGATGTCATGCTCGACACCACGCCGTTTAGTGGCGGCACCACCAGCTACGAAGCGCTCAGCGCTGGGACACCAGTACTGACCGAAAAATCGCGCGGCGGGGCCGGCGCTACCAGTGCTGGTGCGCTGATAAGTTTGGGGCTAGCGGAGTACATTGCGGAGCCGACCCCGCAGGGCTGGGCCGACTGTGCTGTGCAGATAGCGGCTAACGCCGGCCAGTTGACTACCCAGCGCCAGCAGATTTATGCGGCGATGCGCAAAGGGCCACTGGTTGACGGCGACGACTATGCGAAGCGATTTGTAGCGCTGTTGGATGGTATCTTTGAGAAATTTTATCAGCGGTTCAGCTGACTGACTCAGCGCGCTAGATAATGGTGCCCAGGAGAGGACTTGAACCTCCACCCCCTTGCGAGGACCAGCACCTGAAGCTGGCGTGTCTACCAATTTCACCACCTGGGCAAGAGGAGGGTGTTGCGTAGGGCGCGCATTATCGGCAGCCCGCTGGGCTTTGTCAATTGG
>JAHEGD010000022.1 GCA_024639885.1 Porticoccaceae bacterium | reverse complement strand
ACGCTGTGCGTAGTTGACCGTCAGACGGCGCTGGCCACGCTCAATAAAGACCACAAAGTAGACCACCGCAATGGCGATGATCAAAACAATCACCAGCGTCAGCGGGTTCAAGTCACCCTGCCGAGCCGACTCCAGCGCCTGCGCGATGGCGGTCGGAATGCCGGCGACAATACCGGCGAAAATCAACATTGAGATACCGTTGCCGATACCGCGCTCGGTGATCTGCTCGCCGAGCCACATCATAAAGATAGCACCGGCGACCAACGAGCCGACCGCGACCAGGTAGAACATGGTATTGACTTCGTAGGCGAGCCCCTGCGAGGCAAAACCCACCGCCATCGCTGACCCCTGCACCAGCGCCAACACCACGGTACCGTAGCGGGTGTACTGGTTGATGGTGCGGCGACCGGCGTCGCCCTCTTTCTTGAGCTGCTCCAGGTAGGGCAAACTGGCCGACAGCAGCTGCATAATAATAGAGGCAGAGATGTACGGCATGATGCCCAGCGCGAGGATACTCATCCGCTCCAGCGCGCCACCCGAGAACATGTTGAACATGCCCAGGAAGGTGCCCTGGCTCTGGCTGAACATATCCGCCAGACGGTCGGGATCAAACCCCGGTACCGGGATGTGCGTGCCCAACCGGTAGACGATAATCGCCAGGAACAAAAAGCGAAGGCGAGCCCAAAGCTCGCCCAGACCTTTTGCACCGCCGTTAGGCATGCCCGCAGGAGTGGCCATCAGCTAACCTTACGCCTCGACCTTGCCGCCGGCCGCTTCGATAGCAGCCTTGGCACCAGCGGTCGCACCCACGCCAACCAGCGTGACCGCTTTGGTCACTTCGCCAGAGGCGAACACTTTGGCGCGCTTGATGCTGTTGTTGATCAGACCGGCGGCGCGCAGTGACGCGATAGAGACTTCGCTGCCTTCGATCAAGTTGAGCTCGCCAAGGCGAATCTCAGCGGTAACTGCCGCCAGACGCGAGGTAAAGCCGTACTTGGGCAGACGCTTTTGCAAAGGCATTTGACCGCCTTCAAAACCGGGGCGAATAGAGCCGCCCGAACGCGAGGTCTGACCCTTGTGGCCGCGACCCGCTGTCTTGCCCAAGCCGCTGCCGATACCACGGCCGACGCGCTTTGCTGCTTTAACCCGGCCAGGAGCGGGGCTGAGAGTATTTAGACGCATCTTATGCCTCCTCGACCTTAACCATGTAAAAAACCTTGTTGACCATGCCGCGAACCGAAGGGGTATCTTCGACTTCAACGGTGTGACCAATACGACGCAGACCCAGGCCGGCGATGCACGCGCGGTGGTTCTTCAGGCGCCCGTGGACGCTTTTAGTCTGCGTTACTTTAATTGTTGCTTTTGCTTTAGCCATGATGCTCTGTCCAAATCCGACGTGACGTCTATTAATTCAGGATCTCTTCAACCGACTTGCCGCGCTTGGCAGCAACGTCGTCCGGCGACTGCATCGCCTCCAACGCTTTAAAAGTAGCGCGCACGACGTTGACCGGGTTGGTCGAGCCGTAGCACTTAGCCAGTACGTCTTGTACACCAGCCAGTTCCAGCACGGCGCGCATCGCGCCACCGGCGATAACACCGGTACCTTCAGAGGCGGGCTGCATGTAGATCTTGGCAGCCGAGTGAACGCCTTTGGTCGGGTACTGAATGGTCTTGCCGTTGAGCGCAACACTGATCATGTTGCGACGCGCCGACTCCATCGCCTTCTGAATAGCCTGGGGCACTTCGCGCGCTTTACCGCGGCCGAAGCCAACCTTGCCGTTGCCGTCGCCGACTACAGTCAGTGCGGTGAAGGCGAAGATACGGCCACCTTTAACGGTTTTGGCAACGCGATTGACCTGTACCAGCTTCTCTTGGAAGCCTTCCGATGAATCTTTTTGATCGTTGTAAGCCATAATATCTACCTATTAAAATTCCAGTCCGGCTTCGCGGGCGGCATCTGCCAATGCCTTGACGCGACCGTGGTATTTGAAACCGCTGCGGTCAAAGGCGACGCTTTTAACGCCGGCTTCAACGGCGCGCTCGGCGACCAATTTGCCGACCGCTTGGGCGGCGGCCACGTTGCCGGTAGCGCCCTGGCGCAGACCCGCTTCCAGTGTCGAGGCAGATGCCAGCACTTGGTCACCGCTGGCGGCGATAATTTGTGCGTACATGTGGCGCGGCGTGCGCGTGATGCAGAGGCGAGTAGCGCCAAGCTCGGCGATCTTGCCACGGGCACGGCGCGCGCGGCGCACTCGTGATAACTTTTTGTTGTCGCTCATCAGTTTACCCTGTTACTTTTTCTTGGCTTCTTTACGTCGTACGTACTCACCAGAGATACGGACACCTTTACCCTTGTAAGGCTCTGGCGGACGGAAGGCGCGAATCTCTGCGGCCGCTTGGCCGAGCACCTGTTTGTCCGACGCCTTGAGCAGAATTTCAGTCTGCGTTGGGCACTCTGCAGTTACACCTTCCGGCAGGTCGTAGACGATCGGGTGTGAAAAGCCGAGCGTCAAGTTAACCTTGCTGCCCTGAACTTGGGCGCGGTACCCAACACCGACCAGCTCAAGCTTCTTCTCAAAACCGACTGAACAGCCGACTACCATGTTGTTGACCAAGCTGCGGGTGGTACCTGCCATCGCGCCGGCAAACTTGTCGCCGTTGGCGGGGGCAAACGAGAGTACATTGCCCTCTTGCGAGACAACCACCGCGCTGTTGAGGGCCATCTTCAGTGAACCCTTGGCACCTTTGACAGCGATTTCGCCGCCGGCCATGGTCACTTCGACGCCGCTGGGCAGCTCGACCGGATTTTTTGCAATTCTAGACATGTCTAATCCCTACTTAGAATACGGTGCAGAGGACTTCGCCGCCGATACCGGCTGCGCGCGCTGCGCGGTCAGTCATCACGCCTTGGCTGGTGGTGACAATCGCCACACCCAGGCCGCCGCGTACGGTCGGCAGGTCATCCCGGCCGTGGTACTGGCGAAGGCTCGGCTTGCTGGCGCGGGCGATCTCAGAGATAACCGGCTTGCCTTCAAAATATTTCAACTCAACGGTCAGCTGCGGTTTGACGTCGGTGCTGACCGAAAAGCCGTTGATGTAACCTTCTGACTCAAGCACGCCGGCGAGGGCCGCTTTGAGTTTAGAGGCCGGCATGGTGACAGACACTTTGCTGCGCTGGTGGGCGTTGCGGATGCGGGTCAGCATATCGGCGATTGGATCTTGCATGCTCATTATCTATGCTCCTCTTACCAGCTCGACTTAACGAGGCCGGGCACATCGCCACGCATCGCTGCTTCACGCAACTTGATACGAGACAAGCCAAACTTACGGTAGACCGCGTGCGGGCGGCCAGTGATGCGGCAGCGGTTCTGCTGGCGCGATGGGCTGGCGTCGCGCGGCAGCTTCTGCAGCTTAACCTGTGCGTCCCAACGCTCTTCGTCGCCGGTTGCCGGGTTTTGAATCAGCGCTTTCAGCTCGGCGCGCTTGGCGGCAAACTTGGCGACTGTCTTGGCGCGCTTCTTCTCGCGCTCGATCATAGATACTTTAGCCATTATCCTAACCTCAACCTTTGAGTGGGAAGTTGAATGCACGCAACAGGGCACGGCCCTCGTCGTCGGTGCGGGCGGTGGTAGTAATCGTGATATCCATACCGCGCAGCTTGTCGATCTTCTCGTAGTCGATCTCGGGGAAGATGATCTGCTCGCTGACACCCATGGCAAAGTTGCCGCGGCCGTCAAACTGCTTGGGGCTGATGCCGCGGAAATCGCGAATACGCGGAATGGCGATGCCCACCAGGCGCTCAAGGAACTCGTACATACGCTCAGAGCGCAGCGTCACCTTGGTGCCGATCGGCCAGCCCTGACGAATCTTGAAGCCAGCGATAGATTTGCGCGCGTTGTTGATAATCGGCTTCTGGCCGGCAATCAATGTCAGGTCAGCGACTGCCGCCTCGAGCGCTTTCTTATCGCCAACCGCCTCACCAACACCCATGTTGAGGGTAATTTTGGTAATGCGCGGAACTTCCATCACGTTGGAGAGACCGAGCTCTTCCTTCAGTTTGGGAGCGATTTCGCTTTTGTAAATCTCTTGTAGCCTTGCCATCTCAATACCCTGCTGCTTAGGCGTCTACGGCTGCGCCGCTGGACTTAAATACTCGAACCTTTTTGTCGCCTTCTACTTTGAAGCCGACCCGGTCCGCCTTGTTGGTCGCGCTGTTGAAGAGCGCCACGTTCGAGACGTGGATAGATGACTCTTTCTCAACGATACCGCCAGCTACGCCGAGCTGCGGGTTGGGCTTCTGGTGCTTTTTAATCATCTGCACACCAGAGACCAGCAGGCGATCATTCTCGAGCACTTTGAGAACCTTGCCGCGCTTACCTTTGTCTTTACCGGCAACGACGATCACTTCGTCGTCGCGCTTGATTTTGCTCATAGCCATAATCTGTTCCTCCCGCTTACAGTACTTCTGGCGCTAGCGAAATAATTCGCATGAAGCGCTCAGTACGCAATTCGCGAGTTACTGGGCCAAAAATACGGGTGCCAATCGGCGCCAAGTTAGTGTTGAGCAGCACTGCTGCATTGTCGTCAAACTTGATCAGGCTGCCATCGGGGCGACGCAGACCCTTGCGGGTACGCACAACCACGGCGTTCATCACCTGGCCTTTTTTGACTTTACCGCGCGGAATCGCTTCTTTAACGGTAACTTTGATCACGTCGCCGACGCGCGCGTAACGGCGGTGTGAGCCACCGAGAACCTTGATACACATAACCCGGCGTGCACCACTGTTGTCGGCTACATCCAAATAACTTTCTGTTTGAATCATCTTATCTCTCCGGCTTTGCGCAAGCGCAAATTATTCCGCTACAGCTCGCTCGACAACATCGACCAGACGCCATGCTTTGTGGCGCGAAATCGGCGCGCACTCAGCGATAGTGACCACGTCACCCATGCGCGCGTCGTTGTTTTCGTCGTGCGCTTTAATTTTGGTCGACTTGGTCATGAACTTACCGTAAACGGCGTGCTTGACGCGGCGCTCGATCAGTACTGTGACAGTCTTGTCCATCTTGTCGCTGACAATAGTGCCGGACAGAGTACGCGCTGAATTTGCTGCTTCGCTCATGGTTATTCACCTGCCTTCTGGTTGAGCACGGTCTTGATGCGGGCAATGTTGCGGCGCACTTGCTGTACCGTGTGGGTCTCGTTCAACTGGCCAGTCGCCAACTGCATACGCTGCTTAAACTGCTTTTCAAGCTCGCCGTTTAGCGCGGCCTGCAGCTCTTCGAGCGACTTTTCACGTAATTCGCTTGCTTTCATCTTACATCACCGTCCGTTTTACGAAGGTTGTCGCGATCGGCAGCTTGGCTGCGGCCAGGGCGAATGCTTCACGCGCCAGCTCTTCTGAGACACCTTCCATTTCGTAGAGCACTTTGCCGGGGCGAATTTGCGCTACCCAGTACTCGACATTACCTTTACCTTTACCCATTCGAACTTCGAGCGGCTTCTGAGTGATCGGCTTGTCGGGGAATACCCGGATCCAGATCTTGCCACCACGCTTGATGTGACGGGTCATAGCACGACGCGCCGCTTCAATTTGACGGGCGGTCAGTCGGCCGCGGCCAGAGGCCTTGAGGCCAAACTCGCCAAAGCTCACCTTGCTACCGCGCTGCGCCAGGCCACGGTTGCGGCCGGTATGCATTTTGCGGAATTTTGTACGTTTCGGTTGCAGCATCTCGCTTTACCCTTATCGCTCTTTCTTGCCTTTGGCGGGCTGCTGCGTAGCCTCCTCGCCACCGAGAACTTCACCTTTGAAGATCCACACTTTCACGCCAATGATGCCGTAAGTGGTGTTGCCCTCAGCGTGCGCGTAATCAATATTGGCGCGCAGCGTGTGGAGGGGCACGCGACCTTCACGGTACCATTCAGTTCGTGCAATCTCAGCACCGCCGAGACGGCCGCTGACTTGAATTTTGATGCCCTGGGCGCCATTGCGCATGGCGTTCTGAACCGTGCGCTTCATCGCGCGGCGGAACATAACCCGACGCTCGAGCTGCTGGGCGACGTTCTGGGCCACCAACATCGCGTCGAGATCGGGCTTGCGGATCTCTTCGATGTTGATGTGCACAGGGCAGCCCATCTTGGCTGAAATCTCGTTGCGCAGCGCTTCGACGTCTTCGCCTTTCTTGCCGATGACGATACCCGGACGAGCGGTGTGGATCGTGATGCGCGCACTCTCTGAGGGGCGCTCAATCTCTACACGGCTAACCGATGCAGCTTCTAGCTTCTTCTGGATAAACGCGCGCACCGCCAAATCTTGGTTGAGCTTGTCAGCGTAGTCGCGGTTACCGGCGTACCAGGTAGAGGTATGCTTGGTAACGATGCCCAGACGAATGCCGGTTGGATGTACTTTTTGACCCATGGATGGTCTCCCGAACCTTGATTACTTCTCAGCCACTTTCACAGTGATGTGACAAGTGCGTTTAGAGATACGATCAGCGCGGCCTTTGGCGCGCGGCTTGATCCGCTTCATAGTCAACCCTTCATCAACGAAGATTGTTGACACTTTCAACTCATCGACGTCGGCGCCGTCGTTGTGCTCTGCGTTGGCAATCGCTGACTCAAGAACTTTCTTGATGATGTCTGCGCCTTTCTTGCCGCTAAACTGCAGAATGTCCAACGCTTGCTCGACACCTTTGCCGCGAACCATATCCGCTACCAGTCGCGCTTTTTGCGCCGACAGACGGGCCCCGCGTAATTTTGCTGCTACTTCCACCGTTGCTACCTCTTTGCGTCTGAGCCGCGCGACTTAGCGCTTAGCTTTCTTGTCGACGACGTGGCCTTTATAAGTCCGCGTCGGGGCAAATTCACCCAGCTTGTGGCCAACCATCTCTTCGTTGATCACGACTGGAACATGCTGACGGCCATTGTGTACGGCGATGGTCAACCCAACCATATCGGGCAGAATCATCGAGCGACGCGACCAGGTCTTAATCGGCCGACGGTCATTGGCTGCAGCGGCGGCTTCAACCTTTTTGACCAAGTGCAGGTCAACAAAGGGTCCTTTTTTAAGAGAGCGTGGCACAGTTGCTATCCTCGTAAATCGTTATTCGACTGTCGCTTACTTAGTGCGACGACGAACGATATATTGGTTAGTGCGCTTGTTCTTGCGCGTCTTGTAGCCCTTAGTAGGCATACCCCAAGGCGACACCGGGTGACGACCACCCGAGGTGCGACCCTCACCACCACCGTGTGGGTGGTCGACCGGGTTCATCGCCACACCGCGAACGGTCGGGCGAACACCGCGCCAGCGCTTGGCGCCAGCCTTACCCAGCGAGCGCAGGCTGTGCTCGCTGTTTGATACTTCACCCAAAGTGGCGCGGCAATCAACCGGCACTTTGCGCATCTCGCCACTGCGCAGACGGATCGTCGCGTAGGCGCCCTCACGGGCAACTAGCTGCACCGCGGCGGCGGCGCTGCGCGCCAACTGGGCGCCTTTGCCCGGCTTCATCTCAACACAGTGGACTACCGAACCGACCGGGATAGATCGCAGCGGCAAGGTGTTGCCCACTTTGATCGGCGAGTCGCTGCCGCTCTGGATCTGATCGCCCGCCTTCATGCCTTTAGCGGCAATAATGTAGCGGCGCTCACCATCGGCGTAGCAGACCAGCGCGATGTTGGCGCTACGGTTGGGATCGTACTCAAGACGCTCAACCGTGGCCGGAATACCGTCTTTGTTGCGCTTAAAGTCGATGATGCGGTAGTGCTGCTTGTGACCACCACCCACGTGACGAACCGTGATGCGGCCGGCGTTGTTACGACCACCGTTGCGCTTTTTCGGCGCCAACAGCGGCGCGTAAGGGGCGCCTTTGTGCAGCTCAGGGGTGACTACGCTGACGACATGGCGGCGCCCGGGAGAGGTCGGTTTTCTCTTAACTACTGGCATGATCTATCCCCTTACTCGGCGACCGCGAAGTCGATCTCTTGACCGTCTGCGAGGCGTACATAAGCTTTTCTCCAGTCACTGCGACGGCCAAGACCGGTGCGAGTGCGGCGCGTTTTGCCCTTCACGTTGGCAACCCGTACATCTTCAACCTGGACACTGAAGAGCTGCTCAACAGCTTTCTTCACTTCCAACTTGGTCGCGTCGGTGGCGACTTTGAATACGATCTGGTTGCCAGCCTGCGACGCCATCGCTGCTTTTTCAGTGATGTGCGGGGCTAACAGAACTTTGAAGACTCGTTCCTGATTCATGCCAGGATCTCCTCAAGCTTTTTAAGGGCGGCGACAGTCACCACAACCTTATCGAAATTAATCAGACTGACCGGATCGACCGCCGCAGCGTCGCGCACGTCTACTTTGTAGATGTTGCGTGAAGCCAGGTAGAGGTTCTCGGTGACGTCTTCGGTGACAATCAGCGCTTCTTTGAGGCCGAACTCGGCGAGCTTGGCGATCAGGCCGCGGGTTTTAGGCGCTTCCAGATCAAAGCTCTCGACGACGATCAGGCGCTCTTGGCGAGCCAGCTCAGAGACGATCGACTGCATGCCAGCGCGGTACATC